>NZ_SSSR01000010.1 GCF_009469695.1 Propionivibrio limicola
CGTTCGTGATCACCGGCGCCTCAAAAACCGCCGATCTTCTCAGTTCGGTGTATCAACTTTCAATCGCTGGCCTGTGTCAATTTACAACCGCTGGTGACACCCTTCCTACGCCGAGCTGCACTGCCTCTCGAACTTCAGCTTCCTGCGCGGCGCTTCGCATGCGGAAGAACTGGCCGAGCGAGCGCAGGCGCTTGGCTACGCGGCGCTGGCAGTCACCGACGAATGCTCGTTCGCCGGCATCGTGCGCGCGCATGTGGCGGCCAAAGCCATTGGCCTGAAGCTGATCGTCGGTACCGAACTGGTGTTCGCCGACGGACTGAAACTGGTGCTGCTGGCGCAGAACCGCGCCGGCTACGGCAATCTCTCGGCAATCGTCAGCCTCGGCCGGCGGCACGCGGAGAAGGGCAGTTACCAGCTGACGCGCGGCGATCTTGCGCGCGGCGTTCCCGACTGCCTGGCGCTGTGGATCGCGCCGCCGGAAGCGTCGAACGACGATGGCCGCTGGCTGGCGGAGACGTTTCCAGGGCGCGGCTGGATCGCCTTCGAGCGCCATCTGGCGCCGGATGACGCCGAACGGCTGGCCGCCTTGCGCGTACTGTCGGCAGCGACCGGGCTGCCGCTGGTGGCGGCCGGCGACGTGAACATGCACGTGCGCAGCCGGCGGCCGTTGCAGGACGTGCTCACCGCGTTGCGCCTGAACGTGCCGGTTGATGAGGCCGGCCACACGCTGTTCGCCAACGGCGAGCGACACTTGCGCCCGCGCCTGCGTCTCGCGCAGCTCTACCCGCCGGAACTGCTCGCCGAGACGCTGCGCATCGCCGACCGCTGCCGGTTTTCGCTCGATGAGCTGCGCTACGAATACCCCGAGGAAGTCGTGCCGCCGGGCCAGACGCCGGCCGGTTATCTGCGCGCCGAGGTGACGCAGGGCCTTGCCGTGCGCTACCCGCATGGCGTCCCGGGCAAGGTGGCGCAACAGATCGACTATGAACTCGCACTGATCGCCGAGATGCGCTACGAAGCGTACTTCCTGACCGTCTACGACATCGTCAAGTTCGCGCGCTCGCGGAGCATTCTTTGCCAAGGGCGCGGCTCGGCGGCGAACTCGGCGGTGTGCTACGCGCTCGGCGTGACCGAGGTCGACCCGGCGCAATCGAATCTGCTGTTCGAGCGCTTCATCTCGAAGGAGCGCAACGAGCCGCCCGACATCGACGTCGATTTCGAACACCAGCGGCGCGAGGAGGTCATCCAGTACATCTACGCGAAATACGGCCGCGACCGCGCCGCGCTGACGGCGACGGTGATCAGCTACCGCACGCGCTCGGCGCTGCGCGATGCCGGCCGCGCGCTCGGTATCGACATCGACCGCATCAACGCGCTAACGTCCTCGCTGGCGTGGTGGGAAATGAGAGAAAAGCGGCGAGAACACCTGGCGGAGCGCTTCGCCGAAGTCGGCCTCGATCCGCACAGCCCGCGCGTCGAGAAATGGCTGATTCTTGCCGAGCAACTGCGCGGTTTTCCGCGCCATCTGTCGCAGCACGTCGGCGGCTTCGTCATTAGCCGCGGCCGCCTTGATCGTCTGGTGCCGATCGAGAACGCTGCGATGGCCGAGCGCAGCATCATCCAGTGGGACAAGGACGACATCGACGCACTCGGTCTGATGAAGGTCGACGTGCTCGCGCTCGGCATGCTGACAGCGATCCGCCGTGCGTTCGACGGCATTTCCCGGCGCCTCGCTCGTCCGTTCCGCCTGCAGGACATCCCGCGCGAGGACGCGGCGGTGTACGAAATGATCGGCCGCGCCGACACCATCGGTGTCTTCCAGATCGAGTCGCGCGCGCAGATGGCGATGTTGCCGCGCCTGAAACCGAAGTGCTTTTACGACCTCGTGATCGAAGTGGCCATCGTGCGGCCGGGGCCGATTCAGGGCGACATGGTGCATCCCTACTTGCGCCGGCGGCAGGGCGTCGAGCCGGTTAGCTATCCGTCGGCAGCCGTCGAATCGGTGCTCGAGCGCACGCTCGGTGTGCCGATTTTTCAGGAACAGGTGATGCAGCTGGCGATCGTCGCCGCCGGTTTCACGCCGGGTGAAGCCGACCAGCTGCGCCGTTCGATGGCGGCGTGGAAGCGCAAGGGCGGCGTCGGCCATCTGCGCGACAAGCTGATCGGCGGCATGCTCGAACGCGGTTACGAACGCGAGTTCGCCGAAGCCATCTTCCGCCAGATCGAAGGCTTCGGCGAGTACGGTTTTCCGGAATCGCATGCGGCCAGCTTCGCGCTGCTCACCTATGTTTCCTCGTGGCTCAAGCGGCACGAGCCGGCGGCTTTCCTTACCGGTTTGCTCAACGCGCAGCCGATGGGTTTCTATTCCGCCTCGCAACTCGTGCAGGACGCGCGCCGGCACGGCGTCGACGTGTGGCCGCCCGACGTGCAGCACAGTGACTGGGAGACAACGCTCGCCGGCGATGGGCTCTCGACCGTGCGCCTCGGCCTGCACCGGATCGCCGGTCTGGGCGAGGGGGCTGGAAAGCGCATCGCCGTCGCCCGGCCGTTCCGCGATGTGGCCGATCTGGCGCGGCGCGCCGACGTTGGCCGCGACGATCTTGCCGCGCTGGCGGCCGGCGGCGCCCTGAAGTCGCTTGCCGGTCATCGCCGCCAGGCTGCGTGGGCAGTGGCCGGGGCGCCGGTGCAGCGCGATCTGCTGCTCGAAGCGCCGGTGCGCGAAGAGGAATTGCCGTTACCGGCACCGAGCGAAGATGCCGATCTCGTTGCCGACTACGCCACGCTCGGCCTGACGCTCGGCCGCCACCCCTTGAGCCTGCTGCGGGCGCTGCTCGAACAGCGGCGCTACGTGCCCACTGCCGCGCTAGGCGAATATACCGACAAGCGTCCGGCCCGTTGCGCCGGCATCGTCACCTGCCGCCAGCGGCCGGGCACCGCCCAGGTGGTCTTCCTGACGCTGGAGGACGAATCGGGGCTGCTCAACGTCATCGTCCAACCCGCGCTCGCCGAACGGCAGCGGCGCGAACTCCTCAGCGCCCGCCTGCTTGGCGTCCTCGGCGTCGTGCAGCGCGAAGGCGGCGTTGTCCACCTGCTTGCCAAGCGGCTGGTCGACCATACGCCGTTGCTCGGGCAATTGCCGACGAGCAGCCGGGATTTCCATTAGCAACGGCGGATTACAAAATCGCACCATCCTGACCATCTATTCCTGTGGGACTTTACCGCTCAATGGCGGCCGTCTGACCGGCTGTTCCCGACCCTCAGCTGCCGGATGCGATAACGGAGCGTCTATGGCCGGAGTCTGAGTAGAGCCGCCGTTCGTGATGACTGATCACCGGCAAGTCGTCGGCCACTGCTGCCGTTGGGGTAGGTCGCTGCCAACGGCAGTAACCCGACGGTCAACGGCCGTAGCCCGGCAAGTTGGTCTCTACGTCTGCTTCTCTTTATCCGCTACAGCCCGAGCGACCCATTGCCGCCCTTCGCTGGAATTGCTATTGGGCGGCAGGTAGCAAAGTACAGCGGACATACGGCCTCAAGTCGTCTGCCCTTGCCGCGTAGAAACTTATTTGGGCCGGATCAATTGTTACTCGGTGATCTCAAGTTGCTCGATCAGTGGCTTGAATTGGTTAGTGTAACGGTTCAGCCACGTCGACACCCCGCTCAATGCCGAGTCGACGGGTGAGGCATTCACCAGTGCGAGCCGCCTTCGGTATTGTGGATCGGATCGTGCGCACTTCGCAGTAACTTCCCGAAGCCGCTCAGTCACCATCCCTGGCGTACCAGCCTTCGCGACCAATGCCAACCAACCTGGTAGCGCCAACGCGTTGTTTCTCGTCATTTCGACGATGGTTGGAACGTCTGCAGCTGCCTCGTCCCTTGACGCGGCGTAGGTGGCTAACGGAACCACGCGACCATCTTTGATTAGAGGGCCGGCGGTGCCGGCCGTGAGCGTCATGATGCTGATCTCACCGGCGAGTAGCGCCCTGACACCTGCAGCCTCACCGATGTACGGTACATGCATTCCTTCAGAGCGCAATTGCCGCAGAACAGCCGCCGTAAGCAGGTGGGCGGGGCTTCCTATGCCGGGCGATCCATAGTTGACACCGCCTGCCGTTCTGCGAGCGACGGCTATGATGCCAGGCAGCTCGCGGATGCCGCTCGAAACGCCGGCCACCAAAAGGAGCGGAGAAGTAGTCAGTACTGCGATTCCGTCAAAATCCTTCACCGGATCGTAGGTCTTATGCCGGTAGACGTGGGGCGTAATCGTGAGCTGCGACATGCCCGCAGTCATAAGGGTATATCCGTCCGCTGGTCGTGTTTTGAGGTAATTCGCGGCCACGACCCCATTTGCTCCCGGCTTGCTGATCACGACCACCGGCTTGCCTAGCTCTCGGGTAGCGCATTCGGCCCAAATCCGACTGATAGCCTCAGACTGGCTTCCCGGCGGCTGCTGGGCGATGAGTTGCACCGGTCGTTCGGGGTAAGCCGCTCCAGCTTGCGTGCAGGCGGGGCCGAGGAGAGATCCGGCCGCCACGGTCGCCACGAGCACCCACAGTCCAGGCGCGGCGGTGGACGCCCCGCCATGGAACGCGGCCACGGCCAGTGGGCAATGAAAGCGACGCACATCACGCACTCGGCTCCGCCTCCGACTCGGCCACTGTCTCGGCCCACTCGGCAAAGCGGCGAAGCGCTGGGGTGACCGGAATGTTATCCGACCACTGCAGGTAATAAGCCTTTGTAGCAGGCCAACCGAGCCGGCTTAGTTTCACGACGGTGCGTCCGTGAAGATGGTTTTCCACCGCATGCCGGGGCAAGAGGGCGACGCCGGTGCCATTAATCACGGCAAGCAAGGCTAAAGACGCCTGCGCGTACACTGGACCGTCGGTCAGTCGCGCCGGCGGCACGAATTCATCAAGTTTGGACAATCGCAGCCATTCCGGCCACGCGTCATTCATGCTCGTGCGGATAAGCGGCGCCGATCGGAGCAGTTCGATCAGCGTGCCGTCTTTGAGCTCGCCCCGCGCGGCCGAGGGCCGCGGCACCCCAAGGCGCGCGAGCAATTCTGACGATCCATAGAGATGATAGACCAGCGACAGCAGTCGGACGGAAACGAATCCCGCAGCGTTGCCTTCGGACAGCTCAATGCTGGCGTCCTCTTCCCCGTAACGCGTCACCCCCGAGTCCTGACGATTGATGAGATTGAGGGTGATGTCGCAGTTGTCACGGACGAACAGGCCTATCTTTGGCATTAGCCAGAGATTGGCGAACGATGGCGGCACGGAGATCGTAACCGTGCTGTGTTGGCGGCTGGCGCCCTTGACCCGATGCCCCGCGCGCTGCAGGAGGAGCAGAGCGTGAAGCGTCTCTTCCCAGTACATCCGCCCGGGTGGCGTGAGTTCCAGCCCGCCGCGTCGTCGGATGAACAACGCGATGCCGAGATCCCGTTCGAGCGTAAGAATATGATGACTGACTGCGCTCTGCGTGAGGTGCATCTCCTTCCCGGCAAGCGTGAAACTGCCTAGACGCGCACTGGCGTCTAGGCAGCGCAAAGCCGTAATGGAGGGGAGGTGATTCATGCATTAATTATATTCATGCCTGCACCAAAATGATACGTTTGACTGCAACTCAACGGAAACCTACTGTCTCGGGTGCCGGTTGGCGTCAATCATGTGAAACCAAGGAGATGCGATGCAGATTTTGTTCGGTATGAGAGCAACCCAGATATATCGGGTGGCGTTCGCGTGTGGGGCAGTCCTCATAATGGCGGGCTGCGGTTCCGGTTCCGATTCCGATTCCGATCGTGACTCGACATCCAAGACTGACAGCGTGGTCGCGCCTCCCGAATTAGCGGCGGCCTGCCCGATTAAGCAGTCTGCAATTGACTCGCTGGTGGTCAAGACGACCGGGCTTGCGTACAACGGGACCCAGTTCGGCAACGTCGGCACCTACACCTATATGCTTGCGGAGGCAAAGGGCACCGTGAAGGCGGACGACCCCTGCGCTCGCACCATTGTTGATCTGAGAAATGCGGCGGACGGCACGGGAACGGTAAAGTACTCGTTTGATGTTGTGATTCTGACGCCGACCGATCCGGCCAAGGCCAACGGCACATTGCTCTACGAGGTCGTCAATCGAGGGCGCACCATTGCGCTGGCGGCGCTGCAGGACAGCAACACGATGGACATCTATAACGCCGTCAAGCCGGTCATGCCGAGCGAGGCGAAGGGCGTTGTCCGGGGCAAGGGGGCGGGCAACGCCTTCTTGCTGAATCAGGGCTACACCATCGTCTTGTCCGGTTGGCAGGGTGACCGTCCGCAGCAGTTCTCGATCGACAGGCCTGCCGCTATTACGGATAAGAACAAATGGCCGGTTATCGGCATGACCGTGCCCGTCGCGCGCGATGTGGCGAACGGCAATGCACTGATCACCGGCGAGGTGCGGGACGAGTTCATCGCCGACAGTCCGACGGCCAACCTGCTCGGCACCTACTACAAGCGCGTGCCGGGCACTCCCGCGACGCTCACCATCCGTAAGACGCCAAACTCATCCCCCATCGTGGTGGACGAAAAGCTGTGGAAATACGTGCCGGGTGCCGGCACCGCCGAGGCGGGTAATACCGGCCCCAACGGTTTAGGGCATGTGGAGATTGACCGCGCGAGCCTGCGCGCCGATGCCCGGTACGCGGCAGCTCTCGACGACGGCAGCGACAACGGATCGATTTACTTATTCGACTACACCGCGGTCGATCCGAAAGTGCTAGGACTCGGATTCCTCGCCACCCGTGACCTCATTTCGTTTCTCCGCTACGAGACGAAGGATGCTAGCGGGAACGTTAACCCATTGGTGACCCGGCCGGCCATTGCCGTAGCCACCGGAATCTCGCAATCGGGGCGTTACCTGCGCGACTTCCTCTGGCAAGGATTCAACGAGGATGCGAAGGGACGCAGCGTGTTTGACGGGATGCTGACCTTGGTGGGCGGATCGCGCAAGACGTACACGAACTATCGCTGGGCAAAACCGGGCGACTACTCGCGGCAGCAAGAAACGCACTACGCACCTGGCGACCAGTTCCCATTCGCATACGCCACCATTACGGACCCACTGACAGGAAAATCTGATGGATTGTTGAAGAAGTGCACACAGACGCGTACGTGCCCGAAGGTCTATCAGTACGACAGCCCCATCGAGGCGAACGGCGGGCGCACATCCCTTCTGGTAACCGACGGCGCCGGTAAGGCGATCCCCGTTCCCGACAATGTGCGGCTCTTCTATGCACCAGGCACCCAGCACACGCCTTTGCCCGCCACTGAGGCGGCCGACCTGCAGCCAGACTATACGGTCGACCGTTCGGTTGGAAAGGACGACCCGTCTGCAAACCCTTGGGCACTGGTGTCTAGCACTGCGATGTACCGCGCTCTGTTCATGAACCTCGAAGGTTGGGTTAAGGGAACGGCGAAGCCTCTTGATAGTCGCTATCCGTCAGTGAGTGATGGAACGCTGGCTGTCGCTACGCCGAATCCCGCGAGCACTGGGCGACCGGATCTGGCAGCAGCGGGGCTTCCCTACAACGGCGGGTATAACACCCTGAGTGTCAACGACGAGTCGGTGAGTCCGCCGGTACCAGGAGACCGGTACTACGTGGTGCCCCAACCGACGACCGACGCACAGGGGAACGAGCGGGCGGGAGTCAAGATGCCGGATATCGCGGCACCCCTGGCGACGTTCACCGGGTACAACCTACGCAAGAAGGGCTTCGTCGAGGGGCAACAGAACGGGCTGAACAGCTCGCAACTCGCTTTTCCGACTACGCCTGCGACGCGGAAGGTGGGCGATCCCCGCAAGAGCTTGCTGGAACTGTATGGGAGCAAGGCCGCATACGTTGATGCGGTGAATCGCGCCGTCGATCAGCTTGTTGCCGAAGGCTTCATCCTTAAGCCAGGAGTCGGCGGCGTAGACGACCCCGCCGAGTACCGAAATCGCGCGCAGATGCAAGTGAAACAAACGGGGTTCCAGCAGCTTCCCTAACGATCATCGTACTTGGCGCCACCCCTGAAGATGAAAAAGACTTCGGGGTGGCAGGGATCGAGTAGCGGTCGTGATATTTTTTGTCGGCTTGATCCTGCACCTAACGTGATCCGCCGGACTGACTCCCATCCGGGATTGCTTCCATAGAAAGCGCACGCTAAATAGGCTGAAGGCGACTTGTCGCCTTCAGCCACATTCAGTTTCGGCACCTGCCATATTCCACCTTTGAGTGTAAATCGACAGGAGGCGGTATGGAACTGGTGGCGTTGTATAAGCGTGTTATTGGGCACGACAGTCATCAGGCGAAGATCACGGCTTGTGCGCTAATCGAGGAGCCTGATAGCAGCATGCGTATCGAGCAACGGCAGCTCGGTGCGTTCGAGCGAGATCGTCGGGAACTGGCGGTATGGGTTGCATCGCTTCATCCGGACGAAGTCGTGATGGAAAGCACTGGCATTTACTGGAAGAGTCCGTATGCAGCGCTTGAGACGGTGGATGTTCGTGCGAAAGTAGCCAACGCCTGATACGTCAAGAATGTGCCGGGGCGCAAGATGGACGTAGGCGACGCCCAGTGGTTGGCGACACTGGCACGTGCGAGTCTGGTTCGCGGCGGCGGCAGGAGCTGGTCGGCCAACTGGCCCCCAGAAGACTCGAGCGCCGTCCGGAGAGATGGCGTCGGGTGGACTGAAAAAGCCGCTGGACTCCACGCGAAATTAGCGGCTTTCCAAGTTGAGCGCATCCGAGAAAATGAACTTCGCACTCAACGGCGGTCATCTGGCTGATCGCCAATCAGCGGGCCGAAACCTCACGAAGGAGGAAACGAGTTGCGAGGTCTTAAGGTTTATAAATGTCCTTGCGGCGGAAAGTCAATCGTCCTCGACGAAGACCTCTTCGCGTTTCTTGCGCAGCGCCGGCAGCATCAGCGTCACCATGATCAGCGCGGCAAGCGTCAGCATCGTGGCGCTGATCGGCCGTGCGATCAGCACCATCGGGTTTCCCTTCGATAACAGCAGCGCGCGGCGCAGGAATTCTTCCATCATCGGGCCAAGAATGAAGCCTAGCAGCATCGGCGCCGGCTCGCATTCGAGCTTGCGGAAGAGGTAGCCGGCGAGTCCGAAGAGCGCCATGAAGTAAACGTCGAACGACGTGTTGGCCAGACTGAAAGCGCCGATGCAGCAGAACACCAGGATCACCGGGAAAAGCAGGTGGTAGGGCACTGAAATCATCTTCACCCAGAGCCCGATCAGCGGCAGGTTGAGAATCACCAGCATCACGTTGCCAATCCACATCGACGCCACGAGTCCCCAGAACAGCGCAGGTTGCTCGACCATCACCGACGGGCCGGGCTGGATTCCCTGGATGATCATCGCACCGATCATCAAGGCCATGACCGGGTTCGACGGAATGCCGAGTGTCAGCATCGGAATGAACGACGCTTGCGCACCGGCGTTGTTGGCCGCCTCCGGCGCGGCGACGCCTTCGATCGCACCCTTGCCGAAATTGGCCGAGTTTTTCGATACCTTTTTTTCCAGGGCGTAGGCGGCAAACGACGAGAGCATGGCACCGCCGCCGGGCAGAATGCCCAGAATCGACCCGAGCATCGTCCCGCGCAACACCGGCGCGGCGATCGCTTTGAAATCCTCCTTGTTGAGCATTAAGCCGGTGACCTTCTTGACCAGCAGGCTGCGCTCGGTTTCGTTCTGCAGGTTGCTGATGATTTCGCCAAGACCAAAGACACCCATCGCGACGACAACGAAGTTGATGCCGTCGATTAATTCGGGAATATCGAAGCTGTAGCGAGCGACGCCGGAATTGACGTCGGTGCCGACAATGCCGAGCAGCAGGCCGAGGACAATCATGCCGAGCGCGTGAATTAGCGAGCCGCGGGCCAGAGCCATCGAAGCTACGAGGCCGAGGACCATCAGCGAGAAATACTCGGCGGATCCGAATTTGAGCGCGATTTCTGCGAGCGGAGGCGAGAACAACGCGATCATGATAGTCGTCACCGTGCCGGCAAAAAACGACGCCAGCGCAGCCGTCACTAGAGCCTTGCCAGCGCGGCCGTTCTTGGCCATTTCGTGGCCGTCGAGCGCAGTCACGACCGACGACGATTCACCGGGCAGATTGATCAGGATCGCCGTCGTCGATCCGCCGTACTGCGCGCCGTAGAAAATGCCAGCGAGCATGATCAGGGATGACACCGGCGGCAGGCCAAAGGTGATCGGCAGCAACATGGCGATCGTCGCGACGGGGCCGAGGCCAGGCAGGACGCCAATCGCCGTGCCGAGAATGACGCCGGTAAGGCAATAGAAGAGGTTGATGAAGCTGCCGGCGGTTTGCAGTCCCAGCCAAAGGTTGGCAAAGAGGTTGGCGTCCATGTCGTTTTATCATTAGCCGCCGAACCACGAACCGAGTAGGGGCATCGGCAGCCCCAGCCCCGTGACGAAGACAAGGACGCAGAAGACGATCAATCCGAGCGCCATGAACACGACCTGCCATTCGAAACGGAACCTCGAACTCGCCGGCGCGCTGCCCATGATCAGCACGAGCAGCGCGACGATCAGCCCGGCGCGCGTGAGCAGTACGCCGAACGCCAGCGTCGATGCGGTGATGACCAGCGCCGGCTTCCAGGCAAAGGCACCGAGCGGCACGCCTGGCCGAGTCACGCCGCGAAGTACTGCGAGCAAGCCGAGAAGCATTAGCAGTCCCGACAACATGGTCGGAAAATAACCGGCGCCCATGCGACTCGCCGACCCGAACGAATAATCACGGGCTATCCAGTACGCGATCGCACCAAAGCTAAGATAAGCGACGCCCTTCCAGAAATCCTTCGGGCCCTTGATCACAGATGACAAAAAAGTTCTCCTTGGTTCTAAAGGGCGTTGGAAGTCGTTGCAGCCGAAATTACCGATAGCATCGTTCGCAACACTGGAACCGACCCGAAACACATCTATGTAATTTTTGAAGACGTTGCGCCTTCAGACAGGGCTGGCGGCGGTCAACTGTTCGGGGAGGGGTGAACCTTTCGACCATAACGGCAGTTCTGACCACCAAACCGACATGACGCTGACGCCTTGAAATGTGGGCTTTGGATCAATCCGGCCGATGGCAGAACACTCGGAGCCACCATTGCTGATCGCTTCGGCCTAACACCGCGCGTAGTAATTTTCCTCTAGATGAAGAGATAATTTTAGCAGGACGTTTGAAAGGGCAGCTGACACCCCTTCTAAATAAATCTCAACCACCTAGATCTTTCATGCAGACAGAAATACAGGTACCTGAAATTGTAAGGATGGCCAAAGACTTTAGCGTGAAAGAACCGAGGTTAACCGGGGCGTTGCTGCCCGAGTTTGGCACGAGACCCAAGGTCGGCTTTGGCCGAACAGTTCGCATAAGGCATCCGGCAGGATTTTGGGCAGAGCGGTCGTACGAATGACTTGCGCTATGGCGAGGCGACCGGCCGCTTCTGGCCGACAACAGCCCAACCATGCTTTATGCCGACAGGTTGATCAAAGCGTCCGATTGATATGGTCTGGTTCGATAAGAATGACTAGGCAGGCCCGATGCAATTGGCCGGTCAACTGAAAAGAGATTCCGCAGCGGCTTACAATAGTTTCCCCAAATCATGCCCGTGCGGCTATTTGACCCACTACTTTCCGCACCTCAAATGACGACAGAACGCGAATCGATGGACTACGACGTGGTGATTGTTGGCGGCGGCCCGGCCGGGCTGTCGGCGGCGATCCGGCTAAAACAACTGGCCGGCTTGGCAGGCAAGGAAATCAGCGTCTGCCTGATTGAAAAAAGCGCGGAAATCGGCGGTCACATTCTCTCCGGCACGGTGATGGACCCGCGTGCACTCGATGCGTTACTGCCCGATTGGCGCCAAGCGGCGCCAGGCATTGTTCCGGTCTCCAACGAACGCTTCCTGATCCTTGGCGAACGGCAGAGTTTCGAAATTCCCCATGCGTTGTTGCCCGGTTGTTTCCATAACGAGGGCAATGTCGTCCTGAGCCTCGCCAATCTCTGCCGCTGGCTCGAGTCACAGGCCGAAGCGCTTGGCGTCGAGATTTACCCGGGATTCGCCGGAGCCGACGTGCTCTATGACGAGGATGGCGCAGTCAAGGGCGTCGTGACCGGCGACATGGGACTGGACAAGGCCGGCCAGCCGGGGCCGGCCTTCCAGGCGGGAATGGAATTGCACGCCCGTTACACCCTGTTTGCCGAAGGCTCGCGCGGCCATCTCGGCAAGCAAATCGAAGAACGTTTCGGACTCCGTGAAAACGCCGATCCGCAAGTCTACGGCCTTGGCATCAAGGAAATCTGGGAAATTTCCCCGGAAAAGCACCAACCGGGGCTCGTCCTTCACACCGCCGGCTGGCCGCTCGACAACGCCACCTACGGCGGCGGCTTCCTCTACCACATGGCGGACAATCAGATCGCCGTTGGCTTCGTCACCGGGCTTGGCTACAGCGATCCGTATCTTTCGCCCTTCGAAGAATTCCAGCGCTTCAAGACGCATCCAGCTATCCGGGGCTTCCTCGAAGGCGGCCTGCGGATCGCCTACGGCGCGCGCTCGATCACGGCGGGCGGCCTGCAATCCCTGCCCAGGCTGACATTCCCTGGCGGCACGTTGGTCGGTGACGACGCCGGTTTCCTCAACGCCGCCCGCACCAAGGGCTCGCACGGTGCCATCGAGTCCGGGAAACTGGCCGCCGACGCGTGCTTTGCGGCGCTCGAAGCCGGCCGGCAACGCGACGAGTTAGCAGCTTACCCGGCCGCATTCCGGCAAAGCGCGCTTTACGACGAGCTCTACCGCGCGCGCAACTTCAAGCCGTGGCTGAGCAGAGGGTTACGACTAGGCGGCCTGATGTTCGGTATCGAGCAGTGGCTATTCAACGGCAAGGCACCGTGGACGCTGCGCCATGCGGTGCCGGATCACCTGAAACTGAAGCCGGCCGCCGCTTGCCAGCCGATCGATTATCCGAAACCGGATGGCGCCATCACCTTCGACCGCCTCTCGTCGGTCTATCTCTCGAACACCCACCACGAGGAAAACCAGCCGTGTCACTTGAAGCTGAAAGATGCTTCGGTGCCGATCACGGTTAATCTGGCGCGATACGATGCCCCCGAGCAGCGCTACTGCCCGGCCGGCGTGTATGAGATCGTGCGCGATGAGAACGACGAGCCCAGATTACAGATCAACGCCGCCAACTGCGTCCACTGCAAGACCTGCGACATCAAGGACCCGACGCAGAACATCGTCTGGGTACCGCCGCAGGGCGGCGAGGGGCCTAATTACGCGACAATGTGAACAACCCCGGTGGACTACACACAATATCTGCCAGCAAGTCTGTGGATAAACGCTGGAAAGGTGGGCTAACCCACTCTACGAAAAGGCTTTTGCAAGACTGCTGAAAAAACAGGCAGCCTTGCACCAATCGGGCCGTTCAACCTGCTTTTTCCGTCAACTCCGGCAGTAGCTGCGACACGTCGCCCACGAGCCCGAAATCCGCGACCTGAAAGATCGGCGCTTCGGGATCCTTGTTGATGGCGACGATGACGCGACTGTCCTTCATGCCGGCGACGTGCTGAATGGCGCCGGAAATGCCGGCGGCGATATACAACTGCGGCGCGACGATCTGGCCCGTCTGGCCGATCTGCAAGTCGTTCGGGACAAAACCGCCATCGACAGCGGCACGGCTCGCGCCAATTGCTGCGCCAAGCTTGTCGGCGAGGGGAACGAGCAAGCGCTCGAAATTCTCCTTGCTGCCCAGACCGCGCCCGCCGGCGACTACCGTCTTCGCGGACGCCAGTTCCGGCCGGGCCGAAGCGGTAAGGTCGCGTCCAGTGACACGGCTGCGCGTATCGGCCGGAGGAACGGAAATCGTCTCAAGACTCGCTGGAGCAGCGCTGGTTTCACTGAGCGTTCCGGCAAATGCCGTCGGCCGCACGGTGATGACCTTGATCGGGTCGGTCGAGCGCACCGTCGCCAACGCATTGCCGGCGTAGATCGGGTGCACGAAAGTCTCCGCATCAACGATTTCGACGACGTCCGATACCGGCGCGACATCGAGTTTGGCGGCGACGCGGGGGAGGGCGCTTTTTCCGGTCGACGTAGCCGGCGCCAGCACATGGCTATAGGCGTTGCGGGCGAGCACGGAGAGGATAACCGCCGTCAGGTCTTCGGCCGTCGGCGTGGCGAGATGCGTGGCATCGCCGACGAGAACGCGAGAAACGCCGGCGAGACGCGTGGCTGATTCGGCGATGCGTCGGCAGTCCGTGCCGACAATCAGGAGATGAATATCGCCGCCCAGTCGGCGAGCGGCGGCCAGCGCGCTGAGGGTGGCCGGTGTCAGTGCGTCCGCGTGATGTTCGGCCAGAACGAGCAGGTTCATGCGAAAACTCCTTTTTCCTTCAAGCGGGCGACCAGTTCGCCGACGCTGGCGAGAATTTCTCCCCGCGCGCGTGGCGCTGGCTCGCTGACCTTGAGGATGTGCAGGCGCGGCGCGATATCGACGCCGAGTGATTCCGGCGTCAGCGTCTCAATGGGTTTCTTCCGAGCTTTCATCAGGTTGGGCAGCGTGACGTAGCGCGGTTCGTTGAGCCGCAGGTCGACGGTGACGACGGCCGGCAGATCGACCCGCAGACGTTCGAGGCCGCCGTCGATTTCGCGGGTAAGGGTAAGCAGCCCCGGTGCCGCTTCGATCGCCGAGACGGCCGTCGCCTGCGGCCAGTCGAGGCGGGCGGCGAGCATCTGGCCGGTCTGGTGGGCATCGTCGTCGATGGCTTGCTTGCCGCACAGGACGAGTTGCGGCGCTTCGCGGTCACAGACGGCGCGCAGGAGCTTGGCGACGGCGAGCGGTTGCAGATTCTTCTCGGCATCCGCGGAGATTTCGATCAGGATCGCCCGGTCGCCCCCCATGGCGAGCGCGGTACGCAGCGTGTCCTGACAGGCGGCGACCCCGGCCGAAACGACCACGACTTCGCTGACGATTCCGGCTTCCTTGAGGCTCACGGCGGCTTCGACGGCGATTTCATCGAACGGGTTCATCGACATCTTGAGGCCAGCCGTTTCCACGCCGCTGCCGTCGCTCTTTACATGCACGCGAATGTGGTAATCCACCACTCGCTTTACGGGAACCACTACTTTCAATCGGAATTCCTTTGCCAGTTTCGGTGTTGCCAGAAGGTTGGAAGGCGTCAATCAGCACGCCGGAAGAGTCGAAATCTACCGTAATCAACGCCTTCCTGACCACAATACCGTCACCGGATCTTCTTGCTGACCCCCGCCGATTCAAAGCTGGCCATTTCGTTCATGAAGGCCATCGCCGCGCAGAGCAGCGGATAGGCGACCATGGCGCCGGTGCCTTCGCCAAGCCGCATGCCGATATCGAGAATCGGATCGGCGTTGAGCGCCTTCAATTGCACGATATGCCCGGCCTCGGCCGACTTGTGGCAGAAGATCACGTAGTCGAGCACGTTCGGTTCGATGCGCGCAGCGGCCAGCAGAGCCGAGGTAGCGATCACGCCATCGGCCATGATGGTGATACCGGCCTCGGCCGCCGCCAGATAGGCGCCGGTCATCATGACGATCTCGAAACCGCCGAATTCGGTCAGGACGGTCATCACATCGGCGTTGGCGGGCAAGTTGGCGCGATCGATCGCCTGCTGCATCAGGGCACGCTTGTGGGCCAGGCCGGCGTCGTCGATGCCCGTGCCGCGCCCGACGCATTCGACGAGCGGCGCGCCGGTCAGCAGATGCGTAATCAGCGATGCCGATCCCGTGTTGCCGATACCTTTTTCGCCGAGTCCGAGAATGTTGCAGCCTTGGGCGATGGCGTCGCGGGCAAAGTCGGCGCCATGCGCCAATGCCAGTTCGCACTGCGCCCGCGTCATGGCGGGTTCGACGAGATAGTTGCGCGTACCGGTCGGCGAAATCTTGGCGTTGATCAGCCCTTCGCGTTCGCCGAAATCGTGCGCAACGCCGGCATCGACAACGACCATCTTCAAACCGTTCAGGCGCGAGAAAACATTGGCGCCCGCGCCGCCTTGCAGATAGTTTTCCACCATCTGCCAGCTGACGTCCTGCGGGTAAGCCGAAATCCCCGCCTTGGCCGCGCCATGGTCGCCGGCGAAGATCAGCATGTGGGGATTGGTGAAGATCGGGGAGAGCGTGTTCTGGATTCGCCCGACCTTGAACGCAATTTTCTCCAGAAGCCCGAGCGAACCGAGCGGCTTTGTCTTGTTGTCGATCTTGTCCTGAAGCGCGCCGTCGAGCGAGTCGCTGACGGCTTTGATGGAAAATTTCGGGGCGGCGGCGTAGCCAGTCGATGGTTGGCCAATATCTCCGGCGATCAGCAAATTGTCGGGGGCGGTCTGGGCAAGCGTGGCTCGGAACATGGTGGAATCCTTTCCTCGGGAAACAGAAAAAACAAAAAGGGCTCCGGCTGACGGCACGCTTGCGCATGCGGTCAGCCGGAGCCCTTGCCAAAGCTCCGCTTCGGTTCGACACGTCTTCTGGCTACCGGATCAGCCGAACCGCCGCGCCTTCCCAACGGAGTGGGCTCCGTCAGTGGCTGGTTGTCTCAACCTTGCAGCGTTCGTCCCCGGATACAGCGGCGGGCCCGCCACGGATTTGCACCGTGTTCCGTTTTCGAACCAAATGGAGCGCGGATTTTCCCTATGGCGCTGATTTCTGTCAAATTCAGGCCGCGCCGACGCGAACGACCAGGCGCCCACGCACCTGGCCGTCGAGGAATTTTTGCGCCTGATCGAGCGCATCGGCCAGACCGATTTCCGTAGTCATGACGTCGAGTTTGGCCGGATCGAGATCGCGCTCAAGGCGTTTCCAGGCTTCCTCGCGCACGGCGAGCGGAGCCATCACGCTGTCGATGCCGCACAGCGTCACGCCACGCAGGATGAACGGGGCGACGGTGGACGGAAAATCCATGCCGCCAGCCAATCCACACGCGGCTACCACGCCGCTGTAGCGCGTCGTCGCGCAGGCGTTGGCCAGCGTATGACTGCCGACGGTGTCGATGACGCCGGCCCAGCGTTCCTTGCCAAGGGCACGCCCCGGAGTAGCCAGCTCGGCGCGATCGATGATTGCGTGCGCGCCAAGGTTGGTCAGATAAGTCGATTCGGTCGGCCTTCCGGTTGAGGCCACAACGGTATAGCCGAGCTTGGCGAGGAGGGCGACCGCCACACTGCCAACGCCGCCAGCCGCGCCGGTGACGAGAATTTCGCCATCGCCCGGCTTCACGCCGTGCTTTTCCAGCGCCAGCACGCACAGCATGGCGGTATAGCCGGCCGTGCCGATGGCCATCGACTGGCGTGGCGTAAATCCAGCGGGCAGCCGCACCAGCCAGTCGCCGTTCAGCCGCGCCAGTTCGGCCAGCCCGCCACAGTGTGTTTCCCCGACACCCCAGCCATTCAGCACGACTTGATCACCTGCTTGCCAGCGCGGATGGCGCGATTCGGTCACGGTTCCGACGAGGTCGATGCCGGGAATCATCGGAAAACGCCGAACCACCGGCGATTTTCCGGTGATCGCCAACGCATCCTTGTAGTTGAGCGTCGACCACGCCACCTGCACGGTGACATCGCCTTCCGGCAATACGGTCTCGTCAATCGACTGCAGATTGGCGCGGTAGCCCGACTCGTCTTTGTTGATCAGAATTCCTCGAAACATCTTTTTCTTCCTCTCGTTGTGATTATTTAGACCGGTCGTCTAGAAATAACGAAAAATATCAGCGAATCGCCGCCATGAAAAGCCCCAGGAACGCCTGCATTGGCTCTGTCGCCCCCATCAGCCGGGCGCGCAGGACAGAACCCTCCCAGCCGATCCAGAACGCATGCGCCATCGCCGGACAGTCGGTTTCTTCCGGCAATTCGCCCGCATCCACCGCGGATTGAAGACAATCCGAGAGACTCGCTTCCCACGTTCGAAGGATTTCTTCGAGCCGCTGCCGAATGCCCAGATTGAGCGAGCTGACCTCTTGCCCGAGGTTGCCAACGAGGCAGCCGCGGGCGAAATTGAAGCGTTCCACGCCTTCGCAGGCGTTATCGACAAACGACCGGATGCGATCAAGCGGCCGCAACGCTTCGTTGCGAAAATGCCGGTCGAGCTTGTTCCGCATATAAGCGGCGTAGGCGTCGAGTGTCTCGAAGATGAAAGCGTCCTTGCTCGGAAAGTAGTGATAGAACGACCCCTTCGGCACCCCGACCGACTTCAGGATTTCATCAAGCGTGGTTGCATTGACGCCGCGTTCGGTCAGCACTTCGATTCCCCGCCGGATCAGGAGTAGACGGGTGTCCGCGTAGTTTTGACCGTTATTGGCCGGGCGCCCGCGCGGACGACGTGGAAGCGGATTGGGGGTGTTCATCACAAAGCGTGCAATGGGGCAGGGAACATCAAAAGAAGAGTTTAGCGCGGGATCGACAAACCGGCATTCAATCTGAAGATTTCAACGTAAACCTATGCCGGCAATAGGCTTTTTCGGTTACCCACAAAAGCTGTGGATAACTTTGTGGGTAATGTGTAAAGAAGCGGGCTAAGTTCAAGCCAGCCAAGGATTCTCCTTACTCTGCCCACAAATTGAGCGACGATCTAACTCATTGATTTATAAGAATCAATGACTCAAAAGGAAAGATGCCGAAGCTTTTTCCAAAAAAAACACCATCAAATGGCTACTGATAATTTTTGTGCATAAGTCAACTACTCATGACTGATTTTTGTGGTTGACGGCGCAGGTTTTCTTTCGATCCGAGGCTTCAATGTCAAACCACGTGTTTTGGGGCACCTCAATGAAAAAGCAAGTCTTTTGTTCTCGCTTTAATGGCCGTTTAGACGAGTAGCTTCAATTTCCAGACACCGTTTATTCGTGGAAAATCGCAAATTCTTCGAGTACCACGCGCTCGCTGGACAGCGCGTTCTCGGGGAACGAGTCGTCGGCATAACCGAGCGCAATGCCGCTGACCAATCGCTCGCTCTCGGGCCAGCCAACAACCCTGGCTACCACCGACTCGAAATTGACCCAGAAGCCTTGGGAACAGGTGTCCAATCCGCGCGCTTTGGCGGCAAGCATCAAGGATTGCATGAACATGCCGGTATCGAGCCAGCTCCCGTAGCCCAGTGCTTTATCTATGGTGACAAAGAGCCCCACCGGCGCACCGAAGAATTCAAAGTTGCGCCGTTGCTGTGCCAGCATCTTCTCTGTTTCTCCCTTGTGAATACCCATCAGACCATACAAGGCTTTGCCGAGACTGCGCTTGCGAGAGCGGTACGGCTCTTCGTCGAGATGACGGTAAATTGTTTCATCACAGCGATGGGGGGTGCTGTCGAAGGCGGCGCAAACGTTGCGAATGACTCTGTCGCGGCTGGCTCCCGTGACGATGTGCACGTGCCACGGCTGGGTGTTGGTTCCCGACGGCGAACGGGAGGCAATGCGCAGAATCTCTTCGAGGACGCTATTTTCAACCGGCGTTGGCAAATATCCGCGTACCGAATGACGCGCGGTAATGTTTTGGCTGACCGTTTCCCAGACGGCAGGATTTGGCGTTGAGGCCATTCGATTTCTCCGTAAATCCAAAGAGGGAATTTTAATGTCTTGTTGACGACCCATCGCCGGGTTGATCAACGGCGATCACCTGCTGGGTTCTGGTTTGGCTTCGAAGTAGGGCAACAGGGCTTTTGCGGCCTTGATTCGGTTATCGGCGTCAGCGGATGGATCATTCATGACGGCCATCAGGAAGCTCTTCGGATCACTAAAATTGCTCCCTACATTCAGCGTCGAGCAGGAGGCACTGGCGGTGACCGCTGGCCGTGTGAGCTCCCCGCCGTGCGATATTGCCGTTTCCTCCGAGAGCGAACTCCCTGCTTCTGCCACCGGTTGGAGAAAATCCAGCGCCCGTCGGAAATCATCGCTTCTGATGCTTTCCAGGTCGGCCAAAATGGCGGCCTGCTTGTCGAAATTCGGAGCCATTTCCAGCCATGGCTCGTCGATAAACATATCTCCCAGGGTCGGGTCGATGAAGGCAGACCATTTGCCGTTTTCCGGATGACGGGCGGGGGCCAGTTGCAACAGGCGCGAGGACGCCTCGACGCCGGGATAGAACTTGAGATTGGCCTCTGGAAGATCGGCAAAATAGTGGCGCCGCAGCGACTCCTGAAAACTCCATGCTTCCGCCACAGCTATGGGTTCCGCAAGCGACAACCAGACTTGATATCCCTTCCCGCAGGAAACCGAGACGGCAGGGGCTGGAAGCTCCAGATTCTCCTGTATCGCTTGATAAAACCTCGCCACATGCTTCCAATCGGTCGCCTTCTCAAAACTCACGACCATGGTTTTTACCGTGCCACGCGCACTGACCAGGTCAAGTACGACGGCTTTTTCTCCCGCCATGTTCTCAGCAACGATGCTCGGGGAAATTGGAACCGTCAGGGCGGCGATGGGCGACTCTTCAATACTCTGCTTGAGGCAGAGGCCTTGTTGCTCAGGAAGGAAATAGAGCCGGGTCAGCTCTTCGGTCAGTTTATTCATGTGCGCCAGTGGGTTCTTGTATCGATGTGGTTATAACAAGCAATGGTAAAGCGGCTAACGGCAAATTCGTTGGTCACGGCAAGGACGAAAGTCGATAGCCGGCTCGTCTCTTCCAAAACAACGAATACTGTACGTTTGTACAGCATTCGGTTATTCTTTGCCGGACTGTTACTTGATTCGATGCACTCTTTCAGCGGAGAGACGGATTATGGATTTCCTTCAGGAATGGTTCGAGAGAATTGCCGGCATCACGCAGGACGAAAGAACGCGTACCGAGCTTGCTCAGGAAATTTTCGCCAAACGGCAATTTAACGTTGCGGCCTTTGAAACACCAGCGTGCTGGCGGAGAAAGGCGAACCGGGGTTTTGTTCAAGACGTTCGGAAGGTGATGGCACGGGGAGGCTCGCGCTAGAAAGGTTCGTGCGACCAAGCCGAATCCCAAAGAAATTCCAAAGAATATCGACCTCGCTTCAATCAGAACCACTCGGAAATGGACAGTTCTCGCCGTATTGCGCACCTCGACATGGACGCGTTTTTTGCCTCCGTTGAATTGCTCCGCTATCCGGAGCTGCGCGGGCAAGCCGTCGTCGTCGGCGGACGCGGTAACTATGAACCGGTGAAACAAGCCGACGGAAGCTGGCGTTTTTCGCGTTTGCGCGAATATGTCGGGCGCGGCGTTGTCACGACTTCGACGTACGAGGCACGTGCCTTGGGCGTGTTTTCAGGCATGGGGCTGATGAAGTCGGCGCAGTTGGCTCCAGAGGCCATCCTGCTGCCGGCCAACTTTGACGCCTACCGCCACTACTCGCGCCGGTTCAAGGCGGCGGTCGCCCGCATCGCACCCAGGATCGAAGATCGCGGCATCGATGAAATCTATATCGACCTTACCGAAATTCCAGAAAACTCAGCATCACTTGCACGACGCCTCAAACAAGCCGTTCTGGAGGCCACGGGGCTGACCTGTTCGATCGGTATTACGCCGAACAAGCTGCTGTCGAAAATCTGTTCGGACCTGGAAAAGCCGAATGGCACCACCGTACTTGCGATGGAAGATATTCCGGCCAGGATTTGGCCGCTGCCAGCCAGAAAGATCAATGGAATCGGGCCGAAGGCGGCGGACAAGCTGGCCCGACTGGGCATACAGACCATTGGCGAAGTGGCCGCAACACCCGTCGGGTTTTTAACTCATCACTTCGGACAAGCTACGGGCAACTGGATGCATCAGGTTGCTCACGGTATCGACAATCGCCCGATTTCGACGGCGTCGGAACCCAAGTCGATCAGCCGGGAGAGCACCTTCGAGCGAGATTTGCACGCCCGGCACGACAAACCGGAGCTTTCCGAAATTTTCACATCGTTGTGCCAGCGGGTGGCCAGCGATTTGAAACGGAAGGGATATGTCTGCCGAACAATCGGCATCAAACTGCGCTACGCAGATTTCCGCTCGGTAACGCGCGACATCACCTTGCCGACCAGCGTGAGTGACGGTAGTCAAATTCGCAGGGCGGCCGGGGAATGTTTGAAACGCGTCCCATTGAACCAAAGAATCCGTCTGCTTGGCGTACGGGTATGTGGATTGAGCCCCTTGGGCGAGGCGGACCGTGTCATCCGCGGTGTTCAGGCCGAATTGCCGTTCTAAACGCGACGGATCAGGGAGGCGCCGCCCCGGTCAAGCTGCCTTTCTTAAAGGCTCCGTAACTTCCAGCGGGGCATCGATGCGCTCTCGCAATTCCTTGCCCGCCTTGAAATGCGGGACATATTTCCCGACGACCGAGACCTGCTCGCCCGTCCTTGGATTGCGCCCTATCCGCGGCGCACGATACTTCAATCCGAAGCTGCCAAAACCGCGAATTTCAACGCGGCGCCCCTGAACCAGCGTTTGATTGATGGCATCGATGATTTCTTTGACCGCCAGTTCGGCATCTTTCAACGCAAGTTGGGGGAAGCGGCCAGCCAAGGCTTGAATAAGTTCGGATCGTGTCATGCCATTACTCTTGCGGCGCGCATCGCGCGGGCCCTTTCGAGTGCATCGTCGATGTTTGGATTTGGTGCCCAGGAGAGGACTCGAACCTCCACAGTGTTGCCACCACCAGGACCTGAACCTGGCGCGTCTACCAATTTCGCCACCTGGGCATTTCGGGAAGGGTGCTATTTTAACCGTGAGCGATTCGGTAATGCAATCAGATGGATACCCGCGATACTGCCAGCCCCGCGAATGCGCTCACTTTGTGCTTTGCTACTCTGAACCAAGGGCGTTCTTGCAGAGTGCAACCGAGTTGGCGCCGAAAGATTTTTCCAGATAGGCGACGAAATCATTCGAATAGGTGGCACATGAAAGTCGCTGGCTTTGAATGAAGCGCCCATGCCTTTCCAGCGTCCAGCTGATTGTGTTTTCCCATTCCCTGTTGCCGCGGGTCAGGTTAAACAACGATTCGAGCAGATTGACGGCCAAATGTTCTTTCCAGTAGCGCGTCTCCTTCTTCGCATTTTTGGAGGCGGAGGCATTAACCTGAAGCATCAGCTCGTTGTATTTCAAAAACAGTTCGACGGCCCTGGAATTGAGCTCGGCCGCTTTTGCGTTCCGCTCCTGATTAAGAGCGCTTTTCTGGATCGCAAGCAAAGCGCGCTGGCTCTTTTGCGTCTCGATGAACTGGTCGGTGCCAACGGATAGTGCGACGACAACGGTCACCGATGCCAGGATGGTCGCGACGTAAGCGCCGAGTTGGAATCGGGTCGCCATCCCGGAGGATGAGTTCGCGACGATCGGCGCTGGCTTTTCCTCGCAGGGAGTCTCTGAAAGCTCCAACGAGGCAGAAGGCACGACTGGCTCCCGAATCGTTGCCGAATTTTCGGCACGATTGGCGGTCGGTGAAACGGTGACGGGGAGGGTGGCTTCTTCTCTTGAAGTGACCGCCTCTTCCCCGGCGGGGAGCGCATCAATCAACGGACGTTCAGCGTTGCTCACTGGCGCTTTCGGCGCCTCCGTTACCAACACCATTTTGGGTGGAATTCCCCGCTTGCGAGGGGTTGCTTCGGGAGTTGCCTTGATTCCCTCGGCCGCGGATGCTTTTGCCTCAGATGCGCTGGACGGAGTAGGGGGCAATTCCCCTTCGGGAAACGCAAGTTGCAGCTGTGTATTTCTGAGTTTCTTTGGCATTGAATTCAAGAATTGTTTCGCAAGGCCGTTGGCCCGCATTTGTCACACACATCCCAAGGCAAGCAGTCGCACAAGCATTCCTGCTCGACAAAAGCGCTTCCTGCAATGACGGCACTGGAGACCGGTTGTTTTTTCGCGCCACTTCCGGCTTGGGGTGGCGAGGCGTTAGATCCATCATGGGGTGACGGAGACCATTTTGCGAACGGGCTCATATCCGCCATGGCCTCGACGTACCAGATTTTGCGGGCGGCATCCCAACGGGCCCCCAGCTTCTTCGCCTGATCTTTTTCAGCGAAGGGAACCTTCAGGTTCATCCGCATTTCGTTCTTTCTTGCGTTGTCGTCATGGCCGTAAACCGCTAGTCCACACGGCCTTGTTTTTCTGGCCTAGCGAAGAAGGTCGCGAATTATAGAGAAACTTTTGTGTTTTACGCGGGGGAAGTCCGCGGATGGGTCATCACGGCTACGCAATGGTCACTCTGTAAGTTGATGTAGCTGGGCAAACAAAGAACAGAGATTTCAGCACAGTTGACGGCATGGTGCAGACGAACGCCTTCGTCTTCGAGCATGTCCTAATCAGAGATTCGACCCGCATGAACACTCGCAACTGCTCGATCCGGCAGGGACTGAAGCGAGTACGCAACGCCACGACCAATGACAAAATTCAGCTCCAGCGATAGCCGATGCCGTGAATTGTCGCTATCGGATCATCAAATCCGCACGCCACCAATTTCTGGCGAAGGTTCTTCACATGGACGTTGATTGTCCGATCATTGACGATCCGGCAATCCGTGTAGATTCGATGCTGCAATTCATAACGCGTAAAGGCACGCCCGGGATTGGCATGAAATATCTTCAGCAGCCGGTATTCAACCGGCGTCAGGGTTACTTCGTCCGAGTCCACGAAAACCCGATGCGCCGCGTCATCGATATGAAGACCGGTTGATGGTTTGCCTTGCCTCATCTGCGCCCGACGGAGCAGTGCGCGAAGACGCGCCGTCATCTCGCGCAGACTGAACGGCTTGCAAAGGTAGTCGTCGGCACCGGCATCCAGTCCGTCGATCCGGTCGGATTCCTCAACCCTCGCGGTCATCATGATGATCGGCACGGCGCATTGTCTGCGGAGCGCCTGACACAGAGTGAGTCCATCAACGTCAGGAAGCAGCCAGTCAAGAAGAACGGCATCAAATCCTCCGCCTGAGACGGCAGCGACCACACCCTGCCCATCGTGCAGCATCGTCGTGCGAAAACCGAATGCTTCAAGATAGCTCGCGATGTTACTGGCCAGTTTTCTTTCGTCCTCAACGATCAGGATATGCGCATTCATGATTGGGCCTCAATCAGGGGAAGATCGACACGTACGCACAGCCCGCCGAGCTCCGAACGCTCGGCCAGGATCCGCCCTGCATGGGCGGTAACGATGCTTTTGCAGATGGCAAGCCCCAGTCCGGATCCGCCGTTGTCCCGGTTGCGCGAGCGATCTTCCCGCCAGAAACGTTCGAATATTTTCGCCACGGATTCATCCTCAACGCCAGCGCCGTTGTCATGGCACTCGACCACGGCGTACCCGCCCTCGCCGCGGAAACAGACGCGCAATAGATCCGTCTGTTCGCCATGATGGAGAACGTTTTCGGCCAGATTCCGGAACAGCTGGCCCAGACGATCAGGGTCGGCGCGGACCAGAAGCGGCGCTGCGCCCCGCATTTCCAGACGGATGCCTTGTGCCACAAGCAGTTTTCTCCATCGCCCGGCTTCCTTTTCAAGCCACATTGCCAGATCGACAGTTCGCCAGCTGTAAGGAAGTTCGCCCACCTCGGCCAGCGAGAGCAGGCGAATATCGTTAATCCGCCTTGTCAGCGTATCGATTTCTTCCCGTAGCGGGCGCAGGTTGTCAGCCGTAAGCGGGAAAACGCCATCCTCGAGATTTTCCAGCTGGCTGCTCATGACGGCCAGCGGAGTCCGCAGTTCGTGGGCAACGTCCGCCATCAACTGCCGGCGCATCAAAGCATTGTTCTGCAGGATGACGGACATGGAATTGAAGTTGGCGGACAGTTCGCCAAGCTCGTCATTTCGATTCTCTGGAACCTGAACCGTGTAGTCCCCCTGAGCGAGCTTGCGCGTACCGTCGATGAGACTCCTGATCGGCGAGAGGAAATTGCGCGCGAGCAGATAATTAAGCAGGGAAATGACACCAAGCGATGCGGCGGCGATGATCCAGATCGATTGCAACTGGTGTTGCACGAAACGCTTGTCAACCTCGATAGACAGACGGCGGCGCGGTTCGCCAACCAGAAAGCCAACGGGCTTTCCATTGGCAACGACCGGCTCCCGAAGCACATCAGTGGGAATCTCCCGGCTTCCCGCGAGGTGTTTTCCTTCCGAGTCATAAAGCGCCAGGCCGCGTGGCAAACCACCGCTCGTACTCGCTGGCTGCTCAAACCCGGGGGCAATGCTCGATTCGAGTAGCCCGCATTCGAGATTCCTGAGGAAAGCCCAGTCGCCATTGACGGACCGGATATCGCCGAGTGTCTCGGCGTAACTTCGCATGCGCTTCGATTCGCTCTCGTACAGATAACCGTCAAGGCCCTGCCTGAAACTCCAGTGCGCAATCACTGCTGCACCAATGAGCGCGATCAGCGAAACGGCAAAAAGAGCAAGCCAGAAACGCGTCGTGAGGGTGAATCTGAGAGGAGCGAAAATCCTGGGGTGCATACGCATTAATGACATTGTGCTTTACCGATTCTTTACCCTATTTTTACCGTTTATTCCCCTCTCGGGAGAAATAGCTCTTTAGAATCGCTAACGGTCATCCTGTCGAAATAGTCGCGTTCAACCCATTGAAATAAATAGAAAAAACTGATTGGTCACGAAAGTGACGTCAAGGGATGATCAATGCGAAAAAAGATGAAATGCGTCAATTCTACATGTGGGGGAGCATAAGAAATGTTTGAAATCAAAAAGGGAATACGCCAGATCACGGCGGGACTGATGGTCGCTGCGCTGGCGACAGCGTATGGCTGCGGCGGTGACGGCGATGACACCGATAGCAGTGCCGGAATCACCCCGCCGGCGCAGACGGTAGCTACGACGGTAGCGGTCGATAGCGGAACCATCGAGGGGCAGAAACTCGCATCTCAGGTCACAGCCTTTTACGGCATTCCCTATGCCGCGCCGCCTGTCGGCGAACTGCGCTGGAAGGATCCGCAACCGATCACTTGGACCGGAACAAAAGCAACCGTGAAGATGGGCAACGCCTGTGCCCAGGCTGCCGGAACGGCGGCCAATGGCGACACGATCAGCGAAGATTGCCTGTACATGAACGTCTGGGTTCCGCCCGAACTCAAGGAAAATGCAAAGGCCCCCGTTGTCGTCTATGTCCACGGTGGTGCATTCACAAAAAGCAGTTCGTCGCCGAGGCGTTTTGGCGGCGAACAACTGGCCAAGAAAGGCGTCGTTTACGTCAATTTCAACTATCGTCTTGGCGTCTTCGGCAACTTGGCCCTGCCTGAACTAACGGGCGAATCGCCCAACAAGGCGTCCGGGAATTATCAGCTTCTTGACATCATTCATGCGCTCAAGTGGATACAGCGCAATATCGCCAAGTTTGGCGGTGACCCGAACAACGTGACCATCAGCGGGCAGTCTTCGGGCGGCATCGAGATGGGGCTTCTCAACGTGAGTCCCCTAGCCAAGGGACTCTTCCACAAGATCGTCGCCCAGAGCGGCTGGCCTGGCCCGCTTGGCAATCCACCCAATCTAGCAACCCAGGAACAGAACGGTCTCAAGCTGATGCAGGCCACCGGTGCCAGCAATCTGGCCGCTCTCAGGGGCAAAACCATGGACGAGGTACTGACAGCCGCGTCCAGCTCGGCGCTTGCATCGATCAGGCCCATGGTCGCCGAACCGTGCATCGACGGTTACGCAATTCCCGACAAGCCCGACACGCTCTTCGCGGAGAGGAAACACAACGATGTTCCACTCATTGCCGGCTACACATCCGGAGAGAACGCGCCGACCACGGTGACAAGCCTTCTGACGGCATCGACGACGATCCCGGCCTACCAAGCAAACCTCCAGTCAATTTTTGGCGGGTACTGGGAAACCGTATATAACCTCTTCACGCCGGCATCGGATACGCCAACCGCCATTTCGGCCACGCTCTCCACACTCAAGAATGCGGCATCCTCGGGGCGTGCGTCGGTCTATCACGCAACCAACGTTGTTGTTAATGGCAATTCGCCAGCTTGGGTCTATATCTTTTCCAGACCACAGATCCCTGCCGCGACCGGTGTTGCCGTAGCCGCTCCACACGGTTCGGACAACCAGTTCTGGCACGGAGAACTCGACGCGCCGAATGCCGATGGGTCTACCTACATCCGTGACGCCAGGGACACCGAACTGGCCAACCAGATGACGGATTCCCTCGTGGCGTTTGCAAAAACGGGAAATCCATCCACCTCGGCCCTCTACTGGCCGCAGTACAACACCGTTCTTCGCAAACGAATGAATTTCGGCAATGCAAGTTCCATGGCCGACTGGGACAACGGCTTGGACTTCTTTGCAACTACCTGGCTGAACAACTATTGATTATTTCGGAAGTCCCGGACCGTTCATAGGGGCCGGGACAGGATGCAGCATTACAAGAAACCTCTGGCACAGCCAGAGGTGACAAAAAACATTTGCATAACAACAACGGGGCCAAGATGGAACATGAACATGAAAACAAAAAAACAAATTTTCTGAGGCAATGTCGAAAACATCACGTGGATATCGTTGCGCAGGACGGTACGACAAGCAGCAGACACATTTTCACGGTGATAAACAGCTGATTTTCAGGCCTTATTGCCACTTTTCCCCTGTTTGGCCGCCCTGTTCGCCCTTGGACTCGGCGGCCTTTTTCTATCCGGAAACGACTAGAGAAACTCTGTGGGAATCACCATCCCGAGCAACGTCTTCCGCGCCAGCTTATCCGGTTACTCCGACGTGCGCGCAAGACGGAAGCCGACGCTGATTCCTCTATAGTCGGGCGCATAGTGACGGCGAGACGCCGAGCGCCAGCCGTTCCCCGAGACATGCCAGCTTCCGCCGCGCACAACGCAGCCCCAATTTCCGCTTCTCGTCGTCGGTCCGGTTGGATCGGCGGCCGGGCTTTCCGCGTAATAACGCTCGCCATACCCATCCTGCGTCCACTCCCAGACATTGCCGTGCATGTCGTACAGGCCCCAGGCGTTCGGTTCCTTTTGCCCGACCGCATGGGTCGAGCCGGTTTCGAAATCTTCATCGAACCAGGCGTAGCGCGACAGGTTGCGCGCATCCGGGCCGAATGAGTAGGGCGTCGTCGTTCCGGCTCTCGCCGCGTATTCCCATTCTGCTTCCGTCGGCAGCCGATACCTGGCGTGGCCTTCTTTCTGGTTCAGGCGCGTGATGAACTCCTGCGCGTCGTTCCACGAGACCGTGGCGGGGTTGTCCGGCTTCCGCAGCCGTTCGGCCATGCCGGGTAAATGGTAAAAACTGTTCGAGCGGGGGAGGGTGAAGGGATTGGAGCTCATCACCGCTTCCCACTGGGCCTGAGTGACTTCGTATCGACCGAGATGAAACGGCCGGCTGATCGTCACGCGATGCTGCGGCTTCTCGTCGCGATTCGCGTCCTTGTCGTCGTCGGGCGAGCCCATCAGGAAGGAACCCGCGGGAATCAGCACGAACTCCATGCCGACCGAGTTCTTCAGCGGCCGTTCAGCGGCATGGCCGGCCAATGGGTGCAGCAAGGCGAGCCCCATGATCGGCAGGCCGAAGAGGGAGCGAATACGGCGCTTATCCATTGATCCCGGCCGGTTGCGCATCCGATCCGGCGCGCAGCACGATCTGCGTTATTTCGGCAGGACGGCCAAGACGAATCGGAAAACCGTTCCACAGCCCGGTGCCGTTGCTGACGTAAAGCTGCATGTCGCCAATCCGGTACAGGCCGGACACCAGTCCGTCGTTGGCGTACTGGGTGACGTAGTGCAAGCCGAGAACCTGGCCGCCGTGGGTGTGGCCGGAGAGCTGGAGGTCGACACCGGCCTCAGCGTTCTTCCGGGCGCCGTCCGGGCGATGCGCCATCAGGATGGTCACTGCGCCCTTGGGCGCCCCCGCCAGCGCGGCCGGGAGATCAGGCATCGGCCCCGCGATTCGCTCGGCCGCCCGGTCGGTGATTCCGGCAACGACCAGGTTCTTGCCCTTTTCATTGATGACGACATGCTCGTTGAGCAGCATTCGCAGGCCCAGATCGCCAAAGGTCGCCAGCCATTGCGGATGGCTGGCGTAGTACTCGTGATTTCCCGGGATGGCGAACACGCCCTGACGCGCCTTGAGATTCCGCAGGGGCGACACGTCGGGAGCGCGCAGCTCGGGCGTGCCGTCGATGAGGTCGCCCGTGATCAGGATCAGGTCGGGATTCAGCGCATTGGTTTTCTCCACGACGGCACTGACCCACGGTGCCTGCAACAAGCGGCTGGCGTGCAGATCACTCAACTGCACCACGCGCAGCCCGTCCAGTTCGGCGGGCAGGCGCGGCAGTGTGATTTCCACCGTGCGGACGTCGGGCACGCGGACCGACTCCCACACGCCGGCACCCGAAAGCGCGAGCGGCGCGAGGCAGAGCGCGTAGTTCAGTCGAGTGGAAAAAATCCGCGAACGCGGCTTGTGCAAGGGCACGAAGGACGCAACGGCGACGCGCTTCGGCAACACCAGCGCGCCGATATCCTTCAGGAACAGGAACGCCGCCAACAGGATGAGCGCGCCGAACAGCCACCCATGGAGCACCAGCACGCCAAACGGCAACTCGGGCGACGCAAGGGTGCCGAAGAAGGTGCGGCTGATCAGGTGATGCTGGGAAATCAGCACGATCGCCAACGCCAGCAACGCCTTGTGGCCGGGTTTCAGGGCGAAACGCGGGATAAACCGCCAGATGACATAGAGTCCGATGAGGCCGGTAAGAAAATGGAACATGAATCCTCTGCTTATAAAACCAAACAATTGGGCGGCCGCGCGAGCAGCAATCGATGTCCGAAATTCAGGATACGCGTAGAAACGATTCCGAACATGCCGGACTTTACCAAGAAGCGCCAACACGATTTTGAATCGTGGTCCGCATGGGCTTATGAACGGAGTTGAACAATCGAATCGGCGCACTGTTGCATTTTGACAGCCGACCGAATCCAAATAATCGGGTTCCCGATCGAGCCGAAAGAGGCCACCTGAAAGCGACTCCACAATCGCCCGGTGGCCTCCGCATTGCTTATTTCAAGTTTTTGCCGAAGAAATCCGCGATCTTGTCGAACGGGATTTTATCCACGCGATCGTACAGATCGACGTGGTCGGTGTCCTTGAGGATCAGGAGTTCCTTCGGCTGCGCTGCGGCCTTGTATGCATCTTCACTGAAGTAGCGCGAATGCGCGTTTTCTCCCGCAATCAGCAGCATCGGACGCGGCGAGATTTCCTTGATGTAGGTCAGCAACGGCATGTTCATGAACGAGATCGGCGTGGTGGCCGTCCAGGCACCATTCGAGTTCGGCGAGCGCGTGTGGAAGCCGCGCGGCGTGCGGTAGTAGTCGAAGTACATCCGGACGACGGGATCGGTGATGCCTGCCAGCGTCTCGGGCAGAATGCGCGGTCCGGCTGTCGGGCCGCCTTTCTCCGCGTCGGCCCAGCGCTGCTGGCTCATTTTCTCCAGCGCCTGGCCGCGCTGCTCCGGAGTCATCTTGTCGTAATAGCCCTTTGCCATCACGCGCGACATGTCGTACATGCTCGTGGTGACCACTGCCTTGATGCGCTTGTCCACCGCCGTGGCATTCAGGCCCATGCCGCCAAAACCGCAGATGCCGATGATGCCGATGCGGTTGCGATCGACCGAAGCATGCAGGCCGAGAAAATCCACGGCCGCGCTGAAGTCCTCGGTATTGATGTCGGGAGAGGCCACATTGCGCGGCTCGCCGCCGCTCTCACCGGTATACGACGGATCGAACGCCAGCGTGACATAGCCGCGCTCGGCCATGGTCTGCGCATACAGTCCGGACGATTGCTCCTTCACCGCGCCGAACGGACCGGTAACGGCAAGCGCTGCCAGCTGCTGGTTGCCACGGTTTTTCGGCAGGTACAAATCGCCGGACAGGGTAACGCCATAGCGGTTCTTGAACGTCACTTTCTGATGGTCGACCTTGTTGCTCTTCGGGAAGGTCTTGTCCCATTCCTGAGTCAGGTTGAGGGCATGGCCCCCGATTGAAACCGAATTGCTCTGCGCCAGAACAGCGGGGGCGCCGGCGCACATGGCGGCACAGGCGACGATGGCGCTTTGGATGAATTTCTTGCGGGAAAGCAGAGTGCTCATTGAGGTTTACTCCTGGGTGTGGCTATTAAAACGAGCGGCTACAGCGCGTTCTTCAGAATGGCCGTCACCACTTCCGGGGGGTAGGTCTCGGCGATGCCGAAGATGCGCACATTGCGCTGCACGTTCTCGACGATGGCCGGCAGGTCCGCTTCCTTGATGCCCAGTTGCGGCAGGCGCGTCGGCGTGCCGATCTTGTCGAACCAAGCTTCCAACGCGGCAATGCCATGCTCGCCGCCATCAACGCCAAACACGTTCCTGGCGAAGCGCTCGAACTGGGCCGGGTTGCGGTCGCGGTACCACTTCATCCAGCCCGGAACCACGACCGACAGACCGGCACCGTGCGGCACGTTGAACAGCGCGGAGAGCGAGTGCTCGATGGCGTGGTTGGGATAACTGAACCCTGCTGCACCGGAATACGTCAGGCCGTTCAGCGCCAAGGTCGCGGCCCAGGCGAACTGGGCGCGGGCGTCATAGTCCGCCGGGTCGGCCAGCAGCGTCTCAGTCGTCTCAATCACCGTGTTGATCAGGGATTCGACCAGGCGCGATTGCAGCTTCGGATGCACGGTTGCAGTGAAATACGCCTCGATCAGATGCGCAATAACATCCGAAGCCGAATAAACAAGATAGTCACGGGACACGCCCTGCATCAGCGCCGGATTGACGATGGACACCTTGGGAAACAGCGGCGCCGCCATGATGAAGAATTTTTCTTTGGTTTCATCATTGGTAACCACCGCTCCCGGATTCATTTCACTGCCGGTTGCGGCCAGCGTCAGGATGGAGAACACTGGTAGCGCAGACTTGATAGCGGCCTTGCCGACGAACAGATCCCACACGTCGCCATCGTGGCAGACGCCTGCGGCGATCGCCTTGGAACTGTCGAGCACGGAACCGCCGCCGACGCTCAGGATGGCGTCGACCTGATGCGCCCGCGCCAAGGCGATGCCCTCGCGCACTTTCGAGATGACGGGGTTACTGACGATGCCGCCGAATTCGACGAACTCGACGAGTGCAATGCCTTGCTCGGCCAAACTCTTGCTGACGACATCGAACAAGCCCTCGCGCTTGATGCGCTCGCTGCCGTAGCAGAGCAGAACCTTCTTGATGCCGTGTTCGACCAGATGCTGGCCGATCAACTGTTCCTTGCCGGTGCCGAATTCGATTTTGGTGGGGTTGAAGAAGGTGAAGTTTTCCATGGTGCTGTCCTCAGTAAATGTCAAAACGCATTTTTTGCGATCTAGCCCTCTGATCGATATACAAATCCAGCGCATTTCTTGCCTGATCCTCCACGACCGAGGATTGCCGGTTGGTATCGGCACATCGAACGGATATTCTTCGGGCAAGATTTGTTTGGAGATTTGCCATGCCGACTCAAGAACAGGCTGAACGACACGAAGCCGCAACAATCGACCCCCTGCGCGGGGCAATGCTTGAAAGCCTCGGGCGCAGGACGGTCGGCAACACGGACTGTCCGACGCCGATTTCGAGCCTTATCTTCTTCCGGCGCGAGATGCCGATGCCGCCGTGTATCTGCCTGGTGGAGCCGAGCATCGTTCTTGTCGTCCAGGGCGAGAAGCAAATGCTGGTGGGCGGCGAGGCCTACCCGTACAACGTCAATCGCTTCCTCATCACCTCGCTCGATCTTCCCGCCAATTCCCAGATAGTCACGGCCAGTCCGGAGAAACCGTGCCTGGGGCTGGTTCTGAAGCTCGATCTGCGCATCATGGCGGAATTGATCGCACAAGGCGGATTACCGTTGCCGGCGGAGCGTTCACACGATCGAGGCATTGGCATCGGGCTTGGCACGGTCACGCCGCTTCTTCTGGAAGCCTTCAAACGCCTGCTGGATTTGCTCGACGATCCCGGCGCGATTCCCGTGCTGGCGCCGCTGATCGAGCGGGAAATTCACTATCGTCTGCTCAAAAGCGATCAAGCCGCGCGCCTGTCGCAGATCGCCTCGGTGGGCAGTCAGGGCCATCGCGTCGCCAAGGCCATCGACTGGCTGAAAATGCATTACACCGCCACGTTGCGGATTGAAGAACTCGCCGCCCATGTGCAGATGAGCCCATCGAGCCTGCATCAGCACTTTCGCCAACTCACCGCCATGAGCCCTTTGCAGTACCAGAAGTGGCTGCGCCTGAATGAAGCACGCCGTCTGATGCTGAACGAGGATCTCGATGCGGCGAGCGCCGCGTTCGAGGTCGGCTACGAGAGTCCGTCGCAATTCAGTCGCGAGTACGCCCGGCTTTTCGGCGCGCCGCCCAAACGGGACATTGAAGGAATGCGGCGCCAAGCGGATAGCGCGGGTTCGTCTCGGGGCCTGGCTTCGGCTTGAAGGACTGGTCAGGATTCGCGTCAAAGCGGATCAGCGAACCGTTCGGGAGCGCTCGCCGAATTCCGTAAAGCTCAGTCCAGATGCTTGTCGGCGAGGAATTTCGACATGAGATCGGCAATCTGCACGTTGTTGAGGTCCGAGAACGGGAAGTGCGTGTTGCCGCGGATACCGATCTCCGGCAGATGCACCACCTTTGCATCGCCGCCGTGGCGGTTGATTGCATCCGCCCACAGTCGGGCCATGGCCAGCCGAGCGCGCCAGCCGTCCTGGCCTGGATTGGCCATGGGTTCTTTCGGGATGAAGTCGCCGTAGTAGATGATGATCGGGATTTTGGTGAGCTTGGCGAAGTCCGCTTGAGGCACCGCGACGGGTTCCAGCGCACCGGCTGAACTTGCCATCGCCGGCGGCACTTCGCCCTCCGGGAAGACAAAGCCGCTACCCGGTTCGTACGAGACGATGGATCGGATGCGCGGATTCTTCATCGCCGCGAGCCAGCCCATGCCGCCGCTGTGCGAGTGCGTGACCAGGATTCCGGGGCCGATCCGGTCGAGCAAGGCGGAGACAGCGTCGCTCGTCACCTTGGCGTCGATCGGACCGGTATCCGGCGTCATCGAACGAAAGTACTGATTCAGCGCCTCGGGATCGCGCGAGAATTGCACGCCCGGAAAATAGTCGGGCCATACGCCGACGCGGAACGTGTTGAACCACCGCTGATCGTCGGGCGTTGCGCTGACCGACGCGCCAACGGTGCCTCGGCCCGCCGTGCCGCGACGCGGCTGATCGATCAGGTAGGTGGCGAAACCTCGGCGCAAGAAGAGGTTCTGGTAGCCCTCACGGCCATCGGCGGTCGTCTCCCAGGTCTTGGAAAACTGCCCGAAGCCATGCCACATGACGAGCGGCAACTTTCTGGCGTTGACTGGCACCTGATAGAACACGCGCGCATGATCCCCGTGCAGGGTTTGCCCGCCGGAGGCTTCATTCAACGGATCGTAGCTGCCGGGACTCCGGATCACGGTGCCGCCGGCCGCAAAGCTGCCCTGTTCCTGAATCATCAGCGGCTTTGTCGCATCGCCCGGTGCGGCATGGGTCAGCGGCGATACCGACAGCGCCGCGAAGGCCAGCGTAACGAGTAGTCGAACACTCTGGCGTTTGATGTTCATGCAATTCCTTTCATTCGGGTTTCCCGATCGAGCGCAATCTCTCGCCGACGTTACTTCAGCGGTGCCTCGACGTCGCTGAAGGCTTGCACGGCCGGCGGCAGCCGTTCGCCATGGATCGTGATCCCCGCCAATGCCGCATTCAGCGCCGCAAGCTCGTCGGCGCCGAAGGTGACTGCCGACGCGCCGATGTTGTCGAGCATGTGCGCCATCTGGGTGGTGCCGGGGATGGGCACGATCCAAGGCTTCTGCGCCAGAAGCCAGGCCAGGGCGATCCGGGCCGGGGTCGTGTTCTTGCGTTCGGCCCAGGTTTTCACAAGCCTTACGAGCGCCAGGTTGTGCGCCCGATTCTCGGACGAAAAGCGGGTCTCTGTCTTGCGGAAATCGCCGTCGGCAAAGTTCGTTCCCTCGTCGATGGCGCCGGTAAGGAAACCGACCCCGACCGGGCTCCACGGCACGAAACCGATGCCCAGCTCCTCGCACACGGGCAGGACTTCCTTCTCCGGGCCGCGCCAGAACATCGAATACTCGCTCTGGACGGCCGTCACGGGCAGCTCGGCATGGGCACGGCGCAAGGTCTTCAGCCCCATCTCGGACAGCCCCCAGTGCAACACCTTGCCCTGGGCCATCAGATCCTTGATCGCGCCGGCCACGTCCTCGATCGGCACCTGCGGATCGACGCGGTGCTGGTAGAGCAGATCGATGCGGTCCGTGCGCAGGCGCTTGAGCATGCCCTCGACGGCGAGCTTGATATGGTCCGGACGGCTGATCAGCCCCGGGCCTCGCGCACCGGTCTCAAGATCGATGTTCCAGCCGAACTTGCTGGTGATCACGACCTTATCGCGGAACGGCGCGATGGCTTCGCCGAGAATCCGCTCGCATTCATGCGGGCCGTAGGCTTCGGCGGTGTCGAAGAAGGTGACGCCGCGTTCATAGGCCGTGCGGATGATATCGATCATCTCGGGCCGGGCGGGGACCGTCGTCTGGTAGGTGCGGGCCATGTTCTGGACGCCGAGGCCGATACTGGAGACTTCCAGTTGACCGAGTTTTCGCCGGGCGCTGATCTGCACGGTGGCGGTCGACCGACCGGAACTCGCCGACCCGGCCGCAGCTTGCGCTTCTACGCTCCCCAGCAGCCCGGAGCCGACAACGGCTGCGCCGGAGGCGACCGCCATTGAGGTGCCGATGAATTTACGTCTTTGCTCATCAAGTGCTGTTTTGCTCATGACGCACTCCTTTTTTTCATGGATTTCAAACAATGGGGCGCCTTATGCGGGTGCCCCAAGAATCGCCTCAGAGCGACTTGCCGTAGAACCGGGTCAGCTTCTCCACCGCCTTATTCACGTAGGGCTGTTTCCAGTAGGTTTCGATGTGCGTCGCGCCTTCGATCAGGAACAGTTCCTTGTCCTTCGCGCCGGTGGCCTTGGCGAACGCGTCCTCGGTCATGTACAGGCTATCGGCCTTGCTGCCGGCGATCATCAACAACGGTTTGTCGATCAGTTCGATCTGGTTGGTGGCATCGAAGCGCATCAGGTCCAGCAAGCTGCTCGTGGTGTACTTGAAGGTCGAGTTGGGGTGCGCGTGCGTCTTCCAGTAGTACTCGTAGCCCTGCCGGTACAGATCGAACGGCAATTTGGCGATCTGTTCGTCGGTCAGGTTGGCATCGCCGGAATAGAGAACCGTGCCGCCAGCCGCTTCCTGGGCGCGGGCTGCTGAGGCTTGCTGCAAGCGGGTCTGGATCGTGTTCAGTGCCGAATCGACGTAGCCATTGCGGCACACGCGCCCGGAGTTGAACATGCTTACCGTCGCTATCGACTTGAAGCGCTTGTCGGTTTGCGCCGCCGCGAGCGAATAACCGCCGCCACCACAAATACCGAGCAGGCCGAGGCGAGCGCTATCGACGCCGGCATACTGGCTGATGAAGTCGGCCATGCCGTGGATGTCTTCGATGCGGTGAGCAGGCTTGTCCACATTGCGCGGTTGGCCCCCGCTGGCGCCCTGATACGCCGCATCGGCAGCGATGGTGATGTAGCCCTGTTCCGCCAGACGCTGGGCGTACAGACCGGCGACCTGTTCCTTGACGCCGCCGTTCGGGTGGGCGACCACGATGGTCGGGTATTTCTTGCTTGGGTCGTAGTTTGCCGGCGTGTAGACGTTGGCGGAAATATCGAGACCGTTCAGCTTGTAAGCGACGGGTCGGACGTTGACTTTGCCTTTGACGTTTTCGGAGATCGCGCCCTCGTAGGCCAGGGTGAAGGGATTCTGCTTGTAGTCGGCGGCCATGGAAGCTCCAGATAAAGTACCCACAACGGCGGCAAATAAAGCCGCATTAATAAATTTCAGACTCATTTTTGGTTGCTCCAAAAAACGGAAGTTGCCGAAACTACTTCGGCTGAAAAACCTCTTTCGTCACCGAAACGGCCGTGACAGCGCTCGGCCATCCGGCATAGAAAGCCAGGTGCGTAATGACTTCGGCGATTTCTTCACGCGTCAAACCGTTCTGGCGGCCCAGCGCAAGATGGGAACGAAGCTGATCGGCACGATTCAGCGCAATCAGTGCGCTGACCGTTGCCAGACTGCGATCGCGTTTGGACAGCCCAGGGCGCTCCCAGACATCACCGAAAAGGACTTCGTCAGTCAGGTCCGCCAGCTTGGGTGACACGTCACCGAGCAACTGCTGGGCTCGTGAATTCTTTGCCGGCGCGGGTGCCGCTTTCGCATCGGCCATTCCGTACTGTTCGTCAGTTACCTTTTCGAGCCATTCGGCCGTCTTTCCATCGCGGCTTTCCTGAATGGCAATGTGGGTCATCGGTGTGCCGGGGACCGCGCCATGCCAATGCTTCTGGCCAGGTGGAATCGACACGACGTCGCCCGGCTTGATCTCCTGAATCGGGCCACCCCAAATCTGGATGCGCCCCGTTCCGGAGGTGACAATCAGCGTCTGGCCAACAGGATGCGTATGCCAGGCCGTGCGTGCGCCGGCATCGAACGTCACCTGCCCGCCGGTCGCTTTCGACGGTGCATTCGCCGTGAACAAGGATACGACGCGGACGTTGCCGGTAAAACGATCGTCGGACCCCTTGCTGATCGTGCGCGAGGCTTCTTGCGAGATGCTCGCCGACACCTGCGGCGGCGCTCCCCAAGAACTTGCGGAGAGCAACATCAGTATCAGGGGCAAAACCAGTCTTTTCATGGTGTCTCCTCGGAATGGGGTGAATGTGCAGTTCGCCACTTTATTGATTTGATAGGTGGCCAACTAGACCGCTATCCGTTGATAAATTAGAAAGCTACTATTGCGAATCAACGCACCGGAGCCCATCCATGCCCATCAACGAACTGCGCTCGATCACCACCTTTGTCCGCACCGCCGAACTCGGCAGCCTGCGCAAGGCCGCCGCGGTACAAAGCATCACGCCGCAGGCCGCCAGCCAGGCGCTGGCACAGCTCGAGCAACATCTTGGGGTTCGCCTGTTTCACCGCACGACGCGGAGCATGGCGCTGACCGAGGAAGGACAACGCTTTCTCGAAGCGGCGCAGCCAGCCCTGCTGGGTCTGCAACGGGCGATGCAGACGGCGAAAATTACGAAGGACGAAATGTCGGGACCGTTGCGAATCGTCGGGCCGCACTCGATGTTCGTGCCCGTGGTTGGCCCGGTCATCAAGGAATTCTGCAAGGCGTATCCTGATGTTCAGCCGGACGTCCAACTCGATGACCGCATCGGCAACTGGGTGGAAGACCGCGTGGATATCGGCTTCCGCATTGGCATGTCACCGCACGAAGGCGTCATTGCGCGCCGGCTATTTACCTTGCAATTGATCATCTGTGCGTCGCCCGAATACCTTCAGCGATGCGGCGCACCCGACAGCCTCGATGCGCTCGGAGCGCACAAGTGCTGCGCTTACCGCTCCACCAACAAGGGCCGCGTGCTTCCCTGGCAAGTCAAGATCAGCGACGCGGTCGTCGATCACCCTGTCGCCCCCGCGTTTTGCACCAATGACGAAGATATCGAACTGGCCACTGTCCTCTCCGGCGTCGCCATCGGCCAACTGGCCAGCGTCATCGCCGCGCGCCACATCCGCGCAGGTCGACTGGTCCCGCTACTGACCCGTCACGTCGCCGACCACGCCGGTTTCTTTCTCTACTACGGCAGCCGCGCCGCACAGCCGGTACGCGCCAGAGCGTTCATAGATCTGGCATTGGAACGATTGACCGATAGCAGCGAATTCGTCTTGAGCGAAAAGGAATTAGCGGCGGCGGAACGCAAAGGACGCAAGTTGCACAAGGCGAACTGATGCTCGCAGGATTGGGTTCAGCGCATAACGAACCCGCCGTCCACCGAGATCGACTGACCCGTCACGTAGCTCGCCGCTTCGCTACAAAGGAACAGAACAGCATCAGCAATCTCCTCTACGCGTCCATGTCTGCCCATAGGGATCATCTTTAGCATGGCGTCGAGGGCTTCGCCTTGGCCGGAGGCGACCATCTGGTCGGCCATCGGCGTCCAGAACAGCCCTGGGCAGATGGCGTTAATCCGGATGCCGCGTGCCGCATATTCGAGTGCCGCACTTTTGGTCAGCCCCAGCACGCCGTGCTTTGCCGCGTGATAGGTTCCACGCTCGGCGCCGCCTACAAGTCCGCCAAGCGACGAGCAATTGACGATGGCGCCACTTCCTTGCTTGCGCATCTGCTGAAGCTCGAATTTCATGCAACTCCACACACCGCGGAGATTGATAGACATTACCCGGTCGTAATCATCGCGGGGAGAGTCAGCCGTTTCAGCAAGGACATTTTGAACCCCGGCATTGTTGTAGGCGGCATCGAGTCGTCCGAAGGTGGCGACAGTTTGTGCGACCATGGCCTCTACCTGGGCATCATCGGCAACGTCGCAACGGATAGCCAGTGCCTTGTGACCTTGCGCCGTCAATTCCTCCGCGGCAGAAATCACGGATTCTTCATTCCAGTCCGCCAGCACAACCGAAGCGCCTGACGCCGCGAAAGCCTGTGCTGCTGCCAAGCCCAGGCCAGAGCCTGCTCCGGTGACCAGCGCAACTTTATCCTTGAACGACAATTTACTCGCCGTATTTGCCCCGTTGGTATTCATAACCGTATCCGCCTCAAGAGTTTTTCGTTGAGCCGGGATTAAAGTACGACAACGGTGGTCGATAAAGACCCGTAGGCTGCATACAGTTGTGAGCAGCACTAACTAATTGCAGTGAACGAGCGACCTAGGTTTTGTAGCGCAGAGCCTCGATCAGCAACGTCATTGCCAGCGATGATTGCCTGCGGCTCGGGTAATACAAATGCAGGCCTGGGAACGTCGGGCACCAGTCTTCAAGCACTCGACAGAGCCGTCCTTCCGCAACGTGGGCTTGCGCGAGATCCTCAGGCACAAAAGCGAGACCGCCACCTCCGATCGCCGCATTGAGCATCTGATACGTCCCGTTGAGAACAAGCTGTCCGGGCACGCGAGCCTTGATTTCACGTTTCCCTTTTTTCAGCTCCCAAGCGTACAAACCGCCATGCGTCGGCAGGCGCAGATTGATGCAGTTGTGATCAGACAGGTCTTGCGGTTTTTTGGGGGAGGGATGCTTGGCCAGATAGGACGGAGCTCCAACAATGACGAATCTCATGTCGGGACCGACGCGTACGGCGATCATCCCCTCGGCAACCTCATCGCCCTGACGTATTCCCACGTCGTAACGATCAGCGATGATATCCGACAGGCCGTAGTCAACGACCACTTCAACCTTGACCTCTGGATAGGCGGCCAGGAATTCCGGAAGTTTCGGCAGGAGAACCGTATTGGCGGCGTAATCGGTACAAGTGATGCGAATGGTGCCTACCGGCTTTTCCCGAAATTCGGCAATCGCCGCCAGTTCGGTCTCAATTTCATCGAACCGGGGGGATACGGTCTGTAGCAAGCGTTCCCCCGCTTCGGTAGGGGAAACGCTGCGCGTCGTACGAGCCAGTAACCTGACTCCCAGACGCGCTTCGAATGAGCGGATGGTTTGGCTCAGTGCGGACGGGGACACCCCTAGCTGCGCTGCGGCGCGGGTAAAACTGCGCTCTCGTGCGACGGCCAGAAAAACGTGCAGATCGTTGAAGTTTTCACGCGACATTTATAAGCGGGCCTTACAAGTGTTTTCTGATTTTTCAGTCTGGTTGCTGCTTGGGGCATTGGATAAAGTATTTGATGCGATTAGTAAAGCCTTCCAAGTAATTCAACTGGTATTTGTAATCGGTAACGCCGCAAGGAGAGACTAAATGTGCGACAAGTGTTGCGACCACCACCACGAATATGCTCCCGATACAATCGATCGGCGGCGCGTATTGAAGGCCGGCGCCGGCCTGATGGCTGCGCCCCTCCTGTTCGGAACCTCGTCGGTGGCGCAGGCGGCCTCAGAGAGTTCCACCCTTGGCTCGACGCCATTCTCGGTTCAGGCCTACGGGGCAAACCGCGCCAACAGTCCCATCGCTCCGATGCAGACCACACGCCGAGCGCTTGGCCCACAGGACGTGTTGCTCGATGTGCTCTATTGCGGCATCTGCCATTCGGACATTCACACCGTCCATGACGACTGGGGGCCGGGAAACTATCCGATTGTCCCTGGTCATGAGTTTGTGGGGCGTGTGTTGGCCGTAGGCCGCGCCGTCACCAAGTTCCGGGTCGGCGACATCGGCGGCGTCGGGTGCATGGTCGATTCCTGCGGCACCTGCGACAACTGCCTGTCGGATCGCGAGCAGAACTGCCTTAACGGCACCACCTTCACGTACAACTCGGCGGATCGCGTCTCGGGTGGCTATACTTGGGGGATACTCCGACAAGGTCGTTGTTACAGAACGCTTCGTGATTCGTATTCCTCCAGGCGCCGATCTCGCCGCCACGGCCCCTTTGCTCTGCGCTGGCGTGACAACCTTCTCGCCGATGCAGCACTGGCAGCTCAAACCGGGCCAGCGCGTCGGCATTATCGGGCTCGGTGGCCTTGGCCATATGGCAGTGAAGCTTGCGGTCGCTCACCGGGCTGAAGTCACAGTATTTACGACCACTCCTGGCAAGGTCACGGACGCCAAACGGCTCGGTGCCAAGGAGGCCGTTCTATGGAGCGATGCAGAGGCGATGAAACGACTGGCGAATCATTTCGACTTGATGATTACCACCGTCCCCAAAGCCTACCCGATGCAACCTTTCATGAACCTGCTCAAGCTCGATGCAACGCTCGTCAATGTTGGTGCATTAGGCAACCTGGAAGGCTTGAATGGGATGTTGCAAGGGTTTGGCCGCAAGAGCCTCGCCGGTTCGATGATTGGCGGCATTGCAGAAACGCAGGAAGTGGTCGACTACTGCGCGGCGCGCAACATCAAAGCCGATATCGAGCTCATTCGCCCGGACCAGATCAACCTTGCTTACGAACGCGTCATGAACAAGGACGTGCGCTATCGCTTCGTAATCGATTTTGCTTCCACAAAGACAGCCTGACCACAGCACCCACCGATTCTTCTCAAGGAGATCCCATGAAACTGACGACAACGCTGATATCGCTTTCCCTGCTCGCATCAATGGCAAGCGCGGGTAACGCCTTCGCTGCTGTCACGAACATACCGTCTCAAAAAATATTTGAGGCCGGATCACAGCCTTCGATTAAAGGATCCGGCGATTTCTTCACCGGCAACGTTCGTATTGACCCGCTTTTTCCGTCCAACGACTCGGCGCACTTTTCCGGTGGGCAAGTGACGTTCGAACCGGGAGCTCGATCGGCTTGGCACATTCACCCCACCGGTCAGCACCTGATCGTAACCTCCGGTATTGGCTGGACTCAGGAATGGGGTGGCCCCGTCGTCGAAATCCATGCGGGCGATGTGGTCTGGTGCCCACCGAAGATCAAGCATTGGCACGGCGCTACGCCGACCACGGCCATGACGCACATTGCTCTCACCGGAGTTCAGGATGGCAAAAACGTGGAATGGATGGAAAAGGTCAGCGACGAGCAATACCGCAAATAGCCATTTGATCGACAGGAGACAACAATGAAGCCCACGATTACAACGCTCACGGCGGCGCTTCTGATGGCGTCGTCAGGGGTTAACGCCGCCCCCTCCAAACACACGCAAGGCGCATCCATGCTAACGGATAACGATATCCGGCTAGTTTCACCCGCCTTGGAACGTTACGCACAAAACACGCTGCGCGGTGATTTGTGGAAGCGAGCTGATCTATCGCCACGGGACCGCAGCATCGTGACCGTCGCGGCCCTGATCGCACGCAATCAAGCCGTTGAAATGCCGAACCACTTCAATCTCGCTCTTGATAACGGGGTTAAGCCGGGTGAGTTGTCGGAAATCATTACGCACCTTGCTTTCTATACCGGCTGGGCCAACGCCATGTCAGCGATCACCGTCGCCAAGGAGACATTCGGTCAGCGCGGCATCGGCATCGACCAACTGCCGGCAGCGTCGGAAGCGCTTCTTCCTATCGACGAGAAAGCCGAGACGCAACGCGCGACAGCTGTTGAGCAGAATTTTGGTGCGGTTGCGCCGGGTGTAGTGAAATACACCACCGACGTGTTGTTCCATGATCTCTGGCTACGTCCTGCCTTGGCGCCTCGCGATCGTAGTCTCGTCACGGTCAGCGCGCTCATTGCCGCAGGTCAGGTTGCGCAGATCAGTTACCACCTCAATCGGGCAATGGACAACGGACTAACCCAAGCACAAGCCTCCGAGGTACTGACGCACTTGGCCTTTTATGCCGGATGGCCAAACGTCTTTTCCGCATTGCCGGTTGCCAAAGATGTCTTTGAGAAACGGCCGCGCTAAGTGGGAAGGCGGTGTACGCGGCCACGCCGGATGGAACTCGTCGCCGCGCTTTCATGGATAGATAGCTCACGCCGTCTCGACAGCCAGCGTGAGCGCAGGCGCAAGCCGCGTCTGCAACAGTGCCGTGATGAGGCAGCCGATCCCCGCCGCGCCGACGATCCAGCCCATCGGCCACGGGGTGCCGTCGGCGAACCAGCCAAGCATCGCGGCGCTCAGAACGCCGCTGCCGTAGTGCATCGCGCCAACGAGCGAGGAGGCAGCACCGGCCTGTCTGGGGAACGAGGCCAGCGCGCTGGCCACCGAGTTGGCGACGATGAAGCCGCTCACCGACATGAAGCAGAAGATCGGGAGCGCCAACCCCGGAATTCCGCCGAAACCAGACCTCGCGTTGATCGCCAGCACAACACCGGAAATGGCCGCGATCCAGGAACCGAAACGGAAAATCCGTTCGCTGCCGAAACGCACGACGAGGCGGCTGTTGACGTAGTTGAGCACCATCAGCCCGACGACGTTGGCGCCGAACAGGAAACCGTAGATTTCCGGCGACAGGTGGTAGTAGTCGACGTAGGCGAACGGCGTTCCGGCGATGAAGGCGTAGCAGCCGCCGTAGTAGAAACCGCCGGCGATGGCGTAGATGAGCAGCCGCGGGTCACGCGCCAGCGCCAGATAGCTCACCAGCGTCTCCCGCAGCGGCACGGTGGAACGGCGCGACGGCGGCAGCGTTTCCGGCAACAGCCAGACGCCGACCAGCGCCGCGACGCCGCACAGCGTCAGCACGAGGAAGATGGCGCGCCACGACCAGAAGGCGAGAATCTGCCCGCCGAGCAGCGGGCCGACCAGCGGCGCGACGGCCATCATCAGGATCAGCAGCGACAGCATCTGCGCCGAGCGTTCGCGGGCATAAAGGTCGCGGGCCATGGCACGCGCCAGTACCGGCCCGGCGCAGGCGCCGACAGCCTGCACGACGCGCCATCCCAGCATCTGGCCGATGGTTTCCGAGCCGGCGCAACCGAACGAGCCGAGAATGAACAGGACCAGCCCGGCGGCAATCGGCAGGCGACGCCCGATGCGGTCGCTGATCGGCCCCCAGAACAGCTGCCCGAGACTGAAGCCGATCAGGAAACTGGAAATCGTCAGTTCGACGCGGCCGATGTCGGTATGCAGGTCGCTCACCAGCGTCGGCAGCGCCGGCAGGTACATGTCCGTCGAAATGGAGGAAAACGACATCAGCGCACTCAGGATGATCAGGATGCGTAGCTCATGGCGGCTTGAGGCGGAAGGTGTTGCGGAGGAGGGGAGGCGGTTCATTTTTTTCTTGTGCTGGGATGAGGCGGGCCGCCCGGTTTTCGGCGGACGGCTCGATGGTCAAGGCAATTACTCCGCCTTCAGCGAGGCCATGTCGAGCGAGAAGCGGTACTTCACGTCGCCCTTGAGCAGGCGCTCGTAGGCTTCGTTGATCTTCTGGATCGGGATGATCTCGACATCGGAAGTGATGTTGTGCTCGCCGCAGAAATCGAGCATCTCCTGCGTTTCGGCGAGGCCGCCGATAATCGAGCCCGAGAGGCTCTTGCGCCCGAACAGCAGGGCGAACGAGGATATCTCGAACGGTTTTTCCGGCGCGCCGACCAGCGCGAGGTGGCCGTCGGCCTTGAGCTGGTGCAGGTAGGCGTTGATGTCGTGCGGCGCCGAAACGGCATCGAGGATGAAGTCGAAGGTGCCGGCGTGCTTGGCCATTTCGTCGGCGTTGCGCGACAGGACGACTTCATGCGCGCCGAGACGCAGCGCGTCGTCCTTCTTGCCCGGCGAGGTGGTGAACACGACGACGTGCGCACCAAAGGCACGGGCGAATTTCACGCCCATGTGCCCGAGTCCGCCGAGGCCGACAATGCCCACCTTCTGGCCGGGGCCGACCTTCCAGTGGCGTAACGGCGAATAGGTGGTGATGCCGGCGCAGAGTAGCGGTGCCACACCGGCGAGGTTCAGGTTGGCCGGGATACGCAGGGCGAAGTGCTCGTCGACGACGATGCTTTCCGAATACCCGCCGTAGGTCACCGGCGCGGTTCCGTGCTTGTCCAGCGAACCGTAGGTCATGACCTGGGTCGGCGAGAACTGTTCGTGCCCTTCCTTGCAATGCGGGCAGGAGAGGTCGGCATCGACGAGACAGCCGACGCCGGCGAGATCGCCGACTTTCAGCTTCGTGACAGCCGAACCAACCTTGGTGACGCGGCCAACGATTTCATGTCCCGGCACGCACGGATACACCGTGGGCATGACGCTGTGCCATTCGTCGCGGGCATAGTGCAGGTCCGAGTGGCAGACGCCGCAGAAAAGAATCTCGATCTGCACGTCGCGACCGGTCGGTTCGCGGCGCGGAATCGTATCGGAGGCCAGCGGCGAGGTGGCGCTGGCGGCGGAATAGGCTTTGGATTTGTACATGAGAGGCTTCAGATGGATTGGTATCAACGGCCGGTCAGTGCTTCAAGGTGTGCCGGATAGCGATCGCCGTGCAGTTCGATCCGTGCGAGCGCTACTTCGATGAGCTGCAGGTCCGCCGCCGTCAGTTCAACGGACGCCGCGCCGATGTTTTCCGTCAGGCGGTGCGCCTTCGTGGTTCCCGGGATCGGGACGATCCATGGCTTCTTGGCGAGCAACCAGGCAAGTGCGATTTGTGCCGACGTCACTTTCTTGAGCGCCGCAATTTCGCCGATGACCGAAACAAGCCCCTGATTGGCCGCTCGCGCTTCCGGCGTGAAGCGGGGCAGGCAGTTACGGAAATCGTTGTCTCCAAACGCGGTGTCGCTGCTCATCGTTCCGGTCAGAAAACCCTTGCCCAGCGGGCTATAGGGCACCAGCCCGATACCGAGTTCTTCCAGCGTCGGCAGCAGCGCCTCTTCAGGACGCCTCCACCACAGTGAATACTCGCTTTGCACGGCGGTGACCGGCTGTACGGCGTGCGCGCGCCGTACCGTAGCTGCAGCGGGTTCCGAAAGCCCGAAATGCTTTACTTTCCCGGCCTGAATCAGGTCCTTGACCGCCCCGGCGACATCTTCGATCGGTACGTCCGGATCGACGCGATGCTGGTAGTAGAGGTCGATCACCTCCGTTTTGAGCCGCTTGAGCGATCCTTCGACCGACTTTTTGATGCTTTCCGGGCGGCTGTTGAGGTTCGGGAAGTTGCCCATGTCGAAGCCAAATTTGGTGGCGATCACCACCTTGTCCCGTACCGGCGCCAAGGCTTCACCGACGATTTCCTCATTGGTGAACGGGCCGTACACCTCGGCTGTATCAAAGAAGGTAACGCCTTGGTCGACCGCTGAACGGATCAGCTTGATCGCTTCTTCTTTAGCCAATCCCGGGCCCATCGCGAAATTCAGCCCCATGCAGCCAAATCCGATGGCTGAGACTTCCAGTCCGTTTTTTCCTAATGTGCGTTTGTTCATGCAGTGTCTCCTTAATCAGCGAATAGCCTGTGACGAGTTAGGTTTGCGGACAATCAGGGCCAGCGTGGCAACGAGAGCGAGCGCCAGCATGACCGCCCCCGCGGTCAGCGACATCCCGATGCGGTGTGCCAGCAATTGCTGGATACCGAGCGTTCCGGCGTCAGCCGAGGCGAAGACCACGACGAGGATGGCCAGGCCGAGCGAGCCGCCGAGTTGATGGGCGACGTTGACCAGCCCGGATGCAGCGCCCGCATCTTCCCTGGCCACGCGGGCGATTCCTGAAATGGTGAGCGGACTGAGTGTCCCGCCCTGGCCGATGCCGATCAGTACCATCGGCAAGGCGACGCCGATGATGTACGTTGTTTCGACGGAAACCCGGCTCAGCCAGGCCATGCCGATCATCGAGACAGCCAAGCCGCCGGCCAGAACCCAATCATTGCCGAAGCGCCGCGTCAGTTTCGGAACAGCCATGGCCGCAACGAAGTTTGGCAGCGTCGTCGGCAGGAAAGCCAATCCGGCTTGGAACGGGCTGAAGCCGAGCACGCTCTGCATGAACTGGGTCGTGAAAAACCAGAACCCCAGCATACCCCCAAGGAACAAGACGCGGGCCACATAGGCACCGACGCGTTCGCGGTCGGCGAACAGGCGCAGCGGCATGATCGGCTGCTTCACCCGCCATTCGTTGAAGACGAGAAAAACGATCAGCAAGACTCCGGCCACAAGCGCCGTAAGGGATATGGCGTCACTCCAGCCAGCTTCTGCCGCGCGGACCAGACCATAGACCAACGCGCCCATGCCCAGCGTCGAGCTCACGGCACCGGCCAGATCGAATTGACCGGCATGGCGTTCCGTTTCGTTGAGGTAGCGGCGCGCGCCAAGAAACAAAGCCACACCGATCGGCAAGTTGATGAAGAAGCCGACTCGCCAGGAAAGCCAGTCGGCCAGGATGCCGCCGAGGACCAGCCCGACGCTCGCACCGATGCCTGCGGTGGCGCCGTAATAGCCGACGGCACGAGTACGTGCGGGGCCTTCCGGAAAGTTCGTCGTCAGCAGCGCCAGTGTTGACGGAGCAAGGATCGCCGCGCCTACCCCTTGCACCGCTCTCGCTGCTATCAACCAGACCGGCGATTGAGCGAGGCCGATGGCGAGAGAAGCCAGGGTAAAGAGCGCCAGCCCGCTGTTGAACATGCGTCGCCGGCCAAGAATGTCGCCCGCGCGGGCGCCCAACAGCAGCAAGCCGCCGAATGCCAGGGTGTAAGCGTTCTGCACCCAGGTCAGTCCCGTCGGCGAGAAATCAAGGCTCTCCTTCATCTTGGGAAGCCCAGTGATCACGATCGAGATGTCGAGCACGATCATCAGGTAGCTGACGAGAACGATTGCCAGCACCCTCTGCGGGCGCGACTGCGCTGCCATCGCGGTTGCCGATGCCTGTCCGCTCATTTCACGCCCGATCCGGACACGTATTGCTCGTCGCTGACCTTTTCCAGCCAGTCGGCCGCGCTGCCGTCGAGCTGTTCCTGGATCGCGAGATGCGTCATGGCCGTGGTCGGGGTCGCGCCGTGCCAGTGTTTTTCGCCCAGCGCAATCCTGACGACATCGCCCGGGCGGATGGTCTGAACCGCTTCGCCCCAGAGCTGCACTTGCCCACAGCCGGCGGTGACGATCAGCGTCTGACCCAGCGGGTGCGTGTGCCAGGCGGTGCGGGCGCCCGGCTCGAAGGTGACGTAGGCGCCGGACGTCCTGTCCGGTCCGTTCGGCGTAAACAAGAAATCGACCCGCACCGTGCCGGTGAAATACTCAGCCGGACCTTTTGCCGAGGGTTGCGAACCGCATTGTTTGATTTCCATCTGTAACTCCTTTGAACACAAGCCAGCCATCGTGACCGTTGGAGGGAAGTTACAGCGAAAACCGCACGCGATTAAGATGGGTAATCTGCATGGAGTTATGAGCAAATTTCATTAATACGATCGTTTTCAGTCAGTTTCTCCAAGGGTGGGTAAGCCTCGGTCCTGAACGGTCATGGCTTATTAACCCCGAGGCTGCAGCGCAATTCCCGGTCCGGTTGCAATGCCAGTTTGACGACCAGATCGGCGACGCTCTTGCGCGATACCACTTCGCCGCCGTTCTTGAATGCTTCGCCTTTTTGCGTCGTTTCGTAATCGAGATCGGACTGCTCGATGACGCGGGCCGCTTTCCGATACGGATCAAGGATGCTTGAGTATTTCTCGCCGGGGACTTCATCGTAAATGGGCGAAGCGCAAGGAAGCCACGCCGGCGCAGATCGCGCTGGGCTGGTTGCTGGCTCAACGCCCGTGGATCGTGCCGATCCCCGGAACGACCAGCATTCAGCACCTCGACGAGGATATCGGCGCACTGACGGTGGAATTCACGCCGGACGAACTGCGCGAGTTCAACGCATCGCTCGCGAAAATCGAGATTCACGGCGAGCGGCTGCGCAAGGAACTGCTCGTGATGTCGGGACGCGAGGCGCCGCCGAAGAAGTAGCCAAGCGTAGCCAGCCGCATGACTTGACGTGCCGCATTGATCGAATGCGGCACGTCGCATGTTCTGGTAAGACAATACGCGAACTCAGATCAAGATCGAGATGTCGGATACCCCATGAAGAGAGTTCAGCGCATCACATCCGCTTTTTCCGCAATCCTTTGCCTGTCTTTCGGCCTCAGTCTGGCCGACGTCGCTCTGTCAGGCGACAGGCCGGAAAACCGCAGTTGGCAGACGGCGCCGCGCCACTCGGCGGGGATCGCTCCGGATCCAGTCCGGCAGGCGGATGTCGCCATCGTGCAGGTTTACTCCGCCGCAACGTATGGCTGGCGCGGTCTGGTGGCGCACCACCCTTGGATCATCTTCAAGCGAACCGGGGAAACCGCTTTCACCCGCTATGACGTGATCGGCTGGCGCGGCAGCGCCGTGGTTCAGCGCAACTACGCGCTGCCCGACGGGCTCTGGTACGGGGCGACGCCCGAGCTACTGGTCGATCACCGCGGCGACGGGGTCGATGCCATGATCGACGAGATCGAAGCGGCCATCAAAGGCTACCCCTACGCGGATACCTATCGCAGTTATCCGGGACCGAACAGCAACACGTTTCTCGCCCACATCGGACGGGAAGTGCCTGCGCTCAAGCTCGACCTGCCCGCCAACGCGGTCGGCAAGGATTACCGCCTGCTCGGCAATCCAGTGGGGTTGTCACCTTCAGGAAGCGGTGTGCAGTTCTCCCTTCTCGGCTTGCTGGGCGCCAGCGTCGGCCTTCAGGAAGGCGTCGAACTCAACGTGCTGGGGCTGAATTTCGGGTTCGATTTCAACAGCGTGGGGGTCCGCTTGCCGTTCATTGGCCGGATCGGCCTGGACGACACGACGGTTTCGCATCGCCCGTAGTCATTGAAAGTGCTTCCGTCAATTTCCGCCGTGCGGGGGTAGGGCGCTGTTTCATGGTGGCGCTGGCGCTGCTTCGTTCTTTCTGCGACCACTTCAGGACATAGTGCGTCAGGCACACATAGACGCCGATGATGGCCAGGTATTGCGCGAAGTAGAGGACGATAGAGAGAACCGACTCGTCGAAATTCCAGTAGTCGAACGAAAAATAGGCGATCAGCTTGGCGTAGAGATTGCGTTCGAGCGACGCATGGACGCCGTAGGCAGCGATCAGCGCGGCCGCGCAGCGCGAAAGCATCGTACGCCAGCGGCTGCTCGCCGAAATGCCGCCCCTCTTGCGCATTTCGGCCATGATCAACCGCCAGTGCATGCCCAGATGGATCGACATCAAGACCAGAAACCAGTAGGCCGACGTGGTGTGAATCTCCCGTGGCAGGAAATCGCCCTCGACACCCAGCAGCCCGCCGATCAGGCGCGAATTCACCAACCCGCTGACGACAAGTGTCAACGTCGTCGCCAGAACGAGCAGATTGACGGCGATACTGACAATCCGGCGCCCGTTGTACTTGCCATTCAACAAGGTGGCATACCACCGGCCGTTGAGCGCAAGGTTGTGAACGAGGAAAAAACCGAGCACGACGAAGCCGATCAGTTCATGCACCGTGTTGCCGGTCAATTGGTAGGCAAACGCGAGCAGGATCAAGACCGTCATGATCAGATCGATGGCGAGTTTCTTCAGCACGATTCAGCCTTGTCCGTGAGAGTGGGGGAGGGCAGCCCTTATTTGGCAACCTCAATCCGCATGTCGACCGACTCATCCAGCGCATCGAACGCCTTCAGATCGGAGGTGACCTTTCCCATCACGATCAGGTCGGAAAGCGAGGTATTGCCGGTATCGTTGAAGAACACTGCGAACGATCCGCCCGGCGCCCAGTAAGCCACGTCGCCGTTCGCGAAGCGGTTTCGTTTCGGCGCGTCCTCGGAAAGGCGGTTGGCCACCTTCCCGTAGTATTCCCGGTGGCCCCAGCGGGTCATTTTCATGGTGACGGGCAGCGACTTGATGAAGTCTCGCGTGGTTGCGCTGTCGTCCAGCGTGGCCGCGATGACTGTGTTGCCTACTGTCATCGTAATCTGCGTCGCAGCGGCCGCTGATCCCGTCATCGGACCGGCCAGCAGTGCGCAGGCGGCACTGCCCAGCAACACCATCTTTGCCATCTTGCGTTTCATGCCTTGCTACCTCCTAGACCGTCATTCCGAGTTTGCGTAACCACTCGTCCACTTCGCGCCGGGAGGAATCCGATCTGACGGTACTGTTGTTGCCGCCCCGCAGGGCGATGCCATCCAGAATACGTGCCTTCGGACAAAGCGATTTCATGTCCGTCACGCTGCGCCCGAGGTGGCTGCCTTCGTGCGTGCAGAACGGGATCAGCGTCTTGCCGGCAAAATCGTATTTCTCGAAGAAGCTGAAAAAGGCCATCGGGAACGTGCCCCACCAGTTCGGGTAGCCGACGAAAACCGTGTCGTAGGCCCCCATGTTCTGGACTTCGGCGGTCAGTTGAGGGCGGAAATTGGCCTCCAGTTCGCGCTTGGCCTGATCGGTGGTTGCCCGGTATTCCTTGGGATAGGAATGGACAGTGCGGAGTTCGAACATTTCGCCGCCAACACGCTGCTGGATCTGATTGGCCAATTCACGGGTGTTGCCGGTTCGTGAGTAATAGGCGATCAGAATTTTTCGCTTCGTGTTTTCCGCAGCAAAAGCGGAGGAAACGATCGGGCTGGCAACGCCTGCGACAAGGCCGGCAGCGGTGGCCTTGAGTAGCTTTCTTCGGCGCTCGTCTTGCGGCTTCTCCGGATCGGGGATCAATGTGCAATTGCTGGGCGTGTTGTCAGAATCTCGTTTCATTGGCTATGTCTTTCAAATCGCCGGAGTGGGTATTTCCTGGCGCGGTTTCGGTTCTGCCAACTCGGCATTGGCTTGATTTCAGAGGCAAACAGGAATTTACCAGCGGGGCTCGACCACGATTAGATAGTAGAATCCGCATGAACCTATAAGCTGAGTTCATCAATGCCTCACCCAAACTTCAATGATCTTCTGGCTTTTGTCATGGTGGCGCGCGAGGGAAGTTTTACCCGTGCGGCGGCCCAACTGGGCGTGTCCCAATCAGCGCTTAGCTACACCATTCGCGGATTGGAGGCGCGGCTCGGCCTTCGGTTGCTGACTCGAACAACTCGCAGCGTTTCTCCCACCGAAGCCGGAGAACGCCTGCTCAAAACCCTGGCTCCGCGATTTGAGGAGATTGAGGCGGAACTGGCCGCCCTGAGCGAACTCAAGGAGAAGCCTGCCGGCACGATCCGCATCACGACGGCCGAGCACGCGGCTGACAGCATTCTCTGGCCAAAGCTATCCAAACTTCTAGCCGAATACCCGGACATCAAGGTCGAAATCAACCTGAATTACGGCTTGACCGATATCGTGGCGCAGCGGTTCGATGCGGGCGTGCGCTTGGGCGACCAGGTCGAGAAGGACATGATCGCGGTTCGAATCGCGCCGGAGTTGCGCATGGCCGTTGTCGGATCGCCGGCCTATTTCTCGAAGCGGCGAATACCTGAAACGCCGCAGGACCTCGCGACGCACGATTGCATCGGACTGCGCCTGCCGACATACGACAGTCTGCTTCCTTGGGAATTCGAGCGAGACGGCCATGTACTGAAGGTGCGCGCACAAGGTCAGTGGTTGTTCAATACCGGCACGTCGATACGTCGGGCCGCCCTGGCGGGATGTGGGCTGGCCTATCTTCCAATGGATATGGTCGAGCCGCACGTAGCCGAAGGTAGCCTTGTGTCAGTGCTTGGGGAGTGGTGCCCGCAGTTTCCGGGATACCACCTTTACTATCCGAGCCGTCGCCAATCGTCACCCGCGTTCAAGCTGGTTGTTGATGCTTTGCGTTGGGACCCAATACCGGGCATGCCTGATCCAGCCTCGGCGAAATCATGACAAAAGAGGACGAGCGTAATTACTTCATCGTCCCATCGTAGGTAGCCACATCGGTTTTGTAGCATCCGCAGGAGGCGCGCTCCAAACCGTTGCGGTCGAGGATTTTCACCTCGCCACGCCGATAGCTGATCAATTTTCGATTTTGTAGCGAAGAGGCGGCCTTGGTGACTCCGACACGGCGCACGCCAAGCATGCAGGCCAGGTATTCGTGCGTCACATGAAACTCATCCGACTGCGCCCGATCCTGTGTCATCAGCAGCCAGCGGGCTGGTCGAGTCTCCACGACATGGAAACGTGTGCAGACAGCCGTTTGCGCGAGTTGCCCCATCAATACATAGAGATAGCGTTTCAGCAGTTTTTGAAGCGCCGGACTAAGTTCGAGTTCACGGCAAAAAGGCGCCACATCCATGCGCAAGGCGGTGCCCTTTCCCTGCACGATGGCGTGCAGCGGTGATACATCCACTCCGAGTACCAGAGAAATCCCGAGCATTCCTTCGTTACCGACCAACCCCACTTCCAGGCCGGGGCGGCCATCGATCGATGCAACCAAGGAAATGAAGCTTTCCGTGGGAAAGTAAACGTGACGAATACGTTCGCCGGGCTTGTTCAGAACTTCGGCAAACAGCAAGTCGACCGGTTCGCAACCTGCCATGAATCGCAGGTGGTCTTTGTGTGGAAGAGCGGCAAGTAGACGGTTCTTGGCAGGTGCAGGGTGGGTGTGCTCCACGTCGATTCTCCTGACTTTGACGAACAGGGCAAGCGGCACATGGATAAATTGCGATGCAATCCCGATGTCGGATGCGGACTCGGGGCAAACGGTTTCCCCGACAGAATTTTCGTCATTGTGGAGTGAAGACCGGAGAATGTATGGGCGCTAGCGCACATAACACGATCAAGTATCGGCGGAAGGATCCCCCCCCCCGCGAAAATGCGGGTTACGAAGCGATTTTGTCTGGCAGCAGACGCTCTGACTCTTTCTTGACGACCGCGTAGCATTCGCAGACCCGCGCTTCCAGGCCCGGCCGGTCGAGTACGGTGATGCGGCCACGGTGGTACTCGATCAAGCCGGCCTTCTGCACGTTACCAGCCGCCTCCGTGACTCCTTCGCGGCGCACGCCGAGCATATTGGCGATCAGTTCCTGCGTCATGACCAGTTCGTTGGTGGGCAAGCGGTCGAGGCTCAGCAACAGCCAGCGGCAGAACTGTTGATCCAGTGAATGGTGGCGGTTGCATACCGCCGTCTGGGCCATTTGCGTCAGCAGCGACTGGGTGTAGCGCAGCAGCAGATGCTGCATCGGACCGGCGCGATAGAACTCATTTTTCAACATCTGCCCAGGTAACCGGTAAGCCTCCCCGGCGCTTTGTACAACGGCCCGGCTGGGGGTGGTTTCACCGCCCATGAACAGCGATACGCCGACGATTCCTTCGTTGCCGACAATCGCAATCTCGGTCGATGCACCGTCTTCCATGACGTAGAGCAACGATACGATGGCCGTGGTTGGAAAATAGACGTGGCGCATTTGAACGCCGGATTCGTAAAGCACATGGCCGAGCGGCATCGGAACCGCTTCCAGGTATGGCAACAAGCGCGCGTATTCGTCTGCCGGCAGGGCGGCGAGAAGGTGGCTTTGGCGCGGCGAATCAAGCGTTGGCATGTGTTTCTCCCGATTATCAATGCGACTTCAACCGTGCGTTGAATGGGCTATCAATCACAGACCGGATGCGATAAAGGCTGACGATTTCATTATGTTCGACAGCGCACATTTAGCAACCAATGGCTTGACCAGAAGTTTGGCCAAAACCAGACCATCCGGAAGATCGGCGGGGCCACGTGTCAGCCCTTTATGTACGGAAGCGAACAGACGTTGAAGGCGGTCACAATGAACATTCATCTTGTGCACTCAATTCCCGCGGCCATGCCAAAGACGTAAAAACAATGGCGTTATGAAATCGTAGAACTTCGGAATTGAACACATCCTTTTATGGAGGTGACGCAATTGATGAATACCAATACACAACCTGCTCTGGCAAAGTTCTACGAACCGATACTGCAGCGGATTCAGAAGCATCTAGCCGATCAGGTCAAGATTCCCTTTGGGATTCGATTATGGGAAGGTCGCGTTTATCGCTTCGGAGAAGGCGAGCCGACAGTGGATATCGTGGTTAACGATCGTCGAGGCTTGATCGCCCTCAGCCGGTTTGATGAACTGAGCATTTGCGAGGCTTATATGACTGGCAGCCTCGATGTAGTGGGAAACATGCTGCCATTCGTCAGCCTCCGTGGCACATTGAACGACAGCCATCCTCTGCATTATCTCTGGCGCCGCATCGCGCCATGGCTCATCGGCCGGGTGACGACCAACCGGCAGGCGATTGCCGCTCACTATGAATTCGACAATGACTTTTACCTCAAATTTCTCGACCCGAGCCGCTGTTATTCGCAGGCGGTGTTCGAGTGCGATGATGAGCCTCTGGAAACGGCCCAACGTCGCAAGCTGGATTTTGCCATCCAGTCTTGCCGACTTGAGCCGGGAGATCGCGTCCTTGATGTTGGCTGCGGCTGGGGCAGTTTTACCGAGCATGCCGGACGGCGCGGTATTCAAGTCACCTCCCTGACAATTTCCCGTCAGTCGGAAAAATTTGTGAAGGATCTAATTCTCCGACTTCAACTTCCAGCCCAAGTGCTGAATCAGGATTTTCTGACGCACCGCTCGGCGGAACCGTATGACGCGATAGTGATTCTCGGCGTGATGGAACACCTCCCAGATTACCCCGGCGTGCTGCAGCGTTTCCAGCAGTTGCTGAAGCCGGGTGGGCGTGTCTATCTTGACGCCAGCGCTTTCCGGGAAAAACATGTCAAACCAACCTTCGTCTCGCGCTATATTTTTCCCGGTGACCATTCCTTCTTCTGCTTGCACGACTTCCTGACGGCGGTGTCCAGAACGCAACTCGACGTGCTGGAAGTCTACAACGACCGCAACAATTACTTCCTCACGTGTAAGGCCTGGGCCGAGAAGCTAGAGGTTGCACGGGATGAAATCATCCGTTGCTGGGGCGAGGAGCTTTACCGTCGTTTCCGGCTCTATCTCTGGGGATCGGCCTATGCTTTTCTCAATCGCGGCATGGGGGCCTACCGAGTCGTACTGGAGCGGCCCCATGAGGTTTGAACGGAGTTTTCCGGTAAATACCAGTCCGGCTGAGTACCAGCGCAACGAAAAATCACGAGCGCCAGCATGTGTAGGCAACCCAAGCAACGGTAGCTGTTGGGCCGTTTTTCGCCGGGTGAGACAGCAATCACATACAAAATTAGAGCCTGTGTTCGCTAGCAGACAGACGACGGCGGCGATTATCCCTAAATTGCTTTCGACTACCTGAATGACGCGAAGGTACGTTCTGGAAGGTAGTTGGAATGAAACACCAGAAACACACTGAATTTAAAGAGGTAACCCCATGAAAACGATGCAAAGATTTGCAATCAGTTCAGTAGCTGTCGCCGTGTTGCTCGGTTTGGGAGCGTGCTCCGGGATGTCGAGGCAGGATCAGAACACGGCAATCGGTGCCGGAGTCGGCGCCGTTGGCGGTGCCGTTCTTACGGGTGGCAGTGCAGTCGGGACGGTCGGCGGCGCCGCCGTCGGCGGCGTGATCGGTCACGAAGTCAGCAAATGATGATCAACGTGTGATGCGGCTAACCCATACGGCAGGAACAGCACCGCTGTTTATCCTCATGATCGGGAAAGCGAATGTATCGACTACAGACTCATTCGCTTTCCTGTGACGAGCTTACTGGAGTGTCAAAGCATGAAAATAATCACAATCCTCAAAACAATTGCGGTCGCCTTGGTCGTCGGCGTTGTGTTTGCAACGCTCCCCGGCTGTCAGAAGCAGGAAGGGCCGGCCGAGCGGGCCGGTAAGGAAGTCGACCAAGCGGTCGATAAGGCTGGGCAGCAGATTGAAAAAGCCGGAGAAAACATTCAGGACGCCGCAAAAGGCGACAAGAAGTAATGGCTCCGCAAAAAGCGTCTGATTGAGAGCAGAGAGTACAGAGGATTCGATGTACGAATCGAATCCTTTTCCCCTGCTGCGCAGGTCATCTTTTATGAACATCTAGGCTTTGCCGGCCACCGTTTTTCTGACAGCATGCGTCATGCAAACTTTTCATTGCGACCATTGCGGTCAATTGGTGTTCTTCGAGAATGTGCTCTGCGAGAATTGCGCTCAGGCACTGGGTTACCTGGCCGATTTGCATACGATGAGCGCCCTCGCACCGGCCACGGGTGGGCTCTGGCGCCGTCTCGGCGCCGACGGTTCTCTCTACCGGATGTGCCGCAATTACGCAGAGGAGAACGTCTGCAACTGGATGCTGCCGGCGCATGATCCGAATGACCTGTGTGCTTCCTGTCGTCTGACCGAGATCATTCCGTCGCTCGGTTTCCCGCAAAATCGCACCTACTGGTATCGCCTCGAACAGGCCAAGCGACGACTGCTCCATACGCTGTCGACACTGGGGCTTGTGCCGGTGAGCAAGACGGTGGATTCGCGGCAGGGGCTGGCCTTTCGTTTCCTTGCCGATAGCGTCCAGACCGGCAAAGTCATTACCGGGCACGATAGCGGAGTCATTACCCTCAATATTGCCGAGGCGGATGACGTGCAACGCGAATACACGCGAGCACGGCTGGGCGAACCTTATCGCACGCTGCTCGGCCATTTTCGCCATGAAATCGGTCATTACTACTGGGATCGATTGGTCGCCGGGAGCGTCTGGCTTGATGCTTTCCGGCGGTTGTTCGGCGACGAACGGGCCAACTACGACACGAGTCTCCAGCGCCACTACGATCTGGGGCCGCCGGCGAACTGGTCGAAATCTTTCGTCAGTGCCTACGCGAGTTCACATCCGTGGGAAGACTGGGCTGAAACCTGGGCGCAGTATCTGCTCATGGTCGATGCACTGGATACGGTGCAGGCCTGTGGTTTGGAGTTGGTCCCGATGCGGCCGGATGAACCTTCGCTGGCGCGAATAGCACATCCCGGCCAGAGGGCGTCTTTCGATCAGATGCTGGAACGCTGGTTTCCGCTTTGCTACGTGCTGAACAACCTACACGGAAGCCTGGGGATGCCCGATGGCTATCCCTTGTCGCTGTCAGCACCAGTTGTCGACAAACTGCGATTCGTGCATCAGGTGTATCGGGTTCCTGATAGATCAGCCGCCTTGGATGCCACCGCGAAGGTGGCTCTCCAAGAGCAAAGTGATTAACTCAGCATGAGGTAAGCCCCCGGCTCTGCCGGGGGACTCACCAAGGTTTGACCTATACGACGGTAGGCGTGAATTTCTGATCTCTGCCAAGAGAAAAAGGAGATTCACGATGAAAGAGTACCAGAGCCTGAGCCACACGAGATGGGACTGCAAATATCACGTGGTGTTTATACCGAAGCGAAGGAAGAAGCGGGTGTTCGGAGCAGCACTGCGCCGACACCTGGGGGAGATTTTTCACGAATTGGCCTCCCACAAGGAGTCGAAGATTGTGGAAGGCCATCTGATGGGCAACCACGTCCATATGTGCCTGAGCATTCCCCCGAAGTACGCGGTGTCGAACGTGGTCGGGTACATGAAGGGGAAAAGTGCGATCCAGATTGCCCGGAAGTTTGGCGGGCGCCAGAAGAACTTTACGGGAGAGCACTTCTGGGCTCGCGGCTACTTCGTTTCCACGGTAGTGGCTGGACGAAAACATGGTCCGAGCGTACATCCGGAATCAAGAAGAGGAAGACGAGCGTTACGACCAGATGAGGCTCGCCATGGGGTAAGCCGCCAAGGGCGGCTCACGGTTTCATGGGCGCCTTTGAGGCGCTCACCATCTCAAGCCACCGGCTTTGCCGGTGGTATTTGACTGGCGCTGATCCGTTAAATGCTCCCACACTCTTACTTACGACGTACCAGTCCAAAAATCAGCGAGGCGATAAACAGGACGATGAAGATGAAAAACAGAATCTTGGCGATTTCGACAGCTCCGGCCGCGATACCGGTAAAACCGAATACCGCAGCGACCAGCGCGACGACCAAAAACACAATGGCGTAGTGCAGCATTTGCATTCCTTTCCTTGAAGAGGGAGCGGAAAGCCAAGCGCTCAACCCGATCCGCCGGGTGGCAGAATCGGGTTAAAAACGCTGGGCAAAGCATGGTTCAAAGCGCTATATCCTGCCCAGAACTAAAAGAATAATCAGAATCAGCAAGACCAGCCCAAGGCCACCGCTCGGGGCGTAGCCCCAGTTTCGGCTGTGCGGCCAGCTTGGAATCGCACCAATCAGCAGTAGAACCACAACGATCAGCAGAATTGTTCCCAATGACATTTGATGTCTCCTTTGCGTAAGTTGCAGCAGCGCAGCGTTCAGAGAGACTCTCGTCGCATTGCCAATGCCGCGTTTACGACGCACCCCCACCAGCCTCTCGACTGCTTGATCAACAACCCATTGCGGCGGTTGTCATTCCCCTGGCCAGACGACTTCAGCCAACGGCTCCGGCTGAAATCGCCATCACCTGATATGCATGCTACTCATGTGCATGCGCTGGTCTGTACGCCAGCGCACACTGTCCCGAGTTTTGCCGTCGTTCTCGACGTGGGTTTTGAAAGCGTTGTCATGAGTACGCTGGCGCACAGACAGCATGCTGTGCGAGGCACATGCTGAATACTTGAGGAATACAGTTGTGTTCGATTGAACACACGCGGGAAGCCTCACTGCATGGCCGTGACACGGAAGGTGGATGACTTTCCGGCCGCAATTGCCATGTTGACCATCAACCATTCATTCGCACGAGGAGACATGATGACGACCGAACTTATGACCAATCAGGGGAGCGTCCAAGACAGCAAGGAAGCTCTCGTCAGGGATCTCAAACGCGTTGTCGGCGACGCCGATGATCTGCTGAAGGAGGTCGGCAGTGCCAGCGCCGAAGAATTTTCCGCCGCACGTGCAAGGATCGAAGCCACGCTGGATCAGGCGCGATCAAGGCTCAACGCAGCGCGAATCGATGCCGCACAAAGGGTTCGTTACGCCGCAGACGCCACCAATCAGTACATCAGGGAAAACCCCTGGAAGGTCGTCGGAGTCGGGGTGGTAGCCGGACTCATCGCCGCATTCCTGATCAGTCGGCGCTGATTCGGCCGTGCAAGTGGATCCAATGGCAGTACTAAAACAAGGAGCTTGAAATGAACTGGGATATCGTTGAAGGAAACTGGAAGCAATTCAAAGGCATGGTCAAAGCAGAGTGGGGCAAGCTCACCGACGATCATCTTGATGTGATTGCCGGCAAGCGTGATGCGTTGGCCGGCAGAATTCAGGAAATCTACGGCACCACGAAGGAAGAAGCCGAGGAGCAAATCAAGAAATTTGAAGAGCGCAACAAGGACTAGCATGCGGAACATCGTTCCTGAGCACGGTGTTGAGCACGACGAAAGACGGAGCAGGGCAGAAGCTTATGCTTTTGCCCTTTTGCTCCCTGGCCATGAAATCTGACATCGCTAGCGACGCCTCATTGACGCGGAGATGCCCCCGGTGCCACTCCCCTGTCTTTCGCGTTTCTCGCCGCACCGTGGATTTGTTGATGAGCTTTTTCATACCGCTCCGCCGCTATCGCTGCCGTTCGGCAAGCTGCGGCTGGGAAGGAAATTTCAGGGATACGCGGCAAGTATCGTCCGGCCAGGGACGCAATGAAAAAAACGGCGGCGAATATAAATATCGTTATCTCGAACCGTCACGGATGGACTGTATCGACCCAAGGGACAAGCCACCGAAATGAGACATCAGGCCAAGCGGCGTCGATACCGTGCAGAACCCATTGCTTGTCCTGCATTTCGCACGATGAGCGATGCGTCGCCGCTCGGCATTTTCGTTTCCGATGCCGCAGGGAATTGCATTTACACCAATGCGACTTACCAGAAGATATCCGGGCTCACCTTCGATCAGGCGCTGGGAACCCGATGGAGCCGGGCCATCCACCCGGAGGATCGTTCCCGCGTGCTTGCCGAGTGGAACGACGCCGTGCATGAACTGGCGTCGTTCCAGACTGAAGCGCGCTTTCTGCGGCGGGACGAGAGTGTCGTGTGGACGCGTCTCAACGCCGTCGCAATAAGAAACGGGACGATAGCGCGCGGCCGCATTCAGATCGTTGAGGACATCACCGAACGCAAATCGACCGAATTGGTGTTGCGTGCCTCGGAAATGGCCTTGTTCGAGGAAAAGGAGCGTGCCCAGGTCACCCTCAACTCCATCGGCGATGCCGTGCTGAGTACGGATCTGGCCGGTAAGGTGACCTACCTTAATCTGGTGGCATAAAAGCTCACCGGATGGACGTTCAAGGAGGCCGCAGGACAGCCGCTTGCGGACGTCTTCAAAATCATTGACGGAACAACGCGTCAAGCGGCGGAAAATCCCGCGCAGCGCGCCATCAGGGAAGACCGAGTCGTCGGGCTGGAGAGCAATTGCGTACTCGTTCGCCGCGACGGCTTCGAATCGGCCATAGAAGACTCCTCAGCACCGATCCATGGCCGCGATGGGCATGTCATCGGCGCGGTGATTGTCTTTCACGACGTCAGCGAAGCGCGTGCCATGGCACTCAAGATGGAGCATTTCGCCCAGCACGACTTTCTCACCGGCTTGCCGAATCGGATGTTGCTGACAGAACGCCTATCTCAGGCCATCGGATTAGCGAACCGGCATCGCAAACAGGTCGCGCTGCTCTTCCTCGATCTCGATTTCTTCAAGAACATCAACGACTCGCTGGGGCACGCAGTTGGCGACCAATTGCTGCAGTCGGTCGCCAATCGGCTGTCGGCGAATGTGCGCGCGACGGACACGGTGTGTCGCCAAGGCGGGGACGAGTTCGTGATCCTGCTCGCCGAAATCGAGCGCCCGGAAGACGCGGCACTGATCGCGGAGAAGTTGCTCGCTGCATTCGTAGCCCCCCATCTCGTCGGCGGACAGGAAATCCATGTCACCTTGAGCATCGGCATCAGCGTGTTTCCGGACGATGGCAACACTGTCGATACCGTCATGCAGAACGCCGATACCGCGATGTATCACGCCAAGTCAGACGGGCGCAATAACTACCAGTTTTTCAGATCCGACATGAACACCCGCGCGGTGCGCCGCCTGCTCGTCGAAAGCAGCCTGCGTCGGGCCCTGAAGCAGGAGGAGTTCTTGGTGCACTACCAACCTCAATTCGAACTTGTTTCGGGGAGGATAACCGGTGTCGAGGCGCTCATTCGCTGGCAGGACCCCGATCTCGGACTCATCCCACCGGGGCCGTTCATCCCGGTGGCGGAAGAGTGCGGCCTCATCGTGCCAATTGGCCGCTGGGTGTTGCGCGAAGCTTGCCGGCAAACGCAGGCTTGGCTGGATTCCGGTCTGCCGGCGGTGCCGGTGGCGGTGAATATTTCGGCCGTGGAGTTCAGGCACAAGGAATTTCTGGCAGGTGTTTCCGACATCTTGCGAGAAACCGGTCTGGCGCCCGGCTATCTCGAACTGGAATTGACGGAAAGCATTCTCATGCACGATGTCGAATCCTCGATTGCGGAGCTTGACGCACTCAAAGCCATGGGCGTCAAACTGGCCGTCGATGATTTCGGTACGGGCTATTCGAGCCTGAGCTATTTGAAGAAATTCCCGATCGACATCCTGAAGATCGACCAATCCTTCGTGCGCGACATCGCGATCGATGCCGACGACGCCACTATCGTCAGCGCCGTCATCGGCATGGGCAGAAACCTCAATCTGCGGGTCATTGCCGAGGGCGTCGAAACGCAAGATCAGTTCGCGTTCCTCCGGACCCGGCAATGCCCTGAGGGGCAAGGCTATCTGTTCAGCCAGCCCTTGCTGGCCGATGATTTCGGGCGCTTGCTCGTGGCCGGGAAAAAACCGTTGCCAAAGTAGGGGATAGAACGGCGCTGTTGTACCATGGCCTTCGAGGGAAAGCAGACGGGTTTCCTTCGCCGAAAACACCAAAAACGAACATTGGCATGCCGATTCCATGAAATGTTTTTTTCGCCTCCTGCTTCTGATTACCTGTCTCATCCTCGTGCCGCACGCCAAAGCCGGGGATTTGATTGTTTCTCGTGCCGTTTTGGAAGACGTGGGCGGAACATTGACCATCGCAGATGTCGCAAGTCGCGAATTTCAACCGCTTGGGCCTTCTCTTTTCAAAGGCATAACCGACTCCGTGCATTGGATACGCCTGCGAGTCAGAGCGCCTGCCAACGGCAATGAGGTGGTGCTGTTCATTCGCCAGCCCTTTCTCAATGAGATTCGTCTTTTCGAGGCGGAAGCGGGCGATTCGCCGGGCTGGAAAACAAGAGTCACCGGCAACCATTACCCATTCAGTGAGCGTGAACGTGGCCGACACTCCCTCGGATTCGTTGTAAACGTCGCAACGCCGGAAGCCACTTTTTATCTCCGTCTCAAGACCAAGAGCACGTCGCAATTGACTGTGCTCGCCCTTGAGCCCAGCGAAGCGGAACGCCTGGATGACCATTTTGACCTCCTGGAAGTGCTTTTCGTGACGGCCATGCTGTTACTGCTCTTGTGGGCGATTCAGAGCTATTTGCTTGACCGGCTGCGGGTTGTCGGTCTATTTGCCATTCACCAGGCGGTGTACACCCTGTTCGGCATTGCCATTACCGGCTATTTGGCGCCCTGGCTTCCCATGGACTATCCGCAACTGGTTGAATTGTCCTCCGCCATTCCCTATTGCGGAGTGGCCTTCACCACTTTGCTTTTTTGCCGCGAGCTGTTCAAACCCTACGAACCGCCGCCGATACTGATGCGCGGGCTCAATCTGCTTCTGCTGTTGTTTCCCCTTCAACTTGTCGCCATGGCGCTGGGCTATATCCCGCAGGCCGTAATCGTCAACCTCGCGCTGATCCGGGTCTCGTGGTGGTACTTCGTGTTCATGACTTTTTTCCTGCGCAAGGAGCAGTCGCCGAATCGGCGTTGGCTGCAAGTCTTCTTCTTTACAATCACGCTTGTTTTTACCGTGTTCTGGTTTTCCAGCAGCAGTCTGAACGACACGGGAAACAGCCTATTCGGCCGACAGGTATTGATTGCAAACGGTCTGATCATCGGCGGCTTGTTTGCGATGATATTGAACGCCCGCTCACGCCGCCTGCTGCAAGAGGTTCAGCAGTCCTCGATGAATCTTCTTCTGGCACAGAAAACCCTCGAAATCGAACGCACTCTCAAGAAGAAGGCCGAGGAGCAGGCGCATACGGATTATCTGACCGGGCTGTGCAACCGCCGCCACTTTTTCGAACTGGCTGAGCGCGAACTGGCGCGCTCTACGCGCTATCAAAGACCGTTCGCCGTGATGATGATCGACATTGACCACTTCAAAACGATCAACGACACGTGGGGGCACAGCGTTGGCGACCTGGTTCTGCAGAAGGTGTCGCAACTGATCCGCGATACGCTGCGCAGCGTTGATATCTTTGGCCGGATCGGTGGAGAGGAATTCGCCGCCGTTATCGTTGAAACCGACGGAAGCAATGCCGTGGAGGTTGCGCAGCGGCTTTGCTTGATGGTCGCTGACGCCCGTATCTCTCCTCGAGAAGGCGTCTGCGTACAGGTCACCATCTCGATTGGCGTTACGGCAATGAACGGCAAAAACCTCAGCTTCGAAAACCTGATGGGAGAAGCTGATCAGGTCTTGTATCGGGCAAAGCAGGCGGGACGCAATAGAGCCATGGCTAGCGAATACTGCGCGGCGTAGTGTGTTCGGTGCGTTCGGTGCGCTTGGTCATCTACGGAATTAATCAAAAGCGAAAATTACCGGCGCCGAAGATCCCGATCAGACCGATAACGATCAAATAAATGGCGACGATGTAGTTGAGCAAGCGGGGCACCATCAGGATGAGAATCCCGGCGATCAGTGAAATCATCGGGGCAAGGGTCAGGTGAATGTTCATTTGAAAACCTCTTCTTTCCGGTTGTGTTTACCGCTGTTGACGGCCCTTACTCGGCACTCCAGCGAAAATCGACCGTCCTGATTTTTGACGAACCGACAGCAACCTGGCGCTTGACGGCTTTGTCTGCGAGTGTGGCCACGATCTGATACGACCCCATCGGTAAGCTGGCCAGGAACCATGGCCCCTCAGATGTAGTGTCGACAACCGTTTTTCCCTTCATGTCAGCAATGACAACGCGGACACCGCTGACGTATTCGCCATTGTTCAGCGCGAATACGAGTTTGAGATTGAAATCACTAACCAGTGAATTGAGGCGGTCGATCGACTCGCTGCCGACACCGCCGGATACATAAGACACGTTGCCGTAGTGCTGGATGACGGCATCGTCATTGGCGCTGGCGACGGAAAAAAGAGAGAGCGAGCCAAGTAACACGGCCGAGAAGCTGTAAGAGAGCAATTTGCTGTTCATGCGGATACTCCTTGTCTTTGTCTATTTGATGGCCCGTCTTGCTCGGGATGCTCCAAGCCACAGAACGACAATTATCCGCAACTTCAGAACGAACTCTGTGCGCCATCGAACAGAGCAACTCATTGAGAACGACAGGAAGGCCAAGGGCTTCCCCGTTGCCCACGGTGGATCAAAGCGAACAACGCCCATAAAGCGGCTTCGTTCATATTCAACCTGTCTTGTGTGCGCTGGCGTACAGAGGATTCCCGTCGAATCAGATAACCTGATCAAAGTAGGTTCAATGAACTTGGGGGCGTGTCACTTTCAGGCGGCAGCTCCACGAATCCTGCGGAAGAAACGGGGGAACAGAAAATGCGCTACTTACTTATTGTGCTGTGGATGGTGTTTTTATCGGCAAGTTCAGCTATTGCTCAGGTCAGCGTAAGCATCGGGATAAATTTACCGTTGTACCCGGAACTCGTCCGGGTTCCGGGCTACCCGGTCTACTACGCGCCGCGTGTGAATTCGAATTTCTTCTTTTACGACGGCATGTACTGGGTCTACGAGCGGGACAACTGGTACGCCAGCTCCTGGTACAACGGGCCGTGGGCGTTTGTCGCTCCGGAGGTTGTACCGTTATTCGTTCTGCGCATCCCGGTGCGCTACTACCGGAATCCTCCCGCGTACTTCTACGGCTGGCGGCGTGATGCGCCACCACGCTGGGACGATCACTGGGGCAACGACTGGGCGCAGCATCGCGGCGGATGGGATCAATGGAATCGCCGTTCTGTTCCAGATCCCGCACCACTGCCCGTTTACCAGAAAAAATATTCCGGTGAACGCTACCCTCAATTCGAGCAGCAGCGGGAAATTCACAACCGGAACTACCGCTACCAGCCGCGTGATGCCATGGTACGGCAGCATGAGCAGGCACCGGCCGTGCAACGAGCGCCTGAGTCTCCTCGGCAGGATCGTCAGGTAGCACCTCCCGAGAGAAGCCAGCGGTTGCAGGACAGGCCGCAGGATAGCCAGCGGGAAATTTCGCCAGCGCCACGCCAACCGAGCGCTCCAGTCGCCCCGCGCGTTCAGTCGCCACAAAGGCCAGAAGCTGTGCAACGCGAACAGCAAAGGCAGCAGGTCAATCAGGACAACATGCAACGTGGTCGTGGTGTCTCGCAGGAGCAAGGACGGAGTCAGGAGAAGGCGAGGGATAAAGAACGAGAACGCGAAGAGCGCGAATCAGGTGATGGGCGCGGCCAAGGCCGAAACAAGTAGGTGGGGATGTATGTGAAGTAAGTCGTTCAGTTGTCGCGATTCCGGCTGGCGGTACTGTCATCACCCGTACCGCCGGTGTCTGGCGCCGTTGTTTTTTGACAGGCAGGCAAATGCTGATGCACACGCTCAAATTTGCTGTGGTGGTGGCGTTCTGTCTGGTCACAGAAACCGGGTGTGCGACGCTGCCCGATACCGACGCCCTCATCGAGCGGCACACCGGGCAGGCCGCCCGCTTCGAAAATGCGAGAGGTTCGCTTTCTACGGGGAAAAGCGCCGCGATCCTCGCCGAACTCAAACGTAAATCAGGAGACATCGACATTCTGGAAAAACAGATTGTGCTGGAACAGGCCATTACCGGCAGTCCGCTCATTCTCGGCAACAAGGTGACCTTGTTGCGGGACGGCGCGGAAACCTACGCGGCGATGTTTGCCGCGATCCGCAAAGCCCGTGACCATATCAACCTGGAGTCCTACATCATTGAAGATGACGACATCGGGCGGCAATTCGCGGATGTGTTGCTGGAACAGCAGGGCAGGGGCGTTCAGGTCAACGTGATCTACGACAGCTTCGGCGCACTCAATACGCCGAAGGCGTTCTTTGAACGGCTGACGGATGGCGGAATCAACGTGCTCGAATTCAATCCGCTCAATCCGCTCACGGTCAAGAAAGCCTGGCTGATCGATAACCGGGATCACCGGAAATTGCTGGTGGTCGATGGAAAGATCGCGTTTGTCGGCGGGATCAACATCAGCAGCGTTTATTCATCGGGATCGATTCCCCGGCGGAGCGCCAGACCGCTCCGGCCGGAAGCCGGAAAGGCCGTTCCGTGGCGCGATATCCACCTGCAGATCGAAGGCCCGGTGGTCGGCGAATTGCAAAAACTGTTCATGGAAACATGGGAAAAGCAGCGCGGCCAGCCGTTGGCCGCGAAAGACTATTTCCCCACGTTGGAAGCGCAGGGAAAGGACATCGTACGCGCCATCGGCAGCACGCCTGACGACCCCTACAGCCTGATCTACCTGACCCTGATCTCGGCGATCGGCAACGCCGAAAAATATGTGCACATTACGCAGGCGTATTTCGTTCCCGACCCCCAGTTGCTGCAGGCGCTAACCGACGCGGCCGGACGCGGTGTCGAGGTAAAGATGATCCTGCCAGGCCATTCCGACTCTGAAATTGTCTTTCACGCCGGCCGTTCGCACTATTCGACGCTGCTCAAGGCCGGCGTGAAAATCTACGAGCGGCGCGGGCAGTTGTTGCATTCCAAAACCGTGTTCATCGATGGCGTCTGGTCCTGCGTTGGCTCGACCAATCTGGATTGGCGCAGCTTCCTCGATAACGATGAAATCAACGCGGTGATTCTCGGGCGCGAATTTGCCCAGCAGATGCAGGCCATGTTTACCAAAAATCTCGAAGCATCTGAAGCCATTGATCTGGAGCGTTGGGAGCGTCGGTCTCCCATGCTACGGATCAAGGAATGGGGGAGCCGCTTGTTGGAGCGGTTGCTTTAGTGGTATCTGACTGAAGGGGGAAGTGCGGGGTTACGGCTTGCGGAGCTCCGGTGACCGACTCCGGTGACCGACTCCGGTGACCGACTCCGGTGACCGACTCCGGTGACCAGCTCCGGTGACCAGCTCCGGTGACCAGCTCCGGGAGCAGGCGGGCGAACTCACGCCTGACCACCGCGTAGCATTCGCAGACGCGCGCTTCCAAGCCCTGACGGTCGAGCACGGTGATATGGCCTCGGTGGTACTCGATCAGACCGGCCTTGTGCAAGTGGCAGGCGGCTTCGGTAACCCCCTCGCGACGTACGCCGAGCATGTTGGCGATCAGTTCCTGCGTCAGGGTAAATTCGTCGGCGGACAAACGATCAAGTTGCTGCAGCAGCAAACGACAGAGCTGCTGCTCCAGTGTGTGATGGCGGTTGCACACCGCTGTCTGTGCTATTTGCGTCAGTAGCGCCTGGGTGTAGCGCAGCAACAGATGCTGCGTCGAAGCATGGTTTTCGAACTCGTCCATCAGTACCGCCGCCGGCAGCCGATAGGCCTCGCCGGCGCTATGCACGACAGCCCGGCTGGGGGTGGTTTCGCCGCCCATGATCTGGGCGACGCCGACCAGCCCCTCGTTCCCGACGATAGCGATCGCGGCCGATCGGCCATCTTCCATCTCGTAGAGCAGGGATATGATGGATGTGGCGGGAAAGTAGACATAGCGCATCGGCATGCCGGATTCGTAGAGCACATGACCGAATGGCATCGGAACCGCTTCGAGGTGTGGCAATAGACGTGCGTAATCGTTTGCCGGCAGAGCGGCGAGAAGGTGGTTCTGGCATGGGTGAGGTGGATACGCGTCAGACATGATGAATCTCCCCGTTCTTATTATTTGGTTCGAAAAATTGTCCTCTTTACGCCAGCGCTGCCTGCAGCGCACGCCACGTCTATGCACGCCAGACGCGGTGATAGTCGTGAAAAAAAGCGGGGAAACCCTGTTTTTGCGAATTGCCCTGGGCGTGGCCGCAATCCCTACGCAACGCATGTTTCGAATAATTTTTATAGGTTGGATTGGCCGGAATTACAAGTTCAAATGATTTTATGGCATCCCATTCCTGAGTCGGGATGGAGCCGCCTCATCAGTCCTGCGTGCGTGTCGGGGTTTCGTTCGCAGTGGGCGGCCAGTCTTCGGCGTTTTCGGCGCAATCCTTGTAGCTGCACCCCAGCACCTTTGCTACGCAGTTGGTGCAGCAGTTTGTTTAAAACCCAAGCGCCTGCGGTATCGAGCGCCTCGATACCTGCGCCGTCGACGATCATCTCCGATTTTTCTGGTACGGATAATGCTTCGAATTGCGCCCCGGGCATCCCGATTTCGCCAATGCGGCGTGCGGTCCACGCGCACGATAGCGCCAGCGTTTGTGGCGTCGGCTGAGTGATTGCGGCGAGCGAATTCGACGGATTTTTCATGGGCAACGCCAAAGGTAGATGAAGCGGCTTTACCTGTTTGTTCGATAACGCACATAAACGCCGGATTCCTCGCTGGATCGGTACGCTGACGCACATAGCGCTGGTTTTCTCGCGCGGCACGTGTCTTGCCTGAGAAAATCTTGAGCGGCTCTTGGTTTTCGGATGTGTTCGCTAGCGCACAGACACGCGATCCAGGGCTGGCGCAGCCTGCCCGAATGAATACCTCATCACTTTGCAGCATTGCGTCGATCAATACACGCCAACGAGCCATTTGATGAATTCCTTCGATAAAAACGGTTCCGAGTACCTTGAGAAAAGAGCGATTTTGCTCCTGCTGGTCGCCGTTTCACTCGCGTTCGGCTGGATTTTGCTGCCGTTCTATGGGGTGATTCTGTGGGGGGCTATCATCGCCTTGCTTTTTACCCCCGTGTACCGCCGACTGCTGACGTGGCTGAATCAGCGGCGCACGCCGGCGGCGTTGTTGACTCTGCTGCTCGTGCTGCTCATCGTCATTCTTCCGTTTGCGCTCATCACCGCGTCGCTGGCGCGCGAAGCGGCGGTGGTCTACGAGCAACTGCAGTCGGGGGAATTGAATCCGGCGCGCTGCTTCCGCGGGGTGTTCAATGCGCTGCCCGACTGGGTGACGGCGCTGCTCGACCGCTTCGGACTGGTCAACTTCTCCACTCTGCAACGCCGGTTGTCCGCTGCACTGGTGGCGGCCAGCCAGTTCTTTGCGACACAGGCGCTGAGCATCGGTCAGATCACCTTTGGTTTTGTTGCCCACCTTTTCATTACCCTTTACCTCGCGTTCTTCCTGATTCGCGACGGCGATGCCGTGGTGAACGCCGTCTGGCGTGCGATCCCGCTCATGCCTGCGCACAAGCAGGAGTTGTTTGAAAAATTCGCCACCGTGATCCGTGCGACGGTCAAGGGCAATCTGCTGGTGGCGGCCATCCAGGGAGCGCTGGGGGGCGTCGCCTTCTGGTTTCTCGAAGTTCCCGGGGCCTTGCTGTGGGCGGTGCTGATGGCTTTTTTGTCGCTGCTGCCGGCCGTTGGCGCTGGGTTGGTGTGGCTACCCGTTGCGATTTACTTCTTTGTGACGGGTGCCATCTGGCAGAGCATTGCTCTGACCGCTTACGGCGTGCTCGTGATTGGCCTGGTCGACAATCTGCTGCGGCCGCTGCTGGTGGGCAAGGATACGCGCATGCCCGACTACGTGGTGATGATGACAACCCTTGGCGGCATGGCGGTGCTGGGCATCAACGGCTTCGTCGTGGGCCCGGCGATCGCGGCGATGTTCATTGCGGTGTGGCACATCTACACGACGACGCGGATGGGCCAAGGGGGCTGATATCGAGTTGATTACGAGGCGGGGGCTTCCTTGCGGCGCTCAATCATCGCTTTCTGCAAGCAATTGTGGATATCGATTTCGGCCTGGAGCCAGTCGGACAGCTCCTTTCCTGGAGCAAAGCCACGTCCTTCGGCAATAAAAAAGGCGGCTTCTTCAATCATGTGTTTGGTGTCGAAATTCGCTTCTTCTGCAACCATTTGTTCGTACTCGTAATTGCCCTCTGGCCTGTTTCCGGATTCTTGCTTGGCTTTGATTTCCGACTGCGGCTGCATCCGTTGTGCGTTGAAATCACCCGCATCGGCAACCACATGTTGTTCGTGTCTGCCTTCGGATTTGTGTGCAAACTCTCTCTTCGTTTTCATCTCGTGTCTCTCGATCGATAAACGGTTGATGGAATAACAGGCAAGAGTGGCTTGGCGGCTTATCGGCGGGGCTCAAGACGACATCGGCACCTGTGTCCGCCGTACGCTACGACGAACGCTGTGGCGCTTCTGTTCGTTACCCCACAAAGGAGCGGTGAAAGGTCGTCGGGGTGAGAAATCAATACAAATACGGTACCAGCATCGTCGGCTCCTTGCGCTATGTGCGCTAGCGAACCGACAGAGAATTCCCCCGTGCTTACCCTGAGTTTGGCTTTATCCACGTTTCGCTGGAAATAAGCTTGATGTCTATCACCTCAGGAGAATCAATCATGAAACAACTTGTTAAATATCTTTCTGCATTCTTCCTGGCCGTGACCCTGGTCTCCTTCATGGGCTGCGCGTCGACGTCGAAGCAAGAGGGCACGGGTGAGTATGTTGACGACAGCGTCATCACCTCCAAGGTCAAGGCGGCCATTTTCAATGAGCCCAACCTGAAATCCGCTGAAATCAATGTCGAGACCTTCAAGGGCGTGGTTCAGCTGAGTGGCTTCGTTATCTCCCAAGCCGCCGCCAACAAGGCCGTTGAAGTGGCGCGCAGTGTCAGCGGTGTGAAATCCGTCAAGAACGACATGAGGATCAAGTAGTCGTTGCTGGAATGCGAGTGGCTGCCGGACCTCTCGTTTGGCATCTACTCGCAGGGGGGATCGCACCTGAGTAACACCATGGTTCCGGGAAAGGATGCCTCGAATTGAACTCCGCCGTGAATCTCACCGAATATTTGAGGCAGTTGCAGACGCAACTTGGCGACACCGCTTGGTCGCAGAAATCAACCGAAGAATCACCGTTGCGATCCGAGTTGTTCAGTGCCGATCAAATGGAGCAGCATGGCAAGGCGCTGGCTGCTTCGCACACGCTGTCATCGGCGCACGCGCCGGATCACTTGCTGGCTCGACTAGCCGAGAACGAAAGCGCACTGGTCAGGGTTTGTTCTTTATTGACGGCCGCCGTTTCGGCGAATCGGCGGATTACGCCTGCCGGGGGACTCACCAAGGTTTGACCTATACGACGGTAGGCGTGAATTTCTGATCTCTGCCAAGAGAAAAAGGAGATTCACGACAAACCACCGGCTTTGCCGGTGGTATTTGACTGGCGCGAAGCGCCGGCGCTTTCGTCTGTCTTGGCTTTTTCGTTCCTCTCGATAATTTTGGGTCGTTGCCCCAAAACCACTTTTCCGCATTCCAAACGAGTGAAAATCTATAAAATCTGCTTTTCATTTTTTGGGGCTTGTAATGCCTGATTGGTCTGGTGAGCTTCGGAAGCTTTATTGGTTTCTGCGTTATCGTCGCTCGTGGGTTGTGTCGTTTCTTAGCTAACCCACATAACAGAAGGGCCGAAGAAAGTTGGATAGCGTATCGCGAGTTGCTTTTATCCAATTCGTGATTCGTTTTGTAATTTAACATAATACAAATCATTCTCAATTGATTTGATAGTCGGTGCTGCTTCGGCGGGTGATGGTGTCATAATGGATGTGACGATTGTCGCCAGCGCAATGCTGGCTGCATATCCTCCTATGCTTTTAAAATAATCTTCCCAAAGACCCCGCTTTTTCTCGTCCTTCTCGGCTTCTAGTTGAACGATGGCTGAGACTCTGCCAAATTCCATTCCAAGGGCTTTGGCAATTTGTAGGCAAGCGGTTGCGTCGGGAAATCTGTTTCCTTTGTAGTAGTCGCTTATCCTTTGTGTCGGCAGTTCAAGGGCTTTTGCAAGTGCGTAGTTTGTTTCGATTCCTTTAGCCTTTTTTACTGCGTCCAGTAGTTCTATAACTTTGGTCATAGCTCGCTCCTTTTTTTCAGTATATCCCCGATTTGGGGATTGACAACGTCCCCAAATCGGGGATAGTCTGCGCTCCGTTATCCCCGATTTGGGGATATGCAATCGGAGGCGGCGATGGCTTTACATTTATTCATATCAACATCAAGAACCGGCACAAGGCGCGAAGCCGTTCCGGTTCGCTGCTCTGACTGTTTCCACGCCCTCAAGCTGCGCCAGCTTCCTGAAGTCGTCGATTGCTCTGTTTTTGCCAAGCTCAAAAACGCCGACGTCTTCCGCGTCTGTCCGTCTTTTCAGGTGTCCGAATGAAACGTGTTCCTTCGGCTCCGTCTCTTGATTTGGCTCGGCTCTCTGAAACTGAGCTTTCGGATATTTACCAAAGTGTTCTGGCTACTCGCGCACAAGCGGAAGCGAACATTCGCACTTTCAGAGCGGCAGCCGCCGAAGGGGCCCCCGCTTGCGGGGTAGTGTCGGCGGCTGCCGCTTCTGCCCCCGCTACTAACAGGGGGGGAAAGTCCGAAGAAACGCGCAAAACGATTGCCGCCACCCTCGTTCTGGAAGACGGAAAAATTCTTGAAATTCCGGCGCGGAGAACGTGGGGAGGTTCCGAAGCCTTCTTGGATTGGGTCAATTTCACAACCGACGAATCGGATTTCTTTTTTGGCCTTGTTCCGGTCACGGATGAACAGTTTATTGATCGGGTGTCTTGTAGGCTCAAGGAAATTTTGGGTTATGGCATAACCAAGCAAAGAGACGCGGGCGCGAACTTTTATCACCGTTCCTACGTTCTTGGTGACGCCTACGGCATGGTTTGCCATGGGGGTCAGCGCGATACCGTTCTGGTGATGATCTCCGGCGAAGGTTGTGCAGCAGCGCGGGAAGGGTGGGAGCAACGGCTTTATGACTTCCTTTCCAAGCAGTGCGGTACCAGGGCGAAGCTGACTCGCGTTGATCTGGCGCACGATGATTATCAAGGTGCGACCTATTCTGTTGATCGGGCTGATGCTGATTTTGACGCTGGTTTGTTCAATACCGGTGGTCGAAATCCGAATCATGAGTATCGCGGCAATTGGAAACGCCCAACTGGCAAGGGTCGAACGCTTTATATCGGCAAACGAGAAAACGGCAAATTTGCCCGAATCTATGAAAAGGGTCGCCAGCTGGGTGACAAAAACAGCGAGTGGGTACGCATCGAAGTTGAAATGAAGGCAGTCAATCGCCTGCTCGAATTCGAAATTCTTCTGTATCCCGGTCGTTATTTGGCAGCGGCTTATCCGGCATTTGGCTGGATATCTGAGCATCAGGAACGAATCGTCACCACTCAGAAGAAAACTGAAATCACCTACAAGTCGATTGTTGATTGGCTCAAGCGTCAGTGCGGGCCAGCGATCAACGTAATGATGGCCATCGAAGAAAACGCTGATGTGGTCATCCAAAAAATCATCCGTGACGCGATACCGGCACGAATGAAAGTTCCGTTCTGGCAAACGGCTGGTGAATCCATCCATGAGCAAGAGCGCTATTACCTGCCCAAAGATGTTGTCGACGCCATGTGGATGGCATAGACGCGATCAACGGGAAACCACGCATCAATCATTCAGGAGAAAAAACCATGCTGCAACGTTATCAAGTGCTCGGCTGTAAAGGCTTCAAGGGTGAAGTTGAAGGAACGAATTACGACTCAACGACGCTTTATGTCGTGATGCCGGTCAGCAAGAAAGCTGGGACCGAAGCCGGTTTTAACGTTACGCCGATGAAATACGGCAAAGAAGAAGAGTTTCAGAAAATTAAAGGGCTTCCCTTCCCGATCATGGCGGAGCTTGAAATTGAACTTACAACCAAGGGCGCGGAATGTGTTGATTTCAAGCCGGTTGCAAGGACTGAGCCGCAGAAATAGGGCTAAGCCATGACACCCGAACTGCGGCGTGTGTACGTGATTCAAGACAAGGAAACAGGAATGTTTCTGCATCTTGATCTGTACCTCACGCGTTCGCTGAAAGAGGCGGGGAGGGCGCCGGATCTTGAATGCGCCCACGAAACCGCTCTTCTGAATCTCGATGGTCCGTATGAGATTCATTCTTTCTGGGAAGAAGAGAGGTTGTGATGGTGGTTCGGACTTCAGGAGGCGGCGTGATATGTGCAATTTGCAAATGATCGAACGCCTTCTCTATTTGTTTCTCGCGTTTTTCTTTGGCGGCGCGGTCTTTAGCGGGCTGTTTTTGGTTAGCAATCGGCTAGAACGCGAACTCAAAAAGGATCGTAATGCTTGAAAACACGCCAAAGCACGGTCAGCACGAAGCCCCAAAACAGGTAGTACCAGAAGGAGGGCTGTTTTTCTTCCTCGATGTGGTTGGTCTTTGGCGTTCCGGGCTTTTTATCGTACTTGCTTGTGTAGTCCAGTTTCCGGGCACGTACATAGTCGCGGTCTTGAATTCCCATAATGATTCCTTCGTTCTTCGGAGCTTTCGGATATGACAGAGGCAGATTATGCCCTGCTCGGCATCGACGCTGCCACTATTCTTGTCGTGTGGTCGTGGGGTTTCGGTTCTGTAATTCTTATGTGGTTTTTCGGCTATTGCGTTGGCGCGGCAAAGACCATCATTCGCAAGGCCTAACAGGTTTCGCATTTTGCGGAAGCGCACCGGGGCGCATTCCCGGCTTTTAAGGAGTTGTACAAATGGCTGATATTTTCGCTGCTGTTGATTTCACGACCGTTCTTGCGTTTGTTACTGCTACGGGTGTTGCTGTTATCGGTATTGCGATGGCCTTCAAGGGTATTGATCTCGGCAAGCGTGGCGTTAAGAAGGGCTAATGCCATGACCGGCGCACTCGTAGCTCTGTTTTGGTCGTTGATTGCAGTAATCGGGGCTATGAGTGCTCTTGCTTTTCTGTTCGGGATGCGGGGGCAGTAATGCGGCACCTTCGAAACCTTGTTTATCTCCTGCTCGGCATCGTGCTGTCGGGTTTTTTAATGAGTAATTATGCTCATGCGGCTATATGGACTTCTGCGGATGGTCTAACGGCTCTTATTCGCGATTCGTCGGGGCGCGTGCAAACGGTACGTTTTCCGGGTGTTCCTTCTGTAACAGGTACGGCTACAGGCGCAATCATTTCAGGTTCTATTCCGACGACTATTTCAGGCGGTAAAATTCCTGTTTCGGTGCCATATAACGTTGGTCGGGCTGTTGGAAAGGGCGTTTTGGCTCGTCTAGCGGTTGGGACGTTAACTGGTACAGTTGTCGGTATGGCGGCTGAAGCTGGCATTTCGGCTCTTATTGATGCGGCGGGTTACGAATGCGATTATAGCGGTTGTCGTTACAAGGAGCAGCCGAGTAGCGTTGTAGGTCAATACATTGACGCGCCTGCAATTAGTGTTCCGAAACAGTTCCATTCGCGCACTACTGATGTGTGGGCGTCATTTGTTGACGGACCGGATGCGGTGTCTTGTAAAGGTCCGGGCCAGACTCTTTATAACAGTTCGTCGCCGTGTCCAACCGGCACGGTGCAGGAGCATTTATATCGTTGTTCACAATGTTCGCCGGGGTTTACAAAAGATGTTATCGAATTGATTCCTGAGCATAACGAATGTCCGACGGATTATTTTTATTTTGGTGATGGTGTTTGTAAAAAGTTTGTTTGTCCTGATGGTTATCTCCGGGAGGGTGATACAACGACCTGTACCAAGCAAGTCGCTACGGGGCCGGTTTCGGAAGAGGTTGTCGCTGATGCCATTGCCCCCGGTATTACGCCTGAGCAGTCGCAAGAGATTGCGCAACAAGCCGTAAATAATAATTTGCCAATGGAAACGGATAGCCCGGTTGTTAATGGTCCGGCATCGGTTACATCCAACCCGGTTAGCACCACGACCAGTACTACTATTAATAATCAGACCGTCAATAACACGACGACGACTACGACAACGGTCTACAACGTTTACAACGGTGATACGGTGACTACTACTGCGAAGGACACAACGACTACGACTCAGCCGGATGGAACGACCGTTACCACGACGGAAGATGTGGCCGAAACCGACGTTGAAAGTAGCGTTTCAGATACCGAACTTCCGGAATTGCCCAAGCTCTACGAGCCGAAATACCCTAATGGTTTAACCGGTGTCTGGAATGAAAACATCGAAGCCATTAAGGCCACTCCGTTGTTCAGCCTTCCACAAGTATTTGCGCCGACGGGTATAGATTCCGGTACGTGTCCCGTCTGGAGGCTGTCCGCCAATCTCGGTCCGAATATGAACTACGGGACATTCGATATTTCCCCGCCATGCATGATCTGGCCGTTTCTTAAAGCGATTACGATCATCGGGTCTTTGATTCTCGCTCGCGCTTTGATCTTCGGGGGTTAAGCGATGGCTGCTTTGGCGCAAGGATTTACCTATCTTCTCGCAAAGATCGCGGCGGCACTGGAATGGATAGGCAAGTTGTTCGTTGCCTGTTTCGTCTCGCTGTTTGATATGGGCAAGGATTTGCTTTGCTGGTGTCTCGAACAGGTGCTCAGTATTACCGCCAGCGCGATCGGTGCTATTGATGTGTCCGGGATGCAGTCTCTTGGTTCGTGGTGGTCGGCGGTGCCAGCGGAAGTGCTCAACATCATGGGGCTTATTGGCTTCGGCTACGCAATGGGCATCATCGCTTCGGCCATCGGCATCCGCTTGGTGCTGCAATTGATCCCCTTTACTAGGTTGGGAAGCTGATGAATTTGGATTACTGCGAAGATTTCGACGAGGACGAGGATTCGGAATATGATTAACTTGTTGCTCGGTCCTCCCGGTGGCGGCAAGTCGTATGAAGCGGTTGTGTATCACATTCTGCCGGCCCTTGCGAAAGGTCGGAAGGTCATCACGAATCTTCCGTTGGATTTGGAACGCATCGCCCAGCTTGATGCGTGCTATCTCGATTTGATTGAAATTCGTATTAAAACGAAAGCGGTGAAGCCCGAAAAGGATTGGGATAAAGCGGAAAGTCTTTATAAAAAGTTTGGTATCGCGGCTAAAACCGAATATTGGGTTGATCGTCCATTTGCTCATCCAGAGGACTACGGCGACGAATGGCGGCATCCTGAGACTGGATCGGGGCCGCTCTACGTAATTGACGAATGCCATCTTGCTTTACCTCGAACCACTACAAAGATTGCTGTTGAAGAGTGGTTTTCCCTGCATCGGCACGAATCGGCGGACGTGCTCTTGATTACGCAGTCTTACGGGAAGGTTTCCAAGTCGGTTATTGATCTGGTGCAAGTCTGTTACCGGGTCAAGAAGGCAACAGCCTTTGGCAGCGCCAAAAAATACATCCGTAAAGTTCAAGACGGTGTGCGCGGCGAGGTCGTCAATACGTCTATCCGGGAATACCAGAAGCGTTATTTCGGCCTATACAAAAGTCATACTCGCGGTGGCGGTGCCGAACTTGCCGCCGAGGATATTGTGCCGATCTGGAAGCGTTGGCCGTTCCTTGGTGCGGCGTTTTGCTTGATTTTGTTTGTTGGCGTGCTGGTTGTGAATGGGGGTTTCCCTAACCCGATGAAAACCAAGCTTTCTGAAGATGGCAAGCGGTCGAAAATTGTAAAGCGAGAGGGTGATCCTATGGTCTCGGCAGCCCCGACGCCTTTACCGTCCATCGGGGCCGTACCGGCTACCGATGCGCCAGCCGCCAACGTATCTCTTGCTGTTGCGGCCAATCCAGAGCCGGAAGGCCATCCGTACGCCGGTCGTACCTTGCATTTGGTTGGTCGGATGGTTGCTCGTGGGAAGAGCTTCTATCAGTTTGTTGTGGCGCAAAACGGTCAGCGTGTGTCCGATGTAACGGGCGAAGAACTGCAATATCTTGGCTATGAGGTTAAGACCGGCACTGGCTGCGCCGCTCAGGTGCGCTATGGTGATTGGGCGACTTGGGTTATTTGTGATGCTCCTCAGGTGGCTATTTTTGAGAATAAGGGCAAGACCGGTAAGGACGCCAAGAAAGAGGGCGACTCCGGCAAGACGGCGAATGCCGCACCTGATCCGGCATGACGAGAAGAGGAAGAGGGATCTTGCTTGCGGGGCATTTTCTTTTGAGTATTTGACAAAAAAGCCCGGAAAACCGGGCTTTTTTGTGTGGTCGCAAGAATTAGGCTGCTTTGGCGATTGGCTCCGGCGATGACTCGCGTTTGCTTGCATTAAGCACTTCGACGCCAATAACGGTTCCGTTGTCGTCAAAATCAAGAATAATTCCCGGCTGCACCTCTTCGGATTCAATGATTTTCTTTGTTTCATTTAGCCGGATGTAGAGTGCATCCACTTCTGGGTCGTAATCGAATCTCATAATTTGCCTTTCGCTGCTCTGTCGAAATAAACCGTCACGACATGCGGCGGCTGTTTGGTCTGATTGTAGACCACTCGTAAAATACGGTTTCCGAATTCCGGGATTCGCCGGTAAGCGTAAATTAGAGTCGGATCGTTCTCGTGTCGTTCCACCAGTTGCGGATCATCCATTGTTGCTTGGACCCATGTGCGGTCAATTTCCCGTTCCTTCATGGCGTCTTCGGCGTGTTTGCTCAGAGTGAATTCCATGGGCGCGAGTCTATCACTGGAACATTGGAATCTGCGCGAGGCTGTTTAGTTCAAGTACCAGTTGGCGCGGCTTCTTGAATGGTGATTTTACGATTGTGTGCCAACCGAGTCGGGCCGTTTTGAGCATAGACTTAAGCCGTTTTTTCGTCTCGATTGCGGCATCGAGAACGGCGAGGGCGACCGTAGCGAAGTCGAAAGCGCTTTGGCGCTCCCGGAACTCTGCCTTCATCTGGTATGCCCTCGAAAATCTCATGGTTTTTGCCTTTCAAATCCACCGGAGCCCTTGAGCGACCCCGCGTTGGTTTCTGTTTCCTGCCTGTAGAACCCCGCTTTATCCGCCGTCTGCCCTTTTCGCTTGCCCCGAAGGGTCGCCCGAACTCGTTTTGCCTCTGGCGAACCTTCTTTTCATGGCTCGCAAGAAAGCATGACAGCCGGAATGGAGCGAAGCGGAATGGAGGGAACCCGAAGGGCTGGCGTGATTTGTTGCTTGCCTTCTAATATCGGAAGGGCGATGGGCAAGCGAAAAGGGCTGATGGCGCGCTGAGCGTTTCAGGCAGGAAACAGCACCGAGGCGCAGCCTCGCTAACTGGCGCGAAGCGCCGGTGCTTTCGTCTGTTTTGGCTTTTTCGTTCCTCTCGATAAAACCGGCGCGTCCGGTATTCACCTTCGTTAGATGTCGTGCCCCCTGTCTCGCGTTGGCGTCGATGATCGCGTCCAGCGATCACCCGAAGGGCAAGCACGGATTCATCGTGCGCCGTCCAGCCAACCCGCGAAGCGGGACAGGGGGCGCGCAAAAAATCTATAAAATCTGCTTTTCATTTTTTGGGGCTTGTAATGCCTGATTGGTCTGGTGATCTTCGGAATCTTTATTGGTTTCTGCGTTATCGTCGTTCATGGGATTCGGCGGGGGTGCGTCGTTACTACCGCAAGATCGGTAAAGAAAAACGCCGGCTTCTGGATGAAGTCGGCGTCGATCAGGAGGAACTGCGTTTGTTGTGTCGTTTTTTAGCTAATCCGCGTAACAGAAGGGCCGAAGAAAGGTGGTTAGCGTATCGCAAGTTGCTTTTATCCAATTCGTGATTCGTTTTGTAATTTAACATAATACAAATTATCCGCTTATCTAAAACCCAAACAGACGAAGAATCAACAAACTGAAAAAAAGCTACGTCTCTTCGTCGAAATTGATTTCCGGGCAATTGCGTCGGCGTCGCTGATAGGCTAGCCTTCGTCACTCTTGTCGAGCTTAACGGCCGACAAGCACAAGAACGTTAATTGGGTGGGTACGTAGAACTAAAGGGGGTGTTTCGATATGTTGATCAGCAGGAAAATCGGGCTTCTGGTTGCCATTTCCATGGTTACTTCAGCGGCGGTGTCGATCTTTGGCTTGTATGGCTTGAGGATGGTCAATGCCAACATGGAAGAAATTGCCGGCAACTCTGTTCCTGCGCTTCAGAGCGTCAGCCAGATGCGCTCCAACTATCTTTCGCTGATTACCGAGCTTTACGAACGCGCCAGCACGGCTGATGCCGAGCGCGGCAGCGCCTTGGAAAAAAAGATCGACGACGGCAACAAGAACCTGCTCAAAGATCTCAATACGTATTCCGAAAAAATCACCAACGAGGATGAAAAAAAAGCGCTTGAGGAAGCGAAATTCAGTCTCGTTGCTTTTGTTAGCAGACTAAGACAAATCAACGGTTTAGCCGGGTCTGGCGAGAATCAGCTCGCCCTTGAAATGATTCAACGAGACGTCGGGCCGCTCCATCAACGCCTGTCCGAGTCTTTTGATCGATTGGTAAAAATCAACACCGCCAATGTCGATGGTGTCGCCATGACGGCCAAAGCCGCATTCACTCGCACCTTGACAATCACGCTGGTAGCGGCTCTTACGGGGGTCAGCCTTATCGGCGTCTTGGGCTTCATGCTGGGCCGGTCGATCATTCGCCCGATGCGTGTCATGCAAAAGGCGATTACGCGCACCTCGACCGATCTCGATTTTACTGATTCGATCGTTGTCGAATCGCACGACGAGATTGGCGTTACGTTGCAGGCCTATAACGAATTGCTGACGAAACTTCGCACCAGTTTCGCCGAAATCCAGGCAGCCGCAGCCCGCATGGTGAAAATAACGGGAGAGGTCGACAAGACTTCGAAGGAAATCGCGGAGAATTCCCTTGCCCAAAGTGACGCATCTTCGGGAATGGCAGCCGCCATCGAGCAACTGACGGTCAGTATCTCGATGGTTGCCACCCAGGCCCAAGATGCCAGCCAGCACACGCAGGAATCGCGGATCATGGCGGATCAAGGGGCCGAGGTGATTCTGTCGACCGTAAACGGGATTCAGACGATTTCCGAATCAGTGCGCGAGGCGTCGACACGCATTGATGCCCTGCGTCATGACAGCGAAAGCATTTCCTCCGTCGCCAATATCATCAAGGAAATCGCCGACCAGACCAATTTGTTGGCGCTGAATGCGGCGATTGAAGCGGCTCGTGCCGGCGAACAAGGACGGGGCTTTGCTGTCGTGGCCGATGAGGTGAGGAAACTCGCCGAGCGTACGTCTAAATCGACACAGGAAATCTCGACGCTCCTCAGCCAAATGCAAGACAGCGCCAAGTTGGCGGTAAATAGCATGGCGGGGGCCGTACAAGAGGTGGAAGCGGGCGTGGAGAACGCCCAACTGGCCGGCAAGTCCATCAACGAAATCAAGGATGGATCCAATACCGTTGTCGGTGCCGTCGAAGAGATTTCAGAGGCTGTCCGTGAGCAAAGCGCGGCCAGCACCTCCATCTCTCAACGCATCGAGCAGATCGCGCAAATGACTGAACGCAATACGGCCGCCGCCGAAAGCACGGCCGAGGCCGTGCATCAAATGACCACGATGAGTCACGAAATCGCGGAAGCTCTGGCCAAGTACAAGGTTTAAGCAAACTCGTCGAACAAAGGTTGGCAGGCTGTTCAAGCAGCTGCCAATTTTTTCTTCTGGGCCGGCCTTTTCTGAGGGGGCGATTCCTCCCCCTGCCCTACAGTGGCAGCCTTACGCCCTCTCGTACCATTTCCGCGAACGCTTCTGCCGAAACCGGCGGGCTGAAAAGATAGCCCTGCAATTGATCGCAGCCCAAGTCACGAAGAAAGTTCATCTGCTGCCGCGTTTCGACGCCTTCGGCAACGATTTCCTGCCGGAGTTGTTTACCCATCGTGACGATCGCCTGCGCTATGGCACAGTCGTTTGCGTCGCCCGGCACCCCGACCACGAACGAGCGATCAATCTTGAGCGTGGTAATCGGGAATCGCTTCAAATAAGCCAGGCTGGAATACCCCGTCCCGAAATCGTCCAATGACAGGCTGAACCCCAGTGCGACCAGTCTGTTCATGATCGGGATGATCTTTTCCGGCGCCCGAAGCAGCAGACTTTCTGTAATTTCGAGCTTGATCAGCTCGGAAGGAATGCCGTAACGGTCAATAGAGGCTTGCAGGTGGTCGGGGAGTTGATCGTCGAACTGCCGGGCAGAAACATTGACCGCAATGGGGATGAACTCGAAGCCGACGTCCAGCCAGTGACGGATCTGCCGGCACGTTTCGTCAAAAATCCAGCCGCCCAGTTCGCTCATCAGCCCGATTTCTTCGGCCAGGGGCACAAACTTTCCCGGCGAAATCAAACCGTATTCGGGATGCTCCCATCGAACAAGCGCTTCGGCCCCGACAATGCGGCCGCTGCGCAGACTGACTTTCGGCTGGTAGTGCAAGAAGAGCTCATTGCCTCGCAAGGCCCGGCGCAATTCACTTTCCAGTTGCCACTGCTCTTTGGCATGCACGTTCATTTCCGGGCTGTAGAACAAGTAACCGGATTCGGTATTCTTGTTGAGTCGCTTCATTGCCACGTCGGCAAAACGCAATAAAACAGGAGTGGATTGACCATCCTCCGGAAAAACGGCGATGCCGATGCTGGCTTGAACGTACAGGGCATGCGCCTGAATTGAGAATGGCTGCGCCAGCGTAGCCAACAGCTTCTCCGCGACAAGCGCAACATGCTGTTTTTGGTGGGTATTTACCAGCGCCACCACGAATTCGTCGCCGCCGAATCGGGCCAGAATGTCTTCGGGTCGGAGTGCATGACGGAATCGCTGCCCAACCTGTCGCAGCAACTCATCACCGACATCATGCCCAAGCATGTCGTTGAATGAAGCAAAGCGGTTCAGGTCAATCACCAAAAGAGCGCCGGGTTGATTCCCGTGTCGCGGCGAAAACAAGGCTTCATCGACCAGTTGGTGGAACAACGTGCGGTTGGGCAAACCGGTCAGACTGTCATAGTTAACCAGCTGTTGCATGCGTTTTTCGGCCGCACGCAGCAGGCTGACATCGGTGAAGATGGAGAATGCATGGGAAATCAGGCCGTCTTCGTTGCGAACGGCACCGACGGTCACCGAGTGCGGAAAAAGCTCGCCGTTTTTTCTTCGACTAACGATCTCCCCATGCCAAGCGCCCTCGCCCTGTATGGCAGCACGGATTTTCGACTGCAGATCGGCCTCGTTGGTGCCGGAAGACAAGAAATCTGGCCTTTCGCCGATGACCTCTTTCGCAGAGTACCCCGTAATCCGGGAAAATGCAGAATTCACCGAAACGATGCGCTCATCCGCATCGGTGATCAGAATCCCTTCCTCGCTGTCCTCGATGATCCGGGAGTGAAGCCGTAGCTTGTCCTCTGCGGAAAGCCGGTCCTCAACCTCGGAAAAATGCAGCGCCATGCCAACCGTGTCATTGCAATCATCAACAATGTGTCTTAGCGAAAGATTGGCGCGAAACGTTTCGCCGGATTTCTTGCGGCGCCGCACCTCGATCGTTGAACTGCCGTGATCGAGAAACAATTCGTGGATTTCGGCTCCGTGTGCAGCATCGTTATCCGCATACAAAAACAGGATGTGCTGGCCGATGGCCTCCTCGGCGGAATAGCCAAACAGGAGTTCGGCGCCACGGTTCCAATCCGTCAGATACCCGGCCATATCCATGACCACCACCGGCTCTTGTGCCGCGACACCGGTGAGCAATGAGCGTTTGCGATTGAGCGGTGCGATCAAACACTCGTCCTGCAGGCTTTGCAACTCACGCTCAAGCTCGTCAAGGCGGGAATGGAAGCCGTCCCCCAAGCCAGCGCGAAGTCGGCTGCAAAGTTCAAAACATCGCCGGATGCGTGTGTCAGCCATCGTAGTCGCTCTGCTTGTCCCGAATCACGTTCAGCATCCACTCATGCGCTGCCAGCGTTATTTCATTCAGATCCCGGTCACCGATATTCGCTGTCTCGAGCAACGGTCTGATCGCGTCGGAACGCCCCTGCTCGACTCCTTCGACAATCTTGAGCAATTGCCCGAGCGTGCCGTCATGACGAAGAACCCCAGCGGCAATCGATTCATTCAACTTCAAGGGCGCCAGAACACTGGCTAGCGGCATCCCGAACAGGACGCCCAGCAATGAAAACATGCCGCACATAAAAGCGGCTTCTTGCACGGTACGGTCGCGACCGAGCAGAGCCGCCAACAGCTCCATCGAGCGCGCGCGTACGGTAACACGCGCCATCAACATCCCCGCCCGGTAATCATTCATGTTCGCGGCGAAGAGCATCAGGTTGAGCCAGCGTTTGAGCTGTTGCCGCCCCAGAATGATGATGGCCTGCGAAAAACTCGATATGTGCCGCCCCACGCCAACGCCAAGTGAATTGACGAGGCGGAGCAGATGATAGGCCAGCACCGGGTCTTCCCGGAAAATCGCCTCGATCTCATGCGTATCCGCGTCCGTCGCCACCAGGTGCAACAGCCTCAAGGAGAGCGTACGCGATGCCGTCGGCGTTCCGGAGAGTCTCACGGGAGGCGCGAGATACCAGCTCCCGGCCATCCATTCGGCCTTAAGCGGGAAAACTGGCTTCGACGCCTCGTCAGAATGGAAAATCAGATCGCAGCCGATTGTCCGAACACCTGCGCACTCAAGCGCAGCGAGTGCCTCCGGTGGCATCTGGCAGGCGTGGTCATTGTCGATCAGACAAGGAAAACTGGCCGCAAAAGCGGGAAGTCGAGACGACACGAAGTCCGCACTTTGCTCATCCGAAAGATGATCGGCGACCTCCAGCAGAACGGCGGCCGGGCTCAGATTTCGATCAGCGAGAAGATGAAAAAAGACAAAGCCCATAGGTTTATTTATCGATGACCGAGTGCTGAAGTTAGTCGAATACGATGATAGAAAGCCAAACGCACGCAATCCGCACTATAACGGCAGAGCCATTGAAAGAATGCATTTACGGAGACAGATTTCCGGCACCGACAGCAATTCGTCGATCCTGGCAGAGGAAGGCGACGCCCTCCTCCCGATCTATCACCTGTCAGGCCGCGGCAAGCGCCTGCGCCAGATCGTCGATCAGATCGTCAATGTGTTCGATGCCGATCGAAAGACGGATCATATCCTCAGATACGCCAGCTTTTTTCAACTCGTCGGCAGAGAGCTGCCGGTGCGTTGTCGACGCCGGGTGGCAAGCCAGTGACTTGCTGTCGCCAATATTCACCAGACGGGTGAAGAGATTCAACGCGTCCTGGAAGCGCCCACCGGCTTCGAGCCCGCCCTTGACGCCGAAGGTCAGCACGCCAGAGGCTTTCCCGCCCATGTATTTCTGGACCAGTGCGTTGTCCGCATGATCGGCAAGCCCGGCGTAATTGACCCACGACACCTTTTCGTGACCTTGCAGGAACTGCGCGATCCTGACCGAGTTTTCACAAATACGGTCCATCCGCAACGGCAGCGTTTCAAGCCCCTGCAAAATCAGGAATGCATTGAACGGGGAAATGGCCGCGCCCATATTGCGGAGCGGCACAACACGGGCACGCGCGATGAAGGCGGCATCGCCCATCGCTTCGGTATACACAACGCCGTGATACGACACATCTGGCTCGTTCAGGCGCTTGAAACGGTTCTTGTGCTGGGCCCATGGGAACTTCCCGCTATCGACGATCATGCCGCCGATTGAATTGCCGTGCCCCCCAATATATTTGGTCAGCGAATGGACGACGATATCCGCCCCGTGTTCGAAAGGCCGGCACAGGTACGGCGACGGAACGGTGTTGTCGACGATCAGGGGGATGCCATTGCGGTGTGCGATATCGGCCAGCTTTTCAAAGTCGGTGATGTTGCCCAGCGGGTTTCCGACCGACTCGCAATAAATGGCCTTTGTCTTTTCGTCGATCAGCTTTTCAAAGCTCTCGGGCGCGCGATAGTCGGCAAACCGGCAGGAGATGCCGTACTGGGGCAAGGTATGCGCGAACAGGTTGTACGTCCCACCGTAGAGCGTCGACGCGGACACGATGTTGTCGCCCGCCTCGGCGATCGTCATCACGGCATACGTTATCGCCGCCTGCCCCGATGACAGCGCCAACGCGGCGATGCCGCCCTCGATGGCCGCGACGCGTTTTTCCAGCACATCCTGGGTGGGGTTCATGATGCGGGTGTAGATATTCCCCGGCACCTTGAGGTCAAACAGATCGGCACCGTGCTGCGTGCTGTCGAAAGAATACGAGGTGGTCTGGTAAATTGGGACGGCAACCGCCTTGGTAGTGGCTTCCGGGCTATAGCCTGCGTGAACGGCAAGGGTTTCCAGTTTCATGAATTCTCCCGATGCAGCGTGTTGTAATGAAAGCGTCGCATCTTAGCATCGGCCATGTGGGGGCATAGAACCAGAATTTATAAGAACATAACCGGGAGTAAAAAGAGGGGCGCACCGGAATCCGTAACCGATTCCCTAATGCGCCCCTTGCTTGCCTTTATGCTTTAAAGACTTGCGGCAGCAATTTTTCTCAGCACCCCGTTAGCGACTTGTTCCGGTAGTCGTTTTGCAGCCTTTCGCGAATCGGAGCGGCTTCATCGCTGGTCAGGAAGGCATAAGTCGTTGGCGGCACATATTCTGCCAACAGCGCCATGTCGTTCTTGCCGACCAGTTCGCGCACCGTCGACGCGCTGATCACCCCTTTGGATGCCTGCTTGCGCTCGACAACGGTGAGATCGATGTTGTAGACGGGGAGGATGCGCAGCATTGTTTCGTTGTAGCCGCCGGTCAGAGGACAGTTCGGCTCGGTGCCGACAAAACGTTTGGTGATATTGAAGAAGGGGGCGATCTTCGAGGCAAACAGCGTGACGTCGAGTTCCATCTGGATACGCGAAATCGGATCGTTCTTCTTCAGGAAATAGGTCGGGAAAGTCGAACTGCTGACGATATAGCGCGAGGTATCGAGCACGGTGACGTTGGCAAGGTCGCGCACACCTTCCTTGACTAGGCGGAAGCGCACGTCGAAGGGAAAGACGGAGCGATCTTCGCGAACGACGAAGACGTAGAGGTTATCCACCAGCTTCGACGCGCTTTCGATCAGATAGCGGTGTCCATTCGTAAACGGGTTGCAATTGACGACGACCGCGCCATTGACGCCCGATTTGAGCAGAGAGCGGTTCGCTTCGAGCCAGTTGTTCAAGCCCTTGCCGTACTCCAGGAGAACAATCCGTCCCTGATTTGCCAGCAGGGTGAAGTTCAACGATTCAAATGCCAGCGCATATTCCGCCTTGGTAAAGACGAAGAGCGATTCATATCCTGCTTCGCGTCCGTTCATCACCAGTGCGCTGACCAGTTCGACGAATACCGAGCCGCCCTGATGGGCCGGCGAAACCGCTACCATCTTGAGCGTGTTCCCGGAGCGAGTGCCGACGGCAATCAGTTCCTCGTCTTCGTAGATGCCGATAATCGCGTCGAAACCTTCTTCATAGGTCAGGTCGCTGCTTTCAATCAGCTCACGGGCTGCTTTGAGTTCGGAGCTTGTTCTCAATTGAACGATCATGGGATAGGCCTCATCAATGGATAAAAATTCGCAAAGCGGCTTTTCGGTTCAACACGCCTTTGCTGAACACGTTTTCAGATTCTGCATTACGGAAGTCATGGCGCCACCGTTCATGACCTGCTTGAACCCCTTGTCGGCGAGCGTCTCACGCGCGATCGCGGAACGTCGCCCGCTGTGGCAATACAGCAGGATCGTGCTGTCTTTTTTCAGCCCCTTCAGGGACGCGATGCCTTGATCAATCTGGTCATAAGGGATATTCACCGCGCCGTCGACATGGCCAGCGGCAAACTCCTGCGGCGTCCGCACGTCAATGATGACGGCAGGCTTCACGCCGTTGAAACGAACGTCGGCCGAATGCGCCAACGATGCGCCGAACATGAGCAAAGACAAGAGAAATAAACGCAAGACGGCTGACATGGCAAGGTCCTTCACAGATTGGTTCGGTCAAAAACTCGACAAAGTCTATACGGCGAAGCTATCGCCGCAATCACACACACTCCGGGCATTAGGATTGCGAACGGAAAAACCGGCTTGGTCGCCCTCCTCCGCATAATCGATCTCGGCCCCATCGAGAAAAACCAGTGATTTTGTATCAACGTATATTTTCGCGCCATGGCTATCGAACACCACGTCGTTTTCCTCGATTTCGTCGACGAAAACCAGCCGATAAGCCATGCCGGAACACTCTGAAGTCACCACGACAAGGCGGATTCCAAGCCCACGCCCCCGGTTTTGCAAACAATCCAGAACGTGTCTGGCCGCCGTTTCACTGAAAGCTAATGCCATTATTTCCCCCCAAAGACCAGGATACGCAGCGCTGAAGCGCATGCCGCCCTTAATTATTGGCATATGCTAACATGAAATGCATCTGCTACGTCTTGGGCGCTGCCTCTCTACCAGGGCAATCGCATCAAACCTACCCGAGTCCAAGGATGGACTCCCGGTAGGCATCAGAGGAGGCGGCGAGGATTCTGCGCGTATGAATGCCAGCCTTTC
>NZ_SSSR01000011.1 GCF_009469695.1 Propionivibrio limicola
GAAAGGCTGGCATTCATACGCGCAGAATCCTCGCCGCCTCCTCTGATGCCTACCGGGAGTCCATCCTTGGACTCGGGTAGGTTTGATGCGATTGCCCTGCATGGAAATGCCTGATATCACAACAATTTCCCATATTCGGGTATACTTTCGCGCGTTTTAGGTTCCTTGCTTCACGACCGTGAAGCGGGTGAAATGGGAAGCCGGTGACTCCTCAACAGGACATTCCGGCGCAGCCCCCCGCTGCTGTAGGCCCGACGACTCCGACAATATGCCACTGTGCGATGACTTGTTTCGCATGGGAAGGCGCCGGAGAAGGATGAAGGCAAGCCAGAAGACCGGCCTGAGACGAATGTGGTGCCAATCCTCGGGGTGAGGGGAAAGGTTCTGTCGATTCGCCATCCGGTCTTCGTTACCGCCAGCAGGGCTCCCGCCGACGCTGACATTGCCTCACACGAATTCCCCCAAGGCTTTTCTTCCGATCTGATCCCCCTCGCGACCGTTTTTTCAGTTTCGCGAAGGAGAGAATCATGCACATCATGGAGGGCTTCCTGCCCGTCAAACACGCCATCGGCTGGGGCGTGGCCGCGGCGCCATTCGTGGCCTACGGTATTTATTCGGTCAAAAAACAGATTGCCGCCAACCCGGAACAGCGCATGCTGCTCGGCGTGGCTGCCGCATTTTCATTCGTTCTCTCGGCACTGAAAATCCCGTCGGTGACCGGCAGTTGCTCGCACCCGACCGGCACCGGCCTCGGCGCCCTGCTCTTCGGCCCGGCGGCGATGGCGCCGGTCGGCGCCGTCGTCCTGCTCTTTCAGGCGCTGCTGCTCGCGCACGGCGGCTTGACCACGCTCGGCGCCAACATTTTCTCGATGGCGATTGTTGGCCCGTTTGCCGCCTACGCGGTATTCAAGCTGGCACGCTCGCTCAAGGCATCGCTGGCCGTTTCCGTCTTCCTCGCCGCCAGCCTCGCCGACCTGCTGACCTATGTGACGACCTCGGTGCAACTGGCGATGGCCTTTCCCGATCCGCTCGGCGGTTTCATGGCCTCGTTCGCCAAGTTCGCCGGAATCTTTGCCGTCACGCAGATTCCGCTGGCGATCAGCGAAGGCCTGCTCACTGTGATGATCTTCAACGCGCTGGCGCGTTTCAACCCGAAAGAACTGCAGGACATGAAACTCACCGATACCGCGGAGGTGCGCGCATGAAACGCTATCAAAACCTGCTGTTGCTGATCGCCGTCGTCGTGCTCGGCGTCGCGCCCCTGTGGCTCGTCGACAAGCAGGAAGCCGGACCGGATGGCGAGGAAGTCGCCATCTTCGGCGGCGCCGACGACAAGGCCAAGGGTGTGATCAGCGAAATCGACCCGGACTACCAGCCTTGGTTCGAGCCGTTGATCGAGCCGGCCAGCGGCGAAATCGCCTCGATGCTCTTTGCGCTGCAAGCCGCGCTCGGCGCCGGCTTCATCGGTTACTACCTCGGCGTCGCCCGCACCCGCGAGAAGATGAAGCGGGACGCCGAGGGCAACGAAGACGCGGCAGGCCGGTAACAAGGTGCTGATCGAGCAATGCGCGTATGGCAACCGCTGGCGAAAGGTTGCGCCGGCGGCCAAGGGGCTGTTCTGCCTCGGCGGCTTCATCGCCGCCTTTGCGGCCAGCCAGCCAGCGGCCGCGGCCGCCGTGGCCGGGCTGGTCGTACTGATCACGGTCCTCGGTGCCGGCGTTCCCTTCCCGCGCTTCGTACGCGTCGCCTTGCCGCCGCTCGGCTTCCTGCTGCTCGGCTGTCTTTCGCTTGCCTATTCGCTCGATTTCCAGGGGGCAAGCAATGACTTCACCGTCCTCTGGCTGCCCAGCGGCTGGGCGCCGATCCGGCAACTGGCCGCCCGCTCCGGCGCGGCGCTGGCGGCGCTGCTCTTTCTGGCGCTGACGACGCCGATGATCGATCTGATCGCCCTGCTGCGCCGCCTGAAAATGCCGGAAGTGCTGCTCGAAATCATGGTGCTCTGCTACCGCATGCTCTTCGTTTTTTCCGAGGCGCTGCACGATACACGCACGGCGCAGGCGGCCCGCCTCGGCTACGCCACGCCCCGCCTGGCGCTGCGTTCGCTCGGCAGCCTGACCGCCAATCTGACGCTGCAAATCTGGCAGCGCGCCCACAGTCTGCATATCGCCGCGCAGTCGCGCAACAACGACGGCGCCTTCCGTTTTCTCGAACCGGAATACGCACATGTGCGACGCGATCTGACCATTGCCGCGCTTGGCGGTGCCTTGCTGATCGGCTTGGCCGTGGGGATGCCATGAAGCCGCTGAAACACCAGCCGTCACACCGGCGAACGCCGGTGTCCAGCGCGGCGCCCGATTTTACGTACCTTTCTCCGCACGGTCTGGATTCCGGCATTCGCCGGAATGACGAGATTCTGCTGGCGTTCGAGGATGTTGCCTTCCGCTACCCGGACGGCAACACCGGCCTCGACGGCTGCTCGCTGAGCATCGTCCGTGGCAGCCGCAACGCGCTGATCGGCGCCAACGGCGCCGGCAAGACGACGCTGTTCCAGCACGCCAACGGGCTGCTGCGCCCGCAAAAAGGCGGCATTCGCTACGCCGGCCGCGCCATCGACTACAGCCGCGCCGGCCTGCGCCATCTGCGCAGCGAAGTCGGCCTCGTCTTCCAGAACCCCGACCAGCAACTGTTCTCGGCCAGCGTGCGCGAGGACGTTTCGTTCGGCCCGCTCAACCTCGGTCTCGACACGGAGACGGTGCGCCAGCGCGTGACCGCTGCCCTGCAAGCCGTCGGCATGGAAAAATTCGCCGACCGGCCGGTACACAACCTGAGCTTCGGCCAGAAAAAACGCGTCTGCATCGCCGGCGTGCTGGCCATGCAGCCGCAACTGCTGATTCTCGACGAGCCGATGGCCGGGCTCGACCACGCCATGCGCGCCGAACTGCTGGCCGTGCTCGACGAGCTGCACGCGCGCGGTATCACGCTGCTGCTGGCGACCCACGACATCGATTTCGCCTATCGCTGGGCCGACCGCATCCATCTGATGAGCTCCGGCCGCTGCACCAGCGCCTTCGCCGCGGCCGAGTTGCCCGACAACGCCGAAACGCTGTCGGCTGCCGGTCTGCCGGTGCCCGGCGTCGTCGAACTGCACCGCTTGCTGGTAACGCGCCAGATACTCCCGGCGATCAGTTCGCCGCGCAGCCTTGCCGAACTGATCGCCCAACTGAACAACACGCAAAAGGATTTCCAATGAACGCAACGCACCTCGGGAGACTCAACTGATGCCCGGCAAAATCTGGTTTGTCGGCGCCGGCCCCGGCGATCCCGACCTGATCACCGTCAAGGGCCGCAAGCTCCTCGAGCAGGCCGGGGCGATTCTCTACGCCGGCTCGCTCGTCGATCAGGCGGCCACGCTGTACGCGCCGCAAGGCTGCGAAATCCGCGACTCGAAGGACATGACGCTCGACGAGATGACCGCCTGGCTGCTCGACCAGGCCAGCCGCCACGCCGTCGTCATTCGCCTGCAGACCGGCGACCCCGGCCTCTACGGCGCGCTGATCGAGATGACCCGCCCGCTGACCGCCGCCAAGGTCGAATGGGCCGTCGTGCCCGGAGTTTCCTCGGCGATGGCCTCGATGGCCGCCGCCGGCGAAACGCTGACGCTGCCGGAAGTCACGCAAACGGTCATCCTCACCCGCGTCGCCGGCCGCACGCCGATGCCCGCCGGTGAAGACCTCGAATCGCTGGCCAGCCACCACTGCACGCTGTGCATCTACCTCTCGATCACGTTGTTGCACGAAGTCCAGAACGCCCTGCGCGCTGCCGGCTGGCAGGAAGACGCGCCGATGCTGGTCGTGCAGAAAGCAAGCTGGCCGGGGCTGGAAAAGATCGTGCGCGGCACGCTCGCCGACATCAAGCAGAAATGCCAGGCCGAGAAGATTGGCAGCCAGGCGATGATCGTCGCCAGCCCGACGCTCGGCGCCGCCGACTGGGACGACCTCGTCCGCTCGAAGCTCTACGATCCGGCCTTCACCCATCGTTTCCGCAAGGCTTCAGGAGAAATCGCGCATGACTGATACAAAAAAAACCACGCTCCTGCTCGCCGGCCACGGCTCGCGCAATCGCGAAGGCAACGAGGAAATCGAACGCTTCGCCGCCGACTGGCGGAAAATGCACCCGGACTGGCGCATCGAAGTCTGCTTCATCGAGCACGCCGACGTGCTGCTCAACGAAGGTCTCGACCGTGCGGCCAAGGGCGCCGAACGCGTCGTACTAATCCCCTTCATCCTCAACGCTGCCGGCCACGTCAAGATGGAAATGCCGGCCGCTCTGGAAACGGCACGCGAACGCCACCCCGATGTCGAATTCATCGTCACCCGTCACCTCGGCATGGGCCGCGACATTTTCGAGGTACTGCAACACCAGCTCGAAACGCAGATGCAGGCGCTCGACGTGCCCGATCCGCAGACCACCGGCGTCATCCTGCTCGGCCGCGGCTCATCCGATATCGGCGCCAACGGCGAACTGGCGCGCATGGCCCGCTGGATCTTCGAAGCCAACGATCATGAACTCGTCGACCTCGCCTTCACCGGCGTCACCTGGCCGCGGCTGGAAACGGTCGTGCAGCGGCAGGTCAAGCTCGGCATGACGCAAATCTGCGTGATCCCGGTCTATCTCTTTACCGGCGTGCTGATCGAGCGCATCCAGGGCCAGATCGAACGTCTCCGGCAGCAGTATCCGCAGATCGCCTTCGCGCTCGGCGAGCACTTCGGCTTCGAACCGGAAATTTACGAAATTCTCGACAAACGCGTCGAAAGTAGCGAACTGCGCGGCGAACTTTCCGAAGGCACGCTGCTCGAATGCGACGGCTGCAAATACCGCGAAGCCGCCGAAGAGGAACACCTGCACGACCACAGCCACACAGCGACCGGCGGTTGCGGCCATCACGGCCATGCCCACCAAGAGAGTGGAAACACGCACGACCACAAACATGAGCATGACCATGAGCACGGTCACTGCCACCACGATCATCAGCACGATCATTCGCACGACTGAAACGCCATGACCACCAACACCGTCACCGAACAAATCACCGCCGCCGGCCGCGCCATCGAGCACGACTCGTTCTCGATCATCGACGCCGAAGCCGGTCCGCACGCCGCCTACACCGACGAGCAATGGCCGCTCGTGCGCCGGATGATTCACGCCAACGCCGACTTCGAATTCAACGGCCTCACCGCCTTCCACCCGGAAGCCATGCAGGCCGGGCTGAAGGCCGTGCTCAAGCTCGACACGCCGGTCGTTGCCGATGTCGAAATGATCTGCGTCGGCCTCTCGAAGCCGCGTCTCGCGCACTTCGGCATGAGCACGCATCACTACATTTCCGACCCGGACGTGATCGAGCTAGCGCACCTCAACGACACCACGCGCGCCGTGCAAGCGATGCGCAAGGCGCACCGCTTGGGCAAGCTGGAAGGCGCCATCGTCGGCATCGGCAACGCGCCGACGGCGCTGCTCGAAGTCATCCGCCTGATTCGCGAAGAAGGCGTGCGCCCGGCGCTGATCGTCGGCATGCCGGTCGGCTTCGTCTCGGCCGCCGAATCGAAGGATCTGCTGATGACGGTCAACGACGTGCCGTGGGTCACCATCAAGGGCCGCAAGGGCGGCTCGACGCTCGTCGTTGCCGCCATCCATGCCATGCTCGGTCTGGCCGAAGCCCAGCAGAAACGCTGAAATGAGCGACACCCCCGCAAAAGTCCGCAAGGGCGACGGCAAGCGCCAGCGCGGCAACCGCAGCGGTTTCACCACCGGTGCCTGCGCGGCGGCGTCGGCACGGGCAGCGACGCTCGGCCTGCTGACCGGAGAGGTGCCGGCCAGCGTCGTCGGCCATCTGCCGAACGGGCAGGAGGTGAGCTTTGCCGTTGAAGAGGGTCACGTCGAGCTGGACATGGCCCGCGCCGTCATCGTCAAGGATGCCGGCGACGATCCTGACGCCACCAACGGCGCACATCTGACCGCCGACGTGCGCCGTCTGCCCGGTGCGGCCGGCCAGATCGTGCTCAAGGGCGGCGCAGGGGTCGGCACCGTCACCAAGGAAGGCCTCGGGCTGGAGGTCGGCGGCCCGGCAATCAATCCGGTGCCACGCCGCAACATCGCCGACAACGTGCGCGCCGTCGCCGGTTCGCTGCTTGAGAATGACGGACTGGAAGTGACGATCTCCGTGCCCGGCGGCGAGGAGATGGCGCAGAAAACGCTCAATGCCCGCCTCGGCATCCTCGGCGGCATCTCGATCCTCGGCACCACCGGCATCGTCCGCCCCTACTCGACGGCGGCCTTCCGCGCCAGCGTCGTACAGGCCGTCGATGTCGCCGCAAAACAGGGCAATACCAGCGTCGTGTTCACCACCGGCGGCCGCAGCGAAAAATTCGCCATGCAGCAGTTGCCTGACCTCGACGAGGCCTGCTTCGTGCAGATGGGCGACTTCGTCAAGGCGGCGTTCCAGACAGCGATCAAGCGCAAGATGGCCAACGTGTACATCGGCGCCATGGCCGGCAAACTGACCAAGATGGGCCAGGGCCTCGCCGTCACGCACGCCTGGAAAGCCGCCATCGACCGCGACCTGCTCGCCGACTGCGCGCAGGAAGTCGGCGCCGAACCGGCGCTCATCGAGGAAATCCGCAATGCCGAAACGGCCCGCTTCGCCGCCGAACGGCTGGCGGCGCTTGGCTTGGCGGTCGAATTCCACCGGGCACTGGCGAGAAAGGCCATCCGCAGCCTGAAAGCCTGCTACCCCGGCCCGTACCGGCTGACCGTGCTGGTTTGCGATTTCGACGGGGAATTCATCGTGCGCGTCGAGGAGGAAGAAGCGCAATGACGTCGAACCATCCATCCCGCGTCATTCCGGCGCAAGCCGGAATCCAGAACGGCCGCAGACTGGACCCCGGCCTTCGCCGGGGTGACGGATTCTTTTGGGAAATTTATGACTGATTGCACTCTGATCGGCATTCTCGATGATGGCTGGGGCGGCCTCTCCGACGCCGCCCGGCAACGGCTGCTGGCCGCCAGCGTGGTCATTGGCGCCGACCGCACGCTTGACCTCGTTCGCCCGCACCTGCCGGCAGAAACGGCGTATCACGACATGGACGGTGCGCTGGCCAAGGTGGCGGAATGGACGCTGACTGCGCTGGCCGAAAGCCGTTCCGTCGCCATTCTCGCCACAGGCGACCCGCTCTGCCACGGCCTCGCCGCCTGGCTGACCGGCAAACTCGATACGGCCATCGACATTCTGCCCAACCTCTCGACGCTGCAACTGGCCTGCGCCCGTTTCCGGCAACCGTGGCAGGACATCAAGATCGCCTCGATCCACTGCCAAGACGCCGGCGAATGGCACATCGACGCCACGCCGCAGCACGGCATCTACCCGGCTATGCGCGCCATCGCCCTGCACCCGCAGGTTTTCCTGTTCACCGGCCCGGACAACAACCCGGCGCGGTTGGCACGGGCGCTGCTGACCGCCGGTTACGTCAGCGACGAAGTCCGTTTGTCGGTTGCCTGCCGCCTGCACTTGCCGGACGAACAACTGTTCCCGACGCTGCCGCTCGAACAGGCGGCGCAGATGGACTTCCCCGAGCCGAACGTCGTGCTCGTGCAGCGCAAGGAAAGCCCCGGCGCGCCATCCTTCGGCCTCGACGATCTCGAATACCTCCAGCGCAGCCCCGAAAAAGGCCTGATCACCAAGCAGGAAGCCCGCGCCCTGTCGCTGGCCAAGCTGCGCCTCCGGCCCGACGCCACCGTCTGGGACATCGGCGCCGGCTCCGGCTCAATGGGTCTTGAAGCCGCCCGACTCGCGCCGCACGGCCATGTCTGGGCCATCGAAAAGAACGACGGCGATGCCGCTAATGCGCGCGCCAACGCCGCGCGCTTCCGCCTCAGCAACTACTCGCTGTTCGACGGCAAGGCACCGCAGCACCTCGACACCTGGCCGAACCCCGACGCCGTGTTCATCGGCGGCTCGGGCGGCGAACTGGCCGAACTGATCCACCTGATTCTTGGCCGCCTCAATCCCGGCGGCCGGCTGGTGATGAATTTCGTCACGCTCGAAAATCTGGCCACCGCCACCGCCGCGCTGAAGGAACTCGGCGCCGACTGGGACGTCGTCCAGCTGCAGGCCAGCCGCAGCCAGCCGATTCTCGACATGCACCGCATGGCGGCACAGAACCCGGTGTGGATCGTTACGACCACGCGAACCGCGGCAGAAAATGCGTGAAAACCTTTCACCACAGAGACACAGAGAGATACTTTTCGTTTTTCTCTGTGTCTCTGTGGTTAATTGAATTTGAAAGCCACTGACATGACTAAAACCTACGGAAAACTGATCGGCGCCTCGCTCGGCCCCGGCGACCCTGAACTGATTACCCGCCGCAGCTGGGCCGTGCTGCAATCCGGCGCGCGCTGGATCTACCCGGTCAAGAAGGCCGAGGAAATCTCCTACGCGCTGTCGATCGTCGAACGCGGCGGCCTGCCGGTGCCGGCCGACGCCGTCGAGCTGGTGTTCCCGATGACGCGCGACACCGAGGCGTTGACCAAGGCCTGGGTGCGCGCCGCGCAGCAAACGGTTGAATTGCTGGCCGAAGGCCGCGATGTCGTTTTCCTCGTCGAAGGCGACGCCTCGACCTTCGCCACCTTCGGCCACCTCGCCCGCGTCGCCCGCGAACTGGCGCCCGAGATCGAAGTCGAGACCATCCCCGGCGTCTCCTCCTTCGCCGCCGCCGCCGCCACCACCGGCATGCCGCTCGCCGAAGAGGACGAAACGCTGGCGATCATCCCGGCCGCCTACGGCACCGGCGTCATCGACCACATGCTCGACGAGTTCGATACGCTGATCCTGCTCAAGGTCAAACCGCTGCTCGACGAAGTGCTCGAACTGCTGGAACGCCGCGACCTGCTGGCGACCAGCTGCTTCATCGAAAAGGTCGGTTCGCCGGACGAGCGCGTTATCCGCGACCTCGCCAGCCTCAAGGGCGAAAAGGTCAATTACCTGTCGCTGCTGCTGGTGCAGAACCCGAAGCGCCAGCGCGGCGAACTGCGCCGCGGCTGCCGCCAGCGCAAGGAGGCTGCGGTCAATGCTTAAACGCTTTCAACGCAGAGGGCGCAGAGATACAGAGAGCGCAGAGAAGACCTTTTCTTTGGTTTTTCTCTGCGTCCTCTGCGCCTCTGCGCCCTCTGCGTTAAAAGAGGTTCAATAACATGCCGCAACGCACCGCCGTCATCTCGATCACCCGTCACGGCGTTGCCATGGCCGGCCGCGTCGTTGGCGCCCTGCCCGGCGCGCAGTTGTTCGCGCCGGAGAAGTTCGCCGCCGAGGCCGAGCAAGCGGCACCCGGCGCCGCGCACACCTACGCGGGCAAGACCGGCGAGCAGCTGGGCGTTCTTTTTGCCGACTACGATGCCATCGTCGCCATCCTTTCGCTCGGCGCCATGGTGCGCTTGATCGCCCCCTACCTGCAATCGAAGGAATCCGACCCGGCCGTGGTCGTGCTCGACGAAGGCGGCAAGTTCGCCATCCCGATGCTCTCCGGCCACCTCGGCGGCGCCAACGCGCTGGCCGGGCATCTGGCAACGGCACTCGGCGCGCAGGCCGTGCTGACCACCGCTTCCGACTCGCGCGAAACCATCGGCGTCGACCTGCTCGGCCGCGAACTCGGCTGGACGCTGGAAGCCAAACACGGCGAACTCATCCGCGCCAGCGCCGCCGTGGTCAACGACGAACCGGTCGCCCTGGTGCAGGAAGCCGGCCGCGCCGACTGGTGGCCGAACCACGCCAACGGCCGCACCGGGCCGCTGCCGGCCAACATCACCCTATTTACCAAGCTGGAAGATGTCGATCCCGACCGCTTCGCCGCCGTCCTCTGGATCAGCCAACGCGACATGCCCACAGACTACCGGAAAAAACTCGCCGGCCGCAGCGTCACCTACCGCCCACCAGCTGACGAAAACGCCCAATGACGCCATCGAACTCCTTGCACCGTTGCGCCCCGACCTCCCCCCTTCGCACGCGCCAAGCCGTGTCGCACGGGCTGGGGAAGTCGGTGCGTGTTGTCCGAGCCGCAGGCGAGTTTTCACGCGCCGCCCGCCCGTGTGGCACGGCGCCGGGGAGCGGGCCGCAGGCCCGCCGCGTGCGTGGGGTCGCCTTTCTTTGGTTCCTTTCTTTGGCGACGCAAAGAAAGGAACACGCCGGTCAACGGCGGAACGAAACCTTTCCGCACGCACCGCAAGGGAAGAACCCACAAAACGCCTGCGGCACACTTCTGGATTCCGGCTTTCGCCGGAATGGCGGGGAGGGAGCCATCGCATGAGCGCAAAACCCATCGCCCTCGGCCTCGGCTGCGACCGCAACACCCCGCTCGCCACCGTAAAAACCGCCATCGTGCAGGCATTGGCCCTTTGCCACGCCAGCCTCGACGACGTCAAAGCCGTCGCCAGCATCGACCTCAAAGCCGACGAACCGGCCTTGCTTGAACTTGCCGCCGAACACGGCTGGACGATCCGCTTCTACCCCGCCGCCGAGCTGGCGACTGTCGACGTCCCCAACCCGTCGGCAACCGTGCGCAAACACACCGGCACGCCCTCGGTCTCGGAAGCCACCGCCCTGCTCGCCGCCGGCACCGACAAGACCAACCTCATCATCGAAAAACACCGCCATCGCGGCCCGGACGGCCGCAATGCCACCGTCTCCATCGCAAGGATTCCAGAATGACCCAAGCCTGCACCGCACCCACCGGAAAAATCATGCTCGTCGGCCTCGGCCCAGGCAGCCACGACTACCTGACCGGCCGCGCCCGCGCCGCCATCGCTGAGGCCGATACGGTCATCGGCTACGCCACCTACATCCGCTTGGTCAAAGAACTGCTCGACGGCAAGGAAGTCATCAAGAAGGCGATGACCGAGGAACTCGACCGCGCCATCGAAGCCTACGACCGCGCCAAGCAGGGCAAGAAAGTCGCGCTGATTTCCTCGGGCGACGCCGGCGTGTACGGCATGGCCGGCCCGACCTTCGAAGTGCTGTTTCAAGCCGGTTGGACGCCCGATTCGGGCATCGAAGTCGAAATCATCCCCGGCGCTTCGGCGATCAACACCTGCGCCTCGCTGGTCGGCGCCCCGCTGACACACGATTTCTGCGCCATTTCGCTGTCCGACCTGCTAACGCCGTGGCCGACCATCGCCCGCCGTCTCGACGCCGTCGCCTACTCGGACTTCGTCGTCGCTCTGTACAACCCGAAGAGCGGCCGCCGCACGCGCCAGATTCAGGAAGCGCAACGCATCTTCCTGCGTCACCGCGATCCGAACACGCCGGTGGCCATCGTCAAGTCGGCCTTCCGCGCCAAGCAGCGCATCGAATTCACCACGCTTGAGAAGATGCTTGAAGCCGACATCGGCATGCTGTCGACGGTGCTGATCGGCAACTCCAACACCTTCGTCAAGCACGGCCTGATGATCACGCCGCGCGGTTACGCCAACAAATACGACGTCGAAATTGGCAACAGCGCCGCGCGCGACGGCGAGAAGGCCGGCGTTTCGCTGTCGACGGGCCTGAATGGCTGGCTGGCCGCCATCCACGCCGCACACGCCGACGGCCAATCGCCGGCCGAACTCGCCAAAGCCTACCGCCTGCCGGAAGACTACATCGCCGCCGTGCTCAACGAACCGCTCGACATCGACACCGACGAAGCCGCCGAAGAAAGCGCCGAAGCGTAACGAAAAGACAGGAGACTCGCCATGACCTCACCCACCACCACAGGACGCGTCGCCCTCGTCGGCGCAGGCCCCGGCGATGCCGAGCTGATCACGCTCAAAGGCGCCCGCCTGCTCGGGCAGGCCGAAGTCGTCATCTACGACAACCTCGTCAGCCAGGGCATTCTCGACCTGATCGCGCCGGCCGCCGAGCGCATTTTCGTCGGCAAGATGGCCGGCAACCACACGCTGCCGCAGGAAGACATCTGCCAGCTGCTCGTCGATAAGGCACTCGCCGGCAAATTCGTCGTCCGCCTCAAGGGCGGCGACCCCTTCGTCTTCGGGCGCGGCGGCGAGGAAGTCGACGTGCTGCTGGCCGCCGGCGTGCCGGTCGACATCGTCCCCGGCGTCACCGCCGCGCTCGGCGCCGCCGCCAGCTTCGGCTTCCCGCTCACCCACCGCGACCACGCGCAAAGCTGCGTCTTCGTCACCGGCCACCTCAAGGATCATTCGGTCGATCTCAACTGGCAATCGCTGGCCCAGCCGAACCAGACGATCGTCATCTACATGGGCATCACCGGCCTCGACACCATCGCGAAGGAATTGCAAGCCGCCGGCCTGTCCGGCGACACGCCGGCTGCCCTGATCTACCGCGCCACTTGGCCGAACCAGCGGATTTATCCGGGCACGCTGGCCACGCTGGTCGAAATGGCACGGACCAACAACATCAAGCCGCCGGCGCTGATCGTCATCGGTGGCGTCGTCGGATTGCTGAAGAACGACACAACGGCATAGCAAGAAAATGAGCGCCCCGGCGGCTTGGCGAGTTCCTCCGCCGGTTGCCGGCATACGTAGTTTCCCGCTTGTACTTTCCCGCCCCACTCTATAGAGTGCCTTTATAGGAAAGAACAATGGCTTGACCGGCCGCTCGGAGCAGCGAGAGATGGCCGGACCAGCAACCACGCTTTAGTTCCGGAAACGACTTCTGCCGACCGATGAAACGCGACGAGCCGTCCACCGCTCCGGAGGAACTGCCTCCCGAGCTGCCAAAAGTGATCGCCCTCCTCTCCTGGGCGGGAGGCGCAATTACGACTCTTCTTGTCCCCTTGGTCTTTCTCGGGATCGGCTATCAGAGCGAAGTCACGCGCCTTGAATCGGCGCTGCAGGCCAGCATTCACAACATCGAACGGCAGACGCGCGCCTTGCAGAACAGTGGCGCGAAGGCGGCAGCGGGCTTCCTGTCGCCACAAAACGCGCTCGCCTCCCTCGACTGGCTGGGCGACGAAACCCGTATCCGCATGACCGGCACAGACCAGCAGCTGCTCGCCGAGAAGGTGGCCGATTCGCGCCCCCCGCGCCTGGTTCGCACCGCCTACCTGAATCTCGGGGAAAGAAGCATCGCCCAGCTGGAAGTCAGCCGCTCCCTGGTGCCGCTTCTCTACCACTCGCTCCTCATGCTGGCGCCGGGGCTGGTGTTCGGGCTGATGGTTTTCTTCGCGCTGCGCGACGTGCCAATGCGTGCCCTGCGCCTCGCCTTGCAGGAAAATGGCATGCGCAAGACCACCGAGGAGCAGCTGGCCAAATCGCTGGCCATTTTCGCGGCGACGCTCGAATCGACGGCCGACGGCATTTTCGTGACCGACGTGCACGGGCGGGAAATCGTCGCCAACCAGCGCTTCCTCGACATGTGGAATCTGCGCCGGCCGGCCGGGTCCTACACCGGCGACAACGAAACCATCGCCGCACTCGCTGGCCAGCTACGCGATCCGGCAACGTTCTTCAGCACGCAAAAGGACCTCACCAAGCACATCGACGTCAATCACGCCGCCATTCTCGAACTGCGCGACGGACGCCGCTTCGAATGGAATTCGCGCCCCCAGTTCGTCGACGGCAAGGTCGTCGGCCGCGTCTCGAGCTTCCGCGACATCACCGAGCGGGGGCGCGCCGAGGCGCTGCTCGCCGCGGAGAAAGAAGTGCTCGAGATGGTCGTCTGCGGCAATCCGCTGAAAGCGGCGCTGGGCGTTCTGGCTCGCCATGTCGAGGTGCTTTCCGGCGAAATGTTCTGCGCGATCATGTTCCGTGAGAACGGCGAAGGCAACTCGCTCGCCTGTGCGACCGGCCGCAACCTGCCCGACAACGTCGCTGACAGCCTCGTTCATCACGGCCAGACCGCGTTCGAGAAAGCCTGCGCTGACATCGCCAGCCGCGGCGGCCCGCAAAACCACGATCTGGGCGACGAATTCAGCGGCGTCATCGAGGATATTCATGTCAACCCGGCGTGGGCGGAGTACCGCACCTTGATCGCCAAGTACGGCATCCAGGCCTGCTTCGCCGTCGCCGTGCGTTCTTCGGAAGGCAGCCTGCTCGGCTTCATCGTCGCCCATTACCGCACGCCGGCCGACCAGCCGCCGCATGACCGCAAACTGGTCTGGATCGCCGCTCACCTGACCAGTATCGCCATCGAGCGGCGCCGGGCGGAAGACCGGCTCGATGTCATGGCCCATTACGACGCGCTGACGCTGTTGCCCAACCGGCTGCTGTTCCGCGACCGCCTCAACCAGGCGCTGGCCCGCGTCGAGCGGCACAAGGATCTGGCCGCGCTGTTGTTCATCGACCTGGACCGCTTCAAGACCATCAACGACACCCTCGGCCACGACTCGGGCGACCTGCTGCTGTGCGAGGTCTCGGCACGCCTGCGCCAGTGCGTGCGCGAGGTCGACACCGTCGCCCGCCTGGGCGGCGACGAGTTCACGGTCATTCTGGAACAGATCAACAAGCCGGGCGACGCTGCCGCCATCGCCGTCAAGATCATCGAGGCGCTCGCCACGCCCATCCTGTTGCGCGGCCAGGAAGCTTTCGTCTCGCCGAGCATCGGCATCACCATTTTCCCCTCGGACAGCGAAGACGCCGATCAGCTCGTCAAGAATGCCGATACCGCGATGTACCGGGCCAAGGAAGACGGCGGCAACGGCTACCGCTTTTTCACGACGGAAATGGATGTGTTGACGACCGGCCGGCTACAGATGGAAAGCGGGCTGCGCCACGCACTGCAACGCGAAGAATTCATCGTCTATTACCAGGCGAAACTCAATCTCGCGACCGGCTCGATCATCGGCGCGGAAGCCTTGCTGCGCTGGAAGCACCCGACGCGCGGCCTCGTTTCGCCAGTCGAATTCGTGCCCATCCTCGAAGAAACCGGCCTCATCGAACCGGTGGGCGAGTGGGTATTAAGAGCGGTGTGCACCCAGATCCGGGCGTGGCAGAAAGATCCGTCGCTGCCACCGCTGATCGTCGCCGCCAACCTTTCCGGACGGCAACTGCAGCGCAACAACCTGGCCTCCACCGTTGCCGACATTCTGGAAGAAACGGGACTCGACCCGCAATTCCTCGAACTCGAGGTCACGGAAAGCATGCTCATGCACGACCCGAAATGGACCGTCGACATGCTGCTCCAGCTCCGCAACAAGGGCATCCTGCACATTGACGTCGACGACTTCGGCACCGGCTATTCGTCGCTCAGCTACCTCAAGCAGTTTCCGATCGACTCGCTCAAGCTCGACAAATCCTTCGTCGATGGCCTGCCGAGCGACGAAGACGACATCGCCATCTCGCAGGCCGTCATCGCCCTGGCGCACAGTCTCAAACTCACGGTGATTGCCGAGGGCGTCGAGCGCGAGGAACAGCTCGAATTCCTCCGCCAGAACGGCTGTGACGTCATCCAGGGCTACCTCGTCAGCCGGCCGCTGCCGGCCGACGCCTTTGCCCAACTAGTGCGCGACGGCGTCGACTTCGGCCCGGAGCTGCCCCCCGGCGACGCCGGGAAACGGGTCAGGAATGCCACGCCACAAAGCGATTATTTGTTGCCGCTCGAGCCCAAATAGCGGAACACCCGAATCGCTCAGGGAGCATCCCGCCTTATTCGCCCTTGCCGCTCTGTCCGCCCATCCCGCCCTTGAACAAGGTATCGACGATGTCCATCGGCATCGGAAAGACAATCGTCGAACTCTTGTCGCCGGCGATATTCGTCAGCGTCTGCAGATAGCGTAATTGCATGGCCTGTGGCGACTGCGCCAGGACCTGCGCCGCTTCCAGCAGTTTCTCCGACGCCTGCAATTCGCCTTCGGCATGAATCACCTTCGCCCGCCGTTCACGCTCGGCCTCGGCCTGACGGGCGATGGCGCGCACCATCGAGTCGTTGATATCCACGTGCTTGATCTCGACATTGGCCACCTTGATGCCCCACGAGTCGGTCTGTGCGTCGAGGATCTGCTGAATATCGACATTCAGCCGTTCGCGCTCGGCGAGCATGTCGTCCAGCTCATGCTTGCCGAGCACCGAACGCAGCGTCGTCTGCGCCAGTTGCGATGTCGCCTCGAAATAGTTCTCGACGTGAATGATCGCCTTTTCCGGATCGACGACCCGAAAATAGACGACGGCATTGACCTGAACCGACACATTGTCGCGCGAGATCACATCCTGGCTCGGCACGTCCATCACCACCAGGCGCAGATCCACCCTGACCATCTGCTGGATGCCCGGCACGATGAGGACAATCCCCGGCCCTTTCACTTTCCAGAAGCGACCGAGCAGAAACACCACGCCACGCTCGTACTCGCGCAGGATGCGGATACTGGCCACCGCCAGCATGACCAGCAACAGCACCGCCCCGCCCCAACCGACATTCCAGCCAAATTCCCAGACCCTCATTTGCGCGCTCCTTTTTCACCGTTGCCTTCCGGTTCAACCACGAGCAGCAGCCCTTCCACCGCCACGATCCGCGCCGCCTCGCCATTCGCCAGCGGCGCCGACGTCCTCGCCCGCCAGCGCTCGCCAGAAGCCCGCACCCATCCCTCGCGCTCAATGTCCTCAAGCGCCAGCGCGGGCGCACCAAGCATTGCCTCGACCCCGGCCACAGCCGGACGGCGGCGGGCGCGCAGGGCAAGCGCACCGGCACCGCCGAGCACCAGCGCACTGACCGCGGCCAACGGCACGATGAAAGCCAGCGACACTTCGAGCCCCGGCACGTCGCCGTCGATCAACATGAGCGATCCGGCAATAAACGCCACGATGCCGCCGATGCCGAACGCGCCGAAACTCGGCACAAAAGCCTCGGTCACCATCAGCGCCATGCCCAGCAACAACAGCAACGCACCGACGGCATTGATCGGCACCATGGCGAGCGCGTAAAGCGCGAGCAGCAGACAGATCGAACCGATAATGCCGGCCACGCCGAATCCCGGCGTGTAAAACTCGAACAGCAGCCCATAAACGCCGAGCATCAGCAGAATCAGCGCGATGTTCGGATCGGCAATCATCGCCAGCAAGCGTTCTTTCCAGTTCGGCGCGATCACTTCCACGTTCGCTCCGGCGAGGGCGAGCGTGATTTCACCGGAGGCCAGCGCCACCCGGCGCCCCTCCACACCGCGCAACAACTCCGGCAGATCAGCCGCCACCAGATCGATCACGTTCTGCTTGAGCGCCTCCTCGGCCGACAGGCTCTCTGCCTCGCGCACGGCGCGTTCGGCCCACTCGGCATTGCGTCCCCGCAATTGCGCCAGACTGCGGATGTAGGCGGCGGCGTCGTGGACGGATTTTTTCTCCAGGGTCGTTGCGGAGGAGGGAGAAGAGGCGCCGTTCTTGTCGGCCCCGTTTTTCCCCTGATCGGGCTTGCCGGCGCCGCCGATGCCGATCGCCACCGGCGTGGCCGCACCGAGATTGGTCCCCGGCGCCATTGCCGCGACATGGCTGGCATAAAGCAGATACGTGCCGGCACTGGCGGCACGTGCACCGGCCGGCGCGACCCAGACGGCAACGGGAACGGGAGAGGCAAGCAACCCTTGGATCATTTCGCGCATCGCCGAATCGAGACCGCCCGGCGTATCGAGCTTGAGCACCAGCAGAGCGGCGCTGGCACGCTGCGCCTCGTCCAGCGCGCGTCCGAAATACGCCGCACTGGCCGGACTGATCGGACCGCCAATCTCGGCCACCTTGACCGTCGCCGGAAACGTTGGCAAGGCCAGCGATGACAGCAGCAAGGCGACCACAAGGACGAAAAGACGTTTCATCATCCCCTCGCACGGACATGGCCGGGATTCGGCCGTCTACCCACCATAGCAGCCGCGCGGAGGATTTTCCCGGCGGGTCAGAGCATCCACACTTCGCCCTCTTCGTCGGCAATCGCGATGCAATCACCGATGTGGAAAGGCTCGGTAAAAATAATCGGGAAGAAAAAGCGGCGGTCGCCATGCCGCCGCCGAAAAGGTGGTCGTTTCCGGGGGTCAGCGATAGACGAGTACGGGAACCTTCGAATGGGTAAGCACTTTTGTCGTCTCGCTGCCGAGCAACAGGGCGTGCACGCCATGCCGCCCATGCGACGCCATGAAAATCAGATCGCAGCCGTTCTCGGCCGCCGTCGCGATGATCGCTTCATAGACCGCGCCAGGCGCATGCACGACCTTGGTGCACGCGACACCGGCCTCTGTGCACAGGCGCTCGACGAAACCGAGAATTTCCTGCGCCTCTTCCTCGGCCAGTTGCGCGAAACGTCCGGTGGCGTCGAAAACCAGCCCCTCGCTGGCATAGGATTCAGGATATTCCTTCATCACATGCACCGCCGTAATCGCGGCACCCGCCTCCTTGGCAAAAGACACCGCCGCGCGGACAGCGGCCTCGGAGAGCGGCGAACCATCAGTCGGCACGAGAACATGCTTGAACATAACGCCTCCTTGCGGATTGGTCGGGGGTGTGTAGTTAAACATAGACAGTGGCGCGCCGGATGTACATGCCTCGCCGGCGTTACCAGCTGCGCACACGCCCGGTGTCGACATGGACGAACTGCTCGCGCGGATAAAAGCCGACACCGCCGATCCGCGACGACAGCGCCGCATCGCGCAGATCGCTCAACGGAACGCCAGCCAGCCGGATATCGATGGCTTTTCCTTCCATGTGCAGGCTGTGCTTGGCCACACCGCCGCTGCGCGTGTTGCGCAGGGTCGAATTGGTGGTCGGGCAACGGTAGCCGGAAATGATCTGGAATGGCGCCTCGCTGCCCAACTCGAGTTTCAAATGGTGCAGCAGATCGAAGAGTTGCGGATCCATCCGCCCCACTTCGCCGGAGTAATGGTCGCGCAGGAAGCGGTTCATCAGGGTCAGCGCTTCCGGCACGTACTGTTCGCCGAGTGCATAGACAACTTCGAGCCGTTCGCCGGTGTGGGTATGCGCAAAGGCGAGCGAACGCGCTCCGGCCTGCGTGGCCAAGACGGGACGAGCCAGCGGCAGGGCGACTCCGGCCACCGCCAGTTTCGCCATGTGATGAAGAAAATGACGGCGAGTGGGCTTGTGATGTTTCATGATCGGCAACCGGCAAAAAACGGGCGTTCATATTGCCTGTTTTTTGAGCAGAAGGGTAGCTTGTCCCTGCCGATTATCCTTCCGGTTGATTTGTTCGAGCGCCTCGTCGAGCCGCCGGTCCTGCCCGTAAATGTCGGGGAAGAAATGCACCACGCCCTGCTCATCAGCCAGCACCGTGTGGTAAGCGATCACCACCCGCACCGGTTCGCGCAGACGCAACGTCGATGACACGCCTTTGGCCATCACCTCGCGGATGCGCGCTTCATCCCAGGCCGGGTCGTTCTGGAGCACGAACATCGCCAGCGCGACCGGTTCCTCGACGCGGATGCAGCCGTGGCTGAAGTCGCGCCGGTCCTTCTCGAACAGCCGCGGCGTCGGCGTGTGGTGCAGGTAGATGTTGTCCTTGTTCGGGAAGACGAACTTGATGTCGCCCAAGGCATTCATCGGGCCCGGGCGCTGACGGATGCGCATCTGGCCGCGCTGCACGGCATCGAGCGATTCTCTCGACAGCCGCCGGCTCACCCGCCCGTCGCTGGCGACGAATTCAAAGCCCTGCTGATGAAAATAACCCGGCTCGCGGCGCAGCCTGGGCACGGTTTCGCCGCGAGCGATCGACGGCGGAACGTTCCAGTACGGACTGAATTCGATGAAACGCATTTCCTCGTCGAACAGCGGCGTGCGCGTGTTGAGCGCCTTGCCGACGATGACTTTCATGTCCACCTTGATGTCGAGCCCGCCATCACGCACCTCGTAAGCCCGCAGCCGGAGCTCCGGCACATTGACCACGACCGTGCGCGGTGCATCGAGCAGCGGCGTCCACCGCAACCGCTCCATGGTCAGCTCGATCTGCCGCACGCGTACGGAAAGCGGCACGTTCAGCTGTTCCAGCGTGGCGCGACCAATCACGCCATCCGGCGTCAGGCCGTGACGCCGCTGAAACGATTTGACGGCATCCACCAACGCCCCCTCGTAGCGTGGCGGCGTCTTGCCATTCCAATCGGCAAGATCGCCGACGACGGACAGGCGCTGGGTCAGCAAATCCAGGCCGGCATACGGCTGCCGCGGTTCGAGCTTGCCGCCGGCGATGGCCGGCAACGGCGCCAGCCAAGCGGCCTCCGTCGCCGGATCGACGGCCAGCGCCCCGTAATGCGCGAGCGCCCGGCGCAGCCTGTCATAGAGCGGCAACGCCGGTGCGGCGCGCGCTGCCGCGTCGGGCAAGCGCCCTTCGGCCACGGCGGCGCGCAGATAGGCCGCCGGATTGAAGGCGTCGATGGGACGCACGACAAAGTTTTCCTCGATCTGGCGCGGATCGATCTGGCCGGAATGTAAATCGGAAAGATAGCGCTGCATCGCCTCAGTCAATGCGTCGTCGAGGCGGCTGATCGTCTCGGCCGGCAACACGACTCCCTCGTTCGTCGCCGCCAGCGTCCGACCGAGCAATTCGGCGTGATAGTTCTCCGCTTTCAGCCCGTCCTGCGCCGCCGATTGCAGGGTTTTGACCGCCAGCCATGCCTGCTGGTGCGGCCGCCCACCGTCGAACCACAGCGGTTCATCGGCCGCGGAAGCACCTGCGCCGAGCGCCATGCAGCAGAAAACTGCGACCACGCGCCCCCCTCGACGCAGCCGTTCACCGACAAACCCCGTCAATCCGGAAGGGCGCACTTGAACTCCCCTTTTTGTGCATGTCTTCATTGATCAGCCTAAACCATGATTTCGTTCTCGGCCAACGTTCCAAAAAGGCGTGACGCCGGGGAAATCGTCTATGCTGAAAATACGCTGTGCCTGCCTTGACCGTCCAAAACAACAAAGGACCGACCATGCCCACCGTCAACGCACTCGACGCGCAAATGCTCTACCAGCACTGCGATCCGTCCCACCTCCCGTTCGAAACGACCGACGACCTTGCCGCCGCCACCGAGATCGTCGGCCAGGAGCGTGCCGTCGACGCGATCCGGCTCGGTCTCGACATGCGTCATCCCGGCTACAACCTCTTCGTGCTCGGCGATGCCGGCAGCGGCCGCCATTCGGCCGTGCGCCGGCTGCTCGAAGCCAAGGCCACACAGGAACCGCTGCCCAGCGACTGGTGTTACATCAACAACTTCGCCGAGCCGAACAAGCCGCGCCTGCTCAGTGTGCCGGCCGGGCGTGGCGGCAAGCTCAAGCGCGACATGCAGCAATTCGTCGCCGAATTGTCGAAAGCGATTTCAGCGGCTTTCGAGAGCGATGAATACCGTTCGCGCCTCGAAGCCATCAACGAGACGTTCAAGGCGCGCGAGGAAAAGGCCTTGCAGGAACTGGCCCGTGACGCCACCGACAACGGCATCGTCCTCGTGCGCACGCCACATGGTTTCATCTTCGCGCCCCTGTCCGGCGAGGAGCCGATGGAGCCGCCCGAATTCGACAAGCTGCCCGATGCCGAGCGCGCACGCATCGGCGATCTGATCAAAACCTTCAGCGAGCGCCTGAAGCAACTGATGGTGCAATTTCCGCGCTGGCGGCGCGAGGTACAGGCGCAGATCAAGGAGGCGAGCCGGGAGACGCTGAGCCTCGCCGTCGGTCACCTGATCGAGGAACTGAAGGACGAGTACCAGGACCTGCCGGACGTCCTCCACTTTCTCGACGAGGTGATGCACGACATCGTCGAGGAAGGCGAACAACTGCGCGAACAGCCGCGCGGCGAGGGCGACGCGTCGAACATGGTCGTCAGCGGTGGCCTGTCGACACTGCGCTATCAGGTCAATCTGCTCGTCGACAATTCGGAGGCCAAAACGGCACCGATCATCTTCGAGGACAACCCGATCTACCCGAACCTCGTCGGCCGCGTCGACCACATCTCGCAGATGGGCACGCTGTTGACCAACTTCACGCTGATCAAGCCCGGCGCGCTGCAACGCGCCAACGGCGGCTACCTCGTGCTCGACGCGCTGAAGGTGCTGCTCCAGCCTTACGCCTGGGAGGGTCTGAAACGGTCGTTGCGTTCGGGACAGGTGCACATCGAATCGCTCGGGCAGGCGTACGGGCTGATCAGCACGATCTCGCTCGAACCGCAGCCGATGCCGATCAACCTGAAGGTGCTGCTGATCGGCGAGCGGCGCATCTACTACCTGCTCAAGGCGCTCGACCCGGAATTTGCCGAACTGTTCAAGATCGGCGCCGACTTCGAAAGCGAGCTGGTACGCGACGCGACCAACACCCGCCTCTACGCCGAATACATCGCCACGCTGGCCCGCCAAGCCGGGTTGCGCCCCTTCGAGCGCGACGCCGTGGCCCGCGTCATCGAGCATACGGCACGGCTGTGCGGCGACGCCGAGCGGCTATGCACGAGCCGCTGGAAAGTCTCCGATCTGCTGCAGGAAGCCGACCACTGGGCCGGTAGTGCCGGGCGCCCGACCGTACGCCGGGAGGACATCGAAACGGCACTCGCCGCCAGCCTCCGCCGCGCCGACCGCATCCGCAGCAAGTATCAGGAAGAAATCCTGCGCGACACGCTGCTCATCTCGGTGAGCGGCGAGCGCATCGGCCAGATCAATGGCCTCGCCGTCGTGGCGCTCGACGACTTCCGCTTCGCGCATCCGGTGCGCATCACGGCGACGGCGCGCGTCGGCAGCGGCGATGTGATCGACATCGAGCGCGAAACGGAACTCGGCGGTCCGATCCATTCGAAGGGTGTCTTGATCCTCTCCTCCTTCCTCGGCGCGCGCTACGCCCGCACCGTGCCGCTGTCGCTCGACGCCAGCCTCGTTTTCGAGCAGTCGTACGGGCCGATCGAGGGCGACAGCGCGTCGATGGCCGAACTGTGCGCCCTGCTCTCGGTGCTCGCCAAAACGCCGATCCGCCAGTCGCTGGCCATCACCGGCTCGGTCAATCAGTTCGGCGACGCGCAGGCCATCGGCGGCGTCAATGAAAAGATCGAAGGTTTCTTCGACATCTGCCAAGCGCGCGGCCTGGCCGGCGACCAGGGCGTGCTGATTCCGGCCGCCAACGTCAAGCACCTGATGTTGCGCCAGGACATCATCGACGCCTGCACCGCCGGCCGCTTCGCTGTCTTCCCGTACAACAATGTCGATGAAGCGATCGAACGGTTGACCGGCGTCCCGGCCGACACCATCAACGCCCAAGTCGCCGCCCAACTGACCGAGCTTTCCGAGCTGCGCAAGGCCTTCGCGGAATCGAATGACAAAGGAGGAAAGGATCGCGGCTGAACCGCTTTCAACCCAAACCCCTCACCACAGAGACACAGAGGCACAGAGGCACAGAGAAGATCGATAAAATCCTTTCTCTGTGCCTCTATGTCTCTGTGGGTCGACTATGGTGTACAAGCGGGGGTGTCTCGCCAATGGAATAGACAGTACGCCGTCGGCGTGTTCGCCGCGCCGTCCATGTCCATGCAACGCATTCCACCAGGAGTACAACATGACAAAAACATTCAACCGAATCGTGCGATTTCTCATCGTAACGCTGACAGCGGCAATCGCTTTGACTGGCATGTCGCCCGCCGGCGCCGCTGACAAAAATCTGCTCACCCAGGATGCGAAAGCCGCTCTGCAATCGCTGTACAAAACGCATCCGGGCGCCAAAACGCTCGGCGCACAGGCCGCCGGCATTCTGGTCTTCCCGAAGATCGTCCGCGCCGGATTCGTTGTCGGTGGATCCGGCGGCGAGGGCGTGCTGTTCAAGAAGGAGAAGGCCCATTCGTACTACAGTTCCGGCAGCGCTTCGGTCGGGCTGCAGGCCGGCATGCAGTCGTTCGGCTACGCGGTATTCTTCCTGACCGAAAAGGATCTCAAGAACTTCCAGAACAGCAAGGGTTGGGATATCGGCGCGGCCCCCACGGTAGTCGTCATCGACGCCGGCGCAGGCAAGGAATTCAATACCGCGACGGCCAAGAAGGGCATCTATGCGTTCGTCTTCAACCAGGAAGGATTGATGGCGGGCATGGCGCTGCAAGGGCAGAAGATCACCCGGATCAAATAAGCGGTCATCTGGCCGTCCCTCGTGCTTGACGGCCAAGGAAGACAGGTTGCTGCCGCCGTGGCCACCCGCAAGCCTGACCAGACCTTGTCACAGAATGACCGCGTTACCTGGAATGACTTGCGGCCGATCGTCCACTCCTGGGCTAAGCAGTTCCGTCAGGGACTCGACGAATTGCGCGGCCAGACTGTTCGTTGAACGGCTCTTAGCAGGAGCGAAGCGCGCCGCGTTCTTTCCGGCGCGCTCGCTTTTTGCGGCAACCGTCACCGGAACAGCGCGGCAACAACGTCAGGATTCGACGGGAAATAGAGGTGCATGTAACTGGCCGTCAGGCGCTTCCGACGATAGACCGCTTCGCCTGGACGGCCGTCGGCGCGCGTCGTGATGCAGCACGGTTCACGCGGGGTTTCCGTTCGTGAGTAGTGGAAGGCATGCCCGCGCAGCACGCCTTCGGGCAACGCGGCTTCCTGCATGCCAAGTCCGGCCAGCCGTTTCTGCATGACGACCTGGCCCGGCAACAGGCCGGCGAGCGGAAATTCGTTGCCGTCGACATCGCGCATCGATGCGAACAGCGCCATCATGCCGCCGCACTCGGCGAGCAGCGGCTTGCCGGCGTCGAAATGCGCCGCCAGCTCGGCCCATAAGGACTGATTCGCCATCAGCCTGGGACCGTGTAATTCCGGGTAACCGCCCGGCAGCCAGACGGCGTCGCAGGCGGGCAGCGCCGCATCGACGAGCGGCGAGAAATAGGTGAGCGTCGCGCCAAGCCGTTGCAGGCAATCAACGTTGGCCGAGTAGAGGAAACAGAACGCCGCGTCCTGCGCGACAGCGATTGTCTTGCCCCGCAAGAGCGGCGGGATAGCCGGCGGCGGCACGTCGGCAAATTCAACGGGCGGCGGCAGTTGCGCGGCCGCCGTCGTCGCCAGCAAATCGGCCATGCGGTCGATGCGCTGCATCAGCCCGTCGATTTCGGCGGCCGGCAGCAGGCCGAGGTGACGCTCGGGCATCGCCGCCTCGGCATCGCGCGGCAGGTGACCGTACCAGGCGATGTCCGCCGGCAGGCTCTTTTCCAGCAGTTCAGCGTGATAGGCGCTGCCAACGCGGTTGGCGAAGGCGGCCTTGAGCGGCGTGCCGGGCTGGTAGTTTTTCAGGCCGTAGGCGATGGCGCCGAAGCTGTTGGCCATCGAGGCGCCGTCGATCACGGCCAGAATCGGCAGACCGAGCTGGCGCGCCAGTTCGGCGGCCGACGGGCTGCCGTCGTAAAGCCCCATGACGCCTTCGACGAGAATCAGGTCGGCGTCGCGTGCCGCTTCGGCCAATCGCCAGGCAATGTCGGCCGCGCTACACATCCACAGATCGACGTTCTGGCACGGCGCGCCGCTGGCGATGGCGTGAATCTGCGGATCAAGGAAGTCGGGACCGCACTTGAAAACGCGCACCTTGCGGCCGAGCCGGGTGTGCAGGCGGGCCAGCGCGGCGACGACGGTGGTTTTGCCTTGGCCGGAAGCCGGCGCGGCAACGAGAAAAGCGGGGCAGGAAATGTTTGGCGCCATGCTCACCACTCCAGTCCGGGCATGGCTTTGACGCCGGCCTTGAAGGCATGCTTGACCAGCGTCATGTCGGTCACCGTATCGGCGGCGGCGACCAGCGCTTCCGGCGCCGCCCGCCCGGTGATGATCACATGCTGCATCTTCGGCCGCGCCGCGAGCACTTCCAGCACGGCCGGCAATTGCAGCCAGCCGTACTTGAAGGCGTAGGTCATCTCGTCGAGCACGACAAGGCCGATCGCCGGATCGTTCAGGTAGCGGCAAGCCAGCGCCCACGCCGCCTGCGCCGTCGCCACATCGCGGTCGAGATTCTGGATTTCCCAGGTAAAGCCCTCGCCGGTGACGTGCCAGTGCAGCGCCTCCGGCATGGCCTTGGCGGCCTGCTGAAAAAACGCCTCCTCGCCGGTATCGGAACGCCCCTTGACGAACTGGATGACGGCGACTTTCATGCCGTGCCCGAGCGCGCGGGCGACGACGCCGAACGCCGCCGAGGACTTGCCCTTGCCGTTGCCGGTATTGACGACCAGCACGCCGCGCTCTTCCTGCGCGGCGGCGATGGCGCCGTCGACCACCGCCTTCTTGCGCGCCATGCGCTCGGCGTGGCGTTCTTCCTTGCTTGATTCGCTCATGGCATTCACCGTGGAATAAAACTGATCTGGCCGTCGCATTCGTAGGCCAGCATCGGATATTGGTAGAGCGCCGACAGCCGCTCGGCGGTCAGCATGGTCTTGGCCGGGCCGCTTTCGGTCAAGCCATCGCCATGCACCAGCAGCACACGGTCGCAAAAGCGCCAAGCCAGCGCCGGTTCGTGCAGCACCATGACGACAGCGGCATGGTTCTCGCGCGCCGCCTTGGCGAAGAGGTCGAGCATGGCGATCTGGTGCTTGAGGTCGAGGTAGGCAATCGGCTCGTCGAGCAGGAACAGTTGCGGTTCCTGTGCCAGCAGCGTGGCGATCGCCAGCCGCTGGCGTTCGCCGCCGGAAAGCGTCTGGATGTCGCGCCGCTCGAAGTCGGCGAGATCGACGGCGGCCAGCGCGGCGCGGACAATCTGCGCATCCTTGGCCGATTCCCAGCCCCAGCGTTCCAGATGCGGATGGCGCCCGACCAGCGCCGTCTCCAGTACCGTCGAGGCAAAGGCATCGCCGCGCGATTGCGGCAACCAGCCACGAATCAGGGCGCTTTTACGGGCGCCGAGCTCGGCGTAGGTCGCGCCCTGAATTCGCACCTCGCCACCCTGCGGCGCCCGCAATCCGGCCAGCACCGAGAGCAGCGTCGACTTGCCGGCGCCGTTGCAGCCGAGAATCGCCAGCCGCTCGCCGGCTTGCAAACTCAGGTCGAGATCGCGGCAGAAGCTGCGCTGGCCGATGGCGACCGTCAGTTTCCGCGCTTCGAGCAAGGGCGCCTCAGTCCGCATCTCAGCGCCCCCGCCGCGCATCGCGGGCCAGCAGAAAAAGGAAAACCGGCACGCCGATCAGCGCCGTCAGCACGCCGACCGGCAACTGCTGCGGTGCGATCACCGAGCGCGCCAGCGTATCGGCGATCACCAGCAGGCTGCCGCCGGCCAGCGCCGACGCCGGCAGCAGCAAGCGCTGGTCGTTGCCGGCCGCCAGCCGCACCAGATGCGGCACGATCAGGCCGATGAAACCGATCGAGCCGGCCTGCGTCACCGCCGCGGCAGTCGCCAGCGAGGCCACCAGATAAACGCCCTTGCGCAAGCGACTAACCTGCACGCCGAGCGTCTGCGCCATGTCCGACCCGCGCGCCAGCAAATTGAGTTCGCGGGCGAACGGCATGGCGACGAGCAGAATCGCCGCCAGCACGCCGAGCACCAACCCCGGGCTGCTCGCCTGCGAGAGGTCGCCCATCAACCAGAACAGCATGCCGTGCAATTTATGATCGGGGGCAATCGACAGAATCAGCGCGACCATCGCGCCGCAGCCGGCGGCGACGATGACGCCGGTCAGCAACAATCGCGTTTGCGTCCAGCTGCCGTCGCCGTGCGCCAGCCCGAAAACGACGAGCATCGCCGCCAGCGCGCCGACAAACGAGGCACCGCTGATACCGGCGACGCCGACGCCAAAAAGAATGGCGAGAATCGCCCCAACCCCCGCCCCGCCCGAAATGCCGAGTACATACGGATCGGCGAGTGGATTGCGCAACAACACCTGCAACAAGGCGCCAGCCAGAGCCAACAGCCCGCCGCAGGCAAAACCGGCCAGCGCACGCGGCAAACGCAGGCTGCGCACGACTTCGCCCGAAACGCCGTCCGCGCCGCCGAACAACGCCGCCAGCACCTCGGCCGGCGGAATCCGGATGCTGCCCGCCACCAGCGCCAGCAGAATGCTCAGCAGCGCCACCCCGGTCAGGGCGGCGAGGATAAGCAGGGCGCGGCGGCGGGTGGGCATGGTGGTTTACTTCGGCTGATAACGGATACCGACCATCCCATTGACGCCGGCCGTCCCGTAGTCATCCACCAGCTCGTACTGCTTGTCGAACACGTTGTTGATGCGGGCAAACAGCGAGACGTTCCGGTCGATGCGGTAGTTGGCCGTCAGGTTGAGCAGCGTATAGCCGCCAAGGCGCACGGTATTGGCCACATCGTTATAGCGCTCGCCACTGCTCACGACTTCGCCGCCGAACGTCCACGCACCGGTCATGTAATCGGCGCCGACGTTGGCGTGCTTGCGCGCACGCCGGGTCAGCAGGTTATCCGTTTCCGTGTTGCGCGGATCCTGCAGATCGATCGCGGCACGCAACGAGAGCGGGCCGAAACTGCCCTTGTACGCCAGCGACCAGCCGGTAATGCGCGCTGAAGAAACGTTCTGCGGCACATAGAACCACGATCCGGCGGGGGTCTCTTCCCACTGGATGAGGTCGTCGATGCGGTTGTGGAAGTAGGTCACCGACGCGGCATGTGGCCCGGCCTCATAGTGCAACGCGAATTCGCGGTTGTGGGCGTACTCGGGCTTGAGGTCCGGGTTACCCTGCCCCATGTAAGGCATATACGGATAGTAGAGATCGTTCATCGACGGCGCCTTGTAGGCTGTGCCGTACGAAGCGTGGGCACGGAAAGCGTCGCTGATCTGGTAACCGTAGGCGGCCGAGCCGGTCGTCTTCGAGCCGGTTTGCGAGATGTCGTCGTGCCGCGCATTGAACTGCCAGCGATGGTTCCCCGCCGACGCACCCCAACCGGCCAACAGCGACTTGATCGTGCGCTCGGTCTTGTCGTACTGCTGCGTCGCCTCCACATCCTGCCGCAGCCATTCGGCGGCCAGCAAGGCTTTGCCGAGCGGCAACGCAATGTCGTTCTGCCAGGAGAACTGATCCTGATCGGTGCGCACCGAACTCGCCTTTACGCCATCCACATAATAAAACGCATCATCGGTGCCGCGCCCGAGACGGACCGTGCTCTGCCAGTCCGGCAGAATCCGGTTGCGCGAATAGAGGCTGTAACTGCTGACCCGGATGTCGTTGCGGTAATCCTTGGTCGCCGACGCCTTGTAGCCGCCGTCGTAATCGTTGCTGCCGTCGCTCGAGAAAGTATTCAGGCCGATCTCGTGATCGTTGTTGAAACGATAGGCAAGGTTGCCGCTAAAGCTCTTGTCACGGAAACCATCATCGTCCGGATTGTATGAATTGTTGTTCTTGTTCCTGATGTTGGAAAAGCCGTTGGTATCGTCGTAAGCCGCCTGCAGGCTGTATTTCCAACCCTCATTCTGGCCGCTGACGCCGGCCGACAGTTTCTGCGTTGCGTCGCTGCCGTAGGCGGCTTCAAGATTGAAGGCGGCCGGGCCGCTGCCCTGCCGGGTAAATATCTGGATGACGCCGCCGATCGCCTCCGAACCGTAGAGAGATGAGGCCGGGCCGCGCAGGATTTCGATGCGGTCAACCTGCGCGAGCGGGATTCTCGACAGCGCTGTCGTGCCGAGCGTGGCCGAATTGACGCGCATGCCGTCGATCAGCACCAAGGTATGCTCGCTGTTGGTGCCGCGAATGAACAGGCTCGACGTGCTGCCGGCACTGCCGCTTTGCGTAAACTCGATCCCGGGCTGGCGAGCCAGCAATTCCGGCAAACTGGACTGGCCAGCGGCTTCGATCTCCTCGCGGGAAATCACCGAGACGTCGGCCAGCAACTCATTGGCGCGCTGCGCCTGCCGGGTGGCCGTGACGACGATGGTTTCGGCTTCCGATTCGGCCGCCATGACGGGGAAAGCAGCCATCAGCGCAATCGCGCCCGCCGCCAGAGAACAACGTGGATACATTCGGACTTCTCCCAATGCGCCGGCAAGCGTCCCCGCATGCCGGCAGACAAATAAACGGATGCGCATCAGGGAAAACCAGGAAGCGAATGAGCGAACGCCGCGCACGCGAAGTGCGAAACAAGCACATGCATCCGGAGTCCGCTTCCCCGCGGCACATCCTTCGATGGCGTGCATGGCCGGTATCCGGGCTTACGAGTCTTGATGCTTCGCCTTCCCAGGCATTTTTCGCCCAGTGGCCTGCCGAAACATCCACACTCGCTTACCGTTGCGGGGGCAGCACAGGCATTGCGCCGTTTGCTTCGGTCCTCAAACCAGGACCGGACGACACGCACCTGTTTCCCGTTTAACCGCCACATGGAAAACGCGGGCGGCACCTTGCACGGTTTTCGTCACGATGCCGGGCACGCCATCGTGTAACGATGGGCATCAGACAACGAACGAAAGTCACGGAGTATAACAAAAGCCATCCGTCGAAGGGCATCTTTCACGACTAAGGCACTGAATTAGCGCAACAAATGGCATGCCCCGCAGACACCGCCCCTTGACGCTCCTCGCTTTATGAAACTATAGTCCGCGCCATGGAAAACGAACTCGACACGCTCGAATACAAAGTCGCCCAAGTCGTGGCGTTATGCCACGCGTTGCGTGCGGAAAACCAGCAACTGCAGCAGAAGCTCACCAACGCGGAAGCCGAAAAGGCGGCACTCGCCAGCCGCATGGATGCCGCACGTATCCGGCTTGAGCAGATCGCCGAGCAGTTGCCGGATTCATCAAACCCCGCCTGAGTCCTCGCATGCCCAACGAATCGAACCACCTCGACATCACCCTGCTCGGCAAGGAATACCGCGTCGCCTGCCCGCCCGAGGAACGCGATGCCTTGCAGGCGGCCGTCGCCTACGTCGACGCCAAGATGCACGACATCGCCGAAAAGACGCACAGCAACATATCCGAGCGCATTGCGGTGATGGCCGCACTGAATATCGCGCACGAACTACTCTCGGCACAACAGTGTTCGTACGACATGCCGGAGCCCTATCTGACCGCCGGGTCAGAAACAGGGGTGGACATCGAGGCGGCAACGGATAGAATCAAGTCCATGGAGGCACAACTTGACGCGGTGCTCAAGCACCAAGAAGAGTTGCTCTAAGCCTCAAAAGGTTGTTCCCTGCGGTGTTTGTGAAGGCCATATATTCCTTGAACCAATGCTAAATTGGCATCGGTTACTGACCAGCGAAGCCGCTGTTGTGCCAGCCCCTCTGACGGGCCAGCCTGATGCGGAAGGAAAGTAGCCTCCTCTGAACTCCGGTTCAGGATGCCGGCCTAACGGCACTTGCGGGGACATTATTTGACAGCGTGGAAAGTCCGGAAAACCCGGCTTCCACGCTGTTTTCATTTGGGGACGCCGTTGCCGAGCAGGCCCCGGCCTGCAAAGCGGAACGGGAACCTGCCCCGGCCAGCCGGTGCCCAACCGGTTGTTTTGTCACAGCCTTCTGGCACAACATCCATGCCGCATTTTGACAACCGCTGGCTGCGTGAGCTACCGGGCGACACCTGCACGCAAAACCACCCCCGCCAAGTGCACGAGGCACTGTGGTCGACTGTCACGCCGGAAGCTGCCCCCAACCCGCGTCTGCTCGCCCATTCGCGCGAAGTCGCCGAACTTCTCGACCTCGACGAGGCGACGATTCGCTCCCGGGACTGGCTTGGCGCACTCTCGGGCAATAGCCTGCTGGCCGGCATGGCCACCTACGTGACATGCTACGGCGGCCATCAGTTCGGCACCTGGGCCGGCCAACTCGGCGACGGCCGCGCCATATTCCTCGGCGAAGCAGTCAACGCGCAAGGCAAACGCTTCGAACTGCAACTCAAGGGAGCCGGTCCGACGCCTTATTCGCGCCACGCCGACGGGTACGCCGTGCTGCGTTCGTCGGTCCGCGAATTCCTCTGCAGTGAAGCGATGCACCACCTCGGCGTGCCGACCACCCGCGCGCTGTCGCTCGTCGCGACGGGAAAAACCGTCATCCGCGACATGTTCTATGACGGCCATCCGGCCGCCGAAACCGGGGCCATCGTTTGCCGTGTCGCGCCCTCCTTCACGCGCTTCGGCCATTTCGAACTGCCCGCCGCACGCGGCGACACCGCGCTGTTGCAGAAGTTGCTCGACTTCACGCTCGACCGGGACTTTCCCGATTTCGCCCACACGCATCCCGACGAACGGGTGGCCCGCTGGTTCATCGAGGTCTGCGAGCGCACGGCGCGCCTGATCGTGCACTGGATGCGCGTCGGCTTCGTGCACGGCGTGATGAACACCGACAACATGTCGATTCTCGGCCTGACCATCGATTACGGACCCTACGGCTGGATCGACGATTTCGACCCGCTGTGGACGCCGAACACGACCGATGCCGCCGGGCGCCGTTACTGCTTCGGCCGCCAACCGGACATCGCACGCTGGAACCTCGAACGACTGGCTGACGCCCTTTCGCTCATTGCCCCCGATCCCGGCGCGCTTGCCGAAGGAATCGAGCGCTACGACACGACCTATGATCGCGAATTCCGCACCGCCTTTGCCGCCAAATTTGGTTTCACCGGCTGGCGGGATGGAGACGACGACCTTGTGGAAACCGCCTTCCAGCTGATGTACCGGGGCGAAATCGACATGACTGTGTTTTTCCGCACCTTGGGCCAGGTCGATCTTGAGGTACCGGACATCGACAGTCTGCGCGACGCGTTCTACGCTGGCGCGAAGTTTCGGGCCGTCGCCGGCGAACTCGCAACCTGGCTCCAGCGCTGGCGCCAGCGGATCAAAAGCGACGGGCGCCCCAACGACAGGCGCCTATCGGCCATGAACGCCGCCAACCCGCGCTACGTCCTGCGCAATTATCTGGCCCAGCAGGCGATCGAGCGCGCCGAGGCCGGCGACATGACGATGATTGACGAGTTGCTCGAAACGCTACGCCACCCTTACGACAACCAGCCGGGCAAAGAGGTTTTTGCCGCCAGACGCCCTGACTGGGCACGCCGCAAGCCCGGCTGTTCGATGCTCTCATGCAGTTCCTGAACGAACGATCATCCGCAGCACACCGCACCTCGCCATAACGGACAAAGCGCGTAGAATGGATCTCGCGGCATTCACCGCCATCTGCCAGAGGAGCGACCGATCATGCCTTACACCACCGAGCTGGTTCATGAACTCAACGCCCTGACCCGCTTCAGCCTGGACAGCGGACAACAGGGCATCAAGGTCCACAAGACGGCCGATCCGGCCGTCATCGCCGCCGTGCAGCGCCTGCACGCCAAGGGCTTGGTCACGCAAACGGATGGCGGCTATCTGACAAGCCTCGGCCACGAGGCGGCCGAACTGGCGACCCCGCTACTCGGCATCCTGACCGAAGGCGCGGCGGCGACGGTCGGTTAAGCACCTGGCCGCCCTTGCTCCTTAAGGAGCGACGGCTGCCAGCGTTTTCAGAAACTCGTCGGCATCCTGATAGCCGACGACCCTGCCCCCCTCGATTTCGCGGCCAGCGCGATCGAAAAAGATCAGTCCGGGCGGCCCGTAGAGGCGAAAGCGCGCCAACAGCGCCTTGTCGGCCTCGGAGCTGGCGGTCACGTCGGCTTGCAGCAGGCGCCAGCCGGCCAGCTTGGCGCGCACACGCGGGTCAGCAAAGGTAAAGCGCTCCATTTCCTTGCAGGAGACGCACCAGTCGGCATAGAAATCGAGCATGACCGGCGCGCCGGGTTGCTGCAGGCGCGCATCGAGTTCCGCCACCGAGCGCACACGCTCGAAAGAAAGAGCCGGCGACACGCGATCCGGCGCGCTGGCGCGCAGACCGGCGAGCGGCTGCAGCGGATCCTTGGCGCCCGACAGCACACCGACCAGCGTGGCGACCCCGGCGCACAGCATGACCACCCCGATGCCTTTCCAGAACCGGTGCCAGCCGCCCGCGTGCGGCGGCAGGGGGTCGAGCGCATGCAGATAGACAGCGGGCAGGATCAGCAGCAACGCCCAGGCGCTCATCTGCACGGCGAGTGGCAATAGCGGCGAGACGACCCACACGGCCATCGCCAGCAAAACGACACCGAACGCTTTGCGCACGGCTTCCATCCAGGCCCCAGCTTTCGGCAGCAGCGTCCCGGCGGAGAGGCCGATCAGCAGCAACGGGGAACCCATTCCCAATGCCAGGCAGAACAAGGCCAGGCCACCGAGCAACGCGTCACCGGTTTGCCCGATGTAAAGCAGCGCCCCGGCCAGCGGCGCGGCGACACAAGGGCCAACGATCAACGCCGACAGCGCCCCCATGGCCGCCACACCGGGCAGCGAACCTCCCTTGAAATGCGCGGCTTCGCCCGAAACCCGGCTTTGCACGAAGGCCGGCAACTGCAGCTCATAGAAACCGAACATCGACAGCGCCAGAGCGACGAAAACCAGCGCCATGCCCCCCAGCACCCAGGCGTTCTGCAAGGCGGACGATAGCAACTGGCCCGAAAAGCCGGCGGCGACACCGGCCAAGGTGTAGGTCACAGCCATGCCGAGCACGTAGGCCGAGGCCAGCGCGAAACCCCGCCCGTGGCTCAGCGCCTCGTCGTGGCGACGGGCGCCGGCAATGATGCCGGACAGGATCGGGAACATCGGGAAAACGCAGGGCGTCAGCGCCAGCAAGAGTCCGAAGCCGAAAAAACTCGCCGCCACCAGCCAGATTTCCGCTTCCCCGAGCAGGCGGGCAATGCGCCCCGATTCGTCGTTTCCGGCCGACGTAACAGGCGGAGAAACAGGCCGAGAAACAGCCGCCGCCACCGGGTCCGGCAATTCGATGCCGAACGCCTGCGTCTGCGGCGGATAACACACGCCCACCTCGGCGCACCCTTGCGAGGTGACATTCAGCAACAGCGGCAAGGTGCCCGAACTCGCACGCTCGACCGGCAAACGGATGGTCACGCTGTCGTGATGCACTTCGACCCGGCCGAACGTCTCATCCAGCTTTTCCTTGCCGGCCGGGATCACCGGTGCGCCGAATTCGACCACCGGCGGCACGGCGGCAAAACGGAACTTGTCACGGTACAGGTAATAGCCGTCGGCAATTTCGAAATGGACTTCGACCGTCCGTCCATCGACCGCCCGCGCAGAGGGTTTGAACGCCAGCGCCGGCGGCAGGGGATCGGCAGCCTTGGCGCCAACGCACAGGATCAGCAACAGAAAACACCGGAACAGGCGAACGATCATGGCGGAACTCAGGCGATGGATTGTTCGTCGGACAACAACTCGCCCGCCTGCGTTTCCGCGCTCACCCAATCGAGATAAGCGGGGAGTCCCCCGGCGACCGGCAACGCGACGATTTCGGGCAACTCGTAGGGATGATGCGCCCGCACTGCCGCCTCCAGTTCAGGATAGCGCTCGGCCGTCGTCTTGATAAGCAAAGGCACCTCGACTGCGCGCTCGACCTTGCCCTGCCAGCGATACATCGAACGGCAAGGCGCCAGAATGTTGACGCAGGCGGCGAGCCGCATTTCGATCAACAACGCGGCGAGCGTTTCCGCGGCCATCTGATCGGGCAGATTGGTCAAAACCAGCAACATAAACGACCTCCTGGGTTATGGATCAGCTATACGCCGCACCAACGCGACTCGCGCCAGTTCAGTCGCGAGAAGCTGGCGATACTTCGCGCACGAGCGACCAGCGCTCGTTGTCGCCACTCCGTTCGAGCAATGCGCCGAGCTGCAAGGCGAGCGTCGACTCGTTGAGCGCATCGACGATCCGGATCGATTGCGGCAGCGCCCGCGCAGACACGCCTTCCGGCAAGATCACCGTTGCACTGGAGCCACCCGGCTGATTCGGCAGCAGCAAGGCCGGATGGCGCGACAAGCGGCCAACCGGACGCTCTCGAATCTCGACGATCAGCGGCGACGGCTCGCCGGCAAGCGCGCTCGCCGAGACGCACAGCCCGCCTTCCTGCCGCATCCGCAAACGATCGATCCGCGCCAAGAGCCAGCCCCCCGGCGGGCCGACGCGCAAGGCGAGCAGACTGCCGAGCCGGAAACGGGACGGCGCCGCAGCCTCCGCCAGCCTCATCAGGCTGAACTGGCCGCCGTTTTTTGCGGCGACGCGCCAGCTTTCGACCACCCGCTCGTCAAAGCGGCTTTCGTCCCCCGGCACATGACCAAAAACGGCGAGCTGCTGGCGCTGCAGATAGCCACCATATTGCTGCAATGGATCATCAACCGCCTTCCGGAGCCCTTTACCCCCCAACAACCGGAAGATGGCCTCGACGCCCGGCACGACATCCATCGGCACGAACGCCGCCACATCGGCCGTCAGCGCGGCAGACGGAGACGCCAGATTGACCAGCAAGCGGCTCAGCAGAGATACGCAGGCGTCGGCAGGCAGCGCGCTGCCCAGCTTCAACGCTTCCGGCGACTCGCCCTTGGCCAGCGCATCGAGACGCTGACGGATTTTCCGCCGCACGCCATCAAGCCCCAGCCAACGCTCCGCAGCTGATCGATCATTCGAAAACGGACTGTCCTGCGCAAGATCGAGCGGCAGGCAAACAGCGCCTTCGGACGGAGCCAGCAGCACCTCGGCCCGTTCCCGCCAGCGGGAAAGCCAGCGTATCACCGCGGAGAACTGAACGCGGCTGAACGAGTCCGGACCGGCCTGATGCAGCATGAGCGCCATGCTGTAGTGACCGCAAGCCGTCGCCGCGCGGCCTTCGCCCCAAAGGCGGTCGTCGACCGGTTCGCGCGCGATGCCGAGCCGTTCGGCGGCGGCAAAAACAGCGTGCAAATCCCGCCAAAAGCCGGGTGCCGGCAGCGTTCCCGCCACATAGGCAGCCAGTTGCTCCATGCGCAAACAGGCCAACACCCGCTGCGTCACCTTGGCACGGTATTTGGCGAGCGCATCATCCTGCTTCAGACAGGCCTGCAAGCATGTCAGATAGCCGACGCGACACGCCTGCCAGATGCCGTACGCCGAATCGAACGCCGATTGCTCGGCCGGCAACAGCGGCAACGCCTTGAACTCGAAGCGCCGCTGCGCATCGAGGCAGACGGTGAACACGATCTTGCGCAACACCTCCAGCGTTTTGAGGCGCTCGCGCGGAGAAACTGGAATTTGATTGAAGAACCGAAGTTGCGGAAGCAATTCGGCCAGCATGGCGGATGTATTCGCCAGCGGCTGGCTGGTCAGCCAGCGTTCTGCACTGTGGGCATCGGAAAATGCCGCCCTGATTTCTGTTTGCGTTTCTGCCAAGCAAGCCCCGGTCATTGACGCCCCTTTTATGGGTTAAAAGCCGCCCGGGCGGGGCGGCTTTCGACAGATCCGGCAAAAGACGGCCATCCTGACAGCGGAGTGACTCAACCCTTCTGCCGCAACAATCCGGATGGATTATTTCTTGCTTGGATCTTCACACAGCTCGAGCAGCACGCCGTGCGTCGACTTCGGGTGCAGGAAGGCGATGTCCAGACCTTCAGCGCCCTTGCGCGGAGCCTTGTCGATCAGTTGCACGCCGTTCTGTTCCAGTTCGGTCAGGTTTTCCTGAATGCCGCTGACAGCGATGGCGATGTGCTGGATGCCCTCGCCCTTCTTCTCGATGAATTTACCGATCGGGCCGTCCGGTTCGGTCGATTCGAGCAGTTCGATCTTCGACTGGCCGATCTTGAAGAAAGCAGTGCGAACCTTCTGTTCCTTCACTTCTTCGATGGCATAGCACTTCAGGCCCAGCTGCTTTTCCCAGAACGGGATGGCTTCGTCGAGGCTTTTGACAGCAATACCGATATGCTCAATGTGCGACAGATTCATTGCGTTTTCCTTTAACGAGGGTGAAACAAAGTTGCGTTGGTACAGACGGCGATTATCCAATAAAAATCAACGTTTGAGTGCCGGCACGCTAATCGTCGCGTGCCGCGCGCCTCACCGCGCCGGAGGTGACGACGGTCCCCTCGCGCGAAAAGGCTTCCACGTTCTTCTCGATGCTGTCAGGGTCGTAGAGATAGTTCACCATCAGCCCGTAGGACTGCTTGAGGCCATTTTCGGATGTATCGGCAAAATAGTTGATGCGCTCGATGCGCGCGCCGTTGCCGAGATGGAAACGCGACACCGGATCGACGGGGCGGTCGCCGCTTTTGGCGGTCAGGAAGTACTTGGCGGCAAGCCGCGTCAGCCCCGGCTGCAGCGCGCGGACGAGGCGCGGCTGGGCCGCCCATTCATTGCTGGCCAGCAACTTGCGCACATCCTCGGCGGATTCGATGGCGGCCCCCAGCTCCGCAGCGTGACGTGCGACGCGCACGAGCATTTCCTTGTTGAAGACCTGATCCCATAGCTCGGGATTCTTGTCCAGCCAGCGCCGCAAACCGGGGATCGGCGACAGCGTGGCGAAGGTCGTCAGACGCGGGAAATCGCGCTTGAGATCCTCGACGACGCGCTTCAGCAGGAAGTTGCCAAAGGAAACGCCGCGCAAGCCGACCTGCGTGTTCGAGATCGAATAGAAGATGGCCGTCTTGGCGCGCTGTGCGTCGAACACCGGTGCCTTCTCGTCGAGCAGCGCCTGCACGTTGTCGGCCAGTTCCTCGACCAGCGCCACCTCGACGAAGATCAGCGGCTCCATCGGCATGCGCGGATGGAAGAAGGCGTAGCAACGTCGGTCCGAATCGAGCCGGTTCTTGAGGTCGCTCCACGAACGGATTTCGTGCACCGCTTCGTACTCGATCAGTTTCTCAAGCAGCCCCGCCGGGGAATTCCACGAGATGCGCTGCAGTTCAAGGAAGCCGACGTCGAACCAAGCAGAGAGCCGCGTTTCGAGTTCGCGATCCAGAGCCCGCAGTGCCGGGTCTTTCTCCTGCAGACGCAACAGGTCGGCACGCAGGTCGACCAGGAACTTGACGCCCTGCGGCATCGCATTGAACTGCGTCAGGATGCGCAGGCGCGACGAACGCATCGCCGCCCGCAACGCCGACTCGGCGGCCCATTGCTCATCGTTGCCGATCGCCGCCTGATATTTTTCGTGCGCCCTGGCCACCGCTTTCGGGTCCGGCCCGAACTCCGTCGCGATCAGCCGCAGGAAGGCCAAGCGCCCGGCATCGCCCAGCCCGAGATACGTTTCGGCCAGCCGCACCGCACGCTGACGGGCCGAGATTTCACCTCCGGCCCCCGCCACACATTCCTTGAGTTGCTCCTGCACCTGCGCCAGCTTGCGGGCACTCAAACCACCGTCGGTTTCCCGCTCGCCGAGCAACTTGCGGACCTTTTCGATACCCCGTGCAACAATTCCTTCGGACACTTCGTTTCTCCCGATCAACCGTCAGGCGAGCGAAAGCCACACGTGCTCGCAGACGGGCGTCAAACACGCTGCCGATAAGCCCAGGCCAGCATGACACCACCGGCCACAATCATTGGCAGGGACAACCACTGCCCCATGCTGATGACTTCCGACAACCCGAAAATTCCGGCATCCGGCGTACGGAAATACTCGGCCAGAAAACGGAAACAGCCATAGCCAGCGAGGAACGCACCGGATACGGCACCACGCGGCCGGTCGCCGCGCGCAAACAACCACAGGATGATGAACAGCGCCACGCCCTCCAGCCCCGCCTGATAGAGCGGCGACGGATGGCGCGGCAGGTTATCGACATGCGGAAAGACCATCGCCCACGGCAACGAGGGATCGGCGACCCGCCCCCACAATTCACCATTGATGAAGTTGCCGATGCGGCCGGCGGCCAGGCCGAGCGGCACGAGCGGGGCGATAAAGTCGGTGATTTCGAGCCAGTGCTTGCCCGTCTTGCGAGCGAAGAGCGTCATCGCCACCAGCACGCCGAGAAAGCCGCCGTGGAAAGACATGCCGCCTTTCCAGACCGCGAAAATCTGCGTCGGGTGCGAAAAATAGTAGCCAGGCGCGTAAAACAGCACTTCGCCCAAGCGGCCACCAACGATGACGCCGAGCACGCCGTAAAACAGCAGATCGTCGAGATGCTGCACGGTCCAGCCGGTGCGCTGGTAATACGGATGCGTCTGAATGCGCAGCTTGCCGAGCCACCAGAACTGGAGGAAGGCCGCCAGATACATCAGGCCATACCAGCGGACAGCAAAAGGCCCCAACGAGAAGGCCACCGGATCGAACTGGGGAAAGGTCATCATGGTGAAAAACATTATACCCACCGATAGCGGCGAACATGCCGTCATTTCCCGGCATAGGAAGCGCTTCGTCGGCCATCGCGAAAGACGCGCTTCCCACCGGATGAGCACCGCTGTTCCTTTTCCGTCAGCCGGCTTCGCCAGCGAACTCTTTCCGACGCTCTTTCGGTAGAATTGACCAATTCGACGTTTGCGTCCGCAAATCGCTTTCAAGGAGACCCCGACATGCCCGATTACCGTTCCCGCACCTCGACCCACGGCCGCAACATGGCTGGCGCCCGCTCGCTTTGGCGCGCCACCGGCATGAAGGATGGCGACTTCGGCAAGCCGATCATCGCCGTCGTCAACTCCTTCACCCAGTTCGTGCCGGGCCACGTGCACCTCAAGGACCTCGGTCAGATGGTGGCACGCGAGATCGAAGCGGCCGGCGGCGTCGCCAAGGAATTCGACACCATCGCCATCGATGACGGCATCGCCATGGGCCACGACGGCATGCTCTACTCGCTGCCCTCGCGCGACCTGATCGCCGACTCGGTCGAGTACATGGTCAACGCCCACTGCGCCGACGCCATGGTCTGCATTTCCAACTGCGACAAGATCACCCCGGGCATGCTGATGGCCGCGATGCGCGTCAACATCCCGACCATCTTCGTTTCCGGCGGCCCGATGGAAGCCGGCAAGGTCGTGCTGCACGGCAAGGTCATTCACCTCGACCTCGTCGACGCCATGGTCCAGGCGGCCGACAGTTCCGTCTGCGACGCCGACGTCGACGCCATCGAACGCTCCGCCTGCCCGACCTGCGGTTCCTGCTCCGGCATGTTCACCGCCAACTCGATGAATTGTCTAACCGAGGCGCTCGGCCTGTCGCTGCCGGGCAACGGCACGCTCGTCGCCACCCACGCCGACCGCAAGGAACTGTTCCTCAAGGCCGGCCGCCAGATCGTCGAACTCTGCCGCCGTTACTATGAGAAAGACGACGCCTCGGTGCTGCCGCGCGGCATCGCCACCTTCGAAGCCTTTGAAAACGCCATGACGCTCGACGTCGCCATGGGCGGCTCGACCAACACCGTGTTGCACCTCTTGGCCGTCGCGCAGGAAGCCGGCGTCGATTTCACGATGGCCGACATCGACCGCATCTCGCGCAAGGTGCCCTGCCTGTGCAAGGTCGCTCCGATGACCGACAAGTACCACATCGAGGACGTGCATCGCGCCGGCGGCATCTTCGGCATTCTCGGCGAACTCGACCGGGCGGGCCTGATCCACCGCAAGACCGCGACCGTGCATGGCAAGAACCTCGGCGAGGCGCTCGACATGTGGGACGTCATGCGCCACGGACAGGACATCAAGGTGCACGAGTTCTACCGCGCCGCGCCGGGCGGCATCCCAACCCAAGTCGCCTTCTCGCAGGACAAGCGCTTCAACGAACTTGACCTCGACCGCACGCACGGCTGTATCCGCGACAAGGCCAATGCCTACTCGCAGGAAGGCGGCCTCGCCGTGCTGTTCGGCAACATTGCCGAAGACGGCTGCATCGTCAAGACGGCGGGCGTCGATGAAAGCATCTGGAAATTCACCGGCAAGGCGAAGGTTTTCGAAAGCCAGGACGCGGCCGTGCAAGGCATTCTCGGCGACGAAGTCAAAGCCGGCGACGTCGTCGTCATCCGCTACGAAGGCCCGCAAGGCGGCCCGGGCATGCAGGAAATGCTCTACCCGACCTCGTATCTCAAGTCGAAGGGACTCGGCAAGGACTGCGCGCTGCTCACCGACGGCCGTTTCTCGGGCGGCACCTCGGGCCTGTCGATCGGCCACGCCTCGCCGGAAGCCGCTGAAGGCGGCGCCATCGGCCTGATCGAAGACGGCGACACCATCGAGATCAACATCCCCGCCCGCAGCATTCAGCTCATGATTTCCGACGCCGACCTCGAAGCCCGCCGCGATGCGATGGAAGCGAAGAAGGACCAAGCCTGGCAACCGGCCAAGCCACGCCCGCGCATCGTTTCCAAGGCGCTGCAGGCTTACGCGCTGATGGCCACGTCGGCGGCCAAAGGCGCGGTACGCGACCTCGATCAGCTCAAGCGCCGCTAATCCCCGGGAGCCCGCCGCCACCAGCCAAAGAAGAACATGAACCTCCCCGGCTTCGTCCCACGCCTTGCCGCCGACTCCCCGGTCGCGGCGGACGAAGCCGGCCCGCTGGCCCGCGAGACTCTCCAGCAGAAGCCCCTCACAACGCCCCGCCGGTACCACACCGCGACGGGGCGTTGTTTTATCCGCCGCACCAAAGCAGTGCTTGCAGCCAATCGCGCTGCACTCGATTTAGCCGCAAGCACTTGCGCTCCCCTCCGTCGGCTGATGGCACGAATCATGCGTCCGCCGGCCACGTCACACGTCCGTAACTGCCAGAACCTTTTTCCCACCCAACGCTTCCGGAGGTAAATCAAGATGCAGCATTCACGCCTTTCCAGCATGACACTCGCCGTCGCCGCCGCCCTCGCCATGATCGGCTGCGGCCAGAAGGAAGAACCGAAGCCAGAAGCCGCGCCCGTTGCCGCCCCCGAGGCCGCCAAGCCAGAAATTTCCGTCGCCATCGGCCACGTCGCCCCGCTGACCGGCCCGCAGGCCCATCTCGGCAAGGACAATGAAAACGCCGCCCGCATGGCGATCGACGCGCTGAACGGCCAGGGCGTCGAAATCGGCGGCTCGAAGGTCAAGTTCACGCTGGTTGCCGAAGACGACCAGGCCGACCCGAAGCAGGGCACCATCGTCGCCCAGAAGCTGGTCGACGCCAAGGTTAACGGCGTCATCGGCCACCTCAATTCCGGCACCACGATCCCCGCCTCGAAAATCTACTTCGACGCCGGCCTCCCGCAGATCTCGCCGTCATCGACCAACCCGAAATACACCCAGCAGGGCTTTGCCACCGCCTTCCGCGTCATGGCCAACGACGTGCAACAGGGCAAGGTACTCGGCGAATACGCCATCAAGCAGCTGGCTGGCAAGACCGTCGCCATCGTCGATGACCGCACCGCTTACGGGCAGGGGCTGGCCGACGAAGTCGAGAAGGGCGTTGTCGCCGCCGGCGGCAAGGTCGCCACGCGCGAATTCACCAACGACAAGGCCACCGATTTCGCGGCCATCCTGACCAAGATCAAGTCGAAGAAGGTTGACGTCATCTTCTACGGCGGCATGGACGCCCAGGGCGGACCGATGGCCAAGCAGATGAAGTCGCTCGGCCTGAAAGCCAAATTCCTGACCGGCGACGGCGCCTGCACGCCGGAATTCATCAAGCTCGCCGGCGAAGCCAGCGAAGGCCAGTTCTGTTCGCTGCCGGGCGTGCCGCTCGACCAGATGCCGGGCGGCAAGGCGTTCGGCGACACGTTCAACGCCAAGTATGGCCAGATCCAGCTGTACGCGCCCTATGTGTACGACGCCGTGATGGTCATGGCCGAAGCCATGAAGCGCGCCAACTCGGTCGAACCGGCCAAATACCTGCCTGAAATCGGCAAGACCGACTATCAGGGCGTGTCGGCCAAGATCCAGTTCGACGACAAGGGCGACCTGAAGGGCGGCGCCATTTCGCTCTATCAGGTCAAGGATGGCAAGTGGGAGTACCGCGAAACCATCGGCGGCGCCCCCGCCGCACCGGCTGAAGAGCCGAAGAAGGACGAAGCCAAGTAATTAGCCGATAGTCAGTCATATTGAAGGGCATGGACAAATGCTTCACCACCAAGACGCCAAGAACACAAAGATTCACCAAGAAAACAGGACGTTAACTTGGTGCTCTCTTGGTGTGCTTGGTGCCTTGGTGGTTCGCTTTTTTCGTTGACTGACTACTAGCCGCTGGCTGGCCGGATGAGCGTTTGCCATCCAGCGGTTTTAACGCCTCACTCCCGGATTCAAGACACGATGGACATTTTCATCCAGCAAATCATCAACGGCCTGGTGCTCGGCAGCATCTACGCCCTGGTCGCGCTGGGCTACACGATGGTGTACGGCATCATGGGGCTGATCAACTTCGCGCACGGCGAAGTGGTCATGATCGGCGCCATGGTCGCGCTCTCCGTCGTCAAGGCGCTGGCCGCCAGTGGCCTGCCCGTCTTTGCCGTCATCCTGATCGCGCTCGCTGCCGCCGCGCTGGTATGCATGGCGATCGGCTTTTCCGTCGAACGCATCGCCTATCGGCCGTTGCGCCGTGCGCACAAGCTGGCGCCACTGATCACCGCCATCGGCATTTCGATCATCCTGCAACACACGGCGATGCTCGTCTGGGGGCGCAACTACCACGCTTTCCCGCCGATCCTGCCGGCTTCCGCCCATGAGATTTTCGGGGCGACGATCACCAGCCTGCAGGTCGCCATTGTGCTGATCGCCGGATTGATGATGGCCGGCCTGATGGTGCTCATCAACCACACGCGCTTCGGCCGTGCCATGCGCGCCACCTCGGAAAACCCGCAGATCGCCCAGCTGATGGGCGTCGATATCAACAAGATCATCTCTGCCACCTTCGTCATCGGCTCGGCGCTGGCCGCCGTCGCCGGCCTGATGGTCAGCGCCAACTACTCGATCGCGCATTACTACATGGGCTTCATGCTCGGCCTGAAGGCGTTCACCGCGGCGGTACTGGGCGGCATCGGCAACATCGCCGGCGCCGTGCTCGGCGGCATCCTGCTCGGGCTAATCGAGGCACTCGGCGCCGGCTACATCGGCGACCTGACCGGCGGTTTCCTCGGTAGCCACTACCAGGACATCTTCGCCTTCTTCGTGCTGATCGGCGTGCTCATCTTCCGCCCCTCGGGCCTGATCGGCGAACGCGTTTCGGAGCGTGCCTAATGACCACACTGACACTCGAATCCCTGCGTCACGACAAACGTGCGGCCATCGCCGCGACCGCTGTCCTCGGCCTCGTGCTGGCGGTATTGCCGTTCGCGGTCGGCAACGCGCTCGGTAATTCCTGGCTGCGCATCGTCGATTTCGCGCTGCTCTACATCATGCTGGCGCTCGGCCTGAACATCGTGGTCGGCTTCGCCGGGCTGCTCGACATGGGCTACATCGCCTTCTATGCCGTCGGCGCCTATCTGTACGCGCTGCTGGCCAGCCCGCACTTCGGGCTGCACGTGCCGATCTGGGTCATCATCCCGTGTGGCGCCGTGCTGGCCGGCTTTGCCGGCGCCCTGCTCGGCGCGCCGACGCTGCGCCTGCGCGGCGACTACCTGGCCATCGTCACGCTCGGCTTCGGCGAGATCGTGCGCATCTTCATGAACAACCTGAACGCACCGGTCAATATCACGAACGGTCCGCAGGGCATTTCCGGCATCGACCCGATCCACCTGGGCGGCATCACGCTGGCCAAGCCGCTCACTTTTCTCGGCTTCACGATCCCGTCGCTGCACGCCTACTACTTCCTGTTCCTGGCGCTGGCGCTGCTGATCATTTTCGTCACCATCCGGCTGGAGGATTCGCGCATCGGGCGCGCCTGGGTGGCCATCCGCGAGGACGAGATCGCCGCCAAGGCCTGCGGCATCAACACGCGCAACATCAAGCTGCTCGCCTTCACCATGGGCGCCAGTTTCGGCGGCGTCGCCGGCGGCCTGTTCGCCGGTTTCCAGGGCTTCGTCAGCCCCGAGTCGTTCAACCTGATGGAATCGGTGATGGTGCTGTGCATGGTCGTGCTCGGCGGCATGGGCCATATCCCCGGCGTCATCCTCGGCGGCCTCATGCTGACCGTGCTGCCGGAATTCTTCCGCCACAGCGCCGGCCCGGTCCAGCAGGCCATCTTCGGCAAGATCCTGCTCGACCCGGAAGCGCTGCGCATGCTGCTCTTCGGCCTGGCGCTGGTACTCGTCATGCTCTACCGGCCGGCCGGTTTGTGGCCATCGACCACCCGCCGCCGCGAATTCAAGGGCGAATCGACCACCGATGTACTCAAGGAGGGCGAATGAGTACCGTTAGCCCCACCCTGCTCGAAGCGCGCGCCATTGCCAAGCACTTCGGCGGCGTCAAGGCGCTCACCGACGTTTCGCTGAGCATCCGGCGCGGCGAAATCTACGGCCTGATCGGCCCCAACGGCGCCGGCAAGACGACCTTCTTCAACGTGTTGACCGGGCTTTACCACCCGGACGGCGGCGAATTGCACTTCGACGGCGAGAAGCTGCAGGCCAGCGCCCCGCACAAGGCGGCGCAGCGCGGCATCGCCCGCACTTTCCAGAACATCCGTCTGTTCGGCAACATGACGGCCATCGAGAACGTCATGGTCGGCCGCCATGTGCGCACCCGCGCCGGCGTCTTCGGCGCGATCCTGCACGACCCGTTCACGAAACGCGAAGAAGCCGCCATCCACCGCCGCGCCGAGGAACTGCTGCATTACGTCGGAATCGACCACCGCGCCAACGATCTGGCGAAACACCTGTCCTACGGCGACCAGCGCCGGCTCGAAATCGCCCGCGCCCTGGCCACCGAACCGAAATTGCTGGCGCTCGACGAACCGGCCGCCGGCATGAACGGCACCGAGACCGAGGAATTGCGCGTGCTGATCGAAGGCATCCGCGCCGACGGCATCACCGTGCTGCTCATCGAACACGACGTCAAGCTGGTCATGGGCCTGTGCGACCGGGTCGCCGTGCTCGATTACGGCGTCAAGATCTGCGAGGACATCCCCGCCGTCGTGCAGAAAGATCCGAAAGTCATTGAAGCTTATCTGGGAGGCAGCGTTGCTTGAGGTAACCGGACTTCGCGTCGCCTACGGCGGCATTCAGGCAGTGCGTGGCATCAATTTCCACGTCAATCAGGGCGAGATGGTGGCGCTGATCGGTGCCAACGGCGCCGGCAAGACCAGCACGCTGAAAGCACTCGCGCGCCTGCTCAACGCGGCGGGCGGCAGCGTGCGCTATTGCGGCAAGGAAATTCTGAACCTGCCGCCGCATCAGCTCGTCTCCGCAGGCATCGCGCTGGTGCCGGAAGGGCGTGGCGTCTTTCCGCGCATGAGCATCGTCGAGAACCTGCAGATGGGCGCCTACAGCCGCCGCGACAACGACGGCATCGAAGCCGACAAGGAGCACGTCTTCTCGCTTTTTCCCCGCCTGAAGGAACGCGCCTTTCAGCTCGCCGGCACGCTCTCCGGCGGCGAACAGCAGATGCTGGCCATCGGCCGCGCCCTGATGAGCCGGCCGAAACTGCTGCTGCTCGACGAACCGTCGATGGGCTTGGCCCCGTTGATGGTGCAGAAGATTTTCGAGGTCATCTGCGCCGTCGCCAAGGAAGGCATGACAGTGCTGCTGATCGAGCAGAACGCCAAGCTGGCGCTCGAAGTCAGCCAACGCGGCTACGTCATGGAAAGCGGGGAAATCACGCTCACCGGCGAGTCTGGCGCACTGCTCGAAGACCCGAAAGTACGCGCCGCCTACCTCGGCGAGTGAGGCGCACGTGGTCGCTCCTTTCGCGCAGCAAAGCGCTCCTACGATGCTGACAGCCACGGTAGGAGCCCGGCTCTGCCGGGCGATCTCTGCGTTAAAGCAGTTCAAACCGGAGGATTCAGGGCAAATCGGCCACCGCTGAGGGAGCGTCGACCCCGCGTGCACGACGCCGGGCCGCCCGGTTCATCACCGCCAGCAGGCCGGACAGTTCGGCCGGTTTGAACAACACCGGCCAGTGCGCGTCTGATGCTTGCCGGATACGCTCCGGCGACGTTTCACCGGTGATCAGCACCGCGTCGATCGGATGACCGACCCGCTGTTTGATCGCCGCCAGAAGTTGCAGGCCGTTCATCCCCGGCATGCTGAAATCGGTCACGTAAAAGTCGGCCGCAGCAATGGCCGGTGATGCCAAGGCCTTCTCCGCATCCTGAAAAACGCTCACGTCAATGCCGAGCGATTGCAGCGAAAACTCGACCGACTTCGCCACCACGGGATCATCCTCGACCACCACGACGCGCCAGCCAGCGAGCAGCGAAGCATCTTCGCCCGCCGCGCCTCCGGGCCACTGGCCATCCTCGGCCTCCGTATCGCCGAGATCATCCATGGAAATGTCTGACGCGTCGGCCAGCGGCAGCGACACCTCGAACACCGACCCTCGGCCCGGCCGCGAATGAAAGATCACGTCACCGCCCAAAAGGCGTGCCGTCCGGCGCGCGATCGCCAGGCCGATACCCAGCCCCTTGGTGCGGTCGCGCATCGGATTGCCGACCTGGAAGCACTCTTCGAACAGCTGATCGCCGTAACGCGGATCGATGCCGACACCGGTATCCCAGACCTGGATCAACGCCCGTTCGCCGTGCCGGCGGACGCCGACCAGCACCCCGCCCTTCTCGGTGTATTTGAAGGCGTTGTCCACCAGATTGCGCAGAACGCTCAGCAAGAGCGCCGAATCGGTCATCAACACCGGACTGGCAAAGGGATAGAACAGCTTGAAGCGCAACCGCCGCTCGCACGCCAGCGGCGAAAATTCGGCGTCGATGACCTTGAGCAGATCCTCGACCGACACCGGCTGCATCTGCGGCTTGACGAGCCCCGCCTCGAGTTTCGAGATGTCGAGCAACGAATACAGCAGTTCGCCGAGCAGGCGCACCGACATCGTCAGATAGCGAGCAATCGACTGCTGCTCTTCGTTCAGCGGCGTACGCCCGAGGGCATCGCTGAACAGATTGATGGCCTGGATCGGCTGCCGGAGATCATGGCTGGCCGCGGCCAGAAAGCGGGTCTTGGCCAGGTTGGCGCTCTCGGCCTGCTGCTTGGCGACGAGCAATTCCGCCTCCGCCTGCTTGCGCTGGGTGATGTCGGTCAGCGCGGTGAAATAGCCGATCAGGGTGCCGTCCGGCGCCGTCTCCGTCTTGGCCTCGCCGAACACATGCACCGGCACGCCATCGGGCCGCACCAGACGGAATTCGCATGCCGCCACGTCGCCGGCCGCCAGAATTTGCCCCCACGTCGCGCGCAGGAGCGCCGAATCCTCGGGATCGACGACCTCGGACCAGGTGCGGCCGATGAGCGCTTCGCGACTCCGCCCGGTCAGCAGAAGATAGCGGTCATTGACGTAGGTGTGACGCCCTTCCCGGTCGAAATGGGCAATCCCCACCGGCACCGCCTGCGCGAGCTTCGTATATTGCCGCTCGCTTTGCGCCAGATCCGTGAGGATGCCGGCCTCGCGCTGGCGCATGCGGCCCAGCCGGAACAGCAGCACGCCGACCAGGCCGGCAATCAACAGGATCGACACGCCCACCAGCCTGACTTGGGCGTACCAGCCCGCCAATATTTCATCGCGCCCAACGCCGACGGCAAAATAGAACGGATAGGTCCGCATCGTCTTGAGGCTCATGATGAGCGCCGGATGGACGGCATCGACGTCATGCAGCAAGGTGACCTCGCCGCCCGGCGCTGGCAGGCGGCTGACGGCCGGATGATCAGGAGGCAACGGCTGATTGGTTCCCCCCGGCATTTCCGGCCAGCGCACGACGCGCGCATGGGTATCGGAGCGGACCAGCGAGATGACGCCCTGCTGGCCCAGGTTGACGGAACTGAACTGTTGCCGGTAATGGTCAAGATCGATCGGGTTGATCACCACGCCGAGGAAGGTTCCATGGGCATCGCGCAAGGCTCTGGCGAGCACGAGAATGTCGCGCCCGGAAATACGGCTGGTCACCACCTCCGAAAATACGAGCCCCTGGGGATCGTCACGCAGACGCCTGAAATACTCGCGGTCGGCGACATTCATGCGGTGCGCCGGGACGGCGTCCGACGAGTAAAGCGCATCGCCCTCGACGTCGAAAACGTGAAAGCCATCGCTGCGTTCGACGTTGAACAAGCGACCATTGAGGCGATTGCTCATCTCCTGCTGGAACAGCGGCACATTCTCCTTGAGCAGCGCTTCCGGCGGAATTTCCAGCCCGAGCGCGATCAGATCGGCGTCGGTTCGGCGCAGCGTTGCCTCCAGCCGCGTTTCAAAAATCGCCGCCAGATTGCGCGTGCTGATTTCGGCCGTCCTGATCTGATCCTCATGGCTCAGCCAGAGCTGATAGCCGAGGAGCGCGAAGAGCAACAGGAGGACGATCGAAAGCAGCCAGCGCGGCAAACGGCTGCGCAACGCCCGCCCCTCATGGACGGGGTAAGTCCCTTCAGGCATGGATTTGATCCTTTGAAAAAAAACCGGCCGGCAAGAAACGCCGGCCGTTCATCCAGCCAACGCCGCCGGCCATTGCCCGGCAAGTCGGCGCAGGTCATCATCGGCCTGCCATGCGCGCCGCTCGGCGTTCGAGCCGACGTACTGACGGCTCTCGTCGAGCCCCTGTTCGAGGAAGGTTTCGATCGTCCGCCGCAAATGCCCGATATGCGGCAGCATCGTCCCGAAAAACAGGACCAGATTGCGCCGCACGATGAGCAGGGTCGGGAAGTTTTCGATGTCGAGGTCGCCCATCAGGTCAGCGTGATCCTCGATATCGAGCCAGCCGAAGCCAACCCCCGGAAACTGCTCGGCCAACGCATCGAACGCCGGCCGGTACTCACGACAGGTGCCGCACCAGTCGGCGCACAGGCACAGCACGACAAAACCTTCGGCGGCATCCGCCGCCCCTTGCGCACACGGCGATTCGGACATGGCCACCGTCACGCGCCCTCCCATGCCGGATAGTCGGTGTAGCCGGCGGCCCCTTCGCTGTAGAAGGTTTCGGGGCGCGGCGCATTGAGCGGTGCCCCAGCCTTGATGCGGGCCGGCAGATCGGGATTCGCCAGGAAGGCGAGGCCGAACGCCACGGCATCGACCTGTCCGGCGGCGATGGCCGCCTCGGCCTCCTGCGGCGAATAGCCCATGTTGCCAACCAGCACGCCGTCGTAGCGTTCGCGTACCGGCGTCAGCACATCGCCCTGCTGCTTCTGGAAAAAGTCGCCGCGCATCACGTGCAGGTACGCCAGGTCGAAATCGTTGAGCCGCTTGGCCAGCCACGAATAGAGCGCGACCGGATCGCTGTCGAACATGCTGTTGAAGCTGTTGAGCGGCGAGACGCGCACGCCGACACGGCCGCCACCCAGTTCGCCGCACACCGCTTCGAGCACTTCGAGCAGCAGGCGGGCCCGGTTTTCGATCGGCCCGCCATAGGCGCCGCTGCGCTTGTTCGCCCCATCGCGCAGGAACTCGTCGAGCAGGTAACCGTTGGCCGCATGCACTTCGACGCCGTCGAACCCGGCTGCGCGCGCATTCGCGGCCGCCCGCCGGAAACCATCGACGATGCCCGGCAATTCGTCATCGCGCAGGGCGCGCGGCATCACATACGGCTGCTTGCCCTGCGGCGTATTGACTTCATCGCCGGAAATCGCGATGGCGCTCGGCGCGACCGGGCGCGCGCCCTCGTTGAGCAGCGGATGGCAAGCCCGTCCACCATGCCAGATTTGCAGGAAGATGCGCCCGCCCGCCGCGTGCACCGCGTCGGTGACGAGCCGCCAGCCGGCCACCTGCGCCTCGGAATGAATACCCGGCTCCTTCCAGAACGCGGAATGGCGCGGCATCGCCATCGTTGCCTCGGCAACGATCAGGCCGGCGCTGGCCCGTTGCGCGTAGTATTCGGCCATCAGGGCGTTGGGCAGATGATCTTCGCCGGCGCGGCAACGGGTGAGCGGCGCCATGAAAACCCGGTTCGGCACGGTCAACGCGCCCAGTGAGAGAGGAGTAAATAACGTGTTCATGATGCGGGAACTCCTATGAACGTATAAGCATCATATTAGCGCAAACAGGTGTCGATTCCGGCACCGTGGTCATGCTCGATACCCGATCGGCGCGGCCCGTCCCTCATGCCCGAACGCAGTCACGTCAAAGCGAGGGGGAATCCGTCGCAGCAATCGGGTATCATCGATTGGACCCGAACTGTTTTGGGGAGTCGATGCCGATGCGATGCTCTTCCTTCCTTCTGGCGCTTGTGTCCAGCGCCGCGATCCTTCTCCCGGCGGTGGCGCGCGGCGCCGAGCCGAAAAGCAGCCCCGCCGGAGCCGCCAGCGCCACCCGCCTTGAACGCATCGCCGCCAGCCAGCGCCTGCGCGTCTGCATCTGGCCCGACTATTACGGCATCACTTATCGCAACCCGAAAACACTCATGCTGTCGGGCATCGACATCGACATGGCGCACGCCCTCGGCAAGGACCTCGGCGTCGCCGTCGAGTTCATCGACAGCTCGTTCGCCCGGCTGATCGACGACGTCACCGGGGAGCGCTGCGACATCGCCATGTTCGCCATCGGCATCACGCCGCAACGCGCCGAGAAGCTGCGCTTCACCCGCCCGCATCTGGCCAGCGACATCTACGCCATCGTCGCGCGCAGCAATCGGCGCATCCAGCAATGGGGTGACATCGACAAACCGGACAGCGTCGTCGCCGTGGCCAAGGGAACGCTGCACGAGCCGGTCATGCGCGAAAAACTGAAGGCGGCGCAGTTGCTGGTGGTGGACACGCCGTTCGCGCGCGAACAGGAGGTTCATTCGGGCCGCGCCGACGTGTTCATGACCGACTACCCATACAGCCAGCGTTTCCTCGCCAACGCCGACTGGGCCCGGCTGGTGGCACCGCCAACCACCTACCACATCACCCCTTACGCCTATGCCATGAAGCCGGGCGACGACGGCTGGTACGCCCGCGTCGAGCGCTTCGTCAGCGACATCAAGCGCGACGGTCGCCTGCGCGAAGCTGCCCGGCGCCACAAACTCGAGACCATCCTCGCGCCATGACCGCCCCTGGCACCCGCCAACTGCAACGCACCTACCTGGTAGCGCTGTTGCTGTTCGTCGGCGGCATGCTGGCGATCACGGCCTACACGGTCAAGACGCTGCGCGCCGAAGCGATCGCCAGCGGCTTCGAACGCTCGTCCGTCCACGCCCGCGGCTTCGAGGATCTACTGACGCAGAGCCTGCACGCCGCACACTACCTGACGGCCAGCGTCCTCGCGCACAAGACCGCCACCACCGACCCGGAAGCCCTGCAGGCAGCGCTCGACACGATCCTGCGCCGCACTCCTTTCCTGCGTTCGATCTCGCTGCTCGACGAGGATGGCCGCATTTTCATCAGCACGAATCCAGCCAATCTCGGCCTGACCCCGGCCACCGACACCTTCCTGCCGCTGGCCGCCAACAATCCCGACGTGCTCCGCATCGGCCCGCCGTGGACCGGCCGCGACTTCGCCAGCGGCGCCTCGACCAGCCACCGGGCACCGGCCAGCACCGACGCGCTGGGCTTCGTCCCCGTCGCCCAGCAACTGCACGTCGGCGAACGCACACTGTTCCTGCTCCTCGCCTTCAATCCGGGCTATTTCGTCAATCAGTTCGCCGAACGCCTGGAGGACGAGCAAGGCCTCGTCGATGTCCTGCGCTACGACGGCACGCTGCTGATGTCGTCAGGCCATGACCGCCCGCCGGGCAGCCGCGAGGAAGCAACGATCAGGCGCATCGACGAATCCGGCAGCGCCACCGGGCGCTTCAAGAACCTCGACACCGACAGCGGCCACCTGAGCGCCTTCCGTGTCTCGCGCCTCTACCCGTTCGTGGTCGTCACCCACATCGACCGCAAGCATGCGCTGGGCCCGTGGCGCACGGCAACGCGGACGCTGCTGTCGATCGTCGCGCCCGCCCTGCTGGCGGTCATCCTGCTGGCCGCCCACTTCCTGCGCCGGCAACTCGCCCGAGCCGCCGAACGCACCGAGTTCGAGCGCCTGCAGCGGATCAACGCCACGCTCTTCGACGCCTGCGCCGAAGCGACGCTGATCACCGGCAGCGACCTGCGCGTCATCTCGGTCAACCCGGCTTTCACCGGCGTCACCGGCTACCCGCCGGAAGAAATCATCGGCCGGCACTTGTTCGACTTTCTCGACGAAAAAGGCATTGCCACGTTCAAGAATGCGCCGCCACCGAACGAGAAAGAGCAAGCGCCCGCGCGGCTCGAAGTGCAGTTACGCGGCAAGAACGGCGAACCGTTCTGGATGGAGATTCTCGCCACCCCGGAACCGCCGCAACGACGGGAACGTGCCGGCTACCGGCGCATCGCGCGCAACATCACTGCCCGCAAGCAGTCGGAAGAAAAAATCCGCCTCGCCGCCAGCGTTTTCACGCACGCGCGCGAGGGGATTTTCATTACCGACGAAGTCGGCACGATCATCGACGTCAACGACGCGTTTTGCCAGATCAGCGGCTTTGCGCGCGAGGAAGCGATCGGCAACACACCGCGCCTGTTCCGCTCCGAACGCCACGGCAAGGCCTTCTACAGCACGATGTGGCGGGAACTGAAGGAAAACGGATTCTGGCACGGCGAAATCTGGAACCGCCACAAGAGCGGCAAACTGCTGGCCGAAATTCTGACCATCAGCGCCGTGCGCGACGAACGCGGGCGGGCACGGCAGTTCGTCGCCCTGTTCACCGACATCACCCGGCTCAAGGAGCACGAGCACGAACTCGAACACATCGCCCACTTCGATGCCCTGACCGGCCTGCCGAACCGCGTCCTGCTCGCCGACCGCCTGAATCAGGCGATGACGCAATCGCAACGGCACGGCACCAGTCTGGCCGTCGCCTTCCTCGACCTTGACGGCTTCAAGGCCGTGAACGACACGCACGGCCACGAAATCGGCGACCGCTTGCTGATCATCGTCGCCACGCGCATGAAGCTGACCTTGCGCGAAGGCGACACCCTGGCCAGACTCGGCGGCGATGAATTCATCGCCGTGCTGCTTGATCTGGCCCACGTCGACGGCCAACTGCCGACCTTGACCCGCCTGCTCGACGCCGCCTCGCAGCCGGTGCATGTCGGCGACCTCACGTTGCAGGTATCGGCCAGCCTCGGCGTCACCTTTTTCCCGCAGGCGAACGAAGTCGACGCCGATCAACTGGTTCGACAAGCCGATCAGGCGATGTATCAGGCCAAGCTGGCGGGCAAGAATCGTTATCGCGTGTTCAGAACCGACGACAAAGGTACCGGTTGCGCCAAGGACGCCGCGACGGAGGCGGCAACAGAAGGGGAGACGGAGCCAGCACCCCGCCCGCCAGCGCGGCCGACATAAAAAAGAAGCCGCCCTTCTTGCGAAGGACGGCTTTTGGCTTCGGACGCTGCCGAGTGATCAGTTCTTGATCGAAGCCGCCTGGATGGCGGTCAGGGCGATCGTGAACACGATGTCGTCGACCAATGCGCCGCGCGACAGGTCGTTAACCGGCTTGCGCAGACCCTGCAGCATCGGGCCAACCGACAGCACGTTGGCGCTGCGCTGAACGGCCTTGTAGGTCGTGTTGCCGGTGTTCAGATCCGGGAAGACGAACACGGTCGCCTGGCCGGCGACCGGGCTGTTCGGGGCCTTCTGCTTGCCAACGTCGGCCACGGAAGCGGCGTCGTACTGGATCGGACCATCGACGACGAGATCCGGGAAGTTCTTGTGGGCGATGTCGGTCGCCGCACGAACCTTCTCGACGTCTTCACCCTGACCGGAACTGCCGGTGCTGTAGCTGATCATCGCAACTTTCGGCGTGATGCCGAAGGCGGCCGCGCTGTCCGAGGTCTGCTTGGCGATCTGGGCCAGCTCTTCGGCCGTCGGATTCGGATTGATCGCGCAGTCGGCGTAGGCCAGCACCTGATCGGGCATCAGCATGAAGAAGACCGACGAAACGATCGACGAGCCCGGTGCCGTCTTGATCAGCTGCAGCGCCGGACGCACGGTGTTGGCGGTGGTGTGGACAGCGCCGGAGACGAGGCCATCGACGTCATCGACGGCCAGCATCATGGTACCGAGAACGACGGTGTCTTCGAGCTGGGCCGTTGCCTGGTCGGGGGTCAGGCCCTTCGACTTGCGCAGTTCGACCATCGGCGCGACGTACTTCTCGCGAATCTCATCCGGATCGAGGATTTCGAGGTTTTCGGTCGGCAGCTTGATGCCTTGCGAAGCGGCCACGGTTTCGACGACGTCGCGCTTGGCGAGCAGCACGCACTTGGCGATGCCCTTCTCGGCGCAGATCGCGGCGGCCTTGACGGTGCGCGGCTCGTCGCCTTCCGGCAGCACGATGCGCTTCTGCGCGGCGCGTGCCTTCTGGATGAGCTGGTAGCGGAAAGCCGGCGGCGACATCTTGATGATTTCCGGCACATGGAACGAACCGGTGATGGCCTTGGCATCGAGGTGCTCGGCCACGGTATCGAGCACGGCGTTCATGCGCTCGACGTCGTCAAGCGGAACGGACGTCGGGATCTGGCCAACCTTGACGGCGTTCGAGAAGCTGTCGCCGGAGACGCGCAGGACCGGCACGCCGCTGTTCAGGGCAGGCGTAGCCAGTTCGAGCAGTTGCGGCGAGATCGAGCTCGAATGCGTCAGCATCAGGCCGGCGAGCGGGATACCACGGCTGGCGGCGAGTGCGGCAACCAGAATGATGTCGTGGCGGTCGCCGGAGGTGATGATCAGCGTGCCCGGACGCAGGCGCGGCACGAATTCGGAGGCCGAACGGGCGGCGATGATGGTGTCGGTGACGCGACGGGTCGCCATTTCGCCCGGCATCACGACTTCGGCGTTCAGGTAGTCGGCGACATCCTTGGTACGCGGTGCGAGCAGCAGCGGATTGTCGTTGACCACGCCCCAGACGCAGACGTTGCCCAGTTGCTGTTTGGCGGCGGCGGCATCGAAATCCTTGCCGGCCTTGTTGAAGACAACACCGGCGACCTTGCAGTCGGCGTTGGTGAATTGGCTGATCGACAGGTGCAGATCGCTGAGCGCATTGTCCGCCGACACGTCGGCGACAACGACGATCTCGGCCTTCAGGCTCTGTGCGATGTCGACATTGAGCTGGGCGGTGAAGGGGTTGGCGGAATCGCTGTGCAGACCCTCGACGACAAGTACGCTGGCTCCCGTACCGGCCTTCATGCAGAGGGTGACGATGTCTTCCATCAGTTCGTTCGACTGATTGGTGGCAATACGCTCGGAGGCGTCCTGCATCGACAGCGGCGCCGGCACTTCAGCCTGGAAAACCTGCTGGGCAAACTTGACCGAATTGTCGCGGTCGCCTTGAGCAACCGGCTTGGCGTACTTGACTTCGACACCCTGGCGTTGAAGGGCGCGCACAATCCCCAGCGCCACGGAAGTCAGCCCGACTCCCTGGCGGGCTGGGGTGACGAGGAATGTTTGCGTGAAACTCTGACTCATTGACTGCTCTCCTTCGCGTTTATGAGATGTGAACACGGCGATGGTCTTCGTGCTTTTCGTCCATCGCCGGTGCAGCCCGTCATTTTACTACCGCGTCGAGTCAGTGCAGAGCTAAAGCGACAAATTGTGCGCGGAATACGTCAGCGCGTCAGTACGCCAGCGCGTTGGCGATATCGCGCTTGTGTTCTTCCTCCTGGACCAGGATATCCTCAAGCACCCGGCGCAGGCCGTATTCCTTGAGTGCCTCGGCCTGGGTGATGCGCTGCCGGTAACGGGTGATCGCGTTGTCTTCGCCGGCCAGATCCTGACGCAGCATTTCGACGCTATCCGGCGAGATTTCGCGTTTTTCCACATCGATGGTCGGCACGCCGCCGAGAAAATCGATGTGGTCGCTCAGCAACACGGCATGCTGCATCTCCTGCTGGGCATGGATCAGAAGCTCCTTGCGGATCGAATCGAACTTGGCGCCGGTCATGGTGGACGCATGCTGCACGTACTGAATCGCGGCGGCGTATTCCCACTCAAGATCCTTGTTCAGTTCGGCCAAGAGCTTTTCCCGTGAAATGGTCATAATTCCCTCCTTTGCAGCGTGAAAACGATGACAAATCCAGCATAGACCATCCCCCGGCAGGAAGTCGCGTCGTTCAAGGAGGCGCCATAGCCCGGCGGTCGACCGTCTCGGCGAGTTCGCGCAGCCGGGCAGAAACTTCGACCGGATACGACACCCCGCCCTCCACGACGCGCAAGGCGGGCGGCAGCAATGCCAGTTGCGCGCCCGCATAATCGCGCACCGCGACGAGCGGCGGCGACGCTTCGATCCGCCGTCCGCCCCGCATGACCTGCCCAAGCAATGGCGCTCCCGGCGGCGTTTCGCCTTCCAGCGCCAGCGTATCGCCGGCCATGCGGCCGTCGGCATCAAAACGCCGGAACACCTGTTTGCACCCCGGCCACGTGGCCTTGCCCTCCGAGCGTTTGCGACGGGCAAGGCCGGCATATTCCTGCAGCTTGTAGGCGCAGTCGAGGTAGGGGCGGTCGGCCGACGTATTCATGCGCGTGCCGACGCCAAAGCCGTCGATCGGCGCCGCGTCGGCAAGCAGCGCGTGCACTTCGTATTCGTCGAGATTGCCGCTGACGAAAATCCGGATGGCCGGCAAGTTCCCGGCATCGAGGATAGCCCGCACGCGGCGCGCGTGCTGCGCCAGATCGCCGCTGTCGATGCGCACCGACTGGATGGCGATGCCTTCCCGCGCCAGCCGATGCGCCAAAGGCACGATGGCGCGCGCGGCCCTCTCCGTGTCATACGTATCGATGAGCAGGGTGGTGGTTTTCGGATGCGAACAGACGAAATGCTCGAACGCCAAAAGCTCGCTCTCGTGCGCCTGAATGAACGAATGCGCCATCGTGCCGAACACCGGGATGTTCCAGCGCATGCCGGCCTGCACGTTCGACGTGCCATCGAAACCGGCGAGATAACTGGCCCGCGCCGAGAGCAAACCGGCTTCCGCGCCATGCGCGCGGCGCAGGCCGAAATCGACGAGCAGCTTGCCCGGCGCGGCCAGCCGCACGCGCGCCGCCTTGGAGGCAATCATCGTCTGAAACTGCAGAAGATTGACGAGGCGCGTTTCGACGAACTGCGCCTCGCGCAACGGCGCCACCACGCGCAGGATCGGCTCGTCCGGAAAGAACAGCGCCCCTTCGGGCATCGCCATGACGTCGCCGGTAAACCTGAGGCCCGCCAAGGTATCGACGAAGTCCGGGCGGAAGCGGCCGCAGCCAGCCAGCCACGCCAGCTCGTCCGCCGTGAACTGCAGGCTTTCGAGGTAATCGAGCACCTGTTCCAGCCCGCCCGCCATCAGGAAATTGCGTCCATCCGACAGCTTGCGCACGAAGAACTCGAAAACCGCCGTCTCGTTCATGCCCTGATCGTGGTACGCCTGCAACATGGTCAGCTGATAGAGGTCGGTCAGCAAGGCGCTTTCGCCGGCGGTACTCATGGCCCCCCTTTTCTTATGGACATGCACGCCCGCCACCCATCGTGGCGCTTTGAGTATAGGCCGCCGCGACGGCACGAAAGATTATTGACTATGCTGAACAGGCGGAGCCCGCCGCACGATGGGGAGAAAGGGAGAAGATCATGGATCGCCCGCCCGGAAAACGTACCTGCCTGTACAACACGCCCCAACTCGACTTCGTCATCGATGAAATGGCCTGCCAAGCCGCCGGCCTGCTGACTGGCCGCCAGCAAGTTGCGGTGATCGGCGTGCTGCGCCGCGGCGCACCGCTGGCCGACCGGCTAACGGGAATCATGGCACAACGTTTCGGCATCGCGGCACCGTTGCGCCTCGATCTTGCCGTCAAGCGTTATGCCGACGATCTGACGCTGCTCTACCCGGAAACGCGCCTCACCGAAGAAGCCCGGCACGCCACGCTTGATCTGAACGGCTACACGGTGCTCGTCGTCGATGACGTGCTCTATTCCGGCCATTCGCTGCTCAAGGTGGTCGAGTATCTGGCCCGCAAACAGCCGGCGGAAATCCGTGTCGTCACGCTGGTGGATCGCGGCGTCACCCGCCTGCCGGTGCGCACCGATGTCGTCGGCGTGCGGCTCGACATTGCTCCCTGCGACATCATCGAATGCAACGTGCCACCCTACGAACCGGAGTTCAAGATCGAGCTGTTGCAACCAGATCGAGGACAAGGAGACGCACCATGATCTTCAACGACCGCCTCGACGCCGCCGCCCGACTGGCGGACGCGCTCTCCGCCTGGCGCGGCAAGAATCCGCTCGTCCTCGCTATCCCGCGCGGCGCCGTGCCGATGGGCGCGGCGCTGGCCGAGGCGCTCGGTGGCGAACTGGATGTGGTGCTCGTGCACAAGCTCAGTTCGCGCTGGAACCCCGAATACGCCATCGGCGCCATCGACGAAGCCGGCCATACCTTCGTCTCCGACCCCGCCGAAGCCGACGAAAAATGGCTGCAGCAGGAAAAAACGCGCCGATTGCACGAACTCGCCCAACGGCGGGCGCTCTACTCGCCCGGCGTACCGCCAGCCAATGCCCGCGGCCGCGTCGTAATCGTCGTCGACGACGGCCTGGCCACTGGCGCCACGATGCTGGCCGCCCTGCACGCCGTGCGTGCACAACAACCGCAACGCTTGATCTGCGCCATTCCGGTCGCCGCGCCGGACAGCCTGAGAAAGGTGGAAGCAGGCGCCGACGAAACCGTCTGCCTGTACGCGCCGTGGAACTTCCAGGCCGTCGGCCAGTTCTATCGGCAATTTGAGCAGGTCGAGGACGCGGAGGTGATTGCCTGCCTGAAGCAACAAGAAACAAGACAGCGGGGCCGTCGGAACCCCTTCTCCTATTCCCGCCAAAAACCTCACGGATAATCGTAACCCGGCCTTTCAAGGTGTCGATTCCTTTTACAGAAAAACAGATTCCCTCACCAGAAAATAAATAAACTCGCGCATTTTCATAGACTTACAAAGTTGGAACAACCTGTGCTTTATCTCCAGTGCAAGCCGGTATCGCTTTAGAACCAACAGATACTTGGAGATGAACATGAAACTAAATAAAGTCTTAACAGCCTTGGCGGCCACGGGCATGCTCGCCGGAGCATCCGTGCCCGTACAAGCCGACGTACTGGCCCAGTCAGTACTGACACTTGAGAATTTCAGATTCATTAATACGGCAGGCGGCATTCTGGATGTCAGTCAGTTTGACGCTCTGGTATTCAGCGACAGCACCGACATCAGCGCGACGCTCAATGGCACGACGCTTGATTACTCGGCCGGCCCGATAAACACCTTTGGCGGCATTGACGGGCTTCATCAGTGCGTGGGAACGGGATGCGCAGCACTTGGCCAAAATAATTTCGGCGAAATTTCAACACCAACGGTCGACCGGGCACGTGGCGATACGCTGCTGTCAGGTGCGCCACTTTCCGGGACGGGGTTTGCGTTCGGAGCGACGGCAAGCACGCTTGCCGAAGCACAACTTGTCAATAATGGCACCGGATCGGCGGAAGACAACCTCGGGCTTCTGGCGACGATCTCGTTCAGTCTCACACAAGACCAGATCGTGGGCGTTGCATTCGACATCGACCAATTCCTTCGGGCCTTGTTGACCGCCGATTCTCTGCTCGGCAGTACGGCACAAGCCAGGTCGTTCTGGAGTATCAGTCTGGCAAACGCTGCGGGAGACACGCTGTTTGACTGGACCCCGGACGGTGTGTTGAATACCTCAATCACCGGCGGCCTAGAAATAACGGATCAATGCGACATGACCCGGACGCTGGGCGCACAGCTACCAGGACAAACCGCCACGTATGACTGCGAAGGAAGTGCAGCGGCATTCACGGACTTCGCGCTGCTGGCATCTGAGTTTTACACGCTGACCATCGCGCACGAGAGCACGGCCGACGCGAATCTGCTGGTTTCCGAACCGGGAACGGTCGCCTTGCTGGGGCTTAGCCTGCTTGGACTCGGTGCCTTGCGGCGTCGTATCGCCTGAATCCACTGCATCCTGCAAAGAAAACGGCCACCCAAACAAGGGCGGCCGTTTTTACTCCTGCTGCCAGATGCATCGAACCACTTACCAGTTCGGCTCACGCTCCGGCGTCGAGGAGATTTTGTGGATTGAGATATCCGCGCCGTTGAATTCTTCTTCCTGATCCAGGCGCAGCCCCAGCGTTGCCTTGAGCACACCATAGACCACGGTGCCGCCGACCAGCGCCACGGCGATCGCCATCGCGGTCATGATCAGTTGCGGCATGAAGGCGATGCCGCCAGCGCCGCCCAAGACCTTCTGACCGAAAATCCCCGCCGCGATACCGCCCCACGCGCCGCACAGGCCATGCAGCGGCCAGACGCCGAGCACGTCGTCGATCTTCCAGCGATTCTGGGTCAGCGTGAACATGACGACGAACAGCCCGCCGGCCACCCCACCAACGACAAGCGCGCCCAGCGGGTGCATGAGGTCCGAACCGGCGCAGACAGCGACCAGCCCGGCCAGCGGGCCGTTATGCACGAAGCCGGGGTCGTTCTTGCCCATCAGCAACGCGACCAGCGTCCCGCCGACCATCGCCATCAGCGAATTAATCGCAACGAGGCCGGAAATCTTGTCGAGCGTCTGGGCGCTCATCACGTTGAAGCCGAACCAGCCGACGGTGAGAATCCATGCCCCGAGCGCGAGGAACGGGATGGATGACGGCGGGTGCGCCGAGATTCCGCCGCTCTTGTTGTAACGGCCATGACGGGCGCCGAGCAGCAGCACGGCCGGCAAGGCGATCCAGCCGCCCATGGCATGCACGACGACCGAACCGGCAAAATCGTGGAACTCTGCACCGAAAGTCGTTTTCAGCCACGCCTGCACGCCGTAGGCCTGATTCCAGGCGATGCCTTCGAAGAACGGATACACCAGCCCGACGATCACGAAGGTGGCGATCAACTGCGGGTGGAAACGGGCGCGCTCGGCGATGCCACCGGAGATGATCGCCGGAATGGCCGCCGCAAAGGTGAGCAGGAAGAAGAAGCGGGTCAGCTCGAACCCGTTCTGCTGCATCAGCACTTCGGCGCCGGAAAAGAAATTGACGCCGTAGGCGACCGAAAACCCGATGAAGAAATACGCGATCGTCGAGACCGAGAAATCGACGAGGATTTTGACGAGCGCGTTGACCTGATTTTTCTTGCGTACTGTTCCCAACTCAAGGAAGGCAAACCCCGAGTGCATGGCCAGCACCATGATGCCGCCCAGCAGAATGAACAATACGTCGCTGCCTGATTTGATTGTTTCCATGCTTACTCCAGAAAAATAGCGAGGCCGAGCATGCAAAAACTGTTCCCAACATCAAATCCTAAGCAATTCAGCAACTTAGGTTGTTGGCCAATCAAAACACGAACCATCATTGTGCGCGCACAAAAAACGGGCACCAACTTGGCGCCCGCTTCGATCCGGTTTTCATCCGTATTTTTCAGATACCAGAAACCCGCTTCATTTCGGCCCGGCACCGGGCGGCAAGAGCACCCACATCTGGCCCTGCTGCTTCATCCTGCCGGCCTGATTGCCAGCCTCGGCGCCAAATCCCCAGAAGAAATCGGCGCGCACCACGCCGCGGATCGCACCGCCCGTATCCTGCGCCATCATCAGCCGCCGCAGAGGAAGGTTCGAGTTCGGCCGCGTCGTTGCCAGAAATACCGGAGCGCCCAGCGGCACATGACGCGGATCGACGGCGATGCTGCGCTCGGCCGTCAGAGGCACGCCAAGCGCGCCCGCCGGCCCCTCGTCCTGCCGCGCACCATTTCCCACCTTGACCGGCACCTCGCGGAAAAAGACATAGCTCGGGTTGCTATTGAGCAGGTCGCCAAGCCGCGCCGGATTGGCGCGCGCCCACGCCTGAATGCCCTGCATCGACGCCTGTTCCAGCTTGAGTTCGCCACGCTCGACGAGCACGCGCCCGATCGACTGGTACGGATGGCCGTTCTGGTCGGCATAGCCCAGACGCACCATCGAGCCGTCCGGCAGACGCACGCGCCCGGAGCCCTGCACCTGCAGGAAAAAGTATTCGACCGGATCATCGACCCAGAGCAGGACGCGATCGGCAAACGTCTTTTCCTTCTCCCGGCTGGTGATTTCCGCACGCGAGAAATACGGCACGACCTTGTTGCCCTGCAGACGGCCGCGCAAGCGCATGTTTTTCAACTCGGGCAGGACATCGCCCAGATCGATGGTCAGCAGGTCGGGCGGCACGCCCAGCACCGGTTGCGCGAAGATCGGGCTGCGCGTGCGCGAGCCGCGCAGGAGCGGTTCGTAATACCCCGTGACGAGGCCGCTCGTGCTGCCGTCCGGGTTGGTCAGCAAATAGGGCTCGAAACGCGATTCGAAGAATCGGCGCAGTGCCGCCGCATCGTTGGCTACCGTCGCCGGCAGCCCCTTCGCCTCGTCGCACGCAGCGCGCCAAAGCGGCCATTGCGGCTTGCCGGTGAGCGCCCGGCAGGAGCTCAGAAAAGCGGGCCAGGCGGCCTTCACGTCGTCGTCCGCCCAGCCCGGCAGATCGCTCCAGCGCGCCGGCTGCATCGGCTTGGCGGGCGGCGCCGGCGGTTGCGCGGGCGACACGGGTGCAGGACAAACGGGGCAAGCACCGAGCGGCGGCTCCTTGACGGCAGAGCAACCGGCGAGCAACGCCCCGGCCAGCAGCGTCGTCAAAAAAGCAAGGCGTCTTGTTTGGCTTTTGAACATGGTTTGGCTAAAGTCTCGGGTTTCAATCCAACCGAGTATACCGCCCGATGAGTGACTCCCTGTCGCAACTCGCGAGCTTCCTGAGCCGCGCCGAGCAACTGCTCGACCGCCTCGCCCCCCTGCTCCCGCCGGCTTCCGCCGCCCCCGACTGGCAAGCCGCCGTCGCCTTCCGCTGGCGCAAGCGCGGCCATGCCGGCCACCTGCACCCCATCCTGCGCACGCCGTCCATCCGCCTTGCCGACCTGCAGGACATCGACGACCAGAAAGCGCGCATCGACGCCAACACGCGCCAGTTCGTGCATGGCCGCCCGGCCAACAACGTGCTGCTCACCGGCGCGCGTGGCTCCGGCAAGTCGTCGTTGATCAAGGCACTGCTCAACGAATACGCCAACAACGGCCTGCGCCTGATCGAGGTCGAAAAAGGCGACCTCGTCGACCTGCCCGAAATCATCGAACTCGTCGACGGGCGCCCGGAACGCTTCGTCGTCTTCTGCGACGATCTATCCTTTGACGCGGGGGATGCGACGTACAAGGCGCTCAAGGTCGTCCTCGACGGTTCGCTCTCCGCCGCCCCCGACAACGTCCTCATTTACGCCACGTCGAACCGCCGCCACCTGATGCCCGAATACTTCGAGGAAAACCTCGAAAGCCACCGCGTCGGCGAGGAAATCCACCCTGGCGAGGCAATCGAGGAAAAAATCTCCTTATCCGAACGCTTCGGCCTCTGGCTCTCGTTCTACCCGTTTGACCAGGACGCCTACCTGACGATTGCCGCCCACTGGCTGCGCTCGTTCGGTTGCAGCGAAGCGGAAATCGCCGCCGCCGAGCGCGACGCGCTCAACTGGGCGCTGATGCGCGGCTCGCGCAGCGGCCGCGTCGCCTGGCAGTTCGCCAAGGACTGGGCGGGCACGCGGCAACCGGCCGAAGAAACATCGCACCACGCATCACAGGCAAAACACCCATGAAAAAACACGTCGAAGTCGCCGCCGCCGTCCTGCTCCGCGACGGCGAACAGGGCCGCGAATTCCTGCTTGCCCAGCGCCCGGAGGGCAAGGTCTACGCCGGCTACTGGGAATTTCCCGGCGGCAAGGTCGAACCGGGCGAGAGCCTGCACGAGGCGCTCGTGCGCGAGATCCAGGAGGAACTCGGCGTCACCATCGACCGCGCCTGGCCGTGGCTGTCCTGTGAATACGACTACCCGCACGCCATCGTCCATCTCAAGTTTTTCCGCGCGATGTCATGGCACGGCGAGATCGCGCCGCTCGAACACAGCGGAATGACCTGGCTGAAGATCGGCGGCCCGACCACGGTCGCGCCAATCCTGCCCGCCAACGGCCCGATCCTGCGCGCCCTTGAACTGCCGGCTCTCTATGCGATCACCAATGCCGCAGAAAATGGTGTTGCAGCGGAACTGGCCCGGCTGCAAGCGGCACTGGAAAGCGGCCTGCGGCTCATCCAGATTCGCGACAAGACGCTACCGGCCGATGACCGCCTCGCTTTCGCCAACGCCGTCATGGAACTGACGGCCGAGCACCCCGGCACACGCGTGCTGGTCAACGACGACGCGTCTCTGGCACGTGAGGTCGGCGCCCACGGCGTACACCTCTCGGCAGGGCAACTCGTCCAGATTGAGGAACGCCCGCCTTTCGAATTCGTCGCCGCCTCGTGCCACAACGCCGCCGAACTGGCCAAAGCCGCCACACTGGGCCTCGATTTCGCCCTGCTCAGCCCGGTGCTACCCACCGCCTCGCACCCCGGAGCGCCAAGCCTCGGCTGGGAAGAATTTGCTCGCTTGACGGATCGTTCGCCGATCCCCGTCTTCGCACTCGGCGGCATGCGCCCAGACATGCTCGACACAGCGCTCGAACACGGGGCTCACGGGATTGCGCTGTTGCGCGGTTGGAAATAGGAACAGCGGGGACTATGCAGCATTCACCCGCGACAACAGGCTACGGCTCGTTGGATGGTGGCGCCGACGGATCCTCAAGACCGCCGTCCGCCTCCTGCACCGGCACGCGGTAGCTTTCGGAAGCCCACGCGCCAAGGTCGATCAGCTTGCAGCGCTCGGAACAGAAGGGCCGGTATTTGTTGGCCGGACTCCATTCCGACTCGCCGCCGCACTGCGGGCAGCGCACTTTTTTGACGGGTTTCGCTTGCATCAGAGGTTGCAGAACATCATGTCGAACGGGACGTCGATGCCGCCACTCGGGTGACGGTTGCGCGAATCGCTGTCGGGCGTCAGGAAACGCACGTTGAGCGCGTATTTGTTGGCGCTGATCTCGGGCACACAAGGCAGCTGTTGCTTCAGGGTGATGCGCACCATCTGCGCGGTGGTGCTGCCGCCGAGCATCAGCTGGAAGGAGCCGCCCTTGGCGACGTGGTGCTCACCCGTACCGCTCGCCCGCAGCAGGCGCAGAACGATCGAAATCGCGTCGCGCAGCGGCATCAACGGCTTGAGCCAGCCGAGCAGGGCGTTGCGCCGGATGGCCGGTTCCTGATGCTGCCAGAAATGATAGGACGGCAGGTCGAATTCGCAGGCGCCACCGGGAATGGCCGCACGACTCTTGATCGCCATCAGCCAGTCGTTCTCGCGCAAGTACTGGCCGATCTTGCCGGTCATGGCGAGCAGAGCCGACGACGACTGTTCGATTTCATAGAGCGCGCCGGACAGCGCCTCTTCCGAGATATCGGGATTGTTGCGGAACACGAGCAGCGACTGGCGCTGGCGCTCCAGTTCCTGGATCAGATCCATCTTCAGATCGGCGCGACCGGCCACTTCCAGGATTTCGAACAGGGCGAGGAGTACCACGTGATGTTCACGCGCCCCGTCCGGCTGCAGAAAATAGGATGCCTTCTCGAATAGATCCTCAAGGCGCAACAAGGTGCGAATGCGCTCGTTGAAAGGATATTCGTAGGTAATCACATCGCCGCCGGATCTGGATGAAGGGAATTCGGCCCGATTGTAACCATTTACCGCCAAATCTCAACCGCTCAGCCCGGAATCCGGCGCATTTTTTTACGATACGGAGGAAAACGCCGGAAAGCTGGACGGCCATCCCTGTACATCTCACTTCACACTGCGTTACGCCGTCCGGAACACCCCTGCTTCTGTCACGACGGCATCGAGCCGCATGTCGTGCGCTTCGGGCCGGATCGAATCGACGCGCGCCAACTCGTAGCCGACACCGATGGCCAGCGGCCGCGGGTCGAGCGCCGCCAGCGTCATGTCGAAGAAACCGCCGCCGTAGCCGAGCCGATAGCCGGCCGCATCGAAGCCGTTGACCGGCAACAGAAGCGCCTGCGGCGTCTGGAAGTCGCCAACGACGGGCGTCGGAATACCGTAGCGGTCCTCGATGAGCGGCACCTGCGGCGTCCACGCGCGGAACGCCAGCGCGGCGCCGCTATCGACAACAACAGGCAGCAGCGCAACAAAACCCGGCCGACCGGCCGCGCTCCATTCCTCGATCAACGGCCGGACATCCGGCTCGTTCTTGACCGGCCAGCAAAACCCGACGCGCAGGCCGGCCAACTGCGAAAAATGCTCGCGCAGATGCGCGCAGACGGCGGTCGACAGACGGGCACTTTCGTCCGGAGAAAGCTGCAGGCGGCGTTCGATCAGTCGCTGGCGCAGCGCGCGGCGGTCAGGCACGCAATCAGGCACAGCATCCGGCATCGGTCCCGCATTCATGTGGTATGCTCAAAGTCAGTATTTTCGGGGGTTTCAGCTTAACATGAAGGTTCGTCGTTCAGTCACCGTCGCCATCCTCTCGCTTTCCTTTTCCCTGTTTTTAGCGCACGCGGCAAGGCCGGCTTTCGCGGCCAGCGACGAAGCTTTCCTCGCCGCCCGCGAAGCGGTCCGCACCGGCGACCGGAACAAGCTCGACCGTCTGGCGCCCGAGCTGGCCGAACACGAGCTCGCGGTCTATGTCGATTACTGGCGCCTGCTGCCCGACCTCAAGAACGGCGCCGACCCGGCGGCGATCCGCGACTTTCTGGCGCGCAACGAATCGACCTACATCGCCGAAAAAATGCGCGGCGACTGGCTCAAACAGCTGGGCAAGCAACAGGAATGGGCAACGTTTGACGCCGAATATCCGGCCCTCGTGCAGCCCGACAAGGAATTGTCCTGCTACGCACTGCAAAGCCGCCGCGCGCGCAGCGACGCCGACATGCTCGACGATGCGATGACGCTATGGCTGACTCTGCTTGAGGCCCCCGAGGCCTGCCAGCCTGTCCTCGAGACGCTGATCTGGGAGAAGCGCGTGCTGGCCGACGAGGTCTGGGCGCGCATCCGCCGTCAGTTCGAGGCGAACAAGCTGGGCGCCGCCCGCTACACGATGAATTACCTGCCGCCGAGCCAGACGCCCGACGCGAAGACGGCGCTGGCCGTCAGCAACACGCCGCTGCCTTGGCTGGTCAGGGCCAACGTGGCCGGAAGCCGCATGAACCGCGAGCTGGCCGCACTCGCCATCAGCCGCATCGCGCGCAACGACCCGCGCATGGCCGCCGAGCAGCTGAGCCGCATCGAAGGCCAGCTGCAAGCGAACGAGCGCGGCTGGGCATGGACGCAGATCGGCTGGCAAGCCGCGCAACGCCACATGGATGAAGCACTCGTCTGGTACCGCAAGGCCGGCGACGCACCACTCGCCGACGAAGCCGCGCAATGGAAGGTACGTGCCGCATTGCGCGCCCAGGAATGGGGTGTCGTGCGGACGACGATCGAACGCATGCCGCCGGCGCTGGCCAACGAAGCCGCCTGGACGTACTGGCTCGGCCGCGCCTATCGCGCCGGCGGAATGATCGAGCAGGCCAACCGGCAGTTCGAAAAGATCGCCGGCCAGCCCAACTTCTACGGCAACCTCGCCGACGACGAACTTGACCGCACCATTGCCCCGCCGCCCCAAGCCGCACCGGCGACACGCGAAGAAATCGCCCGCGTCGAAGCCAATCCAGGCGTGCAGCGGGCGCTCGCACTGCTCCGCGTCAATCTGCGCATCGAAGGCGTCCGCGAATGGAACTGGGCGTTGCGCGGCATGAACGACCGCGAATTGCTGGCCGCCTCGGCGATCGCCCTGCGCGACGGCGTCTATGACCGTGCCATCGCCGCCGCCGACCGCACGCGCCACGAGCACGACTATTCGCTGCGTTACCTGTCGCCCTACAGCGAGCAGGTTCGGCCGGCGGCGCGCCGCCAGTCGCTCGACGACGCCTGGGTCTACGGCCTGATGCGGCAGGAAAGTCGCTTCGTCACAAATGCCCGCTCGACGGTCGGTGCTTCCGGCCTGATGCAACTGATGCCGGCCACGGCCAAATGGGTAGCCAACAAAATCGGGCTGCGCGATTTTCACCCGGGCCAGGTCAATGACACTGAAACCAATGTGCTGCTCGGCACCTCTTACATGCGCATGGTCATGGAAAGCCTCGACAACCACCCGGTGCTGGCCTCGGCCGCCTACAACGCTGGCCCCGGCCGTGCCCGCAAATGGCGGGCTGATCAGGCGCTCGAGGGGGCCGTCTACGCCGAAACGATCCCGTTCAGCGAAACGCGCGATTACGTCAAGAAGGTGATGAGCAATGCCGTCTACTATTCGGCGCTGTTCGACGGCAAGCCGCAGTCGATCAAGAGCCGCCTTGGCGTCATCAACGGGCGCATCGCGCCTGATCCGAAGGTGGAAGAACTGCCTTGACCGTATCAAATGCCTCGTTTGTCTAAACTGTGGTTATATCGATTTTGACTTTTATCCCCAACTTCTGACCGGTGCAAATCATGGAAATCAAAAAAGTACTGTTGATTGGCGGCAGCGGTTTTGTCGGCGGACACCTGGCCGCCCTCCTCTCTGAACGCGGCATGCGCGTCACCGTACCGGCGCGGCGCCGCGACAAGGCCAAGCGGCTGTTCGTCCTGCCGCGCGTGTCCGTGGTCCAGGCCGACGCCAATGATCCCGACACCTTGCGGGCCCTGATGGACGGCGTCGACGCGGTCATCAACCTGGTCGGCATCCTGCACGACACCAGCTCCGGCGCCCCCTACGGCAAGCGCTTCGCTGCGGCACACGTCGAACTGCCGCAGAAAATCATCGCCGCCATGAAGCAGGCCGGCGTGCGCCGGCTCGTGCACATGAGCGCGCTCAAGGCGGCCAGCGATGCGCCCTCGGCCTACCTGCGCTCGAAGGCCGCCGGCGAAGCCGTGGTGCTGGCAGCGGCGAACGAACTCGACGTCACCGTCTTCCGCCCCTCCGTCATGTTCGGCGTCGGCGACGTGTTCCTGAACACCTTCGCCACCCTCCTGCGCTGCCTGCCGGTCTTGCCACTCGCCGGCGCGGACGCCCGCTTCCAGCCCGTGCATGTCGGCGACGTGGTCAACGCCTTTGCCGATAGCCTCGACAACCCGGCCACTTTCGGCCAGGTCTACGAACTCGGCGGCCCCCGCATCTACACGCTGCGCGCGCTGGTCGACTACGTCGGCGCGCTGACTGGTCACCGCCGCCCGATCATCGCCTTGCCCGGCGCACTGGCCAGCGTGCAGGCCAGCCTGCTCGGCCTGCTGCCGAAACCGCCGATGACGCCCGACAACCTGCGCTCGATGCAGGTCGACAGCATCGTCGATGGCCAGCACGTCTATCCGGGCTGGAAACCGCAACCGCTGGAAGCCGTCGCGCCAGCCTATCTGTCCGCCATGCAGGCTCGGCGCCGTTTCGACGGCTATCGCGCGCACGCGGGGCGCCGCGATGAATGAAGGCGAATAAGCACGCATGAGTGAGTCGGGCTTCACCGTTTACACCGTCGGCGGCGCCGTGCGCGATGAATTGCTCGGGCTACCGGTGCAGGATCGCGATTACGTCGTCGTCGGTGCGACGCCGGAGACCATGCTCGCCCGCGGCTTCAAGCCGGTCGGCAAGGATTTTCCGGTTTTCCTGCATCCCAGAACGCGCGAGGAATACGCGCTGGCACGCACCGAACGCAAAACGGGTCACGGTTACAAGGGGTTCGCTTTCCACGCCTCGCCCGACATCACGCTCGACGAGGATCTGGCGCGGCGCGACCTGACGATCAACGCGATCGCCCGCGCCGACGATGGCACGCTGATCGATCCGTTCAACGGCATTGCCGACCTCAGGGCCGGCATCCTGCGCCATGTCGGCCCGGCCTTCGTCGAAGACCCGGTGCGTATCCTGCGCCTGGCCCGCTTTGCCGCCCGCTTTACCAACTTTTCGGTGGCGCCGGAAACGCTGGCGCTGATGCGCCGGATGGTCGATAGCGGCGAGGTCGACCATCTCGTCGCCGAACGCGTCTGGCAGGAATTCGCCAAGGGGCTGATGGAGAAACAACCGTCGCGCATGATCGACGTGCTGCGCGAATGCGGCGCGCTGGCGCGTCTGCTGCCCGAACTCGACCGGCTGTTCGGCGTGCCGCAACGCGCCGACTACCATCCGGAAGTCGATACCGGCGTGCATGTGATGATGGCGCTCGACTTTTCGGCTGGCCGCGGCCATCCGCTACCGGTGCGTTTCGCCGTGCTGTTGCACGACCTCGGCAAGGGTTCGACGCCGGAGAGCGACCTGCCCCGCCACCCAGGCCACGAGGTGCGCAGCGCCCGCCTCGTCGAGACGGTCTGCGCCCGCCTCAAGGCACCGGTCGAATGCCGCGATCTGGCGCTGCTCGTTGCGCGCTACCACGGCGACATCCGGCGCGGCCCGGAAATGCGCGCCTCGACCATCGTCAAACTGCTCGAAAACGCCGACGCGCTGCGCCGGCCGCAGCGTTTTGAACAATTGCTCGACGCCTGCGGATGCGATTTCCACGGTCGGCTCGGCTGGGAAGACAAACCGATCCCGTCAGCCGATCTCTTCCCCCGCGCGCTGGCCGCCATGCGCGGCATCGACGCCGCAGGCATCGCACGCAGCACACCCGAAAAGTCGCAAATCGCCGAGCGCCTGCACATGGCGCGCGTCGATGCCGTCAAAGCGGCGCTAAATCTCGAACACTGAGCGGTAGCGACCGCCTGTAGGCAGCCAACAAAAAAAGCGAACCACCAAGGCACCAAGCACACCAAGAGAGCACCAAGCTAACACCCTGTTTTCTTGGTGAATCTTTGTGCTCTTGGTGTCTTGGTGGTGAGGCATTTATCCATGCTCTCCAACATGACTGACGACTAGCCACGCGGCCCGCCGCCTTCGCGAGCCAGTGTCCTGCCGGTGCCCGGCGCATACTGCGCGCACACGTCGTCCAGCACTTCGAGAATCCTTTCGCTGGCCGTCGCCACGTCTTTGGGGTTGCTCGCCCAGCCGTCCTTCTGGTTGATGACGGCCTGCTCGAAGAAGACCCACTGTGTTTTCGCCAGTTCAAGGGCATCGCGACTCTTCGCCGTATTTTCACGGGCCGCCAGCAATTCCTTGAGCGCCGCCGAAAATTCCTTGCGCGCCTGCTCCATATCGACAAGCAGCCCCTGCCGCCGGTCGCCGGCATGCGCCTGCAGATAAAGCCGGGCCAGCCGTTGCACGAGCATGCTTTGGCGCAGCGAAAGATCGAGCAGACGCCCGGTCCCGTTCTCGAGCCCGCCTTCGATCTGCATCGCAAGACTGCCCGCCGCGATCGACATTTCCTCGGCCAACGCGTTCACGAGATCGCGGTTCTCCAGCGAAAAGGGAAGATCAAGCGCCTTCTTCAGCTCTCCCCAGACACGCGACGTGCGCGCTAACGGGCGCTGGGTGTTGCCGGCAGCGAGCGCGCGACTGAGCACGGCCAGGTGTTGCTCCACCTCCTGACGCGCCCGCGCCGCCTGCTGGCGCGCCGCAAACGATTTCAGGTTCATGCCCGACTGCTGGTAAAGCTTGGCCAGACGCTGCGCCTGCAGACGCAGCTGACCGGCGCTGGCGAGGTGCTGCAGCGGCCCCGCCGGGGACGCCGGCGAAACCACCGCCCCGGCAGCGACAAGCGGTGCGGCATGGGCCGGCAACCCGCCCAGCGCGCTGACGGCGGCGCCGAGGATGGCGGCGAAAATAAAGTTCTTGATCGGGAAGCGCGACACGGCCATTGGCAATAGAGACTTGTTCATGCGGCGCATTAAGCCAGCCGAATGTTTCAGGAGCATGTCGCTCGCCGATCCGGGCAAGACCGCCCGGCCGGCCCGCATCTAAGCTGATTCGATCGTCACCGCCTCATGCTAAACTCGCCAGCCGACGTCTTCTTGCAGAACACCGCCTTGTCTTCAAAACCGGTTTCAACGCCCAGCCGGCCCCAAACGCCGACTTCATCACCTTCGCCCACCCGACGCATCGTTCGCGTGCGCAAAACCGACACGCCCCAGACAGCGCCGCGCGGCAACGCAGCCGCCACGCCGCCGGCCGAAACCGCCCGCACGCTACCGCCCGACTCGCTCGGCTGGAGCCTGCTGCTGGCTGCCCGCGTGCTGGCTGCCGTACACGCCGGCCGCAGCCTGAACGAAGCGCTGACGCAGCTGGCGAACGAACCGTCGGCTGCTCGCGCCGCCGCCCAGGATGTCGCCTACGGCGTCCTGCGCGGCTACGGACGCGGCGAATTCTTCCTGCGCCGACTGATGACCAAAGCGCTCACGCACGCCGAAACGCAGGCGCTGCTGCTGGGCGCCCTCTATCGCCTGGAAACGCGCACCGATTCGACGCACACCGTCGTCGATCAGGCCGTCGCCGCCGCCGGCGAGCTGTCGGGCGGGGTGTTCAAGGGACTCGTCAATGGCGTGCTGCGCAACTTCCTGCGCCAGCGCGACGCGCTGCTCGCCGCACTGGCAGCCGACGACGAGGCGCATTACCAGCATCCGCGCTGGTGGCTAACCCGCCTGCGCCGGACGTATCCGGCCAACTGGCAACAGATTGTCGACACGGCCAACAGCCCGCCGCCGATGACGCTGCGCGTCAACCAGCTTCAGGAAACGCCGGCCGGCTATCTCGCCCGACTGGACGCCGCCGGCATCGCCGCCCGCCCGCTCGGCCGGAACGGCATCCGGCTACAAAAACCGTGCCCCGTCGACGCTCTGCCGGGCTTCTCTGACGGCATGGTTTCGGTGCAGGACGCCGGCGCCCAGCGCGCCGCGGAAATTCTCGCGCCGACCGCCGGGTCGCGCGTGCTCGACGCCTGCGCCGCCCCCGGCGGCAAGACGGCGCACCTGCTCGAAATGGCCGACCTCGACCTGCTCGCCCTCGACATCGACGCCAAGCGCACCCGGCGCATCGAGGACAATCTGCACCGGATCGGCTTGCACGCCGAGGTGAAGGCCGCCGACTGCAGCCAGCTCAAGCCGTGGTGGGACGGCCGTCCGTTCGACGCGATCCTTGCCGACGTGCCGTGCTCGGCCTCCGGCGTCGTGCGCCGCCATCCGGACATCAAGGTGCTGCGCCGCGAAAGCGACATCCGCCGTCTCGTGCATACGCAGGCCGCCATCCTCGACGTGCTCTGGCAAACGCTCAAGCCGGGCGGCAAATTGCTTTACGCCACCTGCTCGGTCTTCACCGAGGAAAATTCGGCGCAGATCGACGCTTTCCTTTGCCGCCAGCCGGACGCCACGCTGCTGCACGCGGAACAATTGCTGCCGCAGGACGACAACGACGGTTTCTACTATGCGTTGCTGGGCAAGGCCGATTAAAACCTTCGCCGGCCGCCTGTTCCTGCTGCTGGCCGTGACGCTGCTGGTCACCCTGCCGGCGCGGATGGCGCAGGCTTCGGACCTGGCGGCGCGCGACCCGCAACTGGTGGCCACCGACGACGGCTACGCACTCAACGCCGAGTTCAGCATCAACTTCAATGCACGGCTTGAAGAAGCGGTCAGCAAAGGCATCGTCCTTTACTTCGTCACCGATTTCGAGCTGACGCGTTCGCGCTGGTACTGGCTCGACGAAAAGGTCGTCCAGCGCTCGCGCACGCTGCAACTGTCCTACCATGCGCTGACGCGCCAGTACCGTTTATCGACCGGCACACTGCACCAGAGCTTCGCCACGCTCGGTGAAGCCTTGCGCGTCCTGTCGCGCCTGCGTGACTGGCCAGTGCTCGACAAAGGCGAGGTACGCAACGGTCAGGCCTATCTCGCCGGCGTGCGCATGCGCCTCGACCTGTCGCAAATGCCGCGCACCTTCCAGATCGGCGCACTGGCCAACAAGGACTGGCGGCTCACCTCCGAGTGGGCGAACTGGACATTCACCCCGTCCGAATCCGGCCCGCCGGCGGATCCGGGAGAAGGCAAATGAGAACGCTGCTCATCGTCGCGGCCTCCATCGGCGGCATCCTCGTTTTCCTGCTCGCCTCGGCCAGCGCCAACACCGCGCTGTTCGCCCGCTACTATCCGTGGCTGCTCGGCCTGAACGGCGTCGTCGCCCTCGCCATGCTCGGCCTCATCACCTGGCAGGTTCGCGCGCTCTGGCATGAGCACCGCGCCCAGGTCTTCGGCTCGCGCCTGAAACTGCGACTGATGCTGATTTTCGGCCTGATGGCCGTGCTGCCCGGCATCCTCATCTACGGCGTCTCGGTGCAGTTCGTCACCAAGAGCATCGAGTCGTGGTTCGACGTGCGCGTCGAAAAGGCGCTCGAATCAGGCCTCAATCTCGGCCAGAGCACGCTCGACGCGCTCCTCGACGACCTGGCCGAGAAGGGGCGCGCCATGGCCCTCGATCTTGGCGACCAACCGGAACACCGGCGACGGGCGACACTCAACCGGCTGCGCGAACAGACCGGCATTCAGTTCGCCGCCCTGTTCTCGTCGTCCGGGCAGCTGCTGGCCACGGCGACCAGCGAGCTGTCGTCGTACCTGCCCGCGCAACCCGACCCCGAGCTGCTGCGGCAGGCACGCGGCGGCCGCGTCTTCCGTGAAGTCGAGAGCGAGAACGGCAAGGACATGCGGCTGCGCGTCATGGTGCCGGTGACGCCGCTCGGGCTCGGCCAGGAAAACCTGATCCTGCAGCTGACGCAGGACGTGCCGGCCGGCATCGCAACGAACGCCGAACAGGTGCAGGCCGTCTATCGCGACTATCAGGAACTCTCGCTCGGCCGGCAGGGGCTCACCCGCATGTACGCCATGACGCTGACGCTGACCGTGCTGCTCGCCCTGTTTACCGCCATCGTCGTCGCCTTCGTCCTTGCCCGCCGTCTCTCGGCGCCGCTGTCGATCCTCGCCGAAGGCACGCAGGCCGTCGCGTCCGGCGACTTCACGCCGCGCCGCGCCCTCAACAGCCGCGACGAGCTCGGCGTGCTCACCCAGTCGTTCAACCAGATGACGCGCCAGCTCGACGAGGCCCGGCGCGACACGGAAAAACACCGGATCGCCGTCGAATCGGCGCGCGCCTATCTGGAATCGATCCTCGCCAACCTCTCGGCCGGCGTGCTTGTCTTCGACCGCTGCCTGAAGCTGCGCACCGTCAACGAAGGCGCGTGCACAATCCTCGACGAAGGCTTCGACGGCCTGCTCGCCGAAACGGTCGATGCCTGGCCGCGCCAGATAAAGATCGGGCAAGCGATCCGCGACGCGTTCGCCGAACACGGCAACAAGGAATGGCAGACCCAGATCGAACTCGACCGTCCGGGCGGCTTGCCGCAGATCCTGCTGTTGCGCGGTTCGCAACTGCCACAGGAGACGAACGGCGGCTATGTCGTCGTCTTCGACGACGTGACGCGGCTGGTGGCCGCCCAGCGCAGCGCCGCCTGGGGCGAGGTCGCCCGCCGCCTGGCGCACGAAATCAAGAATCCGCTGACGCCGATCCAGCTCTCGGCCGAGCGCCTGCAACTCAAGCTGGCCGAGAAACTGGCCAACGGCGACCGCGACATGCTCGGCCGCTCGACGCAGACGATCATCAACCAGGTGCAGGCGATGAAGCGCATGGTCAATGAATTCTCCGACTACGCCCGCCTGCCGGCCCCGACCCTGGCGCCGGTCGACCTCAACGCGCTGGTCGGCGAAGTGCTCGGGCTTTATGAGACATCGCAGGCGCGCATCGACATCCATCTCGACCCGGCCCGCCCGGTGGCGCTCGGCGATGCGACGCAGTTGCGGCAGATCATCCATAATCTGCTGCGCAACGCCGAAGACGCCCAGGAAGGGGTAGAGGCTCCGAGGATCGAAGTCGCCACGCGCGCGGCCGACGGCCAGGCCGAACTGGCCGTCATCGACAACGGCCCGGGCTTCCCGCCGGACATCCTCGCCCGCGTCTTCGAGCCCTATGTAACGACCAAGGCCGGCGGCACCGGCCTCGGGCTGGCCATCGTCAAGAAGATTGTCGATGAGCACGCCGGACGGATCAGCATCAACAACCGTCAGCCGCACGGTGCCGAGGTCAGCATCCGTCTGCCTCTGGCGCCGGCCGCGACGCCGGAAAACCATCACAACGCTTTACCCGTAGAGAACTGAACATGGCGCAAATACTGGTTGTCGACGATGAAGTAGGAATCCGCGAACTGCTTTCGGAAATCCTGGCCGACGAAGGCCACACCGTCTCGCTTGCCGAGAATGCTGCCGCTGCCCGCAAGCTGCGCAGCGAGAAACGCCCCGATCTCGTCCTGCTCGACATCTGGATGCCCGACACCGACGGCATCTCCCTGCTCAAGGAATGGTCCGCGGGCGGCCTGTTGACGATGCCGGTGGTCATGATGTCCGGCCATGGCACGATCGACTCGGCGGTCGAAGCCACGCGCGTCGGCGCCATCGACTTTCTCGAAAAGCCGATCGCCCTGCAAAAGCTGCTGGCGACGGTGAAAAAGGCGCTCAAGCACGAAGTGGCGCCGCACAAGCCACCGCTCACGCTGAATGCCTTCGCCCGCTCGCCGTTGCTCAAGGATCTCAAGAAACGCCTTGAGCAAGCCGCCGCCAACACCTCGGTGCTGCTGCTCAAAAGCGCCTCGGGCAGCATCGCCGAAATCTGCGCCCGCACGCTGCAGGCGCCGAAGACGCCCTGGCTCGACCTCTCCGCCTCCAGCGCCCCGCTCACGCAGGAGATGCTTGAAAACGCCAGCGGCGGCATCATGTTCATTGCCGACCTGACCCTGCTCGGCAAATTGCAGCAGAAAAATCTGGCTTTCGCCCTCGAACGCCTCAGCCGCTATCACATTCAGCTCGTCGCGGCCACGTCGCGCCCGCTCACGGTGCTGCAGGAAAGCGGCTGGGACGCCGGACTCGTCGCCCGACTCGGCGAAGTCTGGGTGGCGCTGCCGCTGCTCTCCACACACCCGGACGAAGTGCCGGAAATCGCCGTGCTCCTGTTGTCACACCTGATCGAGCGGCACGGCGTGCCGACGCGCTATTTTTCGAGTGCCGCGCTCAATGCCCTGCGCCTGCATCGCTGGCAGGGCGAATGGCCGGAACTGCTGGCCGCCGTGAAGAATCTGGCGCTCTCGGCGCTCGAGGAAGAAATCACGCAGGAGGACGTCAACGAGCTCCTGCAGCTGGAGGAAGAAACGGCCAGCCCGCAGCCTCCCGCCCTGCCTCTTTTCAACCAGCCGCTGCGCGAAGCACGGGAGGCGTTCGAGCGGATGTATTTCGAGCATCACCTGAAAATCGATGGCGGCAACATGACGCGCATCGCCGAACGGACCGGCCTCGAGCGCACCCACCTGTACCGCAAGCTCAAGCAGCTGGGCATCCACTTCGGCAAGCGCGGTGAAGAAGCAGAGGCGACGCCGGTGCCGGATACACTACTGGAATAGCCTCGGTTCCCCCTTTAACCCTTTCCGGTGGAGTCTCTCGTGCCCCGTCCCCGCAACGACAATTTTCTCCGCGCCCTGCTCAGGGAACCGACCGACTACACCCCGGTCTGGCTGATGCGCCAGGCCGGGCGCTATCTGCCCGAGTACCGCGAAACGCGCAAGCGCGCCGGCAGTTTCCTGCAGCTTTGCAAGAATCCGGCGCTGGCCTGCGAGGTGACGCTGCAACCGTTGGCACGCTTCGATCTCGACGCCGCCATCCTGTTTTCGGACATCCTGACCATCCCGGACGCCATGGGTCTCGGCCTGCATTTCGCCGACGGCGAAGGACCGCGTTTTGAACGACCGCTGCGCGAGGAATGGGCGATTCGCGACCTGAGCGTTCCCGACCCGAATGTTCATCTGCGCTACGTGATGGACGCGGTGGCCGAGATCCGCCGCGCACTCGACAACTCGCTACCGCTGATCGGCTTCGCCGGCAGCCCGTTCACGCTCGCCTGCTACATGATCGAGGGCGCCGCCAGCCCCGATTTCCGTCAGGTCAAGACGATGCTCTACGAACGTCCCGACCTGCTGCACCACATCCTCAACGTCACCACCGAAGCTGTCATCGCTTACCTCAACGCCCAGATCGAATCGGGCGCGCAGGCGGTGATGCTCTTCGACTCCTGGGGCGGCATCTTGACGACAGCCGCTTACCGCGAGTTCTCGCTCGCCTACATGCAACGCATCGTGGACGGCTTGATCCGGGAGAACGACGGTGAGCGCGTCCCGTCGATCGTCTTCACCAAAGGCGGCGGCCTGTGGCTGGAAGCCATCGCCGACAGCGGCTGCGATGCGATCGGCCTGGACTGGAGCATCGACCTCGCCAGCGCCCGCCAGCGCGTCGGCGACTGCGTGGCCCTGCAAGGCAATCTCGACCCCGCCGTGCTGTTCGCCTCGCCCGAAAAAATCGCCGCCGAGACGCGACGCGTGCTCGACAGCTACGGCCCCGGCCATACCGGCCACGTCTTCAATCTCGGACATGGCGTTTCCCAATTCACCCCGCCCGAGCATATCGCCGCACTCGTCGAGACGGTGCATGACTACAGCCGACAACGGCGAAAAACAACGTTCTGAGCCTTATATCGGGGTTGACTTATGCACAGAAGCTTTTCTTCTGTCACAAAAGGTCACGCACCCCATGAAAAATCAGACACTTAACCACAAAACTTTGATTTTTAACGACTTTTTTACTGCCGCTTTTTGCGGCAACGCAAGAAAACCCCTTGCCCGGCGGGCCTTCGCGGCACTTGTCCGTGACTAACCCACAGAGTTATCCACAGAAAATGTGAACAACTGGAAATACGCTGGTACGTGAATGAGTTACGCGTTTTTTTACAGAAGCCGGAAGAACTTCTGTCGCTAACCCGACTATGACGAAAGGTCTATTTTTGCCGTTTTTCCTGCGCGAGCACTAGCCGGCGACCATGCAGATCGCACGCGTTGCTCTTGATCTTCCGCTGCATCGTTTCTTCGACTATCGGGTTCCGGAGTCCGAAACACTGTCGGCCGCCGATATCGGCTTGCGGGTGCGCGTCCCCTTCGGTCGCCATGCGCGCATCGGCCTGCTCGTCGACCTGCCGCAGGCCAGCGACCATCCGCTTGAGCAGGTAAAGCCGCTCGAAGCAGTGCTGCGCGACCTGCCGCCGCTACCGGCCGACTGGTTTCGTCTGCTCGAATTCTGCGCCGCCTACTACCAGCGTCCAACCGGCGAGGCGATGCTGGCGGCACTCCCGGCCGGGCTGCGGCGCGTTGCGCCGCCCAAGGCCCGGGCGACCAAGCGGACGGTCACGGCGGTGGCGCAACGCGCCGCGCCAACGCTGACCGGCGAACAGAAAGCCGCCATCGACGCCGTCAACGCCGGCACCGGTTTTCACGCTTATCTGCTGCACGGCGTGACCGGCAGCGGCAAGACGGAAGTCTATCTGCGCCTGATCGAGCGCTGCCTTGCGGAGGGCCGGCAAGCGCTTCTCCTGGTGCCGGAAATCAACCTGACGCCGCAACTTGAAAACCGCGTCGCGGCGCGCTTTCCCGGCGTCGAGCTGGCCAGCCTGCACAGCGAATTGACCGAGGCGGCGCGCACGCGCAACTGGAAGGCCGCTTTCGAAGGCCGGGCGCGCATTGTGCTGGGCACCCGGCTGGCCGTGTTCACGCCGCTGCCCGCCCCCGGCTTGATCATCGTCGACGAAGAGCACGACCCCTCGTTCAAGCAGCAGGACGGCATCCGCTACTCGGCGCGCGATCTCGCCGTCTTCCGCGCCCATCAGCACCAGATTCCCATCGTGCTCGGATCGGCGACGCCATCGCTGGAAAGCTGGGCCAACGCCGTCGACAATCGCACGCCCGCCCGCTACACCTTGCTGACGCTGCACGAGCGCGCCGTGCAAAGCGCCCGCCTGCCCGCCGTGCAGCGCATCGACACGCGCGTCGAAAAACTGCAGGACGGGCTCTGTGGCGCCTTGCTGGCGGCCATCGAAAAGCGTCTGGCACGTGACGAACAAAGCCTCGTGTTCCTCAACCGGCGCGGCTACGCACCGGTGCTCACCTGCACCCAGTGCGGCTGGATTTCGCGTTGCAGGCGCTGCGCCGCCAATCTCGTCCTGCATCTTTCCGACGGGCGTTTGCGCTGTCACCACTGCGGCTTCGAATGCCGCATTCCTAAAAGCTGCCCGACCTGCGGCAACCAGGACATTCAGCCATTCGGACGCGGCACGCAACGCATCGAAGAGGTGCTCGCCGCACGCTTCCCGCAGGCGCGCATCCTGCGCGTCGACCGCGATTCGGCCAAGAGCCGCAAACAGTGGGAAGCGCTGGTCGAGCAGATCCACGCGGGCGACGCCGACATTCTCGTCGGCACGCAAATGCTGGCCAAAGGGCATGATTTCCCCAAGCTGACGCTGGTCGGCGTACTGGGCGCCGATTCCGCGCTCTTCGCCGCCGACTGGCGCGCCCCCGAGCGCCTCTTCGCGCAACTGATGCAGGTCGCCGGCCGTGCCGGGCGCGCCGAACTGCCCGGCGAAGTCCTGATCCAGACGCAGTTCCCCGACCACCCGCTCTACGAGGCCCTCGTCCGTCACGACTATCCCGCCTTCGCCGCCGCGCAGCTCAAGGAGCGGGAACAGGCGGGCTTTCCTCCCTATGCCTATCAGGCCATGCTGCGTGCCGAAGCGCCGCACCTGGCCGACGCGCTCGCCTTCCTGACCACCGCCCGCGCCTGGCCTGACGCCGCGCACCATCCCGACGTGATGCTCTACGACCCGGTGCCGATGCGCATGGCCCGCCGCGCCAACTTCGAGCGCGCGCAACTGCTCATCGAATCGCCCTCGCGACGCGCCCTGCAGGTTTTCCTGACGGCATGGCGCGAAGCCGTCGACGCGATAAAGACACCGTCCCGCCTGCGCTGGCATCTCGAAGTCGACCCGCTCGAATTTTGAAGCACAACGGTCCTACAGTCTGCACACGGGCCGGCTCTTGCGGCACAATCCTGAACAGCGGGCGCGTCCACGGGCACACGCCCGATCACAAAACAAAAAAGGGGGCAGAAATGAGTATTTCGCGCAAGATCGTTTTGCTGATTTGTGCAGCGCTGGTCACTTCCGTGATTGTTTTCGCTGTGGCGCTTAACGGCTTCGCCGCCGCGGAAAGCGTTATCGGGCAACTGTCCGGCAAGTCCGGCGCGGCCGAAGTCACCGCCACTCCGGCCACCGTCCAGTCGGCACTCGCCGCGCTGGATAACGCCCGCACCGCGATGCTCGTCGTTCTCGCCCTTGGTCTGGCGCTGCTCGGCACATTGGGCTACCTGTTCCGCCGTTCCATCGTCAGACCGCTCCAGACGCTGGAATCAGTCATCGGCGACGCGGCGGACAATCTGGATTTCACGGGAACGGTTCCCGTCACCGGCACCGACGACGAGATCGGCCATGCCCTGCGCGCCTACGAGCGGCTGCAAGGGCGATTGCGCGCCAGCCTCCTCGACATCCAGCAATCGGTCGCTCACCTGCTCGACGTCACCGAAGAGGTCGACCATTCTTCGCGCAAGATTGCCCGCAATTCACAGGTGCAAAGCGATGCATCGAGCAACATGGCGGCGGCGATGGAGGAAATGACCGTCAGCATCTCGACGGTCGCCGAGCAGGCCGACGACGCCAGCCAGCACGCGCAGGAATCGCGGGAAATTGCCGAACAAAGCGGCAGCGTCATCCTCCACACCGTCGACGCCATCCAGAAGATCGCCGACACCGTGCGCCAGGCGGCAACGCGAATCAAGGCACTCAGCACCGATTGCGACAGCATTTCGTCGGTCGCCCGGATGATCCGCGAGATCGCCGACCAGACCAATCTTCTGGCGCTCAACGCCGCCATCGAAGCGGCCCGGGCTGGCGAACAGGGGCGCGGCTTTGCCGTCGTCGCCGACGAAGTGCGCAAGCTCGCCGAACGCACCACACTGTCGACCCAGGAAATCAGTGATCTCCTGCGCCGCGTTCAGGAAGGCGCGCACGAGGCCGTCGAAAGCATGCTCCAGACGGAAAAAATCGTCGACGAAGGTGTCGTCAACGCCCGGGAAGCCGGCGAATCGATCGAGAAACTCAAAACCGGCGCCGAGGCGGCGGCCATCCTCGTTGCCGACATTTCCGGCGCCATGAAGGAACAGGAAACGGCCAGCTCGACGATCGCCCGCAACATCGAGCAGATCGCCCAGATGAGCGAACAGAATTCAGCCGCGGCGAGAGATTCCGCTACCGGCGCCGGGCGCATGACCCAGGTCGGCTATGCCATGGGGCAAACACTGTCGGCCTACAAGGTCGATTCCGGCGAGAAGAAGATCGTTCTCCGCCTGGCCGACACGCACCCGGAAGACCATCCGGCGATCCGCGCCGCACAGGCGATGGCGGCGGCGCTCGAACAGCGCAGTCAGGGACGAATCACACTGAAGGTCATTCCCGGTGGCGTGTTCGGTCCGGAAAAGGATGAGCTGGAGCAACTGCGCAACGGCACGCTGGACATGACCCGCGCCAGTTGCGCCGCCTTCAACAAGGACTGCCCGGCCACCGTCGTGCCGGCGCTGCCTTACCTCTTCACCTCCACCGAGCACCAGCAAAGGGCGCTCGACGGCGCCCCGGGCCGGGAAATTCTGGCCTCCTTCGCCAACTCGGCTTACGTCGGTCTGGCCTTCTTCGACTGCGGCGCGCGCAACATCTATGCCAACAAACCGATCCGCACCCTGGCCGACATGCGCGACATGAAGCTGCGCGTCATGCAGTCCGACCTGTGGATCGCGATCGCCAAGGCGATGGGTGCCGTCCCGACGCCGATGGCCATGGAAGACATCGGCGCCGGCTTCAAGACCGGCCTTGTCGAAGCCGGCGAGGGCGACACCCCGACCTTCTACGGTTACAAGCTGCATCAGGCCGCCACGCACTACAATCTGACCGAGCACGCGATGATTCCCGAGTTGCTCGTTTTCTCGAGAAAGCGCTGGGAGTCGCTTGCGGCCGAAGATCAGGCACTGATCGCCGAGGCGGCGCGCGACTGCGTACCGGTCATGCGGCGTCTCTGGCGCGAGCGCGACGACAACGCCCGCAAAGGCACGCAAGCGGCCGGCACGGTTTTCGTCAAGGACATCAACAAGGAGTCGTTCCGCAACGCGATGCGGCCGGTCTACGACAAATTCGTCAGCACACCGCAACAAAAGGCGCTGTTCGACGCCATCAAGACGATGAAATAAGGAAACGCCCGGTGTCTCACTGACCGGGGAAAATGGCCCGCACCGCGGGGACACGGGCCATCGTCCAATGATCGATGGCCCAGCGCCAGAAGTCGGCGAGCGGCGCGCCGCGCACTTCCGCCGGAACGGCATGCCCGAGGAAACTCAACGCATCGGCCAGCACCTCGCTGCCAGCGCCGACCTCGACCGGCGCCGCCCGCGTCTGCTTGGACAGTTTTTCCCCCGCCGCATTGACGGCCACCGGCAAGTGCGCGTAACTCGGCGTCGGAAAACCAAGACATTCCTGCAGCCACATCTGGCGCGGCGTTGAATCAAGCAGATCGACGCCACGCACAACGGCATTGACGCCTTGCACGGCGTCATCGACCACCACGGCAAGCTGATAGGCATAAAGCCCGTCGGCGCGGAACAGGACAAAATCGCCGACGTCCCGCGCCAGATTCTGGCGCACCTTCCCCTGCACGCGGTCGACGAGACAAAACTCTCGATCCGGCACCCGCAGACGCCAAGCGCGCGCGGCCTGTCCGTCACCCAAACCGTTGCGGCAGGTTCCGGGATAGAGCAGGCCACCGTCAATCGATCGCGCCGTCGCCGTAGTCGCCGCGGCAATCTCGCTGCGCGAGCAGGCACAGGGATAGACGAGTCCATCGAGTTGAAGACGAACAAGCGCGGCATGGTAGAGGTCATGCCTGTGACTCTGAACGGCGACCTCGCCGTCCCACTCGAAACCGAAAGCCTCAAGCGTGCGCTGAATGCCGTCGGCGGCGCCGGGGACGGTACGCGGTGCATCGACATCCTCGATGCGCAGCAACCATTCGCCCCGCTGCGCGCGCGCATCGAGATAACTGCCAACGGCCGAAACGAGCGAGCCGAAATGCAACGGCCCGGTCGGAGAAGGCGCAAAGCGGCCGCGGTACGCCACCGGCGAAGCGCCAATCACCCCGGCCGGCACGCCACAGCCCGAAGTTAGACGTTAAAGCGCGATTGCGCTTGTAAGTCATTGATAAAAACCATCGCCAATCTACTCCTTAAAAAAACGTACTCATTTTTGTACTCAAAAAACTCACTGCTGAGTCCGTTCAATTGCGATCTGGGGCAATTGCGGCATTCTCGAATTCAGCGCTCCAAGCGCCGACAACAGGTGTCAATGGCCGATTTTATCTCCTGTGCCATAGGCCGCCTAATCTGAACGTGCTCAAACCGTTCAGCCAGTGATGTTGCCTGCAGCAACATCCGGTCGATGACATCCTCAGCCTCTTTCGTCGAGACGCCCCCCTCCTTCGCCAGGCGCAACAGATGCTGGCGTTCAATGGCGGCACCTTCGCCGCAAACGTCCAAGTGGTGCTGGCCCATCGGGCCTTCGCTGAAGGTCAAATCGAAGGCCGGCGCCAGACGCCAGCGCCGGTCACGCCCGAGACGCCAGGCGAAGTTCTTGGGATGGTCATCCCGGTTGTGGAAGAGCACATTGAAGACGGCGCGTGCGTAGGCTTTCTCCACTTCGCGCTCGTCACGCGTCAGGAAACGGGTGGCCCGCAGGAAGGCGGTGTAGTCGGTGGCACCTGGCAGGCGAAAATCCACTTGCAGCAATCCGGCCAGACTGTGTACCGGGACGCGTTGGCCACCTTCTCGGTCGAAGCGTGCGACGCCAAATGCGGCCAGGTCGGGAGCAAGGTCAAACCAACGGCTTTCGGGCACATCCAGTCCGCAATCCCGAGCCAACTCGGCGTAGAGCTGCTCGATGACGCAGACTTCTTTGTGTTCGTTCTGCGCCGGAAACTTGACCAGCCAGGGACTGCCTGGCGCATCAGGACGGGTGCTGACTTGCCCGGTTGCTGCGTCGTACTGCACCAACGCCTTGGGTCGGGCGCCTTGCGGCGAGCCGCCAGTGAGCGCGAGTTCGCGCAGGGCGGCACCCGCCTCGCCAGCCAGCGCGCGCCGGCTTTGTTCAGCCAGAGCCAACAACGACCAGTCCGGCTCCTCGGCACCGGTTTCGCTCGCCGGAACAAAGCGCAAAGCGCCCATGGCCCGCTCGCCAATGAAGGCCAGCCGGTCCAGCGGTCCGGGATGACGCACACCATGTTGGCGAAACAGGCGGTCCATCAGCAGCAAACCCCAGCCATCGGGCAGGCTGTCGGCGATCAGGCCCGGGAGACGATGCAGGTGGGCCGGGAAGCTCCCGTAGGCATCGGCACGCAGCTTCAAATGCAGCGGTGACAACTCCAAACCTTGAGCCAGGGCCTCGGGGGAATATTCGAAGAGCAGGGTCTGACCGTCATCAGCCAGCCGCCCCAGCGGCCAGTCCTCCCCCCAGCCGCAATAATGCACGGTGAGCTGTTTCATGACGTCTTCTTGCGCGGCGCGCGCTGGCGTCGACTAACGACATCAACCTGTTCCATCTGGGCGATGGATTGCCGTTTGAGGACAAAGAGATCTTCCAGTGCATCCAGCAGCCCGAGCGCCTGCGCCACGCGAACCAGCGTTTCCAGCGAGCACTGGCCGTCGGTCTCGAGTTTGCGCAACGCGCCCAGCGACAGCCCGGCCATCTGCGCCAATTCACGCTGCGTTAGTGACTGGGCAAGCCGCTGCTCCCGAAGACGTACCCCGAGGGAGTGCAGGATTTCAGCGGGAGTCGATAAAGAAAAAGCCACTTAGATGATCCTAAACGCCACGAAAATCAATTAAGGACCATATTAACGGCTTTTACATTGCCTGAATAGTAGGTGTGCTGCGATGGCTACGGCGAGCAATCAAGCAGAGACCATCGTAGCGTTACGATAACGTAACGCTACGATGTTACGACGCTTGACTCCTGTTTAGTGACGGGAGCCTCCAGTAACACTTCCGGCTCCACTGCCAGTGCTTCGGCCAGTTTGAAAATGTTAAGCAGCGCGATGTTGCGTTGCCCACGCTCCACGCCGCCCAAGTAACTACGCGCCAAACCACTTTCCAGCGCCAGACGTTCTTGCGACCAACCTCGGGTCTTCCTGATTTCAATCAGCTTCAAGCCGAAGCGCACTCTCGGATCGGAGTCCATGTTTCTCTCTTTCAAAGAGAAACAACTCTATGAGTCCCCTCTTTATAGGGCCACGCCCGATAAGTACCCGCTCTATAAGTGACATTCGCATCCAAACGCCATAAAATGATCACTATAGGTGACATTACAGAGGTGTTTGATGGCAAGTTTTTGGAAAACAATTGGAGTTGGTGCAGCAGCCGGTCTGGCTGTGCCTGTGGCGGGACTGTCGGGTCTGGCTACCGCCGGTTTTTCGTTAATCCTTGTGCTGGCCATGTTTGAAATGGGACCAGCTCGATCATCTCGGTCTTCGGTTTGGGGGCTGCTGACCAGTGAACTGATGCTCTACCTGCTCATATCGCTGGCGATCTTTGCCCTGGCTGACCGTCCTGTGGCTGCACTATGCAGCGCCGTACGCCCAATATAGTCCTGCGCATCAACATCGGCACCAGCCTCCAGCAGCAGATGAACCAGTTCGACATCCCCTTCGTTGGCGGCCAGCATCAACGGTGTCTGACCTTTGAAGTCGGCGATGTTCGCTTGCTCCGGCCATTCTGCCAACAGCATCTGCATTGCCTCACGCCGCTTCTCACCATGTGCCGAAATCTTATCCGCGAAATGCAGAGGGGCCATTCGTATCGCGTTGGAAAGCATCTGACCGCACCAGTCTTGCATTTTCATCCACTGCAAAAGAACGCTATCGCACCGCGCGCTGCGCAGGGATTTTTTGCGGAAATCTCTCGCGCGGCGTTTCAGCCAAGCTTGCAAGCCATCCCAATTGCCCGTTTCTATCAGACCAAAAGTCTCTTTGAGCACAGTCTCCGGATCACCGTGATCCAAGGGCTCGATTCCCGCATAGGGTTGATACAGAACCGTCCAGAAATGCTCTTCACAGCGAGCCGCTGCGTCCTCGAAAGCCGGAATGCCAAGAGGGAACTCCATGTATCCAAGCATGTTCCTGTAGTAGCTCTCGTGGTTCTGCCTATTGAGCTTGCACAACACAAGCTCCACCGCCCACGCATTCATGGCTGCTTCGCCACGCAGGCCGCCGCACCCGTTTTCCGCACAGGATTTCATGGCCGCTTTAAAGTCGTCACGCGCCCCCTCTAAATCGTTTTGTGCCAGGCGGTGCTTCGCACGCACGAAAAGGACGAGTGTATTCCACGAGTCGAGGCCGGGGTGCTGCTCTACTTCGCCAAGTAACGCTTGGACCTTGGCCTGAACATCTGCCGGGCGAGACTTCGAGTTGCAACTCAGGAGGCGTCCGACTTCGTTGCATATAGTGGCAACAAAGTCAGCCGGCGTCTGCGCAAGCTCATGCATTCTCTCAGTAGCGATTTCACGCACCCTGAGTTGCTGCGTATCGTCTCCGGCGATCTGGCTAACCACCCAGAAACTGTCTTCGCCTTGCAGCGCGCGCCAAGGCGAGGCACTACGAATTCGTTCGCGCAGTTTGGCAAGTTTTACAAGTTCGCTGCGTTCCTGCTCAACAGCAACCCGGCGGCGTTCCAAGATGATGTCTGCCTTGCTCGTATCAATCGGGACGAGATCTTCAAGTCCTTCATCAGCCTCAGATAAGCCCTGGAATTTCCGGCTCAAGCGGTGTGCGAGCTCTTGATATGCTGTAGCAAAGCGTGAAGGCACGATGGACAGCAGCAGGTCTTCTTTTCCCCATTGCGGCAGGTTTTCTTCAAACCAAGCGTTTTCCTCGGCTTCTGTCTCTCCATGCTTGTGCGCTTCAACTGTGAGGTTGTACACCCACTCGAACAGCGCAATCAGTTGTAGTAGTTTGTTCTGTTCGGGATCGACGCAAGCCTTTTCGACGCCCGGGCACAGGTACTCCAGCAGGCGCTCGTAGCCATCCTGCACCATGCGTGCCACCCGCAGGCGAATCCGGATTGTTGCCATGTCGGGCTTCCTGTAGCGCAGGCTCAGCAGTTGTGCAAACTTCAATCCTTCGTCCTCGGAAGCGGTACCCGCTACCACTCTCTCCAGCCTTTCCTGTGTCATCGGGATTTCGTGTTGCAGTTTGCTGGTATCAAGTCCTCTGCGTTCAATAAACGCCAAGGCGCCTTGAACGAGATCAGCAGAAGACTGCTGCCAATCTGGCTCAAATACCCCGTGAAATACCAAGGGAGCATCATCCGGGAAGTACTCAGTGATTTTTGCGGTATTTGGCAGGGTTCCTGTGCGCCAGCTATTGAGAGTGAGCACGATGGTGCGTCTCGCCTCTTTGCCGTCGCGGTGTTTTGGTCCGATGAGTTGCCCTGTCTGGTCGACACCGCTGTCCAATTGTCACCAGCGGTTGTAAATTGACACAGGCCAGCGATTGAAAGTTGATACACCGAACTGAGAAGATCGGCGGTTTTTGAGGCGCCGGTGATCACGAACG
>NZ_SSSR01000012.1 GCF_009469695.1 Propionivibrio limicola
CGTTCGTGATCACCGGCGCCTCAAAAACCGCCGATCTTCTCAGTTCGGTGTATCAACTTTCAATCGCTGGCCTGTGTCAATTTACAACCGCTGGTGACAGGGGTCGCATTCGCTCACCTCGTCGAGCGCCATCAGGCAATCGTTAAACATCGCCGCCGCGCCTTCTAGCCCGTTGGCTGTGGCTCGCCAGCTTCGTTTGTATTTCGGCCCACCCCAGACAGAACAGCCTGCTTCGATCAGGGTTGTCTTGCCGGTTGATGAATCTCCGAAGAAATGCACGCCGCCGCCTTCCGTGTTGCACTTTGCCAGCAACGGCCCGGCGAAAGCTCCCGACAGCGCCAGCAGAAGCAGCGGATTGCCCACGGCTAACGCGGCCAGTTCTTGCTTCCAGCCTTCCAGCGTTCCGGCTCGGGTGTGCTCTTCGTGTCCGCGCTCGCCGCTCTGAAATATCACGTCAGACGCATCCGGCCCGATTACTTGGTCGGGCAGCACGAAGGTTTTGCCAGCCCATCCGACTTGCAAGGCGCAATGAACACGCCGTTTCGGATGTTCGCGCTGCAGATAGTCCGGCAATAGTCGTTTTGCATGGTTCGGATCAAGCTCTACGCCCATCGCCAGAAGTTCAGCCCGCAAGGGGGTGCCATCGCCTGCCAGCAGTTCCATGGGCATGGCCCACTCTCGCCACTTGCCGACAGTTGGCTTGAAACGTAGAAGCCGTCCGAAGTTGTTAGCCTGTCCATCAAATGTGATTGCATCTACATGGATCGGCGAGCACAGCCACGTTTCATAGGGGAAAGGAGGAGAATCCTTTTTACCGTCGCTCATGCCACAGTAATAGACGCCGGGGCGATGCTTGCCCCCCTGCCATTGCCCCCAGTCGTTCAGAACGACATAGCGCGGCCTCTCTTCTTCGGTGGGGAATGGGGCTGTGCCGTGCGCTTCATTGACGGCCTGAGCATCGCCCGCTGGCGCATCTTCTTTGCCGGGCTGAGGCTCGCCCATGGGCATCTCGATTGCGTTCTCTATGACCTGTGCTACCGCTTCCAGCCCATACATCACCGCCATGTCGTTGAAGTCGGTCGCCTCGTTCGGTCGGTTGTCTCCGAAGTCGGGAATAGCCAGCTTGCCGCCCACGGATCGCGCTGCCTCGATTGCATGATGGTCGGGTTCGCCGGTCGCCTTCACCAGATCGGCCAGAATCACCAACTCCGCCGCCGGGTAACGTTCGCGCATGGCACGGGCTACCGCTGGCAAGTTGCCAGACGACAGCGCCGCAATGGTCGGGTGCTCGGTCGCTGCCTTGGCAGAAAGAACAGTTGCCACGCCTTCGCCGATTTGCAGGGTTAGGCCGCTGCCGTCGCCTTCTGGCAGGCGTTCGGTTGCCCAATACCCGCCCACCTTGCTGCCGCGTCCGGCAAGTGCCGTTTTGCGACCGTCGACGTCGATTAGTTCCACCGTTGAAATACCTTCGCCTTGCTTGACAGGAACAACGAGCAAGCGCTCGATCAGTAGGTCGCCGCGTGATTTGGGTTCATAGCCAAGAATCGCCACCGCCGCGCCCGCGTCAATCTCTCTCAGTGTAGCCACCGGGGAAACCTGCTTACGGACAAGATACGGATGATCGGCTTGCGCCTCGGTTGCGGCTTTCAGGATCGCCGCTGCCATCGCCGCCGTGTCGGCACGTTCGCGGGCTATCTCGGCTTCATCTTGCGCGGCCCGTTCCGCTGCCATGCGCTGACGCTCGACGAGTTCTTCCGGTGTCGGCTTCTGGTGAATCCCATCATCGCGCCAGCCGTTCGCCTTGGCTTCATAGAACAACGTCCCGACGGTCACTTTGCCACCGGCCCGGATGCTCTTCCAGACGTCCCGCGCATCATTGGCGTTGAACGATTCCGCCTGCAGGCTCCACGCTTCCCACACGTCAAAGCCGGTGTCGCCAAGCTCGGACTTGATCGCCATGCCCATGCTCACCCACGTATCGCGGTCGCTCGGGTCAATGAATTGCAGGGCTTCGGTAATGCGTTGAATATCGCCGCTCATGCCTTCACCCCGCACACGAGAAGAACGAAGAGCACGGCAAGCAAGGCCAGTTGCCCGGCCAGGCACGTATCGACACGGCCAAGCTGGGGATCGGTTGCGGTATGATTTCGGCTATCGGAAGTCTTTGGGGTCGCGTCCTTACCGGGGGCGCGGCCCTTGTTGTTTTTGGTCATCATCCCCGCCCCTTATGCCTTACGGCTTTTTTGGATTTGGGCGACGATCCACGCCTCTACTTCGGACTCAATCCAGCCGACTGCCTTAGCTCCAACAGATACCGGCTTGGGAAAGGTCGGGTCATAGTCGCCCGGCCTCTTGGGGTTGTGCCTCAATCGGGCGTAAATACTGGAACGGGATAGCCCAGTGCGGGCTTCTACCTGCTTACGGCGGATGATAGTAAGGGCTGTTTGAATTTGTACGGCCATTTGAAAGCTCCATGCGTGCTTTCGTTGCCGCCAAAAAGCAAAGGCGACAACAAAAGCGCTTAACGAAAAACGCTCTTGTTGTCGCCATCACTACAGTTTGACCACCGCACTTAATGGGGTGTCGTGTGATTACTTCCGGGGGATTCCCGGCGAAGCTTCCTACTAATCGCGTAAGAGTTGCATTGCTGCAATCTGTTTACCGATGTTTGGTAATCGGGCTACACGAAAAAATAATACCACGAATGATTCCGCGCAAGTCTTATCCCTTCCGACTTATTCCACCATTCGTTACGCCGTAACAGGCAGGCCGTTACGCGGTAACGGATTGTTCGTTACTGCGTAACGGCTCGGATTGATCGTAATACTGGCTGTGCTCACTGGCTGGAAGGCTTTCCAGCAAACGCCGTTCGGCTTGCGCCAAGAGGGTTTCAAGCACTTCCCGCTGCGTTACTGCGTAACAGGATGCCAGCCGTTCTAATTGCGCCTTGGCTGGCACCGATACCGCCAGATTCAGCCTTTCCAGCCCGCCATGAATGGCTTTGAAGTGCCGATCACGGTAGGCCGCTTGCCGCTCTGCATTGCTTTTTCCCATGTCCACCTCCGTTACGCCGTAACATCTTGGCCATTACTGCGTAACGACTCATGCCGCCTGATACGCCTTGCCAAAAGGCCCGATGATTACCTTTCCCTTGCCGTCCTGAATCTGGCTATCCACGAAGTCAGCCCACCATTGCAGCATTTCCCGTCGTTGTTCAGCGTATTGCGCCCGGTTATAGACGCCACGGATGCCCTTGGTTTCGTGGGCCAAGCATTTCTCGATCCAATCCGAATTGAACCCCGCTTCATGCAAATGCGTTGAAGCCGTCCGCCGGAAGTCATGAATCACGAAGTCACGCACGTCGACGTCTAGCGTTTGAATTGCTTTGTTCAAGGTGTTGTGGGCAATGGGTTGATTCAGACTGCCACGGCTCGGACATACCCATTCGGAACCACTGGACAGCCCCTTCAATTCTTCGAACATCGCCACGGCCTGAGACGAGAGTGATACCTGATGCGGCTTGTCTTTCTTCATGCGCTCGCCGGGGATCGACCATTCCGCTTTTTCAAGATCAAGCTCTTCCCATTTAGCTTCGATCAGTTCCGACTTCCGCACCATGCACAGAATCAGCAGGTGAATTGCCAGCTTGTAGGCCCGTTTGAGGTTCGATTGATAAACCACCCGCAGAAGCTTGCCGATTTCGTCAGGACTCAAAGCCACGTCCCGGCTTCTGGCGCTGGCTATGAATTTCGCCTCAATCGCCGCTGCTGGGTTGAATTGGGTTTTCTCCCGCGCAATCGCATAGGCAAACAGCCGTTTCAGCACGTTGCGGGTTTGCAGCGCCATTTGATCGGCTCCACGATTCTTGATCTTGTCGGTAATCGCCAGAATATCGGTCACGGTCACATCGGCAACTTGCTTGCTTCCAATGGCGGGAAAGATGTCTTTTTCCAGTGCCCGCAAGATGTTGCGGGGGTTGCTGTTGGCAGGAACTACGATTTCTTTGTACCAGCGCAGGGCGAAGGCTTCCAGCGTATCGGCTTCCTTTGCTGCAGCTTCCTTGGCTTTGGCTTTCTCTCGGGTTTTCAGACACCATTCCCGGATGAAGGCTTGCGCCAGTTCCTTTGCTGCAGGGGCCGCATCTTCGGGGATCGCATCGCCACGCCTCAAGGCCATCGGGGACAAGCCACGCCCGGCCAGCGCCTTGCAGTCGTCCCGCCATGTCCGGGCTTCTGACAGCGAATAGGTCGGGTAGTCGCCAAGCGTGATTTTCTCTTGCTTGGCTCCGCGTCCGCCGATCCGGTAACGAAGCCGCCATACCTTCGTGCCACCGGGCATGACTTCCACGAACAGCCCGCCCTCATCGGCTTCTTGATACGCCTTGCCCGCAGGTTTCAAGCTCCGCAACTTTGTATCTGATAGCGCCATCATTCACCCCACTTATTCACAAGGTGCGCCCATAAAAACAAGAGAGATTTGGGCACACCGTTTCGCCTTGGGCACACGGCCTGAAAGCCTTGTCTGGCTTGTTATTCATGCGACTTAGCTACCTTGTGTGCCCATACAAAAGTGACTTTTCCACCAATTAAATAGGGGCCTAGGGCACACCACCACCTCACCTTGGGCACACAGACTTTTATCTTGGGCACACATCTGGGCACACATTTAAGCGGATTTGTGCGGAACATGCAAGCACACTACATAACAAAAAACCCGCAATGGCGCGGGTTTCAAGGGGTTTTGCGGAACAGTGAGGAACGGTCAGGAAGGCTTGTTATTTTCCGATGCAGAATCGGCCGAATATCTCGCCCAGCAGGTCGTCCGCCGAGAAAGCGCCGGTGATCGACCCCAGCGCCACCTGCGCCAACCGCAATTCTTCGGCAAACAGTTCGAGCGCCGGCAGTTGTGCCTGGGCGCATTCAATGTGCGTGCGCGTGTCCGACAGCGCCCGTAAATGGCGTTCGCGCGCGATGAAGACATCTTCCGCCGGATGCCATCCGGCGACGCGCAACAGCTCCTTGCGCAACAAATCGGTCCCGGCGCCCTGGCGCGCGGACAGCGAAATTGCCACCCCGCCTTCTTCGTCATGGCGCTCAGGCGCAAGACCCAGCAAATCGATTTTGTTGCGCACCGTGATCCGGGCCAGCCGCTCCGGCAATTGCGCCAGAATCGCCCGGTCGGCTTCACTGACGCCCGCCCGGGCATCGACGATCAGGACGACGACATCGGCGCGCTCGATCTCGCGCCACGTGCGTTCGATCCCGATCCGCTCGACTTCATCGGTCGTCTCGCGCAAACCCGCCGTATCGATCACGTGCAACGGAATGCCTTCGATGTTCAGCACGCTGCGCACGACGTCGCGCGTCGTGCCGGCAACCGGCGTCACGATCGCCAGATCGTCACCTGCCAGACTGTTGAGCAGGCTCGATTTGCCGACATTCGGCTGCCCGGCCAACACCACATGCAACCCGCCCTGGAGAAGCCGCCCCTGCTGGGCCCGATCAACGACTTCCGCCAGTTTCCGCTGCAACCGCTCAAGCCGGCCAAAGGCATCGGCCGCTTCGAGAAAGTCGACTTCCTCGTCGGGGAAATCGAGCGTCGCCTCGACCAAGGCGCGCAGTTCGATCAACTGATCGAGCAAGACATTTATTTCTTTGGAGAAACTCCCCTGCAGGGAGCGTGCGGCACTGCGCACCGCCGTCGCCGTCGAGGCGTCAATCAGGTCGATCACTGCCTCGGCTTGCGCGAGGTCGAGCTTGCCGTTCAGGAAGGCGCGGCGGGTGAATTCGCCCGGCTCGGCAAGCCGCGCCCCGAGGTCAAGACAGCGGGAAAGCAGCATCTGCATGACGACGGGACCGCCGTGCCCATGCAGTTCGAGAACATCTTCGCCGGTAAATGAATGGGGAGCGGGAAAATAAAGGAGCAGCCCGCTGTCGATCAGGCTGCCATCCGCCGCCTTGAATGAAGCATAAGTGGCCACGCGCGGCAGCGGTTGCCGGCCACAAAGCTGCTCGGCGGTCGCCAGCAGCCGGCTGCCCGAGAGGCGTATGACGCCGATGCCGCCACGCCCCGGTGCGGTGGCGATGGCGGCAATCGTTTCCGGCGTGTAAGCCGGAGTTGAAAAAGGGTCAGGCCTTGGCATCGTTGGCGGCAGATCGCCCGCCCTTGCCACCTTTAGCGCCATTCCCCTTGTCGGCGCCGCCGGCGTCGATCATGCGGGTGATCTGCCATTGCTGGCCGATCGACAGGAGGTTGTTCACCACCCAGTAGAGAACCAAACCAGACGGGAAGAAGAAGAACATGGCGCCAAAAATGAACGGCATGAACATCGTCACCTTGGCCTGAATCGGATCGGGCGGCGTCGGATTCAGCTTGGTCTGCACCAGCATGGTGACAACCATGATCACCGGCAGAACGTAATACGGATCCATCGACGACAAATCCTTGATCCACAGGATCCAGGGAGCGTCACGCATTTCAACCGCGCCGAGCAGGGCCCAGTAGAGGGCGATGAAGACGGGAATCTGGACAAGAATCGGCAGACAACCGCCCAACGGATTGATCTTCTCGGTCTTGTAGAGATTCATCATCTCCACGTTGAGCTTCTGGCGGTCATCGCCGCAGCGCTCCTTCAGCGCCTGCAGGCGCGGCCCGAGGGCACGCATCCTGGCCATCGACTTGTAGCTCGCGGCGGACAGCGGGAAGAAAATCGCCTTGATACCGACCGTCAGCAGAACGATCGCCCACCCCCAGTTGCCGACAAGCTTGTGAATGGCCTGCAGGCACCAGAAAATCGGCGCGGCAATGATGGTCAGCATGCCGTAATCGACGACCAGCGGTAGCCCTTCCGCCCCGACTCCGCCCTCTGCCGCGGGTTTTGCCAGCTGTTCAAGCATCGACTGAATCTGCGGGCCGGCGTAAAGCGACACCTCATGCGTCAGCTTCGCGCCGGGTGCGACGGACTTGACCGGAACGATGACCCCCGCCGTGATGGGCGCGTTGGCATTGGCATCGAGCTTGCGGACGTAGAACTCGCGCTCCACTGTTTCCTGCGGAATCCAGGCCGAAACGAAATAGTGCTGAACCATGGCCATCCAGCCGTTATCCGCCTTGTCGTTGAATTTGGCCTTGCCTTCGGCAATGTCGTCAAAAGTGATCTTCTGGAACTTGTCGCGCTCGGTGTAGACGGCCGGACCAGTGAAGGTGCTGACCATCCGGCTCTCGCCGGCCGGTTTCACCGTATCGCGCTGCAACTGGTAATAGGCATGCGCCACAAACTCCTTCTGGCTACCGTTGTCAATTTCATACGCAACGTTCATCAGGTAGCTGCCCGGGGTGAACGTGAACACCTTGGTCACTTTGACGCCATCGACCATCGGTGCTTCCAGGCGAAGCTGGACCTTGTCATTCCCGGCAACGAGCTCGCGCTGGCCGCCCACCACCTTGTACAGCGTCTTGTGATTGGGCAAACCTTCCCCGATCAGGCCGCTTTGCGCCGCATAGCGATGCGCCTTGTCGAACAGCGAGAAGTTCTTCGACTTGTCTTCGGTCGCCTTGTAGTTGCCGAGCTCAAGACCGACAACATCGCCGCCCAGCGCTGAAATCTCGGCGACGAACAAATCGGTCTTGACTTTGACGATGTCGCCCTTCTCCGCAACCGAAGTCGGGATCGCCGCGGGCGTCGCCGCGGCGGCAACGGTACCCGCCGGCTTGGCCTGGGGAACAGGAATTGACAAATCCGCGGCTGGCAACGCGGCTGCCGGCGGATGGTTTTTCTTCTGCCAGGCATCCCAGAGCATGACTAGCGAGAAGCAGAAAATGAAGACAAGAAGCAGGCGTCGGTTATCCATGAACGGCCTTTAAAAATGGTTTCAGGGAACAGGATCAACGCCACCCGGATTCCACGGGTGACAACGTGACAAACGCCGGAGCCCGAGGCAGGCACCTTTGATGGCGCCATACTTTTCAACGGCTTCGGCGGTGTATTCGGAACAGCTGGGAAAGAAACGGCAACGGCGCCCCAGCAAGGGGCTGATCGCGAGTTGATAAAAGCGGATCAAGGCCAGCAACAGCAGTTTCATCAGCCTACCGTTTGGAGATCGTTTTACTCAGCACCGCCCGGATTTCTTCTGCCAGCGCCTTCCGGTCTGGACGACCAGGTTTTGTCGCAAGGCGAAGAATGAAATCGCGAGGTGGCAATTGGGCACGCAACAGCCGGAAGTTTTCGCGCGCCAGACGCCGGACAAGATTCCTGTCCACCGCTCGGCGCAACAGCCGCTTCGCAACAACCAGGCCAAGCCGGGCGGTTGCTTCTTCTCCCGTCGCACGAGGCCGGTAATGTAACAGGAAATGGGGGCTTCTGATCGCCTTCCTGAAACCAAAAACGGATGAAAATTCATCCGTTTTTGTCAGGCGATACTTTTTCGGGAACCCGGTACCTGCGACCCGGCGCTCTCCGGAAGATTGTCCGGCGCTCAAACGGCCAGGCGATGACGACCCTTGGCACGACGGGCGCGGATCACAGCACGACCGCCACGGGTAGACATACGAACGAGGAAGCCGTGAGTACGCTTGCGACGAACAACCGACGGTTGATAAGTGCGTTTCATGATGTTTAAACCTTTGAAGTCATTGCGAAATAAACGCGCAATTAGACATGCCTCGACAGGACTTGTCAAGTCGATAATTTTTCATTTCTGTGGATAACTGTGGATAACTTTCCTCCAGCGGGTTAGAATTTCACGTTCGGTGTGAAAGCCACGCCAAAAAAATAATTCAAAACAAACAGAAGCAATTTCTTTCCGGATCAAGGCCCGGCTTTTCTGTAGAGATTGTTTTATGGACGTTCCGCCCCTTCCTCCGGCAATGATGCCGCAGCGTCAATCAGGACTAATGTAATCGATAGAATGAGTAGCTTCTGGATTTCCTGTCTGAGTCAGTTCGAAAAAGAACTCCCGCCTCAGCAATTCAACACCTGGATTCGCCCCCTGCGCCTCGAAGGCGAGGACGACTTCGCCAACGGCCTGCGCCTCTACGCGCCCAATGGCTTCATCCTGAAATGGGTCAAGGAACGCTATCTGAGTCGCATCGAAGAACTCGGAAGCGCCTATTTTTCCGCGCCGGTCAGTGTCACGCTGATGCTCGGCGAACGCTCGGCCGCACCGGCACCGGTACTTGCCGCCGCCAAACCGATGGCGGCCACTCCAGCCCCCGTACCGGCCAGCGCACACAGTCCGTACGCCGCTCCGGCATCGCTCACGCCGGAAAAACCCGTCGAGAAAACCCTTCCTCACTACGAAAAAACGCGCCTCATCCCCGGTTTCACGTTCGAGAACCTCATCGTCGGCAAAGCGAATGACCTCGCCCGCGCCGCGTCGGTACAGGTCGCCATGAATCCCGGTGGCGCGGCGTACAACCCGATGTTCATCTATGGCGGCGCCGGTCTCGGCAAGACGCACCTGATCCACGCCATCGGTAACCGCATCGTCGAGCAGAATCCCGGCAAGGTCGTCCGTTATGTGCACGCCGAGGATTATTACTCGGATGTCGTGCGCGCCTATCAGACCAAATCGTTCGATGCCTTCAAGCGCTACTACCGCTCGCTCGACGTGCTTTTGCTCGACGACGTCCAGTTCTTCAACGGCAAGAACCGGACGCAGGAAGAGTTTTTCTTCGTGTTCAACGCGCTGATCGAATCCCGAAAGCAGATCGTCATCAGTTGCGATACGTACCCGAAGGACATCTCGGGCCTCGAAGATCGCCTGATTACCCGCTTCGACTGGGGCCTCACGGTTCAGATCGAACCACCGGAAATCGAAATGCGCGTCGCCATCCTGAAAAAGAAGGCGGAACTTGAGAATGTCGCGCTCGACGATGAGGTGGCTTTTTACATCGCCAAGCACCTCCGCTCGAACGTCCGCGAACTCGAAGGCGCCCTGAAAAAAGTACTGGCCTTCGCCTCGTTCCATGGCCGGAAGATCGACCTGGAACTCGCCAAAGAGGCACTCAAGGATCTGATCGGTGCCGTCAATCGCCAGATCACCGTCGAGAACATCCAGAAAACCGTGGCCGACTACTTCAAGATCAAGGTGGCCGATCTGTACTCCAAGAAACGGACGCGCCAGATTGCCCGGCCGCGTCAGGTTGCCATGTGGCTAGCGAAAAACCTGACGTCGCAAAGCTATCCGGCCATTGGCGAAGCCTTCGGCGGCCGCGACCACACAACGGTCCTGCACGCCGTTCGCACGATCGAAACCCTGCGCACCAAGGACAACGAGCTCAATCACGACGTCCACGTGCTGTTGCAAGTCCTGAAGGGATGAAGATCTCCTGCACTATGTACTGTGCACAAAGGAATTGAATAACTGTGGGTAATTACTGAACAACAACTCGCTTCTCAGGTTGTGAATAAATGATTCAAATCAATCCACAGCCGGATACAAGAATTTTTCAGAGGCCAATTTTTCAGTTAATGATCTGATTTTTCAATAAAAAACTGAGTTATCAACAGAGTTGTCTTTGAGATTATTTTTATAGGATTTATATATATGGTTCTTATTAAAACCCAACGTGACATGCTGCTCAGTCCTTTGCAGTCAGTTTCAGGGATTGTTGAAAAGAAACATACGCTGCCGATCCTGTCGAATGTCCTCCTCGAAAAGAAGGACGACTCGCTGACTTTGTTGGCTACCGATATAGAAATCCAGATCACGACAACCACGACCGGTACTCAGGGAGATGGCGACGGAGCCGTTACGGTTGCTGCACGTAAACTTCAGGACATCCTGCGTTCACTCCCCGATAACGCGGAGGTTTCGCTGAATCTCGAAGAAAAACGCTTGTTGTTGAAAGCAGGCAAAAGCCGTTTTGCGTTGCAAACCCTCCCGGCCCAGGATTTTCCGCGCATGGTCATCGCCGAAACCAGCCAGGGAAAAATAACGGTCACGCAGAAGCAGTTCCGCCAACTACTGAGCAAAACCCAGTTCGCCATGGCCGCGCAGGACGTTCGCTATTATCTGAACGGCTTGTTGCTGCTGGTGGATGGCAATCAACTGCGCGCCGTCGCCACGGACGGTCACCGGCTGGCCTACGCCAGCATGGAGCTCGAAAACCAGGCCGACCTGCCACGCCAGGAACTCATTCTGCCGCGCAAGACAGTGCTCGAACTGAACCGGTTGCTGTCGGACAGCGATGAAGCGCTGACGATCCAGATGGCGTCCAATCAGATCCAGTTCGAGTTTGGTTCGATTCATCTCGTGTCGAAGCTGATTGACGGTAAATTCCCCGATTACGAGCGGGTCGTTCCCACCTCGCTCAAAAACAGCGTGACCATGAACCGTTCGGCCCTCCTCCAATCGATGGTGCGCGCCGCGATTCTCACCAACGAAAAATTCCGCGGTGTCCGTCTCATCCTTTCCACCGGCAGCTTGAAGATCATGGCCGCCAATGCCGAACAGGAAGAGGCGCAGGAAGAAATCGAAGTCGATTACAGCGGCGATTCGATCGACGTCGGCTTCAACGTCGGTTACATCCTCGATGTGCTGAACAACACCTCATCCGAAATGATCGAGTGGGGCTTCAACGACGCCGGTTCGAGTTCCTTGCTGACTATTCCCGGAAACGACCGCTTCAAATACGTCGTTATGCCGATGAGAATATAAAAATCAAGGACTTGAGTTGTTTCAAATGGAACCAGGATTGGATTGAGCATGATTGAAGAAAATAACCAGCCGGCCTACGACGAATCAAGCATTCAACAGCTTGAAGGTCTGGAAGCCGTTCGCAAGCGTCCCGGCATGTACATTGGCGACACCTCCGACGGCACCGGCTTGCACCACATGGTGTTCGAAGTGGTCGACAATGCGATCGACGAAGCGCTGGCCGGTCATTGCGACGATATCGTCGTCACCATTCATGCCGACAATTCGATTTCCATCACCGATAACGGACGCGGCATCCCGACCGGCATCAAGTTCGACGACAAGCACGAGCCGAAACGCTCGGCCGCCGAAATCGTCATGTGCGTGCTGCACGCCGGCGGCAAGTTCAACCAGAACTCCTACAAGGTTTCCGGTGGTCTGCACGGCGTCGGCGTCTCCTGCGTCAATGCCCTGTCCAAATGGCTGCGCCTGACGATTCGCCGCGATGGCAAGAAATACCAGCTGGAATTCAATCGGGGTGCGGTCGCCAACCGGCTGGTCGAAATCCAGAACGGCGTTGAAGTCTCGCCAGTGCGCGTGATCGGCGAGACCGAAAAGCGCGGCACCGAAGTGCATTACATGGCCGACGAAGAAATCTTCGGCACGATCGAATACCACTACGAAATCATCGCCAAGCGGTTGCGCGAACTGTCCTTCCTCAACAACGGCGTCAAGATCCGCCTCGTCGACCAGCGCACCGGCAAGGAAGAGAATTTCGCCTTCTCCGGCGGCGTCAAAGGCTTCGTCGAATACATCAACCGCTCGAAATCGGTTCTGCATCCAAGCATCTTCTACTCGACGGGCGAATCGGCGATTCCGACCGGCGGCACGATCGCCGTCGAAGTCGCCATGCAGTGGAACGACAGCTACGCCGAGCAGGTGCTCTGCTTTACCAACAACATTCCGCAGGCCGATGGCGGCACGCACCTGACCGGTCTGCGCGCGGCGATGACGCGCGTCATCAACAAGTACATCGAAGAACATGAAATCGCCAAAAAGGCGAAAGTCGACATCACTGGCGACGACATGCGCGAAGGCCTTGCCTGCGTCCTCTCGGTCAAAATGCCCGACCCGAAATTCGCCTCGCAGACCAAGATGAAGCTGGTTTCCTCGGAAGCGCGTCCGGCCGTCGAAGAAGTCGTTGCCGCCAAACTTACCGAATTCCTGCAGGAAAAACCCGCCGACGCCAAGGTCATCACCGGCAAGATCGTCGAAGCCGCCCGCGCCCGCGACGCCGCCCGCAAGGCGCGTGAAATGACGCGCCGCAAGGGGCTGCTCGACGGCGTCGGCCTGCCCGGCAAGCTTGCCGACTGCCAGGAAAAGGACCCTGCCCTGTGCGAACTCTACCTGGTCGAGGGTGACTCCGCCGGCGGCTCCGCCAAGCAGGGACGTGACCGCAAGTTCCAGGCCATCCTCCCTCTCAAAGGCAAGATCCTCAACGTCGAGAAGGCGCGTTTCGACAAGCTGATTTCCTCGCAGGAAATCGCCACGCTGATCACCGCGCTCGGCACCGGCATCGGCAAGGAAGAATACAAGCCGGAAAAACTGCGCTATCACCGGCTCATCATCATGACCGACGCCGACGTCGACGGCGCGCACATCCGCACCCTGCTCCTCACCTTCTTCTACCGGCAGATGCCGGAACTCGTCGAAGGCGGCCACATCTACATCGCCCAGCCGCCGCTCTACAAGATCAAGCACGGCAAGACCGAGCGCTACATCAAGGACGATCAGGCGCTCAACCAGTTCCTGCTTGGTCTCGCCCTTGAAGAGGCGGTGCTGACGCCGAAGGCGGGGGCTGCCGAAATCTCCGGTGCCGCACTCGAAGAATTGGCGCGCGAGTATCTGCTGGCCGAAGCGGTCATCAACCGGCTGTCGCACCTGATCGACCCGATCGTCCTGCACACCCTGATCGACGCCAATCTCTCCATCCGGCTGGACGATGAAGCGGCGGCCGAAGCCAGCGCGACGGCGTTAAGACAGGCCCTGGATGCCAAGAGCGGTATCCAGGTCTTTGCCCGGTTCGACGAAGCGGCCGAAAACTGGCAACTGCGCTTTGAAAAAATGCATCACGGCAACCTCAAAGTCAGCGTCATCAACGACAGCCTGCTCGTCAGCGGCGACTACGCGCAACTGCGCAAAACGGCCGAAACGCTGGCCGGCCTGTTCGGGCCTGGCGGCTTTGTCGCGCGCGGCGAGAAAAAGAGCCCGGTTTCCAGCTTTGCCGAAACGATGCGCTGGCTGCTCAACGAAGTTGAACGTGGCGTCAGCAAGCAACGCTACAAAGGCTTGGGCGAAATGAACCCGGAACAGCTCTGGGAAACGACGATGGACCCGAAAGTCCGCCGCCTGCTCAAAGTGCAGATCGAAGACGCCATCGGCGCCGACGAAATCTTCACCACGCTGATGGGCGAGCTTGTTGAACCGCGGCGGAATTTCATCGAAAGCAATGCCTTGGCGGCGCGGAATATCGACGTTTAACATTTGTCAGGTGACAGCGAAGGTGGAAAAAACGGAGCTCTAAACGGCTCCGTTTTTCTTTCTTTGACCATAGAATCAATGGCTAAATCGTTTGTTAAGGCAATCAAATTGGACGGAATCGATGCAAAACTCGCAGCACCAAGTGATGGAATCTGAGAGGACAAGCGTGTGAGCGACATCAAACTTTTCCGCTATGCGAACAACAGTGCCAGCGAGCTGGCCGGCAAATCAGCGGCCATCGAGCGCACGCTGCAGCGCTTGATCGAATCGCAGATGGAAACCTTTCTCGGGGTGCGCTTCCTCGCCACCGAGTACAGCACGGGCGCCAAGCATCGCGGGCGAATCGATTCGCTGGGACTGGACGAGAACGGTTGCCCGGTGATCATCGAGTACAAGCGGCACAGCAACGAAAACGTGATCAACCAAGGCCTGTTTTATCTGGACTGGCTGCTCGATCACAAGGCGGATTTTCGCTTGCTGGTGATGGATACGCTCGGGAAGGACGAGGCGGACAGAATCGAGTGGAACGGCACGCGCCTGCTCTGCATTGCAGCGGACTTCACGCGCTACGACGAGCATGCCGTCGCGCAGATCAACCGGAACATCGAGCTGATCCGCTACAAGCTGTTTGGCGAGGATTTGCTGCTGCTTGAACTCGTCAATGGCGCGAGTGCGGCGAGCACGCAATCTGTTGCGGAAGTTGATGAGCCAGTCAGCGAGAAACCAGCCAAAACGCCAGCCGCTTCCACCTTGGCGATGAAAACCCATGCCGACCAGATGGCTACGGCATCGCCGGAATTGCTGGCTTTGTTTGAACAGACGCGCAGTTTCATCCTTGCACAGGGCGACGACATCATCGAAAAACCGCTGAAGCTTTACGTCGCCTTCCGCCGCCTGAAGAACTTCGCCTGCATGTCGCTGATCTCCAGACAAGACCCGCATGTTTTCCTGATGCTGAAGCTTGATCCGGCGATTGTAGAACTCGAAAACGGCTTTACCCGGGATGTGACCAACATCGGACACTGGGGAACGGGTGATCTGGAAGTGGTTTTGCGGAAACCGGGGGATTTCGAAAAAGCAAAAGCGTTGATCGAACGCGCCTATCAAGAAAATTGAATGCTGGACGTCGCTATATTGGTTAGCTTTATCCAGCGAAAGCCGGGATGACGAGGGTAAGAAAATGAACCGTGACGCCATCGTTGGAAAACTGCAGGCAGCATTGCCGAACCTCCTGGCCGTCCATGCTTTCGGCAGCCGCGTGCAGGGCACCGCGCAACCGGAGAGTGATCTCGATCTGGCCATTCTGGTGGCCGGTTATACCGATCCGGTGGCGCTGTTCGGACTGGCAGGCGACTTGGTCGAGGTGGCAAAATATCCGGTTGATCTGCTCGACCTGCGCGCAGCATCGACAGTGATGCAGTACCAGATCATCACCACAGGCGAGCGGTGGTGGGCGAAGGATGCGCATGCAGGATTGTTTGAGGCGGCAATCCTGAGCGAGAAAACGGCGCTGGATACCGCTCAAGTAGACATTTTCCCGACCGACAAGGCGGCGACAATCGAGCGTTGTGTCGCACGGGCTCGTGAGGTGTACGCGCTAAACCCGGCCGGCTTTGCCAGCGATTACACTCGGCAGGATGCAGCGATCCTGAACATCCAGCGTGCCTGTGATGCCGCGCTGGATATGGGGCAGCACCTGATCCGCCGTGAAAGGCTGGGCGTGCCGCAAAGCGCGCGCGATGTGTTCTCCCTGCTCGCGCAAGGCGGCTGGATTACGGCCGATCTTGCCGACGGCCTCAAGCGCATGGTCGGCTTCCGCAATATCGCGGTGCACGATTATCAGACGCTGCAGTTGCCGATCACGGTGAGCATTATCGAGAAGCATCTGGATGAATTTCTGCTCTACAGCCAATCGCTGCTGCGCCGCGATGCGGCAAGCAGAACGGCTTGAGCATGGAGAGAAAACTTGGTTGGAGTTAAAGAGAATGCAGCTTGAACGTTTGCTTCGTGCGCAGGGCTTTGGCAGCAAGGCCGATTGCCGGGGATTGGTGCGTCAGGGCCGGGTCAGTGTCGATGGCGTGGTGTGCGACGACCCGAATGCCGATTTTTCACCGGCTGGTTTTGCGTTCGCGGTCGATGGTGTGTCCTGGCGGTTTCGTGACAAGGTTTACCTCGCCATGAACAAGCCGGCGCATTTCGAATGTTCGCATCAGCCGCGCCACCATCCGAGCATCTACACCCTGCTGCCGCAGCCTCTGGTGACGCGCGACGTGCAGGCGGTCGGCAGGCTCGATGAAGATACGACCGGGTTGCTGCTATTCACCGATGACGGCCAGTTCAACCACAACTGCATTTCGCCGAAGAAGAAGGTGCCGAAGGTCTATGACGCGACGGTCAAACATCCGCTCGATTCGGCGCAACTGGAAGCACTGCTGGCTGGCGTCGTGCTGAATGACGAGCCGGAGCCGATTGCGGCGATGGCGTGCGAGATCCGCTCGCCGCACGTGTTGCGCCTGACCGTGACCGAGGGCAAGTACCACCTCGTCAAGCGCATGATCGCGGCGGCCGGCAATCGCGTTGAAGGATTGCACCGCGTGGCGATCGGCGGATTCGAACTGCCGCCTGCCTTGCCGCTCGGGCATTGGATGTGGCTGACGGCGGCCGATCTCGAACGCATTGGCGTGCGTGGAGCGGCGGCTTAGGCGGTATTCTTGCCGAATCGACCCCTTTACGCTTGTTCAGTCATGACCCTTACCGAACTTCGCTACATCGTGGCGCTGGCCAAGGAACGGCATTTCGGACGCGCCGCCGAGAAATGTCATGTCAGCCAGCCGACGCTGTCGGTCGCCTTGAAGAAGGTCGAACAGCGCTACGGCATCATTCTTTTCGAGCGCACCTCGGCGGATGTTCGCCTGACGCCGATCGGCGAGCAGATTGCCCAGCAGGCGGAACGTGTGCTGGAGGAGTCGGCGCGGCTCAAGGAGCTCGCCGAACAGGGCAAGAATCCGCTCATCGGCTCATTCCGCCTCGGTGTCATTTACACGATTGCCCCCTATCTGCTGCCGCGCCTGATTCCGGCCATGCACGCGCGGGCGCCGCGCATGCCGATGTACCTGCACGAGAATTTCACGGTGCGACTGGCCGAGCAGTTGCGGCGCGGCGATCTCGACGCGATCATCGTGGCCCAGCCCTTTTCCGAACCGGGCATCGTGACGCGGCCGGTGTATGACGAACCGTTCTGCGTGGCCTTGCCGGCCGATCATCCGTTGGCGGCCAAGCAAAAGATTGCGGCCGACGACGTGGCCAGTGAAAACCTGTTGCTGCTCGGTAGTGGCAACTGTTTTCGCGATCAGGTGGTACAGGCGTGTCCGAAACTGTCCGAGCCGGGCGGTATCGAGGGCGCGCTGGAGGGCAGCTCGCTCGAAACGGTGCGCTACATGGTGGCGAGTGGCGCCGGCATTTCGGTGGTACCGGTCTCGGCCGCCGAATCGTGGTCATCCTCCGGCTCACAGAATGAGCCGCTGCTGCAATTTCGCCGGTTTACCGAACCTGCCCCTTACCGGCGCATCGTGATCGCCTGGCGGGCCACTTTCCCGCGGCCTCAGGCTATCGATGTGCTGCGTGCGGCCATCCTCGATGCGCCGCCGCCCGGGGTAAAAGTGATCGATTAGAAAAAAGCCTCCGGAAAGTCGTTCTCCGGAGGCTGTTTGTTCTGCCGATTGGGGCAGGATTTATTCGGCGGCGGCCTTTTTCCGCGTTGTCTTTTTGGCAGGTGCCGCCTCGGTTTTTCCGTCGGCGGCTTTTTTCGATTTGGCGGCCGGTTTGGCCTTGGCCTCGCGTTTTTCGAATTCGAAACCGACCTTGCCGTCAGTTCCGCGCACGAGGAAGGCCGAAAACTTGCGGCGGGTGCGCGAGGAGATGAACTCCTTGAGCAGATCGGTACGTCCCTCGTTCAGCAGTTTTGTCATCTGCTCGGGCGTGATCGGCTGTTGCAGGATGACCTTGCCGGAGCGGAAATCGCAACTCTTTTCCGGGCCGACCGATTTTTCGCAGACATAGGCCATGCCGTGCTCGAAGACGCGGGCACCGCATTTCGGGCAGGCGCCAAGCGACGGCTGGCCGGAAAAATCGACTTCCTCGGCCTGACCGTCTTCACCGACGCTGCCCTGTCCGAAATCGAATTCGGGCTGGAGCTCGGCGTTGAGCTTGATGATGGCGTTGAACGGCCGTCCCATCTTGTTGCGGAAACCGGTGAGCGGGCCGATCTTGCGCTCGCTGAGCAGTTGCTCGATTTCGGCCGCCTCGTACTGGCGGCCGGCGACGATCTTCCACAACGCGAAGTCGCAAGCCTGGCACTGGAATTTCTTGTAGGTCTCTTTCACCTTGCCACCGCATTTCGGGCAGGGCGTCGTCAGTTCGCCGAAATCACCGGGGATGGTGTCGCTATCGAAGGTCTTGGCGCGGTCGACGATGTGCTGCGTCATCGCCGCGATTTCCTTCATGAAAGCATCGCGCGACAATTCGCCGCGCTCCATGCGCGCCAGCTTGTGTTCCCACTCGCCGGTTAGCTCCGGAGCGGTCAGTTCGGGGATGCCGAGACCGTTGAGCAGCGTCATCAGCGTGAACGCCTTGGCTGTCGGCTGCAGCTCGCGGCCTTCGCGTTGCAGGTACTGTTCGCCGATCAGATTTTCGATGATCTGGGCGCGTGTCGCTGGCGTGCCGAGACCGCGCCCGGCCATCGCCGCTTTCAGTTCCTCGTCGTCGACCATCTTGCCGGCGCCTTCCATGGCCGAAAGCAAGGTCGCTTCCGAGTAACGGGGGGGCGGCCGGGTTTCGGTGGCGTTGAGCACGATTTCGTCGGTGGTGACTTTTTCCTTCGGCTGCACGGCGACCAGATTGCCTTCGTCGCCTTCCTGGCCTTCACGGCCATAGACGGCCAGCCAGCCCGGATTGACCAGCACCTTGCCTTCGGTCTTGAACGGTTCGTCTTCGACGCGGGTGATGCGGGTGGTGATCATGTATTCCGCCGCCGGGTAGAACACGGCGAGGAAGCGTTTGACGACCATGTCGTAGAGCTTCTGCTCGGGTTCCGACAGCGATTTGGGCGCCTGCAGCGTCGGGATGATCGCGAAGTGATCGGAAATCTTGGCGTTGTTGAAGATGCGCTTGTTCGGTAGCACCCAGCTGCGTGCCAGAATCTGGTGGGCGAACGGCGAGAAGCGGGCGAGCAGCGTTTCGTCGTGGCCCTTGCCGACGCCTTCGCCGGTCAGCATTTTCAGCGTGTCCTTGACGGTGCCGAGGTAATCCTCCGGCAGTGCGCGCGCATCGGTACGCGGATAGGTCAGCACCTTGTGTTTTTCGTAGAGCGCCTGCGCCAAACCGAGTGTCGACTTGGCCGAGAAGCCGAAACGGCTGTTGGCTTCGCGCTGCAGGCTGGTCAGGTCGTAAAGCAGCGGCGAGAGTTGGGTCGAGGGCTTGGCTTCTTCGCTGACCTCGCCGGGGTGGCCGGAACACTTGGCCTGCAATGCCTTGGCGCGGGTTTCGTCCCACAGGCGGTCGGCGCGCAGGTGTTCATCCTCTTCACCCTTGCCTTTCGAGAATTTCTCGTCGAACCATTTGCCACGGTATTCGCCGGCGGCGCAGGAAAACACGCCTTCCAGCTCCCAGTAGGGACGCGGCTTGAACTTGCGGATCTTGTCTTCGCGGTCGACCAGCAACGCGAGTGTCGGCGTTTGCACGCGGCCGACCGTCGTCAGGTGGAAACCGCCGGTCTTCGAGTTGAAGGCCGTCATCGCCCGAGTGCCGTTGATGCCGACCAGCCAGTCGGATTCGGAGCGGCAGACGGCGGCATCGGCCAGGCCGCGCATCTCCTCGCCGGCACGCAGGCGGGAAAATCCATCGCGGATCGCCTGCTGCGTCATCGACTGCAGCCACAGGCGCTCGACCGGTTTGCCCGACTTGGCATGCTGCGCGATGTAGTTGAAGATCAGTTCCCCTTCGCGGCCCGCGTCGCAGGCGTTGACGAGGCCGGTGACCTCCTTGCGCTTGATCAGCTTGGTGAGCAGCTTGAGCCGCGATTCGGTCTTTTCGATCGGCTTGAGATCGAAATGCGGCGGAATCACCGGTAGATGGGCAAACGACCATTTGCCGCGCTTGACCTCGTATTCCGCCGGGCAGGCCAGTTCGAGCAAATGACCCACGGCCGAGCAGATGACGTACTGATCATTTTCGTAATAGTCGTCGTGTTTGGTGAAACCGCCGAGGGCGCGGGCAATATCGCCCGCGACGGAAGGCTTCTCGGCAATGATCAGTTTCTTGCTCATGGAGTGGGGTTACTCTCGGTTCGTTACGGTGTTTGATCAGGTGGTCGAACAACTTGCTGCACCTTAGGCGCTGCCGGTTGCCCTGGTTGCGGGGCATGATAAGAGGACTCCGCGAGGCTTGGCAAGCCAGCACTTGCAACCGGGATGGCCTTCCCTCAGGGTTTATCAGTTTGGCGAAAGCCGCTGGTAGCGACCGCCGGGCAAGCTGGCCACGCGACCATCGAGTTCGAGGTGAAGGAGCATCACCGATAACGTGTCGGCGGCCAGTCCGCTGCGCTGCACGAGCTCGTCGAGTCCGCAGGGGTCGAATCCCATCGTTGCCAGGAGGGCGTCGCTTGCGTCGTCGCCGTTGGCGTCCGTTTGGGCCGTTTCTGCCTTCCCGACTTTGGCAGCCGCTGCTGGCGGTGATGTCCAGCGCAGCTCCTCCAGCACGTCCTGGGCTGTTTCGACAAGCTTGGCTCCCTGTTTGATCAGCTTGTGGCAGCCGCGCGCCTGCGGCGAATGAATCGATCCCGGAATGGCGAAAACTTCCCGCCCCTGTTCGCTGGCCAGCCGGGCCGTAATCAGCGAGCCGCTTTCGACGGCGGCTTCGACGACCAGCACACCGCGCGAAATGCCGGAGATCAGCCGGTTGCGTTTGGGGAAATTGAAGGCGGTGACCGGCGTGCCGAGCGGAAACTCGGAGACGATGGCACCACGTTCGGCGATCTCGAACGCCAGTTCCTTGTTGCGCGCCGGGTAAATGCGATCGATGCCGGTACCGATGAAGGCGACGGTGTCTCCGGCGACCGCCAGCGCGCCGCGATGGGCCGCGGCATCGATGCCAAGCGCGAGGCCACTGGCGATAGCCAGTCCGGCGCCGGCGAGCGCCGAGGCAAACTGTCCGGCGTTCTGCAGGCCTTGCGGGGTCGGGTTGCGGCTGCCGACGATGGCCAGCGCCGGTCGGTTGAGCAATTCAAGGCGGCCGCGCACGTAAAGAAGCGTTGGCGGATCGGGAATTTCGAGCAGCATTTGCGGGTATTCGGGATTCGCGAGGGTGATTACATGCTGGTGCTTGCCATCGACCCATTGGCAAGCGGCGGCGACGGCTTCGGCGTTGTCGGTGTCGAGCAGAAGCCCTGCCGCCTTGTCGCCGATGACGCCGGCCAGCGTCGTGCGACTGGCGGCAAAAATGGTCTCGGGAAGACCGAAGGCGGCGAGCAGCTTGCGCTGTGTTTCACCGCCGATGCCGGGAATGAGGGTCAGGCGCAGCCATGCGGCGAGTGCGTTTTCCGAATCCATCTTGCCCCGGTTCAGGGCGTACTGACAAAGTCATTGACCTCGACCGGTCCATCCGACTGCACGACAAGCGCATAGGAGACGCGGTCAAAGGTACGGAATACGAAGATGAGGCCGATACGTTCCGACGGAATGGCGACCTTCATTTTCCGGTCGTTTTCGTCGCGTTGAACGAAATTGCGATCGCGCTCGAGGGCAAGCACATGGCCGATCTCCAGGCCATCCATTTTCCCCCGGCTAATCGATACGATCGAACCGCGGCCGCCGGCGCTGACGCCGCCGTACATGCCGATCACCCGGCCATTGATTTGCACGTCCGGCTTGTGCGGCACGTAATCGACCAATTTCGGTCGGGTCATCGGCAGCAGCCTGTCGCCACGACCCATTTCCTCTTTTACCGTATTGATCTCGAAGGTTGCCGGGCTCCCTGGACGCGTCTGTATCGCCGTGCCGAGGTAAAAGGCCTCATAACCAAGAAGTTGCTTGGGATTGTCCGGATCGTAGAGAGCCTTTCCGTTGCGATAGACCTGCCACACCTTCTGGGCCGGATCTGCGTTGTCAACGTAGGCCTTGTCGCCGTTGCCGAGAAAGACGCGGCCTTCCTGGGTTGCAACGATGCGTGGAGCGCTGTTGAGGTTCTCGGTTTCGACGATCAACGGCTCGGAAAGAAACGGCTCAATCACGTTGGGCGGAATCGGCGGAATGGCCTCGCTGTTCTGTTCGGAATAAATCCGCGGCTGCAGTTTCTTGCTGCTGCTCACGTTCTGGAGGTGACGAAGCTGCGGATTGCCATTGGCATCGTATTCAAGAACGATCACATCGCCCGGGTAGATGCGGTGTGGATTCTTGATCTGCTCCTTGTTCATGCGCCAGATTTCTGGCCAGCGCCAGGGCTCCTTGAGAAACTTCCCGGAAATTCCCCACAGCGTGTCGCCCGGAACGACGATGTGCCGGTCAGGTACATTTTCTGCCAGCCGGATCGGCGGCTCGCTGGCGCTGCAAAGGGCGGCGGCGATGGAAAGGGCGAGCGCGGATAAAATGCGGTTCATCGTGATATCCTCGTACGAGCGGTCGGTGACGTCTGTGAACTCTTGTCGAAAAGAGGGGTCAGATCCGACGTTGTTACTGGTGATTCCGGGCTGCGGACATCGCAACAAAACGGCCAAGAATGCGCCGTTTTTCAATAAGTTGCGGCCGATTCTGCACGCAATCGTTTTAACGATCAAGTTTTTTATGCCATTTCTATGTCTTTACTGCCCATACTCCGCTACCCCGATTCACGCCTGAAGACAATGGCATCTCCTGTCGTCAACATCGACGAAAAGATCAAGCGTTTGGTCAAGGACATGGCCGAAACGATGTATGAAGCCCCCGGCATCGGCCTGGCCGCCACGCAGGTCAATGTCCACAAACAGGTGATCGTGATCGACGTCTCGGAAGCACGCGATCAACTGCTGGTGTTGATCAATCCCGAGCTGGTTGAATGCGACGGCAGCCAGATCGGCGAAGAAGGTTGCCTGTCCGTGCCGGGTATCTACGACAAGGTCGAGCGCGCCGAACATGTCGTCGTGCGCTATCTTGATCTCGACGGTGTGACCCGGACAATCGACGCGCACGGCTTGCTGGCCGTTTGCCTGCAGCATGAAATGGACCATCTCAAGGGCAAGGTTTTCGTCGATCATCTGTCCATCCTCAAGCAAACCCGCATCAAGGCTAAACTCGCCAAGCAGGCACGGATTACCGCATGAAGCTGATTTTTGCCGGAACGCCCGAATTCGCCGCCATTGCCCTCAGATCGATCCTGGAGGCCGGCCATGAAGTGGCGCTGGTGCTGACCCAGCCTGATCGGCCGTCCGGACGCGGCATGGCCTTGCGGCCGTCGCCGGTCAAGGAATTGGCGACGGCAACCGGTATCGACGTGTTTCAACCCCTGACGCTGAAGGACGCGGTGGCGCAAGAGCGCGTGCGCGCGGTCGGGGCGGACGCGATGGTCGTTGCTGCCTACGGACTGATTCTGCCGCAAGTTGTCCTCGACATGCCGCGCTTTGGCTGCCTAAACATCCATGCTTCGCTGTTGCCGCGCTGGCGCGGCGCGGCCCCCATTCAGCGCGCAATCCTCGCCGGTGATGCCGAGACGGGGGTGTGCATCATGCAGATGGAAGCCGGGCTCGACACCGGACCGGTGCTGCTCTCCGGACGACTGCCGATTGCGCCGGACGATACGGCGGCCACGCTGCATGACAAGCTGGCCAGCCAGGGCGCGCAACTGATCGTCGAGGCGCTGGACACGCTGCCGCTGGCGCCCTGTTCGCAACCGGAGGCCGGCGTAACCTACGCCGCGAAGATTGAAAAAAGCGAGGCGCCGCTCGACTGGCGCCTGCCGGCGGAACAGCTGGCGCGACAAGTCAGGGCCTTCAATCCGTTTCCGGGAGCTTCGACGCAACTTGACGGCAACGGCGTCAAGGTCTGGGCGGCGCAGGCCGAATCCGGTGGTGATGGTTCCGGTGCAGCAACGCCCGGTACCATCGTCGCAGCTGACAAGAAGGGAATTGTCGTCGTCTGTGGTGCAGGCCGGCTGCGGCTGACCGAATTGCAGAAAGCGGGCGGCAAGCGCCTGCCGGCCGCCCAGTTCCTGTCCGGAAATTACGTCGCGGTGGGTACGACCTTTCCGCTCCCGGCTTGAATTTTTGCGCTCGCGCTCAATCTAAGGCGCTGAAGGGCAGCCGCTCCACCGAGATGGCCACCCCGTTATTGAGGAGATCAAGACAATGTTCGCAAACTGGCTGAAGACGTCCATCCTGATGGCGGCGATCATGGCGCTGTTCGGTGCCATCGGTTCCTACATCGGCGGAGCGTCCGGAATGATGATGGCGCTCGTGTTTGGCGGCGCGATGAACATCTTCGCCTACTGGTTCTCGGACACGATGGTGCTCAAGATGTACAACGCGCAGGAAGTCGATGAGACCTCGGCGCCGCAGTTCTACGCCATGGTGCGCGAACTGGCGCGCAACGCCGGCTTGCCGATGCCGCGCGTCTATCTGATCGACGAACCACAGCCGAACGCCTTCGCCACCGGGCGTAACCCGGAACATGCCGCCGTCGCGGCGACGACCGGCATCCTCAACCTGCTGTCGGCGCGCGAAATTCGTGGCGTCATGGCGCACGAGCTGGCGCACGTGCAGCACCGCGACATCCTGATCTCGACGATTTCGGCGACGATGGCCGGTGCCATTTCGGCGCTCGCCAACTTTGCCATGTTCTTTGGCGGGCGCGATTCCGAGGGGCGTCCGGCCAACCCGATCGCCGGACTGCTGGTGGCGCTGCTGGCGCCGCTCGCCGCATCGCTGATCCAGATGGCCATTTCGCGAGCCCGCGAATTCGAGGCCGACCGTGGTGGCGCCGAGATTTGCGGCGATCCGAACGCGCTCGCCGATGCGCTGACCAAGATCGACCACTACGCGCGTGGCATCCCGATGCCAGTGGCCGAAGAACATCCGGCGACGGCGCAGATGATGATCATGAATCCGCTCTCCGGCGGCGGGTTGGCCGGTCTGTTCAGCACCCACCCGGCGACCGAGGAACGCGTCGCCCGCCTGCGCGCGCTGGCGTCCAGCTATCGCCGGTAAGGTTTCGATGAACGGAACACACGGTTGAGAACATCGGCCAGGCGGTAGCCGGCTTCGGCAATGCGCCGGTTGGCGACCTCCCGGCTATTCTCGAAAAAGGCAGCGTCGATGACGATTGCGGCTGCCTCTTCCGGCAAGTGCTCGTCCAGCTCCTTCGGATAAGCATGCTGGCGGGCCATCTGCCAGCTCTCCTCGATCCAGCCTCTGGCCGACACGGAGCGTGGCGGTCGCGGATAAATCACCATCATCGCCCGACTCGCCTTGTCCAGTTGCTCGCCGCGCAACCAGGGCGGCCCGGGCAGGTCGTCCCAGAAGGTGTGGAGCGTCGTTTCCGGGTAGCGCGAGTTGAACGGGTTAACGATCCGCACCCGGTTACCGCCGGCATCCCAGATCCCTTTTTCCATTCTCCGTGTCAGCGTATGCAGAGGCTGATGGGCATCGCCGACGAGATGCAGGAGCCACGGCAAGGCATAGATCCGACTCGCACGCGTCGATTTTTCCTCTTCGAGCAAATCAATGAGGACAGGGAGTTGCGTTTCAAGCTGCCCGGACATTGGTTTTTGCCGGGATGAGCCGTCGAACGGGCGATTCACGTAGTGCCAGTGGCGCCGCCTTTCCATGTCCGGAAAGCCGGGCAAGGTTGTTGTCGGTGTTTCGCGGTCGGCGTCGTAGAAGCGCTTGTCGTTGCGGATATCGTCGGCCCACGTCGAAGCCTCGATGAATACCGCACGATCCGCATCCGGGTCATCGACGCCTGATACCTTCGCGCGTTTACGCCAGCGTTCGAACTCGGGATGGGCTTGCAACAATTGGCTGGATTCGGTACGCGCCGCGTTACTCATGTGCTCCCAGGCAATGCTGCCAATCAGCCGGTGACCGGCGGCATTCCACGCCAGCGCTTGCGCCGGCAGAAACGCGGCCAGCGCCACAATGAAAACTGTTGCGCGCATGCCAAACCTAGCGGTCAAGTGCGATATCGCGGAGCGAAACGGGATCTTCGAGCGGCTCGAGATGCGTAATAACCGTCGTGCGCGGCAAGGCGGCACGGATGTCGCATTCGAGCTGTTCGGCCAGATCGTGGCCTCTTTTTACCGTCCACTGGCCGGGCACAAGGAGATGCAGTTCGACAAAGCGGCGCGCTCCCGATTCGCGCGTACGCAGAGCGTGATAGTCGATGCCCTGCGCCTGATAGCCGGCCAGCACAGCCGTCAGCACCGTATGGTCCTCCGGCGGCAGCGCCACGTCCATGAGGGCAGAGGCCGAGCGATGCACAAGTTTCCATCCGGTCCAGACGATGTTCGCGGCGACGAGGATCGCCAGCACCGGGTCGAGCCACAGCCAGCCGGTCGCGGCCACTGCCATGACACCAACAATGACGCCGACCGACGTCCAGACATCGGTCATCAGGTGATGCGCGTCGGCTTCGAGCGTCATCGAACGATGTTTGCGCCCGGTAGAGAGCAGGATGCGCGCGGTAAATAGATTGATCGCCGAGGCGATGACCGATACGGCAAGACCAACGCCCAACTGCTCGAGCGGTTGCGGATGCAGCAGGCGTTCGATGGCGGCAACGGCGATGGCAATCGCGGCGACCAGGATGAGCAGCCCTTCAAAGCCGCTCGAAAAATACTCGGCCTTGCCATGTCCGTAGGCATGGTTTTCATCGGCCGGTTGCTCGGCGATGGTCAGCATCGCCAGCGCCATCATGGCGCCGGCCAGATTCACGAAGGATTCGAGCGCATCGGAAAGCAGGCCGACCGAATCGGTTACCCACCAAGCGACCGCCTTCAATAGGATGGTCGCCAGTGCGGCAAAAATCGACAGCCAAGCGTAGCGTTTGAGCGAAGGTGTGGTCATGGGCGCATTATGGCAGGTGAAATGGCAACAACAAACCGCCGAACTTTGATGTCGCGTGCCGGCCAGCGCCGGGATGGGTATGATTGAAGCTTGATAGACATAAATTCCCTTTCTTTGGAGTTCAAACCAATGACAACAAGCGATTTTCCTCTGGATGGCGACGAATTGATGGATTTTGCCGGGAAAATCGCGCAGTTGCCGCCGACCGAGGCGGAATGGGTCGAACGCCTGTTCCAGGAATGTTTGCGCGCGCGCATCAGCGAAGGCGCGCTGCTGGCCGGGCAACCTGCAGTCAATGAACCGGAAATGCCGAGTACGAATATCGATATGGAGTTGGCGCAGGCGGTACTCGATGCGTCTGAATGGCTGAAAACGCTGTGGAATGTCGGCTACATGGGGGCCGGCAGCTTTCCCGCGGCGCCGCGCTCCGATTTCCCGCAGATCGAGCTGGAGGATGTCCTCCAGTCATCGCTATTTGCCCGGATCCGGCAAGGCAAGCGTCCGCTGCCCTTCCCGCCACCGACCCGCAACGGTCTTCCCTGGCACGATCTCGTGGAAGGCCCGGGTGTTCCGCACGATGTGGCGGCGGAGATCGTTGATAACGAAGAAGGGCTGGCCATCGGCGCCATCATTGAAGGCTGCGCCGATTGGCGCGTGATCGAGAAAGTCGCCGGCGACGACGAGTACATCGTTCAGCATCGCGGCAAAGGGCCGTTGTACCGTTTATGTATCGATCAGCCGCTGTCGGTCCTGTTTCGCGAGCAGCCGCGCTGGATGCGCCGCATCCGGTCGCAGGAACGCGCCGGCGTGCGCAGCTTCATGCTCGAATGGCCAAGGCCGGATGGCAGCCTGCGCGACGTGCCGCTGCGGGCGGCGACCTGGGAACGCGCCGAAGCCGAAGCGGGACACTGGATCGCTGCCAACAGCCCGGAAATGTACGGGCAGGTCAGCTTCGAGCGCGTCGAAGCCGACTGAAGGCGGGCTTTACAGGAAAACCGGTTCCGGCGTCAGTTCGACGCCGAATTTCTCCTGCACATCGCGCTGTACGGCTTGCATCAGCGCTAACACATCGGCACCCGTCGCGCCACCGCGATTGACCAGCACCAATGCCTGCTTTTCGTACATACCAACCGGCCCAAGATCCTTGCCCTTCCAGCCGGCCTGATCGATCAACCAGCCGGCGGCCAGTTTCACGCCACCGTCGGCCTGCGGGTAATGCGGCAGGTTCGGATACGCTGCCAGCAGTTGCTCCGCCGTCGCCGCCGCGACAACCGGGTTGTGGAAGAAGCTGCCGGTGTTTGGAATCTCGGCCGGGTCAGGCAGTTTGCTCTGGCGCACGGCAATCACGGCGTCGGCAATCTGGCGCGCATCCGCCTCTTCGATCGCCTGGGCCGCCAGTTCCTTGGCGATGTCGGCATAGCCGGTCAGCGGCTGCCAGTGTTTCGGCAGACGGAAAGTGACATCGGTGATGACGAAACGCCCGTCGAGGTGCCAGCCTTCCTGTTTGAAGACGCTGTCACGGTAGCCGAAGCGGCAGCCTGCGCGGTCGAAGCGCACACTCTCGCCACGCTGCATGTCAAAGGCGGTCAGCGCGTGGAAACGGTCGCCGGCTTCCAGCCCGTAGGCGCCGATGTTCTGGATCGGCGCCGCGCCGACGGTGCCGGGAATCAGCGACAGATTCTCCAGCCCCGGCCAGCCCTGCGCCAGCGTCCATTGCACGAAATCGTGCCAGTTCTCGCCGGCGCCGGCGCGCACGTACCACGCGTCAGCATCCTCGCCGACCAGCGCGCGGCCGGACATCGCCATGTGCAGCACGAGGCCGTCGAAGTCACCGGAGAGCACCAGATTGCTGCCGCCGCCCAGCACGAAGAAGCGGCAATCGCCGGGCGCATAGAAATCGGCCAGCGCGGCCAGCTGCTCGACTGACGTGATCCGCGCGTACAGCGCTGCATGCGCCGGCAAACCCAGCGTGTTGCGCTTGGCCAGATTGGCCTCGCGCTCGACGAAATCAGGCAAATCCGCTGCGTGCATGCGGCCGTCTCGCCTAGAGAATCGGCGCCAGCCAGCGCTCGGCTTCGGCAACGCTCATGCCGGTGCGCTTGGCCCAGTCTTCCAGCTGATCGTGGCCAATCTTGCTGACGGCGAAGTACTGCGCCTGCGGGTGGGCAAGGTAGAACCCGGAGACGGCGGCGGCCGGCGTCATCGCAAAATGTTCGGTCAAACCCATGCCGGCGTTGGCCGGAGCGTCCAGCAAGGCGAATAGCGGCCCCTTGGCGGTGTGATCGGGGCACGCCGGATAGCCGGGTGCCGGGCGAATGCCGCGATAGGCTTCACGGATCAGGGCGTCGTTATCCAGCGTTTCGTCGGTGGCGTAGGCCCAGTAGTCGCGCCGCACCTGCGCGTGCAGCCACTCGGCGCAGGCTTCGGCAAGGCGGTCGGCCAGCGCTTTCAACATGATCGCGTGGTAGTCGTCGTGCGCGGCTTCGAACTCGGCCAGTTTCTTCTCGATGCCGAGGCCGGCGGTGACGGCGAAGGCACCGATCCAGTCCGGCGTGCCCTTTTCGGCGACAAAGTCGGCGAGGCAGTAATGCGGCTTGCCGGATGGACGCTCATGCTGCTGGCGCAGGTTGTGCCAGACCATTTGCACCTGCTGGCGCGACTCGTCGGCGTAGATTTCGATGTCGTCGCCGACCGCGTTGGCCGGATAGAGGCCGAAAACGGCGTTGGCGGTCAGCCATTTTTCCTTGACGATCTTGTCCAGCATCGCTTGGCCGTCGGCAAAGACCGAGCGCGCGGCCTCGCCGACGATGGCATCGTCGAGGATTTTCGGGAAGGAACCGGCCAGATCCCAAGTCTGGAAGAACGGGCCCCAGTCAATGTACTCGGCCAGCGCCGCCAGATCGACTTCGCGCAGCACGTGCAGGCCGGGCTTGTTGGGCGCCGCCGGCCGATAGCCGGCATCGCCGTTCCACTTGAAGGCGTTCTGCCGCGCCGCGTCGAGCGGCACCAGCGGCGTCACCTTCTTGTTGGTGTGCTGTTCGCGCACGCGAGCGTAGTCGGCGGCAATTTCCTGCTTGTAGCCAGCCGCCTGGTCGATCGACAGCAGCTTGGTAACGACGCCGACAGCGCGCGAGGCGTCCGGCACATAGACGACGGTGCCTTCGTAATTCGGCGCGATCTTGATCGCCGTATGGGCGCGGCTGGTCGTCGCGCCGCCGATCAAGAGCGGAACGTCAAAGCCCTGCCGCTGCATTTCGGCGGCAACGTGGCTCATTTCCTCGAGCGACGGCGTGATCAGGCCGGACAGGCCGATCGCCTGCGCGCCGTGCTCCTTGGCCGCGTGCAGAATCTTGTCGCAGGACACCATGACGCCGATGTCGATGACTTCGTAGCCGTTGCAGCCGAGGACGACGCCGACGATGTTCTTGCCGATGTCGTGCACGTCGCCCTTGACCGTGGCCATGATGACGCGGCCCTTGCTGGTCGCGCCGGTGCGGCGTTTTTCCTCTTCGATGTAGGGAATCAGGTGGGCGACGGCCTGCTTCATGACGCGCGCCGACTTGACCACCTGCGGCAGGAACATCTTGCCGGCGCCGAAGAGGTCGCCGACAACGTTCATGCCGCCCATCAGCGGGCCTTCGATCACCGACAGCGGCGGCTTTCCGGCGGCTTCGAGCGCAGCGCGGCACTCCTCGGTATCGGCGACGACGAATTCGGTGATGCCCTTGACCAGCGCGTGCGACAACCGCGCTTCGACCGACAGTTCGCGCCAGCTCAAGTCCGGACCGGTATCCTTGGCTTTGCCCTCTTTCACCGTCTGGGCGAATTCGACCAGCGCTTCGCCGGCATCCGGCGATTTGTTCAGCACGACGGCCTCGACCTTGTCGCGCAATTCGGGATCGAGATCGTCGTAGATTCCAACCATGCCGGCATTGACGATGCCCATCGACAGCCCAGCCTTGACCGCGTGATAGAGGAAAACGGTGTGGATCGCCTCGCGCACCGGGTCGTTGCCGCGGAACGAGAACGAGACGTTGGAAACACCGCCCGAAATCTGCGCATACGGCAAATTGGCGCGAATCCAGCGGCAGGCTTCGATGAAGTCGACGGCGTAGTTGTTGTGTTCCTCGATGCCGGTGGCGATGGCGAAAATGTTCGGGTCGAAGATGATGTCTTCGGCCGGGAAGCCGATGCCGACGAGCAGGTCATACGCCCGTTTGCAGATTTCGACCTTGCGCGCGTAGGTGTCGGCCTGCCCTTTTTCGTCGAAGGCCATGACGATCACCGCCGCGCCGTAGCGGCGGGCAAGCTTGGCCTGTTCGATGAACTTGGCTTCGCCTTCCTTCATCGAGATCGAATTGACGATGCCCTTGCCCTGGATGCACTTGAGGCCGGCTTCGATGATTTCCCACTTCGACGAGTCGAGCATGATCGGCACGCGCGAAATGTCTGGCTCGGAGGCGATCAGCTTGAGGAAGCGGTCCATCGCCGCCTTGCCGTCGAGCATCGCGTCGTCCATGTTGATGTCGATCACCTGCGCGCCGTTCTCGACCTGCTGGCGGGCGACGGCCAGCGCATCGTCGAGACGGCCTTCGAGGATCATGCGGGCAAAGGCTTTCGAGCCGGTGACGTTGGTCCGCTCGCCGACGTTCACGAACAGCGATTCCGGTCCGACGTTGAACGGTTCCAGTCCGGACAAGCGCAGTTTCTTCTCAATCTCCGGAATGGCACGCGGCTTGATCGCAGCGACCTGGCGCGCAATGGCGGCGATGTGCTCCGGCGACGTGCCGCAGCAGCCACCGACGATATTCACAAAGCCCTGTTTCGCCCAGTCGGCGATTTCGTCGGCCAGCTGGTCGGCGGTTTCGTCGTAACCGCCGAAGGCGTTCGGCAGACCGGCATTCGGATGCGCCGAGACGTAGCAGTCACAGACGCGGGAGAGTTCCTCAACGTACTGGCGCAGTTCCTTGGCGCCGAGCGCGCAGTTGAGACCGAACGACAGCGGCCTGATGTGCGAAAGCGAGTTCCAGAAGGCTTCGGCCGTCTGCCCGGACAGCGTGCGGCCAGACGCATCGGTAATCGTCCCGGAGATCATCACCGGCCAGCGACGGCCGGTCGTCTCGAAGAACTGTTCGATGGCGAACAGCGCCGCCTTGGCGTTGAGCGTGTCGAACACGGTTTCGACGAGCAGCATGTCCGCGCCGCCATCGGTCAAACCGCGAATGGCTTCGGTGTACGAAATCACCAGATCGTCGAACGTCACATTGCGATAACCTGGATCGTTGACGTCCGGCGAGATCGACGCGGTGCGTGAGGTTGGCCCCAAGACACCGGCGACGAAGCGCGGCTTGCCGGGATCCTTCGCCGTGAACTCGTCGCAGACCTCGCGTGCCAGCTTCGCGCCGGCGACGTTCAGTTCATAGACGATGCTCTCCAGCTTGTAGTCGGCCTGCGACAGCGAGGTGGCGTTGAAAGTGCACGTTTCGAGGATGTCAGCGCCGGCGGCCAGATACTCGGCGTGGATGCCGCGAATCACCTCGGGTTTGGTCAGCAGCAACAGGTCGTTGTTGCCCTTGAGATCGTGCGGATGATCGGCGAAACGTGTGCCGCGATAGTCGGCTTCCTGCAGCTTGTGCCGCTGGATCATCGTTCCCATCGCACCGTCGAGGATCAGAAGACGTTGCTGCAACAAGGAAGTGAGTTCGGCGGTGCGGTCTGGCTGCATGGAAAACCTCGAAAAGAAAAAACCCGTCCAGCATCGTCGGCGAACGGGTTTCGGCAAAGTCATCGAATCACGCCCGCTTTAGCGAAATTTTTAATGCGCCCGCAAGCTGAACTTCAAATCGGCGCGGCTCCGGCCACAGGCCGGAAAGAGGCCCGAATCTACGCGCTAAGCCATTGATTGTCAATCAGGAACCGGCTTTTCAACGATCAGCGGAAAGCAATGCTGTTTTGTCTGCGATGGACAGCAAAAGTTATCCCGGTTTGTTTACTAATAATCCTTTTAATAAAAGACTATAAAAATAAAGCAAGAAACAACTTTGTGGATAACTTCAAATTTTCATTTACGTACAAAGAGTTAGATCGAAAAACAGCCGTTATTTAAACTCTGTATCCGCCTGTGAATGAATTTGGATAAGTTTTCCACAATCCAGCCTGTGGAAAAGAGCTCACTCTTTATCCACAGGGAATCCGGTGACTTATCCAAAGGCAGAAAAAAGGCTTTGTGCGCGTTAGCCGCCCGAAACGGCAACGAAATTTGTACTGGTGCGAACGACGTGGCCGCTTTCGTCGAAATGCACGTTGAAAAAATGGGTGTAGCCGGCCTCCTCCTTCGTTTTCCAGTCCCAGACGTGTTCCTTCTTGAGCGAGAAGTAGAACTCATGGGCGGGCTTGCCGAGCAGGCGGCGGATTTGTTCGCGGGTCATGCCTTCCCTGACGTTCGCGAAGTTTTCCTCGGTCAGGATTTGCCGCACTTCGCGCACGATCTTGTCCGGGCCGAAATCGATCATGTAATTGACGATGCCGTTCGGCGTGCGCGGGTATTCCCACGTCGTCGTGCCGTCGTTGTCCAGCCATTCTGTCGTCGGTGGCCCCATGATTTGATGCACTTCCTGCATCGTCGTCCGGCCGGGCCGGATCTTTTCCAGATTGACGCTGTCGCAGGCGGGCAGGACGGCGGCGAGCAGGCCGGAATACAGTCCGATGAGCAAACGTTTGAGCATGGCGGTAGTCTCCTGACGCTTATTTCTGGGATTCGACGGCTTCATAGAGTTGCTGGCGCAGTTCCGTTGCCGGACGTCCTTCGGCCTCGGTCAGGCGGATTTGCCGCATCAGTTCGGCGATGCGTGCCCTTGTTGCCTGAACGTTTTTATCCGTCTTTTCCGCGACGGGTGGTTTTGTTGTCGTTGACCTCTTGCTGGCGACGATTTCCGCCCGTTCGGCACCAGGCGTGCCACGTTTGGCGGTGATGACGATGCTGCGCGACTGAAACGGAATCGGCGCCGGGCGGCGTGCGTTGCGCTGGGCGATGGCGCGACCGCGGAAGTCGTCGATCGCCTTTTTGAGCTGCGCGCGCAAGTCCTCGCTCGGCTGACCGGCGGCTTCCGCTTCGCGGATCTTGCGCAGCAGTTCCTCTATTTCGCTCGGTGCCGAGGCCGAGCGCGTGGCGACGCCAAAGTCTTCCTTCGGCGCCTTAACGGCGATTTCAAACTCCTCGGGCGAGGAAATCATCTTGCCGAGCCGGTAATGGTCGTAACGCATGGACAGCGTCAGGGCGTTGTCCCCCCAGTCGTTTTTCGATTTTGTGTCAGCGCCTGATTCGAGGAGCAGCTTGGCCAGTTCCTCGCGGCCTTCGCGCGCGGCCATCATCAGCGGCGTCGAACCGTTCGGCGAGCGCGCATTGACGTTGGCGCCACGCTCGATCAGGTATTTCGCCAACTCGGTGTGCCCGTTGAAAACGGCGTAGTGCAGCGCGCCCCAGTAGTGGCCGTCGCGGTTGATCGCAGCGCCGTGCTCGAGCAACCACTTGACGGCTTCCGCGTGGCCGTTCCAGGCCGCGAGTTGCAGCGGCTGTTCGCCGTTGTGGTTGGAACGGCGGGGATTGGCGCCGCGTGCGACGAAGAGCTCCATCAATTCGATGTTGCCGTTCCAGGCGGCGTTCATCAGGCCGGTGCCGATCTGGCTGCCCTGGAATTCGGGGTCGAGGCCCTCGTCGAGCCATTGCCGGACTTTTTTGACATCGCCCCGTTCGATGGCCCAGCTGAAGGCCACGGGATCGGGCAAGTCGGCCAGTGCCGTGCCGGCGAACAGGCAAAGCCCCAGGAACAGAGCCTTGCCGCTTCTGGAAAGCGTACGCATCGTGAATACTCCTTGCTCGGCCGGAGGTGGAAATACATTCCGGCGGAAAAATTGGATTCTGATGCAAAATACCCGACTCATGTCATCCCGTCTGATCCTCGCTTTTGCGCTTTCGTTCGTCGTGCATGGCGGCCTGCTGGCGCCGACCGTTCTGAAGCGCTTTCCGGATTCGCCGCCGCGACCGGCGTTGCGGGCCGAACTGCGTCTGCCGCCGAAGCCACCACTCGCCATGCCCGATCCGGCCGACGCCTTGTTGAAAAATACGCTGGAGGCGGAGAAAGCTGAAAAGATCGACGAGAGGCCGCCAGTCAGGCAGGTGCCTGCGGTAGCCGCCAAGCCCGTCAAGCGTGCAGCCCCCCAGCGGGAAGTCCGGGCGGCGCAGCGCAAAATTTCAGAGCATTTGTTTTATCCCCCCGAGGCGGTGGCCCGGGGGTTGGAGGGCGAGGTTCGGCTGATCGTTAAGCTGGGGGCTGACGGTGCCGTCGAGGATGTGCATGTCGGGGCCAGCAGCGGCTACCCGATCCTCGACAACGCAGCGATCAAGGCGGCCTACGCGATGGGCCGGCTGACCGGCGCCACGTCGCGCGAATTGATCCTGCCGGTGATCTTCCGCCTGCAGTAAGGCTTACTTGCGGCGGAAGACGAGATCCCAGACGCCGTGCCCGAGGCGGATGCCGCGCTGCTCGAACTTGGTCAGCGGCCGGTAGTCGGGGCGTGGCGCAAAGCCACCGGTTGCCGCGTCGGCCGTGTTTTGCAACGCCGGCTCGGCCGAGAGCACTTCCAGCATCTGCTCGGCGTAGTTTTCCCAGTCGGTCGCGCAGTGGATATAGCCGCCCGGCTTGAGTCGGCTGGCCAGCATCGCCACGAGCGGCGGCTGGATCAGGCGGCGCTTGTGATGGCGCGCCTTCGGCCACGGATCGGGAAAGAAGATATGCACGCCGTCGAGCGATCCCGGCACGATCATGTCGCGCAGCACTTCGACCGCGTCGTGCTGGATGATGCGCTGGTTGGCCAGCCCCTTCTCGGCGATCAGCTTGCACAGGCTGCCGACACCCGGCGTATGCACTTCGACGCCGATGTAGTCGTTTTGCGGGTTGGTCTCGGCGATCGTCGCCGAGGTCTCGCCCATGCCGAAGCCGATTTCGAGAATATGCGGCGCGCTACGTCCGAACACGGCGTCGAGATCGAGCGGCGAGGCGGCATAGGGGATGCCGATCTTCGCCATCATCTCGTCGTAGTAGCGCTGCTGGGCGTTCGAGACGCGGCCCTGACGCAGCACGAAGCTGCGGATGTGGCCGGCGCGGCCGGCCGTGTAGACGCCTTCCGGCGTCTCCTGATTTTCCTGCTTGGTTTCTTCGCTCAAGACGGTCTCGCTAATCTGGCTCACGAACCGATCAGGCCGGTCGTCGGCGACGACGGGTCGGCCGAGTAGTACTTGCGCGGCATGCGTCCGGCGAGGAAGGCTTCGCGGCCGGCTTCGACCGCCTTCTTCATGGCGCTGCCCATCAGCACCGGGTTCTTGGCGTGGGCGATGGCGGTGTTCATCAGGATGCCGTCGCAGCCGAGTTCCATGGCGATCGTGGCGTCCGACGCCGTACCGACGCCGGCATCGACGAGGACCGGCACCTTGAGGCTGTCGATGATCAGGCGCAGGTTCCACGGATTGACGATGCCCATGCCGGAACCGATCAGCGAAGCGAGTGGCATCACCGCCACGCAACCAATGTCCTCAAGCATCTTGGCCTGGATCGGGTCGTCCGAGCAGTACACCATCACGTCGAAACCGTCCTTGACCAGCACTTCGGCGGCCTTTAGCGTTTCCGGCATGTTCGGGAAGAGGTTGGTCGGATCGCCGAGCACTTCGAGCTTGCACAGCGAATGGCCGTCGAGCAGTTCGCGGCCGAGGCGCAGCGTGCGGATGGCATCCTCCGCCGTGTAGCAGCCGGCGGTGTTCGGCAGGATGGTGAATTGCGACGGCGGCAGCGCGTCGAGCAGGTTCGGCTCGCCCGGATTCTGGCCGATATTGACGCGGCGGATGGCGACGGTGACGATCTCGGCGCCCGAGGCGTCGATGGCCGCGCGCGTTTCGGCGAAATCCTTGTACTTGCCGGTGCCGACCAGCAGGCGCGAACGGTAGGTCTTGCCTGCAATGGTCAGGCTGTGCATTTGATTGTCCATGACATCTCCAGAAAATAGTGCTTAGCCGCCGCCAACGGCGACGACGATTTCGAGTCTGTCGCCGTCCGCCAGCGTGACTTCCGCATGGCGGCCGCGCGGCACGATTTCGCCGTTGCGTTCGACCGCAATGCGCTTGCCCGTATAGCCGAGTGTTTCAACCAGAGCCGCCACCGTCAGGGGCGAGGGGAATTGGCGTGTTTCGCCGTTGAGTGATATTTCCATGGGGCGCGATTTTATCACGCCCGCCGCACGGGCCAATTTCGCTTATTGACGTCCCGCCAAAGACATACGTTCGAGAAATGCGTTCAAGCGGCCGGCCAGGCCGGGCGTTTCGGCCTCGGCGTAATCGTAGCGAACGCGCAGCATCGGCTTCTCAAGTGCCATAAGCCGGCCAAGATCGGAAGGCGAAGCCGACACGATGGCGTCGGCGGGAATGGCGTCGAGTGTCGCATGCAGATCGTTCAGTTGCTCGTCGCTGTAACCGAGCGCCGGCACGACATCGGCGAGATGCGGATAGCGCTCGTAGGCGGCCGCCAGCACGCCGACGGCCCACGGACGTGGATCGACGATCACCGCGCCGGCCGCCTTCGCCGCCAGCCAGCCGGCGCCCGATGGCATGCCGCCGTGCGTGACGGTCGGGCCGTCTTCGACGACGACGACGCGTTTGCCGGCCACCGCTGCCGGTTCGTCGAGCCGGGCCGGGGACGCCGTGCGGATGATCTCGGCAGCCGGATTGAGATGCCGGATATTGGCTGCGAGTTGTGCCACGGCGGTGGGCGCCGCCGTGTCCGTCTTGGCGATGAGCACCGTGTCCGCCATGCGCACGACGGCTTCGCCCGGATGGTAGCCAGACTCATGCCCGACGCGCATCGGATCGACGAGGCAGATGTTCCAGTCGGGACGGAAGAAGGAAAAATCGTTGTTGCCGCCGTCCCACAGGAGGAGGTCGTTTTCCGCCTCGGCGAGCCGCAGGATGCGCGCGTAGTCCACGCCGGCATAGACCGTGTGGCCGATCGCCAGATGCGGCTCGTACTCCTCGCGTTCCTCGACGGTGCATTGCGCGGCGGCCAGATCGGCGAGGCAGGTGAAACGCTGTGCCGCCTGCCGGGCGAGATCGCCGTACGGCATCGGGTGGCGGACGACACCGACGTGCAAGCCACGCTCCTTGAGCAGGCGCGCGAGGTAGCGGCTCGTCTGGGACTTCCCGCACCCTGTACGCACGGCCGTGATGGCGATGACCGGTACGCGTGCCGGCAACTGGGTTGATCGGGGACCGAGCAGCGAAAAGTCGGCGCCGGCCGCGAGGGCTCGCGAGGCCAGGTGCATGACGTATTCATGGGGAACGTCGCTGTAGGCGAAGATCACCTCGTCGACCGCATGTTCGCGCAGCAGCATCTCCAGCCCTGCCTCATCAACGATGTTAATTCCGTTAGGGTAAAACGCGCCGGCCAGTTCGGCAGGATAGCGGCGGTTGGCGATGCCGCTGATCTGCGCCGCGGTAAACGCGACGACTTCGATAGCCGCATCGTTGCGGAAGGCCACGTTGAAGTTGTGGAAGTCTCGTCCTGCCGCCCCCAGAATCACGATCCGTCGCCTGTTTGTCATGGCAGACTCTCCCGTTGTCGGAGATTTCATTATTGACCACGCAAACAGCTACGCCAAGGCGCTTGTCCGCTGCTCGATGAACCGCACCAGCCGTGCCTCTTGTCGCGCCTGTGGAGGGAAATCAGGGTGCGTTGAAATCAGCGGATCGGCGTACCGCTTGCAATACTTCGGCTGGCGTGCAGTGCTCGGTATCGATGACCAGGCAATCTGTTTTTTCGGTCTCGGACAAGGGGTCGAGCGCGTTCATCTGCTGCATCAAAACGGTTGTATCGGCCTCCGAAACGTCGGAACCGGCGACGGCACGGGCAGCTAGTCGCTGCTGTAAAAGTTCCTCCGGTGCTTGACAGGCAAGCAGTCGAAAAGGCACTGACAACTGCTCCGCGAGCGTGCGAAACAACTCCCGTTGCCACGCCTTCAGGCTGGCCGCATCGACCACCACCGGATAGCCGGCCATCAGCACCTGACGGGACAGTTCGCTCAGGCGTGCGTACGTCGCGGACGTCATTTCCGCGCCATAGATGTTGCGCCCCGTCGCCCGGCTGTCGGCCCGCAAAGGCAGGCTCGCCAGGCGCTTGCGCTCGACATCGGAACGCAGCCGGATGGCGCCCGTCGCTTCGAGCAGGATTTGCGAAACCCAGCTTTTCCCCGATCCGGAGAAGCCGTGCAGGAGGGTTAGCTGGCGCATCGGGGGGGCGGTCGCACGCTGCGCGTAATCGAGATACTGGCCGCACACGGCGAGTTCGTGCTGCTGGCCGCCCCCCTCTTCCTGCCCGGCGCGAATGGCGGCGACCTTGGCGCGCACCAGCGCCCGATAGACCTGGTAGAAGGCGAGCAACGGCAAGCCGGCATAGTCACCTGTTTGCTCAAGATAGCGGTTGAGAAAACGGTGCGCATAGTCGGCTCGGCCGCGCTCTTCCAGATCCATGACCATGAAGGCGACTTCATTGATGACGTCGATCCAGCGCAGGTTCGGATTGAACTCGATGCAGTCGAAAATCAGCGGCTTGCCGCGCATGAGCGCGATGTTGCCGAGATGCAGGTCGCCATGGCACTCGCGAACCATGCCGACGTGCTGGCGGGAAACGATAATCCCGTCAAGCGCGCACCAGCTAGCGTGGCTCCAGCGTTCCAGCCTGTCGAGGCCGCCGGCGCAATTTTCTGCCGGCAGGGCGTGGCGGAGTTGGCGCAGATTTTCGGCCATGGCTTCCCAGACGACACTTGGTGATCCGTAAGCCGCGCTGGCCGGGCAGCGCGGCGCCTGTGCATGGAAAGCGGCAATGCGGTCGGCCAGCGCATCGATTAATTCTGCTGGTACGGCGTTGTGGGCCAGGCGCCGGTCGAGCAGTGACGACTGTGGAAAGCGGCGCATCTTGACCGCGTATTCGATGGCCGCGCCTTCGCCCGCCAGGCACGGCGCTTGTGGTGTGCCGGTGATCGGCACCACCGCCAGATAGAGTTCCGGAGCCAGACGGCGGTTGAGGCGAAGTTCCTCCTCGCAGCACAGGCGCCGCTTGTCGAGCGAGCTGAAATCGAGAAAGCCGAGATTGACCGGTTTTTTGATCTTGTACGCGAAACGCCCGTTGAGCAAAACGTAGGAAATATGCGTTTCCACCACCCGTATCCGGTGGCGGAAAACGGACGAATCGGTTTGCGGCCATGACCGAACGAGCAGTTGCTGCGCGCGCGCGTTCGTTTCGGGCGACGTCGCGTCCGGCGGAGGCGCGGTGGGGAGGTTGATGGTACGCATGCGGTTCCCGGTTTGCCAAGGGGGTTCCAAACACTGTATTCAGGAAGCCCTTTGAAACTAGACCATCGATGTGGCGCCCGCAATCGTGGAATCGGGAAGTTGCAGCCATGCGTCGGCGGCGCGAGACCGCGCGGCCAATGCCTGTTTCACGTGAAGCGTTTTGCGTTATCGGTGTTTCGGGCTGCGCCGGGCCGTCATGGCGTGGCTCAACGCCTCGATATCGTCGGCGCGCAGCAGTCGGCGCGAGACGGCAAGAAGCTCACGGTTTTCCTTTTCGATGTGCTGCCGGTAAAGCGAGGTCAATTGCCGTACCGATTCGGTATCCAGTGCGGCGCTGCGGCCTTCGGCAATCGGCACCAGTTGACGTTGCACGGCGTCGAGAGCGGAAGCCATCCGCCCGTGATCCGCCAGCAGATCACGCACCAGTGAGCGCACGGCCTCGGCGTCGTCAGCTCTGGCCCGGGCGATGATCGTGGGAAAAAGGTTTCGCTCTTCGTCCTCGTGGTGGTTGGGGCCGGCGCTGCCGAAGTAGCGCAGGATGGCCTGCGCCGCCTGGCGAGCCTGCTCGTCTGCCCCGTGATCGGGGAGGTGGGCGAGCAGCCGTTCCAGCGTCGCGAGTTGAGCTTCGATGCGGTCATGGCAAGCCTCAAGCATCTCCAGCGGTTCGTCGAGGGCGGGCGTTCTTGGTAACAGCGAATCGGGCACTTTATGACTCCAGCGAGGACGAGATGGGGAATATCGACAAAGGCGTTGATTCGGCAACGGATCGTTGGGGAAGGTTCCTCGCGGTAGCTAGTCCGATGACTGTCCGTAGCCGGGGCTGCCGAGCATCGCAGAAACAGGGAGGCGTGCGGTTCGAGCAGGCACTATGATGATAAAAGGCTACGATGGCCGGGTCAGCAGTGATGGCGGTATGGCAAGTCCGCTCGCTGTGAGAGGGTCGCTATTCTGGTTTCTCCCCAGGAAAGGGGTGCGGAATGAAACAGCAAACTATGTGCATGCTCGTTTTGGCAGGGATGGCTCTGTCATCGCCAGTCCTGGCGCAGCAGTTCGTCTATCCGGCGCAGGGGCAGTCGCCCCAGCAGCAGCAAAATGATGAAGCCGCGTGCCATTCGTGGGCCGTCCAGCAGACGGGGTTCGATCCCGCCAATCCGCCGAAGCAGGCGGCCGCCCCCACGCCCGCGACGACGGCAACCGGATCGACGCCAGGAGCGGGGATCCGCGGCGCGGCGCGCGGTGCGCTGGTCGGCGAGATCGTCGGCGGTGACGCAGGCGCCGGGGCTGCCGCTGGGGCCGTCGTCGCACGCTCACAAAGCCGGCGCCAGAATGCGGCGGCGGCTCAGCAGGGACAGCAGCAACAGCAGGCCGCCGCGCAACAGCAACAGGCGGCCTTTGCCAAGGCGCGAGCGGTTTGCCTCGAAGGTCGCGGTTACTCGGTCAAGTGATGCGGTCTTTGTGATGCTGAGAAACCTTCTGATCGGCCTAGCAGTCATGGTTGTTTGCTTGTTGCTGCAGTCCGTGCTGCTCATCGCTGCCGTCCGTTACTACCGCAGGCACGAGCATCTGCCCGGAAAAGCTTCGTTCTGGTCGGGCGTTGCGCTCGTCGCCGGTGTGATGTTGCTTCTGGTTGCCGGCAACATGGCGCAAGTTGCCGTCTGGGCGCTGCTGTTCGTGATGCTCGATGAATTTCAGCAATTCAGCGATGCGTTTTACCATTCAGCCGTGAATTTCGCGACGCTCGGTTATGGCGACATCGTCATGTCGGCCAGATACAGGTTGCTCGGTCCCTTGGAATCCATCAACGGAGCGTTAATGATCGGCGTATCGACGGCGGCGCTGATGTCGGTATTCCAGGATGTTCTGCCGAAGTTGGCGCAGATGCGGCGGCGGTAATAAACGCCGCAGACAACAAAAAAGCCAACCGGGTTCGGTTGGCTTTTTTGTTGCAGATCAACGACCTGCATGAATTCGTATGGAGCGGGCGATGGGAATCGAACCCACGGCACAAGCTTGGGAAGCTTGGGTATTACCATTATACGACGCCCGCGAAGGCGCTCATTCTAAGCGTTTGGGCGCGGCGCTTCAATCTTTTTGAGTGGTTCGGGGTTTCAACCGGCGACGGGTTTGACCCGGCCGGCGGCGAGTTTGGCGCGGGTGCGGGCTTCGTCGGTGTCGGTGCCGGTGGCGACGATGACGCCCATGCGGCGCTTCGTGAAGCTCTCCGGCTTGCCGAACAGGCGCAGGTCGGTGCCGGGCACTTGCAGCGCGTCGGCAACGCTTTCGAAGGCGATGCCTTGGGCGTCGATGCCGCCGTAGATGACGGCGGAGGCGCCGGGGGCGCGCAGCGAGGCGTCGACCGGCAGACCGAGTATGGCGCGGGCGTGCAGTTCGAATTCGGAGAAGCGTTGCGAAGCGAGCGTGACGAGACCGGTGTCGTGCGGGCGCGGGCTGACTTCGGAGAACCAGACCTGATCGCCCTTGACGAAGAGTTCGACGCCGAACAGGCCGCGACCGCCGAGGTTGCCGGTGACGGCCTTGGCAATCTCCTGCGCCTTCTCGAGGGCGACGGCGTTCATCGTCTGCGGTTGCCAGGATTCAACGTAGTCGCCGCTGGCCTGCACGTGGCCGACCGGTGCGCAGAAATGCGTTTCCACTTCGCCGTTGGCGCCGAAGGCGCGTACGGTGAGCAAGGTGATTTCGTAATCGAAATCGATGAAGCCTTCGACGATGATGCGCGTCTGGCTGACGCGGCCGCCCTGTATGGCGTGCTCCCACGCCTTGGCGACGTCTTCCGGGCCGCGCAGCAGCGACTGGCCTTTGCCGGAGGAGGACATCGTCGGCTTGACGAGGCACGGGTAGCCGATGCCACCGCCTTTGCCATCATCGATGGCGGCTTGCAGTCCTGCGAGCGAATCGGCGAAGGCGTAAGGCGAGGTCGGCAGGCCGAGTTCTTCGGCGGCCAGGCGGCGGATGCCTTCGCGGTTCATCGTCAGGTTGGTGGCGCGGGCGGTCGGGATGACTTCGGCCAGTCCTTCGCGCTCGATCTCGAGCAGCATGTCGGTGGCGATGGCTTCGATTTCGGGCACGATGAGATGCGGGCGTTCCTTTTCGATCAGGGCGCGCAGCGCCGGGCCGTCGGTCATCGACACCACATGCGCGCGGTGGGCGACCTGCATGCCCGGCGCGTCGGCATAGCGGTCGACGGCGATCGTTTCGACGCCAAGGCGTTGCAGGGCAATGATGACTTCCTTGCCGAGTTCCCCCGAGCCGAGCAGCATGACGCGGGTGGCCGAAGGGCTGAGCGGGGTGCCGAGGCGCTTGAGAAAGGACTGGCAGGGGGATTGAGCAGGAGTGGTCATCGCAGGATTCCTTGCGCCGGTTCGAGAGGCGCGGATTTTAACATTCAATCACGTGCTTGATTCTTCAGCCTTTCCGGGCTTTCCGGGGTGCGGCCGGGCGTAGTGGATCAGGTTGTGGAAGACGGCGGGCGTTTCGCCGCGGTTGCGGTAGCCGTGCGGGCGGTCGGCGGGAAAGCGCACGGCCTCGCCGTTTGCCAGCCGCCGCCAGGCGCCGTCGATGAGCACCTCCATCGCACCGCGGAGGACGATGACCGATTCGGTGACGCCGGGTTCGTGCGCTTCCGACCGCCGCTCGTAACCGGGCAGCAGCGTGAGTTCGAACAGTTCGAAACCGAATTGCGCTTCGTAGGGGAAGAGCGGCGCGACGAGCATGCCGTCCGGGCCGGGCTGGTGGCGCAATGTGTCGGCGTTGCGGAAGACGGCGCCGCTGGCGCTCAGGTCAGGCACCGGTTCGAGAAAACTGGAGAGCGAGACGTGAAAGCCGCTGGCGATTTTCCACAGCGTGGCGATCGTCGGGCTCGACTCGCCGCGCTCGATCTGGCCGAGCATGGCCTTGCTGACGCCGGTTTCGAGGGCGGCGCGGTCGAGGCTCCAGCCGCGCTCGCTGCGCAGGGCGCGCAAGGCGCCGGGGAGGTATTGGTTGGGTTCTGTGGCGGGCGGTGGACTCATGGCGGGTGTCGTTGTGCGCTTTAACGCACGGTGTTAGGATTGGCGATGGTGTGCGTGATAACGCACAGCCGCTCCGATTACAGCACAACGAGGCAGCTATGGGTAGGGGTAGGTTTCTCAGCCGGTTCTTCGGTCTTTCGCACATTTCCGCCGGGTTCATTGCCGTGCTCGTCGGCTACACGAGTTCGGCGGCGATCGTCTTTCAGGCCGCTGCAGCCGCCGGCGGGAGCGCGGCGCACATCAGTTCCTGGCTGCTGGCGCTCGGCCTCGGCATGGGGGCGACCTGCATTGGCTTGTCGCTTCGTTTCCGCAGTCCGGTGCTGACGGCGTGGTCGACGCCCGGTGCGGCGCTGCTGGCGACGGCGCTGGTCGGGTTGCCGATGGGCGAGGCGATCGGGGCGTTCATGTTCGCGTCGGCGCTGTTCCTGCTGTGCGGCGTCACCGGCTGGGTCGAAACGTTCATGAAACATGTGCCGAAATCGCTGGCTGCCGCGATGCTGGCCGGTGTGCTGCTGCGTTTCGGCCTGGGCGTGTTTCTGTCGCTCGCTTCGCAACTCGGGCTGGTGGCGGCGATGCTGGCGATTTATCTCGTCGGGCGTCGCTTCAACTCGCGCTACACGATTCCGCTCACCTTCCTTGGCGGGCTGGTCTGGGCCGGATTGGGCGGGACGATTCACGTCGAGGCCTTGGCGTTGCAGTTTGCGCGTCCGGTGTTCACGTCGCCGGAGTTTTCGTTCTCGACGTTGATCGGCGTCGGCATCCCGCTGTTCATCGTCACCATGTCGTCGCAGAACGTGCCCGGGATCGCGGTACTGCGCGCCAACGGCTATCCGACGCCGGTGTCGCCGCTGATCGGCTGGACCGGGCTGACCGGCCTGTTGCTGGCGCCGTTTGGCGGTTTCTCGTTCAATCTGGCGGCGATCACGGCGGCGATCTGCATGAGCCCGGAGGCCGATCCGAATCCGCAGCGCCGCTATCTGGCGGCTGTCTGGGCCGGGATTTTTTACGTGATGACGGGGCTGCTCGGCGCAACGGTCGCCAACCTGTTCACCGCCTTGCCGAAGGAACTGGTGGCAGCGATTGCCGGGATTGCCCTGCTCGGCACCATCGGCAACAGCCTGTCGGCCGCGCTGACCGAGTCGAAGGAACGCGATGCGGCAGTGATGACCTTTCTCGTTACCGCATCCGGCCTGACGCTGTTCGGTATCGGTGGCGCCTTCTGGGGGCTGCTGGCCGGACTGGTCGTGCTGCGCATCAATCCGGGGCGGTAAGCGCGGCGTACGGTGGCTGCGTGGTTGTGCTACTCCCGTACGGGTTTTCCGATACGGGCTTTGCCAGTGAATGGGGACCGGTATAATGCGCCGGTGAATTTGACCCGAGCCCACCTTCTCAAATCCTCCGGACTCGCTTCGGCCTGGCAGCGCTGGCGCAAGCATTCGCGCGACAGACAGGCGCTGCGCGCCCTGCCGCAAATCCACGTGGCCGCGACGAACATCGCGACACTGGCCGGCCCGGAGGATTACCGCAAGACGTTGCTGGACCTGATAGCGCAGGCCCGGCAACGCATTCTCATCGCCGCGCTCTACCTGCAGGACGACGATGCCGGCCGCGAGGTACTCGAAGCGCTTTACGCGGCCAAGCGGGCTCGGCCGGAACTCGACATCGCCGTTTTCGTCGATTGGCACCGCGCCCAGCGCGGCCTGATCGGCAAGGCCAAGTCGGAAGGCAATGCGGCCATGTACAAGGCGATGGCCCGGCGCCACGGTCCCGGCGTCGAGGTTTACGGCGTGCCGGTGCAGCGGCGTGAGTTCATGGGCGTGCTGCACCTCAAGGGCTTTGTCATCGACGACGTGGTGCTCTACAGCGGTGCCAGTCTCAACGACGTTTATCTGCAGCGGCACGGGCGTTATCGGCTCGATCGCTACCACGTGATCCGCAACCGGACGCTGGCCGACAGCATGGCCGCGCTACTGACCGACGTGTTTCGCATGAGCCCGGCCGTGCGGCTGCTCAATACCGAGACGACGGCGAAAACGGTCGATGTCCGGGGCGTGATTCCCGGCCTGCGCCGTCAGCTGATGCAGAGCCGTTATGATTTCGCCGTGGCCGAGGGCGAATGCGCTCCGGGCGAAGTGGGTATCACGCCGTTGCTCGGACTTGGCGCACGCAACAACGAGTTGAACCGTGTGCTGCTGCAGTTGATTCGGAACGCGGAAAAGCGCCTCGTGCTCTTCACGCCCTATTTCAATTTGCCAGACCCGGTGCGGCGCGTTCTGGACGGACGCATCAAGGCCGGTTGCCAGGTCAGCATCGTGATTGGCGACAAGACGGCGAACGACTTTTACATTCCGCCCGAAGAGCCGTTCAAGGCCATCGGTGCCCTGCCCTATCTGTACGAAGCCAACCTGCGCCGTTTCTGCAAGGCGCATCAGAAGGCCATCGATGCCGGCACGCTGAGCATTCATCTTTGGCGCCATGACAACAACACCTTCCACCTGAAGGGTTTGCTGGTCGATGACGATTACGCGCTGATCACTGGCAACAACATCAATCCGCGTGCCTGGCGTCTCGATCTGGAAAACGGCCTGCTGATCCACGATCCGCAGAAGTTGCTGCTCGCCCAGCATGTGGCCGAGCTCGAAGGCATCCTCCAGCACACGCGGCGGCTGGCGCACCACAGTGCGCTCGATTCGGTGAACGACTATCCGCTGCCGGTGCAACGCCTGCTCAAGCGCCTGTCGCGCATCCGTGCCGACCGGCTCGTCAATCGGATGCTCTGATCCTTTAGCTCGCCGCCGGGTCGGCTGCGTTGTCGGAGGCTTCAAGCCGGGGCAGCGTCACGGTCACGCGGAATCCGCCGCCCGGCCGGTTTTCCGCCTCGATGCGACCGTGGTGGTTCTCGGCGATCTGCCGGGCGATGGCCAATCCGAGGCCGTGACCGTGTGCGTGCCCGTTCTCCGGCGTCACGGCGGCGGCATGCTGGCCGCGATAGAACGGCGTGAACAGGCGGCCCAGTTCGTTGTCCGGAACTCCCGGCCCCCGATCCTCGACGCAAACAACGATTTCTCCCGCTTCGGTGCCGGCGGCCGGTAACGTGGGCCGGACCGTCATTCCCACCCACTTGCCGCTGGTGGCGTGCTTGAGCGCGTTGCGCAACAGGTTGTCGAACAGCCGGTGCAGCATTTCCGGATCGGCGTGCACCAGTGCCCCGTCGCACGTCTGCAAGTCGATCGTGCAGTCGGCTTGCCGGGCTTCCGGCGCGGCATCGTCGACGACGTCAACGAGCAGTTCGGCGAGGTCGACAGCTTCGTTGCGCGGCCCAACCATGCCGGATTCGAGGCGTGACAGGGTCAGCAATTCGCTGAGCAGGCGGTCCATGCGCTGCGATTCGTGTTCCAGGCGCGTCAGCAGGTTGTCGAGCGCTTCCGGCTGTTGGCGCGCCAGGCCGATGACGGCCTGCAGGCGGGCCAACGGGGCGCGCAATTCGTGGGAAACGTCGAACAGCAGACTGCGCTGCCCTTCCATCAGTTGCGCCAGGTGCTGTGCCATGCGGTCGAAGTCGTGGCCGAGATCGGCCAGTTCGTCGCGCCGTTTGCCCATGGCGTCGCTGAGTCCGGGGGTGAGCTGGCCGTTGGCGCCGGCCTGCAAGGCCTGGCGCAGACGCTGGATCGGGCGCGAGATGTAGATGGCGAGCAAGGCGGCGAAGATCAGGCTGACCAGGGCGCCGGCGATGATGTGCATGACCGGCGGCTTCGGTCCGCGTCGCGCCGGGGGCGGCGGAGGCGAGCCGGCGTTCTGTTCCGCTGTCAGGCCGGGAGGTGGCGCGAAATTGGGGCTGGAAGCGGTCGCCGACGGCGGTTCGTATGGCGGTGGCAGGTGTGGGTCATGCTCCAGCCAGATGGCGAGCCCGACGCCAATGATGGTCACGGCCTGCGCGAGAAAAAAGAAAACCAGGAATTTCCAGAATAAACGGCCGAGGGGAAAGATCGGCATGTCCGTCTCCAGCGCTGCCTGCCGGTGAAGCAAAGGCTAGTCGGTCAGTAATTGGTAGCCCTTGCGCAGCACGGCCTGAATCCGCGGCCGGCCATCGGCGAGTGGCGGAATCTTGCGCCGGATGCTGCTCAGGTGCACGTCGATACTGCGGTCGTAGCGCTCGAAGGGGCGTCCAAGACCCTGTTCGGAAAGCAGTGTCTTGCTGACGGCCTGGCCGGCGTGCTGAAGCAGGATTTCCAGCAGGTTGTATTCCGCGTTGGTCAGCGCGATGTCCTGACCGGCCCAGGTGATGCGGCGCTGCGCCGGATAAAGCGACAAATCGCCGACATGCAGCGGTTCGACGGCGATGGCCTTGTCTTGCTCGGCGGCTGTTCTGGGCAGCGTCCGGCGCAGGATGGCGCGCAGGCGGGCCGACAGTTCGCGCGGCGTGCACGGTTTCGGCACATAGTCGTCGGCACCGAGTTCGAGGCCGACGATACGGCTTTCATCGTCGCCGCGCCCGGTCAGCATCAGCACCGGCAGGCTGCTGCGCGCCCGGATGTGGCGGAGGACTTCAATGCCGGATAAGCCTGGCATCATCACATCGATGACGGCAATGTCCGGCGTGATGGTCGGCAGGGTGCGCAGGGCCGTTTCACCGTCATGAGCCAGCGAAACGCGGAAGCCGTCGCTGGCCAAGTAGGTGCGCAGCAGACTGACCAGTTCAACGTCGTCGTCGACCAGCAGAACATGCGCGCTTTCGGAGGTGGGGATGGGCGTATCAAGCATGGCGAAATGATACCGTCAGGCTGCTCGGCGCGTTCGTGGCGCTAGCAGCGCTTTACCGGGATTTACAGACCAACGGTAAATCTTGCCGGGATAGCGGCAATCTGCTTCTAACGTAATGAATATAAACAATAAAGTTGTTGCCGGATGAAGGCTGGCGGCACCGCAAACCACGTGGGGGGCCGGCTGTGTTCAGGACGATCCGCGCGGCCTTCGGATAGCCGCCGCAAAACGCGCCGAGATTTCACCGACTTTTACCTTGCTTAACGCAAAACGCCGTTGGTCTGCCGGGCATTTGGCCGATATCTTGCCAGTGGGAAAAGAGGTTCGGCATGACCCGGCATAAGTGAGCGGAGTTGGCTGGCCGATTGATCAATCATTCAAGGAGCGCATCATGAGTGCGATTTCAGGACTCAGTAGCAGTTATTACAGCAGTGCAGTGTCCAACTTGTTCTCGAAGATCGACAGCACGAGCAAGGGATACATCGAGGAAAGCGATCTGGCGAGCGCCTTTTCGACCTTGAGCAGCAGCGATTCATCGTCGACAACCGATGTCAGCGAGATTTTCAGCCAGCTGGACAGCGACAGCGACGGCAAGGTGACCGAGGACGAGTTTTCCTCGTCGCTCGAGAATTTGGCCAGCGCGCTGGACGAGCAGTTCAACCAGACGCGCATGCAGGGCGCGATGCCGCCGCCTCCCCCGCCTCCGCCTTCCGGCAACAACGCTGAAGACACCGGGTTTACCGAGGAAGAGCTGACGGCGCAGCTCTCGGAAATCGGCGACAGCGATTCGGCGCGGTCGACGCTGATCAGCAGCGTGCTGGAAAACTTCGACACGGCCGATGCCGACGGCAACGGCAAGGTGACCGGCTCGGAAGCGATGTCGTATGCCGAGGCCAATGGCCTTACGCCGGAAAACAGCACGGCGGCAAGTACGACCACCAGTGCCGCGAGTTCGACCGGTTTCACCGCCGAGGAATTGACGGAACAACTGTCCGAGATCGGTGAAACGGATTCGGCGCGCTCGTCGCTGATCAGCAGCATTCTCGAGGACTTCGATACGGCCGATACGAATCAGGACGGCACCGTGAGCAACGCCGAAGCGATGGCTTACGCCGAGGCGAACGATATCTCGGTGAATGCTTCGAGCGACTCGTCGGGCGTATCGGGCTCGGGAACGAGCAGCGACAGCAGCGTCGCCGATTCACAGGTCTATCAGCAGATGATGGAGTTGATGAAGGCTTACGGCCTCCAGGCCGGGGAAAACAACCTGTTTAGCACGCTCAGCTCGGCGATCTCGACAAGCGCCTGATTGCTTCCGTAGCGGCTGTGGCCCCGCCGCTTGCCGGACCGGTTCATCGAACGGAAAGGCAGGCGGCGATGCCGGTGGCCACGGCGTCGGCCATGCGCGCCTGCAGCAACGGGTCGCGCAGCGCCATTTCCTCGGCCCGGTGCTTGATGATGCCGGCCTCGAACAAAACGGCCGGCAGCGTCGTGCGGTAAAGCACGACCAGATTGTCGTAGTAATGCACGGCGTTCTCGACGTCGGCGTAGGGCCGGTGGCGGCCCGGCATCGAATCCGCGTGGTGGGTGGCCGGCGGAAAGCCGAGACGGCGCAGCCGGGCGCCGATGGCCGAGGCGCAACGCAGGCTGGTCTCCAGATCGGGGTTGTCGCGCGACACGAAGAGCGAAAAACCGATGTGGCGGTCGCTGTACGTCTGTTTTTTTCCTTCGAACTCCCATTCTTCGAGCAGGGCGGCCTGCACCGAATCATGGTGGATCGAAATGAAAAGGTCGCTGCCGGCGGCTTGTTGCGGCCGCTCGTACAGACTGCCGATGCGGCCGTCGAAGTTGATCTTTCTGACGGCCAGCCGGCGGGCGGCAAGTTCGGCGGCAACGCGTGCCGCCAATTCCCGGTTGAAGTCGAATTCCTTGCGGCCACGCGCGCTGACCGCGCCGGACGCGGCGAGCGTATGTCCGACGTCGACGGCCACTTCGGTCGCCTGCGCGGCAAGGCCGGCAAGCAAGGCGAACGCACCGAGCAAGCGATGCCGGGTCATCGTGCGACGCAGATCAGAAATCTCCGGGAGCTTCCCAGAGGATGAAGCCGCCTTCCTTCAACGTCCATTCCATCAGCCGGATCAGCGGAATGGCCCGCTGTGAGAGGCAGACGGGCTCGTCAGCCTCCTTGTCCCTTTCCTTTTCGTCGCGCTCGCTGTCTTCCTGTTCCCGGGCCGTGCGCTTGCCGGCTTCGGCGAGATGGCGCGCCAGTTTTTCTTCATCGACGGCGCGTTGCAGTCGTTCGATGGCCTCGGGCAACTGTTCCTTGGTGAAGACGCCGCGCGCCGTACAGGCTTTGCCGATCTGCTCGAAAAGGCCGTGCGCGTGTTCCCCAAACATGATCATTTCACCCGACGTGCTCGATATCAGTTTGACCAGCATGAATCGCCTCCGCTGTTAGTGGCGACGGGAATTCTACACCTCGCATCGCCCGGTATCGGCCGCGGTTAGAATGATGGGCGAATGCATCATCAGCGTATTCGAAAGAAAAGACATGACAGACCCGTCCCCCCAGCCCCCGTTGCGCATCGGTATCGACCTTGGCGGCACCAAGATCGAAATCATCGCGCTCGATGAAACCGGAAATGAACTCCTGCGCCGCCGCGTGGCGACGCCGCAGGGGGACTACGCCGGTACGGTCGCCGCTGTGGCGGGCCTCGTAGCGCGTGTCGAACGCGAATTGGGCCGGTGCGGTACGGTCGGCGTCGGAATTCCGGGGGCGGAGTCGGTCGCGACCGGTTTGATCAAGAATGCCAATTCGACGTGCCTGATCGGTCAGCCATTGCGCGCCGATTTGCAGACGCGTCTTGGTCGCGAGGTGCGTCTTGCCAACGACGCCAACTGCTTTGCCCTGTCCGAGGCCATCGACGGTGCCGGCCAGGGGGCGGGCGTCGTGTTCGGCGTCATTCTCGGTACCGGTGTCGGCGGCGGCATCGTGGTTGATGGCCGCGTGCTGGCCGGGGCCAATCGCATCGCCGGGGAATGGGGGCACAATCCCTTGCCCTACCCCGGCGAGGAGTCCGGCGAGATGCCACTCTGCTATTGCGGCCGCGCGGGATGCGTCGAGGCGTGGCTGTCCGGGCCGGCGCTGGCTGGCGACCATCTGCGCCATGCGGGGCAAACGCTGTTGCCGGCCGAAATCGCCGCCCGTGCCGCGCAAGGCGATGCCGCTTGCAAGGCGACGCTGCAGCGTTATGAGCGACGGCTGGCCAAGGCGCTGGCGCAGGTCATCAACGTGCTCGATCCGGATGTGATCGTGCTCGGCGGCGGCCTGTCCAATCTGGAGCGCTTGTATGCGAACGTGCCGGCGTACTGGTCGCCGTATGTTTTTTCCGACACGGTCTGTACGCGGCTGGTGCGCAACCGCCACGGCGACTCCTCCGGCGTGCGCGGCGCGGCCTGGTTGTGGAATGACGCGACGGAGTACCGCGCGTCTTAGCGCGATTCCTTGATGATCCGGCCGTGCAGCGATTGTGCCGGACGCGCGTTGGGCGGGTAGAGGCGCTGGAAGATGGAAAGCTGTTCGGGTGAAATCTGCTGCGCTTGCTTGAGGACGAGCCAGAGCACGTTTTCCGGACAGGGCGGCGTCGTCAGCGAGCCCATGAAGGCGTAGTAGCGGCCATCGGTGGGCACGAACTGGCCGATGTCGATGCGTCGGCCCGGCGGTTCGACTTCGCCGCCTTTTTCGAGCGGCAGGTGGTTCAGCGCCGTCTGCACGAGCAGGTTTTCGGCTCCCTGCTCCAGCAACACGGAGAGCACGGCCAGCGCGCCGTCACCGGCCCGGTGCACGAGTTGCGCCTCCATCGCCGAGCGTATGCCGTTCACTGTGGTTTCGGCCGGGCGGCGGAATTCCACGTAAAGCAGCGCATATTCCTTGCCCAGCAGACTGAGTCCGCCCGCGGCCGTGCTGATCTGGAGCGTGCGGCCATTGTCCTTGACGCGGAAAGGTGCCGGTACGTAGGAAAAGCGGATCGGTTCGAGATCGACGGCGATGCCGTCGCGGATGTCGATCGGCGCCTGACGCTGTCCGCTACCGCACAGCGCATAATCGGCATGCAGGTGTCCCCAGTTTTCGGGGCCGCCGTCGCCGGCGTAGCTCCAGGCCGGATGGACGGGGGGCGCCGCCTTGCGGGCCCGGGGCGTCGGACGTGCAACGGTCGATTGGTCGGCTACGGGGGCTTTGCTTGCCGCCGGGGCGGCGGGGCGCGGCGTCGGGGAGATGCGCTGCAGGTCTTTCTTGACCGCGTCGGCGACCAGGCGCTCGTTCGCCTTGCGCAGTTCGGCGGCGGCTTCGCTGACCTTGTCGGCCGTTCGCGTTGCGTCGGCGAGCGCCGGCGTGCCGGGCTTCGGGCGGCAAACCTCGCGCATCAGGCGATCCACCGGCGTGCCCGAGCGCACCGGCATTTCGTTCGGATTGATGATGTCGTCCTCGCGCAGGATCTCGGTCTCGCTCTTGAAATAGATGCGACCGACGGTCGCGTAAGTGCGGGCGTTGCAATCAAAGCGGTTTTGCGCCTGGATGATCCGGTAGGAATCCGAGGTGCGTGGATCGACGATCGGCTTGTCGAGCACGATGCGCGCTGACGCCAGCGTTCGTTTGCCGGCCGGGTCGGCAACGATGCTGTCACGGTCGAGTTCGAGGCGCTTGCCCGGTTCGGCGACCAGCATGCTCCAGGAGGCGGCTGTGGCGGTAACCGGGAGCATTAGTTCACCTAGGATGAGCGCAAAAATCGAGGCTCGCATGTTCGAGTTTTCCTGTGGGGGCCGATGGCTGTTTTTCTGTCTACTCGTCTAATCACGGACGCGTCGTCGGATTCTTTAGTGTCAAAGCGATTCTGTGCGGTGAAACTTCTTCGGTGCAAGGGCGTCGAAGAGCGGCGAGTTCTTGCCTAAATTCAGTAATTACAGTACCTTGGGCGGTCTCGTTGGGGGTGCCGCGCCGAGTCAGGCGTAGCTGAGAAAGACCCTTTGAACCTGTACGGATAATGCCGATGCAGGGAAGCGAAAGACTCGCGAGGAATTAGTTTGCCTCTTTTCCCGCCTTCGTTCCCCTCGCCCAAGCCTGTCCGAACAGTTTTTTTGATTTTGCCGTGAAAAGGCCTGCTTTTCACGCGCTTTCACGCATTTGCCAGGAAACGCCATGAACGCCAAAGATAAATTCCTCGCCTCGGACGCCCACGTGGATGAAGCGGCCGTCAAGCCACTGCCGAATTCACGCAAGATCTACGTCCAAGGCAGCCGTCCGGATATTCAGGTGCCGATGCGTGAAATCTCGCAGGACGACACCCCGACGGCGTTCGGTGGCGAGAAAAACCCGCCGATCTTTGTCTACGATTGTTCCGGTCCCTACTCCGACCCGAATGCCAAGATCGACATCCGCAACGGCCTGCCGGCGCTGCGCGCCAAATGGATTGCCGAGCGCAACGACACCCAAGAGCTTGCGCAACTTTCCTCGGAATTCGGCCGCCAGCGCGCCGCCGACAAATCGCTCGACGAACTGCGCTTCCCCGGCCTGCACCGCAAGCCGCTACGCGCCCAGCCCGGCAAGAACGTGACCCAGATGTACTACGCCCGGCAAGGCATCATCACGCCGGAAATGGAATACATCGCCATCCGCGAGAACAACAACCGCCGCGCCTACATCGAAACCCTGAAAACCTCCGGGCCGCAGGGCGCCAAGCTGGCTGAGCTGATGACCCGCCAGCACCCTGGCCACAACTACGGCGCCGCCATTCCCGAGGAAATCACCCCGGAATTCGTGCGCTCCGAAGTCGCGCGCGGCCGTGCCGTTATCCCGGCCAACATCAACCACCCGGAAGCCGAGCCGATGATCATCGGCCGCAACTTCCTGACCAAGATCAACGCCAACATCGGCAACTCGGCGCTCGGTTCGTCGATTCAGGAAGAAGTCGAGAAGATGACCTGGTCGATCCGCTGGGGCGGCGACACGGTGATGGATCTGTCGACCGGCAAGAACATCCACGAAACGCGCGAATGGATTATCCGCAACAGCCCGGTGCCGATCGGCACCGTGCCGATCTATCAGGCGCTGGAAAAGGTCGACGGCAAAGCCGAGGAACTGACCTGGGAAATCTTCCGCGACACGCTGATCGAACAGGCCGAGCAAGGCGTCGACTACTTCACCATCCACGCCGGCGTGCTGCTGCGCTACGTGCCGATGACCGCCAACCGGATGACCGGCATCGTCTCGCGCGGCGGCTCGATCATGGCCAAGTGGTGCCTCGCCCACCACAAGGAAAGCTTCCTCTACACGCACTTTGAAGAAATGTGCGACATCATGAAATCCTACGACGTCGGCTTCTCGCTCGGCGACGGCCTGCGCCCCGGCTCGATCTACGACGCCAACGACGCCGCCCAGCTCGGCGAACTCGAAACGCTCGGCGAACTCACCGACATCGCCTGGAAGCACGATTGCCAGGTCTTCATCGAAGGCCCCGGCCACGTGCCGATGCACATGATCAAGGAGAACATGGACCTGCAGCTCAAGCACTGCAAGGAAGCCCCGTTCTACACTCTTGGCCCGCTGACCACCGACATCGCCCCGGGTTACGACCACATCACCAGCGGCATCGGCGCCGCCATGATCGGCTGGTATGGCACCGCCATGCTCTGCTACGTCACGCCGAAGGAACACCTCGGCCTGCCGAACAAGGACGACGTCAAGGAAGGCATCATCACCTACAAGCTCGCCGCCCACGCCGCCGACCTCGCCAAGGGCCACCCCGGCGCGCAGATCCGCGACAACGCGATGAGCAAGGCGCGCTTCGAATTCCGCTGGGAAGACCAGTTCAACCTCGGCCTCGACCCGGACAAGGCGCGCAGCTTCCACGACGAAACGCTGCCCAAGGAATCGGCCAAGGTCGCCCACTTCTGCTCAATGTGCGGCCCGCACTTCTGCTCGATGAAGATCACCCAGGACGTGCGCGACTTCGCGGCACAACAAGGGATCGACGAGCAAGCCGCGCTGGAAAAGGGAATGGAGGCGAAGTCCATCGAATTCGTGAAGACCGGCGCCGAGGTGTATCACAAGCTGTAATTGCTGCCGTGGCGCGATAACGGCGCAGCAAGAAAGCGGGCCGCGAATGCGGCCCGTGCTATTTCCAGACTTGAAATGCGCTTAGCAACAAACCAGCACTGCACGCTTATTAGCTATTTCCTCATCGAAAAAGTCACGAAATGAAATGACATTCGACCTCTTCGCGTAACACGTTTCCTTGGAGCTCTTTAGCGATTCGGGAACTACAAGGTGAATTCCATGGCTTTCCATGTCGGAAATTGCACTCGCGGAAACACGATCATCAACAGTGGCGAGAAAAAGTGTGCACCGGAATTTCTCAAGACCTACCTGTTTCCAGCGCTCTCTCAAAGTCGTTTTTGCAGAAAGAATCAACGCCTCATCATAGGTCCGATCAGTTTTTTGGAGCGTCACCACGTTCGGCATCACAAAGTCGGGGCGCCGTCCCCCGGTTACTGCTTGCGCCTCAAAAGAAATTCCACCGTCGCCCAAAAGCTTGCTGATGTGATGTTCGAAAGAACGTCCTGCACGGGATTTTCGCTGTTGGCTAGCGCTCAAGAACAGAGCATCAAGCTCACGGAAGTTATGCACGATACTTGAAACGATATCGCTACCGCCAGTTGTTATGATTCTGATCACCTCTGCCGCACGAAACCGCATCTCTGCGCTTTTATAGAGACTGAATTCGATGTCCCGGCTGATTTTCATCAGTGCATCGCCCGGCTTTTTAAGCCTGTACGGATCAAGACTTTCCAATCCATTGCTCGTCATATAGCTTTGCTGGGCCTGTCTTGCCAACATCTCCGAGGACGGCATCGCAGCCACTCGTGCAACAAACTGTTCAAGTTGTCCGGCTTTGATCGCATCAAGAAGCTCATCAATGAGCTGTTCCGTTTCGTCCTTTTGAACCCGCAAAACATCGGAAGGACTAAAAAGCCCGAAATGAAAATCCGCATCGAGATTGAAAGATGTCTCCAAGAGCTCAGCAATCTCTGAAGCCGAATCGACAGTGAGGAACCAGTACTGAAAACATCCTGAAATGGACTTTTCAAGCACACCGCCAACCAACAATGACGCAGGTGTCAGGTAAGCGAATTCTTCCTTCGGAACCCCCGTGAAGTGCATTTCCGAACCTTTGTTCGAATAATGCTTAAGCTTGCTCTCCTTTGTTTCCCCGCTACTTGGCCAAATGGTGGGAAGTGGGGATTCAAAAATGTGCGGCTTTTCTCGATTCAGGTTCCTAAGTTCGGGAAAGAAGCCTGACTGCCTGATTTCGCTTGGAATGTAGACTCCAGATTGATGCCCGTTTTCTGGGTCCTCTGCCCAGCCACAGTCGTTTCTTGACAATTTCTTGATGAACACCTGCGAACTCTTTTCAAACCATTCCAGCAAATCGCTCCATTGTTCGATCGCCATAGCCCTTAGCCCCTTCCGGTAATCTCTGAAAACAGCCGCGTCAGACGGCTTGTACCTTCTCGCAATTCACATTCCCAAACCACAAGAACCTTCCACCCAAGCTCTCGAAGAGCATTGAACTGATACTGATCGCGATTGAGGTTCTCTCGAAACTTGTTCGCCCAAAAATCACTGCGGGTTGCGGGCGTTGTCGCGTACTTGCAATCCCGATGCCTGTGCCAGAAACACCCGTGCACAAAAACCACCGTACGGTATTTCGGAAAGACCATATCCGGCTTGCCGGGCAAATTGGCAACATGGAGCCGAAAACGCAAACCCCGCCCATGCAGGTAGCGTCGTACCAATAACTCCGGTTTCGTGTCCTTGCCTCGAATACCGGCCATCATCCGGCTTCGTGTTTCCTCATCGACAACATCAACCATCAAGCGTCGAGGCGCATTCCGCAAGCGTGCATGAAAATCGGATAGGCAGCTTCGATCATTTTTTCGTGACCAAGTGCTGAATCAAGCTCTCCGAGCACAAAGCGAAGCTCGTCGACTTCCTTTTCCGAGAAGAGCCGATCCCCACTCTGGATTGCGACAATTTCAGCAGGATCGTCTTCCGGGTGAAACAAAAAGCTCTGATTTTGCATCTCAGCGAACCATGTCATTGCACCATCAAACGAAGTATCTTGAAGTTTTGGAATACGAGATTGGGCTTGCATGATCACTCCTCAAGCAGTTGCGTAACGAAGGGGTAACTCAGGTTCCAGGATATCAGCATTCAGACAGGGTTGCATCAATTGCGCGGCGTGTTTCATTACGTCAACAACAACCGAATTCCCGAATTGCTTGTAAGCCCGCGTATCCGACACCGGAATCCTGAACGTGTCCGGAAAGCCCATCAGGCGGGCGCATTCGCGCGGCGTCAGGCGGCGCGGGTTCTTGCCTTCGCCCTGATAGACAAGAATCTCCGAACCGTCCTTGTAGTAGCGGGCGGACAAGGTGCGTGCCACGCTGCCCGGGTAAACCAGCCCGAAGCCGAAGCCATTGCCGGCGGCCTTGTGCTTGGCGGCATAACCTTGCAGGTAGGCCCAGAGCTTGTCGGTGAGCGTGTATTTGGGATCGATCTGCCCGCTGGCGTGGTTGAAGAAGCGGTCGCCGTCCCACGGCAGTTGCGGTTCGCTGCCGTCGGTGCGGTGAAAGATATCCTGCATGGTTCTCCGCCCCTTCGCGGGGAGCGGCAGGGCGTTCCAGTCGAAGGCGACGCGGTCGGCCTTGCGGAAGCCGACGATCAGGATGCGTTCGCGGTGTTGCGGCACAAAATGCGCGCCATCGACAACGCGCGAGTGAATGTCGTAGCCGAGATCGTCGAGCGAACGCTTGATGACGTCGAAGGTGCGCCCCTTGTCGTGCGACATGAGGTTTTTGACGTTTTCGAGCAGAAAGGCGCGCGGTTGCTTGGTCTCGATGATGCGGCAGACGTCGAAAAAGAGCGTGCCTTGCGTTTCGTCGGCAAAGCCGTGGGCGCGGCCGAGCGCGTTTTTCTTGGAGACGCCGGCGATCGAGAATGGCTGGCAGGGAAATCCGGCCAGCAGCAGGTCGTGGTCGGGGACCTCGGCGGCTTCGATTTGCGTGATGTCGCCGTTGATGGCGTGGCCGTCCGGGTAGTTTTCGACGTAGGTTTTTTGCGCGTAGCTGTCCCATTCGCTGGTAAAGACGCAACGCCCGCCGATCTCTTCAAACGCCCGGCGGATGCCGCCGATGCCGGCGAACAAATCGCAAAAGGTGAAAGCGGCCTCGCCGGTCGGTGCCACTTCCAGCGGCAACAGGCGTTGCAGCCCGAAGCCATAGCTCGGCGGCACCGATTGATTGGCAATCCAGTGCCGGACGGTTCGCGTGGAAACGCTGAGATGCCGGGCGATTTCTGCCTGGGAATGGTGCTGCAGCGCGGCATCGAGGTAGCGGAGTGCCGGATCGTTATCCGGCCCGGTATGGAGTACGGTGGCCATCGCTCAATCTTTGACTGGGATTAAAACGGGAAATTACGCCTCATTTTGTCCCAGAGCAAGAGTTCAATCGGCTTTTTAACAGGGCCTCGCAAGCGACGCCGACAAGGAATCTTCGGCAACGGTTTGTTTACCGGCTGTTATCAGCGCTTTGCCAGCAAGCGGTCCAGCTGATTGGCAAAGGCTTGTCTATCTGCGGAGGAGAGCGAGGACGGCCCGCCGGTTTCGACGCCACTATTGCGCAAGGTTTCCATGAAGTTGCGCATCGTCAGCCGTCCCTCGATGTTGTTCTTGTCGAGCAATTCACCGCGCGGATCGATCACCCGCGCCCCCTTTGCAATCACCTGTGCGGCAAGCGGGATATCGGCGGTCACCACAACATCGCCGGCATCTGCCTCCTGGGCGATACGCTGATCGGCCACATCGAATCCGGACGGTACTTGCAACGCCTTGATCCACGGTGACGGGGGAACCCGCAGCATCTGGTTGGCGATCAGCGTCAGCGGAATCTCCGCACGGTTGGCCGCGCGATACAGAATTTCCTTGATCGCGACCGGGCAGGCGTCGGCATCAACCCATATTTTCATTGTTTTTTCCCCGTGATATCACCTGCCTTTTCGGCAGGGCCGTGGCCACCGAAAAACTTCGCAGTGTCTGTTTTGTCCAGAAACCTTCGCCCGTCGTTCCAGATGAAACTCATGCCATGGCTCCGGCGCGGCATCAGTTTAGAGGAAAACCGGATGGCTCATCCCGCTGCATGATCAGCCGCCATCAGGCAAAATGCCCGACGTGTCCATCCCTGTTCTGATTGAAAGCTTCGCCATGCCCGTCCCGCTTAAAACTTCGCTTGAAAAATGTACCGTCCCGCAACTGAAGGATCTGGCCAGTCACCTGCCCGGCGCGATGCCGTCGAAGAAGCAGGATCTGGTCGACTGGATTGCCGCAGCGATGCTCGGTGGCGGAGCTCAGGCGGCGTGGGGCCAGCTGAATGAGGTGCAGCGCGCGGCCGTCTCGGAGTGCGCGTATCAGCCGGGTGGAGTTTTTGCCCCGTTGCGCTTTGTTGCCAAGTACGGGAAGAATCCTGACTTTACGGTTCCTGGCGCCAAGTCGAGCGACCGGTACAGCCCGAAGGCTTCCGCGCTCGGGTTGTTCATTCTTTTCGATCCGGTCGAACGGGACTCTCGGGTTCCGGCTGATTTGCAGGCGGTGTTGCGCGCCTTTGTGCCGCCCCCACCTCCGGTCGTATTGCCGAGCTCGGACGCGCTTTCGGAGGGCGAGGAATTGACGGTGCGCCTTGGCGAACGCGAGGCGGCGCAGGAGTTGGCGATCATGCTGCGGACGATCGAACAGGCGCGCATTCAGGTCAGCGAAAAAACGTCCTTGCCGGGCGCCGCCAGTTTGCGTGCATTGAGCGAAAAGCTCGTCGGCGGCGATTACTACCCGTTGGTCGAGAAGAAAGGGAAATGGGAGCAGGAAATCGGCCCGATCCGCGCCTTTGCCTGGCCGCTGCTGTTGCAGGCCGGTGGGCTGGCGACGCGCACCGGCCCCCGGTTGACGCTGACACCGGCCGGAATCAAGGCGTTGAGCGCGCCGTCGGCCGACGTGCTGCGCGGTCTCTGGCGCAAGTGGCAAAAATCGACGCTGTTCGACGAGTTTTCCCGCGTCGATGCGATCAAGGGGCAAGGTGGCAAGGGGCGCGTGATGACCGCTGTGGCGCCGCGCCGGGCGGCCATTGAGGCCGCGTTACAGGAATGTCCGGTCGGGCGCTGGGTGTCGGTCGATTTGTTCTCGCGCTACATGTGCGCGGTCGGGCTGAATTTTTCGGTGACGCATGATTCGTGGCGCCTCTACATCTGCAGCCCGGATTACGGCAGTTTGGGCTACGCCGGCTATGGCGGCTGGAACGTTCTGCAGGAGCGTTACATTTTTGCTTTCCTGTTCGAGTATGCCGCAACGCTGGGGCTGATCGACGTGGCCTATGTCGATCCTGTCGATGCCCGCAGGGACTACCGCCATATCTGGGGTACGGACGATCTGGCGTTTTTGAGCCGCCATGACGGCTTGTCGCATATCCGCCTGACGCCGCTTGGCGCCTACATTCTTGGACGCGAAGCGGAATACAAGCCCGGCGCCGTGGTCAGCAATATCGGGCTTTCCGTGCTGCCCGGCCTGCAAGTCCGGGTCGTGCGCGGAACGCCGGCCCCGGAAGAAACCCTGCTCCTCGACCACTGGGCGGAGGTCGTGGAGCCGGGCTGTTGGCGGCTCGATCGAACGAAAGCCTTGTCGGCGATCGAAAAAGGCTTCGATATCGGCGAACTGCGCGCCTTCCTCGAACGCGGTGACGACATGCCACTCCCCGAAACAGTCGATTCGTTCATCCGCAACTGCGAAAAGAACGGCAAGGCGTTGAAAGTGTCGGGAAGTGCCGTACTGATCGAGTGCCGGGATGGTGAGACAGCCGCCGTCATTGCCGGGCACAAGGAGACTTCCGCGCTATGCCTTGCCGCCGGCCCAAAAACGCTGGTGGTGCGCAGCGAGCATGTGGAGAAGTTTAAGGAGCGCGTGCGGATTCTGGGTTACGGGGTGCTTGGCCAGTGAGCGATGGCGCTGTGTTTCATGTGAAACATCGCTAATCGATATAGCTGCGTGCGGCCTCGAAGCGCTGGGCGTAATACTTGGCGCTGAGCTGGTCGACACGCACGCGGCCGTTGGTGGATGGGGCGTGCACGAACCGGTCGTCGCCGATGTAGACGCCGACGTGCGAGAACGGCGCATTGCGCGTGTTGAAGAAGACGAGGTCGCCGGGACGCAGTTCATCGCGGGCGATGGGTCGGCCGCGACGGGCGATGTCGGCGGCGCTGCCGCCAAGCCGGATTCCGGTGGCGTTGTTGTAGATGTAGCTGACCATGCCGCTGCAATCGAGACCGGCTTCCGGGTTCTTGCCGCCGAAGCGGTAGCCGGTGTCGATCAGGCCGAGGGCGAAAAATGTGATTTCGCGCCCTTGCTCGGTGGCGGCGGGTCGGGTACCGGTCGTGGTCCCCGGTTGGGATGGCGGCAAGCTGCTGCAGCCGGGGAGAATCAAAACCACCCCGGCCGCCAGTGCGGCAAGGATCGTTTTGATGTTTGCCGGCAAGCGTTCGATTGTCATGCGATCAGCGAATGAAGCGGAAGTAGGCGATCAGGTCCTGCAGATTGGAGGAGACCGCCTTCATGCGCTCGGTTTTTTCGGACACGTTGGCGATCGCCGCCGTGGTCTGTCCGATGCCGCCGACGATTTCCTCGACGTGGCTGGCGATCTCGTTGCCGGCGCTCGATTGCTGGCGCGTGCCGTCGGCAATCTGCCGCGAAATGGCGGCGACTTCGTTGCCGTGCTCGACGACCGAGTCGAGCCCTTGGCGGGCGGTTGTCATCGCCGCATCGGTGTCGGCGACATGGGTGCCGGCGGCACTCATCGAGTCGAGCGCAATCTGGGTGACGCGCTGGATTTCATGCACGCTCTCGGTGATCTCGGTGGTCTGCTTGCCGGATTGTTCGGCGAGCTTCCGGACCTCGTCGGCGACGACGGCGAAGCCGCGCCCGGCCTCGCCGGCCCGCGCCGCTTCGATGGCCGCGTTGAGCGCGAGCAGGTTGGTTTGGTCGGCAATGCCGCGAATGACCTGGCTGATGTTTTCGATGGCGGTGATCGAGCGCGACAGGTCGGCCATCGTGTTGCCGGCGTTGTCGACCGTGCGTACCACGTTGGCGGTGGCGGCCTGGCTGTTGTTCATGCTCGACGTCGCCTGCTCGAGCAGGCTGTGCGAGGCGCCGACGCTTTCCGTGGCTTTCTGCGCGCTGTCGGCGATTTCGTTAACCGAAACGACGAGTTGTTCAACTTCGTTGGCGATGCGGGTAACGGCATCCGATTGCTGTTCCGTGGCCTTGCGCGTCTGCACCATTTCGGCGCTGAGCGCGTCGGCGTTGTCGGAAATGAGATCGGCGGCCTCGGAAATCTCGGCCATCATGGCCTTGAGATGCGTCTGCGTGGTGATCAGCGCGTCGTTGAGTTGGCCGAGTTCGTCCTCCCGGGTGAGCGGGATCGCGTCGGTCAGTTCGCCCTCAGCGATGTTTTCGATGCGTTTGACGATCCGGTCGAGAATCACCAGCAACTGGCGCTGCATCAGCAACAGGGCGGCGCTGGCGCTGATGCCGACCAGTCCGAAGGTGTGGCTGATCCAGTTCGCCACCTCCGGGCTGATGCCGGCGGCCGCGCCGAATTGGGTGACGCCCCAGCCGATCAGTTGCAGCGCAAGGATCACTCCGACCACGCCGCCGAGCTTCCATTTGAGGGAAACGCGTTTCCAGAATGAAATTTTCGGCAGCGTCGCCTGACCGTCTTTCAGTTTTTTGTAGAAGGCATCGGCCTCCCCAATCATCTGCCGCGTCGGCTCGGTGCGCACGGACATGTAGCCGGTAATCGCGCCGTTCTTGAGCACCGGTACGACGAGCGCATCCACCCAGTAGTGATTGCCATCCTTGCAGCGATTCTTGACCGTGCCGCGCCACGGCCGCCCCTTCTTGATGGTGTCCCACATCCAGGCGAAGGCTTCCGGCGGCATGTCCGGATGGCGGACGACATTGTGGTTCTTGCCGATGAGCTCCTCGCGCAAGAAACCGCTGACATCGACGAACGTGTCGTTGACGTAGGTGGTGATGCCTTTCAGGTCGGTGCGGGAAACGATGTAGCGACCCTTCGGAAACGGGGTCTCGTTCTGGGTGACGGGCAGATTGATTTTCATGGTTCTTTCGCGGTGTCGATAGTCGGTGCGGGGGGGGGCAGACAAGGTACGACGAATACGTGCAGCTATGAATCCTGAAGCTCTACCGGCGGGCTTTAGTTGGCAAAGCCCTGTTGAAAACAAGGTTTTGCCAGTATGACGTTCGGCCTATAAAAGCACAATATCGAACTGTTCCTGGAAGTAGTTCGCTTCGGCCTTGAGCGAAATCGGGCGGCCGATGAAGTCGGAGAGCATGGCGAGGCCCTGCGATTCCTCCTCGTGGAAGATGTCGATCACCGAGACGCTGGCCAGGATGCGGAATTCGCGGGCGTTGAACTGGCGCGCCTCGCGCAGCAGCTCGCGCATGATCTCGTAGCACATCGTGCGTGCCGTTTTCACCTCGCCGCGACCGCCGCACATCGGGCATTCCTGGCACAAAACGTGGGCCAGCGATTCGCGCGTGCGCTTGCGCGTCATCTCGACGAGACCGAGCGCGGTGAAACCATTGACCGTCAGACGCGTCGGGTCGGTCGACAGCGCCTTGTTGAACTCTTCAAGGACGGCGGCGCGGTGTTCCTCGCTGTCCATGTCGATGAAGTCGGTGATGATGATGCCGCCCAGGTTGCGCAGGCGCAGCTGGCGGGCGATCGTCTGCGCCGCTTCGAGGTTGGTCTTGAAGACGGTATCGTCGAAGTTGCGCACGCCGACGTAGCCGCCGGTATTGACGTCGATCGTCGTCATTGCCTCGGTCTGGTCGATGATCAGGTAGCCGCCCGACTTGAGATTGACGCGCCGCGCCAGCGCCCGCTCGATTTCCTCCTCGACGCCGTACAGCTCGAACAGCGGCCGCTCGCCGATATAGTGATTGAGCAGCGGCAGCACGGCGGGCGTGTATTCGGCGGCGAACGCGGTGAGTTTCTGGAAATTCTCGCGCGAGTCGATGTCGATGCGCATGGTGCGGGAATTGACGAGGTCGCGCAGCACGCGCAGGCCGAGCGACAATTCCTGATAGACAAGGCTGGGAGGCGCTGCCGTCTTGGTCTGTGCGTCGATGTCGCGCCAGATCCGGCGCAGATAGTCGATGTCGTTGGCCAGCTCCTCTTCGGTCGATCCTTCGGCCATCGTGCGCACGATGAAGCCACCCGGCTCGTCGGCCGGGATCAGCCGCGTCAGCTTCTCGCGCAACGCCTCGCGCTCGGTTTCGTTGCCGATGCGCTGCGAAATGCCGATGTGTTTCTCCTGCGGCAAATAGACGAGCAGGCGGCCGGCGATCGACATCTGGGTGGTGAGGCGTGCGCCCTTGGTGCCGATCGGATCCTTGAGCACCTGCACGACGACGCGCTGGCCTTCGTGCAGGATGCGTTCGATTGGTCGGGGCTGTTCGCCGCAGGTGCGCGGCTGCCAGATATCGGCGACGTGCAGGAAGGCCGTCCGCTCGAGTCCGACATCGACGAAGGCCGACTGCATGCCGGGCAGGATGCGCACGACGCGGCCGACGTAAATGTTGCCGACGAGGCCGTGGCTGGCCGTGCGTTCGATATGCAGCTCCTGCACGGCGCCCTGGTACATGACGGCGACGCGCGTTTCCTGCGGCGTAAAGTTGATCAGTATCTCTTGAGGCATGAAAAGCTCGTTCCCGAAAGCAGGTAAAATCTTGATTTGCCGCATTCTAACCGCCCTTCCGGCGTTCCTGCCCATGTCTGCCACATCCCTCCGCCGTACTCCAGAACTCCTCGCTCCCGCCGGTTCGCTGGTCATGATGCGCAACGCCTATGCTTTCGGCGCCGATGCCGTCTATGCCGGCCAGCCGCGCTACAGCCTGCGCGTGCGCAACAACGAATTCGGCAATCTCGAAGCCATCGGCAACGCGATTGCCGAAGCGCACGCCGGCGGCAAGCTGTTTTACGTCGTCAGCAACGTGCTGCCGCACAATACCAAGGTGCGCAGCTACCTCGCCGACATGGCGCCGGTCATCGCGCTCAAGCCGGACGCGCTGATCATGGCCGACCCCGGCCTGATCGACATGGTGCGCGAAAAATGGCCGGAGATGCCGGTGCATCTCTCGGTACAGGCGAACACCGTCAACTTCGCCGCCGTGCGTTTCTGGAAGAAGCTCGGCGTCAGCCGCATCATCCTGTCGCGCGAACTGTCGCTCGACGAGGTCGCCGAAATCCGTCAGGAATGCCCGGACATCGAACTCGAAGTTTTCGTACACGGCGCGCTGTGCGTCGCTTATTCGGGCCGCTGCCTGCTCTCCGGCTACTTCAACCGGCGCGATTCGAATCAGGGCACCTGCACCAATTCCTGCCGCTGGGATTACAAGGTCAAGGCGGCCGACGAGAACCCGGCCGGCGATGTACAGCCAGCGCAAAAGGTCTGGCTGCTCGAAGAGAAGGAACGCCCCGGCGAACTGATGCCGATCGAGGAAGACGAGCACGGCACCTACATCATGAACTCGAAGGACCTGCGCGCCGTCGAGCACGTCCAGCGCCTCGTCGATATCGGCATCGATTCGCTGAAAATCGAAGGCCGCACCAAGTCGCCGTATTACGTGGCGCGCGCCGCCCAGGTCTACCGCCGCGCCATCGACGACGCCGTCGCCGGTCGGCCGTTCAACCCGCAACTGCTCGGCGAACTCGAAGGGCTGGCCAACCGCGGCTACACCGACGGTTTCTACCAGCGCCACCACGAAGCCGACATGCAGAACTACCTGCGCGGCCATTCCGAATCGGGACGCAGCCTCTACGTCGGCGACGTGATCGGCTGGGATGCGGCGCGTGGTCTGGCCGAGATCGACGTCAAGAACCGCTTCGCCGTCGGCGACCGCATCGAGGTCATCCATCCTTCGGGCAACTTCGAGCTGCCGCTGACGCGCATGGAAAATGCCGACGGCGCCGCGCTCGACGTCGCGCCGGGCAACGGCCACCGCGTCTGGATTCCGCTGCCGAAGGCGCTGCCGGGCGCCCTGCTCGCCCGCTTTCTTTGATGTTTGTTGATTCGCCGGCGATGACCGCTATGGAGAACAACCCTGCGGCGCTCGACATTCTCCAGCGCGTTTTCGGTTACCCCTCTTTCCGCGGCCAGCAGGCCGAGATCGTCGATCACGTCAGCGGCGGCGGCGATGCGCTGGTGCTGATGCCGACCGGCGGCGGCAAGTCGCTGTGCTACCAGATTCCGGCGCTGCTGCGGCCGGGCGTCGGCGTCGTCGTTTCGCCGCTGATCGCGCTCATGCAGGATCAGGTCGATGCCTTGCTGCTGGCCGGCGTGCGCGCCGCCTTCCTCAATTCCTCGCTCGATTTCGAGGCGGTCGTCGACACCGAGCGCCGGCTGATGCGCGGCGAACTCGATCTGGTTTATGTAGCCCCCGAACGGCTGCTCACCGAACGCTTCGTCGGCCTCATGGACCAGCTCGACGAGCGCGGCCAGCTCGCCCTGTTCGCCATCGACGAAGCGCATTGTGTGTCGCAGTGGGGCCACGATTTCCGGCCCGAATACATCCAGCTCTCGAAGCTGCACGAACGCTACCCGCACATTCCGCGCATCGCGCTGACCGCCACCGCCGACGAACTGACGCGGCAGGAAATCATCACCCGGCTCGGCCTCGATACGGCGGAAATCTTCGTCTCCAGCTTCGACCGGCCGAACATCCGCTACACCGTCGTCGAACGCGACAATCCGCGCAAGCAGCTGCTGGCTTTTCTGGCCGACCATCGCGGCGCGGCCGGCATTGTCTATTGCCTGTCGCGGCGCAAGGTCGATGAAACGGCGGCCTGGCTCAACCAGCAGGGCGTCAATGCGCTGCCCTACCACGCCGGACTCGACGCCGAAACGCGCCAGCGCCATCAGCAGCGCTTTTTGCGCGAGGACGGCATCGTCATGGTCGCCACCATCGCCTTCGGCATGGGCATCGACAAGCCGGACGTGCGCTTCGTCGCCCACCTTGACCTGCCGAAGAGCCTCGAAGCCTATTATCAGGAAACCGGCCGCGCCGGACGCGACGGCGAACCGTCGGAAGCGTGGATGACCTACGGCCTCAACGACGTGGTGATCCACCGCCAGATGATCGAGGATTCGAATTCGCCGGAAGAACAGAAGCGCGTCGAACGCCAGAAGCTCGACGCCATGCTCGCCTACTGCGAGTCGGCCAAATGCCGGCGCACCGTGTTGCTCAACTACTTTGGCGAGGACGCGACGCCCTGCGCCAACTGCGACGTCTGCCTCGACCCGCCCGAAGTCTGGGACGGCACCGTCGCCGCGCAGAAGGCGCTATCGGCCGCGCTGCGCACCGGCCAGCGCTTCGGCGCCGGTCATCTGATCGACATCCTGCGCGGCAAGGCGACGGAGAAGGTCAAACAGTTCGGCCACGACAGCCTGCCGACCTTCGCTGTCGGCACCGAATTCGACGACATGGCCTGGCGCTCGATCTTCCGCCAGCTGCTCGCCACCGGCGTGCTCGAAGCCGATGCCCACGCCTACGGCGCGCTCAAGCTGACCGAAGCCGCCCGCCCGGTGCTCAAAAGCGAAACGACGTTGACGCTGCGCCGGCATATTCCGCGCGCTAAATTGAAAGCCACGAAAGCCTCCGCGACCGGCGGCCGGGCCGCGCCGGCCGCGGTATCCGAAGCCGATGCGCCGCTGTTCGCCGCCCTGCGCCAGTGGCGGGCGGAGAAGGCGAAGGAACTGGGCGTACCGGCCTACGTCATCCTGCACGACCGCACGCTCGCCGAGCTGGCGACGCAGCATCCGCAATCGACGACGGCGTTGTTGCAGATTCCCGGCATCGGGCAGGCGAAGGCCGACCGTTACGGCGAGGCGTTGTTGGCGCTGCTGGTGGCGGTGTGATCAGCGGACCACCTCCTGGCCGCTCACCGAAATATCGTCCAGTTCCTGATGCAGCAGCACGGCCGGCGCGTTGACGCGCGGACACTGCCGCAATTCGCCGATCTGCCGGAAGCCGAACTGCCGCCGGTAGTACGGCGCGTGGCGCGGGTTGACCTCGATGACGACGTCGCTGGCGGCGAAGAACATCATTCCGTGGAACATCGCCGTCCGGAACAGGGTCGTGAGCAGCTCGGGGGAACTCGCTTCCGGGGTGATCGCCAGCCGCGTGACTTCGCACAGCACGCGTTCGGAGGTTCGCATGGTTGCGAGCTCTTCAGCATAGAGCGTGTCGGCCATCAGGCCGGAAGCGGAGTCCCGGCCGATGGTGACCGTTGCCACGGCCGCATCCGCCTGCCAGGCGGTCAGCGTCATCCGGTTGGGATCGTTCAATTCATAACCGACGGAGCGCGTGTCGTAGCCGCAACGGGCATACATTCGGCGCACGAGCAGACTGGCCGCGCCATGCTGGTATGGCGTCAACGCCGGGCGAATGTCGTAGTCGCCGTGACGCGAAGAACCGTCCCAGAGCGACCAGAGCGAGGTTTGCCGCCGTTGTTCCCCGCCTTGGCTTGCGGACGCCTTGACTGGCCGCCGGGTCTCGTGTGTGACGTGCTGCATGTTTTTACTCTGAATGCCGGTGGGAGCGCACGCTTAAACGACCGCGGCCGTGAGGGTGTCCGACGCTTCCGCGACCGGGAGCGGCTTGTCCTTGGCCGGCATTCGTGCGGTGGTGCCCGGGGAAATCCGGCTGATGTCACCGCACAGCTCGCAGCCTTCGTCGGCGACCAGCGTGCCGTAGCGGATGGTGCCGTTCACCCTTCCCGTCGAATGGATGATCAGCTGCGAGCGGGCCGTCAGCTCGCCCTCGAAGGTGCCGTGAATCTCGGCGACATCGACGCTCACCTTGCCGGCAAACGAACCGCCTTCCGCAATACGGACGACGCGGCTGTCCATCGTCGCCTCGACGCGGCCCTCGACGACCAAGGTGTCGCAGTCGAGGATCTCGGCCCCCTTGAGCTTGACGTCGGGGCCGACGATCAGACGGGCGCCCATGGAATTTCCGCTCGCCGTGGCGTCGGTGGGTGTCGTTGCCGCTGGCGTCGCGAGCGCCGGAGCCATCGCCGTTAAAGCCTTGCCGCTGCTCTCGCTGGCCGCGGGTGTCAGGCGGGGAATGGGCTGCTCGGGTGCTCCGGACGGTTTTGCGACGGGGTTGGCTGCATTTCCCGGAACCGCCAGCGCCGATGCTTTGCGGTTGGCAGGGTCATTGCGATTGAAAATGGGGGATTTGTTGAACATGTGAGCCTCTCTGGCGCGCTGGAAAGCGGGGATTGCCCTCTTTAGCGATATCTGTGCCATTTTTGAAAGTCATTCAAAAACAACGCATTAAATATATTTCTTGATTCGGCGTCTGAGTTTTTCAATCCTTGCTGTCGTGAAAAAGAGACAGGGTTTCCGGCCGTCATCAGAAGGAACGGAAAAACAAATGCTTGCTGTGTCGCCGGCGGGCGACAAAAGCCGGCTTGCAATTTGTTACCGCGTGGATTGCGCCGACGCTCTACACTGAAAGCGCCATGATTCGAATTTCGTTCCGCCAGGGGATGCTGGCCGGCTTCCTGTTGATTGCGCTTTTACTGGGTGGCGCGGCCATCCAGAGCTGGTGGCTGCTTGAACGTTTCGTCGCGCAGAACCGCCACGGCAACGAGGTGGCGTTGAAGGTTGCCGCCGCCACGCGGGAGCTTGCCGAACGCAGCGTCGACCTGGAGCGGAGTGCGCGCCAGTTCCTCGTCCTCAAGGATGCCGCTGTGCTTGGCCGCTTTGACGAACAGGCGGCGGCGGCGCAGCGCAGCGCCGACTATCTGGAAACGCTGCCCGGCAATCCGCTCGCCCCTCACCCCGCGGCCTGGCGCGAGGCCGTGGCGACGCTTGGCCACGGCCTGCATCGCGTCGTCGCGCGCGATGAGCTCACCCGGGCTCTCGACCGGCTGGCCGAAATCAACAACGCACTGGAGTTGCGCGCCCGCGACTGGATCGAGCAGCAACAGTTGGAGGCGTTTGCCGCGCTGGAGCAAAACCGGCGCCAACTCGGCTGGCGGGTGGCCGGTGCCGTCGCTGGCGCGTTGTTGGTCGCGCTGGCCATGGGCTGGTGGCTGACCCGCCCGCTGGCCATTCTCGAACGGGCGATCGAGCGGCTCGGCGGCAATCGCCTTGATGAGCCCGTCACCGTCGGTGGACCGGCCGACCTGCGGCAGGTCGGTCGTCAGCTGGATTGGTTGCGGCAACGACTGGGCGAACTGGAGCGCGAACGGCAACAAACGTTGCGCCACGTCTCGCACGAGCTGAAAACGCCATTGGCCGCGCTGCGCGAGGGTGTGGCGCTGTTGCAGGACGGGGTGGTCGGTCCGCTTGACGCGACGCAGCAGGAGGTCGTGACGATCCTGCAGCAGAACGCGATGACGCTGCAGCGACAGATCGAGGGGCTGCTGCGGCTCAACGCGGTGGCCTTCGACGCCCACCGTCTGCAGCTACAGCCCACCGTACTGACCGAGCTGCTGGCCGAGGCGGTGCGCGAGCGTGAATTGCAGATTCAGGCGCGTGGTCTTGCGGTCAGCCATGAAGCACCGTCCGTTACCCTCGGGCTGGATCGGGAAAAGCTGCGGGTCGTCCTCGACAATCTGTTGTCCAATGCCATCGATTTCAGCCCGCCGGGCGGCAGCGTTCGCCTGCTGGCTGCGTGCGATGGTGGCAGCAAGCGCTTGCGCATCGACTGCCTCGACGAGGGGCCCGGCGTCGCAAAAGCGGATGCGGAGCGGATTTTCGAGCCGTTCGTGCAGGGGCAACATGCTGCCCCGCTGCCGAGGCAGGGCAGCGGCGTCGGGTTGTCGATCGTGCGCGAGCTGGTCGGCGGCATGGGGGGCGAAGTTCGCCTTGTCGATGATGACGACCAAGGTGAGGATGCGCCGGGAAACGCCGCTCGCCGTGGCGCACACTTCCGGATCGAGGTGCCTTATGAGATGTCATGACCGCATGCAGGCCGCGTCGGGCGACTGGCGACGCCTCGCGCTGAGTGTTTCCGCCCTGCTGGCGTTCGCCCTTGGCGCCTGCTCGACGCCGTTGCCGGTGGCCGAAGAGGCGGGCGAAGGCACGCGCCATGTGGCGGTGCAGGTCGACGAAACGGCCATGCTGCCGGTGCTCGGCTACAGCCAGCTGCTGCTGCGCTTGACGCCACAGGAACTGGCGCGCGAGCGGATCGTCCTGACGGCGATGCCGCCGACGCCGTCGCGCCAGGTGCGCCTCGCGCTGCTGCTCGGTCAGCCGCACGGGCCGCGCGATCTGGGGCGCGCCCTGAATCTGCTCGACGCGGTGCTGAAATCGACGGCGCCCGATGCGGTCAGCCTGCAACCGCTGGCCCGGACGCTGGCCAGCCAGTATCAGGAGCGCCAGCGTCTTGAGGCGCTGAACGATAAACTCGCGCAGCAGGCGAAGGACGCGCAGCGTCGCAGCGACGAACTGCAGCAGAAGCTGGACGCCATCACCGACATCGAGAAAACGATGACCACCCGTCCGCCCCAGCCGCGTACTCCCTGAACAACCGATGGAATGCCTGCCATGACTGCCTCCCCTCTTCCGTCCAGGCCATCGCGCCCGCCCGCCCACATCCTGCTCATCGACGACGACCAGGATATCCTGCGCCTGCTCTCGATGCGCCTCAACGCGCTGGGCTTCCGCGTGTCGACGGCGACTTCGGCGGAAGAAGGCTTGGCGCGCATCGCCGTCGAGCCGCCGCAGCTGGTGGTCAGCGACATCCGCTTGCCGGGCAAGGACGGGCTGGCGCTGTTCGAGGAGATTCGCGCCACGCGGCCAACCTTGCCGGTCATTCTGCTGACCGCGCACGGTACCATTCCCGACGCTGTCGATGCCATGTCGCGCGGCGTTTTCGGCTATCTGACGAAACCGTTCGACAGCAAGGTGCTGCTCGAAAAGATCGAGCAGGCGCTGCAACTCTCCCACGTTGCCGGGGACGGTGAAGGCAGTGGCGACAGCTGGCGGAACGGCATCGTCTTTTGCAGCAGCCGCATGGCGACGCTGATGGAAGAAGCGCGCGTCGTCGCCGCTACCGATGCCAGCGTGCTGATTCGCGGCGAGAGCGGCACCGGCAAGGAGCTGCTGGCACGGGCCATCCACCGCGCCAGCCCGCGTGCCAAGGCGCCGTTTGTCGCCATCAACTGCGGCGCGATGCCGGAACAATTGCTCGAATCGGAGCTGTTCGGCCACGTGCGCGGCGCCTTCACCGGAGCGACGAGCGACCACCCCGGCCTGTTCAAGGCCGCCGACGGCGGCACGCTGTTCCTCGACGAAGTCGGCGACATGCCGCTGCCGCTGCAGGTCAAGCTGCTGCGCGTGTTGCAGGATCGCGCCGTGCGCCCGGTCGGCGCCACGCGCACCGAGCCGGTCGACGTGCGCGTGCTCTCCGCGACGCACCGCGACCTTGAAGCGGCGCTGGCCGAAGGATCGTTCCGCGAGGATCTGTATTACCGGCTGGACGTCGTGACGTTGACCTTGCCGCCGCTCAACGAGCGGCGCGAAGACATTCCGCTGCTGGCGAGCCATTTCATGCAGCAGCTGGTGCGCAAGTACGGCAAGGGCATCGCAGGCATCGCGCCGGACGCCATGCAGGCGTTGGCGGGCGCCAACTGGCCGGGCAATGTCCGCCAGCTGTACAATGTCATCGAGCAATGTTGTGCGCTGGCGACGACGCCGCTGATCACGCTGCCGCTCGTGCAGCGCGCCTTGCGCGTGCCCGGCGTCGAAGTGCTGTCCTATGCCGAAGCCAAGCAGCGTTTCGAGCGCAATTACCTCGTCCAGCTGCTCAAACTGACCGAGGGCAACGTCGCTGACGCGGCGCGGCTGGCCGAGCGCAATCGCACCGAGTTCTATCGCCTGTTGCAGAAATACGACCTGACGCCCGGCATGTTCCGGCGCGAGGGCGGGAGCGCGACGGCCGATAGCGGTTCGGATGCCCCCGATTGATCTTGCATACCTGCTCCGTCTGAAATATTTGGCAACAGACAGTGCGTGTTGCGAAATAACCCGGTTACCCGGGCTCGCCATAATCGTCGGCACAGTCATTTTGCAAAGGAGAAATGTGATGCGCGCGAATACTCCGGTAGCCGCCGGTTCCGCCATGGAGTTGGCCCAAGCCGGGCGCTTTGACAACTGGCTCAAGAAATATGCGACGCCGCTGACGATGGCGCTCGGAGTGGTGGTGTGTGTCACCGGCGTCATGATGTTCTACCGCTTCTACAAAGGCGAGGTGGCGGCCATGCACGAATGGCTGGGCCTGGCCTTCGTCGCGGCCACTGTCCTGCATCTGCTGCGCCACCGAAAATCGCTGACGCGTCTGTTCGCCGATGCGCGCACGCAGATCCTGCTCGTCGTGGTGGCGCTGGTTTCGGTGGCCTTTATCGTCTTTCCGTCCGCCAAGGAGGGAAATCTGATGCGTCAGACGGTCGGCGCCGTACTGCGTGCGCCGATTGGCGATGTGGCGCCGGTGCTCGGCGTATCGGCGGCGGAAGTGCTCGAACGGGTGGCGCAGGCGGGCGTTGGCGATGCCACGGCGGCGGAATCGCTGGAGGCGCTGGCGCGTGCCCATCACATGGAGCCGGTCAAACTGCTTTCGGCGGTCGTCAATCCGCCGCGCCGGCCGGACGATCTCGTCGAGAAGGAATAGCGCGGCGGCTGTCTCCGTCGGTGTTGCAAACCCGACATTGTGCTGCCGGTGCGGCGGGGGCCGGACCGGCGTCGCTTGCCATTCATGGGTTTGAGGGATGGGCCTTGAATTTGCTTTAGACGGCTGAACGCGCGTCGGGCCAGTGGGTTTTCGTTGTCCCGACGCACACGTTTGCCGATAAAACGATTCCTCAAGGGAGATCCCATGCTGCTCGACCGTTACGAACCACTTTTCTTCAACGCCAATTTCAAGGAGCAAGGCTCCGCGGCCGGGGTGTTTGCCTACCGCGGCGAACTGATCCTGCAGGAGGGCGAAGTTGCCGATGCGCAAGGGCGGCGCAAACCGCCGGTCAGTCTGCTCCGGCAGGCGATTGCGCTGGCCAGCGGCGAGCAACTGCAGCTGCTCGCCGGTTCGCTCGACCAACTGCAGGATTTCCAGGTGCTGCTCGAGAAGTGCGGCGCCGACATCCAGCCCGGCGCGATCGTTGTCCTGTTCGTCGTCAATATTCCCAAGGCGTTCGTCTCAACGGTCAATGGGGTGAGCGTCGCGTTCTACCCGCTCGTGCAGGGGCTGGTGTGGAGCGAACTGTGCGAGATGGCAGCGCTCGAAAAAGCCGACTTCAAGGGCCAGGGCGCGACCGACAAGGTGGTGACCTTGTTTGAAGGACTGAAGAACTACAAGTACAAGCTGCCCGAAATGAGTCTCGACGAGGCGATGAAAACAACCAACGACGCCAAGCGCGAGACTCACGGCGCGATCTGATGGAAACCCGGCCGGAAGGCCGGGTGCGTTTTCGCGGAGGACAGGGATTGGAGCGATGATATGGGCGGGGGAGGTTACGCCGCCAATTTCTCTGCGGCGCTGAAACGATTTGATAACATCTTGTCATTAGCCACAAGATGGAGCCCGGTACGCATGAAGTATGATCTACCGCCGTTTGCGGTCCTGATCGATGCCGACAATGTTCGGTTGGACACTATTTCCCCCATTCTGGAGGAAATTACGAGACATTCTCGCGTAACCGTACGACGTATCTACGGTGATTTCACCAGCCAGAACCTTGCCGCCTGGAAAGGCAAGCTGGCCGAACATGCGATCCATCCCATACAGCAGTACCGCAACACCACCGGAAAGAATGCAAGCGACAGCGCGCTTATCATCGATGCGATGGATCTCCTCCATTCGCGTCGTTTCGAGGGCTTTTGCCTTGTCAGTAGCGATAGCGACTTTACTCGTCTCGCAACCCGCATTCGTGAAGATGGTCTGGTCGTTTTTGGCTTTGGTGAGAAAAAGGCGCCCAAGGCCTTCGTGAATGCCTGTGATCGTTACATTTACGTCGAAAATCTGCTTGAGGCTCCCCAGCCAGAGCAGACGCCGGAAGCGAGGAATGAACCCGCTTCAGAGTCTTGCGAGAAGGAAGTCGGGAAAATCGCATCTTCCGGCGATACCCTCCCCGAGCCGGAAGGTGAAAAGCCCCTTGCGTTTCGGCCTCCTGCCATGGCGGTAAAGATCCTGCTTCGGGCCTACACGAACGTGGCCGATGAGCAGGGCTGGGCGATGCTGGGCCAAATGTCGACGTATATCCATGCCAATTATCCGGATTTCGATCCGCGCACGCACGGCTGCGCAAAATTCATCGACCTCGTCCAGAAAACCGTTGCATTCGAGTTGGTGCAGCGAGCCTACAAGAATGGGCAAAGTTATTTTTGCCGACCGCTTCGGGCGGCATGTGCGCCGCTGTCTGGCGCTGAAAAAACCAAGCAATACATGGCCTCGCTTGAACAAGCGGTGCAGGCAGCTACGGCCACGAATGGCTGGGCGCCTATTGGAATGATCGGGCAAAAACTCAAAGGGCTTGGTTGCAGCGTCAAGGAGTCCGGGTATGCAACGCTGACAGAGGCTTTGACGGCTGCAGGGCGCTTCGAGATGACAGGATCAGGGGCTGCCCGATATTTCCGGGTCAAAGGTCAGCCGAACAGATGATGCGCCAGTAACCGAAGCCGAATTGAGCTTCTACTCCGGCCTAATCGTTCTCTTCGAGGAACATCTCCAGCAGGCGGTTGAGAAAGCGCTGCCCTTGGCGCGTTGGCGCAATATAGCCGGGGCGGCGTTCGATGAGTCCTTCGGCTTCGGCTTGGCGGAGCGTGGATTCGATGCCGATCAGCGGCAGCGAAGTGCGCGCTTCAAAGAGTGCGGCATCGAAACCCTGATTGAGCCGCAGGGCGTTCATCATGAATTCGAACGGCAGGTCGGCGGCGTCGACGGTGAATTCGTCCTGAATCGGTGCTGATTCGGCGACCTTCGCCAGATATTGCTTCGGTTGCTTCCAGCGCATCTGGCGCAGCACGCGGTCGTGCAGCGTCAGTTTGCCGTGCGCGCCGGCGCCGATGCCGAGGTAGTCGCCGAACGTCCAGTAGTTGAGGTTGTGCCGGCATTGCCGGCCGGCGCGGGCGAAGGCGGAGGTTTCGTAGTGGATGAAATCGGCTGTGGCGAGCCGCGCTTCGATGGCTTCCTGCATGTCGGCGCAGATATCCGACTCCGGCAATGCGGGCGGCGCGACGGCGAAGGCCGTGTTCGGCTCGACGGTGAGCTGGTAGCAGGAAAGGTGCGTCGGCGCGAAAGCGAGCGCCTGCTCGACGTCGGCCAGCGCCTGCTCGATGCTCTGGCCCGGCAGGCCGTACATCAGGTCGAGGTTGAAGTTGTCGAAGTGGCGGGCGGCGATCTCGATGGCGCGTTTTGCTTCCGCATCGTCGTGGATGCGGCCGAGTGCCTTGAGGTGCTCGGGGTTGAAGCTCTGGATGCCGAGCGACAGGCGATTGACGCCGGCGGCGCGGAAGGCGGCGAATTTGCCGGTTTCGACGGTGCCGGGATTGGCTTCGAGCGTGATTTCCGCCTCGGGCAGCAGCGGCAGGCGGGTGCGGATGGCGGTGAGCAGACGGTCGAGCCCTTCGCCCGAGAGCAGGCTCGGCGTGCCGCCGCCGAAGAAGATGCTGACGATCTTGCGCCCCCAGACGAGCGGCAGCGCCGCTTCGAGGTCGGCGATCAGGGCGTCGATGTAGGCGTCTTCGGGAAAACTGTCGCGCACCTGATGCGAGTTGAAGTCGCAGTATGGACATTTCTGCACGCACCACGGGATGTGCACGTACAGCGAGAGCGGCGGCGGGACGCGGAACTCCAGTGTGCCGGCGGCCTTGGTGACCGTGCCATGTGGAACGATGGGAATGACGCGCATCAGCCGCGTTGCTTCAGCCGTTCGATGAGGATCGCCAGCGCCTTGCCGCGGTGCGAGCGGCGGTTCTTTTCGGCGGCGTCGAGTTCGGCGGCGGTGACGTCGAGATCGGGCACGAGGAAATACGGGTCGTAGCCGAAACCGCCCTGCCCGCGCGGCGCGTCGACGATTTCGCCGTGCCATTCGCCTTCGGCGATGATCGGCTGCGGATCGTTGGCGTGGCGGACGAAGACGAGCGCGCAGACGTAGTGGGCGCGGCGGTCGCTTTGGCCTTCCAGGTCGCTCATCAACTTCTCGTTGTTGCGCTCGTCAGACTTCGGTTCGCCGGCATAGCGCGCCGAATAGACACCGGGCGCGCCGCCCAGCGCATGCACGCACAGGCCAGAGTCGTCGGCGAGCGCCGGCAGGCCGGTGACGGCGGCGGCGTGGCGCGCCTTGGCCAGCGCGTTTTCGACGAAGGTGCAGTGCGGTTCCTCGCATTCGGAGACGCCGAGCTCCTTCTGCGGGACGGGTTCCCAGCCGAGCGGGCCAAGCATTTCGGAAAATTCCCGGAGCTTGCCGGGATTGTTCGAGGCGACGACGAGTTTCATGAGGCGAATGCGGCTTTCTGCTGGGCGATGAGTTGGGCGATGCCGGCTTCGGCGAGGTCGACGAGCTGGTCCATCTGGGCGCGGCTGAATGGCTCACCTTCGGCCGTGCCCTGGATTTCGACGATGCCGCCGGCGCCGGTCATGATCACGTTCATGTCGGTGTCGCAGCCGGAATCCTCTGGGTAGTCGAGGTCGAGCACCGGCGTGCCTTCGAAAATGCCGACCGAGACGGCGGCGACGTAGTCGCGAATCGGGTTGGTCGGCAGTTTGCCGTTGTCGACGAGCTTGGCGCAGGCATCGTAGAGCGCCACCCAGGCGCCGGTGATCGAGGCGCAGCGCGTGCCGCCGTCGGCCTGCAAGACGTCGCAGTCGAGCGTGATCTGGCGTTCGCCGAGGGCGGTCAGATCGATGACGGCGCGCAGCGAGCGGCCGATCAGACGCTGGATTTCCTGCGTGCGGCCGGTCTGTTTTCCTTTGGCGGCTTCACGCGCGGAGCGCGTGTGCGTCGAGCGCGGCAGCATGCCGTATTCGGCGGTCACCCAGCCCTGCCCTTTTCCGCGCAGGAAGGGTGGCACGGATTCCTCGACGCTGGCGGTGCACAGTACCTTGGTGTCGCCCATTTCGATGAGCACGGAGCCTTCGGCGTGACGGGTGTAGTTGCGGGTGATGCGCACTTCGCGCAGTTGCGAAGGCTGGCGTTGGCTGGGACGCATGGCGTTTCCTATTTGGAGTATTTCTGGATGGTGGAGCGGATTTCTTCGATGGCGCGCTCGATTTCGTCTTCGGTCAGTTCGGTCTTGTATTTCGGGTTGCGGCCGAATTCGTCGAGGCGGGTGGTGATCGTGTCGAGCGGCATGGTTTGGGTTGAGGTGGAGTTTGACTCGGCCTCTTCCTCGCCGACATAACTGTCTTCCCAGCGTGCGACGACGAGCGAGAAATTGTCGGCGTTCGGTCCGGCCAGTCGGTCGTTCTGGTCGAGCAGCATGGGCGTGATCTTGACCGGGTTGTTGTTCCTGTAGGCGTGTGCGAGGGTCGTTGCCGGGGTTACGCCCCACAAGCCGTCCGTGCACAGGACGATGACGTCACCGGCTTCCAGCGGCAATTTTCGCGACAGTTCGATTTCCGGGAGCTGCGGACCGCCGAGGCAGCTGTAGACCTTGTTGCGGTCCGGGTGGGTGGCGGCCTGGGCCTCGGTGATTTCGCCCCGGTCGATCAGCAGTTGCACGCGCGAGTGGTCCCGCGTCTGGGCGAGCACGCGGCCGCCGCGCAGCAGGTACAGGCGGGAGTCGCCGGCGTGGGCCCAGTGGGCGACATTGTCCTGAATGAGGCAGGCGACGCAGGTCGTGCGCGGCGAATCCTTGAGGTTGTGATCGTCGACGTAGTCGAGAATGGAGCAATGCGCGCTGATCATCGCCTTGTTGAGGAAGGCGAGCGGGTCGGCAACGGTTGGCTTGGCTTCGCGCTGGAAATGTTCGACCAGCGTCTGGACGGCGATCTGGGCGGCGATTTCGCCGTAATAGTGGCCGCCCATGCCGTCGGCGACGACCATCAGCAGCGCATCGCGCGAATAGCAGTGGGCCAGGCGATCCTCGTTGTTCGACCGTCGGCCGATCCGGCTTTCCTGATAAATGGTGAACTTCACTTGGCTTCTGCCTTTCCTCGTAGTTTGCCGACGACGTGTTCCAGCCAGGTCTTCTTCACGGGGAGCGGTGCGGGCGGCAGGGTACGTACTTCCTCGATCAGCGCCTTCTGTAACGAGAACGCGCTCTGCGGGCGCTGCAGGTGGTCCATGCACAGGCACCAGTCGATCGTTTCGAGCAGTTGATCGGAGTAGCGACCTTCCCAGCGCACCATGGCCGGCGTCAGCCGGTCCTTCTCGCCGCGACTGTCGGCGGACTGCGGGGCGGCGGCCGCAAGGCAGGCGTACATCGAGGCGCCGATGCTGTAGAGGTCGCTCCACGGGCCGAGCAATTCCCGTTGCTGGTAATGCTCCGGTGAGGCGAAGCCGGGCGTGTACATCGGCTTGAGCATCGGCGTGTCGGTGGCCAGCGTCTGCCGCGCCGCGCCAAAGTCGATCAGCACCGGCGTGTAATCGTTGCGCATGTAGATGTTCGACGGCTTGATGTCGAGGTGCAACAGTTTGTGCGAATGCACTTCGCGCAGGCCGTTGAGCAGCCTAGTGAAGACGTTGCGCATGAAATTTTCGGTAATCACGGCACGATTGCGCTGGATGAATTCCTGCAGCGTGCGGCCGTGCTCGTATTCCATGACCATGTAAACGGTGTCGTTGGCACGGAAGAAATTCAGCACGCGCACGACGTTCGGGTGGGACAGCCTGGCCAGCGCCCGCCCCTCCTCGAAAAAACACTTCATGCCGTAGCGGAAGGCGGGTAAATGTTCTTCGGTGATGACCGGCTTGATCTCGCCTTCGCCGCGCAGCGCCAGGCTGTTCGGCAGATATTCCTTGATGGCGACGAACTGCCCGTTCTTGTCTGTCGCCAGATAGACAATCGAGAAACCGCCCAGCGAGAGCTGATGCTCGATGTGGTATTCGTCGAGCTGGAAACCGCTTGGCAGGGCATGGTTTGCTTGTTGCGCCATCTGTGTCAAAGCTATGATGTGAATTTGTCCATTTTCGAGGTTTGCCAGAAGGCTGTAAAGCGATCTGCATGCCCGTTTTCATTGTCCAGGATTCGCATGATCTACAGCATGACCGGATATGCCGCGCGGACGCTCGATGTCGAGCGCGGCGCGTTACATATCGAGTTGAAGAGCGTCAACTCACGTTTTCTTGATTTTCAGTTCCGCGTCTGCGAAGAACTGCGCGCCATCGAGCCGGCGCTGCGCGAACTGTTCAGCGCCAAGCTGAGCCGCGGCAAGCTCGAATGCCGCATCAGTTTTGCCGCAGCGACGGTGCGCAATCAGGCCGTGATCCTCAACGGAGACCTGCTGCAACGGCTCAAGGATTTCGATGCGCAAGTCCGGGCCGAAATGCCGCACGCGGCGCCGTTGAGCGTCAATGACGTGCTGCGCTGGCCGGGCATGTTCGGCGACGATTCGATCGACACCGAAAAGCTGGGCGCGGCCTGTCTCGAACTGGCGCGTTCCGCGCTGGAGGATTTCTCCGCCAGCCGGGCGCGCGAAGGTGAGAAGCTGGCTGCCGTCATTCTGGAGCGCGTGGCCCGCATGCGTGAGCTGGTGCGTGAAGTCGAACCGCGCATTCCGGCGGCACAGGCCGCCTTCCAGGAAAAGGTTCGACAGCGCTTGCTGGAAGCGATGAACACGGCCGACGATGAGCGCATCCGCCAGGAGGTGGCCGTTTTCGCCGTGCGCATCGACGTGGCCGAGGAATTGGCGCGTTTGTCGACGCATCTCGATGAAGTCGAGCGCGTGATCAAGGCGGGTGGCTCGACCGGCAAGCGGCTCGATTTCCTGATGCAGGAACTGAACCGCGAGGCGAATACGCTGGGTTCCAAGTCCGTCGTGACCGAGGTTTCGCAGACGTCGATGGAACTGAAGCTGCTGATCGAGCAGATTCGCGAGCAGGTGCAGAATTTAGAGTGATATTTCAGCCCGTTTCACGACGGCGCAGAAAGCCATAGAAAGCCCCGTTCAACGGGGCTTTTTCTTCATCAACTTTGGGGCGGCTGGTTACTGCCGCGCACCGTAGACGGCGTTGGCCAGAAAGACGTACAGCAGGAAGGCGATTGCGCTGACGACGATGTATGCGGTGGCGGGGAAGGTGATCATCGAGAACAGGCCGTTGATGATCAGCCCGAGCACGAAGAAGACGGCGCTGGTGACCCGAAGATTGGTGCTGTTGCGGGACAGTTCAAAAGAGCCGCCGATCATCGGTGCGAGCGTTCCCGCGAAGAAAACGAAGGCGCCGATGGCGACGTAGTTCTTGAGATCGCCGCCGAAGCTCCACAGTGCATAGGCGAGGATGGCACTTACCAGTACGGCGATAAGGAAGTTGACGGGATTGATCTTCATCTCAGGCCTCGGGGTTGAAGGGGGGCGGGCACAGGGCGACCAGCCGGAGTATTTCCGGCACGTTCTCGCAGCGTTCCCAGTTCGGCATACCGGCTTTCCAGGCATAGGTTGCCTTGTCGACCGCGCCTTGGGCGATCAGGCGGGTCAGCTCTTCTTCGGAAAACGGTCCGGCCTGTTTGCCGTCGAGGATGACGAAGAAGGCGCTGGGCGGCTTCTGCAGGGTGCCTTCCATGGGGTTCATCGTCCCCGGAATGTAGGTGTTGCGCAGCGCGTGGTTCATTGAATTGACCATCTGCTGCGCGACGCCGAGGCCGAGGCCGAATTCGACCAGGCGGTCAATCGAGAAGAAATTGTCGTTGTTCATTTCGCTCTCCTGAGTCAGTTAGCCTGTGGCGGAACCGGGGGCATGGGTGGAGGTGGCGGCGCGGCCTGGATGAAGAGCGGGGCCAGTTCGGCGACATTGCCCGCGAGTTCCCAGTTGGCCATGCCGGCCTTCCAGACATGGCTCGCTGGCTGCAACTGACCGCCGACGACCATCTGTTGTAACTGGCCCATGTTGAAGGGGCCGGTGTTTTGTCCATTGATCGCCACATGATAGGCGACTATCGGCGGCGGTGGTGGCATCATTGAGGGTGACTGAATGTTCTGCCCCATGGTGTTCATCATGTTGCCCATCTGGTTGCCCATGGCGCCGCCGATGGCCAGTCCGGCCATGACGCCGACGGGGTTGAAGCTGCCTCCGGAGCCTCCGCCCTCCCCGTTTCCGGTGCCAAGATTCATCTGGCCCATCGCGCCGAGGTTGTTGGCCGCGGCGGAAAGCACGGCGGTTTGCTGGTTGATCTGGTGGGCGCCGAGGAACTGTTGTTGCGTCTGCAGTGCGGCCAGACGTTCGGCCTGTTCGCGCTGGATGCGCAGCGTTTCGCCCATGTTTTCCGCGTTGATCGCCTGGGTGTCTTCAAGGTTCCTGATGTTGATCTCGTTCTGCTTCTGCCGCATCGCGATTTCGAGGTCGGCGGTGACCGAGCGGAGCTGGCGGTACTCTTCAGTCTCCTTATCCACTTCCAGGGTGGTGAGGTCGAAACTCTGGAGATTGACGCCGAATTCTTCTTCGAAGGCGCGGCGTACATGCGGGCTGATCAGGTTGTTGATGTCGAGCAGTTTGCGCTCGAGTTGCAGGACGGGGATGCTGTTGTCGGCCGGCGCGTTGGCGACGATCCCCTTGACCTGCTTGAGGACGGCATCGCGGACAGTGTCGGAGAATTGCCCGATCTCGAAGTTGATCAGGCGGTGCAGCGTGATGAAGCCTTTGTAATCGGTGATGTTGAAGCGGTAGGAGCCGCCGGCGACCAGCCGCACCGGGAAGTCGGCAAAGCGCGGGTCGAAAACGTCGAAATATGGCGTCCGGAAATTGACCTTGATGTTGCCGATGAGGTTGATGAAGTACACCTCGGCCTGGAATGGCGACTGACCGGCGAAAGCCATGCCGATGATGTTTGCCAGGACAGGGAAGTTGGCGCTCTTGATCGTGTCGTCGAACGGCCCTTCGATGAAGTCGAGGTTCGGCCCGTTTTCCTGTTTGTAAACGAAGACCGCCACTTCGCCGGCCTTGACGCGCAGGCTGCTGCCCCAGCGAATCGCATTTTCCTTGCGCGTGCTGGTGGCATCGCCGCTCGGTCGCCATTTCCAGACGAGGTATTGCTCCTCGTCGCAGCGGATGACGTCGAGCATGCCGCCCTCTTTTTTATTTCCGAAAAGTCCCATATCAACCTTTCTGTCCTGGTTCTGTCGTTGGCCGCCCGGCAGCGCCGGGCAGTTGGTTTATTCGCCGCTCGTTCGGCGAGCGGCGCGTTGCCGAGCCTTGTCAGTCAATTCGCGTTCTGCATCGGCGACACGTCGTGCTTCGGCGCGTTCGGCGGCTGCCCGTTTCTGGGCGGCCTCTCGATCGACGGCTTCCTGTTTCTGCGCGGCTTCGCGTTCTGCTTCGAGGCGCTGCTGATCCGCTTCGCGTTGGGCCGCTTCGCGCTGTTGTTCCAGTACGGCGTCTTCGGCCTTTTTCACCATCGCGACGAGTTCCTGGCGCTTCGTTTCCCAAGCGGATTTTTGTTGTGCGGTGTCGTCGCTCTTGCACGCTTCCTGATACTCCCAGCGCAAGTCGTTAAGCGTTGCCTGTGCCCCCGTGTAGTCCTTGGCCTGCAGTTTCGTCGTGGCGGCGGCGCTGATGCCTTCCAGGCGGATTTTCTCGGCGGCGACGCCTTGGGCGTATTTCTCTTCGCACTGCCGGAGTTTCCAGCCCTCCCATTGGGTGCCGATGACGCCGGCGACAACGAGCACGGCGACGAGCCCTACGCCCGCGGCGATGAGCGGCGAGCGTTTGGCACGGTTTTGCAAAACGCCGGTGAGCGAAACGTTCAGGCTGCGTTCGATATCCTCGAATTCCTGGCGCGTTTTGGCGTCGCCCTTGTAGGCGTTCTTGGCGAGATTGAGGACTTCCTTGAACTTGACGCGCCAATCTTCGGCGTTGGGGTCGGGTTTGATGTTGTCCTGAATCTTCGGGTGGATGAAGTAGATCAGGCTTTGCAGGTCTTCCCGTGCGTTGGGGATCGGAAAGTCACGGATAAGCCGCGCCCGGCGGGCGATCAGTTCAGTCTCGAGCTTCTTCCCGCTCAGGCCGGAGGCGGCCAGCGAGCCTTCGAGATCACTGAATTTTTGTACCAGGTCGGTCACGGCACGGCTGGCGCTGACGCCGGCCAGTTCGTGCCCGCACAGGTCGCAACGCGCTGCAAAAGCCGTGAGCGGGCCGCCGCAGGCGGGGCACTTGTTGATGACGCCTTGTTTCTGGTTGATGTTTGGGCGCTCGTTATCTGTCATGTGAAGTCCTTCGCATTCGGGGTGTTTCAGTTTCTTGTCGTTATTGGCGCAGTGTCCGGTGAACCTTGTCGGACTCACCGGGACTGGATTGCTAGCGGAAGATGATGACTTCTTCGTGCGGCGACGGAGCGTGGTGAACTGCCGCCTCGCGGACGGGGGCGTCGCCGTCGAGCGCGGCGAGTTGGTCTTCCATCTGCTTGAGCACTTCGACGCCCAAGCTCTTGGAAACTTCGGAAATCACTTTGCCGCGGTTGAGTACGATGCGGGCGCCACGTGAGGAAACGAGCTTCACGTCCTGCCCTTCGCCCATGGCGGAGAAGGATGCCTTGACCTGATAGTTGCGCGTGCTGATCAGGCTGAATTCACCAACCAACTCTAGGCTCAGCGTGTGTGAAACCGTGTCGGTGTGGTCGATCGGGTTGGCTTCCTGGCGGAACTCGATGCTGCTGATCGAGCCGAAGAGCACGTAATCGGCGCCGGGATACATCCCCTGCTTGATGCGGGCGATGACGTCATACAGTTTTTCCGAGTTCTTGGCCGTGAAAGGCTTGGCTTGGGTGACCTGGAAGTAGCCGGATTTCAGGATTTCACCCTTGATGTCGGCCGTGAATTTGCGCAATTCGCCGCGGTCGATGTAGGAGTAGGTGCCTTCGGAATAGGAAAAAGTCGATTCCGATTTTGCCGACAGCGAACCGCTGGCGCGGCGGGAATAGCTGTAATCGCTTTCGCGCTCGCTCTCCCGGGCCGAGGCGCGAACGGAGGATTTTTCGGTAGCGGAGATGTTGCGGAAATACTCTTGCACACGCTCTTCGTAGGCGAGGTCGGTGACCGCCACCCGGAGCGAGCCGGCTGCTTGGGCCGTTAAGGCGGAACCGAGCAGGCAACAACTGAGCAACACTTTTTTCAGGAAGGGAGACATGGTGTGTTCCTTGGGAGTCTATTGGGATGCCGAGGAGCCGTTTTAGGCCGGCAGGCGCCGAGGCCGTGATTTCCATGCACTCCGGCGTGTGTCGGAGGGCATGGAAAGGCCATTTGTCTTAGCGTCTGGCTGTTTTGCGGATTTCCTTTTCATCCGACCATTCGACGACGCCCGTTTCGATCTCGATCAGGCGCAGGTTCATCTTGTAGTAGACATCCTTCATGTCGCTTGTCTTCTTGATGATGGAAGAGATGCTGCCGTCGAGGCGGTATTTCGCGCCTTCCATCTTGCCCATCTTGACCGACTTGGACTTGTTGTACAGACCGGACTGGTTTTGGCGGCGCAGTTCGTCGACCTGGTTCTGCATGTCTTCGCTTTCGATGGTGTAGCGAACGCCGTTCTTTTGTAGTTGGGTCAGGATGGTGTCGGTGATCAGGCGGGTGTCGAAATACTCGCTTGTCTTGTTCTTGACCGGCGAGGCCATCATGAGTTGGCGTTTCTTGACCAGCGTCTGGATTTCCGGCGTCTGGATCAGGCTCTGGGTCATTTTTTCCGAGATCATCTGGATGTCGGTCGATCCGAGTTCAGTGGTGACGGTCTCAACTGCCTTTGAATCGCCGTAGCTCACGCCGCTCGAACCCGTGGTGGGCGAAGTCGTCTGGCAGCCAGCGAGTGCGGCCAGGGCAAGGCTGAGAATCAGGGTGTTGCGGCGTTTGGCGGTAAGGGTGCGAAGCATGTGTGTCTCCAGTAAAAAAAGCATGGGGAGCCGGCGCGAATCTCCGTCGGCAAATGGGTTGAATTGGGTGTTTAGTTGGCCGTGTTGTTCGGGCTTTGCAAGAGCAACCTGAAGTCGGCTGCCTTGAACGTGGGCGCGATGGCATTGATGAATTGCTTCTGGTTGCCGTACAGCGTCATGGGTTTCCAGGGCTCCTCATCCCACACCGAAAAGCCGTCGCGGTCGAGCCATTTGAAGCGGTAGTAAAGCTGCTGATTGCCGGCGTGCGTGTTGGTGATTTCGGCCTGGATGCGCAACAGGTTGTCGCGCTTGGTCGCCCGCAGGTCGGTGACTTGCAGATAATCCATCTTCCCCTGCTCTTCCAGCTTGCTGGCGATCGAAGGGCCTGGTGACGGCGCCATTTCAGGAGCCTGTGCGAAGGCATGCACGGAAGTCGCCAGCAGGATGCCGAGGCTATACAAGTGTCGTTTCATCTCTATCTCCGTTGATTAAGCCGTTGGCCGGGCGTGCTTACGATGTTTTCTTGGTAGCGCGCTTGGTCGGCTTTTTCGATGTTGTTGGCGTGGTGTCTTCGGCCATGGCCGGCAGTTGTTCTGCGATGCCGGTGCCGAACGTGCTGGCTTGGCTAACATAGACGGCGCCCCCGCTCAAACGCACTGGAATGATGGTGAAACGATGGTTGATTTCAACTTCTTGCCGGAAAACGCCGCTTTCGGTCTTGAATTCGATCGTCTGTTTGCCACGCGGAACAATGGCGCGAGCGACGGAAATCTTTTCCGGAAGGGTCCGCCAGCTACGGTCATCCGCCTGCTCGGTAGCCACTGTCGCAACGTTGGTCAGGATGCCCGCGACAGCGCCAGCCTTGTAGGCCTGGTCTTGAACCGCGGACTTCAGCACGGCGCGAACGACGGTGCGCAGCAGGATTCCTGGCATTTGATCCTTAAGCTGGCGACGGGCCATGGCATCGATATTGGTCAACGTTTCGACCGGATATTGTTTCCCGGCCAGACCGATCGTCGGCGGGACGAAGCCTTTGTTTTCCGCCTTGATGTAGGGGAAGGAAAGCGGCGTGACCATCACGCCCTTTTGACGCGGTACGGGAACCGGGACCGTGACCGATTTCCAGGACGGCGCAAAGCCTGATTCGATGATGAACAGGACGTCGCACTCTTGCGGGCCCGGACGGCGGCGCCCGACTTCCTTGAGCCCTGTTTGCACGAGCCGCGAATTGGGTGCGAGCGCCAATGCGTTGCGGTAGCCCGGTTCGGCAAGCGACGGCTCGCCAGTCACTTCAAAGAAGTAGCCTGCCAAGTAGTGGGCAAAAGCATTCTGGAAACCATTCTTGAGGCCGTTGACCTCCGGCGTGTCGAGTTCCGCCAGCGGGTAGTCTTTCAGTTGCTTCATGTCGGCCGTGATGTTCTTTGTCTTGGCTTCTTCGCGCAACTTGTCGTATTCCTGCTCGCGGAAGCTTTCGATCAGCTTTTCGCGTTCGTAGGTCTTTTTCATCTCCACACGGGCGTTGTCGTAATTACCTTGCAGGATGTGGCTCAGGGTTGTCACCAGCGGTTGTAAATTGACACAGGCCAGCGATTGAAAGTTGATACACCGAACTGAGAAGATCGGCGGTTTTTGAGGCGCCGGTGATCACGAACG
>NZ_SSSR01000013.1 GCF_009469695.1 Propionivibrio limicola
GAAAGGCTGGCATTCATACGCGCAGAATCCTCGCCGCCTCCTCTGATGCCTACCGGGAGTCCATCCTTGGACTCGGGTAGGTTTGATGCGATTGCCCTGTAGAGTAAACAATCTGCCCACACGAATAGTTGTCTGCAATCACACAACGATACTTACCGGGCAACGCATCCATTAAAATGACGCTTTTGCTTATTGGCCAACCATCATGATTCGCACCCGTTTCGCTCCTTCCCCAACCGGTTATCTTCACATTGGCGGCGCGCGCACCGCCTTGTTCTCGTGGGCCTTTGCTCGCCATCACGCCGGACAATTCATCCTTCGCATCGAGGACACCGATGTTGCGCGATCCACGCCGGAGGCAGTTCAGGCGATCATTGATGGCATGAACTGGCTAGGCCTGACACATGACGAAGGCCCTTTCTACCAGATGCAACGCATGGATCGCTACAAAGAAGTGATCAAAAAAATGCTGGCGTCCGGCACTGCCTATTACTGCTACACAACACCGGAAGAACTCGACCGGATGCGCGATGAACAACGCTCCCAAGGCCTGAAACCCCGCTACGACGGCACATGGCGCCCGGAAGCTGGAAAGACACTACCGCCCGCCCCGAGCGGCGTACAACCCGTAGTACGCTTCAAGAACCCAACGGAAGGCGTTGTCGGCTGGGACGATTTGGTCAAAGGCCGCATCGAAATCGCCAACAGCGAACTCGACGATCTCATTATTGCCCGCCAAGACGGAACCCCTACCTACAACTTTTGCGTTGTTGTGGATGACTGGGATATGCGCATCACGCATGTCATCCGCGGAGACGACCATGTCAACAACACCCCGCGCCAGATCAACATCCTCAAGGCGCTGGACGCGGAAGTCCCGCTTTATGCGCACCTTTCGATGATTCTCGGCGACGATGGCCAAAAGCTATCGAAGCGGCACGGTGCCGTCAGCGTCATGCAATACCATGAGGACGGCTACCTCCCTGAAGCCGTCCTCAACTACTTGGCACGCCTGGGCTGGTCACACGGTGACGATGAAATTTTCTCGATGCGCGAATTCTGTGGCTGGTTTGATCTCGACCACATAACTCCTTCTGCAGCCCAGTTCAATACCGAAAAACTAAACTGGCTCAACGCTCATTACATCAAGCAGGCAGACAATGCCCGACTGGCAGACTTGGTCAAACCTCGCCTTGAAGCACGAGGCGTAACAGTTGCCCAAAGCCCGTCGCTGGAAGCGATCATCTCCTTGTACAAGGAGCGCATCACCAACCTCAACGAACTGGCTGATGCGGCCGAGGTCTTTTATATCGACCTGACGCCCACCCCCGAAATCCTGGCGCAGCACCTAACGCCCGAGTCACTTCCCGCACTGAGAGACTTTGTTGCCGGAATCGCTGAAGTCAGCTGGGAGGCGCCGGCAATTAACGCCCTGATCAAGCACTGCATTGGCGCACATGGCTTGAAAATGCCGAAACTGGCGATGCCGCTACGGGTTCTACTCACAGGACAAGCACAAACTCCGTCGGTCGACGCACTGATCACCCTCTTCCCGCGCGAACTCGTTCTTAAACGCCTGGCCGTCGCCCAGACCATCTAAAGACGAAACCCCATCCGTATTTCCGACTCAACAACAAAAAAAATGAAAAAACACTTTACAAGCTCGTTATAGCTCTCTATAATTCGGCCTTCTTTCGAGCGAGGGGGTATAGCTCAGCTGGGAGAGCGCTTGCATGGCATGCAAGAGGTCAGCGGTTCGATCCCGCTTACCTCCACCAAAGCCTCGAAAGAAATAGTCCGGGTCCCCATCGTCTAGAGGCCTAGGACACTACCCTTTCACGGTAGGTACCGGGGTTCGAATCCCCGTGGGGACGCCAGGAACACAAGAAGTTGCTTTTCATCGGCAACATTTTGTTTCTGAAATTGTATTGAAGCTGGAGTGGTAGTTCAGTTGGTTAGAATACCGGCCTGTCACGCCGGGGGTCGCGGGTTCGAGTCCCGTCCACTCCGCCAACTTATGTAGTAAGTAATAAAAACAGTCTAGGTCCCCATCGTCTAGAGGCCTAGGACACTACCCTTTCACGGTAGGTACCGGGGTTCGAATCCCCGTGGGGACGCCAAGAATACAAGAAGTTGCTTTTCATCGGCAGCGTTTTGTTTCTAAAGTTGTATTGAAGCTGGAGTGGTAGTTCAGTTGGTTAGAATACCGGCCTGTCACGCCGGGGGTCGCGGGTTCGAGTCCCGTCCACTCCGCCAACACCTCGAATATATTCCAAAATTTTTCCTGAGATCGGGGCCAGTTCAGAGCCCGTCGTATGGAGAATTTTTGCGATCATTTCTGCGCCGATCAGGCGTCTTTCTGGTTCGCCTCCGCGCCAAGCCCGGAAAATATTTCGAATTGCCGCCTTTTTTCCGCCATGTCGGCGTCCGTATCGCCGAAACGCCGTGCGATTGTCTGGAATTCCTCGCAGAGTTCGAGGAAGGCATCGACGACGTCAGGGTCGAAATGCGCCTCCTTGCCAGAGCAAATCATTTTCACCGCGTCATCGTGCGGGATCGGTCGCTTGTAGATACGCCGACTGATCAAGGCATCGTAAACATCGGCCAATGCCATCAAACGTGCTGATATGGGGATTGCCTCACCGGCCAAACCACACGGGTACCCTGTACCGTCCCATTTTTCGTGATGGCCATACGCAATTTCCTTGGCCAAATTGAGAAACTCAACCTTCATGCCCAGTTGATTCTCGGCCGCCTGAATGGCGTCACGCCCGAGCGTCGTATGCGTTTTCATGATTTCGTACTCAGCCGCGTCGAGCTTGGCCGGTTTGAGCAAGATACGGTCCGGAATGCCTACCTTGCCAATATCGTGCAACGGCGCCGACTTGAACAGCATCGCAATGTAATAGTCATTGAGAACCGATGAATACTTGGGATTTTTTTTCAATTTTTCGGCCAAGGCCTTTACGTAGAACTGGGTGCGGCGGATGTGATTGCCCGTATCCGAGTCTCGCGTTTCCGCCAGCGACGCCATTGCAAGAATCGTTACGTCCTGAATCGCCCTGACTTCCCGGGTTCGGCTGGCTACCTCGCCTTCGAGATATTCGGCCTTGTCGCGCAGAAAATCGGCGCTGGCTTTCAGCGCCAGGTGGTTTTTGACACGCGCCAGGACAATCGGTGGACTGATCGGTTTGGTGATGTAGTCGACCGCCCCCAGTTCCAAGCCCTTCTTTTCGTCTTCGACCTCCGCCTTGGCCGTCAGAAAAATCACGGGAATCTCACGCGTCGCGCCGTCCTGCTTGAGGCGCTGGCAAACTTCATAGCCATCCATCCCCGGCATCATGATGTCGAGAAGGATCAAGTCCGGTGGAGAATCCGACTGTGCAATCCTGAGAGCCTTTTCTCCATTATTGGCGATCTTGACGCGGTAGATATCGCGCAGTAGCGAGCTCATCAGCGACAAATTGTCGGGAGTATCGTCGACGACGAGGACGGTCGGAATGATCGGTTTATCGACGAAATCGAGATTCGTTTCCATTTCCGCTCTCTCCTTTCGCGGCTAGGCGCCACCCAACTCTCTCACCGGTTCAAAAAGCGGGCGCGCTTCACCTTTCTCACCCCGTTCAGCCAAGAGAATTTCCATATTCATCCCCAGCACCGGCAGGAGACTCTCGATCACAGACTTCCGACGACTGAAGTCGCCCTCGAGCGAGGCGATTTCAAGCACGCCGAGCAAGACTTCGTTGTTCAGGATCGGGAAGACCATAAGTGCTCCCGGCGTAGATTCCCCCAAGCCCGACGAGACCCGCCAAAACCCAGGCGGGACGTCCGACAGGTCAAGCGCACGACGCTCCAGCGCACACTGACCAAGCAGCCCTTCCCCGATACTGATGGTCTCGGGCACCTCCGTCGTCGCAAAGCCGTCCGCGAGACGAAGCACCGCACGTCGGACGGTTGCGTCACCCTCATCCGCGGCGTAATCGACAAAATACAAACTCCCTTGATGGACGGGCATCAAAACGGCCAATTGACGGAAGAAAACGTCAGCCAATGAGGAAAGATCTCGCGCCCGCTGGAGACTTAAAGTCATTTCCGAAAGTTGTGCTTTATGCCGGGCTACCGCCGCCAATTCTTCGGCAACCGACTCGGCGCGCTCGACAGCCTCGCGACGTTCCGCTTCGTAATGAATCGCGCGCCGAATGAGTTCCATCACCGCAAGCACCATCAGGGTTGCCAGGAGACCGACCGTCCATCGGGCGTTCTGCGACACTTCCGGCTTGAGATCGCCCAGCATCACCAGCAACCAATCACCGGCCGGATCGTTCCAGCGCACCGGCGCGGTGGCCTTGGCATAGCGCTTGCCGGCAAATTTGACGATCTCGCCGCCGAGATCAAAAGCCAACACACGAGGCGCACCGCTGTCGGCGAACACGCTTCCGAACTGTCGCAGCCTTTTGATTTCTTCAAGCGCTTCGGCGGACGGCTGCCCCGCGGTACGGAACAACCAATCCATGTCGGTAGACGCAAAAACAACGCCTTGGGGTGACAGCAGGAGCGCGTGGTAACCACCCAAGCCGAGACGGTGATCGAGATAGCCGGCGACAATCTCCACCACAACGGCTCCGATCAGCTCGCTTGCCGGGGTCGTAGCGCCGCGGATCGGTGCTGCAATATACAGGCCGCGCTCCGGCGTTTGCAGGTCAGATCCCACCGCCGGATAAGCAATCTTGTTCCCGCGCATGGCTTGCTGCCAGTACGGGCGGAAGCCGACGCTCGTGCCGGTCAGGCGTTTGTGCGTCGTTTCGTGCGCCACGACGATACCTTGACTATCGACAACGTGAATCCCGTCCGCTCCCAACAACAGCCGCGCCGCCCGCAGTCGACTCAGACATTCGGGGTCGTCGGGCGGCCGCTTGCCAATCGCCACCTCCTTGAGCAGCAGTTCATTCAAGCCAAGCAAGGCCGCCGTACCCATCGCCAGGCCATTCATCGTCTCCGCCTCCAGGTTCGTTGCGGTAAACCACGCCTGATCCTGAAAATGTTGCCGGAAGTCGTCCTCCATGTTGAGACGAAAAACCTCGCTCGCGGCAAAGCCGATCGACAGCGATACGGCGACAGCAATCAGGTAAGAAGAGCGGAACCGGGTCAGCCACAAAAGCCAATCGAATACCCTGCGCATGGTCAGACCTCCCATCCTTGGGTGGCCGCAGCTTCCCGGAGGGCCGCCAAAGCCGCTTCGTAATCGAATTGACGTATCCCCATTTCGATTTTGCGCCAATGATCCGGCAGCGCCGTCCTGAACATCCCGGCCTGCGCATCCCAGACTTCGCTGGCCTCGGAGTCACTATCGACCAGAAGGCGGGCCAAGCGCGGCAACATCATTTTCAAAAGCTCCGGATCAATCGGTGTAGACGCCGCCCCTCCGGAGGCTGCCTCAGGCTCGGGTGGCAACCAACCGGAGATTCCACTCACCAGCAAATCGAGCTGGGCCGTCGGCGCCACCATGAGGCTTTCAATCACCTCGCGCGCCTGCTTGCTGCGCAACGCCGCCTCGAGGGCGGCCGCCTCCACCGGCAGACCGGTCGCGCCAATATTGCTCGCCGTGCTCTTGAGCGTATGCGCCAGCCGTTCGGCCGTCGTCCAGTCGTCCGCATCGAGGGCGGCGGCGATTTCGCTGATCGCGGAGCGCTGCCCGGCGACAAATTTGCGGAGCATGGAGATGTAAAGTCCATGTTTGCCGTTGGCGTGCTTCAATCCGGCGTCGACGTCGAGCCCGCCGATGTGGCGCGGCAGATCCGGCGCCGCTACGGAAGGCGTTTCCGCCTGAACGTGGATCGCCTGACGACCCGGCTTCGACGGAATCCATTTGAGGAGAACGCGCCATAGCGTATCGGGGTCGATTGGTTTGGCGACGTAATCGTTCATGCCGGCGGCCAGGCAGCGCTCCCGGTCCTGCTCCATCGCATTGGCCGTCATTGCCACCACGGGCAACGCGGCAAACGGCGGCATGCGGCGAATTTCCACCGTAGCTGAGATACCGTCCAGCACCGGCATCTGCATGTCCATCAGGACAGCGTCGTAATAGCCGGGACCGTGTTGCTGCAGCATGTCGAGCGCAATTTGCCCGTGCGCCGCCACTTCGACAGCAAAACCGGCCTCATGCAGCAATTCGACCGCCACATCCTGATTCATTTCATTGTCTTCGACGAGGAGCAGCCGGGCGCCGGCAATGGCCGACAGATCAATGATAGCCACCGGCTCACCATGGTCGACAACGCCCTCCTCCGATGTTTCACCGAGCGCCCGCACCGCCGCATCGAAGAGGATCGAAGGATTGACCGGCTTGATCAGGACATCCTCGAAACCGGCCGCCTTGGCACCGCTGATCACTTCCTCACGCCCGTACGCCGTCACCATGATGAGGTGCGGTGACGGTTCCAGTCCCAGTTCGCGCAGTTTGATGCCGGTCTGGATACCGTCGAGTTCCGGCATCCGCCAATCAAGAAAAACGATCGAATAGGGTCGTCCGGCGCTGGCGGCCTCGCGCACGGCCGCAATCGCCTTCCCGCCGCTATCGACGGTATCGACGACAAAGCTCATCCCGGAGAGCATTCCGGACAAGACGGTACGTGCATTCTCGTTATCGTCCACGACCAGCAGCCGGCGGCCGCGCAGATCGGGCTTGGGCAAAAGCACCCTTTTCTTGCGCAGGCTCTTGCCAAGCCGCACCGTGAACCAGAATGTCGAACCTTTGCCGAGAACCGAGTCGACGCCGACGCTGCCGCCCATCAGCGAGGCGAGATTCTTCGAAATCGCCAGGCCAAGCCCCGTCCCGCCGTACTTGCGCGTGGTCGACGTATCGGCTTGCGTGAAGCTCTGGAAGAGTTTGTCTTTCTGTTCCACAGACAAACCGATGCCGGTATCCCGCACTTCGAAACGCAGCAGGACATCCGTTTCGGTTTCCTCAAGCTTGCTCACCTTGATGGCGATTTCGCCGCGCTCGGTGAATTTGACGGCGTTGTTGCAGTAGTTGATCAGGATCTGCCCCAAGCGCAACGGGTCGCCGATCAGCGCGTCCGGCACCTCCGGCGCCACCTCGTTGATAAGTTCGAGCCCTTTGGCCGCGGCTTTCTCGCTGATCAAGACGGCCACGTTGTCGAGGACGCGCGAAAGTTCGAAATCGGTCGCTTCGATCGAAAGCTTGCCGGCCTCGATCTTGGAGAAATCGAGGATGTCGTTGATGATGCCGAGCAGATGCTGCCCGGCCTGCTGGATCTTGCGGATGTAGTCCGCCTGACGCGGATTGAGGTCTGTTTTCTGCGCCAGATGGGCCATGCCGATGATCGCATTCATCGGCGTCCGGATTTCATGGCTCATGTTGGCCAAAAAGTCGCTCTTCGTCCGGGCGGCGTCCTCGGCGATCTGGCGCGCCTCGCGCATGGCGTCCGCGGCGGCGCGCTCATCGCTGATGTCCTCGATGGTCCACACCGTTCGGAGCATCGGCGCCTTGACGTCGATGGCACGCCCGCGCAAACGCACCCAGAAAGTAGACCTGTCGGCCCGGCGCATTTGCAACTCGCGCCGGATGACGGCCCCGCGCGCAATGTCTTCCTCATCCTTGAGCGACTGCCGATACGACGCGTCATCGGGATACCAATCCTTGGTGTGCACGCCAATGAGCAGCTCCGTTGGCTGCCCGTAAATCTTGCCGAGCTGGTCGTTGCCCTTGATGATGATCTGATTCTGGATAACGGCGATCCCGTTCGATACCGATTCGAAAATCGCGTTTTGCTCGTCAAGCAGCGCCGAAATCGAATTGCGCTGGGCATCCAGTTCCTCGGTCTGCTGTTCGAGCTGAGCCGCCTGCTCTTCCATCCGTCGCGCCTGCTCCTGGGTTTCCTCAAGCAAGCGATGCGTCTTTACGGTGCGCTCGAGAATCTCGAGGCTCATGCCGAGCGTCGGCATGAGTGCTTCAAGCAGGCTGTGCTCACGTTTGCCGAACGTCCGGAAGCTGGCGAGTTCGACGACCGCGAGCACCCGTTTCCCGCTCAGAACAGGCACGGCCATGATCGCGCCTGGCGCGGCTTCGCCCAGACTGCCTGAGATGCGCACATAATCGGGCGGTGGCCGGGTGATGATGATCGGCGCCAATTCAAGGGCGCACTGGCCGACCAGGCCTTCGCCCAAACTGAACGATTGCGCGAGCCCCTTGCGCTCGTTGTACGCATAGTGGGCAATCAGCCGCAGGATGCGACGCTCGTCGTCGTAGATATAAAAGACCCCGTGTCCGACCTGCAACAACGGCGCCACCTGCGACAGAAAGTTTTTCGCCAGTTCGCTGAAACTGCAGGCGACCTGCAATTCGGCGGCAATCCGCGCCTGCTGCGTCTTGACCCATTGTTCGTCCGCAATTTGTACACCGGTCTCGCGATAAACGGCAAAAGAACGGGCCAACTCGCCGATTTCGCTTTGATCCTTCAGATAGCCGAGCGTTTCAGCGCCCTCGCCGGCGTTGAGCGCCTTGATCTGTCGATTGAGAACCGTCAGCGGAAGAATGACGCGCAAACGGTAGAAGACGCCGAGAACGGCAACGACCAGCACGGCGTTGGCCAACGTCAAGCCAATGCTCACCAGCCACACCACATTCAGGCGACGGTCGGCCTCTGCCAGTTCGTCGTCAAGCCGCAGCGTCAATTGCTCGCGGAATTGCTCGACCGGGCCATAAATGCCGGTCAGCGCGCGTTCGTAATCTTCCCCGAAGACAAGTTCGATGGCCCGGCTGCTGTTGCCGCGCTTGCGTTCGCTAAACGCCAGTTCCTCGATCTCGATCAGGCGGTCGGAATTTCGCTTGGCTATTTCGATCAGAGAAATTTCCTGTCCGGACAACCCCATCTCGCGCAAGGCGGCTTCGGCTTTTTCCCGACTCCGCTCAACCCGCAGTTCGTCCCGATAATCGCTCTCGTAACGCACTTCGCCCGTAGCCGCGAAAGCCCGGATATCACCCGTAAGCCGTTTCGAGCCAGCCGCCAGAATCTCGGCCTGACGCGTCGCCACGCTCTTTCGTTGTACGGCCTGATTCTGTTCGTCCCGCACGAGGTCGAGCACGACAAAGCTCGCAATGTTGAGCAGCATCAACACCACGTAAATAGCAATGACGATCCGGTTGGCCCGCAGCAATTTCATGTCGGCTCCTCCGGTGTGGCCGATGGCACAGAGCCTGCGGCACGCTTCGCCTCGGCCAGACAGCGCAAGGCCCGGTCGAAGTCGAAGTCATGAATGGCACGGCTGACCTCGGCCGCTTCAACGCCAAGCAAGGCCTTGAATCGCTCGGCATGGCTGTCCCAAAGTTCCACCGCGGCCGCATCGGAATCGGCGAGCAGCGCTTCAAGGCGGCCAACCTCTTCACAAGCCGGCGAACTGGCAACCGCGCGCTCATGCATTGAGCGGCGCACGCTTTCCTCGGCAACCTTGAGGCGGGTCACATCATCGAGCCAGGAAAGCAGCAGTCGCCGGCCGCCTTGCTGTACCCAGCGCGAATTGACCACCACCCAGATCGTGACGCCGTCGGCCCGGCGGAAACGCGTTTCGTAATTTCGGGTGACGCCCGTCCTGTTGAGCTCTTCGACGTACGCGGCCCGCTCCTCCGGATGCACCCAGAACTCGGTAATCGAGTGAGTTTCGAAGTAATCCGGCGCAACCCCCAGTACTTCGGCCTGGCGGCGATTGCACTTGAGGACGCGCCCCTCTTCGGTCACGATGGCGGCCGCCGCCGGGCTGTCTTCGAGAATCTGCCACAGCAGCGCTTCATTGTCTTTCATCATCTGCTGAGCCGCCAGGCGGCCGCTGATGTCGCGGAAAACGACCACCACCCCCACGATCTGACCGTCGTGGTGCAGCGCCGTCGTCGAATATTCGACGGGGATGGCACGCCCGTTCTTGTGCCAGAACACTTCGCTATCGACGGTCCTGAGAACGCCATCGCCAGCGGTCAAACGCATCGGGCATTCCTCAGGCGGGAATGAACGACCATCGGGATAGCGCGCGTGGATCAGTTCATGCATGTTTCTGCCCACGACCTCGTCTTCTGTGTAGCCGAGTAGTTCGAGCGCGGTGCGGTTAACAAAGGTGGTGCGCCCTTCCACGTCCATTCCCCAGATGCCGTCGCCGACCGCCGCAAGGATCAAGCGATTGCGTTCATCATCGGCATTCGTCTGCACCAGCAGCGAGGCAGTCCTTTCCGCACGCAGCAGGATATCGAGATTCATGGCGATGATCGGTTCGAGATCGGCGAGCAACAGACGGTCGTTTTCCGTGAAGTCGCGCAGTCCGGCCAGTTCCACGACGGCAAAGAGACGGCCCCCATATTGCACCGGCTGGATCACAACCGTCGCGGGCACCATGTCGCCCAGGCCGGAACGAATCCGCAGATAATCCGGACCCGGATCATGAATCACCGTCGGCGTGCGGTCCTTGGCGCACTGCCAGAGAAGCGCCCCTCCGGCAAGCGGCATGTCCTCGATAACGCCACCACCGTCCGCATAACTGGCGGCGATGCGCAACTCCTCGGCATCGTCGTCCCATAGACAGAAAATGGCCTGTCCCAATTCGAGGCGCGGCGCAAGTTCGCTAAGCAAGGCGACGGCGAGTTCCTGCGGATTGAGCGCCCGTTGCATGCGGGACGTGATGGCGGCCACGATATTGCGACGTTCGACCTGATGCTCGGCTTCCATACGATCACGCTCGATCGAGGCGAACAACCCGGTCAGCGGGCGCCGGACGGCGACAACCGTAAAACGGGATACAGTGGCGGCCAACACGCCGATGACGAGCATGACGGTAACGAGTGCAGCGCCGAGTTGCATGGAAACGGCGGCAAAGCCACCGGTCGGGGCCATGGTCACCAAACGGAAACTCTGGTTATGCACGACAAACGGCTGAACGCTGACCAGCCATTCCTTTCCGTCACCGCTCTCATCCGGCGGAACGACCGCAACGTGATGCCCGCCGTTCACGCCGGCCAGTTTTCTCTTCATGTCCAACTGGAACGCTTGCTCAAGCACCGGCAGCCCGAGCGCCGTTGGCTGTTGGAGAATGGATTTTCTGATCGAATCGTCGCTTTCGAATGCGCGATGGCGCGGCAGGCCAAGCACGCGCCCGTCGGCGGTCAGCAACGCCACCTGGCCGTGTTCGCCAATGCCAAGCTGCGAGGTAAAACGCGAGAGTTCGATCAAATCGACCGAGAACGCCAGCACCCATTTGCGCCCCGTCCGGCCGTCCCGCCAACGAACAGATACGGCCATCGTCGGCTCGTTGCCCGCGGCAAGAATTTCGGGCGCGCTCCAAAAGGCTTCCATTTCCGGCAGCGCCATGACGCCCATGTACCATGGCTGTTCGCGCGGGTTCCAGTCATCTTCCTTCCACTCATCGCTGATCAGGGAATTTGCATCGATCCAGCGCAGCCACCGGTACTGCCGTCCCGTCCCCGGAATGCCGGAGAGACGATTGGCCCAGCCAGAGGTCGTTTTCTGCAGCGACAATGCGCGGTCGCCGTCGTCGACCAGCCAGACACCATCGATCGGCCACTTGCCAATCAGCGGGATCAACAACCGGTTGAACTGCTCCGGTTCATCCACCGCCAGCACTCCTTCCAGCGCCCATTCCTGGGTAGTCAGCAAGCCACGCTCGATCTGGCCGATCATGCTCGCAAGCCGAGCCTTGACGTCTTCAGCCACCACCTGCTCGCGCGCCAGTGCGTTGGCTCTTGCCAAGGGTTTGGCCTGCAGCAAATAAAAACCGGCGCCGACGCCAAGAATGGCGACCACGACGATAAGCGGAATCATCCACCCCAGCCTGTTCAGCAAGCGGTGCAGGCGGGTAGCGCTCAACACTCTTTCATGCGCTGCGCTTCGATCATCCGTCTGACTAGTCATGGGTGATCCTCGATGACATCAACGCTCTCGGCCGCCGACCGACGTTTTTGGGGGGAAACATCCCGACGGGAGCCGAGAAGCACGATCTCAGTATATGACCTGATTTACTCGTTTGCCGACGAGCATCGATTCGTCCCCGCTCGAATAATTGATGGATAAACGCCGTAAAAAGCGATTGATTTCAGCGGGCTGAATCATTTCAGCGTGGGCTATAATCCCGCGATTGCAAACATAAATTCGCTCGGCGATCCCGGCGTTGCGGGACGGCCGCTTCTCCCGACGCTTCCGGAGCGGACAAGTACAGGAATCACGGATGACGCTACGAATCTTTTTTGCAATGGCTGGACTCGCCTTAGCCACCAGCCATCCGGCCATGGCCGTCGACCTTGATACCGGCGAATCTTCTCTCTCTTCCTCGCTCACCCTGTCGCCCCGCGGAGCGGAAGGCCGCGAGCCGCCAATAACGCTGGCCGCGCTCTCCCAGGCTTCGGCCGGGCAACCGCTGCCGGTTGTCGAAATACCCGTCGCCCCGGCCACCGCCGAAACGATCGACCTGACGGCCGACACGTCCGATCTGTTCGAGCGGGTCCGCATGGGCTTCGCCATGCCCGACATCTACAACGACCTCGTGCTGCACCACATGCAGTATTACCAGAACCGGCCGGATTACCTGCGCCGGATGGTCGAACGCGGCCGCCTCTACATGCACCACATCGTCGAGGAACTCGAAAGGCGCGGCATGCCGACCGAGCTCGCCCTGCTGCCGATGGTCGAAAGCGCCTTCAATCCGACCGCGTACTCGCGCTCGCACGCCTCCGGCCTCTGGCAGTTCATCCCCGCCACCGGCAAACGCTACAAGCTCGATCAGGACTGGTGGAAGGACGAGCGCCGCGACATCGTCGCGTCGACCAGCGCCGCCCTCGACTACCTGCAGTCGATCTACGAAATGCACGGCGACTGGCATCTGGCGCTCGCCTCCTACAACTGGGGTGAAGGCGCCGTCGGCCGTGCCATCGCCAAAAATCGTGCGCAAGGGCTGCCGACCGATTACCTGAGCCTGACCATGCCGGCCGAAACGCGCAATTACGTCCCCAAGCTGCAGGCGCTCAAGAACATCTTCAGCGACCCGGCGCTGATGGCCGAACTGCGCATCCCGCGCGTTCCCAACCAGCCGTATTTCGGGACCGTCACCAGAAACACCGACATCGACATCAAGGTAGCCGCCAAACTCGCTGAAATGCCGGTGCAGGAATTTGTCGCACTCAACCCGGCCCACAACCGCCCGGTCATCCAATCCGACACGCCAATGGTGATTCCGGCCGAAAAGCTCGACACCTTCATCAACAACCTTGAAGAGCACGAAAACAGCAACAAGCCGCTCTCGTCCTGGCAGGCCTACACACTGCGCCCCGGCGACAAGCTGGAAAAGGTCGCGCCCCGCTTCGGCATGACGGTGGCCAACCTCCGGGCCGTCAATGGCCTCAACGGCAAGATAAAACCGAAACCCGGACTGACTCTTCTGGTCGCCGGCAACGACGGCAGCGGTTCACTCGACGCCCTGCCCGACCTGCCGGAACAACCCGTCGTCGCCGAGCCCAAGGAAGCATCAGCACCCGCGCCGCGTGCCCACACCGTCCGCAAGGGCGACACGCTACCGGCCATCGCCAAGCGCTATGGGATGACGGTCGCCGAAATCAAGAAACTCAACAAGCTGAAGAGTGGCAAGCTGACCGCCGGCGCCCGCCTGCAACTCGCCGCCGAGAAGCCATCGAAGAAGACTGAAGAAAAACAGGAAAAGGTCGTCCGGAAGGCGGAGGAAAAGTCCAGCAAGGCCGGCGCACAAAAGGATGACAGGCCCGCGAAGCAAGCGAACAAATCGGGCAAAGAAAAAGACACTGCGAAATCCTCGAAGGTCGCCCGCTACACCGTCAAGCCGGGCGATACGATCTATTCGATCGCCAAACGCTTCAATGTCGGCACGAACGACCTGATGCGCACCAACCGCATCACCCCCGCCACGCTCAAGCCCGGCAAGACGCTGACCATCCAGCTGGCACGGAATGACTGAAGCCGACGGTCGGAAAAAAACACGGCGTTAAGCACTGGCCCGATCCGGCCCAATTCGGATTGGGCCGGCCTTCAGTATCTCTTCTCACCCACATTTCGAACAGGAAGCAACACTCGCCACGGTAGCGAAACGGCTTCCTTCCGTTACGCTTGCGACGGCTACTTCCTCGGTGATATTTTGACGGCGTCCTTCATGGTCAGCCATCGGCATGACGGTGTCAGTCATGCCCCGCATTTCCGCTTCCGTCAACAAACCGGGAAGCCGCCCCCACCCTGGGCAAACCATCGCACGATCGATCCATCGAACCGGAGATATTCATGCTTAAACGTGACACGTCACTTACCACGGACCAGAAAGCGCTCAACTTCAACCTCGACAAATACAAGTATGGAACGATCGTCGAGATCGGTGCCGGTCAGGAAGTTGCCCGCCGTTTCTTCAGCGTGGGCGCAGCGGCAGGCACGATCGCAAAAACGATGTCAGCCTACGACATGGCCGTGAGCGACGACGTTTATGGGCACGTTGACCGCTACGTCAGCCGCGAGCGGGTACTGCAAATGCTCGACAAGGAATTCACCAAGGTCGTCACGCGTGTCGGCCCTTCGCGTCCGAAAAACACGACATATTTCGCTTACGCCGCCACCGTGACCGCCCGCAGCTTCAAGCAAACGAACGAATGTCACGGCTGGATCGGCATCCGCCTGCAGCTTCACCCCGGCGCCGAACCGAGCGACATCATCCTGCACGTGCGCATGCTCGACAACGACAACGCCCAGCAGGCCGACGCGCTCGGCATTCTCGGCGTCAACCTGATCCACGGCGCTTTCTACTACTACCAGCAACCGGAATGGATCGTCGAATGCCTGGCCGACGGCCTCGGCTCGGACCGGATCGAGATCGACCTGATCAACTTCTCCGGCCCCTATTTCGACGACGTCGAAAACCGTCTGATGAATCTCCACCTCATCCGCAGCTGGCTGACGCGGGCCGTGGTCTTCAATCCGGCCGGCGAAGTCGTCGTACCCGGCGAGCTGTTCTATCGCCACCCGGTGATGATCATGCGCGGCCATTTCAAGCCGCTCACCTGCGTCAACGTCGACATGATGTCGTCGGCGCTCAACCAATTTCAAGAGCACACCGCACTTGAGGATAGCCAGGACAAGATCATCTCGCTGGCCGAAGTCACGATGAATTCCCTGGTCAGGGACGACAACGTCGATGATGCCGACTTCCTCGCCCGCATCGAGCTTCTCGGCTCACAGGGTTATACGGTGATGATTTCCGACTACCTGCGCTACTTCCGTCTGCGCGACTACCTGCGCCGCTACACGCAAAAGCCGATCGGCTTCGTTCTCTCGGTGCGGGATTTCCACTACCTGTTCGACGAAAAATACTACGAAGGCCTCGAAGGCGGCATTCTCGAAGCCTTCGGCAAACTGTTCCCGGACAACACCGTGGTTTACGTTTACCCCTCGCGCCCGAGCGGCACGCACGCCTCCGACCAGATCACGCTCGACAACGTGCAAGTACCGGCCAATCTGCGCTACCTGCTCGAACACCTCAAGGTCAATGGCAAGATGATCTCGCTCACCCCGCTCGACGACAGCCACATGCATACCGATGCAGCCGAGGTGCTCGAAGGGCTAAGACACGGTCGCGGCGACTGGGAAAAAGAAGTGCCGGAGGAAGTGGCACGCCAGATCATCGAAGGCCGGTTGCTCGACTACAACACACGGTAAGACAGAAAAGGCAAAAGGAACGTGCAAAAGGCCGGAGGAAAGATCCCCGGCCTTTTTCTCAGGGATCTACGCGCGGCTACGGCGCGACCAGATGGCAGCGGACCACTTGTGTCGGTGAGGCCTGACGCGGCTCAGGGTAATTGACGCGGCACACATCGAACGCCTGCGGACAGCGCGGGTGGAAGTGGCACCCTTTCGGCGGCTTGGCCGGCGAAGGCGTCTCACCCGGCAAACGGATGATCTCCGGCGAACCATCCAGACGCGGACTCGGCACCGCCGACAGCAAGGCCCGCGTGTAAGGGTGCCGCGGAGAATGCAGCACTTCATCAACGGTGCCGCGCTCGACGATGCGCCCGAGGTACATCACCGCCACCTCATGCGCCAGATACTCGACCACGGCAAAGTTGTGCGTGATGAAGAGATAGGCCAGCCCGAGTTGCTCCTGCAGCGATTTCAACAGGTTGAGAATCTGCGCCTGCACCGACACATCGAGCGCCGACGTCGGCTCGTCGCAGACGATCAGCTCCGGCTGCACGGCCAGCGCGCGGGCAATGGCGATGCGCTGCCGCTGACCACCGGAGAATTCGTGCGGGTAACGATGCGCCGCATCGGCGGGCAAACCCACCTGCTCCAGCAACGCGCCAATCGCCGTCTCCAGCTCCTTGGCCCGACCGACCACGCCTAGCGCACTCATCCCTTCCGCGATGATGTCGCCGACCGACAGGCGCGGATTGAGCGAAGCGAACGGATCCTGAAAAATCATCTGCATGCGGCGGCGCAGCGGCCGCAGCGCCCTACGCGACAGGCCGGTCAGTTCGAGTCCGTCGAGCACGGCCGACCCCTCGGTCGGCTTGATCAATTGCAGGATGGCCTTGCCAACCGTCGTCTTGCCACAACCCGACTCGCCGACCAGTGCCAGCGTCCGGCCACGCGCGAGTTCCAGCGAAACACCGTCGACAGCCTTCACATGACCGACAACGCGCTGGAAGAAACCGCGCCGGATCGGGAAATGCACGCGGAGGTTATCGACCTCCAACAGCCGCTCTACTGCAACCGTCACCCCGGCGAAAGCCGGGATCCAGGGATGCGCCTCTGGATTCCGGCTTTCGCCGGAATGACGGGATTCTCCTCGCTGCTGTTCCTCCACCCAGTGGCAGCGCACGCGGTGGCCGTCCTGCAGATCGGTCCATGCCGGCGATTCCTCTCGGCAGCGCTCCCACGCATGCGGGCAACGCGCCGCGAAACGGCAACCAGCCGGCATCGCCGAAAGCGGCGGCACCTGACCGGCGATGGTTTCGAGTTTTCCACCGCGGCGCGACAAATCCGGCAGCGCAGCAAACAGCTTTTGCGTATAGGGATGGCGCGGCTCGGTAAAAAACGCCTCGCGCGGCGCTTCCTCGACGATTTCGCCGGCGTACATGACGCCGACCCGGTGCGCCATCTGCGCCACCACGCCAAGGTCATGCGTAATCAACAGCATGCCCATGCCGCGCTCGGCCTGCAGCCGGCGCAACAGGTCGAGAATCTGCGCCTGGATCGTCACGTCGAGCGCCGTCGTGGGTTCATCCGCGATCAGCAGGCGCGGATTACCGGCCAGCGCCACGGCGATCATCACGCGCTGCTTCATGCCGCCGGAAAGCTGGAACGGATACTCCGACAACCGCCGTTCGGCATCGGCAATACCGACCGCCTTGAGCAGTTCCAGCGCCCGCGCCTGCGCCGCCGCTCCGGTCAGCCTCAAATGCTTTTCCAACACTTCGTCGATCTGCCGGCCGACGGTGAGCACCGGATTGAGGCTCGTCGCCGGCTCCTGGAAGATCATCGCCATGCCACCGCCGCGCACGGCGCGCATGTCGGCTTCCGGCAATTGCAGAAGATCGCTGCCTTCAAAGCGCACCTCACCGCCGAGGACGCGCCCGGCCGCCGGCAGCAGCCGCAGCAGCGACAATGCCGTCGCCGACTTGCCGCAACCGGATTCGCCGAGCAGCGCCAGCGTTTCACCAGCATGCACGTCGAAACTCACGCCATCGACGGCGGCCAGCACGCGCTGCGCATGCCGCACGCCGTTGGCAAAGCCCATGCGCAAATCGCGCACGGCGAGAATCGGGTTCTGTTCTTCGTTCATGACGATCCTGCCATGCGTGGGTCGAAAGCATCGCGCACCGCATCGGCGAGCAGGTTGGCGGCGAGCACCAGCGCGAACATGAAGGTGAAGGCCGAGGCCAGCGACCACCAGACCATCGGCTCGCGCGCCAGCTCCATGCGCGCATTGTTGATCATCGTGCCGAAGCTGATCATGCTCGGATCGACGCCGATGCCGACGTAGGACAGCACCGCTTCAGCCAGCACCAGCCCGGAAAAATCCATGACCAGCGCAATGATGATGATGTGCATCAGATTCGGCATGATGTGGCGCAACAGGATACGGAAATCCGCAACGCCGAACGCCTGTGCCGCCTGGATGTATTCCAGCTCACGCAACTTCAGCGTCTCGCCGCGCAGCAGACGGCACAGGCCGGTCCAGCTCGTCAGTCCAAGAATGAAACACAGCGCCAGCAAGCGCAGGTCGGCGCGCTCGGCGGCGGTGGCGAACCATTGCGGATGCGTGTCGATGACCACCTGCATCATCAGCACGGCGGCGGCGATCAGCAGCACGCCGGGGATCGAAGAAAGCGTGGTGTAGAGGTACTGGATCACGTCATCGACCCAGCCACGGAAGTAACCGGCAAGGATGCCCAGCCCGATGGCCAGCGGCAGCGTCACCAGCGTTGTCACCAGCCCGATCACCAGCGCCGTGCGCACGCTCTTGAGGATTTGATAGAAGACGTCCTGCCCGACCTTGTCGGTGCCGAAGACGTGGTAATCGACACACAGGAAAAGCACCGGCAGCAGCGTCAGCAACAGCACGCCGAGCGTCACCAGCACGGCGTTCCAGGCGAATTCCGTTTCGCCGCGCCAAAGGTTGCGCCATGCGCGACCGACCGTAACCCGTCCTCGGCGAGCCACAAAACACGCGGCGCCCAGCGATACCACGGCCAGAATCCCGAGTGCGAAAGTTTCCGCCGTCAGCACACGAGTTAGCACGTCGCCATCGCGCGTGCCCTCTTCCTCGCCCAGATGTAACCCGCCGAACTTCAGGCGCGGAAACTCGCGCGTCGTCTGCACGCGACCATCGGCCCCGCGCACTTCGATTGACTCCTTGGCGTAAGCCCGCGTCGCCAGCGGCGCCGAATAGGTTTTTTCGTTGCGCGAGCGCAGCGGTTCGGCGATGGCGTCGAGCGCCGAAAGCACTTCGATCGCATAGGCCGCCGGCTGGCCTAGATCGCCATTTTCAAGACGCGGCCGGTAGTGCAACGAATCGAGCAATCCGACCAGAACGAAAGCTGCCAGCACCGTCGCCGACGCCATCCCCGGCCGACTGCGCCCAACCCGCCGCCAGGCCGCCCGCAACGGCGGATTGCGCCACGACAACACACCGAGCACCGCGCCGGCCAGCACCAGCAGCCAGATCAACAGGTCGGACCAAAGGAGGATGGGAAGCAAAGTCATGAAAAGCGAACCACCAAGTCACCAAGGCACCAAGTTTCACCAAGAAAAACCTTGAAAGACTTTTGCTTTTCTTGGTGCCTCTTTGTGTTCTTGGTGGCTTGGTGGTGAAGATTTTTACTCAAAACGAATCCTCGGATCGACGAAGGTATAGGAAATATCGGTCAGGATCAGCCCGACGATGTAGAGCACCGAGCCGATGAAAACCATCGCCCGCACCACGGCGAAGTCCTGTGCGTTGATCGCGTCGATGGTGTAACTGCCGAGGCCGGGGATGCCGAAGAACGACTCGGTGAGCAGCGAGCCCATGAACAGCAGCGGGATCACCACGACGACGCCGGTCAGAATCGGAATCATGGCGTTCCTCAGCACATGGCGGAACAGCACAGTGATTTCGGAAAGCCCCTTGGCGCGCGCCGTGCGCACGTAATCCTTGCCGATTTCCTCCAGAAAAATCGTCCGGTACCAGCGCGCCGACGAGCCGATGCCGGAAATCACGCCGATCAGCACCGGCAAAATCAGAAACTTCCATGCATCCAGCCCGGCTGTGTAGCCCGAAATCGGCACCAGCCGCCACAGCTTGCTGATCAGATACTGCCCGCCAATGATGTAGAACAGCCCGGAAATCGACATCATCGCCACGCACAGCACGACGCCCCAGAAGTCGAGATAGGTCGCACGGAAAAACGCCAGCAACAGCGCGAAGCTCACCGTGACGAACAGCCCGAGAATGAAAGTCGGCAAGGCAATCGCCAGCGACGGCCCCATGCGCGACGTAATTTCCTTGGTGATGTCGCGCCCATCTTCGGCGCGCCCGAAGTCGCCGACGAACATGCGCGCCGACTTGGAAAAGAAGATGGTATCGGTGACCACGTCGACACCCGGCGCCTTCGCATTCACGAACAACGGCTTGTCGTAACCGCGCTCCGCCTTCCATTTTTCGATGGCCTCCGCCGTCACGCGCTTGACGCCCAACTGCATGCGCGCCATGTCGTCCGGCGTATTGACGATGAAGAACAAAGCGAAGGTAATGAGGTTTACGCCGATCAGGATCGGGATGGCGTAGAGCAGGCGACGAAGAAGATAGGCAAGCACGGTTTACAGCCCCTCCAGTTCGCGCTCGATCTGCTCGATGCTTGGCAGGCTCGTTTGCAACTCGGCAGGCAACGATTCAAGCAGTTTATATTCGGCAACACCCATCGGCTGGGTCTTGTCGCCCAAGGCGTACTCGGCGACCACTTTGTTTTTGCTTTTACAGAGCAAGAGGCCAATGGTGGGATTGTCCTGCTCGCTCTTGACCTGGCGATCCACGGCCGTCAGATAAAATCCAAGCTGCCCCAAGTGCTCGGGCTTGAACTTACCTCCCTTGAGTTCGATCACCACATAGCAGCGCAGCTTCAGGTGATAGAACAGCAGGTCGATGAAAAACTCGTCTCCGCCCACATCCAGCAGCACCTGCCGTCCGACGAACGCAAACCCCGCGCCCAACTCCAGCAGAAACTCGGTGACGTGCCTGACCAACGCATTTTCGATTTCACGCTCCTGCGCCTCATCGGTCAGTCCCAAAAAGTCGAAACGATAAGGATCTTTCAGCGACTCACGAGCCAGGTCAGACTGCGGCTTGGGCAGGCGAGTTTCGAAGTTGGTGACCGCCGCGCCGCTGCGCTCCCGTGACCGGGTTTCGATCTGCATCACCAAGATGTTACGCGACCAGTTGTGCTCAATGGCCTTCGCGGCATACCAGCGGCGGCTTTCGCTGTCAGGCAGTTTGTCCAGCAACGCCAACTGGTGATACCAAGGCAATTGTGCAAGCACCTCTTGCACAAATTCAGAATCCGGCCACGCCTCGGCAAACGCCCGCATGTACTTGAGGTTGCGCGGCGAAAAACCCTTCATCAGCGGAAACGCATTCCGCAGATCCAGCGCCAGCCGCTCGATCACCTTCGCGCCCCAGCCCTGCTCGGCCTGCCGCGCCAGAATATCGCGGCCGATCTGCCAGTAAAGCAGCACCAACTCGCGATTGACCGCCAGCGCGGCGCGTTGCTGGGCGGTATGGATGCGGGATTTCAGCTCGGCCAGCCAGTCGGCGTAGCCGGGAGGCGGGTTGGTGAGTTTGACGGGTACGGTGTCAGTCATACTCTGATTCCTTGTCGGAACGGGTTCTGAGAAGCGGAAATGGCCGTCATTATAGGGATCCGACAACAAGGTTCGCCACGACCGAACGGACAAACGCGAACCCCACCCGTTCCTGCTCCAGACGCAGACGCTCGCGAATCCGGTTGTCGCGCAGTTCGTCGTACAGGGCGCGCTCGGCTTCGGTGAGCATCGGCAGGTCATGGACGACGGGCTCCGGCTCTTCGCCCCACAGCGCTTGGTGCGCGAGCAGCGTCGCCCGGTCCATCAGGAACGATTCGACATGGGCGAAGCGCCGCCGCAGTTGGTCGAGGATAGCGAAGCCGTGCGTGTCGATGTCGCCCCAGTAGTGGATCGCGCAGCGCGACAGCCATTGCGCGCCAGCCAGCGCCTCCCAGCCGTAACCGGCGCCGAAAATGACAATGGCCGATTCGGCCGGCGGAAACGCGAGGAAGTTGGTTTCGTTCTCGGTGATGAAGACGCGTTTGATCGGTGCATCAAGTCGGGCAAAGCTGGCGGCATCGAGCGTGAGATCAGGCAGGGCGACGCCCGGTAACAGGGCGATGCGTTCGTCGAGCACGCGCAGGCGGATGCGCTCCGGTTTTTCGCGAAAGCCGTAGCGTGCGGCGAAACGGCCAACGCCGGTGTACTCGCTGGCCACGGCCGACGCCGGCAGCGCGAGGTCGAACAACTCGGCGAGCACGCCGCGATGCGCTTCGATGAATTTGCTGTGGATACCGGGCAGGTCGACCTGACGCAGATAGAGGCCGGGGCGCGGATGCGCGACCATCCAGTCGACGACATCGAGCAGGCACGGCCAGTCGTCCGCGAGTTCGAGCGCCGACAACGGACGCTTGACGAGCCACGCGAGCAGCGCGGCATTCCGCTCAGCTGTTTGCGCAAACAGCGCCAGAAAACGCGCCGCTTCGCCGCGTTTGCCGATCATCGCCAACGCATCGTCGACCGTATCGAGCCAGAGCGACTGCGGCAGCCGCTGCGCGCCGAGCACGCGGTGATTGAGTTCGCGCCATTCGATGCGCAGGCGCGGCACGGCGGCGAGCGCGGCGATCCATTGGCGCACGGCGTCGAAGCGTTCGGCAAGCTCCGACGAATCCGGCCCCTTGAGCGTGAGGCGCAGCGGAAAATGGGATGAACAGCGTGATTCACCACCAACCAGCGTCCGCAACAACTCGCCTCGCTCCCAAAGGCGCGCCACCTGCGCTTTCAGATCGCTTGCCGTCGTCCAGGCCATGTCAGAACTTGAGTTTCATTGATTGGCTCAAAAACCGCCCAGTAGATCTCTGAACAAATCATGCGGGACATCCTGCGCCATCTCCTTCTTCATCTCCTTGAGCCAGGCCTTAATGTTCCTGATCTCGCCGAACATCTCCAAATCCTCCTCGATCCCGCGATTCGCGGTGTGTAATTCGATGATGTCGATTTCAAGGTCGCGCAGGATCGTTCTTGGCGATAGACGTGCAAACGGATCAATGCCGAACCGAATCTTGAATTCGCCTTCGACACGCAGATTTTCCTGCTTCAATTCGGCAACCTGCTCCTTGAGCACCTTGTTGTAATGGACAAGCCGCTCTTCGCTGATCGAATCGATGGCAGACTGGTCGATGTGTTCCAGTTCGAGTTGAAGTTCGAGCAAGGTCAGCAGGTTGTTGCTCGCATAAGCGTCGTTGACGCGCTGCATCAGCAAGGTCTTGCGCTCGCGCTCCAGAGGATCGGATTCGCGGTCCGGATGCAACGAGCTGGCCAGCTTCCGGTAAACCTCGCGGATTGACTGGCTGACCTGTTTTTCGGCCGATTCTTTCTCTGCCTCTTTGGCCAGTTGCTTGGCCGATTTTTTCCGCGTAGCTCGACGCGCCTCCTCCGCTTCGGCCCGACTTTGCGCCATTTGCTCCATTTTCGCCTTCGCGTGCGCCAGCAATTCCTCAGGCGACATCGTGCTCGCTTCCTCGCCCAGGTCGATCCCGAGAACATCCTCCATCATCGCGTGGATGTCTTGCATGCCCTCGGCTTCCTTCCGGTCGTAATCCTCCCCGGAATGCTTGGTGTAGATCGCTTTGAGCGCCTCGTTACCTTCCCGTTGCTGGCAAAGCACCAATGCCATATCGGCGATGAACATCGAAAGAAAACTTTTCTCGGGCTTGCTCAGCCCTTTCCCGTCCCACGCGACGTCAAGGCGATAGACCATCTTCTCCTGAAAGTCTGTAAGAGCCTCCGATAACGGCACGAATTCGCGCGTGTATTTCTCCTGATAGCGGGGAATCGCGTGCTCCCATTCCGCAAGCAACGCACGCTGCGTCCCGATTTGCTTGATCAAGGAATTGAAGGATTTTTGCGCTTTCGACAAGAGCGGTTTTTCATCGGACGAAGCAACGCCGATCGGTTGGAGGTGAGTTTTACGCACGGTTATTCGAGTGTTCACTAAAAAAGAATTGGGGTGGAAGACGGCAGATATTTCTTAGCAAATGGTCCACGAAAAAGGCGAACCACTAAGTCACGAAGACACCAAGAAAGCACCAAGATAAATCCCTGTTTTCTTGGTAAATCTTTGTGCTCTTGGTGGCTTGGTGGTAAAGATTTGATCCATTCCGCCCAAAATGACTACCCGTCTCATGGCACCGCTTCCGTTTTCCCCGCCCGGTACTCCTCGATCGACAGGGTGCGCAGGCGCGACGAGCGGCCGTCTTCGTTATGGACGAAACCGACGCTGGCGACAAAGGGTTCGATGACGTGGATTTTTTGCAGCGGGGTGACGATCAGCAGTTGCAGATTGAGCTGCCGGAACAGCTTCAGCCCGTACTGTGTCGATTCGTCGGAACCGCGCCCGAAGGCTTCGTCGATGACCACGAAGCGGAACGAGCGCGAACGCGCGGCTCCACGCGTGTTGCCGATTTCACCCCATTCGAGACCGAACTGGTAAGCAAGGCTGGCGGCCAGCACCGTATAGGCCAGTTTCTCCTTCTGCCCACCAGATTTTCCGCCGGAATCGGAGTAGTGCTCGTATTCGCTACCGTCCTCGCGCCAGCGCTCGCTGGCAGCGAAGAGGAACCAGTTGCGCACGTCGCAGACCTTGGCCGTCCAGCGCCGATCCAGGTCCGACAAGCCTTCGCGCCCGCGAAACCGGTCGATAATGGCCTTGACCTGCATGAAGCGGGCTTCGGAATACTGGGCGTCTTCGTCCCCCGACGCACCGGACAAAGCGCCTTCGGTACAGGCGCGCAGTTGCGCCTGAAAGTCGCGCACGTCGGCATCGGGAGTCGGCTGCGATTCGAGCACGATGAAGCGCCCCGGGCTGTAGTCGATCTGCGTCAGCGATTCGTTGATCCGCCCGATGCGCTCCTTGATCGTTTCGCGCTCCTTCGCCAGTTGGGCGTTGAAATTGGCGATTTCGTTGATCGTATTGACGTTGAGCAGTTCCTTGAAACGCGCTTCAAAGCGCGGCAGGTCGTCACGCCCCAGTTGATCGAGCAGTTGCCGGTACTCGGCCGCCGCGTCGACGCTGGCGTCGAATTCGGCCGTTTCGAGCCTGTAGTCCTCCTTGAAGGCCGACATGGCCTTGACGATTTTTTCGGCCAGCCGCGCCAGCCGGCGCGTCTCCGCATCCATCCGCGTCTGGATGAAGTCGCGCAGTTCGTGTTCGCGCTTGTCGCAGGATTCGACAGATAGCTGATGCTCGCCGAGTGCTTCCTCACGCAAGACCGCCAGTTGCTCGCGCGGCGCCGGGGCAATGTTCACGACGAGCGCGGCGGTCTCCTGCCGTAGCGCTTCGGCCGCTTCGGCTTTCACGCGGACGCCACCGATCTCGCCGACAAGCCGCGTCATGGCCTCCTCGCTGTCGGCCAGCGTCGTCTGCACGGCCGCGAGCTGGGCGGCGAGTTCGCGCAGCGTGTCGCTGGCACGCGCCAGCCGGTCTTTTTCTTCCTGCAGGCGGGCAATCGCCGCAGCACAAGCGCCCCAGTCAAGGTCGCGAAAATCAATGAATTCGGCCAGCGCCGCCAGCGCTTCGAGCTGCTCGCGCAACATGCGTTGCGCCGTTTGCGTTCGGGAAATATCGCCGGCGATCTTGCCGAGCTTCTGCTCGATTACTCGCTTTTGAACTTCGAGCACGGCGATCTTCGCCAGGTTGCTCCAGCCGAGAACGTAGCGGCTGGTGTCGTCGAGGCGGTGCCGGTCGTCCTTCTCGTGGCGCTCGCCGGGCGCCTTGATCTGGCCGTTCTGCGTCAGCGCGCGCGTCTCGCGGCGGAACTGTTCCGGCGTCGCACAACAGGCATAGTTGAAGCGGTGCGCCAGTTCGCGTTCGAGCCAGCCGAAGAAGGCCGAATCGTCCTTGATCTCCAGCTTGACGACGAGGGAATCGGGGTGCAACGCCGGCAATTCGTCGGCGCGCACGCCCCGGATGCGGAAATACACGAGCCGCCCCGCCAGATGAGTGCGGTCGACCCACGCCGCCACCGCCGCGTAATGGGCGTCGGGCACCAGCAAGGCGAGCGCGAAATTGTGCAGCACGCGCTCGATCGCGCCTTCCCAGACGCGTGCCTCCTCGCGCACGCGCAACAACTCGCCGGCAAACGGCATCGCGGCGACGTCAATCCCGATGGTTTCGCACAGCGCGGCGCGCATCGCCACCTGCGCCGCCGGGATGTTGGACAGCCGCGTCTTGAGACTGTTGATTTCGGCGCGCAGCGCGTCGTGCTCACGTTTGCCGTCGCGCAGGGCGACGCCCCATTCCATCACCCGATTCTGGAGGTCGGCTTCCTGCTGCGCCAAGGCTTCGCGGCGCGCACCGGCCGCCTGACGCAACGCGGCGAAGGCCGGCTCGTCGGTGATCGCCGGCTCGTCCAGCTTGTCGAGCAAGGCGGAAAAACGCTCGGCGCGTTGCTGGCGGCGGGTACGCTCGCGCTCCTGCTCGCGGATTTCCGCTGCCAGTTGTTCGATCCGGTCGCCGCCCTGTTCGGCCACGGCACGCTTCAGGCGATCTTCCTCGCGCCGCTGGGTGTCGCGCTGCTCGGCGAGGCGATCGCGTTGCGTCGTCAGGCGTTCGCCATCGGCGGCGAGCAGTTGCAAACGCCGGTCGATGAAGCCGAGCTTGAGTTCGGCGAAATAGGGCTTGAGCGCCTCGCGGCAGGCGCGCAGGGCGTCGATTTCCGCCGAGAGCCGCTGGTGCTGGTCGCAATCGGCGACAAGCGGCGTAAGTAGTTCCACTTGGCGCTTGGCCTTGAGCACGGCTTCGTGCGCGCGATTCAAGTCGTCGAAGTGCCCGATCAGCGCGCCAATGCGCGGCGCGTTGTCGAACGGTTCGAGCATGTGGCCGCGCACGAAGTCGGTCAGGTTGCCGACCGACTTCATCGAAACCGTCTGGTGAAAGAGTTCCAGCGCTTGTTCACCGTCATTCCCCATGCCCCGCCCGACGCCAAGGCGACGCCGGAACCAGGCGCCATAGGGCGGAAAGCTGTCCTCGATCTGGGCGCCGAGTCCGCGCAGCTTGCGCCGCAGCCGGGTGATATCAGCGCCGAAATTCGAGAAATGCTCGGCAATCGACAGCTCGCGTTCAGCACCAAGGAAGAAGCGCGCCGGTTGCCCTTGCGCTTCCTTCATCCAGAACACCTGCGCCAGTGTCACCGTCTGGTCGTAGCCGGCGTTGCGGAAGACGCCAAGGATCACCGAGTAGCTGCTGTTGTCGCGCAGCGCCACCGGTTTGGCGGCGCCGGTCACTTCGTTGCGTTCCGACTTGTAATGGCCGAGTACGTAGGAGCGCAGCGTGCGTTCGCGGGCATCGGCGCCAGCCGCCTTGTTGTAGGCGATGCGCTGCGCCGGTACGAGCAGGGTGGTCAGCGCGTCGACGAGCGTCGATTTGCCCGAACCGATATCGCCGGTCAAGAGCGCGTTGCGTCCGTCGAGCGTCAGCGTCCATACGCGACCATCGAAGGTACCCCAGTTGAAGACTTCCAGGCGTTGCAGGCGAAAGCCGGAGAGACTCCCCTCCGCCCCGTCACCCGGAAAATCCAGCTCGCCGCTCGGTGCATCAAACGCCTTATCGATCACCCGTATCTCCGGCCATGTCGGACTCGCCTGCCAGTTGGGCCTGATACCCCGCCAGCCGGGAATCGAACTCGGCGAGCCACTGCGCATCGACGAAGGCCTTGAGGATGCGCCGCACTTCGAAGGTCGGCGGGCTGCCAGCGCCTGCTTTGAGGCGGCGCAGGAAGCCGAGGTCGACGACCTTGTTGATGTGCGTTTCGATCTGGTCGATGAGCCGCGCGTCGTTGCTCGACGCGGGCAGGAAGACGCGCACCAGCTCGACGATGTCGTCGCGCGTGAGCACCAGACGCACGCCGCCGTCGCCGCTTGCCACCCCACCACCGGCGTCGAATTCCAGCAATTTCTTGCGCAGCAGCGCGAGCAGCAGGCTGACCGGGAAAGAGAGCGGACGCCGGGCGATCAGACGCGGCGGCTTGGGGGCGGAGCCAGCACCAGCCTCGTCTTCGCCCGCCTCCTGACGGCTTTTCAGGAAAGCGTAGCCTTCGGCCTCGTCGACGATCAGTTCAAGCGCCAGCACGGCCACGTAATCGCGCACCGGCACCCGCAAGTCGAGCAGCGCGCCCCACAAGCGCTCGTCGGCTTCGCGGTAGATCACGCCTTTGAGCAGAGAGATCACGAGCGTCGATAGCTCAGGCCGGGGCTGAATCTCGGGCTCAACACCCGGCAAATCGTTTTCGGGAAAGGTCATGGAAATTTGCATGGTCACGCAGCCATCAAGCGATTACCGCGTTTTTTCGGACAAAAATCAGGCGGGGCAAGCGCGCCGTTTTGTGGATTACCGCGCCGTCGTCGGCAGTGACGGACCAGCGGATTTCGTCGGTCACGGTTTCATCGCTGGTGCTGACGAACGCGCCGCTGCCCAGTTGCAGGTAGGCCACCAGCTCGGCGAGTCCATGCTGCAGCGGGTGCGCGTCGATCAGTTCGTGCAGGCTGATTTGCGAGCGTCCCTGCAACGACTGCCGGATGTTGCGCGCCAGTTGCGCGGAATCAACAACGATCTGTGAATACAGCGAGGCCGCGTCAAGATCGTCATCGCCGGCCTGCAACTCGATGTCGGCCAGACTCGGCTTGTAGGCCGGTTGGTAGAGCGGACGTTCCATCGGCAGTTCGATGTCGGCCACTGCTTCGGCGATGTGCATCACCTCGCCGGCCAGTGGATGCGGGCGCAAGGCCAGTGCCTTGGTTTCGATGCCGTGCAGGAGGTCCATGATGCGGCGGTTTTCCAGCCAGGCCTGATCGTCGAGGAAGCGGCGCAGTTGTTGCGAGAGTTGCGCCACCGTGCGCTGCGTGTGCTCGCCGGCTTCCAGCCAGTCGTAGTGCACGCGGCGCAGACGGGCGTCGGGCCGCATGGCGGCCACCGGTTCGAGCGCCAGCACGTCGTCGAGCAGGCCGGTCAGTTCCTCCTGGCGACGGCTGGACATCAGAAAATCCCAGAAGGCGCGAAAACTCTTGCCTTGATCGGAATCGGCAATCGCGTCGCGTTCGCCCATGATTTCTTCGAGCAGCGCGCCCTTGCTGCCTTCCCACAAGGCGATGCGCTCGCGCACACGGCGATCGAGCCGGCGGAAATTCTGTTCGACTTCGCGGAAGTCGCCCAAGAGTTCGCGCGCCAGTTGCGTGAATTGCTGGAAACGGTCCTTGAGTTCGGTCTCGTCGAGCAGCGCCATGTCGCCGCCGAGCACGCGGGCAATCTCGGCGTCGATTTCGTCGCGCCGCTTCTGCAACTCGGCCACCCGCTTGTCCGGATCGGGATTGCTCCCCTCGCTCATCTGGCGCAGAAGCTGAAACAGCGTCAGCAAGCGCGATTCGGTGCCGACGAAACTGCGTTCGGTCAGCGTGCCGAGCCAGGCGATCGCCTTCTCGGTCGCCGGCGTCAGGTCGAACTGCGCCTCGTCCGACCCTTGCCGGTAAAACTTGCGCAACCAGCCCTTGTCGGGCGCGGCCCAGTCGTTCAGGTAGTCGCGCGCGCTTTTCGGGAAAGCGTCGTCGCCCAAGTGCTGACGCAAGGCATACAACTCATCTTCCAGCGCCTCGGCCAGATCGGCCGCCGCCATGACGCGCACGTTGGGCATGACGAACACCCGTTCAAGAAAACTCGCAACGAGCGGCGCATGATCCGAACGCAAGAGCCGCCATGCGGGATGGTGGCTGCGCAGGGCGTCGAGGGTGGCGTAGTCGAGGGTCATGCGCTTTGCGTCTTCCACTCCGAACACAGTTTCCGGAAAGAGCGACTGCCCTCAAACACCTGCTGTAAATCGACCCGTGAAGAAAACGCTGGTTGATCGGTCGTTTCGCCATAGGACCGGGAAGCCATGTGCTTTTTTATCCAGCCTTTGGCGTCTCTGGGCGTTTCGGCATCAATGGCCTCTGCTTCCCCGAAAGAAAAACCGCGCTGACCGCTCAAAGAACGGGCTCCAGCGATAAGCCAGGCCTCGTACTCTCGGTTAGCCAGCACAACGGAGATGCGCCGATGCGGTACGACCTGCCTTGCCCGTTCCAGAATCTGTTGTCCAAGTTGCGCAGGGCAATCATCGTCGGCATCCAGCAGCACCAGAATCCAGCCTTGTTCGCCGCATTTTGCGGCAGCGAGAAGCAGATGCCGGCGAAATTCCTCTTCGCGGTTCAGGAATCGATCGCGGTGTACACGTATCGGCGCAGGAACCTGCGTAGGCCTTTCCGGCGTTAACCATTGGTTCAAACGCCGCAACAATATGGGCAATGAGGCAACCTCCCCATCCCCCTCGACGATGGCCGCGACACCGCTCATAAAAGAGATTCCCCAAACAGGTCGGTTTGGCGCTGTTCCTGTGCCGCAAGATCGGCAGGATCGGGAACCAGCTGATTTAAACGCAGCAACTCACCGGCTGAAAAAAGCTGCTGGCGGATCGCGTCGCGCGAGGCATCATCCAACGGAGCAATCCGCGTTTCTCCCCGATCGGAAACGACGGCTAACAATGAATCCGAACTCAGCGCCAGATCGTCCAACAGATCGGGGCTATGGCTGGTGACGATCACCTGGGTTTGCCCGGACGCTTTTCCCAACGCCTCGCGCAACGCCGCGCTGGCCGCGGGATGCAGCGCCGTTTCCGGTTCCTCGATCCCCACCAGACTCGGCGAATAATCGGGATTCCCCTGAAACAATGCAGCCAGCACGCCCAAGGCTCGCAAGGTTCCGTCGGACATGTTCTGCGCCAAAAATCGCCAAGGATGCTTCGCTCCTGCCATTTCCTGCCTGAATTCAAGGGTTTCCATCGGGCCAATCTGCTTTCGCTCGACGCCGTGCACCATAGGCACCACGGTTTGCAGGTATTCCTGAACGATCCCGAGTTGTTCGGGCGCAACGCGTTCAAGATGGCCGATGACGCTGGCGATGTTTTCTCCAACGGGCTTGAGCAAACGTCCTTCCTGCGGCTTCTGCAACTCCCTCATCAATTTGGGGTTGAGATTATAGAAACCCATCGCCGTCAGCGCGTCAAAAACCGGCCGGAAGGCCTGCAGACCCGACGCCGCAACCAGTGCCAGCCGATCGGCGGTAATCGCAGGAAACGTTGGCTCACTGCTCGCTTTCAACCGCCCACCTTCGATCTGAAAAAAAGGGCCTTTGCCGACACCTCCGATAACACACTCTTCTGCCTGAACTTCGTACCCTCGACCGGCCAGCGCCCCGATATTGAAGGCGTAGTGACCGTACAGGTCATTCTTGAGTCGAAACTCCAGGCGAATCCCGAAGTGATTCGGGTGCCCACTGGAGCGACGTCGCACCTCCCCCAAGCCGCCCCGCTCATTAAGAGCATTATCAAGCGAACTGGAAAGTGCGTCGCGAACGAAGTGCAACGCATCGAGAAAATTGCTTTTTCCCGAACCGTTCGCTCCAACAAGATAGGTTAAGGGCCCAAACCGAGCATCGCAGAACCCGATGCTCTTGTAATTCCTGAGCACCACTCTTGTAATGAAAACCGATGTGTTCATCGACTTCTTCCCATTCAGCAAAATTCAATCAGAGCAGCAGATGAGCTGCGTTTCAACACGATCTTCACTTGATCGGTCATGGCTTTTTCGCCGTGCCACGCTCGCGCCGACGATAGGTCACCACGGCCGGCACGATGACCGACGCCAGCGCCACGACAATCACCGCCAGCGGCCACAGCACCGGTGAATTCCACTCCTGCCGCCGCTTCGCCCGTTCGGCGACATCGATGCGCTGGTACTTGAGGATATTGTTGGCGACGTCGTTCGGCTTGCGGTTGTGCAGCCAGGCGTGGCCGAGGGTGTAGCTCTTGGGGTGGAAGCCGAAGATCCACGGCGCGTCGTCCTGCAGGATGCGGTTCATGCGTTTGACGATTTCAAGCCGCGCCGGGGTATTGTCCATATCCTTCATCTCGGCGAACAGGCGGTCGAACTCGGGATTCGCGTAGTTCGACTTGTTCTCGCCGCCCTTGGCGACCATGGATTCGTTGCCGGCGAGCAGGAAGAAAAAGTTTTCCGGATCGGGGTAATCAGCGTTCCAGCCGAGGTAGTAGAGCTGAACGGCGCCCTTGCGCAGTTTTTCCTGAAAGCGGTTGAAGTCGGTCGAGCGCACGACGAGCTGGATGTCGAGCTTGGCGAACTGGCGGTAGAGCCAGTCGAGGCGCGATTTGTCGCCCATGCCGCCGCTCGTCGTGTCGAGGTTGAGCACGAGCGGCTCACCGGTCTTGGCGTCGCGTCCGTTCGGCCAACCGGCTTCGGCGAGCAGTTTCCGGGCGACTTCAATGGGCTTGCGTTCGGCCTTGCCGTCTTTCCAGTCGTAGACGACCGGGTTTAAACCCGCCTCGCCTTCTTCGAAGCCGAAGATGCCCGGCGGTAGCGGGCTCATCGCCGCGATGCCGCGTCCGTTCATGAAGATCGAGATGAATTCCTCCTGGTCGATGGCGATCGACAGCGCTTGGCGCAATTTCTTCGCCCGTTCCTCACCAACCCCCTCTTTTCCGCCGACGACCGGGTCGAGCAGATTGAAGCCCATGTAGAAGGTCGAGGTACGCACGCTGGTCAACAGGCTGATGCCCTTCTCCGCCATCTCGTCGGACAACTGCACGTCGCCGCCGACGTTGAGCCGCACGGCCTGATCGAAGCTGTCCGATGAAATGCCCGAGGCGTCGTAATAGCCCTGCAGAAATTTGTTCCAGTACGGGATGCTTTCCTTCTCGCGGGCGAACACGGCCTTGTCGATCAGCGGCAGCGGCTTGCCGCAATCGGCGAGCAAGCCGGCCTCCTTGTCACCGAGCTCACCTTCGCATGGATACGTCTCTCCATGGAAATTCGGATTGCGCTCGAGCGCCATGCGGCTGTTCGGGTTGTTCTCGGTCAGCATGTACGGGCCGGTGCCGACCGGGTACCAGTCGAGCGTCAGGTTCTTCTCGGCCATGCCCGGCTGGCTGTAGAAGCGGTCGGCCTCGCGCGGCACCGGGGCGAAGAACGGCATGGCCAGCCAGTAGAGGAACTGCGGGTATTTGCCGACGAGTTTGACGCGGTAGGTGTAGCGGTCGACGCGCGTCACGCCGTCGATCGGGAACTGATCGAGGTCAAGCCACGCATCGTTTTTCGACTTAGCCGCTTTCTCCAGCGTCTCACCCAGCTCCTTGAGGCCGACGATGTGAGCCGCCATCATGCCGAAGATCGGCGAATGCAGGCGCGGATGCGCCAGCCGCTTGATCTGGTAGATGTAGTCGTCGGCGGTCAGTTCGCGCGTGCCGGTCTGCGAAAAATCGGCCAGCGTTGCGATGTCTTTCAGCTTTTCAGCATCGAGATCGGCATACACCGGCTTGCCGCTTGCATCGACGGCGAACGCCGGATGCGGCTGGTAACGGATGCCGGGCCGGATACGGATTTCATAAACGCTGCTGGCAATTTCCGACGATGGCGCATCGGCCGGCAGTTCGTTGCCAGCATCATCGTAGAACGTCGGCACCGGCACCGCCTCGGCCGTTCCCGGAGCCAGCGTGTACGGCCGCTTCAGGTAGTGGTATTGCAGCGGTGGCTCGTAGATTTGTGCGGTAAACGTCGCCTCGTCCTCTGTGTAGGACTGCGCCGGGTCGAGATGCTTGGGGCGTTCGGTGAACGCCGAATAGAGGATGTTCTGCCCGCGTTCGCTGGCCGGATACGGATCGTTCTGCTCGCTGCCGCAGGCGGCTAGCAACAGGCACAAAAAGAGAGAAATCAGACGGGGAAACGGCATGGGGTGAAGTTTAACGCGATTGATGCCAATCACGCTTTTTCGGCCACTCCCCCGCCCGACTCAAATCATGCGCGATTCACCTTGAACTGCGCGGCCAGCCCCTCCAGCTTATGCACCGCGGCCGCCGTTTCTTCGAGGCTTTGCTCGGATTCGATCAGCGCCATGCGCATCGCCTCGGCCGTCCCCGCCACCGAGCGGATGTGGTGGCTGTGCGTGTTGCTGCTTTCGGCGATGTGGTTGATCGTCGACAGGACGTTATTGACCATCGTTTCCATGCCACCGCGATCGGCGACGCTCTCGACCGCCATCTTGAGCCCGGCTTCGAGTTCGCCCATGCCCTGCTGCATGGCGTCCACGGCGCGGTCGGCCTGGCCCTGCACGCCTTCGATCATGCCACCGATCTGCACGGTCGCCGTGCGCGTGCGCTCGGCGAGCTTGCGCACCTCGTCGGCGACGACGGCAAATCCGCGCCCGGCCTCGCCGGCCCGCGCCGCCTCGATGGCGGCATTGAGCGCGAGCAGATTGGTCTGGTCGGCGATTTCCTTGATGACGAGCACGATGTGGTCAATCTCCGTCGTGCTTTTCTGCAACTCGCTGATCGTCGTCGCCGAATGTGAAATCTGCTCGCGAATATCGGCCGACATCCCCTGCAAATCCTCGAACTGCTTTTGCGTCCCGCTGAACGTCCGCGCCATGTCCGAGCGCATGCTCGCCGCCTGGTTGGCGGCGGTGTTGATTTCCAGCATCTGCTCTTCAAGCGAGTCGAGAATCTGGCGCATGGAGTTGAAGACTTCCTGCGATCGTTGGCTCGTCACCCGGCTCGTCTTCACCTGCGCCTGATTGGCCGTGCTGACTTCGCCGTTGATGCCGAGAATGCGCGCCAGCATCGATTCCATGCTGTCGATCAGGCTGTTGATCCACTGCGCCGTGGCCGTGATCTCGTCACGATAGGCGCCAGGTTTTTCCAGCCGTAGCGAGAGATTACCGCCGCCCTCGGCGATGTTCTGCACCATGATCGCCATCTGGCTGATGCGGCGCGATAGACGCTTCAGAAAGAGCTGGTGGAAAAGCGACGCGCCAACCAGCAAACAACCCGCCTGTGCAAAAAGCGACTCGGCGCCGCTCAGACCGAGTCCGAGCGTCAGCGCCGCCGCGCCGCTCATGGCGAACAGACCGGTCACCAGCAGTCCCTTGCTGGCCCGGTAGCTCACCGGGCGCGGGCGATAGACCTCTTCCAAGTCCGCCTCGCACATCATGCCCCAGGTGTCGAGCGAGCCCGGCATCTGGAACGTTACGCCCTTGCCGATCACCGGGATATGGCGGTAATCGGAATAGCCGGGATAAGTCACGAACAGGTTGCTTCCCTTGCGGATCGTTTCGCGCACGCCCGGATGCAGTCGCCCGGTCGCCGGATCGTTGAAGACGAGTTCGAATTCGGTGTGATCCTTGACCCGCACGACGCCGAAATCGGTCTTGACGCCGTCCTTGAGGTTGTCGCCGAGCGAAAACGAGCGATCCTCGAAGCGCGAGCGCGACAGCGCCACGCCGGGCTGGATGCTGCCATCGAGCACAGCTCTGGCCATGAACAGGTAGTTGTCGCCCGATTCGTGGAAGACGTGGCCACCCTCGCGCTGAATCAGGTCGCCGACCACATCGTTCGGCACGCGGACGCAGAGGATGGCGCGCAGCTGCCCGTCGCGCACGACCGGCCGCAAGAACAGCAGGGTCACGGCGTCGTGAAAGTTGGAACTGCTCGGCCCGATTTCCAGCGTCAGCGGATCGACGTAGGGGCCGTAAAGAAGCGGCTGTTTGGCGGCGAGATCCAGCACCCGCGACGGCACGCTGCTTTTTCCCTTGTGCTGCGCGTAGCTCGACGCGATCACGCTCCCCTTGGGATCGAGCACAAAGAGTTCCGAGCAGTCGCGGCAAATGCGCAGCCGCGCCGCCAGCCAGTCGCCGGTCAGCGCCTTCTCGCAGGGCAGCGAACGCGCAAATCCTTCCAGATGGGCCCATTGCTGGTTGGCCCAATCGGTCAGGATGCGCACGCGCGTCTGGGCGACGCCTTCGAACGCCGTTTCCAGCCACGGATAACGCTGCCTATTGAGAAGCGTGGCCCAGCGCATGACCACTTTGCCCGTTTTCCCGAACCACGGTAGCCAGCCTTTTTCTTCCGTCGAAAGCGCCATCGAATCACTTGCCAACATTCAGAACTCCCTTTTTGAACTGTTTTGTCTTAAAAAACACGTAGCGACCATGACAAACGCACCATGCTGGTGCCATGTGCGCACCAATCGTGTGCCAGCCTGATCAACTTCTATGGATGAACTTAGGGATTGCGCAGATCGCCGCAGATGACGCACGTCCGGTCGCCGATCTTGAAGCTGACGGAAACCGTGATGCATAGCCGCGCGCTGGATACCGACAGATACGGCCGCGTCACCTGCACACGCCCGAAGTTCTCGATGGCGCGGCGGAAATACGGGCTGCGCGCCCAGCGGGCACCGCTCGAATCCCACAGCGGCGCGAGACGCAGATCCTTGTCCGGACTGAACTCGGCCGACCATTCGTTGACGCCGATCTGGCGCCCCTCGTGGTCGAGCAGATAGCAGAAATCGGCCAGCGGCAGTTCGAGGAACGACGCGCACGCCTCGGCCACCGGGCGCCCGGCGGAAAGGAGTACGGAGGCATAGCCGATGGCGTTTATGTACGGAGACAAATACTCCTTGTGCTGCTTGCGATCCTTGCGCCAGTTGTCTTCGAACGTCGCCCACAATTTGCCGACCAGTTCGTCCGTCTCGTCACTGACGCACGGCTCGGGGGCCGGTTTTCCAAACAGATAGCCTTGGGCGAAATCGGCATCGGCATCAAGCGCAATGCACGCCTCTTCCGCCGTTTCGATGCCTTCGACCAGCACCATCGCCCCGGCTTCGTGCAACAGCGACACGACTTGCGGCAACAGACGCCGGATCTGGCGACTGCTTGCCGACTGCACGATCAGGCTGCGGTCGAGCTTGACGATCTGCGGCCGGATCTTCCAGACGCGGTCGAAATTCGAGCTGCCGGCGCCGAAATCGTCGAGCGCGATCAGGCAGCCCAAATCGCGGAAATAAGCGACTGCCGATTCGAAATCGCGGTCATCGCGCACATGCTCTTCGAGCACCTCAATGACCAGCCGGTGCGGCGGGAAACCGAGCTCCTCGAGCAGATTGGCGAAGAAACGCCCCTCCTGCGCCTTGCGCGAGTTCAGGAACACCTCCGGCGTCATGTTGAGGAAAAGCCAGCTGCGCTCGTCGGCTACACCGAGGTAATTGCGCAAGTGCAGGCGATGGCTCAGCCGGTCCAGCCGCGAGCGCCCGTCGGCGGGGAGACTTCCAAAAAGGGAATAAGGAGAAAACGGCGCTCCGCTTTCCGTTTTCGACCGCAACAGCGCCTCGTAACCGATGGGACGCTGATGGGACAACCCATAAATCGGCTGAAAATGGCTGGTCAGCGTATAGCCGCCAAACTGGGCGGTTTGCGAAGAAAGGCCGGCGAAACCGGCGCAATCGGTAAACGGACGGGCAGCATGAATGGAACTGCTACGGCAATGACTTGCCGTTGAAACCTGAAACTGCATTTTTTGCCTTGGCTCATGCAAAAATCGGAAGCAGCCAATAAGCAATTAACAGGCCAGAAAAAAGTTCAACTTTTTGCGGACTTTTTCAGTCAGTGCCACAAACCACCGATCGTCCACCGCGGATGCGAGCGGACACGGCTGGCCAGCGCCCCCGGTTCATAAAGCGTTCGCTCCATCCCGGCATCGAGCCGATCACCTTCGGGAGCGAGTTCGAGCAGGCGACGGATGCGCTCTTCCGTCGCCGGGTGAGTGCGTAGCCAGGACGGTTCCGGGTTGCCCCAACCGGGCATGAGGAGGCTGCGCCACGACCGGCTGCCGCGTTCGATGCGCGCCAATGCCGAAGCCAGTCCGCGCGGATCGCCGGTCAACGCCGCCGCCGTGAGGTCGGCATCGAATTCACGCACGCGCGACAGGCCAAGCTGCGAAAGCATGGCCAAGTGCGGCGCGAAAACCAGCAGCAAGAACGCAGGCCAGTTGATTTCCCCCTCGCCGCTCGCCCACAGCGGCAACGAAAAAAGGATCATGAACTGGCCGAGCAAGGCGAAAACGCTGGTCAGGCGGCTGACGTAATCGGCCAGCCCCATGACGCGCAAGTCGCCGTGCGCGATATGCGCCGTCTCGTGCGCCAGCACGCCGGCAATTTCGCGCGGCGTCAGTTGTTCCAGCAGCCCATGCGTCAGCGCAATCGCCGACTCGCGCCGGTTGCCGACGGTAAAGGCGTTAATGAACGGACTCGGCACGTAATACAGTTCGGGCACAGCGGGCAATTCGGCCCTTCCGGCGATTTCCTCCATCAGCCGCCAGAGACCGGGCGCAGCGTGCGGATGGATCGGCCGCGCGCGATACAGGCGCAAGGTCAGCCGCGCTGTCGACGGCTCGACCAGCAGGGCGATCGCGCTGGCGACCAGCGCCACCCACAGACCATCCGGCCCGGTCAGCAGATAGCCGGCCAGCGCGCCAATGCCGAGCATCGCCCCGATCAGCAGCGCCGTCTGGAGCCGGTTGCTCCACGCGTGTCGCTGCCAGCGCTCGGACAGCATCGACACGCCTCACCCGCGCCGCGACGGACGGTTGGCGATTCGACGCAGCTCGTCCATCTCTTCGAGAAGATCGGCGACCAGCGCCGCCAATTCGGGCACCGCATCGAAGTCACGCTCAAGTTCGCGCATGCGCCGGACGCGCTGCAGGCTGGCGGCGGAAAGACGCCAGATGCCGGCCACGCGCTCGGCACCGGGGAGCAAGCCTTCGTCGATGTGGTACAGCAACCAGTCGGTTTCGACGCGGCACGCCAACGCCATTTGTTCGAGCGTCAGCCAGCTCTCTTCGAGCAAAGTGCCGACCAGGATGTCGGCAGGAAACTCGCGTAATTCTCTTTCGTGCATGATCAACTCCCGAACGGGCGGCGTGGATTGAAGGCCCGTGGATTAAAATCCATCTCGCGTGCCATCGTTTCATAGAGCTGCCGCGCTTTCGGCGTATCGGCAGGCGGCAACACCACCTGCAAGGCAAGAATCAGGTCGCCCGGCGGATTGCCGGGGATCCCCTTGCCACGCACGCGCAACGTCCCGCCGCTCTGCGCCCCGGCCGGCACGCGCACGTTCAGATGACTGCCCGGCAGATCGACGCCGACGACCGCGCCCAACGCCGCTTCCCACGGCGTCACCGGCAGATCGAGATGCAGGTTGCGCCCCTCGGCGCGCAACCGCTCATGCGGACGGAAGTGGACTTCGAGCAGCAAATCGCCGGAGAGCGCCCCGTTCAATCCGGGCGCTCCCTGCCCGGCCAGCCGGATCACCTGTCCTTCGCGCACGCCGGCCGGGATCTTCACGTTCAGCGTACGCGTCTCAAGGGAGACGTGCCCCTGCGCGTCGATCGTCGGAACGCGCAGCGAAATCTGCCGCGTCGCGCCAAGAAAAGCGTCCTCGATGTCGAGCAACACCTTGGCGTGATGGTCTTCGCCACGTCTCCTGGATGCGTCGCGATGCGGGCGGAACTGCCCGCCCATCTGGCCGAACAGTTGCGAGAAGAAGTCGCTGAAATCGGCCGCCTCGCCGGGCGAAAAACCGTGCGTCGAGAATTCGAAACCGGCGTCCCAGTCGGGCGGCGGACGGAAATCCTGCCCCGGCTGATAGCCCTGTCCAACCTGATCGTAGGCAGCGCGCCGCTCGGGATCGGACAGCACCGTGTACGCCTCATTGAGCTCCTTCATCCGCGACTCGGCGTCGGGCTCCCTGGATACGTCGGGGTGATACTTGCGCGCCAGCTTGCGGAAGGCCTTCTTGATCTCCTCCGCCGTCGCCTCGCGTTTGACACCCAAAGTCTGGTAATAGTCCTTGAATTGCATGAAAGCTCCATTTCTACGGGCTCTCGAATGGCCGCTACGTTCTCAAAATGGCACCGCTCATCGGGTAATTCAAGACCACCGATGCAATAGCGAAGTCCGCCGAAACCTTTCCCAAACCTTTCCCCACAGGTAGACGGCGTCAGATTCGTTTCATACACTGCAGAAACTGTTGCCTGCGGTCGCCGCGCTTATCCCGACGTTCTACGGGCAACAAGACAAAGCCGCACCAAGACCAACAAGGCATTCAGGGAAAAACGTCAAAGAGGAGGTATCCGGCATGAGTTGTCAAACCGGCATCCTGAGGGGGCAGTCCCACGCCCGCGACGCACGCGAAGCGGTGCGCGAGTTTCACGCCGCCGTCAACCAGCCGGACACGGCACTGGTGCTGTTCTTTTGTTCGAGCACTTACGATCTCGACGTTATCGCCGATGAAATGCAGCGCCGTTTTGCCGGCGTCCAGGTCGTTGGATGCACAACGGCTGGCGAAATCGGCCCGGCGGGTTACGTCAGCGCCACGCTCAACGGCGCGAGTTTTCCTGCCAGCCATTTCAGGGCCGTCAGCGGCTGCATCGAAAACCTCCAGAGTTTTCAAGCGGTGCAAGGCCAGGAACTCGTGCATCAGCTCAAGCAGCGTCTGGCCGCAGAGCCAGCCGGCCCGAAAAATGGCAAGTGCGTCGCCCTGCAACTGATCGACGGACTTTCGGTGCGCGAGGAGCCCGTCACCCGCAGCCTGCAAAGTGCGCTCGGCGGCACACCGCTCGTCGGCGGCTCGGCCGGCGACGACATGGGCTTACAACACACCCGCATCTATTTCGGCGGCCGCTTTCTATCCGACACGGCCGTACTCGTCCTGCTCGCCACACCGCTCCCTTTCGCGCCGTTCATGACCCACCACTTCGAGCCGATGAACGAACGGCTGGTCGTTACCGCCGCCGATCCCGCCCGCCGCATCGTTTACGAACTGAACGGACGCCCCGCCGCAAAAGAATTCGCGAATATTCTCGGCCTCGCCGAGCGGGAACTCGACATCAGCCACTTCGCCTGCCACTCCGTTTCAGTCCTCGTGAACGATGAAAGCCATGTCCGTTCAGTCCAGAAAATCAATGGAGACGGTAGCCTCACTTTCTTCTGCGCCATTGAGCGCGGGCTGGTGCTGCGGGCCACCCGCAGCAAGGACCTGCTAAAGAACCTCGAACAGCTTTTTTCACGCATCCACGCCGAAATCGGCCCGCCACATTTCATCCTTGGTTTCGACTGCATACATCGCCGTCTGGACATCGAATGCAACGCCGACCGTGATCGAATCGTCGAATTGCTCGTCAATAACGGCACCACCGGCTTTTGCACCTACGGCGAGCAATACCGCGGCGCGCACATGAACCAGACATTTGTCGGCGTGGCGTTTGGGGGCTCATTGCCCGTCGACGCTCCGCTCCAGATAGCAGAAGAGTCAAACCATGCGTAAGCAAGATTGCACCACGATGGGCGAGGCGGAACTCCACGCCGAAATCGCCCGTCTGCACAAGATCATCGACGCCCTGATGGACCGCGCCGAACAGGCCGGACGCTTTGAAGACTCCGATTTCACCCTTTTCCAGACGGCGATCATGCTGGAAGACCGCGTCAGGCTGCGCACCTCGGAACTGGAAAACGCCCTGCACGAGATCGAACGCATCAACGTTAGCCTGCGCGAGTCGGAAGAGCGCTTTGCCCGCATGTTCCGCGACCACGCAGCCGTCATGCTGCTCATCGAACCGGAAAGCGGCCGAATCCTCGACGCAAACCAGGCCGCGATCCGTTTTTACGGTTACCCGCCCGACGTGCTGATCGGCATGCGGACGAGCGACATCAACATGCTTCCGACCAGTCAGATCGAGAGCGAACGCCGCGCCGCAGCGGTCGGCACAAAAAGCACGTTTATCTTTCCGCACCGCATCGCCTCGGGCGAGATACGGACGGTTGAAGTCCACAGCGCCCCCATCACGGCACGCGGCACGACCCAGCTTTTTTCCATCATTCACGACATCACCGAACGCAAGGAAGCCGAGGCCAAACTGCTGATGAGCGATCTGGCGCTCAACACCATTACGCAAGGCGTGGTCACCATCGATGCCGACGGCCGCTTCCTGAGCGTCAACAACGCCTTTTCCGCAATTACCGGCTACGAGGAGGAGGAAATACTCGGCCGCACCTACCATTCCCTGCACGGGCCGCTGACCGAGCCGAACGCCGACGAAGCCATCGCCAGCGCCTTCAGGAACGGCAAACCGTTTGTCGGCGAACTGATCAACTACCGCAAGGATGGCAGCACCTTCTGGAACGAGTTGTGTCTGCTGCCGGCCTATCAGGAACCGGGACAGCCAATCCGCTTCATCGGCGTCATCCGCGACATCACCGCGCAAAAACAAACGCTGGCCGAACTTGAACAACACCGGAACCACCTCGAAGACCTCGTCTTCGCGCGCACCTCTGAACTCGCCGAAGCGCGCGATGCGGCGGAAGCGGCGAACCGGGCCAAGAGCATCTTTCTCGCCAACATGAGCCACGAGTTGCGCACGCCGCTCAACGGCATCCTCGGCATGACCGACCTGGCCCTGCGCCGGGCCACCGATCTGGTCCAGATCGATCAGCTGGAAAAAAGCACCCGCGCCTCGCGGCATCTGCTGGCCATCATCAACGACATTCTCGACATTTCCCGGATCGAGGCCGACCGCCTGACGCTCGAAGAAAATGATTTCCGGCTCGTCGAGGTGTTCAACGAAGCGTTTCTCATGCACGAAGAACGCGCCCGCGCCAAGGGCATCGCCCTCTCGCTGCACATCTCGCCTGACCTGCCCGCGGCCCTCTGCGGCGATTCCCTGCGGCTCAAGCAGACGCTGATCAACTTCATCGACAACGCGATCAAGTTTTCCGCCCACGGCGAAATCCGGGTTGAAGCCTATCCCGCCGAAGTAGAACACCGGAGCGACGAACTCCTGTTACGCGTCGACGTCACCGATCAGGGCATCGGCCTGACACCGGAGCAACAAACCCGCCTATTCCGCCCCTTTACCCAAGCCGACAATTCGATGACCCGCCGCTTTGGCGGCACCGGACTCGGGCTGACCATCGCCAAGCGACTGGCCAACCTGATGGGCGGCACCGTCGGCGTCACCAGCCGCCCCGGACGCGGCAGCACCTTCTGGTTTACCGCCCGCCTGCGCTACGCGCAAAGCACGCCATCGGTCGCCACTCGCAGCACTTCCGGCGCACGCGCTACGCCTTGCGCCCCGTCGGTGACTCACCGCATCCTCGTCGCCGAGGACGACCCGGTCAGTCAGGAAGTCATCCAGTTCCTGCTGGAAGATGCCGGCATGCACGCCGACATCGCCCGCGACGGCCAGGAAGCGGCCGAAAAAGCACGGACAAACGACTACGCGCTGATCCTGCTCGACATCCAGATGCCCATCATGGACGGACTGGAAGCTTGCCGACGCATCCGCCAGCTGCCCGACCGCCCCCGCCTGCCGATACTCGCCATGACCGCCAACGCCTTCGCCGAAGACCGCGAACGCTGCCTCGCCGCCGGCATGGACGACCACATCGCCAAGCCCGTCGATCCGGACAACCTCATCGCAACCCTGCAACGCTGGCTAAAACCGCCGTCGGAGCACTAAAAAACAAACGCTGCCTCAGGCAGGCCTGGCTCAACTATCGGAGGTAATCCCATCCGTCAGCTGGAACTGAACAAGGCGTTCACGCTGCTGGAACCGGGACCGGTGCTCCTCGTGACAACCGAAGTTGGCGAGAAAGACAACATCATGACCATCTCGTGAACCATGATGAAGAATTTCACTCCGGTATCCGCCACAGGCCACGCGCCATGCGCCGTCGTGCTCAGAGCTTGGAGGCGACGATGATGGCGCTCACCAACACACCGCCCGCAAGGGCCACCAGGCTCAATTCCTTCTTCTCCCGCTCTGCCCTCGGCAACAGGTGGGTAGCGCCCACATAGATCAGGGCGCCCGCCGAAAGGGCAAGCAGAGCGCCCAAGGTCTCTCGATCAATGACGCTGATAAGCGGATAGGACATTAACATTCCAAGCGGTGTAGTCGCGGCGGCGGCCAGGAAGGCCATGACCATCGCCTTGCGTTCGTCGAAGCCGCCACGCACCAGTAGCAGGTAAGTGATGATGCCCTCCGGGAATTCGTGCAGCACCATGCCCAGAGTGGCCAAATAGCCGGTAAGAATGCTGACGGTGAAGGCGATGGAATAGATAAAGCCGTCGATGAAGGAATGAAAGCCGATGCCCAGCATGGGAACGACGCCGATGGCGTATTCTGTATTCTTCGGGTCTCGCTCGCATACGAAGGCGGTGAGGAAGCGGTTGAACAGGTGCAGCCCCAGGAAGCCGGCCAACAGCCAGACCGGCGCTTCGGGATTCATGGAGAGGGACTTCGGGATGATGTGCAGAAAAGAGGCTGAGATCAGCACCCCGGCGGCAAAGCACATGAAATAGGTAGTGTTTCGATATCCCCAATCAGCGAAGCGCCGGATGGTGTAGATACCCAGGGAGGTGACCAAAGCGGCGACGGTGCTGGTGGCCAGTGCCGTCCAAAATGTGTTTCCCATATCTGTCCTCTCCCACTGTGGCGGAATAGTGCCCGATCAGAGCTGGCCTTTACGATTGCTTGCCGCCACCACCACGAATGCGCATTGTCCGTAACCCCGCCGCAGAGGTTCGATCTCCCTCGTCTCGGCCAGGGGCCTCCCTAATGTCTGGCCCCAGGCATCCACCGCAAAGTCGGCCTCCAGCAGCAGACGCGCCACCTCGTTGGCAGAATAGAACGTGGCCTCGCGATAGAACACGTTTTCAGCCTGATGCGCCCGATAGTCCAAGCCTAGAGCACTGTCACGGTCAACGAAGCCGATCACCAGACGGCCACCTGGCCTGAGCACTCTGCGCGCCTCAACGAGCATCCTTTCCGGAGAATCGACAAAGCAGAGGGTGGTGACTACCAGGACATGGTCGAATGCATCGGCTTGGAAAGGCAGATCCTCCGCCACGCCCTGCACGGCCGCGATGCCGCGCGCTGCGGCGAGGGCAAGCATCGCCGCAGCAGGATCCACTCCCACCTGTACGCCCAGCGGCGCGGCAAAGCGACCGCTGCCGACCCCGATCTCGAGGCCCAGTCCCTCCCAAGGCAAGAAGGGACGCAAGGCGAGCAACTCCGAAACATAGGCAGCCTCATGTCTGCCGAACCACGCCTCGTATCGCTCGTGGTGGGCCTCGAAGGTGGCGGCTCTAGGCATGGTCAAGCAACTCCCGCAGGGCGGTGATAAAGCGACGGTTGTCCTCGGGCAGCGCCGTGGTGATGCGCATATACCCGGGGCCGAGCAACGGGTCGTTCAGGGGCTTGACGAGGATGTCCAGCGCCTTGAGGCTGGCCGAGAGCGTTGCTGCGTCATGGGGCGCGAAGTCGGCGAGGAAGAAATAGGTCTGGGTCGGGAAGGTACGCACGCCCAGGGCGCGCAGCGCCGCCGCGAGTTCCTCGGTCCATTCCCGTAACTGCACGCTGCGGGCGCGGATCTTTTCCTCGTGCAACAAGGTCGCGATGGCCGCCGCCTCGCTCGGCCGGGTCAATGGATAGGCGTCGTTATGGCCGTTCAGGTCGTCGGCGACGGCCCCGGGGAAGACGCCGTAGCCGATGCGGAAACCGGCAAGGCTGTGCGCCTTGGACAGGGTGCGAGTCACCAACAGGTTGGAAAATTCAGGCACCCGGTGCGCGACCGACTGCCCGGCAAGACCGATGAAGGCTTCATCCACCAGAAACAGGGTCTTGGGGTGACGACGCAACAGGTCCGGTAGCGGCGACATATCGAAGACGCCACCGTTGGGGTTATTTGGGTTGACGATGACCGCAAGGGTAGTGCCCTCGGGGATGTCCAGATCGGCCAGATCGAAGGCAAAGTCCCTGTCCGGCGGCAAGCGCTGTTCCGTGTAGTGCCGGGCGATCTCGGGAAAGAGCACATAGGTCGGCGTAAGCAGGTGCACCTGCTGGCCAAAGCGATCGAACAACTGGCGCAGAATCAACTCGGAACCGGCGTTGATGTGGATGAACCGTTGAGGGATACCCAATCGCTCGCTGATCAGGCTGCGCAAGGGCGCCGAATATGGCTCGGTGTAATAGTTGCTGCGTGGCACCTCGGCTCGGGCCGCTGCGATTGCCTCTTCAATCGGTGGCAGGGGGTTTTCGCATAGCAGGAGCTTTATACCCTGGAAGGTACCACCGCCTTTTTCCGCCTGACTCGTCATGTTTCCGTCCTATCCAAAGAGGCGAAACGGGAAGGCGCGCCGCATCGGGGGCTGCACTCATTCAAGCCCCCGCATGGAACTGTCTGGCAGCAAGTTGGGACAGATGCGCTCACCCCGCGCCATTTTTGTATCCCCCCGCTCCTTCAAGGAGACCCCGTTGGGTGGATTTCTGCTCAAAGAGACATGATCCTCTTCTCAGTCCGGGAATTTTTTCTCCTTTTTGCAGAAGTGCGACTGGCATATTTACCATAGCCAGAGAATCCCCTTTTGTCCAACTCACTACTTGGCCTCACCGGACCAGCGCGCACTTTTATCTGAGCGGAAGAACCCCAGTCATGTAGCAGGCCTGGCGTTACCCTGATTAGCCGCCCTGGACCCTGAATTTCAAGACAGCCAGAACCGCCCTCAGGCAATCGACGCCCCGAACATAATACCGACGCCAAAGGTAATCGCCGCCGCCACGCCGCCGAACAGGACTTGGCGCAGGGCCGAATAGCTGAAGCTGCGGCCGTTGAAAAGCGCCGTGACCATGCCGACCGCCCCAAGCCCGAGCAGACTCAACGCAACACTGGCAGCAATGGCTGTCGAGTTTTCCAGCCACATGAAGGGAGCTACAGGGAAAATCGCGCCGAGCGCGAAGAGCAGCAGGGAAACGCCGGCGGCGCTCCACGGATTGCCGCCCAGCTCGGCCGGGTCGATGCCGAGTTCCTCGCGCACCAGCGTATCGAGCGCCGTTTCGCGGTTTTCCATTACCTTGGCGGCGATCTGCACGGCCTGGTCGCGCGCGATGCCCTTGGCCTGATAGATCAGCGCCAGTTCCTTTTTCTCGGCTTCCGGCGTCTGTTCCAGCTCTTCGGCTTCCTTGTCGATCTGGGTACGCGCCAGTTCGCGGGCGTTGGTCACCGACAACCACTCGCCAAGCGCCATCGACAGGGCACCGGCCACCAAACCCGCCAGTCCGGTCAAAAGAACGGTCGGCGAGGCGCTGCCGGCCCCGGCAACGCCCATCACGAGGCAAAAATTGGAAACGAGGCCGTCATTGACGCCGAGCACCGCCGCGCGCAGTTCGTTGCCGGACGCGCCGCGGTGCCAGCTTTCCGCCCGTACGATGTCCGAGCCATCCGCCGCCATCCCGGCATGGCCGGCCGCCGCGCGGATCACCGCCGCATGCCCCTGCTCTTCGGCAGAAAGCGCCAACGCATCGGGCTGGCCAGCGTATTTATTACGGTCGGAATATTCATTGGCCGCCACCACCGGCAGAACGAAAGTCGGCCCGAAATACCGTGCGAGGCGGATCATGAACCGTGTCTTGAGGCCCGGCCGCTCGGGAAAATCGCGCACGCCGGCCGCCAGCAGCTTGCCGCGCCAGACATCGGCGTGCTCGTTTTCGGCCTGTGCGAGTTGCAAAAACAAATCCTTGCGCGTTGGATCGGCCTCCGATTCGGCGAGGGCGGCATAGAGCGCGGCACCGTCGATCTCGTCCTGAAGATTGTCGCGATAACGTTGAATCTCACCCATACGTTTCTCCTTACAAAGGGCGCGAAGTCAGGCGGCCGGTGCCCGGGACGGGATCGAGGCGGATCAGGCGCCCGCGCGCCTCGTCCGTCAGAAGGTAAATCCGCCCATCCGGCCCGCTGCGAACGTCGCGGATACGCCCGACCTTGCCTTCCAGAAAACGCTCTTCGCTGACGACGCGCTCGCCATCCAGTTCCAGGCGTACGAGCATCTGTCCGCGCAAGGCACCGACGAACAGGCTGCCGCGCCAAGCCGGGAACTCATCGCCGGTATAGAAGGCCATGCCGGACGGGGCGATGGACGGCGTCCATTGCAGCAGCGGCTGTTCCATCCCCGGCTTTGCCGTGCCCTCGCCGATCCGCGTGCCGGTCACGTAATTACGGCCATGGGTGATTACCGGCCAACCGTAATTCGCGCCGGCCCGGATGATGTTGATCTCGTCGCCACCCTGCGGGCCGTGCTCGTGAATCCAGAGCCGACCGCTTTCCGGATGTAGCGCCGCACCCTGGATGTTACGGTGCCCGTAGGTGTATTTCTCCGGCAGCGCGCCTTGCCGGTCGACGAACGGGTTGCCCACCGGAACGCGACCATCGTCGTGCAGCCGGATCACCGAGCCGGCGTGGTCGTCGAGCCGTTGCGCCCGTTCCATCTCGCCGCGGTCGCCGAGCGTGATGTAGAGATAGCCTTGGCGGTCGAAGACGAGGCGCGAACCGAAGTGATGCCCAGAGACTGTTTTCGGCCGCATCGAGAAGATGACTTTCACGTCACGCAATGCATGGCCGTCCAGCCGCGCCCGCAACACCTCGGTCCCATACCCGCCCGTTCCGCGGGCGGCGTAAGAAAGATACAACCAGCCGTTCTTCGCAAAATCGGGGTGCAACGCCACATCGAGCAAGCCGCCCTGATTGACGGCGGCGATGGAAGGCAGCCCCGAAACCGGGCGCGGGTCAAGCTGGCCAGCGGCCGTCACCGCGCGCAAGCGCCCGGGGCGCTCGGTCACCAGCATCCGCCCATCGGGCAGGAAAGCCATTCCCCAGGGATGTTCAAGCCCTTCGGCAACAACGACGGTCTGGAAGGATGATTCGGCGGGCTCGACCGATAGGGCCGGACCAACCGCCCCAAGCAACGCCAGAAACATTGCTACCGTGTGGAAAATCGGGTGCCGAAGGCGTAGCAGGGCGAAAGACTGTCGGTTATTCATAGCACCCCCGATCAAGCATCCCCAAATCGCAAGCAAGAAGCTGAGCGAGCCGACCTAGCCGCCAGCAGGTGGTCATGATGGATCAAAACGACCTGAGAGAATCCGTCGTTCCGGACTTGATCCGGAATCCACCGGAATGACGTGGTTATCCTTGGCTTTCAACATGACGGACTACCGACAAGAAAAACCGCGGCCCTTCTCTACACGATAGCAAAAACCAGCCTGCTTTCTATCTTGAGATTCGCTAACAGCCCAGATGCAACCCTCAACGACCGGGGATCAACTGCAACGCCGCCAGCATCTGCTCGGTGGCCGCGGGCCAGGAGAATTGCTCGGCTCTTTTCCGGGCCGCTTCCCGCGACAGAAAGAGCGCCTTCAGGCAGGCCGTCCCCAGATCGGAATGCATCACGCCACCGTCCGATTCGCCGATGACGTCGATCGGCCCCGGCACGGGAAACGCCGCGACCGGCGTCCCGCAGGCCATCGATTCGACAATCACCAATCCGAAAGTATCGGTCACGCTGGGAAACACCATCACATCGGCCGAGCGGTACAGGCGCGCCAGCGACTCGCCCTTATGCACGCCAAACCAGCGCGCTTCCGGATAGCGCGCCTGCAGCCGCGCCCGCTCCGGGCCGTCGCCGACGACCCATTTCTCGCCCGGCAAATCGAGATCGAGAAATGCATCGACCTGTTTTTCGACGGCAATCCTGCCAACATAGAGGAACACCGGCCGACCCGGCGTTTTCTCGCGCTCGCCAATGTGGCTGAACAGTTCAAGATCGACACCGCGCGACCAAAGACGAGCGCCGCGAAAACCGCGCGCCAGCAAGTCGTCCACAATGGCTGGCGTCGGCGCCAGCGTAAACCGTGCGGCGTTATGGAAACGACGCAGCAGCCGGTACGTCCAGTCGGCAGGAATCCGGAAACGGGCTTCGACGTATTCGGGAAAGCGGCTGTGGTAGGCCGTGGTAAACGGCCAGCCGCGCTTGATCGCGATCTGCCGCGCCATCCATCCGAGCGGCCCCTCGGTGGCAATGTGCAGGCAATCGGGGGAAAAACAGTCGATCCGGCGCGCCAGCGCGCGCGGCGTGGTCATCGCCAGCCGGATTTCGGGATAGGTCGGACAGGGCACGGAACGGAACTCCTGCGGCGAGATAAGCCCGGTTTCGTGCCCGCGCCGTTCGAGTTCCCACCGCGTCATCCGTAGCGTACGCACAACGCCGTTGACTTGAGGCTCCCACGCATCGCTCACAATCAGAACCTTCATGCCGTCTCCCTGGTCGAGGCGGCGCCGAAGCCGAGCATTTCCTTGACGCAATACGGGATGGTTTTGGCGGTGCTGCTCGCACGGATACGCTGGTTCTGTTCGGTGATCAAGCGCCCGAAGTCATCGCGCCGGGCCGGACTGGTCCGGCCATGTTCGAGACTCTTGCGGCACCGCCACCGCTTGGCGCCTTTGGTCTCGACAAGGGTCATTTCAGCCGCCGGATGGTAACGCCGGCAGTGATAGCAAAACACGTCGTCCGTGATCGTAATCATCGCAGTCCCTTCTCCAACCGGCGAAATAGCCGCTTGGCGTGATGATTACGCCCCGACTTTACAGGGATATGTCACGGCCTCTCTGGCGACCGCTTCATCGATGGCAGCGCAACAGTTCCAGCAGAAGCAGCGTCGAGAAGGTACGTTCACCTTCCCGCTGACGGGACTTCTCTTTTGTCTCCGCCGCCGTTGTGCTCTCTTTCGCCTCGCCGGCTCTGTCCCTGCCTGCCCCCTCCGGGGCAACCGCTTCATCTTCCGGCGCGGTGCGAGCGCTGTCGCTTGGCGCGCTACTTGAGGATGCAGACCGCTCCGGTTCGGCCGCGAGCACCACCGGCGGCCCGGCATTGCAGGCGAGACAAAGAAGAAGCACTGTCGCGCACCGGCAAAATAGTGAAGGCGGGGTCATTTCTTTTCTCCCTCAAAGATTCTTGGCAAGGTCGCCAGAACGATCGGAGACGAGCAACCGCAGCGGAATCCTTGTCATCCGAAGACCGGACCGACTCCGAAAACCGGAGCGAAACCGGCATTCGCCTTGTACGGCTCATTCCACATTCCGCTTTCACTATAGACACAAAACGCGAAATTCGAATTTGCCGGCCGGCGCCGGAACATACGCGCAAAAAAACCCGCTTCGGCCTGGCACCGTAGCGGGTTTGCAGCGGATTTATTTTCCCCGCGCGTTCAGCTTGCGTGATACACCACGGACGGGCGGATATTCTGCAGAATTTTCTGCATACCCTTGCGTTTCTTGAGGTTCAGGATCACCGGTGAACGGGTATTGGCCGCAATTTTTCCGCCATTCGCTGCATCACGGTAAATGAATACGACGACCGCCACATCCTCCGGGTTGTCCAGCTCAATCAACGCGCAATCGGCATCGGACAACTCGATCTCATAGGCCAGATCCATCGAATCGGGAGTGACGATGGGGAACATCACGGTCGGGTCATCGACGCTTTGCAGCCAGAAAACCGTCGATTTTCCCTCCTCGTGGAACAGCTTGAAACGCTTGCAATGCTCGAAAGCCGCCACGCCCTCCGGAAACGTGAATAAGGTTTCCGGATCAACGGTGACGTTTTTCAGGCCAAAACGCTCGATATCGACTTTCATTGACACTCCCTTCCTTGCGGCACTGCCGGGTTATAGAACGGCCCATTTAACCCGAAGCGAATAGTCCGCGCAACCGACAAGGTGGCGCATCGGCGCCAGCCCTCGGATAAATGCTGCGCGCTTGAGTTTTCTTATCCGATTGCGCATAGTTCGCCCTTTTTTCGCTTCCCACAAACGCCGATGTCCGCCGCCGAAACCCGCATCATCCTGAAAATCGCCGAAGAAATCGGCTGCAAGAAGGAACAAGTCCTCGCCGCCGTCACGCTGCTCGACGAAGGCGCCACCGTGCCGTTCATCGCCCGCTACCGCAAGGAAGTCACCGGCGGCATCGACGACACGCAGCTGCGCACGCTCGACGAGCGCCTCACTTATCTGCGCGAACTCGAAGAGCGCCGCGCCGCGATCCTCGCGTCAATCGACGAACAGGGGAAGCTCTCTCCGGAACTCGCCACGCAAATCAGCGGTGCCGAGACCAAGCAGAGCCTCGAAGACCTTTACCTGCCGTACAAGCCAAAGCGCCGCACCAAGGCGCAGATCGCCCGCGAAGCCGGCATCGCGCCGCTCGCCGAGGCGCTGCTCGCCGATCCGACGTTGAAGCCGGAGGACGAAGCAGCGAAGTTCATCAATACGGATGCAGGCTTCGCCGACACCAAGGCCGTGCTCGACGGCGCCCGGCAAATCCTGATGGAACAGTTTTCGGAGGACGCCGCCCTGCTCGGCAAGCTGCGCGAGTATCTGGAGGAGCACGGCGTCGTCAAATCGACCGTCGTCGAAGGCAAGGAGACCGAAGGGGCGAAATTCCGCGACTATTTCGACTATTCCGAGCCGGTCACCGCGATTCCGTCGCACCGCGCGCTGGCTCTCTTCCGCGGCCGCAACGAAGGCGCGTTGCAGGTTGCGCTGGTGCTCGATTCCGAACTCGACGAGGCGAACAAACCGGTCGGACACAATCCCTGCGAAGGCCGCATCGCCAAGCATTTCGGCATTACCGACCAGGGCCGCGCCGGCGACAAATGGCTCGCCGACACGGTGCGCTGGACCTGGCGCATCAAGGTCTTCATGCACCTCGAACTCGACCTGATGAACGCCCTGCGCGAGCGCGCCGAGGAAGAGGCGATCCGCGTTTTCGGCACCAACCTGCACGACCTGCTGCTGGCCGCCCCAGCGGGCCAGCGCGCCACCATGGGCATCGACCCCGGCATCCGCACCGGCTGCAAGATCGCCGTCGTCGACGCCACCGGCAAGCTGCTCGACACCGCCACCGTTTACCCGCACGAACCGCGCCGCGACTGGGACGGCGCGCTGCACACGCTGGCGCTACTGGCGAAGAAGCACAACGTCGACCTGATCAGCATCGGCAACGGCACCGCCTCACGCGAGACCGACAAGCTCGCTGCCGACCTGATCCGCATGGTGCCAGAACTGCGCATGACGAAGATCGTCGTCTCCGAAGCCGGCGCCTCGGTCTATTCCGCCTCGGAATACGCGGCCCGCGAATTCCCCGAGCTGGACGTGAGCCTGCGCGGCGCCGTCTCGATCGCCCGCCGCCTGCAAGACCCGCTCGCCGAACTCGTCAAGATCGATCCCAAGTCGATCGGCGTCGGCCAGTACCAGCACGACGTCAGCCAGACCAAGCTGGCGCGCGCGCTCGACGCCGTCGTCGAGGATTGCGTTAACGCCGTCGGCGTCGATGTGAATACTGCCTCGGCGCCGCTGCTCACTCGCGTTTCCGGACTCAACAGCACGCTGGCCGCGAACATTGTCAGTTACCGCGACAAAAACGGCGCCTTCCCGAACCGCAAGGCGCTGCTCAAGGTGCCGCGTCTCGGCGAAAAAACCTTCGAACAGGCCGCCGGCTTCCTGCGCATCAACGGCAGCGACAACCCGCTCGACGCCTCCTCGGTGCACCCGGAAGCCTACCCGCTCGTCGAGCGCATCCTGGCCGACATCAAGAAGGGCATCAAGGACGTGATCGGCGATTCACGCCTCGTCAAGTCGCTGCAGCCGACGAAATACACCGACGAGAAGTTCGGTCTGCCAACCGTACAGGACATCCTCAAGGAACTCGAAAAACCCGGCCGCGACCCGCGCCCCGAGTTCAAGACCGCCGTATTCAAGGATGGCGTCGAGGAAGTGAAGGATCTGCAACCAGGCATGATCCTCGAAGGCGTCGTCACCAACGTCGCCAACTTCGGCGCCTTCGTCGACATCGGTGTGCATCAGGACGGCCTCGTGCACATCTCGGCGCTCGCCAACAAGTTCGTCAAGGACCCGCGCGAAGTCGTCAAGGCCGGCGACGTGGTCCGGGTCAAGGTTGTCGAAGTCGACCTGCCGCGCCAGCGCATCGCGCTGACCATGCGCCTGACCGACGACGCGGCTCCGGCGCAGAAGAAAGGCAACGTGCCGATGACGAACAAGGCCAGGCAGCAACAGACCCGGCAACCGGAACCGGCCGGGGCGATGGCCGCCGCATTCGCCAAGCTCAAACGCTAACCGGGACGCCCGTCACGACATGCTCATCTTCAACTGCAGCAAGGCGTTTGCCGAGTTCATCGAACCGAAGGCGCCCACCGGGCAAGTGCGACTGGTGGGCGAACCGCCTTCTCCGCGCCCTTCGGAAGATGGGCCGCACCTCATCGACGCCGACGGCGAACCGCCGCGCCATGTGCAGCAATGGTTGGCCCATCTCATCGAGGTGCGCGGCAAGCCGTGCGTGCTGGCAATGGATATCGATACCCGCTATGCGATGGTATTCACCAACGTTGGCAAGGGAAATACCGCGAGTTTCTTGAATACCTTTGCCGAGCGGCTGGTCAATCAGATGGTGTTCGCTGCGCAGAGCGTCGGCATGATGGCTGACTTCGAAACGATGTGGGCGCAATTTCTGGAGTACCACGCACGCTTCCAGTTCTTTCTGCGTTACGATCGCAGCACGATGACGCATCTTCTCGATGCTGCCCGCGCGTTCGAAGACCACGTCGAGAGCACCGGACAATGGCCGGAAACGCATGAAGAGTGTGCCGTTGTCGATGCGTCGATCAACCAGCTGCTGCGTGGCGTCAAAGGCCGGCGGGACCATTTCGTCCCCGCGACCGAAATGCTGTGTCAATGGATGGCGACGTTCGGCGGTCTGACGCCGGACGGCGCCGCCGCGATTCGCGAACGCTTGCGGGCCGGCAACCACGAAGCCGCCGCAACAGCCATGCCGCTGCCGACGACAGGAGCGCTCAACTCCTGAGCGCCAAGGCGGCCAGGCGCTGTTCGCAGAAGGCCGGCCGCTCGCCCCCTCCGGCCGATTCCTTACTCCTTGATCGCTTCGATCGCGATGGTGATGGTCACGTCGTCGCCGACGTACGGCGCGTACTTCCCGGCGTTGAACTCGCTGCGTTTGACGGTGGTCGTGGCATTGGCGCCGAGCACGTCCTTCTTCATCATCGGATGCGGCATGAGCTGATAGCCGGTCACTTTCAACGTCACCGGCTTGGTGACGCCCTTGATGGTGAGATTGCCCTCGACGGCAACCGGTTTATCCCCGTCGAACATCACGCGGATCGACTTGAAGGTTGCCGTCGGATACTTGGCGGTATCGAAGAAATCCTCGCCCTGAATGTGCTCGTTCAGGATCGAGCCCGTCTCGACCGATTTCATGTCGATGACGACCTCGACCGACCCGGTTTTCGCGGCTTTGTCGAGCACGACCTTGCCCGTCGTCTTGTTGAAGCGGCTGGTCTGCACGCTGTAGCCGAAGTGGCTGTAAGAAAAACTCGGGAACGTATGCATGCTGTCGACGGCAAAGGTTTCCGGCGCCGCCAGTACAGGCAATGACAGGGCGGCGAACAGCGAAAGAATGGCGAGGCGTTTCATGGGGCGACTCCTTGTGATCATGTTGCGGATTAAAGCAAGGCGGCTCACTTCGCCGTCGTATGCGCCAACAGGCGGAACTTGATCTGCACCTCGTTGGCCACCGTGCCGAAATCGGCCCACGGCCCTTCGCCGATGGCGAAGTCGGCGCGCTTGAGGACGAGCGCGCCGTCGAACTGGCCGGCGCTGCCTTGCGGGGTAAAGGTGAAGGGGGCGGTAACCTCCTGCGTGCGTCCTTTGAGCGTCATCTTGCCGGTCACGGCGTATTTGTTACCACCCAGCGGCTTGAAGCTACTGGAAACGAATTTCGCCTGCGGAAAAGCCGCCGTGTTGAACCAGACCTTGCCCGCCACCTCCGCATTGGCTTCCGGCGAGCCGGCGTCGATGCCCATCAAGTCGATATCGAGCACGACCTTCGCGCTCTCCGGCTTGGCCGGGTCGAAACTGAGCTGGCCGGCGAACTTCTTGAACCGCCCTTCGACAGGCACGTTCATCTGCTTGTAGACAAAGGTGAGGTTGCTTTTGTCGTGCTGAATGGCTTTCAACTCCGCGGCATGGGCGATGTTACTCACGCCGGCACTTCCGGCGAGAAACAAAAAACTGGCAACGAATACGGAAAATCTGGTCATTTTTGACTCCATGAAAAATCGGCGTAGCGACGTATCACCCTTGGCGGCAACCATGACGCGGCGCCATGCGCGTCAGCACGTCGTCCTTGTCGATCAGATGATGCTTGAGCGCGGCCAGGACATGTCCCGCCACGACGGCGATCAGCAGCAAGTTCAACACCTCATGCACTTCACCGAGGGTGTGCGCCAGCTCAAGATCCTTGCTCAACAGGTCGGGGATCGGCAGCACGCCGAAGAACACCGTCTGGAATCCCTTGGCGGAACTCATCAGCCAGCCCGACAGCGGAATCGCCAGCATGAGCAGATAAAGCAGGCCGTGGCCGGCGTGGGCGGCAAGGCGCATCAACGGGGTCATCGTGGCGGGAAGTTCGGGCGGACGGTGCGTAGCACGCCAGCCAAGGCGCACGAGAAGCAGCGCAAAAGCAATGATGCCGGCCCACTTGTGCCAGGAATACAGCTTGAGTTTCCACGGTGAAACAGGCAGGTTCTGCATGTAAAAGCCGACACCGACCAGCGTGATCAGCAGCACTGCCATCAGCCAATGCAGGGTGATGGCAGTTCCCGTATAGCGTTCGTTCATCGGTTTCTCCAGTGCATGGGACAGGATTCGCTTTCGCTTGGCGCTGCTGGCAATCAGATTGTCGTATCTCTACCTTTGTTCCGCGCCAGTTCCAGTTGCCGGCGACGTATCGGCAATGTAGCCGAACAAATCGCCTGAAAATAGATGACAATCTGCAATTATTGGTTGCATATGGAGCAACAATGGACCGAATCGATGCCATGCACTTGTTCGTGCGGGTTGCCAACGCCGGTAGCTTTTCCGCCGTCGCGCAGCAGATGAATGTTGCCCGCTCGGTAGTAACGCGGCAGATCGCCGCCCTCGAATCGCACCTGCGCGTCAAGCTGCTGGCGCGCAGCACGCGCCACCTTTCCCTGACCTCGGCCGGCGCCGCCTATCTGGAAAAGTGCCGGGAAATCCTTGCCCTCGTCGAATCCGCGGAAACCGACCTCGGTGGCGAGCACCAAACGCCACGCGGCACAATCCGCCTGAGCGTCCCGCTCAGCTTCGGCCTGCGCCATCTGAGTCCGCTTCTGCTCGAATTTGCGAAAACATACCCGGAGGTTACGCTCGATGTCGATTACACCGACCGGCGCAGCAAGCTGTTCGAGGAAGGCATCGACCTGGCCGTGCGCATCACCGACCGGCTCGACACCAGCGACATCGCCCGCAGGATCAGTACAAGCCGGCTGGCCGTGGTCGCGTCGGAAGATTATCTGGCCCGGCATGGCGAACCGCGCCATCCCTCGGAACTCGTCAACCACCACTGCCTCGGCTACACCGCCGCGCCAACACCCAGCCAGTGGCCGTTCATCGTCGATGGCCGCGCACACGCCTTTCCGATACGCAGCCGCCTGCAGACCAACAATGGCGACGTTCTGCTGCAAGCCGCCATCGCCGGCTTCGGGCTCACCCGCGCGCCGATGTTCATTGCCGCCGAAGCGCTACGCAGCGGTCAGGTGAGACAGGTACTGAACGATTTCCCGATCGCTGAACTGGGCATTTACGCCGTGCTTCCCAGCAACCGGCTCGTGCCGCACCGGATCCGCATATTGATGGATTTTCTGGCGCATCATCTGGGTCCAATTCCGGAATGGGAAAAATGACAAGAAGGTAGACGGATGAGATACGCCACATTGCTGCTCCTGAGCTTGCTCACCCAGCCCCTTCCCGCCCATGCACAAGCGTGCGGCGATCTGCCACCGCCTTCGGTCACCCTGCGCCGGATCGAAGAGCCGGTGACGCTGAATACCTCTTACGACTACAAGTCGATCACCGTCCTCGCCCGCAAAGAACTGCAAAGCAACCAACGTGTGCTCGGCCTGACGCGCGCCAAATCGCAAATCAGATTCGATGTCCGGGCCCATATACGGCGCGACCGGGACGGGCGTTGGGAATGCGTCAGCCCGCAAATCACCGTCAGCTACGGATTCAGCCCGATGACCGTCTACGTCGCGAACGAATTTCCGCCCGGCAGCTGTGCCTACCGTGAAATTCACGCACACGAGTTGCAACACGTCGAGGTTTACCTGAAGCATCTCGACAAGATCACCCCGACGCTGAAAGAAACGCTGAACAAGCGCTTTGCCACCGATGGCCCGTGGGTTGGCGCAACAGGCGAGATACAGGCGAGACTGAATGCGGAAATCGAGGAACACTGGCTCCCCTTCATCCGGCGCGAGATCGAGCGCGCCAACGCCGAACAGCAGGAAATCGACAGTCCTGCCGAATACGACCGGATCATGCGAAGCTGCAACGGAGTCATCCGGCGAGTAATCCGTTAGTCCTCGCTCCAGCCGCAAAATCGGTCAAACCACATCGCAGCTATCGCGATGGGAAAGACAGGTGAAAAGCAGCAGCCTGACGCACCAAAAAAAAATCCCACGCCGAGTGGCGCGGGATAAAAATTCCATCGGTGATGATGGATCAGGGAGGGTCAAACATTGTCAGCGGGGGACGCTGAAGCAACGAGGTGAATCTTACGACTCGCCCCACAATCGCGTCTGTTGCCCAAACTTGGCCTTTTCGTAACAGTTTGTACATCACCGAGAAGACGAACCGTTACGGTAGTTGCGCGATCAACGACGCCCGATGGCGATGCCAAGCAGCAAACCGATGCAAGCCGCAATCCCGGCGGCCTGCCAAGGCTTTTCGCGAACGCAACGATCGCATGTACACGCTACCCCCTTCGTATGATCGACAAGGGCAGCTTGAGCCTCTGCCAAGCGCACTCTGGCATCACGAAGACTCTCGCCAAGCCGCTCACGCACTTCGGCAATTTCGTCACCCGCGCTGTCCTTCGTCTTCTGAAGAATTTCTTCTGCGTCAGTCACGACGGTTTTCATGTCAGCGAGAAGTTTTTGGGTGTTTACATCGGAAAATTCAGACATCGCACACCTCGATTCGTGAAATCTGTAACGTGGCCCGCGCCCATAAACGAAAGGCAAACAGAGAGGCCCAAAGTTTTGCTGCCCGGCAGCCGCGGTCTTTGAGCCTCTGAGGAAGGCGATGCCGGGATCTAGTCAGCATCCCGCCTCCGCTTTCAATATAGACGAGTGGTACGAAAAAAACACCGCCTTGAAATACCACGGTTCAAATCGCAGAACTGGGCATCACGAGCCGCAGGCCAGCACGGAATCCTTCTGATAGAAGTCGCTCGTCGCCACGACCACCTTCGGCTCACGGCGACTGGCCACTGTTCTGGCATAGCTTTCCGCCGCCTTTCGCGTTGTGAAGTAGCCATGCGTGGCAAATACCAGCGTTCCGTCTTCGTCCTGGCAAATCACGAAATAACGTTCCATTCCTTCTTCCTCCCAAGCAATACCGGCTCCATCGTGAGCCAAATTGAAAAACTCACCCTTTCCATCACTTCAGGTAGCTGCGCAAAACACGTACGACTTGCTCCAGATCCTCCTTGCGCTGCTCCGGCGGAATAATATCGGTGCCGAGATGATCGCGCAGATGGCCTTCAAGCACTTCGAGCATCAGGCCATTCACTGCACCGCGAATAGCCGCGATCTGCTGCAGGATGTCCGAGCACTCCATGCCGATGTCCAGATTCTTTTCCAGCGCTTCGGCCTGTCCCTTGATGCGACGCACGCGCGTTAGCAGCTGCTTCTTGTCCTTAACTGTGTGAGGCATATCCCCTCCTCCTGATTTATTGCGAACCTTTATCATTGCGATAATATATACTGGGGTATAGTATAAAACAGAGTCTCGACAGGAGTAACGCAATGCAAGCCATTACATCCGGCGGAAAGCTCTGCCACCACCACGTATTCGACGAAGGCAACCCGCTGGCGGAAAAAAACACGCGCTGGGCCATCGTGCTCACCGCCATCACCATGGTCGCCGAAATCGCCGGCGGCTGGTATTTCAATTCGATGGCGCTGTTGGCCGACGGCTGGCACATGAGTTCGCATGCCCTGGCGCTTGGGTTATCGGCGCTGGCCTACGGCGCGGCGCGGCGCTTTGCGCATGACGCACGCTTTGCGTTCGGCACCTGGAAAATCGAAATTCTGGGCGGCTACACCAGTGCGATCTTTCTCGTGGCAATCGCCGGCCTGATGTTGTTCCAGTCGGTCGAACGACTGATCTCTCCCTCCGACATTCATTACGACGAGGCCATTGCCATTGCCGTCATCGGCCTGCTCGTCAATCTGGCCTGCGCCTGGTTGTTGCGCGATACGCACCAGCATCACCACCACGCCGAAGATCACACGAATCACCACGACCACGCGCATCACCACGACCTGAATCTCCGTTCGGCCTACATTCACGTCATCACCGACGCCGCGACGTCGGCGCTGGCCATCATCGCCCTCTTCGGCGGCAAGTTTTGGGGAGCCGCCTGGCTCGACCCGGCCATGGGGATCATCGGCGCCATCCTTGTCGCCGTGTGGGCCTACGGCCTCTTGCGCGACACCGGCCGCGTGCTGCTCGATGCCGAGATGGATGCGCCGGTCGTCGCGGAAGTGCGCGAAGTCATCGGCGAACTCCCCGAATCGGCCGAACTCACCGATCTGCACATCTGGCGCGTGGGACGCGGCAAATATGCCTGCATTCTCTCGCTTACCGCCTCGGAAGAAATCGACGCCGAAGCGATACGCCAGCGCTTGAGCATCCACGAGGAACTCGCGCACGTCACCGTTGAAATCAACCGGCATAAAGAAACCGGCGCCACCTGATCGCCAATCGTCTATAAAGGAATTAGCCGTTCCAAAAACCTTTTCGGAGGAGACGGCTCTAAAAAACAAGACCAGAACGTTCCAGCATTTTGTTGAGGAGGGAGACCATGTCGATCTTCGCCCGCTACCAAAGCCGCTACGAAGCGGCGCAGGAAGAAGAGATGTCGGTTCAGGAGTATCTGGAGCTATGCAAGCGCGATCGTTCCGCTTATGCCAGCGTCGCCGAGCGCATGCTGCAGGCCATCGGCGAACCGGAAATGGTGGATACGCGCACCGATCCGCGTCTGTCGCGCATCTTCGCCAACAAGATGCTCCGCCGTTACCCGGCCTTCCGTGACCTCTATGGCATGGAAGAAGTGATCGAGCACATCGTCTCCTACTTCCGCCACGCGGCGCAGGGTCTGGAAGAACAGAAGCAGATTCTCTACCTGCTCGGCCCGGTCGGCGGCGGTAAATCGACGCTCGCCGAGAAGCTCAAGCACCTGATCGAGAAAGTGCCGTTTTACGCGATCAAGGATTCGCCGGTGCATGAATCGCCGCTCGGCCTGTTCGACCCGAACGAAGACGCCCAACTGCTCGAAGACGACTATGGCATCCCGCGCCGTTATCTGAACACGATCATGAGTCCGTGGGCAGTCAAGCGGCTGAACGAGTTTGGCGGCGACATCACCAAGTTCCGCGTTGTCAAAATACGCCCCTCGGTGCTCTCGCAAATCGCCGTTTCGAAGACCGAACCGGGCGACGAAAACAACCAGGACATTTCCTCGCTGGTCGGTAAAATCGACATCCGCAAGCTCGAAACCTACTCGCAGAACGACCCTGACGCCTACTCCTATTCCGGCGGCCTCTGTCTCGCCAATCGCGGCGTGCTCGAATTCGTCGAGATGTTCAAGGCGCCGATCAAGGTGCTGCACCCGCTGCTGACGGCCACGCAGGAGCAGAACTACAAAGGCACCGAAGGCTTCGGCGCGATCCCGTTCGACGGGCTGATCCTGGCGCACTCGAACGAGGCCGAATGGCTGGCGTTCAAGAACAACCGCAACAACGAAGCCTTCCTCGACCGTATCTACATCGTCAAGGTACCCTACTCGCTGCGCGTTTCCGACGAAATCCGCATCTACGAGAAGCTGCTGATCAATTCCTCGCTCAGCCAGGCACCGTGCGCCCCGGACACGCTGCGCATGATGGCGCAGTTCTCGGTGCTGTCGCGCCTGAAGGAGCCGGAAAATTCGAGCATCTTCTCGAAGATGCGCATCTACGACGGCGAAAACCTCAAGGACACCGATCCAAAGGCCAAGAGCTATCAGGAATACCGCGACTATGCCGGCGTCGATGAGGGCATGACCGGCCTGTCCACGCGCTTCGCCTTCAAGATCCTGTCGCAGGTGTTCAACTTCGACCACCGCGAGGTGGCGGCCAACCCGGTGCATTTGATGTACGTCCTCGAACAGCAGATCGAGCAGGAGCAGTTCGCGCCCGAAATCGAAGAAAAATACCTGCGTTACATCAAGGAATTCCTGTCGCCGCGCTACGCCGAATTCATCGGCAAGGAAATCCAGACCGCCTACCTCGAGAGCTACTCGGAATACGGCCAGAACATCTTCGACCGCTACGTGCTTTACGCCGATTTCTGGATTCAGGATCAGGAGTTCCGCGATCCGAACACCGGCGAAATGCTCGACCGCAGCGCACTCAACGACGAACTGGAGAAGATCGAGAAAACCGCGGGCATCTCCAACCCGAAAGACTTCCGCAACGAGGTGGTCAACTTCGTGCTGCGCGCCCGCGCCAAGAACGAGGGCAAGAATCCGGCCTGGACCTCGTACGAGAAGCTGCGCATGGTGATCGAGAAGAAAATGTTCTCGAATACCGAAGAACTGCTGCCGGTCATATCCTTCAACACCAAGTCGAGCAGCGATGAGCAGAAGAAACACAAGGACTTCGTCGATCGCATGATCGCCAAGGGCTACACCGAGAAGCAGGTGCGGCTGTTGTGCGAATGGTATCTGCGGGTAAGGAAATCTTCGTAAGCAAGAAAACCGCTTTTAACGCCGAGTACGCAGAGGTACAGGGATCGCAGAGAAAACCACCCAACACGACTTTTTGCTTTTCTCTGCGACCTCTAAATCTCTGCGCGCTCTGCGTTGAAGGAGGTTAATCCAATAGGGAGATTCTCATGACCGTGCGCATCGTCGACCGCCGATTCGACAGCAAGAACAAGAGCTCGGTCAATCGCAGCCGCTTCATTCGCCGCTTCAAGGGGCAGATTCGCAAGGCGGTGGCCGAATCGATCAACCGCCGCGGCGTGCGCGACCTCGATGACGGTGAGAAGATCAGCATTCCCGCCGGCGATATCGCCGAGCCGCAATTCGTTTATGGTCAGGGGGGCGTGCGCGAAACCGTCCATCCGGGCAACGACCGCTTCAACAGCGGTGATCTGGTCGAACGCCCACAAGGCGGAGGCGGAGGCGGCGGCCAAGGCAAGGGACAAGCCAGCCAGGACGGCGAAGGTCTCGACAACTTTGTGTTCACCCTAACGCGCGAGGAATTCCTCGACATCTTCTTCGACGAACTCGCCCTGCCCAACCTCGTCAAGCGCCAGCTGACGCGCATCGAGCAATACAAGAGCGTGCGCGCTGGCTATTCGCACTCCGGCGTACCGGCCAATATCAACCTCGAACGCACCATGCGCGGCGCGGCCAGCCGCCGCGTCGCCATCGGCGGCCCGCACAACAAGCGTCTGCGCGCGCTCGAAGAAAAGCTCAAGGCGCTTCTGGAAAGCCCCCGGCCGGACGACGAACCGGAAATCGAGCAGCTGCGCCGCGAAATCGCCCGCCTGCGCGCCCGCATCGAGGCACTGCCGTTCATCGACCCGTTCGACCTGCGCTACAACAACCGCATCCGCCAGCCGCAGCCGACGACGCAGGCCGTGATGTTCTGCCTGCTCGACGTCTCCGCCTCGATGGACGAGGAGCGGAAAAACACCGCCAAGCGCTTCTTCATGCTGCTTTACCTGTTCCTGAAACGGAATTACGAGCACATCGACGTGGTCTTCATCCGCCACCACACGGTCGCCGAGGAAGTCGACGAGGAGGACTTCTTCACTTCGCGCAAGACGGGCGGCACCGTCGTATCAAGCGCCCTCAATCTGATGCTCGACATCATCCGGGCGCGCTATCCGAGCGGCAACTGGAACATCTACGGCGCGCAGGCATCCGACGGCGACAACTGGTACAACGACTCGTCCATCTGCGGCGAGGTTCTCGAAAACTCGTTGCTGCCGCTTTGCCAGTATTTTGCCTATATCGAAATCACGACCGGCCCGCCGCAAAATCTCTGGGAAGAATACGAAAAGCTTCAGGCCACGCACCACGGCCAGTTCGCGATGCAGCGCATCGAAGACATCACCGACATTTACCCCGTGTTTCGCGAGCTGTTCAAGCGAAAAGTCTAGGAGCCATCATGAGCACGCCGCTTCTGGCCCACCTGCCTCCGCTGCCCGGCGGTTCCGAATGGACGTTCGAAGCCATCGACCGCTACGACGAGGCCATCGGCGAAGTCGCCCGCGCCTACAACCTCGACTGCTACCCGCACGTGCTGGAAATCATCAGCGCTGAGCAAATGATGGACGCCTACGCCTCGATCGGCATGCCGGTCTATTACCACCACTGGTCGTTCGGCAAGCATTTCCTCGCCACCGAAGGGCGCTACAAGCGCGGCCAGATGGGTCTCGCCTACGAGATCGTCATCAACTCCGACCCGTGCATCGCCTACCTGATGGACGAAAACACGCTGCCGATGCAGGCGCTGGTCATCGCCCACGCCGCCTACGGCCACAACTCGTTTTTCAAGGGCAACCACCTGTTCAAGCAATGGACGAGCGCCGACGCGATCATCGACTACCTCGTCTTCGCCCGTAACTATGTCGCCCATTGCGAAGAGCGCTACGGCGTCGACGCGGTCGAAAATCTGCTCGACGCCTGCCACGCCCTGCTCAACGTCGGCGTGGACCGCTACAAGCGCTGGCCCAAGCAGTCGCTGGAACAAGAAAAGCTGCGCCAGAAGGAACGCGCGGAATACCTGCAGGCGCAGGTCAACGACCTCTGGCGAACCCTTCCGCCGCACCACGAAACGGAAGAGCACGTTCAGGAACAACGTTTCCCGAAGGAGCCGGAAGAAAACCTCCTCTACTTCATCGAGAAGAACGCCCCGCTGCTCGAGCCTTGGCAGCGCGAAATCGTGCGCATCGTGCGCAAGATCGGCCAGTATTTCTACCCGCAACGGCAAACACAGGTGATGAACGAAGGCTGGGCCTGCTTCTGGCACTACACCCTGCTCAACACCATGTACGACCAGGGCAACCTGTCGGACGGCTTCATGCTCGAATTCCTGCAATCGCATACCAACGTCGTCTACCAGCCGCCGTACAACAGCCCCTACTACTCCGGCATCAACCCTTACGCGCTCGGTTTCGCCATGTGGCGGGACATCCGCCGCATCTGCGAAAAACCGACCGACGAGGACCGCGAGTGGTTCCCTGACATCGCCGGCTCGGACTGGCGGGAAACGCTCGAATACGCGATGCAGAATTTCAAGGACGAGAGCTTTGTCGCCCAATACCTCTCGCCGCGCTTGATGCGCGAATTCCGACTCTTCTCGGTGCTCGACGACGACGAGCAGGAAAATCTGCGCATCTCGGCCATCCACGATGATCCGGGTTACCGCGCCTTGCGCCACCAGCTCGCCGAGCAATACGACCTCGGCAGCCGCGAACCGGACATTCAGGTCTGGAACGTCGACCTGCGCGGCGATCGGTCGCTCACGCTGCGCCATTTCGCGCACCAGCGCCGCCCGCTGCACCCGAGTTTCGATTCCGTCCTCGAACACGTCGCCAACCTGTGGGGATTCACCGTCCGCCTCGAACGACACAACGCCGACGGTACCGTCGAAACGGTGAACGAGAAGAAAATGGAGCGACGCCGCGGCACATGAACCTATCGGGGCAGGCGACTGTCATTTGGAGAACCGCTTTCAACGCAGAGAGCGCAGAGATACGGAGTTCGCAGAGAAAAAACTGATGAGAGAATTAGCAGGGCGCTGCGATTTGTTTCTTGATTTTTCTCTGCGTTCTCTGCGCCTCTGCGCTCTCTGCGTTGAAAGCGTTTTTACAGAGGCTTCCTGCCCGCCCACGCACACCGACCGTGATATCTTCGCCTTCATGCAACCGATCATCCGTATCAGCAGCCTCTCCAAGACCTACGCCTCCGGCTTCCGGGCGCTGAAAAACATCAACCTCGACATCCGGCGCGGCGAAATCTTCGCCCTGCTTGGCCCGAACGGCGCCGGCAAGACGACGCTGATCAGCACCGTCTGCGGCATCGTCACCCCGAGCGAGGGCAGCGTCAGCGTCGGCGGACACGACATCGTCAAGAACTACCGCGCTTCGCGCGCCCTGATCGGCCTCGTCCCGCAGGAACTGACGACGGATTCCTTCGAATCGGTACTCGGCACGGTGAAATTCAGCCGCGGCCTGTTCGGCAAGCGCCCGAATCCGGTCTATCTCGAAAAAACCCTGCGCGACCTGTCGCTCTGGGAAAAACGCGACAATCCGATCATGACCCTCTCCGGCGGCATGAAACGCCGCCTGCTGATCGCCAAGGCGCTCGCGCACGAGCCGCAAATCCTCTTCCTCGACGAACCGACCGCCGGCGTCGACGTCAACCTGCGCCGCGACATGTGGAATCTGGTGCGCACGCTGCGCGATTCCGGCGTCACCATCATCCTCACCACGCACTACATCGAAGAGGCCGAAGAGATGGCCGACCGCGTCGCCGTCATCAACAAGGGCGAAATCATCCTCGTCGAGGAAAAAGCCGAGCTGATGCGCAAACTTGGCAAGAAACAACTGACGCTCCAGCTCGCCGCGCCGCTCGACCGCCTGCCGCCCGAACTGACCCGCCACCACCTGGAACTCTCCGGCGACGGCCGCGCACTCGTCTACACCTACGAGACCGCCGACGAAGAAAGCGGCATCGTGCCGCTGCTCGACGACATCAACAAAGCCGGCATCCGCTTCCACGACCTGCAAACCAGCCAGCGCTCGCTGGAGGACATCTTCGTCAGCCTGGTGAAGGAAGAACAATGAATTTCGGCCTCAACCTCACCGCCATCCGCGCCATCTACCGCTTCGAAATGGCCCGCACCTGGCGCACGATCATGCAAAGTATCATCTCGCCGGTCATTTCCACCTCGCTCTACTTCATCGTCTTCGGCTCGGCCATCGGCTCGCGCATCTCGGAAGTCGGCGGCATCAGCTACGGCGCCTTCATCGTGCCGGGGCTCGTCATGCTCTCGCTGCTCACGCACAGCATCTCGAACGCCTCGTTCGGCATCTTTTTCCCAAAATTCAACCGCACCATCTACGAACTCCTCTCGGCGCCCGTATCGCATCTCGAAATCATCGTCAGCTACGTCGGCGCGGCGGCCACCAAATCGATCGTGCTCGGCCTCATCATCCTCGCCACGGCCGGTCTCTTCGTACCGCTGCACATCGATCACCCGTTGTGGATGATTTTCTTCCTGCTGCTCACTGCCATCACCTTCAGCCTGCTCGGCTTCATCATCGGCATCTGGGCCGACAACTTCGAAAAGCTCCAGGTCGTGCCGCTGCTCATCGTCACCCCGCTCACCTTCCTCGGCGGCAGCTTCTACTCCATCCACATGCTGCCGCCCTTCTGGCAAAAGGTGACCCTCTTCAACCCGGTCGTCTACCTCATCAGCGGCTTCCGCTGGAGCTTCTACGGCATCGCCGACGTCCCCGTCTGGATCAGCCTCGCCATGACCGGCCTCTTCCTCGCGGCCTTCATCGCGACTGCCACGTGGATGCTCAGGACGGGCTACAAGTTGAAAAACTGAGCGTTCTGTTTTACTTGCGCCACACCAAGTACACAGACTTGCCGCACACAATCAGGATCCCATCATGGCTTACGCGCGCATTTTCCAATCTGGCAACAGCCAAGCCGTCCGTTTGCCCAAGGACTTTCGTTTTGATGCCGAGGAAGTCGAAATCTTTCGCCGGGGCGATGAGGTTGTCTTGCGCCCCGTACGGATCAATGCCGCAGCAGTATTCGATGCACTCACCGCCTTGCCCGACGACCTCCTGAGCGAAGAACGACAAACTCCCCCGCCGCAAGCAAGAAAAGACCTCGGATGGGCGCCCGCTATCTGCCTGATCCAAATTCTGCTTCGGTTGCGAATCCAAATTTCGCACTTAACGCGGAACACGCCGAGAAAAACAAGCTTTCGGGGATAATCGCGGAATATTCCAAGCAAATCGCCAAACATGACACCCGAACAATTCATCGCCCTCTGGAAACACAACACGCTAACCGAACGGGCCGGAGCGCAGCAGCATTTCAACGACCTCTGCGACCTGCTCGGCGTCGACAAACCTCGCGATCCTGAAAACTACTGCTTCGAGCGCGGCGCCAAGAAAGCCGGCGGCGGCGATGGCTGGGCCGATGTCTGGAAACGCGGCCACTTCGGTTGGGAAAACAAGAAACCCGGCCGCGACCTCAACACCGCACTAAAGCAACTCACCGACTACGCCCTGCAACTTGAGAACCCGCCGTTGCTCGTCGTCTGCGACCGCGAGCGCATCGTCATCCACACCGCCTTCACCGGCTACCCGGACGAACCGCGCGAGATCCGCATCGCCGAACTCGTCGAACCGGAAAAACGCCAACTCCTCACGTGGGTATTCAACGACCCGGAAAAGTTGCGTCCGGAAAAATCCACCGCCGCCATCACCGCCGAAGCCGCCGGCCAATTCGCTCAGCTCGCCGACGCCATGCGCCAGCGTGGCGAACCCGGGGACAGGGTCGCCCACTTCCTCGTCCAGTGTCTTTTCTGCATGTTCGCCGAGGACGAAGCCCTGCTCCCGCTCGGCATCTTCACCGACCTGCTCAAAAATGCCGGCAACGACGCCGGCAAAGCTGCCCGCCGCATCGAAAAGCTCTTTCTCGCCATGCAGAAAAAAGGCGGCGAATACGGCGACCACGACATCCCGTGGTTCAACGGCGGCCTGTTCAAGCAAATCGACATCCCACCGCTCACCGCCGACGATCTCAGCGCCCTGCACCGCGCTGCCGCCGACATGGACTGGCGGGCCATCGACCCGACCATCTTCGGCACCCTGTTCGAACGCGGCCTCGACCCCGCCGCCCGCGCCCCGCTCGGCGCGCACTACACCGACACCGGCACCATCGCCAAACTAATCGACCCACTGGTGCGCGAACCGCTGGTCACGGAATGGGGATCTATCCGGCAACAGATCGCCGAACTTGCGCCCAAATTCGGCATGGTCAAAACACGCGGCAAGAACCAATACCGCCCGAACGCCGCCAAGCAACGCGGACTGGAATTGCTGAACGGCTTCTTCACCCGCCTCAACCACTTCCGCGTGCTCGATCCGGCCTGCGGGTCAGGAAATTTTCTCTACCTCGCCCTCAAAGCCCTGCGCGACATCGAAAAGCGCGTCCACGTCGACGCCATCGAACTCGGCCTCGAAGCGCCGATGAACATGGAAACCGGCCCACACAACATCCTCGGGCTGGAAATCAATGAATTCGCCGCCGAACTCGCCCGCGTCACCGTCTGGATCGGCGACATTCAGTGGTGCCGCCAGAACGGCTACCCGCACGCCATCAACCCGATTTTGAAGCCGCTCGACGGCATCGAACACCGTGACGCCCTGCTCAATCCGGACGGCAGCGAAGCGGCATGGCCGACCGCCGACGTCATCGTCGGCAATCCGCCGTTTCTCGGCGACAAAATGATGCGCGGCGAACTTGGTTCGGAGTACGTCGACACGCTGCGCAAAACCTACGACGGCCGCGTGCCGGGCGGCGCCGACCTCGTCACCTACTGGTTCGAAAAAGCCCGCGCCCAGATCGAAGCCGGAAAACTCAAGGCCGCCGGCCTCGTTTCCACCAACTCCATTCGCGGCGGTGCCAACCGCAAGGTGCTCGAACGCATCTGCGAGACGACGCGAATTTTCGAGGCATGGAGCGACGAAGAATGGGTCAATGACGGCGCTGCCGTACGCGTATCGCTGGTGGGGTTTGGGCCGAATTTTTCGGTTGACCGTTGTAATCGGCTGGATGGAGCTGAAGTGGTGGCTATTCATGCTAATTTGACAGCGGCGGTAGGGCTTGACCTAACCCGAGCGCAGAAGCTTGCCGAGAGCTCTGGGATCAGCTTTCAAGGGCCGGTCCTTATTGGTCCGTTTGAGGTTGAATTTTCGACTGCCTATCAGTGGCTTAAGTCCCCAAATCCTAACGGCATTGGTAACGCTCAGGTTGTTCGCCCAATCACCAACGGAAAGGACATAACGAGCCGCTCAAGAGGCTTGTGGGTTATCGATTTTGGGCCAATGCCGGAATCTCACGCTTCGTTGTTTGAACTCCCTTTTGAGTACGCCGCCAATAACGTGAAGCCGCTTCGCGCGTCCAATCCAAGACCGAACCGACGAGACAAGTGGTGGGTTCACGGTGAAACTGGCGTTGGTTGGCGGCAAGCAACCAAGACTCTTGGCCGATATATCGCCACCTCCCAAGTGTCCAAGCATCGATTTTTTGTCTGGCAAAGCGTTAGGGTTTGGCCGCATCAAACGGTTATCTCCATCGCCCGTTCCGACGACACCACCTTCGGCATCCTGCATTCCCGCTTCCACGAACTCTGGTCGCTACGCCTGTGCACCTGGCTCGGTGTCGGTAACGATCCGCGCTACACCCCGACCACCACCTTCGAAACCTTCCCCTTCCCCGCTGGCCTGACACCCCGCGACACCGCCGCCGACGCGCCGACCGGCCCGGTCGCCGAGGCCATCGCCGCTGCCGCCAAGCGCCTCAATGAGTTGCGCGAAGCCTGGCTCAACCCGGCCGAGTGGGTCGATTGGGTCATCACGCCGGAAGAGGAAAAAGCCGGTTTCCCGAAGCGCCCGGTCGCCAAGCCGGGCCATGAGGCGGACGTGAAGAAGCGCACGCTGACCAATCTCTACAATCAGCGCCCGGCATGGCTCGACCTCGCGCACAAGGAGTTGGACAAGGCCGTCGCCGCCGCTTACGGCTGGGCCGATTACACGCCGGACATGGACGACGACGAAATCCTCCGCCGCCTGCTGGCACTGAACCTCGAACGCGCCGCTGGCTGACTTCCATTTTCAACATTCGTTCCCGGAATGCTTTCCATGACTCTCAAAATCTACGGCATCAAAAACTGCGACACGATGAAGAAAGCCTTTGCCTGGCTGGAGGCAAACGGCATCACTTACGAATTCATCGACTACAAGAAAACAGGCGTGGCGGAAAGGCATTTGCCGGACTGGAACCGCCGCGCCGGCTGGGAAACGCTGCTTAACACGCGCGGCCTGATGTGGAAAAAACTCTCCGACGAGGAGCGCGCCGATGTCGACGAGGCGAAGGCCTTGACACTGCTGGCAAAATATCCGGCGATGATCAAACGGCCGGTGCTCGATACCGGCGAAACTCTACTGGTTGGTTTCGATGCCGACCGCTATGCGAAGGAATTGAAATAATGAGCAACACCGTCCAGCGCTTTCTTTTTGACGATCTCGACATTCGCGGCGCCGTCGTGCGCCTCGACTCGGTCTGGGAAAAACTGATGAGCGGCCGCAATTATCCGGAGCCGGTCATCAAGTTGCTCGGCGAGATGAGCGCCACCACCTTGTTGTTGGCCGACAACCTCAAGCAGCCGGGTCGGCTGACCATCCAGATGCGCGGCAACGGGCCGGTGTCGCTGATGGTCATCGACTGCAACGAGCAACTCAACGTCCGTTGCATGGCCCATCACGCGGAAAGCATCGCGCCCTCGTCGACGATCGACCTGCTCGGCCACGGCCAGTTGCTGATGTCGCTCGACATGCCGTCGATGCGCGAGCCGTATCAAAGCGTCGTGCCACTTGAAGGCCAGACGATTGCCGAAGTCTTCGAACACTACCTCAAGCAGTCGGAGCAGTTGGCCTCGCGCTTTTTCCTCGCCGCCTCGCCGTCCGGCGCGGCTGGTCTTTTCCTGCAGAAAATGCCGTTGGCCGACGAGCGCGATCCGGATGGCTGGTCGCGCGTCGAAGCGCTGGCCACGACCGTCAAGCCGGAAGAACTGCTCGAACTTTCGGCCGAAAACCTGCTGACGCGTCTCTTCCACGAAGAAACGATCCGCCTGTTCGACGTGCAACCCGTGACCAACGATTGTCCACCGGACGGGGAGCGGATCAAGAGCATGCTGCTCAGCCTGGGTCGCGAGGAGGTTTATGAGAGTCTCAAGGAGCACGGTGCCATCGTGATCCGCGACGAGTTGAGCAACAACGAATATCGCTTCGAAAAAGCGGTGATCGACGAATTGTTCAGCCATACGCCGGAGACGCCGAAGACGCTGCAATAACGGTCATTCGTCAGCCTGTTCTCGACTTCTCGGCGTAACGGGCGGCATCCGCGAAATATCCGGCTAGAATGAATCGAGAAACTTTCCGGAGATCTCGCGTCATGGAAACGAAGACTTCCTTTATGCCGGCTATCGATTGGCTTGCCGCCTACGACCGCTCATGGCTTAAAGCCGATGTCGTGGCCGGGCTGACCGCCGGCGCCATCGTCATCCCCAAGGCGATGGCCTATGCGACGATTGCCGGGTTGCCGCTGCAAGTCGGCTTGTATACGGCGTTCCTGCCGATGGTGGTTTATGCGCTGCTGGGTACCTCGCGGGTGCTCAGCGTCAGCACCACGACAACGATTGCCATCCTCGGCGCAGCCGAACTCGGCGCGGTCGCGCAAGCCCACCCGGAGATCAACCCACTGACGGCTACGGCAACGCTGGCGATGCTGGTCGGTGCCCTGCTGCTCATCGCCCGTCTGTTTCGACTGGGTTTCGTCGCCAATTTCATATCCGATCCGGTGCTTACCGGATTCAAGGCCGGGATCGGGCTGGTGATCGTCGTCGACCAACTCCCGAAACTCCTTGGCCTCCACATCCACAAGGAAGGGTTTTTCCGCGACCTTGTCGCGATCGCCGGGCAGGTGCCGGACACCTCGCTGATCACGCTGGCCATTACGCTGGGAACATTCGCCCTCATCATCGGGCTGGAAAAGTTTGCGCCCCGCGCGCCCGCCCCCTTGATCGCCGTTGCAGGCGGCATCGCCGCTTCCGCGCTGCTCGGACTGCAGGCCCACGGCGTCAGCATCGTCGGCCAGATTCCGGGCGGATTCCCGTCATTAACGCTGCCCGATCTGTCGCTCGTTCAGGAAATGTGGCCGGCCGCCGCCGGTATCGCACTCATGAGTTTCACCGAGACGATCGCCGCGGGACGCGCCTTCGCCCACCCGGGCGATCCAAGGACAAATTCGAATCAGGAGCTGGTTGGCATCGGTGCAGCCAACGTGATCGGCGGCCTGTTCGGCGCGATGCCGGCCGGCGGCGGAACGTCGCAGACGGCGGTCAACCTCAACGCCGGGGCTCAAACGCAGGTGGCCGCGCTAATCACGGCCGCGATGGCGGTCGCGACCATGCTTTTTCTGGCCCCGGTCATGGCCGCGATGCCGAATGCGACGCTCGCCGCCGTCGTGATCGCTTATTCGGTCGGCCTGATCAGCCCGGCGGAAATGGCCGCGATCCGACGCATCCGTACAATCGAATTCCGCTGGGCGATTGCCGCCTGCGTCGGCGTCATGGTGCTCGGTACGCTGAACGGCATACTCGTCGCCGTCATCATTTCGATGGCCAGCCTGATTCACCTCGCCAACAACCCGCCGTTGTACGTCCTCGGGCGCAAGCCGGGCACGCACGTCTTCCGGCCGCGATCCGACGAACACCCCGAGGACGAATCATTTCCGGGGCTGCTCATCGTTCGCACCGAAGGCGGCATGTATTTCGGTAATGCCCCGGTGGTCGCGGAAAAACTTCGCGCCCTGATTGCGGCGGAAAAACCCGACGTGCTTTTGGTCGACTGCGGCGCCATACCGAGCTTTGAATTCACCGCCCTCAAGATGCTGATCGATGCTGAGCAACGACTGCGCGATCAGGGCATCACGATGTGGATCGCGGCGGTAAACCCGGCGGCGCTCGAAATGATGCGGCGCACGCCGCTGGACGAGACGCTTGGCCGCGAAAGAATGTTTTTCACCGTCGAGGATGCCGTCAACGCGTACCAAAAGCGAGAGAAGGCATAATCGTTGCCCGTCCAACTTCATATCCCCCACCCCATGACCGACCAGCGCGCACCCGTACTCCTCGTTGCCACTGCCGCCCTCATAGTCCTGCTCGCCTATTCTGGGCTGCGACCGTTCGACCGGCCAACCTGGGCGCTTGAGGTATCGCCCGTGGCCATCGCCTTGGCCATCATGATTCCGACTTACCGGCGTTTCCCGCTCACCAGCCTGCTTTATTTCTGGATTTTCCTGCATTCTGTCGTGCTCATCGTCGGCGGCGCCTACACGTATGCCCGCGTGCCGTTCGGCTTCATGCTGGCCGACTGGTTCAACATCGACCGCAATCCGTACGACAAGGTCGGTCATTTTTTCCAGGGCTTCGTCCCGGCGCTGGTGGCGCGCGAAATTTTGCTACGGGGCTGTTTCGTGAATGGCCGGCGGATGCTGAATTTTCTGGTGCTTTGCGTCGTCCTGGCCGTCAGCGCCACGTATGAGCTGATCGAATGGGCGGTCGCGGAAATGATCGGTCAAGGTGCCAACGAATTCCTCGCCACGCAGGGTTACGCGTGGGATACGCAGTCCGACATGCTGATGGCGCTGATCGGTGGGGCGCTGGCACTCGTCTGCCTGTCCAGACTGCATGACCGGCAAATTGCGGCCGTCGGACGTTCGCCCCACCCGGCTGACGGTCGTTACTCGACGATTTCGACCGGCGTGTAAGGCGGCACGAGATCGAACAGTTCCACGATGTCGGCGTTGCGCATCCGGATACAACCATGTGAGAGCGGCACGCCCATCGGCGCCGAGTCGGCGCAGCCGTGAATGTAGATGTAGCGGCGCATGGTATCGACGACGCCCAGACGGTTGAAACCGGGTTCGGTCCCGGATAGCCACAGAATCCGCGTCAGGATCCAGTCGCGGCCGGGATGCGCGCTGGCAAGCTCCGCGGAGTGGATGTCCCCGGTCGGACGACGACCTCTGAATACGGTGTTGACCGGTTGCCCGGCGCCAATCTTGGCGCGAATGAGATGCCGGCCGCGCGGCGTGCATTCGCTGCCGGTCTGCTCACCGACGCCGCGCCGCGCCGTCGATACCGGATAGCGCCGCAGCACACGGCCCGCTTCATCGAACAGCGTCAAGGTTTGTTCAGCCACCGAAATGAGGATTCGCATATCCGGATACCCCTCAGACGTTTTTCCTGGCTCGCCGCGCGGCAAAGAAGCTCGACAGCAACTGCCCGCACTCCTCGGCCAGAATGCCGCCGACAATTTCCGTATGATGATTCAGGCGCTCGACCGCGAACAGGTCGACGACGCTGCCGTGCACGCCGGTTTTCGGATCGCGCGCACCGTAGACGACGCGGGCAATGCGCGAATGCAGGATGGCGCCGGCACACATGGCGCAGGGTTCCAGCGTTACGTAAAGCTCGCAGCCGGGGAGGCGGTAATTTTCGAGGTTCCGCGCCGCATCGCGCAACGCTGCAATTTCGGCATGCGCCGTCGGGTCCGAGCCGCCGATCGGCGCATTGAAGCCGCGCCCGACGATCTTCCCTTCGAGCACCACCACCGCCCCGACGGGCACCTCGCCGAGACATTCGGCCGCGCGCGCCAACGAAAGCGCCTCGCGCATGTAAAATTCATCGTTCATCGTGAAATTTTAACTCACGGCACGCATGGCTCGCCCGCGTGCCGAACAATTCAAACAAACATTCCCTGCACATGGAAATCACGCTCTCGCGCTCGACGCGCCGTCTGCTGGCCCTCGTCGCGCTGCTTCCCGCCGCCGTGGTGGTCCTGGCCATTATCTATATGCTGGCGATGGATAACCTCGAAGGCGCTCCCCGCACCTTTCTGGAAAGTCTGCAGTGGGCCTCGGAAACGCTGACCACGACCGGCTATGGCAACGACAGCCACTGGCAGCATCCGTTCGTCGCGCTGTTCGTCATTCTCGGCCAGTTCATGGGGCAGTTTCTCGTCTTCCTGATTTTCCCGGTTTTCCTGCTGCCTTTTTTCGAAGAACGCTTCGAGGCCCGCTTGCCGCACATCCTGCCGCCGATGGCTGGCAAGGTGCTGTTCTACCGCCACGGCCGCGCCATCGAATCGCTGCTCGACGAATTCAAACGCACCCACAGCCCGTTCGTCATCTACGAAGAGGACATGGAACTGGCCCACTACCTGCGCGACTCCGGCTTCGAGGTCGTTTTCGGCAAGCTTGGCGAAGACCCGTCCGTCCTCGCCAACGTCAAGGATGCGAAAGCCGTGGTCACCAATGCCGGCGACCACGCGAACGCCACCTGTACGCTCATCGCCCGCGAACATGGGTTCAAGGGCCACATTTTCGCCCTTGCCGACGAACCGCTCTATCGCGCCCCGATGCTGCAAATCGGAGCCACCGAGGTATTCACGCCGGCGCACGTTCTGGGCGCGGCCCTGGCGTCGCGCGCCAGCACGCGCATCAGCCCGCCGGCCGAGGGCATGCATTTGCTCGGCACGCGGTTGGGGCTGGCCGAATTCCGCATCCGCGCCAGCAGCCCCCTCGCCGGCAAGAAGCTTGGGGAACTGCACTTGCGCCAGCAACATGGCGTTTCGGTCATTGGCCAGTGGCATGGCGGCATTTTCACGACCTCGCAAGGCTCGGAAACCATCGTGGAAAGTGGTGCCATTCTCGTCGTCGTCGGCACGCCGGCAAATCTGGAAAAGGTCGAGCGGATGGCCATGCCGATCCGGCGACGCGGGCCAATCATCATTGCCGGATTCGGGGCCGTCGGGTCGAAGGTCGCGCAAATGCTGAACGATGCGGGAGAAACCTGCACCGTCATCGACAGCCGGCCCGGGCCCGGCGTCGATGTGGTCGGCAATGTGCTGGAGCATGAAACGCTGGAAACGGCGCGCCTCCGCGAGTCGAGCGCCGTCATCCTGGCGCTCAGCGACGACAGCGAAGCCGTTTTCGCCACTGCCGTCGTCCGCGATTACGCCCCCGAAGTACCGTTGATCGTACGCGTCAGCCGGGCCCGCAACACCGAGCGCATCTACCGCTCCGGCGCCGATTTCGCGATTTCGGAAGGTCAGGTGGCCGGTCAGATTCTCGCGTACCACCTGCTCGACGAGCCGGTCGTTCCGGTCGAAATACGCATCAAGTTCAGCCGTCTTTCTGCCGGAACGACGGTCGGCTGGCACCCGTGGCGCACCGAAATACACGAACGAACGGGCGCCAAGATCGTCGCCGTCGAACGCGGCAGCGACATCCTCGTCGAGTTCGAGCGTTCTTTCCAGATTCAACCGGACGATGTGCTCTACGCCTGCGGCACGCTCAATGATCTTGAACGGTTCCAGCGCGAATTCGGGGTGGCGCCGGTCAGTTCGCGAACATAAGAGGCGCACCGTTCAGACGGCAAAAGCCTATTTGCAACCTAGTTGCATTTGGAGCCATCTTCGGGCAGCATGACAGCTCTTGGCGACTTCCTTTTTTGACGGTTTACTCCCCCGCGTGCATAAACACCCGCATCCCCCCCCGACCGCTGCTCACCCTAAGCCGCCCCGCCTGAGCGCACTCTGTACCAGCGCCAGCCAGCGCCTCCTTGCCTCAACACTCGCGCTCGGACTTCTGTGGGGCGTCGTCTACTGGGCGATTTCATGACTGCCCGACATCACCACGAAAATGCGGCATCAATCCTGCTGCGCTTTGACAACCTGACGCTCGGTTACGACCGGCATCCGGCGGTCCACCATCTGAGCGGCGAAGTCGGCGCCGGCACGCTGCTTGCCGTGGTCGGGCCGAACGGCGCCGGCAAGTCGACGCTGCTCAAGGGCATCGTCGGCGAATTGCGGCCACTGGAAGGCAGCATCGAGTTGATCGGCATGAGCCGCCGGAAGATCGCTTATCTGACGCAACAATCGACACTCGACGCCAGTTTCCCGATCAGTATTCTCGACTTTGTGGCGATGGGGCTCTGGGGCGAATTTGGCGCCTTCCGCCGCTTCAGCCAAGGTGCCCGCCAGCGCATCGAAGCGGCGATTGCCGCAGTCGGCCTCGCAGGACTGGAAAACCGTCCCATCGGTCAGCTTTCCGGCGGTCAGTTGCAACGCGTCCGCTTCGCACGCGTGATGCTGCAGGATGCGCCCCTTGTCCTGCTTGACGAACCCTACTCGGCGATCGACACCAACACGATGCACGATCTCGCCCGGCTCGTCCGGCGCTGGCACGCCGAGGGCCGGACGGTCATCAGCGTGCTGCATGATATGGATCACGTCCGCGCGGAATATCCACAGGCATTGCTGCTGGCGCGCGAAGCCATTGCCTGGGGAACGCCTTCCGAGGCACTCAGCGCGGAAAATCTCCTGAAGGCCAGACACGTCGCCGAATCCGGCAAGACGCCCACGGACACGGTCTGCCACGCGGCCCCTCCTCTACCGACGGAACACCTCCTGCCATGAGTCTGCTCGCTACGCTGGCTGATCTGCCGTTGATTGCGCCGTTTGTCGAATTCGGCTTCATGCGCCGCGCCCTCGCCGGTTGCCTGGCATTGTCGCTCGGCGCGACGCCCATCGGCGTATTTCTCATGCTGCGTCGCATGAGCCTGGCCGGCGATGCGATCTCCCACGCGATTCTGCCCGGTGCGGCCATCGGCTACCTGCTCGCTGGACTTTCGCTGTCAGCCATGACACTCGGCGGTCTGATCGCCGGCGTCACCGTCGCGCTGCTGGCTGGCGGCATCGCGCGCAACTCGGTGATCAAGGAAGAAACCAGCCTCGCCACCTTTTATCTGATCTCGCTGGCCGCCGGCGTATTGATCATTTCCATGCGCGGCAGCAGCGTCGACCTCTTGCACGTGCTGTTCGGCAGCGTGCTCGCGCTCGACGATCCGGCGCTTTTTCTGCTTGCTTCGTTCGCCTCATTGTCGATTCTGTCCATAGCAACCGGGCTGCGCCTGCTCGTTCTGGAATGCTGCGACCCGTCGTACTTAAACCACGTCAGCCGTCTCGGCCCACTCGCCCATTATGGTTTCATGGTGTTATTGGTGCTCAACCTGATCGGCGGATTTCACGCGCTCGGCACGCTGATGGCGCTCGGCATCATGATCCTGCCAGCGGCAACGGCCCGCCTATGGGTTAACGATATCGTTCTGCTGCTTGTTGTGGCCAGTTTCACCGCTTTCGCAGGCTCAATCGCCGGCCTGCTGCTGTCGTATTACGCCAACCTGCCCGCAGGCCCGGCCATCGTGCTGACCTTGGGCGCTCTTTATCTGATTTCAATGCTGATCGCCCCGCTTGGCCCGGTTGTCGCGAGATTACGGCCGCGCTGGCACTTCGAACATTAAAGGGAGATAGTCCCATGAATTATCCTATGCACCGCATGGCGGTTAAAGTAGCGCAGTTTCTTGTCGCTTCCGTTCTCTGCATTGCACTCATGGCAGCACGTTCGGCCAGTGCGCAAACGATCAACGTCATCGCCAGCTTCAGCATTCTCGGTGACATCGTTCAGCAGGTCGGCGGTGACAGGGTAAGAGTTCAGTCTCTCGTCGCACCAAACTCCGATGCACACGTTTTCCAACCTTCTCCTGCTGACGCAAAAAAAATCGCCCATGCCAGCCTCGTCGTCGTTAACGGTTTGGGATTCGAGGGCTGGATCGACCGCTTAGTGAAATCATCCGGCTACAAAGGCCCAGTCGTAACGGCCAGCGCTGGAATAGAGACATTCAGGCATGCTCACGCCCATCCCTCTAACGACAAATACTCCGCGCGAGAATCGCACCACCACGCACATGGCGACTTGGATCCGCACGCCTGGCAGGACCTGAAAAACGTTCTGCTTTACGTCGACAATATCTCCCTCGCGCTGAGCAAAGTCGACCCAGAGGGCAGCACCGTCTATAAAGCAAATGCCAACCGATTCAAGAAGGACATTTCCGCACTGGACGAAAACATCCGCAGCATGTTTGCCGGAATCCCGCCTGAACAACGCAAAGTCGTCACAACACACGAGGCGTTTGGCTATTTTGGTCGAGCCTATGGTGTCAAGTTCATATCGCCAGTCGGCATCAGCACCGAAGCTGAACCCTCGGCCAAGGAAATCGGTCGCATCATTCGTCAAATACGTCAGGAAAAGATTTCTGCCGTATTCATTGAAAGCATCTCCGATCCTCGACTGCTGGATCGCATTCGCCAGGAATCGGGCGCCCGAATCGGCGGCACGCTTTATTCCGATTCGCTATCGGCTCCCGATGGCCCGGCTTCAACCTACCTGAAAATGATGCGTCATAACGCGACGACGCTCTCGAACGGCATCGCCCACCGATAAAAAAGCATCAACAGAAAATTGAACTTTCTGGGCAGAGAAAATCCACCCCCACACAAATTTATGGTTAGAATCCAAATCTGCATTCAGGGAGATGTAGATGTATAAACAAAATTTACGTGCATGTTTTTCAGCATTATTTCTATTTGCAGCAGCATTCCCCGCTTGGGCGGGGGAACCCGTGATGGTGGCCGGCATTCCGCTGGATTTCATCCTCTTCGCGATGACGTTGTTAGGAGTCGCGCTGTTTCACGACCATACGCTTCATGTCGGTCTTACCGGCATGGTAACGATCACACTTTACAAACTGCTATTCACTGGCTTTAAGGCCGGTGAGGGGCTGGCGGGGTTAGCCACCCACTTTCAACACGAATGGGTCATCCTGGCGAATTTGCTGTGTTTGCTCATGGGATTTGCCCTTCTCTCACGCCACTTCGAGAAAAGCCACGTACCCGTCATTTTGCCCCGTTACCTTCCAAGCGACTGGAAAGGGGGCTTTGTTCTGCTGATCATGGTCTTCGTGCTGTCCAGCTTCCTTGACAACATTGCGGCTGCCCTGATTGGCGGCGCCATGGCCCACCAGTTGTTCCGCGGCAAGGTGCATATTGGCTATCTGGCGGGGATCGTTGCGGCATCAAACGCCGGCGGCTCCGGGTCCGTCGTTGGCGACACAACGACCACGATGATGTGGATCGACGGAGTAAGCCCGCTGGACGTAGTACACGCTTATGTAGCGGCCTGCACGGCGCTCATCGTTACCGCGTATATCGCAGCTAAGCAACAGCACGCCTACTCGCCAATCATCAAGGGGGCTCGCGAAAGCCTGAAAGTGGACAAATCCCGGCTCGGTATCGTTGTCCTCATTCTGACTTGCGCCATGATCACCAACATCGTGGTCAACTGGAAATACAAAGCCCTTGCAGACCATTTCCCCTTCATTGGTGTAGCCGTCTGGGTTGCCATCTTTGTTTCGGTGCCGATCCGCCGTCCTGATTGGTCACTGTTGCCGGAAACGTTCAAGGGCTCGATCTTTCTCCTGTCGCTGGTAACCTGCGCCTCAATGATGCCCGTCGAGCAACTTCCGCCAGCCTCGGCGCTTGCCGCGCTGAGTTTGGGATTCGTCTCTGCCATTTTCGACAACATCCCACTGACGGCCCTCGCACTCAAGCAGGGTGGCTATGACTGGGGAGTGTTGGCCTACGCTGTTGGCTTTGGAGGATCAATGGTCTGGTTCGGTTCCTCGGCTGGCGTCGCACTATCAAACATGTATCCCGAAGCCAAATCCGTCGCTCGCTGGCTGCGCCAAGGGTGGCATGTCGCAATCGCCTATGTTGTCGGTTTTGCGGTTCTGTTCTTCACCCTGGGTTGGCATCCACACGACCCGCACAAGACAGCCCAAACCACTTCTTCCGCAAAGGTAGAGGTAACGGCTTCAGAGGCCAGCACGTCTACCCGATAGGGCAGCAACTTCAGCCCCCCAAAAAACAACGCCACTTTCGCAGTGGCGTTGTTTTTTTGGACGTGCCGTTCCGTTCTTTTAACTCGCCTTCCGAAGGCCAATCAACGGCGTACCGGGTATATCTCCCGGCCGGCATTCTGTATATCCTCGCGCAACTGCCGCCTTTCTTCCGGCGACATGCGTTGCTCGCGCTGCATCTCACCTCCTCTACTACGTTGAAACTCTTGGCGTCGGACTTCTCGCCCTTCGTTACCCGACGGCGACGAATACGTCCAATCACGACGTCCACCATCACCGTAGCTGTTACCCCGCCCGCCAGGATCAGCCACCGCATCACTTGCTGACAGCCCCGCTGCAAACAGCATCACCACCATACAGAAGACGCACTTGCCTGAGTTCAACGCCGAGCCCCTATTTTGAGCCACGTTATTTCCTTGGGAGTTTTGATCATTCACAAAACAATCATAGCCGTTTCAGCAAGTCTGACCATAGACTCGCCACGCAATGATGTAAGTATTTGTATCCGGTTACGCGCGCTGCAAGATTTGCTCACAATGGCGCAATCAATGCTGGCCGCCGAGATCATTAGCGCAGTAAAACCAATTGAATCGAAGACCCGAACGCTATTCTCGTGCTTAAGACGGCACAATCTCGGCGGAGAGAAAAGAAGTTTGATGTTGATCCGGAATTTCTTCCCCAGCAATCAACATACCGTATGCAAGCCCAAGCATATCGGCGACGCCGCCAATAGTGATGTTCATCTGGATGTAGTGACGGTTCAGTTCCTCCAGGAACGCAACACAATCCTCCCCGGCGGCTATCAAACGCTCCAATTGCCGGCCATCGCGCCTAACCCTGGCTAACCCCTCAACGCCTGCCCGATGCAGGGTTGTCGTGTCTTCTACGACCTGCATCAAACGCGCCATCATGGCAAACGAGGCGACCGTATTGCAGCCATGTCGCTTAAGCGCCGCGCGATACGCAGGAAGCGCTTCATCAAACAACGACGGGAACCCCTCGATGGATTCCCGGACAATTCCGCCAGCCTTGAATTTTTCGCGTACCCGCTGGCCATGAGTCTCGGCGCCCGTCACCGTACTCATGAAAAACTTCTCGGACAACGAAGCGAGGGCTTGGCGTATATTCGCTTCTTCTGAACACCCCGCGTGCCATTGCGCGATCAACAGCATACCGCTGAGAAAAATGTAACCCTTGTGGGTATTTGTACCGAGATTGTCGAACAGGCGCCGCTCGGCCCGAATGGCAATTTCTTTCTGATACTCAAAAGCCTGCCCGTTTTGCAGTGATTGAACTATCTCTTCAAGATAATCACCCACGTATGCGATCGATTGCTCCATGATGGGCACGGTCAGATCGGTATGCGAACCGGTATCTGCGAGGTCGACGAGACCTGGCTTCGGCGTAAGGTAAAGCTCCATGGTCGCGCCTTTGACCAAGGATGCGGCTAATTTCTTAAGTTCTAAAGCGCGCGAGCAATTCATGGACTTTCGCAACAACCTCTTCGTAGGAATGCCGTTTCAGCCGGATGCACTCAACAGCTGGCCGGCTACAAACCAGACAGGGACGGCGCGGCAAGCCGAGGCGCCCTCGGTCAATCTGAACACCTTCGGGTGAGTAAACATCCAGATCAATCAGCCGGGCAAAAGGATACTTTGTTTCAGCCGCTATGCAACGCCGCTTCACGTCGTATGGATCAAGATCCAGTGACATGACAGCATACGGCCCAAGCGCGTCGTGCACATTTTCGAGTACAACAAGTCCGGAAAATTCGTTATTCAACTCTTCCAACATCCAGAAAAAAAGCGCCTCCGAACCCGGAGGCGTTTTTTCCTGACCTGGAATATTCAGCGAGAGAAACAGTATCGCAGGACGCCCTTGGCTCAATGCACGAGCAAGAGCATCCTGCCTGCCATCCCTCGCTTCCAGGATGTTAAGCGCGAACTTTTCTAACGGTGTCAATGATCGTACCGTCACGGTATTCGATGAGACCGACGACTTCGTCTTCGAACTCGACGTCTTTCGGTGCACCAGTAATCGAGTAGATCTCGTCGCGCAACTGATGGATGTCCTTCACCGGCGCACGGCGACGGATCAGTTCTTCCTTCAGTTCGGGCAGGTGATCGTTCACCGCGATGCCGCGTTCGGTGATGATCACGCCAACCGTTTCACCCGGGGTCGTAACCGTCGTCACAGCGTCACGAACCATCGGCAGACGGCCGCGGATCGACGGGCAAACGATGATCGAGACCTTTGCGCCTGCCGCCACGTCGCAGTGACCACCGGTGTTGTGGAGCAAATAACCCATCGACTCGGTGTTAACGTTAACGTTGAAGTTAACATCGGTTTCCGTGGCGCTCAGGATCGCGCAATCGAGACGATTGACCAGGCAACCCATGTTGAACGGGTCAGCGTACAGGTTGGCCGACATCTGCTGATGCTTCTGGTTACGGCCGATGGAATCGACCGCCTTGAGGTCGAAACACTGCACATCGAACAGCCCCTCGAACAAGCCTTCTTCAAGCATGTCGACGAAGAATCCGGTGATACCGCCGCAGCCGAACGAGCCCTTGATCTTGCGCTCACGCATCATGTCACGGACGTGACCCGCCACGGCCAGCGAGATGCCGCCCGTACCGGTCTGGAACGAGAACCCGTCTTTAAGATAGCCGGTAGCGTCAATAACCATCGAGGCGTACTTGGCAATCTGAAGACCCATCGGATCACGGGTCAGCTTGGTCGTCGACGACACAATCTTTTTCGGATCGCCCAGCGTATCCACCGTTGCCACGAAATCAACCATCGACTGCGGAATGGCAATCGGCAGTGCAGGATACGGAACGAGGTTATCGGTCACGGCAACGACAGTCTTGGCGTACTGGGCATCCGGAATGGCATAACCGAGCGTGCCGCAGGCCGACGGGCCGAAGAAGCCGTTGAAGTTGCCGTATTCGTCGCAATACGGCGCAGCGAGGAACGCCACGTCAATCTGGACTTCGCCGGTGGCGATGGAACGGGCGCGACCGCCGTGCGAACGCACCGTAATCGGGCAGTTCAGCTCGCCCTTCGAGATCAGCTCACCAATCAGACCGTTAACACCGCACTCGAAGCCAGTGATCACGCCCTTCTTGATATACGGCACGAGTTCGGCATGAACGATGTGCACCGAGCTCGCCGCAATCGTGATATCACGGATACCGAGTGCGTCGATTTCCTTGACCAGATCGTTCAGAAGACGGTCACCGTTACGCAAATGGTGATGCGTCGAGATGGTCATCCCGCTCTTCAGGCCGGAGGCGACGATTGCATCGCGCAGACCACCAACCACCTTGCTTTTGCCGCTGTCATTCCGCTTGATCGGGCGCGTAGCCGTCATCAGGTCCGGCTTATACGACTTCGGGCCACCGTACGGAACAATTTTCTTGCCGTTGTAAACTTCGGGAATCTCACGTCCCACACTATTAATTGCCATTCAGAATCTCCTCATCAACCGGGGCGTCGACCATACCTTGGGCGTAAGCGGTATTCAGCGTATGGATAGCGCGTTTAACAACCGGCAAGTCAACCATTTTGCCGTTGAGCGAAATAACGCCAGTACCCATTTCGTTGGCCTGCTTGATCGCCTCAACAACCTTCAGCGCGTATTCGACTTCCTCTTCCTTCGGTGCGAATACTTCGTGAATGATCTCGATCTGACGCGGGTTGGACAAACACTTGCCGGTGTAACCAAGACGCTTGATCGTTTCGGTTTCGCGACGCAGTGCATCCATATCATTCACGTCGGAGAACACCGTATCGATAGCCTGAACGCCGGCGGCCTTGGCGGCCATGACGATTTGCATACGCGGGTGCATCAGGTCTTCACCGGAGTTCGTACGGGCGATACCCATGCTGGCGGTGTAATCCTCGGCACCGAATGCCAGACCGTAAATACGCTTGGAAGCCCTAGCGATTTCGTAGGAATTGATCACGCTCTTGACCGTTTCGATCGACGGTAGGATCTTGAAGTGACCTTCAGCGATACCGTTGGCCTTTTCGTACTTGGTCAGCTCGGCGTCGAGTTCTTGTGCCATTTCGGCCGTTTCACACATCGGGAAACGGATCGCATCGGGCATAACAGGAAGGATAGCCTTCAGGTCGTCGTGGCCCCACTTCGTATAGAGCGGGTTGATACGCACGAGCACTTCCTTGTTACGGTCTTTCCAGGTGCTCAGGAAGCTTGTAACGAGATTACGAGCAGCGTCCTTTTCAGCGTAGTTAACCGCATCCTCAAGGTCGATAATAACTGCGTCACATTGGAACAGCGGCACGTTTTGCAACATCGACGGCATATTGCCGGGGACGTAAAGCATCGTCCGGCGCAATTGGAAATCTGCCATATTGATTACTCCTCGAAATTATGAATTCCCTTACGCTGCGGATGCGCGCTGGAGGGCAGTTTTAACACGGGCTTCAATGGCATAGTCCAATGCACCGCGATCGGAAACGCGGATGAAGCCAGCCGTCACGCCAAGCGCGGCGACAACTTCATCAACCTTGGCACTGATCAAGTGACCAAACTGCTTTTTAACTGTCGATTCGATTTCGATCTTCAGTTCGTTAGCAGGCTCGACAAACACCATGAGGTCGCTGGACTGCATGGTCCCTGCCTGCGCCTGTTTTTCAATCTTCATACCTACCTCCAAATATCGATTTGCAACTAATTACGGATTGATAATTCACATCCAGACAAGGGTGCAAACAACCAAATCCATCCGGAGCCTCCCATCCACACGGAAGCAGCGGGACACTCCAAGATTCACAGCAATGATCGATGCACAAATAAAACGACCTCTTGCCCGGAAACCGGACAAGAGGTCATCGCCATTACATCATGATGACATTCCGTGAATGGCCGTCATTCATTACAGCGCGTCGATGATGGCGTTCAGCGTGGCGCTCGGACGCATGGCGGCCGCGGTCTTGAGCGGGTCCGGACGGTAGTAACCGCCGATATCCACGG
>NZ_SSSR01000014.1 GCF_009469695.1 Propionivibrio limicola
GAAAGGCTGGCATTCATACGCGCAGAATCCTCGCCGCCTCCTCTGATGCCTACCGGGAGTCCATCCTTGGACTCGGGTAGGTTTGATGCGATTGCCCTGACGAGGGGCCGGTGATCGTCGTTTATCCGGAAGAAGTCTGGTACCGCTATGTCGATGAAGAGGATGTCGAGGAGATCGTCCAAGAACATCTTGTGCATGGGCGGGTGGTCGAGCGGTTGAAGATTTAAGGGCGTTTCCCTGTTGCTGCAGTCAGTCCTTCGGGAACTTTGTGGATAGGTGGGAACACAGCTCGCGGGCGCGCGCAGTCCAGGTGTGCTCCCTCATAAAGCGCTCATGGCCTTGTCGGGCGATGGCTTGGCGTTTGTCTTCGTGCGTCAGGTAATAGTGAACCTTGTCGGCTAGTTCGCTGGCCGAGCGGAAAACTTCAATTTCGTGACCAATCTCGAAAAGCTCTTCAAGTTCCTCGCAATAGTCGGTCAGAAGGAAGCAGCCCGCCGCTACGGCTTCGAAAATGCGCAGATTGACGCCGGTTTCTGCGCCATAAAAATCGGTTCGCGTGATGTTGAGCACGATCCTCGACTGACCGAGCAATGAGTGCAGTTCCTTGCCCCAAACTGGCGTGTCATGAATCCGGGCCTGAAGCTCCCGAGAGATGAGCGGGTAGTTGCGGCGCCAGCGGTTGCCAAAAACCGTGACGTTTTTTCTGATGGCTTCCAGTAGCAGAATTCGTCGCAAATCGCCGCTGCCGACAAATAGCGTGTCGATCGAGGGCGGGGCATGGTCGGGCGTCGCTATCGGGTTGGCGCCAAAGGGAAGATGCGTGACCGGCAACTGACGGGTTTCACCGAAGAAACGGGTGGTAACCTGGGAAAACGAGAAAATCCGATGGTAGACCGGTAGCTCGTTTTCGATAAAGAAAAGGAATTCGCGCCGCTTGCCGTACAGGTTGCAGCTGTCAGTGTCGTAGAGCAGCAGCGTGGCGCGACAGGTGTCGGCGATCCGCCGCAATTCGTGCGGGTCAAAAAACTTGTAGATGAACCCGGCCACGAGGATATGCGTCGGGGCGGTGCGTGCAACGAGATCGGCAAGCGTCGGGCTGGCGAGTTTTGGCAGCAGGTAGAAACCGTCCTTGTCGGCTTCTTTGTCCAATAGTTTTGCGCAGGCGGAGCGTATGCCGTAGAACGGGCGGGTTTTCTGCTTCAGACAGTCGAAATGGATGGCTGTGTGGCCATCCGCCTGTAGCGCTGTCGCCAGTTCAAGACCGAGCGGGACACCGCCGATACCGTCGAGGATCAGGAATCTGAACGGGCTGGTGGACGGAGGCAAGGGCGGGATCATCAGTCGGTCTTTCTCGCTTGCAGTTGTTCAACGGCCGCGATGATCTGCGAGGTGCTGATGAGGTGTTTCCAGAGGGAGTCCTGCTGCCAGGGCAGTGAAAGCTTCGGGCACACGACGGTGCCAGGTTCCCAGTCCGGGCGCCAATGGAAGAGCGGGTTCCTTTTTCGGTAAATGGTAACGACCGGAATGCCGAGAAAAGACGCCAGATGGCCGTTGCCAGAGTCGTTGGCGATCACGATGCCGGATTCGTACAGATAGGCACAAAGTGCGCTGATGTCGTCGAAACGGGGCGTGTTGAACGTGTTGTCCTTCATCTTTGCCCAAGTCCCGTGATTTTTCGGGGCAACGACGATTTCGGGCGTGTAGCCGCGCGCTTGAAGCTGTCGGCAGAGCTTGAGGAAAGACGCTGGCCGCCAGTTCTTTTTTTCCGGGCCGGCGGAATCCGGGCTAACGATGATCCGGCGGCGATGGCGGCGATGTTGCAACCCCTCTGGCGGGACGATCGGCGGCGTCTTCGTCACGTTCGCGAGATGCATCTTCTCCCGCATGTACTGAAGGGTCATCCCGACGGCACTTTCGGTCGTGAACTTCTTGAATCGGATGGAGCCGCTGCAGTCGAGCAATCCTTGAAGTGCTTCGAATTGCTCGGGGTTTGTTTCCCGAATCCTTGCGCTATGGTCGAAATGCCACGCGTCCGGTGTTTTCTGGCAGATCAGCAGCCATTTCTCCCGAAGGCGGGCGGTGCTCGATTCGTCCATGTGTTCGCGGATGAAACTGGGGGGGCTCACGATCGCCAGATCATAGCCTGCCAGTTCCATTTCAAGCGTTTCGGTCCGGCCAGCGGGAGGGTAGGGACGAATCGCGAGATTCGGTAGCCACTGTCGCATCTGGTAGGCGATGTTGCCGTAGCAGGTGATGTCATAGCCGTTGCGCTGCAGGTTGTCGGCCATCATCAGATAGATCAGACCGTCGCCCAGCGAATCGAACGAAACCAGTGCGATTCTGGCCTTGCTGCGGGGGGGCTGTTGTGCGAAGAGGGTGCGGGTCATGTCGATGTCTGGGAAAGGACGTTCTGAATCATGGGCAGGCTAAAGAAAAGCGGCCGTGCGGTTTCGTCAGAGAATTTTTTTTGCAGGCGCTGGCAGCCTTGCTCCGCGATCTCCTGGCGAAAAGCCGCATCTTGTCGCGTAAAGAAGTCGGTCAGCATGTCGGCAAGCTGTTTTGCGTTGCCCAACGGAAAAAGCTGGTCTGCGCTTCCGAGCACTTCCGGCGCGCCACCGCAGTCGGTGGCGAGGATGGGCACGCCCGCCGCCATGGCTTCCAGCAGCACCATGCCGAACGGTTCGTGATCCGAGCTGAGCACGAACAGATCGAATGCCGGAAAGAAACGGCGGACGTCCGGAACCTGACCGAGAAAGCGAACGCGGTCGGCAATGCCGAGGTTTCGCGCCAGAAGCCGCAGGTCGTCTTCCAGTGCGCCGCGACCGGCAATGGCCAGCAGACTGTCGGCCGGCAGATTCGGCAGCGCGGCGGCGAATCCTTTCAGCAAGGTGGCTTGATCCTTGTCCGGATGCAGGCGGCCGACGTTGGCGATGACGGTGGCGTCGTCCGGCAAGCCAAGTTTTGTCCGCGCTTCTTCGCGCGAGACCAACTGGGCTGTTGCGCTTTCGACGTCGAGCCGGTTATGTAACGTCTCGATGCGTTCCGGCGCCCAGCCGTGGAGGCGTTTCCGGATGTCGTCGCGAACGGCGTCGGAAACCCCCAGCAACGACAGGCGCCGGCGGAACAGGTGCGCAAACCAGCGGCGTTGCGGGCGATCATAGCCACCGAAGGCGTGATGTATGCCGACGACCGGCAAGCGGGTGGCAAGGCAGGCAACGTAAATCGGCTTGAAACGATGAGCAATGACGAGCGCGAAATCGCGGCTGGCGGCAATCCTCTGGATCTTGCGAATGGCATCGATCTTGAGGCCGCGGATTGCCCGGCTGGAGTAATTGAGGAAAATCACCTCGTCCGATGCCGATCCGGCGCGCGCCTGTTCGTCGGGCTTGCCAGTCAGATAGACAGTCAGCACCTTGAACGGTGAGCCCTTGAACAGCGCCGCATATTGGCGGGCGACGTCGAGAAACGGTCCGGAATAGCCGTGGCAGAGTTGCAAGATCCAGTGGTCGTCCATATGCGCGCAATCCCGTATTTATCGTTTATTTGGTTTCGTCACCAACACATCCTCCATGACCAGATACTCCAGATCCGAGTCATGGAACATGTTCAGCGCGTCGGTCGGCGAGCAGATCATCGGTTCGCCTCGGCGGTTGAGCGAGGTGTTGAGGACGACACCGTTGCCGGTGAGTTTTTCGAGTTCATTCATCAGGTCGTAATAGCGCGGGTTGAATTTGCGTTCGAGTACCTGCGCGCGCGAGGTGCCATCCTCATGCACGACTTCCGGCACGCGGTTTTTCCATTCCTCGGCGACTTCGAAGGTGAAGGTCATGAACGGCGCCGGGTGGTCGCTGCCGAGCATCTGCGGGCCGACGGTGTCGAGCATGCTCGGGCAGAAGGGGCGCCAGCGTTCGCGGAACTTGATCTGTTCGTTGATGCGGTCGGCGACGCCGGGTACGCTCGGGCAGCCGAGAATCGAGCGCCCGCCGAGGGCGCGCGGGCCGAACTCCATGCGGCCCTGGAGCCAGGCGACGGGATTGCCGTCGGCGAGGATCTTGGCGATTTCCAGCGGCACGTCATTGATCTTCTGCCACTTCGGTTGCGCCGGATGGCGCGCGCAGGCGGCGATGACGTCCTCGTTGCTGAACGACGGGCCGAGATGGACGTGCTCCATCTTCTCCACCGGCACGCCGCGCTCGACCGAGACGTAGGCCGCGGCGCCGACAGCGGTGCCGGCATCGCCGGAGGCCGGTTGCACGAACAGTTCCTTGAGTTCCGGGCGGGCGATGATTTTCTGGTTGAGCTTGACGTTGAGCGCGCCGCCGCCGGAAAAAGCGAGCTTGCCGGTCTCGCGCAGGATGTCGCCGAGGTAGTGGTCGATCATCTGCAGCGACAGGTCCTCGAACAGCTTTTGCATGCTCGCCGCGTAGTGGATGTATGGGGCGTCGGCGATGTCGCCGACGCGCTTCGGGCCGAGCCACTCGATCAGTTTCGGCGAGAAATGGAAGCCCTTGCCGTTTTCCTTGTGGCGCCGAATGCCAATTACGTTGGCGTAGTCGGTGTTGATGACGAGTTCGCCGTTCTCGAATTTGGCGAGGCGCGAGAAATCGTATTTGTTCGGGTTGCCGTAGGGCGCCATGCCCATGACCTTGTATTCGCCGTCGAGCATCTCGAAGCCGAGGAACTCGGTGATCGCACCGTAGAGGCCGCCGAGCGAGTCGGGGTCGTAGAATTCCTTGATCTTGTGGATCTTGCCGTTTTCGCCGTAGCCGAAGAAGGTGGTGGCGTATTCGCCCTTGCCGTCGATGCCGAGGATCGCGGTTTTTTCGTGGAAGCCGGAACAGTGATAGGCGCTGGCGGCGTGCGCGAGGTGATGCTCGACGGGGACGATTTCGACTTTTTTGAGGTCGAAGCCGAGTTGTACCAAACACCATTCGATGCGCTTCTTGTAGCGATGGAAGTGGCGGTTGCCGGCGAAGATCACATCGAGCGCGCGATCCGGCGCGTACCAGTAGCGTTTCGCGTAGTGCCAGCGCGCCTTTTTACCAAGGCTGATCGAGGCGAACGGAATGGCCACGGCATCGACGTCCGACGGCATGATGCCGGCGAACTGCAGGCAGAATTTCGCCGCTTCGTAGGGCATGCGGTTCTTGGCGTGCTTTTCGCGCACGAAGCGTTCTTCCTCGGCGGCGGCTACCAGTTTTCCGTCAATGTAGAGTGCCGCCGACGGATCCTGCGTCAGCGCGCCGGAAAGTCCAAGTATTGTCAGTGCCAAGGTGCTCTCTCGCTGGTTTTGCGCGGACCGCAAAGAGGAAGCTCGCCCGCCGATCGAGGCGCAAGTATACATTCAGGCAGGTTCGCGGGCATTGCATCCGGATTCGGGATTCAATACGGCCGGACTTCGCCTTCCGGTCGCGTCTTGAAACGGCGATGCACCCAGTAGTATTGCTCGGGCATCGTCCTGATCGCTGCTTCGATCCAGCCGTTCATACGCGCGGTGTCGGCCTCGACATCGTCGGTCGGGAAGTTCTCCCACGCGTCGCCAATCTCGACGACGTATCCCTCGCCGCCGGGAAGCATGCGCGTCGCGCAAGGCAGCACGGCGGCGTTGGCGGCGCGGGCCAATCGTGACAGGCCGGTGATGGTGGCTGTCTGGATGCCGAAAAACGGCACGAAAATCGAGTCCCGGCGTCTTGCGTTGAGGTCGGGCAGGTAATAGAACGGTCGGCCGGAGCGCATGGCCTTGATGGTGGCTCGCACGCCGTCTTGGCGGGAGAGCAACTGCTGGTCGCCGAAACGATGGCGGCCGCGCAGCAGCAGGCGATCGAAGACCGGATTGGCTTGCGTCGCATACATGCTCACGCAGTTGAAACGCATGGCAATGGCGACGCCGCCGGCATCGAGTCCGACGAAATGCGGCGCAAGCAGAATGATCGGTCGTTGCGCGTCCAGGCACTGCCGGATTTTTTCCTCGCCTTCGACGCGGATCATGCGGGAGAGCCGTTCGCGGCTGCCCCACCACAACACGCTACGCTCGACGAGGCTGCGACCGAGGGCGCGAAAGTGCGCTTTCAGCAAAGCGGCGCGTTCTTGTTCGGAGAGTTCCGGAAAGCACCACTCCAGATTTTTCCGGGCGACCGCATGGCGGTGTTTGCCCAGCAGACGCAACAGATCGCCAACACCGCAACCGATGGCGGCGAGCGGCGCCAAGGGGAGAAAGTGCAGCAACCAGAGCAGGAAAACGAGGGGCTGGGGCAGGAGTCGTTTGAGCATGGTGAAACGTTGGTCTCGAAGCGGCGCAGGCGCGATGGGCGTCGTGCAGTATAGTCATGCGGGCGCGGCATTGTATGCCAAACCGCGTTGCGGGCTGTCGTTTCGGCTGATTTCAGCGGGGATTCAAAAGCGACGACCTTATAATGGCGCGCAATATTTTGCACAAGGGCGGATTCCACCAATGAAAATCAGATTTTCGAAAATGCACGGTCTGGGTAACGACTTTGTCGTGCTCGACGGGATTCGGCAGTCGCTCGCGCTGACGCCGGAGCAGATTCGTTTTCTGGCCGACCGCCATTTCGGCATCGGCTGCGATCAACTGCTGCTGGTCGAGAAGGCGAGCCGCCCGGACATCGATTTCCGTTACCGCATCTTCAATGCCGATGGCGGCGAGGTCGAGCAATGCGGCAACGGCGCGCGTTGCTTCGTCCGCTTCGTGCATGAGCAGGGACTGACGGAAAAGCCGGAGATCCGTGTCGAGACGATGCGCGGCCTCATTGCCCCCCGGTTGGAGGCCGATGGCAACGTGACGGTCGATATGGGCGTGCCCGTCTTTGCGCCGGAACAGATTCCGTTCGTCAGCGAGACGGCCGATCTGATCCAGCCGTTGGCGGTGGGCGAGGCGAGCGTGGCTGTCACCGCCGTATCGATGGGCAATCCGCACGCCGTGCAGGTTGTGGACGATGTCGATACCGCACAGGTTGCGCAGCAGGGGCCGCTGATCGAATCGCATCCGCGCTTTCCGCAGCGCGTCAATGCGGGGTTCATGCAGGTCGTCGACCGGAATTCGATCCGCCTGCGCGTCTTCGAGCGCGGCGCGGGGGAAACGCTGGCGTGCGGCACCGGCGCCTGTGCCGCCGTCGTCGCCGGCATCGCCCGCGGGCTGCTCGATTCGCCGGTGCGCGTGTCGACGCGCGGCGGCGAGCTCAAAATTGCCTGGGGCGGCACCGGCACCGCCGTCCTGATGACAGGTCCCGCCGTCACCGTCTTTACCGGAGAAATCGAATTATGAAATCGGAAGAAGTCGCGCAGTATCTCGTAGATCATCCGCATTTTTTCGAAGAATATGCCGATCTTGTCGTCCATCTGGCGATTCCGCATCCGCATGGCGGGCGGACGATTTCGATCACCGAGCGCCAGATGATCGGTCTGCGCGACAAGAACCGCCAGCTTGAAGGCAAGATGAGCGAGCTGCTGCAGTTCGGCGAGGAGAACGACGTGATCAGCGAGAAGATGCATCGCCTCGGCGTGGCCATCATCGCCGCGTCGACCTTCCAGTCGGTGGTGCACTCGCTCAATTTCCACCTGCGCGATGATTTTGCCATCCCGCATTTTGCGCTGCGCCTGTGGCGTTGCCCCGAGAGCGGCGAAGAACTGCCCGAGTTCGCTGAAGTGAGCGTCGAATTGCAGTCGTTCGCCGAGACGTTGACCGAGCCGTACTGTGGTTCGACCTCCGGGTTCGAGACCTCGTCCTGGTTCGGCGAAGCGTCGTCGCACGTCCGTTCGCAAGGCCTGATCGCCCTGAGGAACGGCGGCGGCAGCTTCGGCATGATCGCGCTCGGCAGCGAAGACCCGCAGCGCTTCTATGCCGGCATGGGGACGCTTTATCTTGAGCGGCTGGGCGAAATGGCTTCCGCGGCGCTGGCCCGCGTCCTGCGTCTGCCCTGATTTCGTCGGCGCAAAACGTCTCTTGTGCCTATACCGACTGAAGCGGCCGTCGACGGTCTGGTGCTGATCGGCGCCTATCTCGACGAGCTCGCCCAGCAGCGGCGGCAGTCGCCGCACACGATCAGCAACTACCGGCGCGATTTGCGGGCGTTGTTGTCGCTGCTCGAAGAGCAGCCGCCTGAGGCCTGTGCCGGTTCCCTTTTGCGCCTGCACACGGCGCACATCCGGCGGTTTGTTGGCGTGCTGCATGGGCGCGGGCTGAGCGGGCGCTCGCTGGCGCGGATGTTGTCGGCCTGGCGCGGCTTTTACCGCTGGCTGGGCGTGCGCGGCCGGATCGAAGCCAATCCCGTCGATGGCGTGCGGCCGCCGAAAAGCCCGCACCCGCTGCCCAAGGTGCTCTCGCCGGACGAGGCGAACCGGCTGCTCGATCACGCCAGCGACGAAGTGGTCGACCTGCGCGACCAAGCGATGTTCGAGCTGTTCTACTCTTCCGGCCTGCGCCTGGCGGAACTGGTCGCGCTCGATCTGTCGTGCCAGCAGGAACTGTTGGAGGGCGAAATCCGGGTGCTCGGCAAACGCAACAAGGCAAGGCTGGTGCCGGTCGGTCGCAAGGCGCGCGAGGCGATCGACCGTTGGCTGGCGCGGCGTGGCGAGCTGGCCGCACCGGGGGAGAACGCCCTTTTCGTCGGCCAGCGCGGCGCGCGCATCCACCCGCGCGTCGTCGAGTCCCGGATTGGAATCCGTGCGTTGGCACAGGGGCTGGCGACCGGCGTGCATCCGCATATGCTCCGCCATTCCTTTGCGTCGCACATGCTGCAATCCTCCGGTGACTTGCGCGCCGTCCAGGAAATGCTCGGTCACGCCAGCATCGCTTCGACGCAGGTCTATACCCACCTTGATTTCCAGCATCTGGCCAAGGTCTACGACGCGGCGCATCCGCGGGCCAAGCGCAAGGAGGGCGAATAAGCGGCCTCGGGTTCGTTTGACTGGCTTTCATCGGGTGTTGCTGTTGCAACCGCGTTGCGTCTGAGCGGTCGCTATGGTCTAATCGGCCGGCTTTTTTACCGGGGTCCCCGACGTGTCCTCATTTACCTCGAACATGCAGCTTCTGGCCGGTCAGCTCAGGCAAATGGGCGCCCGTGCGACGCCGGCGCGGATTCGTGTCCTGCATGCGTTGCGCACGGCGCCGATGCCGCTCACGCACAATGAAATCGAGCAGTCGCTGGGCGAGCCGGCGCTCGATCGCGTGACGCTCTACCGGGTGCTCGACTGGCTGGTCGCCAGCGGGCTGGCCAACAAGGCGGCCGATGCCCAGCGCGTGTTCCGGTTTTCGCCGGCCGTCGGCGGGGAGCATCAGGCGCATATTCATTTCCGTTGCGAAAAGTGCGGTGGCGTTTTTTGCCTCGACGCGCCGCCGCCCGAGGCGCCCGAGCTGCCGGCCGGCTTCGCGCTGTCGCACATGAATCTCGAGCTGAGCGGGTGGTGCGACAAATGTGCCAAACGTGGCGAGGAAAAAATCGATGAATGAAAGAGAGATTAACGCGCCGATTCCGGTGACGATCGTTACCGGCTTTCTCGGTTGCGGCAAGACGACGCTACTCAACTACATCCTGACCGAGCGCCACGGCGAAAAAATCGCCGTCATCGAGAACGAGTTCGGCGAGGTCGGTATCGACAACGAGTTGCTGCTCTCCGGCGACGAGCAAATCGTCGAGATGAACAATGGCTGTATCTGCTGCACGGTGCGCGGCGATCTGATCCGCATCCTTGGCGAACTGGCCGACAAGCGCGCCGCCGGCTCGCTGCAGTTCGATCGCGTGTTAATCGAAACCACGGGTCTGGCGACGCCGGGACCGGTGGCCCAGACCTTCTTTCTCGACGAGGAGGTGTCGCGGCGCTATCTGCTCGACGCCGTCGTGACGCTGGTCGACGCGGTGCATGCCATGCGGCAGCTGGATGAGCACGATCAAGCGCAGGAACAGGTTGGTTTCGCCGATCGTCTCTTACTCTCCAAGACCGACCTGGTCGATGCCGAGCAGATTGAAACGCTGTCGCAACGCTTGCACGCAATCAATCCGCGTGCCGATATTCAGGCCGTCTATTTCGGGCAGACACCTCTGGCCGCGCTGCTCGACATTCGTGGTTTCAACCTCAACGCCGTTCTCGAGATCGCGCCGGGCTTCCTGGCGGGCGGGCACCCCCACAACCACCACGCGCATCGTCACGACAACCGCATCAGTTCCTGCGTCTTCCGCAGCGAACTGCCTTTCGATAATCACAAACTGCAGGATTTTCTGCGCGCCATCGCCCGCGTTTATGGCGCCGACCTTTTGCGCTACAAGGGCGTGCTGTCGATCGACGGCCTTCCCTACCGCGTGATCATCCAGGGCGTGCATGAACTGATGGGCGGCAGCGCCGGAGCCGACTGGGCCGATGGTGAAGAACGGGGCAGCACGTTCGTGTTCATCGGCCGCAATTTGCCGCGCGAGATCATCGAGCAGGGGCTGCGGCAGAGCCAGGTCAAGGACTTCGAATAAACGCGGCGTTGAGCGTCGTTTTTTGGATGGCGCTTATTGGCCGATAAATTGCCGGGCGGCGGTCGGATGTGTTAAAAGAACCGCCTGATTTTTTTTGCACAGATCGGTGTTCCAATCCATGGTTTTCTCCTTTTTCAAGAAGCCGCCGGAAAAAAGGACCGCGAAGCCGGCGGTGGTCCCGACGGCAAAAGAACCGGTGAGGGATTCACTCGCCGGCGAGAAAACCGTGCCGGCGGATGCGCTTGCCAAGACCTGCCAAGCGACGGTGCCTGAACCAAAAAAAGCCGGTGGGGCCGAACAGACGCCGCTTGATCTTTCCGATTTCGTATTCAGTGAGAGCGCTCCGGAGTTCCAGATCGAGGCCGAGATCGATCCCGTGGATGCGCAGGCGGAAGAAGCCGCCGTGCTTTTCTCGAACGCTCAGGATGAGGCGGCGCGGATGGTGCTTGAGGCGGCCGTCCGCGATCCTTCTTCCGGGATGGGGGAGCGACTGTGGTTGATGCTCTTCGATCTACACAGGTTGTCTGGCGACCGGGCGGCGTTTGATGCCTTGGGGATTGGTTACGCGAGCGCATTCGAGCAATCTCCGCCAGTGTGGCGCGAAGCTTCGGTTCCGCCGGAAAAAGCAGCCGTGGGCAAGCGGAAAGCCGGCGTGTCGAGCAGCAGTGTTTTTTTCAGCGACCCCTTGTGCGGGGACAACGACGCCGCGTTCGCCGCCATCGAAAAATCGCTTGAGAAGAATCCAAAGCTTCGTCTCGATCTCGGCAAAATCACTCATTTCGATGACGCCGGCTGTGCGCGGCTGATGGCGCTGCGGCAAAAGGCGCGCAAGAGCCGGGGCGAAATCGTCTTGCTCGGGCTGGATGCCTTGCGCGAGCAAATTGCCGCAGGCATCGAAGTGGGCCGGGCCGAAGGTAAGGCGTGCTGGCTCCTGCTTCTGGATATCCATCAGTTGCAAGGCCGGCAGGACGTTTTTGAAGACCTTGCCATCAATTACGCGGTCACGTTCGAGGAATCTCCTCCCTCGTGGGAACCAGAGCGGGTCATGGCCTCCGAGGCCGCTTCGACTCCTGGCGCGGCCGGAACGACCGTCGATGCCGAGGCGACGAGCGACCCGACGCCCGTGGCGGTGGCGAATGACGAGGGATCAACCAACGGGTTCGCACTGCGCGGTGACATCAAGGGCGCCAAATTTACCGAGCTGGCGGCGTACGGACAGCAGGCCGATTCAATCCTTGTCGATTGTTCGGCATTGACACGGATGGACTTCGTCAGTGCGGCGACGCTGCTTAACGTGCTCACGCCGTTCTGTTCGTCCGGCAAGCGGATTGTTTTCAAACAGCCGAACTATCTCGTTGCCGAGTTGTTCGGGGTGCTCGGTCTGGACGCCGTGGCAACGATTGTTTTTGGCAAGAATTAGGAAGGAAGGGGGCTTCATGGAGCAATACCACGGCACTACCATTTTGTCCGTTCGTCGCGGCGAGCACGTGGCGATGGGCGGCGACGGGCAGGTCACGCTGGGCAACATCGTGATCAAGGCGAGCGCGCGCAAGGTGCGGCGCATTCACCAGGGATCGATTCTGGCCGGGTTTGCCGGCGGGACGGCGGATGCCTTTACGCTGTTCGAGCGCTTCGAGGCCAAGCTCGACAAGCATCAGGGCAACCTGCTCCGTTCGGCGGTCGAGCTGGCCAAGGATTGGCGCAGCGACCGCGCCCTGCGCCGGCTTGAGGCCATGCTGGCGGTTGCCGATAAAACGAATTCGCTGGTGATTACCGGCAACGGCGACGTGCTCGAACCGGAGCATGGCATCGTCGCCATCGGTTCCGGCGGCGCCTATGCCCAATCGGCGGCGCGGGCGCTGATCGAAAACACCGACCTCGATCCGGAAACGGTCGTGCGCAAGTCACTTGAAATCGCCGGCGACCTCTGCATCTACACTAACCACAGTTTCACGATCGAAACGCTCGACCCCTAAATCCCGAGCGCTATGCAGAGCCCGTCGTAACGGGCTTCGATTTCCGCGAAATGGCCGGAAAGTTTCGACCACGACAGCCCAAGCGTGGCACACGCCCGGTCGGAGAGCGCGGGCACCCGGTTCTCCTGCGGCTCGCCGAGGTCGAGGGCGTGGCTGAGCACCTCGCTGGCGTGGATCAGGTCGCCGATGTCTGTGCCGAATTGGTCCGGCTCGTGATGCGCCTCGATGGCGTCCCTTATTTTCCCCGGCAGTTTCCACGTCTCGGCCAGCAATCCGCCGGCGGTGGCGTGGTCGACGCCGAACAGGGCGCGCTCGGCGTCGACGATCGGCATGTCGCCCTTGTTGTGCAGATCGAGCGCCTTGAGATAACGCGTCGGGCTGGCGCTGAACATCAGGAGTTGACCGATGTCGTGCAGCAATCCGGCGGTGAACGCCAGATCGGCGTTGAGCCGCGTCTGTTCGGCGAGCAGGCGGGCGCAGGTGGCGACGCCGAGCGCATGCCGCCACAGCTGCCGCGTGTTGAAACCCGGGTTGCGGATGTCGTAGCGGTGGAGAAGCGTCGAGGCGAGAACGATGCTGACGACGCGATTGACGCCGAGGAACAGGAAGGCCTGACGGGCCGAACAGATCGGCGTCGAAACGCCCGAGGAGACGGCGTTGGCGGCGGCGAGCAGGCGGGCGACGATGGCCGGATCGGCGCTGATGTGCTGGGCCAGCGAGTCGATGTCGGCGTTTTCGTCGGCCAGCGAGCGCATGACGTGATTAACCGCTTCCGGCAAGGAGGGAAGCGAACCGGCGTGGCGAACGAGTTCGTCGAGTGTCGGTGCGGCGGTCATTGGGCGCTTTCCAGGCGATAGGCGAGCACGGCGGCGTGCAAGGCCTCGCGGGTGGCGCTGCTGGCGGTGTTTTCATGCACGCGAAAAATCGTTTCGACGCGGATTTCGGCCGCCCGGATTTCTTCCGCGATGGTCTCGGCGCTACGGTGGTCAGGGAGGGTGACGAAGTCGTACTCGACACCGCGCCGGATCAGCCGGTCAAGCAACGTAGCGTCGAGTTCCGTGCCGGCTGGCAGCAACGTCTGCCCATCGCGGTCGGCGACGGCGCGCGCCAAGATCGTGCCGGGATCAACGCGGCCGGGCGAAAGGCATGCGGTGCGGGTCTTCATCGAAGGATTCTCCTCGTTATCCGTCTTGAGAAAACGGTCGATCAAGTTTGCCACATCGTTTCGGCAGTGAGAACATAACGCTCTTCATTCGCATTACTCGCAGGACAGCCATGACGCAAATGACTCCCCAGGAAATCGTTCACGAACTCGACAAGCACATCGTCGGCCAGAACAAGGCCAAGAAGGCGGTCGCCATCGCCCTGCGCAACCGCTGGCGGCGTGCGCAGGTGGCCGAGCCGCTGCGTCAGGAGATCACGCCGAAGAACATCCTGATGATCGGTCCGACCGGCGTCGGCAAGACTGAGATCGCGCGCCGTCTGGCGCGGCTGGCGAATGCGCCGTTCATCAAGATCGAGGCGACCAAGTTTACCGAGGTCGGTTACGTCGGCCGCGACGTCGAGACGATCATTCGCGACCTCGTCGAAATTGCCGTCAAGAATGGCCGCGAGCAGGCCATGAAAGCCGTCCGCCAGCGTGCCGAGGATGCCGCCGAGGACCGGCTTCTTGATGTGCTGTTGCCGTCGGCGCGCGGCGCGTTTTTCAACGAGACGCAGGCGTCGGAAGAAAACGCCACGCGCCAGAAATTCAGGAAGAAACTGCGCGAAGGCGAACTGGAAGAAAAGGAAATCGAAATCGAGGTCGCCGGCCCGAGCATCCAGGCCGAGATTCTGGCGCCACCGGGCATGGAAGACCTGACTTCGCAGATTCAGGGCATGTTCCAGAACATGGGCGGCGCGCGCAAGAAATCGCGCAAGCTCAAGATCTGCGAGGCGCGCAAGCTGTTGATCGAGGAAGAGGCCGGCAAGCTCGTCAACGACGAGGAGGTGAAGCTCGACGCGGTGCAGAACGTCGAGCAGAACGGCATCGTTTTCCTCGACGAAATCGACAAGATCACGGCGCGCAGCGATGCGCATGGCGCCGACGTGTCGCGTCAGGGCGTGCAGCGCGACCTGCTGCCGCTCGTCGAAGGCACGACGGTGACCACCAAGTACGGCATGATCCGCACCGATCACATCCTGTTCATCGCCAGCGGCGCGTTCCATCTGGCCAAGCCGTCCGATCTGATTCCGGAGCTGCAGGGACGCTTCCCGATCCGCGTCGAGCTCGATTCGTTGTCCGTGTCCGATTTCGAGCGCATCCTGACGCAGACCGATGCCTGTCTGACCATGCAGTATCAGGCGTTGCTCAAAACGGAAGGCGTCGAACTCGAATTCCAGCCGGAAGGCATCCAGCGCCTCGCCGAAGTGGCGTGGTCGGTAAATGAGCGGACCGAGAACATCGGCGCCCGCCGTCTTTACACGGTGATGGAGCGCCTGCTGGAAGAGGTTTCGTTCAGCGCCGGCAGCGTGGTCGGCGAGCAGAAAGTGACGATCGACGCCGCCTTCGTCGACGCGCGTCTGACCGAACTGTCGCGCAACGAGGATCTGTCGCGTTACGTGTTGTAACGGCTGATACCCCGGCGCTGGTGGCATTCAAACCAATAAACCGGATTTGACGCAGAGAAAACAAGAGAGAAAGCGCAAGAACTGAAATACAGGTTTTTCTCTGCGCTCTCTGTATCTCCGCGGTCTCTGCGTCGAAAGCGGTTCCAACCGAGCTTTTCCGGTCAGATCGGCGTCGAGTGGTGCGCTTCGGCGAGGAATTCTTCGAGCGTGATGATCTTGGACAGCTTGCCGAGCAGGCGCAGCGCGTGTGCGTGGTCGTCATCGTTCGGCGCGATGCAGCAGTCGCCGATGACGTGGCATGCGAAGTCGCGGTCGTGGGCGTCACGGATGGCCGCCTGCACCGCCATGTCGGTCGAAACGCCGGCGACGAACAGGTTCTTGACGCCAAACGTGCGCAGGATGGCTTCGAGCGGCGTGCCGTAGAACGGGCTGACGCGGTGCTTGGTGATGACCGTCTCGTTCTCTGTCGGGGCGGCTTTGGGATGGAATTCGGTGCCCCACGTGCCGAGCTGGAGCGCGCCGAATTTCTTGGCGCCGCCGAAGACCGGCGAGGCTTCCGGTTGTTCCTTGTAGTCGGCGGAGAAACCGATGCGCACGTGGATGACGGCGAAATCTTCCTTGCGGGCCTGGGTGAGCAGCGCGCTGACGCGGTCAAGCGAGCCGTGGCGAGCGTCGAAATCGGCGTAGCCCTTGCCGGACGTCTTGCCGTTGGGATCGACGATCTCGTTGACGAAATCGACCAAGAGAAGTGCATTGTGCGTAGCGAACGAAGCCATGTTTGATCTCCTGTGGTGAGTGACTAACGGGGAAACTGGGCCAGGGGGAATGGTGTTGGCCTCCGCGGAGGTTGGCGCAGAACAACACATTTTCCGTTCCGGCGAAGCTGTCAGCGGTAAGGCGCCGACGAAGGCCGATATACTACGCCGAATCCTCGGGGCCTGAGTCCGTCAGGCCGTACTCCAGTCTTCTGCCCAGCAAAGGGGCCGTTCCCATGCTCGATATTCTGGCCATTACCAGCCCGATCTTCATCATCATCCTGATCGGTTTTCTGATGACGCGCTTCGGCGTGTTCGCCAAGGCGGACATGCGGGTTTTCGGCAAATTCGTGGTCAATCTGGCGCTGCCGGCGCTGCTGTTCAATGCGCTTGCCCAGCGGCAAGTGGCCGATATCCTCAACCCCAGTTATCTGCTCGCCTACGCCATTGGCAGTCTGGCGGTCATCGGTGTCGGTTTTCTCTGGGCGCGGCGTGTCGCCCGAGTGAATGAGCAGGCCAGCACCTTTTACGCAATGGGAATGTCGTGCTCGAACAGCGGCTATATCGGCTACCCGATCCTGTTGCTGACCTTGCCGTCGGTGGCCGGCGTCGCCTTGGCGCTCAACATGATGGTCGAGAATCTGCTGGCGTTGCCGCTGCTGCTTACGCTCGCCGAACGCGGGCGGGGTAGCGGCGGGGCGTGGGCAACGATCAGGATGCTGATGCTACGGCTGGCGAGAAATCCGCTGATGATTGGCCTGTTGGCCGGTCTGACGGTTTCACTGCTGAGACTGAAATTGCCCGACGCCATCACTCGCACCGTGACGATGTTTTCGGCCGCGAGCGGGGCGGTCGCGCTGTTCGTTATCGGCGGAACGCTCGTCGGATTGTCGATTGGCAGCATCGGCAAAGAAGTTGCGCCGATCGTGATCGGCAAGCTGCTTCTGCATCCGCTGGCGGTTTTTGTGGCGATTACGCTGATGCCGTCGCTCGGCCTCCCGTCGATCAATCCAGAACTGCAGATGGCGGCCGTGCTGATGGCCGCGGTGCCGATGCTCGGCATCTACGCGACGCTGGCGCAGCAATACGGGCAGGAGGATTTCAGCGCCGTCGCCTTGTTGCTAACGACGGTGGCCTCGTTCTTCACGTTGAGCGGGGTGCTGTGGGCGCTTCAGCGTTTCGCGGTTTTTGCCTGAGGCGCGTGGCCGCGTAGCCCAAATGGTGCAACGGCCATGAACCCCGGTGGCGTTCATGGCCGCGGTTGTTGCAGAAAAGATCAGGCCGGAATGACCTTCTGATGCACGACGCTCAAGCCGTCGGCGGCAAATTCGCCGGCCTTGGCCATGTCCTGGATTTGCTGGACGCTGAAGCGGCGCGCGTCATAGACGACGACGATGCTTTCATCGCCCGGCTGCAGAAAGTTCGTTTCGCCGAAGTGGGTGTAGCGCGTGGCGCCGATGGTGACGATGGTTTGCTGCGGGTAGCCGGCGGCTTTGAGCAGGGCGGCGATGTCTTCCGCCGGGCCTTCGTCCTGCTGCTGGTTCATTTTTTCGATGACCCAGTCGAGCAGCTTGGCGTGGAAATAGCTGTATTCCACGGTCGGGCTGTCGAGGCCGTAGGCGTGGCATTCGCCGTCGCGGCGCAGGAAGCTGGCGATGCGGTAGTTGTCCAGTTCGTCGCCCGGACCAAAGCCCTGCATCGGGATGAAGTTGGCGCCCATGCCCTTGCTGGCCGGCCCCCAGTTCTTCTTCTCGCTGATCTTGCGTGCGCCCTGACGGCGGATCGAACAATCATTGAAAGCGGTGAACATCTTCGGGGCGAGCGCCTGCACCTTCTTGTCGGCGTCGTAAACGATGTCGCAGAGCAGCGCGACTTCCGGCTCGATCTGCAGGTTGTCGCCGCTGTCCGGATAGTGGATCGTGTCGCTCGAAATCGGATAGACGTTCAGGCGGCTGTTGGCGAGATTCGGCACGTAGATCGGGAAGATGGCTTTCGGCGCGACGGCTTCTTTCACCTTCACGTTGACGAAATCGCTGGCTTCGCCGGCTTGTTCGAGGTGTCCGGCGAAGTTGCCGGCGACACCAAAGCAGATCGTTTCATTCAGATTCATGTTCAAAACTCGTGGAGTGGGTCTGGAGGGATTTCTGGATTGGAAATTTGCGGGAGGCGCGATTATCTCAACAGCTCCGAGGGCTGTCCAATCGCTCAGCCGCTCAGTATTTGTCGCTGAAACCGTGGATTTGCCGCCGTGCCTTTTTCGTCGGGCGGCCGCGCAGATCACTGCCCGGCGTGGGCGCTAGGCGTTGCGCTTCCTTGACCGTCTCGCGCCGCGTTTTGCTTTCCTCGGTTTCTTCGTAAAGCGCCTGGGCTTCGCTGGCCGGGCGGCGCTGTTCGTTGAGCCCTTTCACTTCCACGGTGAAGCGGGTGTCGGCGGCGGTGATGTCGAGCGTATCGCCGGGGCGAACGTCGCGTGCCGGTTTGACGGTCGTGCCGTTGAGCTTGACGTGGCCGGCGTGGATGGCTTCGGTGGCCAGCGACCGCGTCTTGAAGAAGCGGGCGGCCCACAGCCATTTGTCGATGCGCTGCTGCGCAGGCGGGAGTTTTTCGGGGCGGTTCATGGTCTCTCAGGCGTCAGGCCGCCTCGTCGGCGGAATCGAAATGCAGGTGCGCGGCTTCTTCCTTGCGCGTCAGGCGGTCGAGGTAGAGGTGGACGACCGGCGTCAGGTACAGGGTCAGGAACTGCGAGAGCAGCAGGCCGCCGACGACGGCGATGCCGAGCGGCTGCCGCACTTCGGCGCCGGCGCCGATGCCGAGCGCGATGGGCAGCGTGCCGACGAGCGCGGCGAGCGTCGTCATCATGATCGGGCGGAAGCGGATCAGGCAGGCTTCGAAAATCGCTTCGAACGCCGGGCGCTTTTCCAGCCGCTGCTTTTCGAGCGCGAAGTCGATCATCATGATCGCGTTCTTCTTGACGATGCCGATCAGCATGATGACGCCGACGAAGGCGTAGAGATTGAGGTCGATGCCGAAGAGAAGCAGCGTGATCAGCGCGCCGAGCGCCGCCGACGGCAGGCCGGAGAGAATGGTCAGCGGGTGGATGAAGCTCTCGTAGAGGATGCCGAGCACGATATAGACGACGAGCACGGCGACGAGCAGCAGGATGCCGAGTCCCTTGACCGACGATTCGAACGCCTGCGCCGTGCCTTGCAGGCTGGTGTTGAGCGAGGCGGGCAGGCGCAATTCCTGTTCGGCCACCTTGATGCGGTCGACGGCGTCGCCGAGCGAGACGCCGGGCAGCAGGTTGAAGGAGATCGTCACCGACGGCAGCTGCCCCTGATGGTTGACGGTCAACGCCTGCGTCTTGCGGGTGATGCGGGTCACGGTGTCGAGCGGGATGAGCTTGCCGCTGCCGGCGCGCACGTACAGTCGGGAAAGCATTGACGGGTCGATCTGGTATTCCGGCGCGACTTCGAGGATCACCTGATACTGGCTCGCCGTGCCGTAGATCGTCGAAATCTGCCGTGCGCTGAAGGCGCTTTGCAGCGCGTCCTCGACCTGCGCGAAGGAAAGGCCGAGGCTGGCGATCTTGTCGCGGTCGATGTCGAGCGCGACGACCGGACTCTGGTTGTTGAGGTTGCTGGTCACGTCGATGAAGCCGGGCAGCTGCCGGATGCGTTCGAGCAGCGTGTCGGTCCATTGATACAGCTCGCCCAGATCGGTGCTTTGCAGCGTGTATTGGTACTGCGCGGCGGTCACCTGGCCGCCGATGCGGATGGCCGGCGGGTTCTGCATATAAACCTTGATGCCCGGCACGGCGGCGAGCTTCGGGCGCAGTTGCTGGATGATCTCGTCGGCCGATAGCTCGCGCTCATGGCGCGGCTTGAGGACGAGGAACAGCGATCCGTTGTTCGAGGTGGCCCGCGGTCCGCCGGCACCGACCGCAGACATGAAGGTGTGAATGTTAGGGTTCTGGGCGATGATGGCGGCGACGGCGCGCTGGTGCTCGACCATGGCGGCGAAGGAGATGTCCTGTGCGCCTTCCGTGGATACGCTGATCTGGCCGCTGTCGCCGCTCGGCAGGAAGCCTTTCGGTGTGTGCACGAACAGGATGGCGCTGAGCGCGATGGAGAGCGCGAATCCGGCCATGACGAGGCGCGGGCGGGCCATCGACCAGCGCAGCGTCCATTCGTAGCCGGCCAGCAGCGCGTCGAAGAAACGCTCGAAGGCGCGAAAGACGCGGCCGTGCTCTTCCGGCGCGGCGTGTTTCAGATAGCGGCTGCACAGCATCGGCGTCAGCGTCAGCGAGACGATCCCCGAGACGAGGATGGCGGCACAGATGGTGACGGCAAACTCGTGCAGCAATCGCCCGACGATGCCGCCCATGAACAGCACCGGGATGAACACGGCGATCAGCGACACGGTCATCGAGATGATCGTGAAGCCGATTTCGCGCGAGCCCTTGATCGCCGCCTGCAACGGCGTCTCGCCGAGTTCGACGTGGCGGACGATGTTCTCCAGCATGACGATGGCGTCGTCAACGACAAAGCCGACGGCCAGCGTGAGCGCGAGCAGCGAGAGGTTGTCGAGGCTGTAGCCGAGCACGTGCATGACAGCGAAGGTGCCGATCACCGAAATCGGCAGGGCCAGCGCCGGAATCGCCGTCGCCGACAGGTTGCGCAGGAAAAGCAGGATGACCAGGATGACGAGAAAACCGGCCAGCAGCAGGGTGAATTGCACGTCGATGATCGACTCGCTGATCGACAGGCTGCGGTCGTAGAGCGTGGTCATCTCGATCGCCGCCGGCAGCGTCGCCTGAAAGCCGGGCAGGACGCGCTTGATCGAGTCCACGGTCTCGATCGTGTTGGCCCCCGGCTGGCGCTGGATGGCGAGCACGATGGCGCGCTTGTCGACGTTCCAGCTGGCGATGCGCTTGTTCTCGACGCCGTCGATTGGCGTGGCGACTTCTTCCAGCCGCACCGGCGCGCCGTTGCGCCAGGCGACGACGAGCGGCCGGTAGGCGGAGGCGGAGGTGAGCTGGCCGTTCGACTTGATGGCGAACGCCTGATGCGTGCCGTCGATGAGGCCGAGCGGCTGATTCACGTTGGCTTGGGCGATGGCTTGCTGCAGCTCGTCGATGCCGAGGCCGCGCGCGGCCAGCTGATCCGGATTGGCCTGGATGCGCACGGCGTGTTTTTGTGAGCCGAAGACGAGCACCTGCGCGACGCCGGCGATGGTTGAGAGCCGTTGCGCGAGCTGCGTTTCGGCGTATTCGTTGACCACCGGCAGCGGCAGTGTCGGCGCGGAGAGCGCGATGTAGAAAATCGGCGAGTCGGCCGGATTGACCTTGCGGAACGACGGCGGGCTCGGCATGTTCGAGGGCAGCTTGCGCTGCGCGGCGGCGATCGCCGATTGCACGTCCTGCGCCGCCGCGTCGATGTTGCGGTTGAGCGAGAACTGCAGCGTGATCGAGGTCGTCCCTTGCGCGCTCGTCGAACTCATCGATTCGAGGCCGGCGATCGTCGAAAACTGGCCTTCGAGCGGCGTGGCGACGGCGGAGGCCATCGTTTCCGGCGCGGCGCCGGGCAGGCTGGCGCTGACCGAGATGGTCGGAAAATCGACGTTGGGCAGTTCGGAGACAGGCAGCGCCCGGTAGGCGATGAAGCCGAAGATGACGAAAGCCGCCATCAGCAGCGTCGTCATCACCGGGCGGCGGATGCAGAGCTCGGGCAGGTTCATTTTAAAAACCGCATTTAACGCAGAGAGCGCAGAGAAAAAGCAGAGAGAACGGAGAGAAAGCGAAATAACAGAGATTTCTCTGCGCTCTCTGTAGCTCTGCGAGCTCTGCGTTGAAAGCGGTTATGGTGGAGGTTTTCAGGTTCATGAGGCATCGGTTGGGGCCGATCCGGCGTTCGTGTCTTTTCGCTTCTCTTCTGCCTTTTGCGGCTTTACCTTGGCGCCCGGCGTGAGGCGCAGCTGGCCGTCGGTAACGACGGTTTCTCCGCTCTTCAGCCCGCGGCTGACGGCGCTGCGTCCGCTGTCTTCGCCCGCAATGTCGACCCGGCGTACTTCGACGCTCTGGTCCGCGCTGACGACAAACACGAAATGGCCTTCCGGCCCCTGCTGGACGGCTTGGCTCGGGACGGTGACGGCGTCCTTGAGCGTGTCGAGGACGAGCGAAACATTAAGGAACTGCCCCGGCGTCAGCGTCTCCGGATCATTCCTGATTTCGGCCTTGAGCAGGATGGTGCCGGTGGCGGCGTCGACGGCGTTGTCGATGAAGCGCACTTTCCCGGCCACGGCGGGGGCGGCGTTGGCACCGGGGCTGGCCGGCACCGTGATTTGTACGCCGAGTTCGCCCGCCTGCATGGCGGCGCGCACGGTGGGCAGATGTTTTTCCGGTAGCGCGAAGCCAACGAGCAGCGGCCGTACCCGGTTGATGACGGCAACCGCCGTGTCGTTGGCCTTGACCGACGAGCCGGGGAAAACGAGGCGCGCGCCGATGACGCCGCTGATCGGGGCGCGGATCGTCGTGTAGGAATGCTGCACGCGGGCGAGTTCCGCCGCCGCCTGGCTGGCGCGCAGGTTGGCGGTGGCCGCCGTTTCGTTGGTGCGGACGTCGTTGAGTTTTTCGTCGGAGATGAAATTGCGTTCGCGCAGCGCCGTGTAGCGCACGGTGTCGGCGCGCAATTTTTCCTGCAGCGCCGTGTCGCGGGCCGTGTTGGCCTCGGCTTGCCGCAACCGGGCCGCGTAATCGGCCGGGTCGAGGCGGATCAGCACGTCGCCCTGCTTGACGTGCTGGCCTTCGGTGAAATGCACGCTGGCCACCTGCCCGTCGAGGCGCGCCTTGAGCGTCACGCTCTCGAAGGCTTCGGCGCGGCCGACCATGCGCAGGCTGACCGGAACGTCGCGTGTTTCCGCTTGAGCGACAATGACCGGCACCGGTGGCGCCGCCTTTTTCGTGTCGCCACCCTTCGAGCAGGCGGTGGCGGCAACGACGCACGCAGCGAGCAGGGCGGCGCGCACGGGCGTCACGGCAGCAGGCTTTCCAGCGCCAGCAGTTCCTCTACCGTTTCGCGGCGGCGGATGAGGTGCGCCTGATCGCCGTCGACCATGACTTCGGCGACGCGCGGCCGGGTGTTGTAGTTCGAGCTCATCGCCATGCCGTAGGCGCCGGCCGACATGATCGCCAGCAGATCGCCCGGCGCGATGGCGAGCGGACGGCTGTGGCCGAGGAAGTCGCCGGATTCGCAGATCGGGCCGACGATTTCCCAGCTGCTTGGAGCCGTATTGCGCGGCACGACCGGAACGATGTCGTGCCAGGCGTCGTAGAGCGCCGGGCGGGCGAGGTCGTTCATCGCCGCATCGACGATGGCGAAATTCTTCACTTCGCCGGGCTTGAGGAATTCGACCTTGGTGAGCAGTGCGCCGGCGTTGCCGACGAGGCGGCGACCGGGTTCGAGCACGATCTTCAGCGAGCGCGCCTTGAGCTTTTTCAGGAGCGGTTGCAGGTAGCTATTGACGGTCGGCGCGCCTTCGTCCTGATAGCGGATGCCGAGGCCGCCGCCGAGGTCGATGTGGTGCAGCGTGATGCCGCTGGCGGCGAGCTGGTCGATGAGCAGCAGCACCTTGTCGAGCGCTTCGGCAAACGGCGACGGGTCGAGCAGCTGTGAGCCGATGTGGCAGTCGATGCCGGTCACCTCGATGTGCGGCAGCGCGGCGGCGCGCTGGTAGATGGCCAGCGCATCTTCATAGGCGACGCCGAACTTGTTTTCCTTGAGACCGGTCGAAATATACGGATGTGTCTTCGCATCGACGTTCGGATTGACGCGCAGGCTGATCGGCGCCTTGAGGCCGAGCGAGCCGGCGACGTCGTTCAGGCGTTCGAGTTCGGGCGCCGATTCGACGTTGAAGCAGAGGATGCCGGTCTTCAGGGCGAACGCCATTTCCTCGGCCGACTTGCCGACGCCGGAGAAAACGATCTTTTTCGGATCGGCGCCGGCGGCCAGTGCGCGCTGCAGTTCGCCGCCGGAAACGATGTCGAAGCCGGCGCCGCGACGGGCAAAAACGTTGAGCACGGCGAGGTTGGAGTTGGCCTTGACCGCGTAGCAGACGAGCGCGTCGACACCGGTCAGCTCGTTCAGGAATTCGTCGAGCGAGGCTTCGAGCGCCGCGCGCGAATAGACGTAGCAGGGCGTGCCGAAGCGCTCGGCGATGTCGGTCGCCGGGACCGATTCAACGTGTAGTTGGCCGTTCTTTACGGCGAAGAAAGGGGCGTGATGGGCGAGGTTGGCAGTCATGAGACGGATTATTTGCTCGTGTTAGTATCGGAAGCCGGGTCGGTGGCGGGTGTTGCTGCTGGCGGCGCTTTCGGCGGCACCGGCATGTAAAGCGGGCCGCGCGTGCCGCAGGCGGAAAGCAGCAGCAACGCCAGCAGGCTGGCAAGGGTCAGCGAACGGGAGTGTGCGCAGGGCGAAGAATGTCGGCGCATGGGTGAAACTCAAATGGAAAAAATGGTAGCACAGGATGAATGAAAGCGAATTTGACGCGCTGGCCAATGCGGCCTTGGCGCGCATCGAAGCGGCCCTGGAAAAGGCGGTGGACGAGTCCGACGCCGATTTCGACTACGCGATGGTCAGCGCCGGCGTGCTCGAAATCGAGTTCGAAGACGGCAGCAAGATCATCGTCAACCGCCATGGCGCCGCGCAGGAAATCTGGGTCGCCGCACGTTCCGGCGGTTTCCACTTCAGGTGGGACGGCTCCGCGTGGCGCGATACGCGCGACGGTGGGGAATTGATGCAGGCGCTGTCGCGGCTGGTGTCGGCGCAGGCCGGGGTGGGGCTCAGTCTGGGGTGATTCGGAGGTAACCGGTTGGGCGCAGCAGCCGGGGCGAGGTGGTTCTACCTATCGTATTTATAGGGGAAACCACACGCCCAGAAACAATTTTGCGCCTCCTGCCAGTACGAATAGACCTGCCGCAAGGGTCGCCAGCCACATGGCTATGCTGTCTTCAAAGCGAAGCAGTAAGCTCAAGAGCAAGCCTACGGCGACGAAGGCAAAACCCGTTGAGAGAAATATTGAGCCGAAAGTTGCTGCGGTCGATGGCATTAGCAGCTTCAGGAATAGGTTTATTGCGGCATAAACCGCTGCGAAAAGCCAGGTTTTCCTGAAGTGGTCGTTCGCTTTGGCGAGACCGATTAAGAGCAGAATATTCATAAGATTCTAAAACCTGAATTCATCGGTCTGTCTTGTTTGACGGAGCTGTTCCGGTGGAATAAGGGGAGCGTTTTGCCAACATTGTCGCGACAACCGCAATCGCGGCTCCGAGAACTGCAAATGCCGGCGATGCAAGAAGAAAGCCTCCAAAAGCTATTTCTTGATCGATGCACGCTTTACTAATCAGTGGGTCGCCGTCGTATCGAGTTGCCGGGTTGCACTCCGAGGCAAGGTAGTACTGAAGTGAGCAGACAATGAGGAGCGACAAGACAGCGATCACAGCACCGAAGAACAATTGCCAACCAATTGAGGAAAGCGCAAACATCGCGGCGATGCGCGCAAATACGAGCGTGGATGCGGTTGCAACGAAAACTAGCACAAGCAGACGGAGTGAAAATTCACCAACTGCCCATGGCCCAACAACGCAGGCCACAAGCAGTGCCGTAATGCCGAATGTCAAAATAAATATAGTTCGGGGTTTCATATGTGCTTAATGTCGACGCTCAGAGGGCGAGCGACGCGTCCCTCGGTAGCGGCGGGTTAGCGATCTTGAACCGACGCGCTGGCCAAACGAAAAAGGCAAACAAAACAATCTTAAAAGCAGCCCACAAAAGGGAAAAATCGAACCTGGCCCTTTTTGCAATGTTGCCTGCATGTAAAAGACGCTGTGTTCCCAATATTTCTTGGGTGGATTGTCAGCGGATAGCCACCCCATGCGCTTGAAAAGAAACGGGGACAGACCACGGTTTTGTGAATCTGCCGAATGGCCGAAACCGTGGTTTGTTCTCTGTTACGCACGATGATTCCAGCTTTGGTCGGCTGGATATGTTTTCATCATTGGGTCGGTGAAGGATAAAGCGCGGCGGACGCGATGTCCATTGGGTAATGCGGGTTGGGCAGAAAATGCTTGGCGTAAGACGAGGGCACGGTGCGCTGTCTTTGCTCTTTTGCGTCGCGCGTTGCGCGCGAGGTAGCGCCCCGAAGCCGGCTGAAGAGTGCCGTGTTCTTCGGGGCGCGATTGTTCCGGGTCAGTCGACCGGCTTGCTGGTTTCGTCTTGCGGCGGTTCTGGCTCAAGTTCTTGCGGAACGTTTTCCTTGTAGAAGAGCTCCTTGGCCGGTCCCTTGCCGGGGGCGACCGCGTCCAGCGCGACGAGCCCTTCCGGTTCGGGCAGGAAGGCTTCGGGCTGGTCTTTGAGTGCGGTGGCCATGTAGTTGATCCAGACCGGTAGTGCGGCGGAGCCGCCGGTTTCGCCTTTGCCGAGGCTGCGCGGCTGGTCGAAGCCGATCCACGAGCAGCCGACGACGGTGCGCTGGTAGCCGCAGAACCAGGCGTCGACGTGTTCGTTGGTGGTGCCGGTCTTGCCGGCGAGGTCGCGCCGCTTGAGCGTGGCGGAGGCACGGGCGGCGGTGCCGTAAATGGTGACGTCGCGCAGCATGCTGTCCATCAGGTAGGCGTTGCGCGGGTCGATGACGCGCAATGTCTCCTCGCCGGCCGTGACCGGCTGGGCCTGGGCCAGTACCTGGTTCTTTTCATTGCGGATTTCGCTGACGATGAATGGCTGGATGCGGTAGCCGCCGTTGGCAAAGACGGAGTAGGCGGTGACCATCTGCCACGGCGTGACCGAGCCGGCGCCGAGCGCCATGGTCAGGTAGGGCGGGTGTTTTTCGGCGTCGAAGCCGAAGCGGCTGACGTAGTCCTGGATGAAGTGGACGCCGCTGCTTTGCAGGATGCGGATCGAGACCATGTTCTTCGACTTGGCGAGCGCCGTGCGCAGGCGCATCGGGCCTTCGTACTTGCCGTCGTAGTTTTTCGGCTCCCAGGCCTGGCTGCCGGTCGCGGAGGACGGGAGGCTGATCGGCGAGTCGTTGACGATCGAGGCCGGCATGAAGCCTTTTTCGAGCGCGCCCGAGTAGATGAACGGCTTGAAGCTCGACCCCGGCTGGCGCCAGGCCTGCGTCGCGTGGTTGAACTTGTTGCGGTTGTAGTCGAAGCCGCCGACGAGGGCACGGATGGCGCCGCTGTCCGGGGCGACGGAGAGGAAGGCCGATTCGACTTCCGGCATCTGCGTGATGCGCCAGTTGCCCTTGTCGTCCTTCTGCACGCGGATGACGGCGCCGCGCAGCAGCCGCTTGTTCGGCGGTGCCTTGTCGTCCAGCATGCGGGCGGCGAATTTGAGGCCGTCGCCGCTGAGGGTGACGATCTCGCCGCCGCGCCGGTAGGCGCGAATCTGTTTCGTGTCGGCGCGTAGGACGATGGCCGGGTGCAGGTCTTCCGAGTCGCTGAAATCCTGCAGCATTTCGTCGAGTTCTTCGTCCTGGTCGGACTTGATCTTGTCCATTTCGACGTAGGCTTCGGCGCCGCGATAACCGTGGCGGCGGTCGTAGTCGAGGACGTTGCGGCGCAGGCTGGCGTAGGCGGCTTCCTGGTCGGCCTTGAGGATGGTGGTGTAAACCTTCAAGCCGCGCGTGTAGATGTCTTCGGGGAAGCGTTCGACGGCCATCTGGCGCGCCATTTCGGCCACGTATTCGGCATGCACGCCGAATGCGCTGGCGTCGCGCTTGACGACGAGCGGCTGTTGCAGGGCCGCTTGATGCTGCTTCGCATCGATGAAGCCCAGTTCATGCATGCGCCGCAGAACGTATTGCTGGCGCAGGCGGGCGCGCTTGGGGTTGACGACCGGGTTGAAGGCCGACGGTGCTTTCGGCAGGCCGGCGAGCATCGCCGCCTCGGCGACCGTCAGCTCGTTGAGCGGCTTGCCAAAGTAGATCTGTGCCGCCGAGCGGAAGCCGTAGGCGCGCTGGCCGAGGTAAATCTGGTTGATGTAGAGCTCGAGAATCTGATCCTTGCCCAGGTTGCTCTCGATCTTGAAAGCCAGCATCGCTTCGTACAGCTTGCGCGTGTACGTCTTTTCCGAAGTCAGGAAGAAATTCTTGGCGACCTGCTGGGTGATGGTCGAGGCGCCCTGGCGCTTGCCGCCGCCGAGCAGGTTGCTGACAGCGGCGCGGGCGATGCCCAGCGCGTCGACGCCGCGATGCTGGTAGAAGCGTTCGTCCTCGGCGGCGAGGATCGCGCGCTTCATGGTCTCGGGGACTTCCTGGATGCGCACCATGGCGCGCCGTTCTTCGCCGAATTCGCCGATCAGATGGCCGTCGGCGGTGTAAACGCGGAGCGGGATCTTGGGCCGGTAATCGGTGAGGATTTCCAGCGAAGGAAGGTTGGGATAGGCCAGCGTCAGGATGACGGCGACGATGGCGACGGCCATGATGGCGAGGCCGAAGATGAAGAGGATCGGGTAAAGAATCCAGCGCGAGAGGGTTTGCAAGGCGGTCTTCCGCAGGAGTAATGGTGACCGCGCATTATAGATGCGCACGCCGTGAAGTGTGCTGCGTGCCCGGTTAGACCGTCTCGAAGCGGATGCCGCCCCGTCGCTCGTTGCGGAAAAGGCGGCCGGGGAGGATGAAGCCGTGGCCTTCGAGGACGGCGGTGCGGCGTTTGATGATCGTCTCGACGCCGGCGTCGGTGACGATTGTGGTGCCGTTGGTGCTGGTATCCGAGAGCACGATCCGCCCGGGATGCACTTCGATCAGGCAGTGGTTGCGCGAAACGTGGTCGTCGACGACGACAAGATCGTTGGCCGGGTCGCGCCCGATCGTGGCGACCGGATGGTGGAGTGACAACTGGAGGCTTTTGAGTCCGAGCGTCAGCCGGATGCTCGGGCCGCCGGCGAGCGGCATCACGCTTGAGGGGAAGAAGGATTCGCCGCCGTAGCGTCCGTTGGGAAGCTCGGCCCGCCAGTCGGCCTGGAGGGCTGGAACTGCGAATCGCGGCGTGATGAGCGGGCGGGTCATTTCCCGCAGGTCGTCGGAGAGCATTTCGGCCAGCCGGTCGGAAACGACAATCCCGTCATCGATGGCGGCGAGGCGAGCGGTTGTGCCGCGTGCGTCCTCGTCGCCGTCGTTGGAGCGCTGGTGGGCGATTTCGCAGTGGAGGCCGATGCGTAGGGCCAACGTCTGCCCTGAAACGTGCGGCAAAACCGAGCAGCGTTTCTGCATTTCGCGGGCGGCGAGCAGGGCACTGTCGGCCGAGGAAAAGACGGCGAGGCGACTGTGCCCGGAACGCTCGCTGATCTGGCCGTTGTTTGCCGCGACAACACGCTCGATGCGGTTCAGGCGGCGGTCGATGGGGTGCCCGGCTTTTTCGTCATCGAACGCCGTATCGCTCGTGCCGCCGTCCCGTCGGACTTCGGCGTAGAGAAGCATGGTGGTGCGCGCACGGTTCATGGCTGATCTGTTGGCTGTAATGCTTCAATCATATTTGACTCGTCCGCTTTCATGATAGTTGGCGATTCGCGGCTTTTCTCCGGAAATTACGGCGTGTGGAGCCGCCCTTGCCAGGTGTCGCGCGCTTGCAGGCGCGCATCGAGCAGTGCCGGGAAGCGCGAGAGGCGCATGCCCCAGTCGGGCGAGACGCGCAGCTCGGGCGGGACTTCGCTGCCCAGGCGCTGGATCTTGATGTGGGGCGGCAGGTGTTCGAGAACGTCGATGACGGCGTCGAGGTAGCCTTCCGGGGCGAGCAGCGGCACGCTTTCCGGCGCGGCGCGGTACTGGTTGGCCAGCCGCGTGCCGCGCACGATCTGCAGCTGGTGGAATTTCAGGGCGTCGATCGGCAGTTGCGCCAGTGCCTTGGCGCCGTCGATGAGGCTCGCGCGTGTTTCGAGCGGCAGACCGAGCAGCAGGTGGCCGGTGATGAACAGGCCGCGCCGGGCGGCGCGTCGGATGGCGTCCTGCGTGCAGGCGAAATCGTGGCCGCGCAGGCATTCGCGCAACACGGCATCGCTGCACGATTCGATGCCGATTTCGAGTTCCACCAGCGTGCGTTCGGCGAGTTCCTGCAGGTAGTCGAGCGTTTCGTCGGGCAGGCAGTCCGGGCGGGTGCCGATGACGAGGCCGCGGATGTCCGGATGGCCCAGCGCGACGGCGTAGATTTTCTTCAGCTGGTCGAGATCGGCGTAGGTGTTGGAATAGCTCTGGAAGTAGGCGAGGAAACCCTTGTTTTCCGGGTAGCGCCGGCGCATGAAGGCGAGGCCGGTGTCGATCTGCCGCTCGATCTCGCGCTGTTCGCGCAGGTAGCTTGGCGTGAAGCCCTCGTTGTTGCAGAACGAGCAGCCGCCGACGCCAAGCTTGCCGTCGCGGTTCGGGCAGGTGAAGCCGGCGTCGATCGAAATCTTTTGCAGGCGCCCGCCGTGTTCCTGTTTAACCCAGTCGTTGTAGGCGTGGTAGCGGCGGCCGTGGAATTGCAGGGGTTGGGTGGTCATGGAGTGTTCGCGGAAGCCTTGGTTGTCCGTGGACCGGACGAGGGGGCGAAAGTTTACGCGATTTGCCGGCGGTTTCGCTAAATCGTCCTTGGGTATATAGGTTTTTATGGAATAAACAAATAAATAAATAGACTTTGTGGTTCTATGTCGGCTGTCTATAGTGAGGGCGTTGCTGTTCAAGACCGAACGGCGGAGTTTCTTGAGGAGAAAGAGAAATGTCACGATTGCTTCGACAGTTGTTCCTGAGCGTGGTAGCGGCGGGGGCCGTGGCCGTTTCGCCGGCGTTTGCCCAAGCGAGTTTGCTCAACGTTTCTTACGACGTGGCCCGCGATTTTTATAAGGATTACAACCCGCTATTCCAGAAGCACTGGAAAGCCAAGTCCGGCGAGTCGGTCGAGCTCAAGCAGTCGCATGCCGGTTCGAGCAAGCAGGTGCGCGCTGTGGCCGACGGGCTGGAAGCGGATGTGGTGACGATGAACCAGGCCTCCGACGTCGACTTCCTCGTCGAGAAAGGCCTGGTGGCCAAGGATTACGCGAAGAAATTCCCGACCAATGCGTCGCCCTACACCTCGACGATGGTTTTCATCGTGCGCAAGGGCAACCCGAAGGGGCTGAAGGACTGGTCTGATCTGGCGAAACCCGGCGTGCAGGTGATCCTGCCGCACCCGAAGAACACCGGGAACGGTCGTTACTCCTATCTGGCCGCGTGGGGCTACGCGCTCAAGCAGCCGGGCGGTAGTGATAAGACGGCGCAGGAATTCGTCGGCAAGTTGCTGAAGAATGCGCCGCTGTTCGCCTCCGGCGGGCGTGATGCGACGACGACCTTCATGCAGCGCAAGATCGGTGACGTGCTCGTTTCCTTCGAGAGCGAGGCCGAGCTGATCGCCAAGGAGTTTGGCAAGGGCGGGTTCGACGTCGTCTATCCGTCGCTGTCGATCCTGACCGAGTTCCCGGTCGCCATCGTCGAAAAGACGGTGGACAAGAAGGGAACGCGCAAGCAGGCGCAGGCGTATCTCGAATACCTGTGGTCGAAGGATGGCCAGGAAAACGCCGCGCAGAACTACCTGCGGCCGCGCGATGCCGAGGTGCTCAAGAAGTACGCGGCGCAATTCCCGGCGATCAAGACCTTTAGCGTCGATGAAGTGTTCGGTGGCTGGAGCAAGGCCTTCCCGGCGCACTTCAAGGATGGCGGAACGTTCGACCAGATCTATCTGGCCAAGTGAATACGATCTGAAAACCGTATCAACCACAGAGGCACGGAGGCACGGAGGCACGGAGGTTGCGCAGAAGGTGGAGAGCGAGTTTTTTGGTAACAGAAGGCTCTCCATCTCTTCTCTGTGCCTCTGTGTCTCTGTGTCTCTGTGGTGAAAAGGGGTTTTTTCTATGAAACGCGTGCTTCCCGGCTTTGGCCTCTCGCTCGGCTTCACGCTGGTTTATCTGTCGCTGCTGATCCTGCTGCCGCTGTCGGGGCTGGTGTTCAAGGCGAGTACTTTGAGCTTCGAGCAGTTCTGGTCGATTGCGACCGGCGAGCGGGCGCTGGCGGCGTACCGCGTGACCTTTGGCGCGTCGCTGCTGGCGGCGCTGATCAACGCTTTTTTTGGCCTCGTGGTGGCCTGGGTGCTGGTGCGCTATCCGTTCCCCGGCAAGCGCTTTGTCGATTCGCTCGTTGATCTGCCGTTCGCGTTGCCGACGTCGGTGGCGGGTATCACGCTGGCGACGCTCTATGCCGGTAACGGCTGGATCGGCCGCCATCTCGAACCGCTCGGACTGAAGGTGGCGTTCACGCCGCTCGGCATCGTCGTGGCGCTGACTTTCATCAGCCTGCCGTTCGTCGTGCGCACGTTGCAGCCGGTGATCGAGGATATCGAGCCGGAAATCGAGGAAGCGGCGGCGTCGCTCGGCGCTTCGCGGTTCCAGACCTTTTTCCGCGTGCTGTTGCCGGGCATCTTTCCGGCGCTGCTGACCGGTTTCACGCTGGCGTTCTCCCGCGCCATCGGCGAATACGGTTCGGTCATCTTCATCGCCGGCAACATGCCGTTGATTTCCGAAATCACGCCGCTGCTCATCATCTCCAAGCTTGAGCAGTACGACGTGGTCGGGGCGACGGCGCTGGCGTGCGTGATGCTGGCGATTTCCTTTGTCTTGTTGTTGGCCGTCAATGCGTTGCAGTGGTGGTCTGCCAATCGTCATCAATCTCGGAGGACGGGCGCATGAGTTCGTATGTGGCGAGAAAGGCCAACGCCGAGCCGCGCTGGGTGCGGTTGTCGCTGACCGGCATCGGTCTCGGATTTCTCTTTTTCTTTCTGGCGCTGCCGCTGGTCGCTGTTTTTGCCGAGGCTTTTTCCGGCGGCTGGGGGGCGTATCTGGAGGCGCTCCAGCATCCGGAGGCGCTGTCGGCGATTGCGCTGACGGTGTTGATCGCCGTCGTCGTGCTGCCGTTCAACATCGCCTTCGGCGTGGCGGCCGCGTGGGCCATCGCGCGCTTCGACTTTCGCGGCAAGAGCCTCTTGATCACGTTGATCGACCTGCCGTTTGCCGTGTCGCCGGTCGTCGTCGGTCTCGTTTCCTTGCTGATTTTCGGCGCGCAGGGCGTGTTCGGGCCGTGGCTGGCGGCGCACGGCATCAAGATCGTCTTCGCCCTGCCGGGCATGATCCTCGTCACCCTGTTCATCACCTTCCCGTTCGTCGCCCGCGAGCTGATTCCGCTCATGCAGGCGCAGGGGCGGGACGAGGAGGAAGCCGCCGTGTCGCTCGGCGCTTCCGGTTGGCAGATGTTCTTCCGCGTCACGCTGCCGAACATCAAGTGGGGCCTGCTCTACGGCGTCATTCTCGCCAACGCCCGGGCGATGGGCGAGTTCGGTGCGGTGTCGGTGGTCTCCGGCCATATTCGCGGCGAGACGAACACGCTGCCGCTCTACGTCGAGATCATTTACAACGAATACAACGCGATCGGCGCCTTTGGCGCGGCCTCGGTGCTCGCCCTGCTGGCGCTGGTGACGCTGGTCGCCAAGACGCTGGTCGAATGGCGGATGCGCCAGGAAACCGAAATGCTCGAGGCGGGATTGCCGCCGGAGAAGACGAGCTGAACCGCAATGAACGCGAATTGAAGGGTGCCTATCCATGAGTATCGAAATTCAGAATATCGGCAAGCGCTTCGGCAACTTCGTCGCGCTCGACAACATCAATCTGACGATTCCGACCGGCGAGCTGGTCGCGCTGCTCGGCCCGTCCGGCTGCGGCAAGACGACGCTCTTGCGCATCATCGCCGGCATGGAGTCGGCCGATGAAGGCGTGGTCAAATTCGGCGGCGAGGAGGCGACGCACCTGCATGCGCGTGACCGCCAGGTTGGGTTCGTCTTCCAGCATTACGCGCTGTTCCGCCACATGTCGGTGTTCGAGAACGTCGCCTTCGGCCTGCGCGTCAAGCCGAAGCACGAGCGTCCGTCGGAAGCCGAGATTCGCCGCCGCGTGCTCGATTTGCTGAAGCTCGTGCAACTCGACTGGCTGGCCGACCGTTATCCGTCGCAGCTCTCCGGCGGGCAGCGGCAGCGCATCGCGCTCGCCCGGGCGCTGGCCGTTGAACCGAAAGTGTTGCTGCTCGACGAGCCGTTCGGCGCGCTCGATACCAAGGTGCGCAAGGAACTGCGCCGCTGGTTGCGCCGACTGCACGACGAAATGCACATCTCCAGCGTGTTCGTCACGCACGATCAGGAGGAGGCACTCGAAGTGGCCGATCGCGTCGTGGTTATGAACCACGGCAAGGTCGAGCAGATCGGTACGCCCGACGAGGTGTATTCCAACCCGGCGTCGCCGTTCGTCTATCAGTTCCTCGGCAACGTGAATGTCTTTCACAGCCGGGTGCATGGTGCGTGGGCCAATGTCGGTGCGGATTCGGCCGAAGGCGTGCCACCGAAGGGCAAGGAAGCGCTGGCGTTCGTCCGGCCGCACGATATCGACATCGAGCACACGCCGGTCGCCGGTGGCATCGAGGCAACGGTGCAGGACGTGCATGCGATCGGGCCGATGGTGCGTGTCGAACTGGCGCATGCCTCCGAACTGATCGAAGTCGAACTGACACGCGAGCGGGCCAACGTGCTGCAACTGGCGAAAGGCCAGTGCGTCTGGCTCAAGCCGCGTCAGGTCAAGGTATTCAGCGTGCCGGAAGTGCCGCTCGAAGAGGGCGGTTCCGGCATCTGAGTGTCTGTCGCCGCGCCGGGCGGCTCGGCGATGTTCGCTACTCCGTCGAGTAGTCGAGATCGACCCGCCGCATCTTGGCGCGGCATTCGGCCGAACGGCAGGCTTTCGGGACTTTTTCGCTGCCGGCGCTGTAGCGGCGAATCTGGCGCGCGGGGACGCCGTAGGAACGCAGCAGGCGTTCGACCGCCAGCGTCCGTTGCTCGGCGATCGCCAGATTGTAGTTGCGGCTGCCTTGGTCGTCGGTGTGGCCGGTCAGTGTGACGATGATTCCCGGGGCCTCCTTGATCCGTGCTGCATGGCGTTGCAGTTTTTCCTTGCCCGCGTCATTGACGAGGGTGACGGCTGACGGGAAAAAAATGGCACCGTCTTCATCGATGGCGGCGATCGTTTTTGCTTCATCGCGTGGCGAGGTGGGCGATTGCGTTCGGGTTGGCCGGCGTGTCGCTTCTGTCTCGATAGCGGGCGATGCGTCGGCTGCTTCGTCGGTCGGCAGGCTTGTGCAGCCAGCAGCAAGCAGCGTGACGTGTGTTAGCAGGATGGTCAGTAGAGTCGTTGGGTGCGAGCGTGTCATGGGTGAAACCTCATTGCAGTTCATTCTTTTGCGCGGGATCGCGACGGTTTTGCAGCATGTCGGCCAACGGCGTGCGGGCATAGCCTTCAACGTGGCCGGGCAGATGCTGAATGAGTTCGGATAGATGGGTGTTCAATGTATTTAGCGCGACGAGCGGCATGGTGGCCAGGGCCTCCGGCAGGATCCCCTCGGCCGGGCCGGGCAGCGCGGCGATGGCTTTTTCGCCGTTCTCGGTCAGGGTGATGCCAACCCGGCGGTGGTCCTTCCCCTGGCGGGCCTTGGTCAGGTAACCGCGGGTTACCAGTTTGTCCACGAGCAGGCTGCAGGTCGATTGGTGGATGCCCATGCGGCCGGCCAGTTCGGTTATGCCTAGTCCCGGTGTGCGCTGGGCTTCCTGCAATACCCACATCTGCGAGCCGGGAAGGCCGCAGCTTTCTTCCACCTCCCGGAAATACTGGCGCATTGATCCGTAGATGATGCGAAATTGCTGGACGATTTCCAGATTCAATTGCGATGAAAGGGCGGCGTTCATGGGGTGTCGGCGGGGCGGTTGAGAGGATCTTTTGGGAGATGGATGGGTTGCCTCGTGTAATCCTGTCAATTATATTGTTGTTCAATGTAATTTGCAGCGAGCAATTTCCGAGCAAGAGGCCCCTGACGGTTGAAGTCCCGTAAATCGTCGGAAGGGGCTGATTATCCCTTTGATGAACGGGGCCTGTTCCGGGAGGAGGCAATGTCCATCATGAGTCGACGTCCGCTGCGCATCGGGCTTTCCGCGCGCATCTATCATCCGCAGGCCGGGGCGACCGGTTTGCAGTCGAAATCCTTGCAGTATCTCGAACAATCCGTGGCGCACTGGGCAATGTCGCGCGATGTGATGGTGTTCATGATCCCCGCCGTCAGCGGCGATGCCATCGTGCATCGCAGCTGCATCCGCCTGTCCGATTATCCGCAATATCTCGACGGGCTGATTTTGCAGGGCGGCGCCGATGTGGCGCCGCAGAGCTATGGCGAGGAGCCGTTGCAGCCGGAATGGAGCGGCGACCGCGTGCGCGATGCCTACGAGATGGAGTTGCTGCACGAATTCATGGAGTCGGGCAAGGCCGTGCTCGGCATCTGCCGTGGCGCGCAACTGATCAACGTGGCGTTGGGCGGCACGCTCTATCAGGACATCGCCACCCAGGTCGACAAGCCGCTCGTGCATGTCCATGACGATTACGACCGCCACCACCATCCCATTTCCTGGGCGCCCGATTCCGGCCTGGCGCGTCTTTATCCCGATCAGGCGGGCGGGCGTGTGGTGTCGATCCACCACCAGTCGATCAAGGCGCTCGGGCGTGGCTTGAAGGTCGAGGCGACGAGCGACGAGGACGGGGTGATCGAAGCCGTCCGGCTCGAAGGCCGGCCGTATGTGCTCGGCTTGCAATGGCACCCGGAGTTCCATCCACCCGGCGCGCCCGATCTGCTCGATTGCACGCCGATTCTCGATGAGTTTCTCGGTGCGGCGCGCGGGAGGCGTTGGTGAACGGCTGGCTGGCGCCCTTGCGCGCCGCTTGGGAGGGCTTGCAGGAGCGGCTGATTTTCCTGCCGCCGTTTCCCGATCAGCTCGATACGCTGGCCTTGTTCAGCCTGTTGCTGGTTGTCGGTCTGCTGGTCGGCGAATGGCTGCGGACGCGTTGGGGCTGGCCGCGCGTACTCGGCTACGTGCTGGCGGGGACATTTTTCGGTCCGGCGATGCTCGGCTGGATCGATTTTGCGGCGCTGGCCCAGATGCGGCCGCTGGCCGATGCGGCGCACGGTCTATTGCTGATGGAGATCGGTCGCCGTCTCGACATCCGCTGGCTGTTCCGCAACTGGGTGTTGATGCGCGGCACGCTGAGTGACATCGTTTTCTCGTTCCTCGCCATCTTCGTTTTTTCCTATGCGGTGGCCGGTCTGACGCCGGCCTGGGCGGCGGCGACGGCGGCGGTGACGATGGCCTCGGCGCCGGCGGTCGTGCTGCTGGTGATCGAGGAGGCGAACGGACAGGGGCAGGTGTCCGAGCGGATCATTCTGCATACGGCGTTGGGCTCGGCGGCGGCTTTTATCGTCTTCGCCGTCGTGCTCGGCGTCGTCCACGCCCAGTACAGCGCCGACTGGCTCAATGCGCTGGTTCATCCGCTGTGGGTCGCGCTCGGTGCGGCGCTGATTGCCTGGCTGATGTCCTGGCTGGCGCTCGTCCTGGCGCGGCGCTTGCCCAAGGGGTCGCTGGCGCAGGTTTTCGTGCTGGTCGCGGCGGCCCTGCTGGCGGTGGGCGTCGCCCGCATGCTGTCGGTGCCGATCTTCCTGACGCTGTTTTTGACCGGTGCGGTGTTGGCTTATCGGGATGCGGACAAGACGCTCAGTTACACCAATCTGCCGGAGGGGCATTGGCTGCTGGCGATCATTCTGTTCGTCGTTGTCGGCGCGTCACTGCCCTGGCAGGACTTTACTTGGCTGACCGGGTTACAGGCGCTCGGCCTCCTCGTCGTCCGCGCCGGAGCGAAGCTGCTGGCGCCCGCGCTGGCCGGCGGCAGCCTGCCGATGGAAAAGCGCTTGCTGGTCGGCGTCGGTATCCAGCCGTTGTCGGCGACGGCGATTTTCATGGCGTTCGAGCTGGCAAGCCTCTATCCCGAGATCGGGCGCTCGGCGCTGACGCTCGCCTTTTTTGCGGCGGCGCTGATGGAAATTGTCGGTCCGCTGCTTTGCCGGTTCGCGATCACGCGGGCGGGCGAGGCGGCGGGCGAGGGTAACGAAGGAAGGAATGTCCTGTGAGTGAAGTGAAGACAACGGAAGGGGCGGGGAAAGAGCTGCTGGTGTTCACGGAAAGCGCCGCCTTGACGCTGGGCGTGGAACTGGAAATGCAGCTCCTGTCGCCGCGCGACTTCGATCTGACGCGCGGCGCGACCGATTTGCTCAGCATCCTCGATTACGACAACCGCTTCGGCGATATCAAGCTTGAAATCACCGAGAGCATGATCGAGGTCGGCACGCTGCCGCGCCATAGCGTGGATGAGATCGGGGCCGATCTGGATGGTCTGCGCCAGGTACTCGTCAAGGAATGTGCGCGCAACAACATCGTGATCTGCGGCGGGGGAACCCACCCTTTCCACCGTTGGCCGGAGCGGCGCATCTCGCCCGGCGAGCGCTACGCGCAGACATTCAACCGCTATGGCTACCTCGCCAAGCAATTCACTGTCTTCGGGCAACACATCCATGTCGGCTGCGCTTCGGCCGATGACGCGATCTGGCTGACTCAGGCGCTGTGTCCGTTCGTGCCGTTCTTCATCGCGCTGTCGGCTTCGTCGCCGTTCGTCGATGGCGTCGATACCTTCTTCCAGTCGGCGCGCCTGAATGCCGTCTCCGCCTTTCCTTTGAGCGGCCAGTGCCCCGAGCTGCGCGACTGGGCGCATTTCAACGAGTATTACGCGCTGCTCAAGGACTGCGGCATCATCCGCAGCATCAAGGATCTGTATTGGGACGTGCGGCCGAAGCCGGAATACGGCACGGTCGAAATCCGCGTCTGCGATACGCCGCTCGGCGTCACCCAGGCGGCGGCGCTGGCGGCGTTTGCCCAATGCCTGGCACGCCATTTGTTGCGCACGCGGCCGCCGTACAATGCCCACCTGCATCTGCACGTGGCGCGCTACAACAAGTTCCAGGCGTGCCGCTACGGGCTCGACGCCCTGCTGTCCAGTCCCGTCAAGCGCGGCCAGGAACCGTTGCGCGAAGTGCTGTCCGACTTGCTCGATTCGCTGGTCGAGGATGCCGTTGCGCTGGGCTGCTCGCACTGGCTGGAGTCGTTGCGGGCACCGCTCGACGGCACGCCTTCCGACGCCGACTGGTTGCGGGAACGCTATGCGAGGCAGCGCAATCTCAATGACGTGGTCCGCGAGTCTTCGATCCGCTTCGCGCAGGAAGCGCTCATGCCGATAAAGGAGGCAAAACAATGAACGGCCGGCGATTGGCTTCTCTTCCGTTTTTTTCGGGACTGCTCCTGCTGGCCCCGCTGGTCTTGGCGAGCGCGGAGTCGCTCGCGGCCCCGCAGTGTCGGATCGAACGGTTCGACCGGAATCCGCCGGTGAGCGGCAGCCGCCTCGATCATGCAAACTGGCTGGCGCCGGAGTTCTTGCGCTTCAGCCTGCAAACGCCGGAAACCTTCATGCCCCGGGTGGAAATCAGATCGGCGACTGCGCCGTCGAAGCTGCCTGTCGCTCCGCGCCGGCTCGACCTTGCCCGGGTGCAGGCCACCGATCCGCTCGACATGAAGGCGCGCAGTCTGGTCTTCCTCCTCGAATCGCGCCTTTACGCCGATGGCCTGCTCGTGCTGCACAACGGTCGCGTGCTGGCCGAGCGCTATTGGCACGGCCTGCCGGCGAAGCAGCCGCGCCTGTTGCTCGAAGGGACGCGGCCGGTGTTGTCGCTGCTCGGTGCCATTGGTGCGGCGCAGGGCAAGCTGATGCCGGAGAAGTCGCTGGCTGCGCATGTGCAGGCGCTGGGCGAGCCGCCCGGATTGCGCAAGATGTCGGTGCAGCGGTTGATTGAAGCCAATGGCCGCTTCGAGTGGTCGGCGCAGGAGCTGGCTGCCTGGCGCGCCGAAAGCGGCTGGGGGCCGGGCGGTTCGGGCAAGGGCGTGCGTGCCTGGCTGGCACGTCCCGAGCTGTGGGAAAAAAGCCATGTCCGTGATGCGTTCTCGCCGGCGGCGGGCCCGGAGGGCGATTTGCTGGCCTGGGCGCTGGCCGAGAAATACAACAAGCCGCTGGCGCAGGTGTTCTGCGACAACCTGTATTCCCGTCTCGGAGCCGAGTATCCCGCGCTCTGGCTGACTGATGGCGCGGGCACCGAGCTGTCGGCCGGTCTGGCGCTTTCGCTGCGCGACTGGGCGCGGCTCGGGCAAGTGCTGGTCGAGCCGCGCCTGCGCGGCAGCCGTAGCGTGGTGCCCAACTGGTTCGTCGAAACGCTGACGGCGTCAGCCGGCGCACGCAAGCCGAATCCGCCGGCCCTGGCCGGTCTGCGCAACGGCAGCGAGTACCGTTACGGCTTCGTGCATCTTGGCGGTCGCGCCGGGCGTGTTGCGTTGATCGGCCCGCACGGCAACAGCCTTTATGTCGACGTGGATCGGCGTCTGGTCGTCGCCCTGTTCGCGGCTCATCCGGGGGCGGAAGCGTCGAATCCCGCCTTGTTGGCGACGCTCGAACAGGTGTGGGATGCGCTCGCGGCGGCCAGCCAGCCGGTGCCGGCCGCAAAAGCCAAGGGGGCTTAGCGGGAGGAGGGGGGCTTGGCGCTTTTTTTGCCGCCGTTTCTGCCTTAAGCAAGAAGCAGGGCGCTTTCGGGCGGGTGCTATAATCCGTCGGTTTTTGTGTTCCCCGGCCCTTTTCCCGATTCCTCGCATGGCGCTTTTTTCCCTCGGTATCAATCACCGCACAGCGCCGCTTTCGGTCCGGGAGCAAGTCGCCTTCCATCCGGAAGAAGTGAACCGTGCGCTGTCCGATCTGGCTGATAGTGCCCGGGTTTTCGAGGCGGCGATCCTGTCGACATGCAACCGCACGGAGATCTACTGTCAGGCCGATTCGCCGCATCAGGTGCTTGAATGGCTGGCCGCTTACCGTCGCTTGCCGCTTGCCGAGGCGCAGCCGTATTTCTATACGCATCGGGGAAAGGACGCGGTGCGTCATGCCTTTCGCGTCGCCAGCGGGCTCGATTCGATGGTGCTTGGCGAGCCGCAGATTCTCGGCCAGATGAAGGAAGCGATGCGTTTTGCGCGCGAAGCCGGGGCGCTCGGGACGACGCTGCACAAGCTTTTCCAGAATTCGTTCGCGGTGGCCAAGGATGTGCGTTCGACGACGGCGATCGGTACCAACATCGTGTCGATGGCGGCCGCCGCCGTTCGGCTCGCAGAGCGGATTTTCGAGCGGATTTCCGAGCAACGCGTGCTGTTCATCGGTGCCGGCGAGATGATCGACCTGTGCGCGACGCACTTTGCAGCGCAGAAGCCGAAGCAGATCGTCGTCGCCAACCGCACGATCGACCGGGGGCGGGCGCTGGCCGACCGCTTCGAGGCGACGGCCATCCGCCTGGAGGACCTCGGCGAGCGGCTGGCCGAATTCGACATCGTGGTTTCCTGCACGGCCAGCCAGTTGCCGATCATCGGCCTCGGGCTCGTCGAGCGCGCGATTCGTGCGCGGCGGCACCGGCCGATGTTCATGGTCGATCTCGCAGTGCCGCGCGACATCGAAGTCGAAGTCGGCGAGCTCGACGACGTTTTCCTGTATACCGTCGATGATTTGGCGCAGGTCGTCGAGTCCGGACTCGAATCACGGCAGTCGGCCGTGGTCGACGCCGAGGCGATCATCGAGGCGCAAGTCGAAAATTTCCTCGGCTGGCTGCAGACGCGCGAGACGGTGCCGGTGATCCGTTCGCTGCGCGATGCGGCCGAGCGCATGCGTCGGCATGAGCTCGATCACGCGCTTAAATTGCTGGCGCGGGGCGAGAATGCCGAAAATGTGCTTGAGCAGCTCTCGCACCGGCTGACCAACAAGTTCCTGCATGCCCCGACGCAGGCTCTGAGTCAGTCTGACGGCGACCGCAGCGAGTTGCAGGCGATGGTGACGCGCCTGTTTCATCTGCATCCCGATGGCCGGAGTGCCGATTAGCGTGTTGTCCGGCGGCGTCGTCTTTTCGGCGCGGCCTTCTTTTACGGATTCGATTCCATGAAACAAAGTATTCGCGACAAACTTGAGAACCTCGGCGACCGGCTCGAAGAGCTCGACCGCATTCTGGCCAGCAGCGAGGCGACGCGGGACATGGACCAGTACCGCAAGATGACGCGCGAACACGCCGAGCTCGGCCCCGTCGTCGCGCTTTACAAGACCTGGCTGCAGACCGAGGCCGATCTCGCTTCGGCGCAGGAAATGATGGCTGATCCGGAAATGAAGGAGCTGGCCGAGGAGGAGATGAAAGCCGCGCGCGAACGGCTGCCTGAGCTCGAACTCGAATTGCAGAAGTTGCTGCTGCCGAAGGACGCCAACGACGAGCGCAACGTCTTCCTCGAAATCCGCGCCGGCACCGGCGGCGACGAGTCGGCCCTGTTCGCCGGCAACCTGTTCCGCATGTACACCCGCTACGCCGAGCGCAAGCGCTGGCAGGTCGAGGTGGTTTCGGCCAACGAGTCGGAGCTGGGCGGCTACAAGGAAGTCATCGCCCGCATCGCCGGCAGTGGCGTCTATTCGAAGCTCAAGTTCGAGTCCGGCGGCCACCGCGTGCAGCGCGTGCCGGAAACCGAATCACAAGGGCGCATCCACACTTCGGCGTGCACCGTCGCGGTAATGCCGGAAGCCGATGCGCTCGAAGACGTGCAGATCAATCCTTCCGACCTGCGCATCGATACGTTCCGTGCCTCCGGCGCCGGCGGTCAGCACATCAACAAGACCGATTCGGCGGTGCGCATCACGCACTTGCCGACCGGCACCGTCGTCGAATGTCAGGACGGCCGTTCGCAGCACCAGAACAAGGCGCAGGCGATGGCCGTGCTCGTCTCGCGCATCCGCGACGCGCAGGAGCGCGAGCACAACGCCAAGATCGCCTCGACGCGCAAGAGTCTGGTCGGCAGCGGCGACCGTTCGGAGCGCATCCGCACCTACAACTTCCCGCAGGGGCGGGTGACCGATCACCGCATCAACCTTACGTTGTACAAGATCGACTCGATCATGGACGGCGATATCGACGAATTGGTCGAAGCGCTGTCGACCGAACATCAGGCCGAGCAGTTGGCGGCGCTGGCTGACGCGGAATGAGCGAAGCGGGAAACGGCGTTCGCCTCGGCGACGTCTGGCGCGAGGCTTGCCAGCGCATCGACCGGCTCGACGCGCGGTTGCTGATCGAACACGTCTGCGGCTGCACGCGCACCGACCTGATCGCGCATCCCGAGCGACTGCTGACGCCGGAACAGGCGCAGCGATTGGCCGAATTGCTGGCGCGCCGCGAGGCCGGCGAGCCGCTGGCCTATCTGACCGGCAGCGCCTGGTTCTACGACCGCGAATTCGCGGTGACGCCGGACGTGCTGATTCCGCGGCCGGATACCGAAGTGCTCGTCGATCAGGCGCTCGAACGCACACAAAAGTTGAGCGTGCCACGCATCGTCGATTTGGGCACCGGCTCGGGCATCGTGGCGATCATGCTGGCGAAGCTGTGTCCGCAGGCGAGCGTGACGGCGGTCGATATCTCGCCGGCGTCGCTCGCCGTCGCCCGCGCCAACGCGGCGCGTCATGGCGTCGATGTCCGCTTTCTTGAGGGCGACTGGTACGCGCCGCTCGGCGACGAGCGCTTCGATCTGATCGTTTCCAACCCGCCGTATGTCGTCGACGGCGATCCGCACCTGCAACTGAACGGACTGCCGTTCGAGCCGCAGCACGCGCTGACCGACGGCGTGGCGGGCGGCGACGGGCTGGCTTGCATCCGTATCCTGATCGATGGCGCGCCGGCGCATCTGCGTCCCGGCGGCTGGCTGTTGATTGAACACGGCTACGATCAGGCAGTCAAAGTGCGCGAACTGCTGCGCGCGCGCGGTTTCGCCGGGGTGGATTCCTGGCGGGACGGCGCGGACATCGAGCGGGTGAGCGGCGGCCATCTGTAATGGCTGGGCAAAGGTTGCGCCGCAGAGATCGCACCAGTACACTTTTTCGATTGTTTTACTCGACCCAATAGAGGATATCCATGGACGTGCAGGCGCTGATCAAAGAGCAAGTGACGAGCAACCCGGTGGTGCTTTATATGAAGGGATCACCGCGCGCGCCGATGTGCGGCTTCTCGCAAACCGCCGTGCAAATTCTGCAAGCCTGTAACCTTCCGCTTTTTTTCAGCGTGAACGTGCTCGAAGACCCGGCCATCCGCGACGGCATCAAGGTGTTCTCGAATTGGCCGACCATCCCGCAGCTTTACATCCGTGGCGAATTCGTCGGTGGCTGCGACATCATGCGCGAGATGTATCACAGCGGCGAGTTGCAGAAGCTGCTTGAAGGCATCGCGGCTCCGGACTGATGAAATCGATCGTCATTCTGATATCCGGCCGTGGCAGCAATATGGAGTCGCTGCTCGACGCTGTGGCGTCGGGCGCGGTGCCCGTGCGCGTGGCCGCTGTTCTCTCCAACCGGCCCGACGCCAAAGGGCTGGATATCGCCGCGGCGCGGGACGTGCCAACGCGTGTCATCGACCACAAACAGTACGCGAGCCGGGAAGCGTTCGATGCGGCGATGGTTGAGGCGATCGATGCCTTTGCGCCCGATCTCGTGGTGCTGGCGGGTTTCATGCGCATCCTGACCGACGGCTTTGTCTGCCATTACGAAGGACGGTTGATGAACATTCATCCGTCGTTGCTGCCATCGTTCCCGGGCTTGCATACGCACCAGCGGGCGCTGGAGGAGGGCGTGCGAATCCACGGCTGTACGGTGCATTTTGTCACCCCGGCGCTCGACCACGGGCCGATCATCGTCCAGGCGGCCGTGCCGGTGCTCGATGGCGATGATGAAGACGCCTTGGCCGCGCGCGTGCTGGCGCAGGAACACCGGGTCTACCCGCTCGCGGTTCGCTGGTTTGCCGAAGGGTGCTTGCGCCTCATCGGCGGGCGGGTGGCCGTCGACGCTGAACAGGGGGGCGAGTCCCTCCTGATTTCTCCGGCGGTGGGAGCCGCCCGGCCGGGCTAAGATGTCCGCCGCCCTTTTGCTGGCTCTGGCCGCGTCGTTCGGCATCCATCTGGCCGCGCTTTTCGGGCCGGACATCGACTTAACCGGAGAGCCCGAGCTTCCTCCGCTCGTGGCCGAACTGAGGCCGTTGCAACCGGCGCCGGAGGTGAGCGTTCGGCCGAAGCTGATCCCGGTCGCCGGCAAGGCGGCGGCTAAAAGCGCCCACAAGAAGGCGGCCCCGAGAGCCGTGCAAACGCCTCCGGCGCCCGGCGTCCTCGCTACCGGGGATGCGCTTCCCGATTTGGCGATGCCCGGCGCAGGGGGCGAGGCTCCTCTTGCGGAGGCGCGTTCGCCGCAAGAGGAGGCTGAAATCCCGGCGGCCGCATCCGACAGTCAACCGTCGCCGACGGCTTCCCGCCTGTCTGCGCATGGCGTGATCCGCTTCCGGATTGATCGCGGGGACAGCAATTTCGAGATCGGCTTTGCCCGGCATGAGTGGTGGGTCGAAGAGGGGCGCTATCGTTTGCACTCGCTCGCTCAGACGACCGGCCTTGCCTGGCTGCTCAAGTCGGTCAGCGTTGAAATGGAGAGTGTTGGTCAAGTGGTTGAAACCGGCCTGCGTCCGGACCGCTTCAGCGTGCGCCGTGATGGGCAGGAGACGCGTGAGCGGGCCGTTTTCGATTGGGAAAACAGGTTGCTTACGGTTGGCAAAAAAGCGCCGCAGCCGCTTGAGGCCGGCGCCCAGGATCTGCTCTCGTTCAACTACCAGTTGGGGCTTATGGCGCTGCCGGCGGCAGGCTCGACGCTGCCTGTTGCAACCGGGAAAAAATACGCGCTTTATCGTTTTGAAGTGGTGGGCGATGAAGACATTCAGGTTCCGGCAAGTGGCGAAATGGTGCTGCATACGCTGCATTTGCGGACGCCAGGCGAGGAGGGGCGGTCGGCGACCGAGCTTTGGCTGGCTTACGATTTCAGAATGCTGCCGGTTAAAATCCGCTACGTCGATAACAGGGGCGACAGTTACGTTCAAGTCGCCACCGAAATTCTATTGGAACAATAACAATGCGTTTTACATCCGCTCAACTCAAGCATGCCGAGTCGCTTCTTTCGGAATTGCTACGTACGTCCTTCGCGGCCGACTCCGTGGTTTCGCACTATTTTCGTCAGCACCGTGAGCTTGGGCATGCCGACCGCGGCTTTATCGCCGAAACCGTTTATTCCGTGCTCCGTCGCAAGCGCTCGCTCGCGGCGCGTTGTTTCGATGATGTGACGTCGCGCCGGTTGATTCTGGCCAACCTCGCATGCGTGCAGGGCATGAACCGGCGCGAGCTCGAGGGCGTGCTGAGTGAGTCGGAAGGCAAATGGCTGGCGCAGGCCAAGGCCGTCAGGCTCGATGAATTGCCGGCCGCTGTCCGGCTCGATTTGCCCGACTGGCTGTATGAGGCACTTGCCGCGCAGTTCGATGCCGGTGAATTGGAGGCATTGGCGGCCAGCATGAATCAACCGGCTCCGCTCGATCTGCGGGTCAATACGCTCAAGGCCGACCGCGATACGGTGCTGGCGCGGTTCAAGGCCGACGGTCTGGAGGCGGCTCCCGGCCGTTATTCGCCGATCGGCATTCGTTTGGGCGGCAAGCCGTCGCTTTCCAAGCACCCGTTGTTCATCGATGGCAGCATCGAGGTGCAGGACGAGGGCAGCCAGTTGCTCGGTTTTCTGTTGCAACCGAAGCGCGGTGAAATGGTGGCCGATTTCTGCGCCGGCGCAGGCGGCAAGACGCTGCTGCTCGGCGCCATGATGCGCTCGCAGGGGCGCCTTTATGCTTTTGATGTCGCCGAAAAGCGTCTGGCGAAGCTCAAGCCGCGTTTGGCCCGCTCAGGCCTGTCGAACGTGCATCCCGTCCGTATCGAGTCGGAACACGATATCAAGATCAAGCGCTTGGCCGGCAAGCTCGACCGGGTTCTCGTCGATGCCCCCTGTTCCGGCCTCGGCACGCTGCGCCGCAATCCCGACCTGAAGTGGAAGCAGAGGCCGGAGAGCGTCGCGGAATTGACCGCCAAGCAGGCGTCGATTCTTGCCGCCGCGTCGACTCTGGTGAAAAAAGGCGGTCGGCTGGTATACGCCACTTGCAGCCTGCTCGACGCCGAGAACGCCGCGGTGGTGGCGGCATTCCTGGCGGCGCATCCCGAATTTGTCAGCCTGTCGGCCGAGGACGTCCTGCGTAAGCAGGGGGTCGAGATCGATTGTGGCGAGTACTTGCGCCTGCTGCCTCACCGGCATGAAACGGACGGCTTCTTTGCCGCCGTGATGGAGCGTCAGTGAGTTTGCCAGTGCGTCGGCATGGTTGAGCGCATGGCGTGGCGTCAGTGATGGAGTTTTCATGAACGAGAAGAAGATCTTTGCGTTGTTGCACCAGTTGTGGGGTGATGTTTCGCATCCCGAGTTCTATTGGGAATTAGGCGCGCTGGTGTTGATTCTGGTCTTCTCGCGCTGGCTTTCATTGTGGCTGAATAAGGCCAAGGCGGCGGGTGCGGCCGGTGCGCCAGCGGACTCAACCGTGGCGGGTTTGCGCGCTTTTGGCGAGGGTGGTCTGAAACGGATCGGTTTCCCCCTGCTTGCGGTTGTGCTGGTCTTTTCCCTGCGCCAGACCTTGGTGGCGTTCGGCTGGGGGCATCTCAGCCTGCTTTATCTGGCTGCGCCGCTGCTGATGACGTGGGTGCTGGTCAGAATTCTCGTCTACGTGCTGCGCTGCGTTTTCTCGCACGGCGGTTTCCTGACGAGCTTCGAGCGGCTGATTACGGTGACGATCTGGAGTTGTCTGGTCATCGAACTTAGCGGGATGTCGCGCTTCGTGATCGATGCGCTGGAAGAAGTTACATTCAGCGTCGGCAAGCAGAAATTCGATCTGTGGATGCTGTTGAGCGGAACGGTCACTATTGGCGGCACGCTGCTCGTCGCGCTCTGGATTGCCAGCCTCGTTGAAAAACGCCTGATGGCGGCGCGTGACATGGACGGCAATCTGCGCGAAGTACTTGGGCGGGCGGCGAAGGCCGCGCTGTCGATCGTCGCCTTGTTGATCAGCCTGTCGCTCGTCGGCATCGACATGACCGCGCTTTCGGTGTTCAGCGGCGCCTTGGCGGTCGGTCTCGGCTTCGGCTTGCAGAAGATCGCCAGCAATTACGTGAGCGGCTTCATCATCCTGCTCGACCGTTCGATTCGCCTTGGCAATCTCGTTGCCGTGGATGATGCGACGAGCGGAACGATCACCCAGATCACGACGCGTTACACGGTATTGCGGACGCTGAACGGTGTCGAGGTCATCATTCCGAATGAGCATCTGGTCAGCAACATGGTGCGCAATTTGTCGTTTTCCGATACCCGGGTCAGGGTACCGGTGAAAGTTCAGGTGGCCTATAGCACCGATCTTGAGCAAGCCATGCAGCTGATGCAGGAAGCCGCGTGCCAGCATCCCCGCGTCCTGGTCGATCCCGAGCCCGGTGTCTTGCTGACCGAGTTTGCCGACAGCGGTATCAATCTTGAACTTGGCCTGTGGGTGGCCGATCCGGAAGTCGGGACCGGTGGAGTGCGCTCGGATGTCAGTCTGGCCATCTGGAAGTCCTTCAAGGAAAACGGCATCGAGATTCCCTTCCCTCAGCGCGAAGTTCGAATTCTCGACAAGCCAGTGGGGGACTGCCAGCCGTTGAACGCGTGAGTGCGTTGATCGGCGAACGTGTATCGCTTCTATGGTTGCGTCCCGCCGAAAACAGGCAAAAAAAATCCCGGACTGTTTTCGGTCCGGGATAAAGATCCTATCTTTGCGATAGGTCAGGGAGGGTCAAACATTGTCAGCGGGGACGCTGAAGCAATGGCTGAAGTATAAAAAACTGCCCGAATCCGGTCTGTTCCCCTTGTGCATTGTTTGCGTGACGGAATGTAACAGGCTTGCGGGGCGTTGCTGCGTGGGAGTTGTGTTGCGTATTGGGGAGCGCAGTTGTCGCTGGTTCAGATTGAGCGGACCCAGCGCAATGGTTACTGCAGGTGGCCTTTCTTGGGCTGGATCGAGCTTCCCGATTTTCCCGGTTTTGCCAGGCAGCGTTGTTTCCATAAACGCGCTGCATACCAGATGAGCGATGTCGGTACGGCGATCAGGGCCGCTTTCAGAAGTTCGATTGCGCCTTCGCTGAGCAAATCCCACGCGACGACCCCAATAAAGATGCCAACGCCCTCGGCAACCGGGAAATGCACTGGTTTGGCAGGCAACGGGTGGGTGTTTTTCATGGCATCTCAATGTCGAGAGTTTCGTCCTTGTGCGGGATGTCCTGCGCGCAGAGAAGAAACGGGGAATAACACTGGCAACCATCGCCTAAGGCAGAGTGGGGGAGTGGGCGTAAGGCTGTGGGGTGCAAGGATGGAACGGAGGGGCGGATCATCGAAAGATTCATCGGATGTGTCGCATCGGGAATGGATGTTGCGAAGCCCGTAATCCACTCATGATAGTTTTGTAGTCGACTAACGTCCTGCGGTTTTCCGTCAATTTTGCGTGACGTTTTGTAACACGGGCCAGTCGATGGTGAATCGGGCGCCGCCGAGCGGGGATTGGTCGACGTGAACGGTCCCTCCATGTTGCTCCAGGACTTGTTTCACGATGGCCAGGCCGAGGCCGTAGCCACCCGTCGAGCGATCGCGTGATCGGTCGAGCCGGGTGAACGCGGTGAATACCGATTGTCTTTCCTCTTCCGGGATTCCGATTCCGTCGTCGTCGACGTGAATCCGAACGTGATCTCCGGCGACCTCGGCGTTGACCTCGATCTTCGATTTTGCGTATTTGAGCGCATTGCGCAGCAAATTCGTGATCGCGTACGGCATACTCTTCTGATCGAGTTCAACGCGCAGCATCGAGGGCAGCGCAAGCGTGCTGACGCTGATATCGAGTTTCAGATTGCGGTTGAGAATGCGGATGGAGTCGACCTCATTTTCGAGCCAGGGCGCGAGGTCGACCATCTTGAGTTTCAGTTCGGGTTGTTCGCGCTCGAAACGCGCATAGGTCAGACTCGAGTCGATGAGATTGTCTAGTTCGTCGATGTCGTCTTCCATCATCGACCATAGCCGTTCCCGCTCTTCGCGGTCGGATGTTTCGGCAATCATTTCAAGCGCAAAACGCAGGCGTGCAATGGGGGTTCGCAACTCGTGCGAAATGGCGCTTGATAATTCCTTTTGCGTCGCGATCAGGCGCTGGATGCGTTCAGCCATGCCGTTGAGCGTCTGCATCAGGGGTTCAAATGCGGCACTGCGCGCTTGCGGCGCCCGTCGTTCGAAATGCCCTTCGCCGAGTGCGCGCGCGGTCTTGCGCAGGGCTTCCAGATCGCGCCACACGGGTCTGACCCAGAACCACACGGCAATGGCCAGAAAGAGGCCGATCAGACTCCAAGTCAGCAGCCGGATGCGCAGATCGAGCGGTAGCGCGCGCGGGCGATCGGGGTTGATGTCAGGGCTCAACGGTCCGACGACGAGAATCTGCGGCGTCAGTTTGAGCCGGTGATAGAGCATGTCCTTCTCGGCGAGGATGACGAGTTCGCCGGCGTCCAGTTTTTCGGCCTGTTTGGGCGGGAGTTTCAGCGACCAGCGGTCGACGATATTCAGGCGGTAGGAAAACTTCTCGTCCAGGCTCTTGATGGTGTTGGTCCATTCAGAGCGCGGCTTGCGGAAAAGCTCGTCCTCGATCATGACGATCGTTCCGCGCATGAAACGGCTCGTGTAGTCGTCCGTGATGCCGCGCAGGGCGCTGGAAATGAGGAAGTCGGCGAAGAATGCGACGGCGACGAACGACCCCATCACCAGCAGGTAGAAGTTCAGGAACAGGCGCGACAGGCTGTATCCGTCGCCCCAGGGCGTGGACGGCTTGTAGCGTCCGATGATGCCAAGCAGCTTGTTGTTGCGGGTGGTGCTGGTCATTACTGCCAGTCGTGCTTGCTGAAGAGGTAACCTTTTCCTCGCACGGTTTTGATCCGCGTCGGGTTCTCCGGGTCGTCGCCGAGTTTCCGGCGCAGACGTGAAATGCGCGCGTCGATAGAGCGGTCGAGTCCGTCGAAGCCAATGCCGCGCAATTGTTGCAGGAGGTCGTCGCGCGAAAGGATGTTGCCGGCGTGGCTGGCCAGAAGCCAGAGCAGGTCGAATTCAGCGGTGGTCAGGTCAACGGTCTGATTGCCGAGATGGGTGCTGCGCGTGGCCTGGCTGATGCTGAAATTGCCGAAGGATAGCTCGGTGGTCTCGCCATGTTCGGCACCTGCGCCGGTGGTGTCGCCGACCGTCGGAGCCCGCCGCAGTAAAGCCTTGATGCGGGCCAGAAGGAGGCGCGGCTGCACGGGCTTGGCGATGTAATCGTCAGCGCCGAGTTCGAGTCCAAGAATCTGGTCGAGATCTTCGTCGCGAGCCGTCAGCATCAGGATGACGCCCTTGTATTTTTCGCGTACGCCGCGGCAAATCTCGAAGCCGTCCTTGCCGGGCAGCATCAGGTCAAGGATCACAAGATCCGGGTCTTCGCTGATGATTCGATTCTCGGCAACGTCGCCGCGCGCCTCGATGGCGACTTCAAATTCGTTCTTGCGCAGGTATTCGGCGGTCAGGTTGGCAAGGCGTTCGTCGTCTTCCACCAACAGGATGCGTGTCTTCATGGCGTGATCATGGCCTTTGGATGGCCGGCAAAAATCGGATTCGCGAATGATACTTGAAGGGGCGGCGGATGGCAGCGCCAATCAGGCTGTGTCTTGGTCCGCCCGCCGTTCAAGCCGAGAAGCAAGATGAAGATAACGCGAACTATCTCTCGATAGGGCTGCCGGACATGGAGTCCTCGCCTGTTTGCCGGGGGCTGGCATATTGGACGAAAAAACAGCCGGTTGCGCAGGGCAAGTCCGGCTGTTTTTGGCTGGGGCGTTTTGCCTTTAGCTGCGCTTCAAGCGTTCCAGCTGCGGCTTGAGTTTGTCGAGCGTGGCGACGAAGTCGGCGAGGCGCTTCTTCTCCTGTTCGACGACCTGTGCCGGGGCGCGGGCGACGAAGCTTTCGTTGCCGAGCTTGGCGTTGGCCTTGGCGATTTCACCTTCGAGGCGGGCGATTTCCTTGGTCAGGCGCTCGGTCTCGGCGGCGACGTCGATCTCGATCTTCAGCATCAGGCGCGTTTCACCGACAACGGCGACCGGTGCGGCTGCTTCATCGACGAGCTTCTCGAAGCCGGTTTCCACGATCTGCATGTCCGCCAGCTTGGCCAGTGCCTTGAGGTAGGGCGCGAACTCGCCGAGGAGGGGCGCGTCGCCGTTGGCGATCAGGGGCACTTTCTGCGCCGGCGACAGGTTCATTTCGCCGCGCAGGTTGCGGCAGGCGTAGGCCATGTCCTTGAGTTGCTGGACCTTGGCTTCGCTGGCTTCGTCGATCTTGGCCGGTTGCGCAACCGGGTAGGCCGCGAGCATGACCGTTTCGTGCGTTTTCTTGCCGGCGAGCGGGGCGACCGCCTGCCACAGTTCCTCGGTGATGAACGGAATCAGCGGGTGGGCGAGGCGCAGCACGGCTTCGAGTACGCGCACCAGCGTGCGGCGGGTGGCCTGGGCCTGCTCCGGCGTGCCGTTCTGGATTTGCACCTTGGCGAGTTCGAGATACCAGTCACAGAACTCGTCCCAGACGAATTCGTAGATGGCACGGGCGAGCAGGTCAAAGCGGTACTCGGCGAAGTGCTGGGCGATTTCGGCTTCGGTACGCTGCAGCTTGCTGACGATCCACTTGTCGGCGAACGAGACGGCGAGCGTGTCGGGGCATTTGTCGAGCGCGAGGTCGTAGTCACCGACGTTCATCAGCACGAAGCGCGTGGCGTTCCACAGCTTGTTGCAGAAGTTGCGGTAGCCCTCGCAGCGTTGCAGGTCGAACTTGATGTCGCGGCCGGGGCTGGCCAGCGACAGGAAGGTGAAGCGCAGGGCGTCGGTGCCGAAGGACTGGATGCCTTCCGGGAATTCCTTGCGCGTGCGCTTCTCGATCTGCTCGGCCTGTTTCGGGTTCATCAGACCGGTGGTGCGCTTCTTGACCAGGTCTTCGATGCCGATGCCGTCGATCAGGTCGATCGGGTCAAGCACGTTGCCCTTCGATTTGCTCATCTTCTGGCCTTCCGCGTCGCGGATCAGGCCATGCACATAGACGTGCTTGAACGGGATCTTGCCGGTGATGTGCTTGGTCATCATGACCATGCGCGCTACCCAGAAGAAGATGATGTCGAAGCCGGTGACGAGCACCGTCGACGGCAGGTAGAGATCGAGCGCGTCGTTCGATTTGGCTGGCCACTCGGGCGTCCAGTCGAGCGTCGAGAACGGCCACAGGGCGGACGAGTACCAAGTGTCGAGCACGTCCGGGTCGCGCATCAGCGGGCCGGCGTAGCCGATCTTGTCGGCTTGGGCGCGCGCTTCTTCCTCGTTGTGGGCGACAAAGATTTCGCCGTTTTCGCCGTACCAGGCCGGAATTTGATGGCCCCACCAGAGTTGCCGCGAGATGCACCAGTCCTGGATGTTGTTGAGCCACTGGTTGTAGGTATTGACCCAGTTTTCCGGCACGAACTTGATTTCGCCGGAAGCGACGCATTCGAGCGCCTTGCCGACGATGCTGGTGCCGTCGGCACCGGGCTTCGACATGGCGACGAACCACTGGTCGGTGAGCATCGGCTCGATGACGACACCGGTGCGGTCGCCGCGTGGCACCTTCAGTTTGTGCTTGTCGGTCTTTTCCAGAATGCCGAGGGCGTCGAGGTCGGCAACGACGGCTTTGCGCGCGTCGAAGCGATCCATGCCGCGGTATTTTTCCGGGGCGTTGTCATTGATCTTGGCGTCGAGCGTCAGGATCGAGATGATCGGCAGCTTGTGGCGCTGGCCAACCGCGTAGTCGTTGAAGTCGTGCGCCGGCGTGACTTTGACGCAGCCGGTGCCGAATTCGAGGTCGACGTAGCTGTCGGCGATGATCGGGATTTCGCGATCGGTCAGCGGCAGCTTGACCAGCTTGCCGATCATGTCCTTGTAGCGTTCATCCTCCGGGTGCACCATCACGGCGGTGTCGCCGAGCATGGTTTCCGGGCGGGTCGTGGCGACGACCAGGCTGCCCGAACCATCGGCCAACGGGTAGCGGATGTGCCACATGAAGCCGTCTTCTTCTTCCTGCACGACTTCGAGGTCGGAAACGGCGGTGTGCAGTTTCGGATCCCAATTGACCAACCGCTTGCCGCGGTAGATCAGGCCTTCGTTGTAGAGGCGCACGAAGGTTTCGGTGACCGTTTTGGAGAGGCCCGCATCCATCGTGAAGCGCTCGCGCTTCCAGTCCGGCGAGGTGCCGAGGCGGCGCATCTGGCGGGTGATGGTGTTGCCCGAGTATTCCTTCCACTCCCAGACTTTGTCGAGAAACTTCTCGCGGCCGAGGTCGTGGCGCGAAATACCCTGCGCGTCGAGCTGGCGTTCGACGACGATCTGCGTGGCGATACCGGCGTGGTCGGTGCCCGGCTGCCACAGCGTGTTGTCGCCCTTCATGCGGTGGTAGCGGGTGAGCGAGTCCATGATCGTCTGGTTGAAGCCATGGCCCATGTGCAACGTGCCGGTGACGTTGGGCGGCGGCAGCAGGATGCAGAAGGCGTCGGATTTGTTTGCATCGAGGCCGACGTCGAAATGGCCCTTGGCCTCCCATTCGGGGTACCAGCGGCGCTCGATGTCGGCCGGTTCAAAACTTTTGGCGAGTTCCATAGGATGCGGGGTAGGGTAATGAGGAAAACCCGCGATTATACCGGAAGGCTCCTTTGCACCGGGGCGATGGTGTTGAGGTGCTCAGGATGAGGAAGCTTCAGTCCGCTTGGTCGTCTTCGGCCGCCTTGGTGTTGCGTTGGGTGAGGTAGTTGCGCAACGCTGTTTCGATCGTTGCGGCGATGCCGATCCGCAATTCCTCGCTTACCTTGCACAGCGTCGCTTCGAGCAGTGTCGGAAGCTCGTAGGCCAGTTGCAGGTCAATTGTTTGGGCGATGTCGAGGGCCAAAGCCTCGATTTCCTCGTCGCTCGGGAAGGCGGGCGGGGCGTCTGCTTCGGCGCGGGCTGTGTTTGGGCAAAGGAGGAGGGGCTCAACCCGGTCGTCAGCTTCGGCAAGGCTGGTTTCGTCCGGAAGAATAACCTCGGTCAAAACCGGAATGTCTTCGTCGAAGTCCAGGCCGTTTTCGGCGCTGAGGTCGGATTCGTCTGGCGGCGCGGTGTTGTCGCCGGGTTCTGTGTCCTCGGCGGGGGTAGGTTCTGCCGGTCGGTTGGCGACGAAACGGCGCCGGCGTTGCATGAACGAGTCGGCCCGCTCGACGATGTCCGGGGTTTCAGCCATGACGTCTACTCCGCGAGATTGACATAGTGAATCTCATAGCCGCGATCCTTGTAAAACTTGACGCGCTCCCTTCCCGCCAACCTTTCCGCCCCCTCTTGTCCGACCACCTCAATGACGCTGGTAAAGCGTGAAAAGCCGGGAGGAATGTCGTTGGAGAGGTTGAACAGACGTTCGTTGTGTGCCAGCCCGTCGAGTGCGTCAGTGATTACCACTGGTGTCTCCGGTGCCAGGGGGGAATCACCGCGCACGTGGGGGGTGAAGCTGGTCGGCGGATGTGTCCACAGGCGTCGGTCGAGTCCGTCGGCGGCCACCTTGTCCGGCGCGTAAACCAGCAATGCCTTTTTTTGCTTGCAGGTTTTGCCGATCAGGGTGGCCATGGCGGCAATGCGGTCGCTGGCGCCGTGGTAAAAAAAGATGCGGGTCACTTGATGTAGGGCCAACCGTTGGTTAATTCTCGAGCTTCCCGGCGCGGTTGAGCAGGAAGTGCGTGAGCAGGGCGACGGGGCGGCCGGTGGCGCCTTTTTCAGCGCCTGATTTCCAGGCCGTGCCGGCAATATCAAGGTGTGCCCACGTGAATTTTTTCGCAAACCGCGACAGGAAACAGGCGGCCGTAACGCTGCCCGCCGGTCGGCCGCCGATGTTGGCCATGTCGGCAAAGTTGCTCTTCAGTTGGTCCTGGTAGTCGTCCCAGAGGGGCAGGTGCCAAGCGCGGTCGCCGGCTTCGGAGCCCATGGCGAGAAGTTCGGCGGCGAAATCGTCATCGTTGGCAAACAGGCCGCTGGCGACGTGGCCCAATGCAATGACGCAGGCGCCGGTCAGGGTGGCGATATCGACGACAGCCGTGGGGTGGAAACGTTCGGCGTAGGTCAGCGCATCGCACAGGATGAGACGCCCCTCGGCATCCGTGTTGAGGATTTCGATGGTTTGGCCGGAGAGCGAGGTGACGATGTCGCCCGGTTTGCTGGCGTTGCCGCCGGGCATGTTTTCGACCGATGGTACGATCACCGTCAGGTTCAGCGGCAACTGCATGAGCGCGGCGGCTTTGATCGTGCCGAGCACACTTGCCGCGCCGCACATGTCGAACTTCATTTCATCCATGCCTTCGCCCGGCTTGAGCGAAATGCCTCCGGTGTCGAAGGTGATGCCCTTGCCGACGAGCACGACCGGCTTGTCGTTTGCCTTGCCGCCCTTGTAGTGCAGTACGATCAACTTGGGCGGCTGATGCGAGCCCTTGGCTACCGAGAGCAACGAATGCATGCCGAGCGACTCCATGTCGCTTCGTTCGAGAACCTCGCATTCGAGTGCGTGGTCTGCGGCGATTCGTTTTGCCGTGTCGGCCAGGTATGCAGGGGTGCAGATGTTTCCGGGCAGGTCGCCGAGCGTGCGGGCGAGGGCAACGCCTTCGGCGATGGCCTGTCCTTGTGCCAGTGCTTCTTCCGCAATCACCGGTTTTGTTTTTCGATCGACGGCAAGATCAATTCTTTTGAGCAGAAATTCGTTGTTCTTCTGGCTTTTGAATTGATCAAAACGGTAGAGCGTTTCGCGGGTGATGATGACGGCTTGCCGGATGCGCCAGGCCACACTTTTCTTCTTGACCGGTATTTCGGTCAGAAAAAGCGCTGCATCGGTGGCGCCGGTGTCCTTCAGGAATTTGACTGCTGTTCGGATGGCCGCGCCGTACTCTTTTTCGCGAAACTCTTTTTCCTTGCCGAGGCCAACCAGAAGAACGCGTTGGCATGCGGTTCCCGGAACGTCTCTGAGGAGCGTCGTCGAGCCGGCTTTGCCATTCATGTCGCCGTGACGGATGACGTCGCTGAGATAATGGTTCGATGATTTATCGATCGCTCCGGCGGCCGTCGTGAGCTTTCCCGATTCGAAGACGCCGACGACAACGCAGGCGCTTTCCTGTTTCTCCGGGTTTTTGCTTTTTATGCTAAATTCCACCGGTTTCTCCTCTGGCAGCGTGGTTTTGATCAGAGACTGATTATCCCTGCAGTTTTTCGGCAAAGTCAAAAAATGATCTTTCAGCGCGCTACCCGGCGCGAATTTACCCATTCCGCAGCTGGCGTCTTTGTTGCGCTTTTTGCCATCCTGCTGACAACCCAGTTGATTCGTTTTCTGGGCGAAGCGGCGCAAGGTTCGATTGCGCCGGAGGCGGTGGTTGCGCTGCTCGGGTTTTCCGCACTCAACTACATTCCTGCGCTGTTGTCTTTGGCCGCCTTTATTGCGATCCTATTGTCATTGTCCCGCAGCTATCGTGATTCCGAGATGGTGGTCTGGTTTTCGTCGGGAATTTCCTTGCTGGCGTGGATTCGTCCTGTGCTGGTGTTCACTCTTCCGTTGGTGGTGGCAATTGGCGGGCTTTCGCTGTTTGTTTCGCCTTGGGCGTTGTCGCAAAGTGCGGAGTATCGGCGGAATCTGGAGAGTCAGCGGGACGCAAGCCAGGCTTCGCCCGGTGCGTTTCAGGAGTCATCCTCCGGTGACCGGGTCATTTTTGTCGAAGCTGTTGCCGATGATGCGTCTTATGTGAAGAACGTGTTCGTGTCTTCGGTGCAGAATCGTCGTCTCGGTGTGACGATGGCGGCACGTGGCTATCAGGAAACGGCATCGAACGGTGATCGTTTTATCGTGCTTGAAAATGGCAGTCGGTATGAGGTTGAGCCGGGAACACCAGAGTTCCGTGTGCTGGAATATGGGCGCTATGCGCTGCGCGTTGAAACCAAGGAGGCGCGCGGGATTGAGCGGACGTCAAAGAACACCCCGACGTTTGAATTGCTTGAGAAGGATGTTCCATCCTATCGTGCCGAGTTGCTATGGCGTCTGAGTGTGCCGATCTCGGCCGTTGTGCTGGCCCTGCTGGCCATCCCCTTGTCTTTCGTCAATCCGCGCGCCGGCCGGTCGGCCAACATGTTGTTGGCGATATTTACCTACCTTGTTTATAACAATCTGATGACCGTTGTGCAGGCGTGGGTGGCGAGCGGGCGAATTTCGTTTGCGGCCGGTTTGATCGGCGTGCACTTGTTCATGCTCTTGCTACTGCCCGTGCTTTTCTTCCGCCGGATTGCGGTTCGCTCCTTCCCCTTGTTTTTCAGATGAATATTTATCGTCGCTATCTGGCTAAGGAGGTGTCCGGCGCCATTGCCCTGGTCCTGGTTGCTTTTCTGGCGCTATTCGGCTTTTTCGACATGATTGCGGAGGTCAAGAATGTCGGATCGGGCGGCTATCAGTTGCATCATGCCATTGCCTTCGTTCTTCTCCGGATGCCGGGGCGTGTGTATGAATTAATGCCGATTGCCGTTCTGATCGGTACGCTCTATGCCCTCTCTACCTTGGCGCGGCATTCAGAGATTACCGTCTTGCGCGCGTCCGGGTTGTCGACGGGGCGGCTTTTGGCAGGGCTGCTCACCGTGGCGTTCGGGTTTGCCTTGGTGACCTTTTTCGTTGGAGAGGTCGTGGCGCCGCCTTCGGAGCGAGCGGCACAGCAAATGCGGCTTCAGGAGCGGGGAAAGGCGGTGAAGCAGGAGTTGCGCAGCGGACTTTGGGTGAAGGATGAGCGGCGATTTATCAATGTCCAACTCGTACTGCCCGATACGCGGTTGCGCGGCATCCGCATCTACGATTTTGATGAAGCCTTCCGCTTGCGATCGGTTACCGAGGCGGCCGAAGGGGCGTACTTGCCTCCTGCCAGTTGGCGTCTCACTGGCGTGGTGCGCACCGTGTTGCACGGAGAGCGCGCCGAGGTTATCAAAGTGCCGGATTTGGAATGGCAATCGGCGCTCAATCCGGACATTCTCTCAGTCTTGATGGTGGCGCCGGAGCGGATGTCCCTGCTGCACTTGTCGTCGTATATCCAGCATCTTGCCGAGAATAACCAGAAAACAGAGCGCTATGACATTGCTCTCTGGAAGAAGGTCGTCTACCCGCTGGCAGCCTTGGTTATGGTAGCTTTGGCATTGCCTTTCGGCTACACGCACAACCGTGTCGCGGGCGTGAGCTTCAAGATTTTCTCGGGGGTCATGATCGGTGTGCTTTTTTACATGCTGAATGGGCTTTTTTCCAACCTCGGGGCAATCAATAGCTGGTCCCCTATGTTAAGCGCGGTGACGCCATCGGTCTTGTTTATGCTGGCTGCGGCGGCCATGATCTGGTGGGTTGAGCGACGGTAATGGCGCCGGCGTTTGAATAACGCCGACCACTGCGCGTGGAGGAGGCGCAAGGCTACTCCAGGAGAGGTTGAGTCGAACTCTCCGGTATGGCATTGGGTGGCGGTGATTCCGGCGCTTTTCGTGAGGTGCCAGTGCCCTTGTCGCCAAGAGGGCTCGGGGGCGAAATAAGCTTGTTGGGTCTGGATGTTTTTTGTTTTGCGGCCCGCTCTATCGCTTCTTGTTTGTATCGGTTCTTCTCTTCTTCGGGAAGATTCAGGTACTCCTCCCATTTTTCTTTGAGCGCCTTCTTTTTCTCAGACGGGAGTTGGCTGGCGGTCTTGAAGTTTTCGCGGGCGATTTGGCGTTGTCTGGGCGTCATTTTCCCCCAGGCCTGCATTTGGCGCTGGATGCGTAACTGTTCTACCGGCGACAGGGAGGTGAAGCGAGCGGCGATCGTCAGCCATTTTTTTTGGCGATGGTACTCCATCGAGTCCCAGTCGTCGCAAAGAGGGGATAGAACGATCTTCTGCTGAATCGTCAGGTCGCTCCATGCTGGTTGTGGGGGCGTGACGATGAGAGACGGGCTGACGGACGGCGCCGCAGTGGCGGCCCATCCGTGCCCAGACAGCAGGCCACAAAGGATTATTCCTGCGAGGACTGCTCGAGCCATGCGGCAAAGCCCTTGTCGGTAAAGGCGCTAACGGGTAATTCGTCTGCCAGAAGGGCGCTGTCGATATCGCCCAACTCACTGACGCGCCGGTCTGCGATCAAGAACGTTGATAAGACGGCGATGAGAAGAAAAACAACGGCAATAGCCGTTTGCTTCGCAGCCGAGAAATTGCTGTGCAAGCGACCAAAGCCCCCGGCTGTTGCAAATATTTGCTGGTGCACCGAAACCTTTTGGCAGGCGAGAGCATGTTCTCTGGCTGCGGCGAGTCGCTGGCTGATGTCTTGGGGGAGTTCATGTGCCCCGCGATTAAGTTGCTGCCTGATTTTGTAGGCGAAATGCAGTTCGTTCATAACGTAATTCCTTTTGCTCGCAGGGCGGCCGCCAGCGTGTGTGTGGCGCGGGAGCAGTGCGTCTTTACACTGCCCTCCGAACATCCCATTGCAGCGGCTGTTTCCGCGACGTCCATATCTTCCCAGTAACGCATGAGGAATGCTTCCCGTTGACGAGTGGGAAGCTGTTTTATTTCCTGTTCAATGATTTTCAATGACTGAGCCTGTTGCAGCTGTCCGTCTGGGGTGTTCGGTGTGTATGAGCCGGATTCGACTTCCAGGGTCTCTAATGGATCATGCTCGTCGTCCTCGTCTGACGCGAATGAGGAGAGAAGCGTTGTCCAAAGGGAGCGTATTTTGCTGCGTCGGTAATAGTCGCGGATTGCGTTTTGCAGAATGCGCTGGAAGAGCATTGGAAACTCTTCTGCCGGTCGATCTCCGTATTTCTCGGCCAGTCGCATCATTGAGTCCTGAACAATATCCAGCGCAGTCTCTTCGTTTTGAACCGCATACATCGCCTGCTTGAAGGCGCGGCGCTCCGTGGCGACGAGAAAGTCCGATAGTTCGCGTTGGCTAGCCAGAATCAAATCCTTGTGGGGTGTAAGCTGTTTCAAGCCCCGGCCGGCAATCAAGCCGAGATGGTTGGCGTGTGAGTCTTGACCAATCGAGGCCTAACCTATAACGTTACGCGCTTTTCTGAATATTTTGCTTGGTAAGGCAACAATTATGACCATGATGACCGGTGCGGAGATTGTAATCAGGTGCCTGCAGGAAGAAAAGGTCGAATACGTATTTGGCTATCCGGGTGGGTCGGTTCTTCATATCTATGATGAGCTTTTCAAGCAAGATCAGGTTAAGCACATTCTTGTTCGCCATGAGCAGGCAGCGGTGCATGCTGCCGATGGTCTGGCGCGCTCGTCGAGTCGCGTCGGGGTTGCGATGGTGACTTCTGGTCCGGGGGCGACAAACGCCGTTACGGGCATTGCAACAGCTTATATGGACTCGATCCCGTTGGTGGTGATTTCAGGTCAGGTGCCCACCTCCTATATCGGCCAGGATGCTTTCCAGGAGTGCGATACCGTCGGGATCACGCGTCCGTGTGTCAAGCACAATTTCCTGGTCAAGGATGTTCACGATATCGCGACGATATTCAAAAAAGCATTTTACATCGCGCGTACCGGCCGGCCGGGTCCTGTTGTCATCGATATTCCGAAGGATATTACGGCGGCGAAGTGCAAGTTTGAGTATCCGAAAGAAGTCGAAATGCGTTCGTACAACCCCGTTACCAAGGGGCATCACGGGCAGATAAAAAAAGCGGTGCAACTTCTGGTCAATGCCAAGCGCCCCATGATTTACACGGGGGGCGGAGTGGTTCTTTCGAATGCGTCCGAGCAACTGACGGTGCTTACCCGAAAGCTTGGCTTTCCCATCACCAATACTCTGATGGGTTTGGGGGCGTATCCGGCAACGGACTCGCAGTTTCTCGGGATGCCGGGGATGCACGGCACGCTTGAAGCCAATATGGCGCTGCAAAATTGCGATGTGCTGCTCGCCATCGGTGCCCGGTTTGACGACAGGGTGATCGGTAATCCGGAGCATTTTGGGGCGCAGCCACGCAAGATTATCCACATTGATATCGATCCGTCGTCGATCTCGAAACGTGTGCGGGTCGATGTGCCAATTGTCGGTAGTGTCCCTGATGTCTTGGACGAAATGATGGGGCTGCTTCTAGCCGAGGCGGCGATGCAAGATATCGCCGAGTGGTGGGAGGAGATCGAAGGGTGGCGCGCCAGGAAGTGCATGAAGTACGCCGTGAAGGATGTGATCATGCCCCAGTACGTTATTGAGAAGCTGTGGGAGATAACCAAGGGCGATGCAATTATTGCGTCAGACGTTGGGCAGCACCAGATGTGGGCGGCGCAGTATTACAAGTTTGACAAGCCGCGGCGTTGGCTGAACTCGGGTGGTCTTGGAACCATGGGGGTTGGTTTGCCTTACGCAATTGGAGCGGCGATGGCTAACCCGGACAAGCAGGTTGCGTGCGTTACGGGGGATGGCTCGATTCAGATGTGTATTCAGGAGCTCTCGACGGCCAAGCAGTTTGGGCTGCCGCTCAAGATCATCAACCTGAACAACAGGTATCTGGGCATGGTTCGGCAGTGGCAGGAGATGTTCTACAGCCGACGCTATTCGCAGTCCTACATGGACTCCATTCCTGATTTCGTCAAATTGGCCGAGGCCTATGGTCACGTTGGTATTCGCGTAGAAAAGCCTGAGGACGTGGTTCCTGCCTTGCATAAGGCCTTTGTCGAGCATAAGGATGACCTTGTTTTCCTCGATATCCGCACCGACCGGGAAGCGAACGTTTTCCCGATGGTCGCGGCGGGTAAGGGATTGTCCGAGATGATCATGGCCGAAGACCTGTAAGGGAGGGATGATATGCGACACATTATTTCCATTTTGCTGGAGAACGAATCGGGGGCTCTCTCTCGGGTGGCCGGGCTTTTTTCTGCGCGGGGGTACAACATCGAAACCCTGACAGTGGCGCCAACCGAGGATAATTCCTTGTCTCGGCTGACGATCGTCACTCATGGAAGCGATGATGTGATCGAGCAGATCACCAAGCAGCTGAACAAGCTGATTGATGTCATCAAGGTTGTCGATCTTTCCGAGGCAGCCCATATCGAGCGTGAGTTAATGCTCATCAAGGTGCGGGCGGCCGGCAAGGATCGCGAGGAAATCAAGCGGATGGCCGATATTTTCCGGGGTCGCATCATTGATGTTACCGAGACAACCTACGTTATCGAGCTGACAGGGACGTGTTCGAAGCTGGACTCGTTCATTCAGGCTTTGGACGCGGATTTGATTCTTGAAACGGTTCGTTCCGGGGTTAGCGGCATTGGCCGTGGCGAACGAACCCTGAAGGTTTAACTATTTACAGATTTACACGCACGAAAGGATCACCATGAAGGTTTATTACGACAAGGACGCCGATCTCTCCCTGATCAAGGGCAAAAAAGTGACCATCGTTGGTTACGGTTCGCAAGGGCATGCTCATGCACAGAATCTGCGGGATTCCGGCGTGACCGTTACGGTCGGTTTGCGCAAGGGTGGCGCTTCCTGGAGCAAGGTTGAAGCGGCTGGCCTCAAGGTCGAGGAAGTGGCCAAGGCTGTTCAGGATGCCGACTTGGTAATGATGCTGTTGCCCGATGAAAACATTCCCGCCGTTTACTGCAACGATGTCGAGCCGAATATCAAGAAAGGTGCAACGTTGGCCTTTGCTCACGGTTTTAACGTGCATTACAACCAGGTCGTGCCACGCGCCGATCTCGACGTGATCATGGTTGCCCCGAAGGGCCCTGGCCACACTGTGCGTTCCGAGTACCTGAAGGGCGGCGGTGTGCCGACCTTGATCGCTGTGCATCAGGACGTTTCGAAGAAGGCCAAGGATATTGCTCTGTCCTACGCGGCTGCCAATGGCGGTACCAAGGGTGGTGTGATCGAGACGAACTTCCGCGAAGAAACCGAAACCGATCTTTTTGGTGAGCAAGCCGTTCTGTGCGGTGGTGCCGTTGAACTGGTCAAGATGGGTTTCGAGACGCTGACCGAAGCCGGTTACGCTCCCGAAATGGCCTACTTTGAGTGCCTGCACGAACTCAAGCTGATCGTCGATCTGATGTATGAGGGCGGCATCGCCAACATGAACTACTCGATCTCGAACAATGCCGAGTACGGCGAGTACGTTACCGGGCCGGAAGTGATCAACGAAGAGTCGCGTTATGCCATGCGCGCCGCGCTCAAGCGGATCCAGAATGGTGAATATGCCAAGATGTTCATCCTGGAAGGCAAAACCAATTATCCGTCGATGACGGCACGCCGTCGTTTGACCGCTGAGCATCCGATCGAAGTGGTGGGGGGTAAGCTGCGTGACATGATGCCGTGGATCAAGAAAAACAAGTTGGTTGATCAGACCAAGAACTAAGCTCAGTTGTATAGTTGCAACGACCGAGGTTTCGTGAGTTATCACAATCCTCGGTCTTTTTGCTAATCGGAACCCTTTTTTACGGTCTGTAAATGAACTATCCGCATCCCATTCTCGCTAGGGAAGGCTGGCCCTTTCTGGCCGGTTCGCTGTTGCTCGCCATCGCGGCTTCTTTTTCCGGTCTCTGGTCGGTGCCATTCTGGCTTCTTTTCTTGTTTTGCGTGCAGTTCTTCCGCGACCCGCCACGTGTTGTGGCAGGGGGGGGCAAGAGTATCGTTGCTCCAGCGGATGGCCGTGTCGTGGTTGTAGAGGAGGCCGATGATCCGTATCTGAAACGCCGTGCGCTCAAGGTGAGCGTTTTCATGAACGTGTTCAACGTGCACTCAAATCGTTCGCCCGTCGCTTGTTCGGTTCGAGGAAAGTGGTACAACCCCGGGAGTTTTCTCAATGCCGCGCTGGACAAGGCGTCGCTTGAGAACGAGCGTTGTGCGCTGCATCTCAAGACAAACGATGGGCGTGATGTGACCTGTGTTCAGATTGCAGGTCTGGTGGCGCGTCGCATTTTGAACTATGTCGACGCTGGTTCGGTGCTTGAGGCTGGGCAGCGTTTTGGCTTCATCCGCTTTGGGTCGCGCGTGGATCTCTATTTGCCTCTCGATACGAAAGTGAAAGTGGTTATTGGCGAGAAGGTTTTTGCTTCGACCACCGTCCTGGCCGAGTTGGCCTAATTTATCGGCTTGTTTTATCTGGCCTTCTTGTTATAATCGCTGACTTTTCCTTAGTCCGGAATATATTCCTATGGTCGTTATTCGTCTTGCTCGTGGTGGCGCAAAAAAGCGTCCGTTCTATAGCCTTGTGGTTTCCGATTCGCGTGCTCGTCGCGACGGGCGTTTCATTGAGCGTATTGGTTTCTACAACCCTGTAGCTTCTGAAAAGGAAGAAAGCCTTCGCATTGCTGCCGATCGTCTGAGCTTCTGGCAAAGCCAAGGGGCGCAAATGTCGATGGCTGTTGAGCGCCTGGTTAAGGTTGCCAGCCAAAAAGCCGCTGCCTGATTGCTTGTGTCGGTTTGAGCGATCTGCTTGATTCTGTTGAGGCGCCACTTGATATTGTCGTTCTTGGCAAGGTCGTGGCGCCTTACGGCTTGCGCGGGGCGGTAAAGGTTTTTCCGTTCGCTGATGATGCGCCTTCATGGGCCAAGTTGCCGTATTGGTGGGTCGGCTCCGACGAGGCTTCATCATCGGAATGGCAGATAAAACAGCTTGCCAGTTGTAAAGTCAGTGGCGGGGTGGTGGTCGCTCAGTTTGAGGACGTTTCAGATCGCAATGCGGCCGAAGCGATGCAAGGGCGCTTGGTTGGTGTTTCCCGCAGTGAATTGCCGAAGACTGGTAAGGACGAGTATTACTGGGGCGATTTGATTGGCCTTGATGTCGTGAATACGCAAAATCAGTCGCTGGGGAAGGTGCTAGGCCTGATTGAAACGCCTGCCAACGACGTTCTCCGCGTCGGAGTGGATGAGGGCAAAGAGCGTTTGCTCCCGTTTGTCGCTACCGTTGTTCTGGATGTGGATCGTGAATCCGGACGGATTCTGGTCGATTGGGGAGTTGATTGGTGAGTGCCCGGGATCGGGAACTGATCAAGGGGGAAAAGTTGGTTGCCGATGTGGTGACTCTGTTTCCCGAAATGTTCCAGGCGTTGATGTGTTCAGGGGTAACCCGTCGTGCGCTCGATGAGGGGCGCTGGGGGGTGGATTTCTGGAATCCGCGTGATTTTACAGAGGACGTCCACCGCACAGTGGATGATCGTTCTTATGGTGGCGGCCCCGGCATGGTCATGATGCCTAGGCCGCTGGAAGCGGCTATTGCAGCGGCAAAAGCCCGACAAAAGGCTGCTGGCGTTACGCGGTCGCGGGTGATCTATCTTTCGCCACAGGGGGCGGTATTGACGCATCGCAGGGTCATGCAATTGGCCTCGTGCGATGAGGGACTGGTTCTCCTGTGTGGCCGGTATGAGGGTGTCGACGAGCGTTTGATCGAGCGTTGCGTTGACGAGGAAATATCGATCGGAGATTTTGTGCTGTCGGGTGGCGAGATTCCCGCGATGGCATTGCTTGACGCTGTTGTGCGGCAATTGCCGGGGGTCTTGAACGACGCAGAGTCGGCATCACAGGATTCATTTGTGACGGGCGTGCTTGATTGCCCTCACTATACGCGGCCGGAAGAATATAACGGCACGCGCGTGCCCGATGTTTTGCTGTCCGGGCATCATGAAGAGATCCGGCGCTGGCGCCTCAAACAGGCGTTAGGGCGGACGTGGCAGCGGCGGCCCGACCTTTTGGTTGGGAAGCAGTTGTCGAAAGAGGAAACGCAACTCCTGGTGCAGTTTCAGGAGCAATGCGGTCAGGAAACCAAAAAGGAGTATCAATAATGAATCTGATAGCGCAACTTGAGCAGGAAGAAATTGCTCGTCTTGGCAAAACCATTCCCGAATTCGCGCCGGGCGACACCGTTGTTGTCCAAGTCAAGGTTAAGGAAGGTTCGCGTGAGCGTCTTCAGGCCTACGAAGGCGTCGTCATCGCAAAGCGTAATCGCGGCCTTAACTCGAGTTTTATCGTTCGCAAGATTTCCTCCGGCGAGGGCGTCGAGCGTACGTTCCAGATGTATTCGCCGCTGGTGGCAGCCATCGAAGTCAAGCGTCGTGGCGATGTGCGTCGCGCCAAGCTCTACTATCTGCGTGAGCGTTCCGGCAAGTCGGCTCGTATCAAGGAAAAGCTTACGCGCAAGTCGCAAGCTTAATTCGCCGAAAGATTTTCAGATGCAACGGGCGCGGTCGAAAGACCCCGCCCGTTTTTTCTGTGTGCCCCCGGCAGTATGAGAGGGGGGGCAATCCTGTCCCCTACGCGATCGGCCGTCCTGTGCTGTGGTCGATTCAAATCGGCAAGGTAAGGCCGATGTTTCCCCGCGAGTTCTCAATCAGGGCGTACGCCGAATGATTATGGATCGATTCAAAGTTTTCGGATTCGACCACGTAGGAATAAATGCGCGGTTCTGCGTTGAGGCGCGCGGCAACATCGCGCACCATGTCCTCGACAAATTTCGGATTGTCGTAGGCGCGTTCGGTGACGAACTTTTCATCTGGCCGCTTCAGCAATCCATACAACTCGCAAGAAGCTTCGGCTTCCACGAGTTGAACGATTTCTTCAATCCAGACGTGTTCCTTGATGCGCGCGGTGATGGTGACATGCGAGCGCTGGTTATGGGCGCCGCGCTCGGAGATTTTCTTCGAGCAGGGGCATAGGCTGGTGACCGGAACGACGACTTTGATCGTTGAGGCGATTTCGCCGTGGCAGATTTCCCCAATTAGCGTCACATCGTAGTCGATCAGGCTCTGGACGCCGGAAACAGGGGCCGACTTGTTGATGAAATACGGGAAATTCATCTCGATGTGGCCGGTCTCGGCTTCAAGCTTGCTGACCATTTCGCGCAGCATCGTCGGGAAGCTCTCGACGGAGATTTCACGTTCGTTGCTGTTGAGTATCTCGACGAAACGCGACATGTGCGTGCCTTTGAAATTGTGCGGCAGGCTGACATACATGTTGAAAACGGCAATGGTGTGCTGGATACCGCCAGAACGGTCGAGAACCTTGACTGGATGCCGGATGGATTTAATGCCGACCCGATTGATCGCAATTTGCCGCGTATCGGCCAGATTCTGGACATCCTCCATGCCGGAGTGAGGATGGGTTTGAGGTGCGTTCATTGCATATCCTGATCGAAATTGGTGCTTGTTCTTCTACCGGTGCCACTAAGGATTCTCAGTGGCTATCTCGTACGCAGATGCTCTCGGACCGAGCGGGTAACTCCTTCACTATCAAGTCCTTCTTCTTTTAGGAGCTGAGCCTGGTCGCCTTGGTCAATGAAGCTATCCCGAAGCCCCAGGCGGAGGAAGGAAACCGGCGAGCCGATTTCCTCCAGAACGCGGGCTACTTCGGAACCGGCCCCGCCGATCACTGCGTTTTCTTCGACGCTAACGAGCAAAGAATGTTCCCGGGCCAGTTCGATTATCAGTTCGCGGTCAATGGGCTTGATGAACCGCATATTGGCTACGGTTGCGCCAAGTTCTTCCGCAGCCGCCAGTGCAGGGGTCAGCATGCTCCCGAAGGCGAGCAGAGCGATGCTGTTGCCGCGTCGCCGGACTTCCCCGCGGCCAAGAGGCAGGCTGGTCAATGCGGGCTCAAGGGCTACCCCGGGGCCGGTGCCGCGTGGATAGCGAACGGCGGCGGGGCCATCTAGCCGGAAAGCAGTCGTCAACATTTGGCGGCATTCGTTCTCGTCGGCCGGCGCCATGAGCACCATGTTCGGGATGCAGGTGATGTAGGAAAGATCGAACGCGCCGTGGTGCGTCGGCCCGTCGGCGCCAACGAGGCCGCCGCGGTCTAGGGCGAAAACGACCGGCAGATTCTGCAATGCCACGTCATGGAGCATCTGGTCGTAGCCGCGTTGCAGGAAGGTCGAGTAGATCGCCACAACGGGGCGCATTCCTTCACAGGCCAGTCCTGCGGCGAAGGTGATGGCATGTTGTTCCGCAATGCCGACATCGAAGTAGCGTTCGGGGAAACGCTCGGCGAATGCCGTCATCCCTGAACCTTCGCCCATTGCCGGGGTGATGGCGACCAAGCGAGAGTCCGCCGCGGCCATGTCGCAAAGCCAGTCGCCGAAAACTTGTGTGTACGTTGGTTTGCCGCCCGATTTGCCGCCCTGAATGCCGATGTCCGGCTGAAACTTTGATACGCCGTGGTAAAGGACGGGGTTGGCCTCCGCCAGCTTGTAGCCGTGTCCCTTGCGGGTGATGACATGCAGGAACTGTGGGCCTTTGAGCTTTTGCAGGTTTTGCAGCGTCGGGATGAGCGAATCGAGGTCGTGGCCGTCGATGGGGCCGATGTAATTGAACCCGAGTTCCTCGAACAGTGTTCCGGGGGTCAGCATCCCTTTGACGTGCTCTTCGACCCGGTTGGCGAATTCGAGTAGCGATGGGGATACGCCAAGCACCTTTTCGCCCGCCTTGCGCGCGGCGTTGAAGGTGCTTCCGGAGAAGAGGCGTGCCAGGTATTTGTTGAGCGCGCCGACGGGGGGGGAAATGGACATGTCGTTGTCGTTGAGGATGACGAGCATGTCAGCGTCGGCGACGCCGGCGTTGTTCATGGCCTCAAAGGCTTGTCCGGCCGACATGGCGCCGTCGCCGATAATGGCGACCGTTTTGCGCGATTCGCCCATGAATTTCGCCGCCACGGCCATGCCGAGTGCGGCGGAGATCGATGTCGACGAATGGCCGACACCAAACGTGTCAAATTCGCTCTCGCTGCGTTTGGGGAAGCCGGAGACGCCACCATGCGAGCGCAGCTTGGCCATGCCTTCGCGGCGCCCGGTGAGGATTTTGTGGGCGTAAGTCTGATGGCCGACATCCCAGACAAGCCGGTCGTGCGGTGTGTCGAAAACGTAGTGTAGGGCGACGGTCAGCTCAACGGTGCCGAGATTTGAGGAAAGGTGGCCCCCCGTTTTCGATACGGATTCAACGAGAAAGGCGCGGAGCTCTTCGACCAGTTGCGGCAACTGCTTGCGTTCGAGCGCACGCAGTTGGGCTGGGCTGTTTATCGTGTCGAGCAACGGGTAAGGGTTCATGGGCAGGCAATGTCCAGCAATAGGGCGTGGTCGGCCGAAAACCTGGCAGGAAATCGGCTAAACCGTGCATTAAACATAATCAGAACTTGCGATGCGTGATGAATAGCGTCAGCTCCTTGAGCCGTTGGGCGCGGTCACCAAATACGTGCAGGGCGTCAAGCGCCTGTGCGTTGAGTTCGTCCGCGAAATCACGGGCGCGCTCTAGTCCCATCAGTGCCACGTAGGTTGGCTTGTCGGCGGCGGCGTCCTTGCCGGCTGTTTTGCCGAGCGTGGCCGTACTCGCCGTGCAGTCGAGAATGTCGTCGACGACCTGGAACAAAAGGCCGGCCCGCTTGGCGAAGCGGTCAAGTGCGGCCTGTTCTGCATCCGGAAGTGCATTGCCACAGAGAGACCCCAGTTGAACCGCGGCGCGGATGAGTGCCCCCGTTTTGAGCGCGTGCATGAGCTCGAGTTCGGGCAGGTCAAGCGGGCGGCCGACGGCGCCAAGATCGATGGCTTGGCCACCGGCCATGCCGAGAGAGCCACTGGCATGAGCCAGCAGCCGTACCATCTCGAGTTGCTGTGCCGGATTGCCAAGTTCGGTTCGGGTCAAAAGCTCGAAGGCCAGTGGCTGCAGGCTGTCTCCCACCAGCAGGGCTGTCGGTTCGTCGTATTCAACGTGACACGTCGGGCGTCCGCGGCGCAATACGTCGTCGTCCATGCAGGGCAGGTCGTCGTGGACGAGCGAGTAGGCGTGAATCATCTCGACGGCGCTGGCGACGATTTCCAGTCTTTCAGATGGGGCGCCGGTGATTTCGCCCGCCGCAAATGCCAGCAGGGGACGAACACGTTTTCCGCCGCCCAGCGTGGCGTAACGCATCGCCTGGTGCAGGCGCGCGGGGATCGCGTCGGCCGATGGGAGAAGGCGCGATAGCGCGGTTTCCATGCGCGACTGGACGGCCTGCATCCATTCGGGGAAGCTGGCGCTGGCGAAAGCGAAAGGTGTGGCCTTGAATGATGGAGTGCTCACTGGCTCTCTCCGTTGGTGATCTCAAAGTCCCGTAGCGTACCGTTTTCGAGGATTTGTATTTTGCGCTCCGCGTCGCTGAGTAGTTGCTGACAATGCATGAGGAGTTCACTTCCGCGGTGATACGCAGAAATGGATTCTTCAAGAGGAAGTTGTCCTCTTTCCATGTTCTGCACGATTTGTTCGAGTTCGGTGACCGCAGCCTCGAATTTTAGCTCACTCACCGGGGCGGGGCTGAGGTGGCCGGGATCGTTCCGGGCCTTATCTGTCGTGCTGGGGCGTGCCATGGCGAGAGGTCTGTAGAAACGACGGAAAATAGCGCAACAAGGGGTGTCAGGTCAATGAAGAATGCTTGTGCCTGCGCCGGAACAAACCCGTCTTCCGAGAGTGGTGCTAGACTGAAGTCAGACCGATGCTTTACTCCAGGAAAAAATAGAAAAGGAGACAGTCATGATCGTGATCCAGCAAGCGGCGCAACGTGTCGAGCTCAATGTTTACGGTGAGTTTACGCTCGCCGATTTCAAGGAGTTCGAAGAAGTCGTCAATTACAAAGTGAGATTTGAAGGAGCGGTTGATTTGCTCTTCAATTTGAGCGAAATGGTCGATTTCACGCTTGATGTGGCATGGGAGGATATTGTCTTTGCCCGCCAGCATGCCAACGATTTCAATCGGATCGCTATCGTTACCGATAGCCAATGGGTAACGTGGAGCGCTTGGTTGTCGCAGATTTTTGTCAAGGCGGAGATGCGTGTTTTTAGTGACGAAGCCGAGGCGCGCAGTTGGCTCGATGTCGGGGATGCAGAGGAGAGAGGCGAGTGACGCAGGAGTTTACGACGCTGGTTTCAAGCGAAGTCCTGTCCACGCATATGGACGACCCGGAGTGGCGGGTGTTCGATTGTCGCCATCAGCTGTCGGATGTGACGTACGGAGAAAAGGCCTACGCGCAAGGCCGAATCCCGGGCGCCTTCTTCACGCATCTTGACCGGGATCTGTCGGGTCCGATGAACGGTAAAAATGGCCGCCACCCGTTGCCGGAAGTTCAGTTGCTGGCGAAAAAATTGGGTGCTGCAGGGGTGAGTCGCAAGACGCAGGTCGTTGTCTACGACGACGATGGCGGTATGTATGCCGTGCGCCTCTGGTGGTTGCTTCGCTGGCTGGGGCACGACCGGGTGGCGTTGCTGGACGGCGGCATAAATCAGTGGGTGAAGGACGGGGGGCGATTGGCAACCGACGAGCCAGCTGCCGAGCCTGCTGTTTTTGAGATTGAGCAACGGAATTGGGGGGTTACCGCCGACGAGGTGTTGAACAACCTGAACGACGCGGCGTTCTTCCTGGTTGACGCGCGTGGCCCCGATCGTTTTCGCGGCGAAAATGAAACTCTCGACCCCGTTGGCGGGCATATCCCCGGCGCCCGAAACTATTTCTTCCGCAACAATCTCGACGCCGATGGGTGTTTCCGCTCGGCGGCCGAGTTGCGCCACGCGTATCTCGGTCTGCTTGCCGGGGTTGAACCTGCCCAAGTTGTCATGCAATGTGGTTCGGGAGTGACGGCGTGCCACAACTTGCTGGCCATGGAGATTGCCGGGCTTCGCGGGGCAAGGCTTTATGCCGGCTCGTGGAGCGAGTGGTGCGCAGACTCATCCCGGCCAATCGAATGTTAGGGGGCTGAATCGTTTGAGCCTGCTTTTCTTCAGCGGCGGCCTAAGCTGGGAAATTGGTGTTGACGGAATGGGGTGCAAGGGGAAGATTGCGATCGAGATTCGTCAGGGCCCAAAGAATGTGTTCCTGAACGATGTCCGGTTCCTTGTCCAAGCGGGATTCGAGCGCGGCGACCACGTCGGGGGTGGCGGAAGCGTTGCCGAGGGCGACGGCGATGTTGCGCAGCCAGCGCGCATGTCCAATCCGGCGGATCGGACTGCCGGCAAAACGCTCGGTGAATTCCGTTTCGCTCCAGGAAAAAAGACTGACCAAGGTTGGCGCGTCGAGCGCGTGGCGAACTGCAAAGTCATCGTGCCCGTGTTCGGCGAAACGGTTCCACGGGCAGTGCAACTGGCAATCGTCGCATCCATAAATCCGGTTGCCGATAAGTGGCCTCAATTCGGGCGGGATGCTGCCCGGCCATTCGATTGTCAGGTAGGAAATGCAGCGCCGTGCATCAAGTTCGTAAGGGGCTGTGATGGCGCCCGTCGGGCAGGCGTCGATACAGCGCTTGCACGTCCCGCAGTGCTCCTCGACGGGCCGGTCAGGTGGTAGCGGCAGTGAGATATAAATCTCTCCCAGGAAGTGGAAAGAGCCATTCCGGGTGAGTGTGAGCGTGTGCTTGCCACGCCACCCGATGCCCGCCTGAGTGGAAAATTCGACCTCCATGACGGGCGCGGAATCAGAGAAGACGCGATAGGCAAACGCAGTGCCCGAGGCGTTGTTTTTCACTTCCTCAGCAATGCGGTCTGCGAGCTTTTGCAGCATGTTCCGTACCGTCTTGTGATAGTCACGTCCCAGCGCATAACGTGAAATGTAGCCGAGCGCCGGCTCAGAAAGCACCTTGTCGCTGTCGGCAGCTGTCGGCCAGTACGGGAGGCGTGCGGAAATGACCGACCTCGTGCCGGGCAGAAGCTCGGCCGGGTTCGTTCGCAGCGCCGCATGTTTGGCCATATAATCCATGCCGCCGTGGCGGCCGAGTTCTAGCCAGTGTAGAAAACGGGGTGTTGCGCTGGAGGTGTCGGCCCGGGAAACGCCAATCTCGGCAAATCCGAGTTCGGTTCCCCATTCTTTTATTTTTTTGACCAGTGCCGAGAAATTCTCGATCTCGTCGGCTACTTGCTCGTTCCTGCAGTCGGAGTCCGTCTTTTGCATAGCCAGAATAGTAGCGTGAATGGTCCGTCGAGTGATGGCGCCGCGTCTTCAATTCTCAGTGTTCATCTGTCCGATGAAACCGCCACGGTCACTTTGGGGGAGCGGTTGGCGCCACTGATGAAACCGGGCATGGTCATCTGGCTCGATGGCGAGCTTGGTGCCGGTAAAACGACACTTGTGCGTGCGCTTTTGCGTGGGCTGGGCTATGGTGGGCCGGTGAAAAGCCCTACCTATGCGCTGGTTGAAGTTTACGTAATTTCGAGCATATACTGGTATCACTTTGATTTTTATCGTTTCAATGCGCCAGAAGAGTTTGAGGATGCCGGGTTGGGTGAGTATTTCCGTAAAGATTCCGTTTGTTTGGTCGAGTGGCCCGAGAAAGCGGCAGGCTACGTTCCAGCGTCGGATATCACCCTTCGATTCCGGTTTGACAGGAGTAGCCCAGAGTCCGGGCGCATTCTCGATCTGTCTGCAACGAACGAGGGCGGGCGGCTATGTCTGAACGAACTCAAACAACGACTGGAAAAAAGCTGGAAAAACGCCGGCAACTGATCAAGTTCGCCGGGGCGACGATGTTGCTCCTGGTGAGCCCGGTTGGGCGGGCGGCAACTGATCGGCGCGGTCCCGGAATCTTGGCGGTCCGCGTCTGGCCGGCGGCTGATTACACGCGTGTGGCGATCGAACACAGTCAGCCGTTGAAATATACGCATTTTACGGTGAAGAATCCCGAGCGGCTGGTGGTCGATCTTGAAGGGATCGAATTCAACAGCGTGCTGGAAAGTCTCTCTGGCAAGATATCGCCGGACGATCCCAACATCAAACTGCTTCGCGCCGGTCGCTACAAACCTGGCGTGGTGCGCCTCGTCATGGAGCTCAAGAACGAGGTTAACCCGCAAGTCTTTGTTTTGCCTCCTGTCGGTAAATATGGTCATCGTCTGGTGCTCGACGTCTACCCGATGGAGCCTCCTGACCCTCTCTTGCAATTGCTCGACAAGACGGAAGTTAAGGAAAGCGTCGCCATCGAATCGAAACCGAACACGGCACCTGCGGAAGGGCAGGTGGCGATGAGCGAGCCCGCCAAGAAAGCGCCACCTGAGGTGCCCAAGGAGCGAGTGCGTCAGGGCAAGCCGGTTGTCGATCGACTGGTCACGATTACCCTTGATCCAGGTCACGGCGGGGAGGACCCCGGTGCAATCGGGCGTGGCGGCAGCTACGAGAAGAATGTGACGTTGGAAATCGCCCGGCGCCTGAAGGCAAAAATCGATGCCGAACCCAACATGCGTGCCGTCCTGACTCGAGACACGGATTTCTTCGTGCCGCTTCAAATGCGGGTTCGGAAGGCACGCCGCGTGCAATCCGATTTATTCGTGTCGATTCACGCCGATGCGTTCGTGCGACCGGACGCCAACGGTTCCTCCGTCTTTGTGTTGTCGGAAAGTGGCGCGTCGAGTTCGGCCGCGCGTTATCTGGCGCAAAAAGAAAACGCGGCCGACCTTGTCGGCGGAGTCAACATTGGCGCGACGAAAGATCCGATGCTGGCGCGGACGTTACTGGATCTTTCCCAAACAGCGACGATCAACGACAGTCTGAAACTCGGGAAAGCCGTGTTGACGGAACTGGGCGGCATCAACCGTCTGCACAAACCGCACGTCGAACAAGCCGGGTTTGCCGTTCTCAAAGCGCCCGATATTCCGTCCATCCTCGTCGAGACGGCCTTCATATCGAATCCGGAAGAGGAAAAGCGTTTGAATGACGACGCCTATCAGGACAAGATGGCCGAAGCGATCATCTCCGGGATTCGGAAGTACTTCGTGAAAAATCCGCCGATGGCGAAATCGCGGCTGGCAAGGTTGGACTAACGTTCATTGCGACTGGCGCCACCCCGGATGATGAAAGAAACTACGGGGCGGAAGGCAGCGGGAAGAGGTCGCGCAATTTTTTGGCGGCTCGACCCCGCAAGCTAACGTGACCCGCCGAACTGACTCGCACCGTAAGCGTTCTGCCAACGCCGTCTTGAGCCGATGTGACTGATCGTCGAAGCTGGATTTAGCAGACGCCGCTGGGGTGTCTGTCTGATTCGATAGCGGGCACGATATGGACGGCAAGATGGACGGCGGAAGAACGCGAAGAACCCACAGTCACGAATTCAAGCGGAGCGTTGTTGAAGCGAGCCGGCAACCCGGAGCTTCGATTGCGGGTGTTGCGCGGGCGCACGGCCTGCATACCAACCTGCTGCAGAAATGGCGGCGCCAGTATTCCGGTGGACGTGCGCTGGCGATCCCCCATGCCCCGGCGCTGCTCCCCGTCACCGTCGTCGCCGATCTGGCAACGAGGGGCGCTGGCGAAGCGCCATCCTCCGGCCAAATCGACATCGAACTGGGGCGTGTCCGGGTCTCACTCTCGGGACGGGTCGATCTCGACGTCCTGCACACCGTCCTCGTCACGTTACGTCCGCGATGATCGGCCTGCCCAGCGGAACGCGCATCTGGCTCGCGGCCGGAATGACCGACATGCGCCGGGGATTCGATGGGCTGGCCGCGATGGTCCAGGAGAAACTGGGCGCTGAT
>NZ_SSSR01000015.1 GCF_009469695.1 Propionivibrio limicola
GCTCCGCTTGAATTCGTGACTGTGGGTTCTTCGCGTTCTTCCGCCGTCCATCTTGCCGTCCATATCGTGCCCGCTATCGAATCAGACAGACACCCCAGCAGCGTCTGCTAAATCCAGCTTCGACGATCAGTCACATCGGCTCAAGACGGCGTTGGCAGAACGCTTACTTTTAACGAAGACGAACTCGGTCAGCTAGCTTCTAATTTCAACAAGATGGCGGGCAAATTAGAAGCCAACGAGATAACTCGCCGTCAGCTGATGGCCGATATCTCACATGAACTAAGAACACCGCTCGCGGTGTTAAGCAGCCAACTGGAAAATTTAGAAGATGGTGTTTATCCCTTAACACAAGAAAATCTTCTGCCGCTACGGGAAGAGGTGACGACGTTAACCAAGCGAATTAACGACATCCGCCAATTGTCCCTGGCGGAGGTCGGAGCGCTGCAATATCAGTGGCGCAGAGTGGATCTTTCGAGCTGGCTCGACGAGGTGCGCCACCGATGGTGGAACCGGTTGGCGGAAGAAGGGATCGCGCTGGAAACACAAAGCGCTGCCGGTCTCGTTGTACACGCGGACCGAGATCGACTGCACCAACTGCTTCAGAACCTGATTGATAACGCCCGATGTCACGCGAACGATGCCAGCTCATTGCGTATCCTCGTTTTGGGGGAAGCTGGTCAGGCGGTCATTGAATGCCACGACGATGGGCCGGGGGTCGATGAAAGGTCACTGCCGCGTCTCTTTGAACGCTTTTGGCGAGAAGATCGATCCCGGAGTCGGGGGACTGGCGGCTCGGGTCTGGGATTGGCCATCTGCCGCAGCATTGCTATCGCGCATGCCGGCCGAATCGAGGCGTTGCGTTCGGCGATGGGTGGTTTGTGTATACGCGTATCCCTTCCACTGGCGGAGGTTGAGTCATGAGTGCCCATGTTCTGATTGTCGAAGATGAACAGACGTTAGCGAATAACCTCGCCCAGAATTTGGCGGCGTCCGGATTTCAGGTGACCGTTCTGCATGACGGCCGTAACGTCGTTGAGACGGTCTCTCGTCAGGGGGTCGATATTGTCTTGCTCGACTGGCTGCTGCCGGAAGTGGATGGACTCACGCTCTGTCGTCAGCTTCGCACAAGCTGCCCTGTACCGATCATCATGATGACGGCCAAGGTCGAGGAGGTGGATCGCGTCGAGGGCCTTGAGACGGGAGCCGATGATTATCTCTGCAAGCCCTTCAGCCTGCGCGAGATGGTCGCTCGTGTTCGGGCACTCCTGCGGCGAAGCCAACCAGAGCCCATGCCTCATGCTTACGCCTTGCATATTGATGACGTCGCCCACCGTGTTTTCGTCAATGCGCAGGAGGTCGAGTTGACGCTCGTCGAGTACCGATTATTAAAAACGTTGCATTCGACGCCGGGACGGGCATTCACGCGCGACGATTTGCTCGACGGCATGTACCACGACCACCGGATCGTCAATGATCGTACGATCAACGTTCATGTGAAGAATCTGCGCCGCAAGCTCGAAACGTACGGCCTGAACAATCCGATAGCGACGATTCATGGTGTTGGGTACCGCTGGAATTAGTTCAACGGCTTTTTCCCATTGTTTTCATAAGGCTCTGTTCGCGTTATCCGTTGGCGACCTATATTAAAAGTATTGGCGTTGCCGTGGTGTGGGGAGAACGAGATGAACGCGCAAGCCTTTCGAGATTGGCTCCAAGGATTATGCAGGTTGGCGGTTTGCACGGATGGGGCGGCCGCGTATCGCGCCGTGGCGAAAGCCGCCGATATTCCTCACGAATCCATCAACCTCGTGGCGGGTATCCGAGCCAAGCAGCACGTCAACGCCTACGACGCTCGCTTGAAGCAATGGATACTTCGCTTCCATGGCGTGGCCACTAAGTACCTGCCAAACTATCTCGGCTGGCGCCGGCTACTTGAACTGCATCAAAACCCATTGAATCTCCAAACGTTTCTGATTCATGCCATGGGATAACAACAGGTAAGGCGAACAGAGCCATCCGAAATAACCAACGAGGCGTCTGAGGGTTTTTTGTATCTGCGCCGTTGTTTCCGGTTTTGAGGCGTGCGTCTGGTGACTGATATCTCTCTAATGGAGCGATGCTGTGGGCTTGATACTTTCGATTGACGTTGGCACAAGCAATATCAAAGCGGCGCTCGTTGATGAACGCGGACAGATTGTTGGCGATAAACGAAGTATCGGCATTAAGGTTGAAAGTGATGCGACCGGTAGAGCCGAGCACGATCCCTTAAAACTCCGGAGTTCTTTATTGGAGGTCTGTCGGCTTGCCATTGGAGATCGCGGTCGTGAGATAGACAGGTTAGCGCTCACTTCTTACCAGTTCGGTCTGGTTCTGGTGGATAAGGACCACAATCCTCTGACGGGGATTTCAACGTTTGTCGATATAACGGCGCAAGCGCACCATTCCCGATTTCTCGAAGCCATTGGTGATGTCGACCAGATGTACCTGAAAACGGGGTGTCCGCCCGTCTTTCAATATCCCGTCAATCGATTGCATTACATTGCAGTAACTCGCCCTGAAATCAGTAGCAAGGTCGCGCATGTTCTGGATGCCAAGTCGTTTCTTTTGCATGCATTGACTGGCGAATATTTCACCGATTACAGCTCGGCAAATTCCATGGGCTGTCTGGACATAGACGGAAACTGGGACGAGACAATCATCAATGCGACGGGCTTTTGCATAGATCAGTTTCCCAGAGTTCTGAATGGCTTTGTCGATACGGTCGAATTGGAAAACTCGATTTGCAATGAATTGGGGCTGAGAAATGGGACAGCCATTTCTGTGAATCTCTATGACGGCGCCGCATTGGCGGCGGCATTGAGCGGTTTTGAACACCACATTGCTGTCGGCAATTTTGGGACATCCGGGATGTTCAGGATACCCACCGCAGCGCCTATGAATGATCTCGGCGGTGGGTTGATACAGAGTTGTTTGCTGCAGCCGGGGATGTTTCTGACGGGGGCCGGCATCAATAACTGCACGATAGCCACCAATTTCTTGCTGAATGTTTTAGGCCTGAATCTCGATTATTTGAGGGCGAAAGAGCTTTCCCGTCCGGGTTCCAACGGCGTTATGACGTTCCCGTATTTCACAGGAGAAAGGGACAAGGCCATCGGAAATATTGGCACCGGGATGGTCTTTGGTCTCGGCATTGCGTCGACGCGTGATGACCTGGCCAGATCGTTTCTGGAGGGCGTCGCTTTTTCTTTTTTGCTGCTGAAGCAACGATTGAGCGACGAGAAAGTCACCGAATTACGTTTGGGCGGAGGCGGTGCCGCCAACCTTCCGTGGATGCAGATCATGGCCGATGTTCTGAATTTGCCGATCCGACTGACGCAGAACTCTGACATGGGGATTATCGGGGCGGGCTGCGTGGCGAGGCATGGGGACGGAGGCGATCTGCTGCGAGCATCACGAGAAATCATGCGAGGTTCGCAATTGATCGAACCCGTCGCCGCGCACGTCGCTATCTACCAGGAAGTTTCCGATCGGTATTTTGCGATTCGGGCGGCTTTGAGAGAACCGCTTTTGGCGCGTCAGGGCTTGTCTACAATGAAGGGGTATGTCGCCGAACCAATCCGAAAGTCCTGAACTTGGTAGGGAAAAAACATAAGAAAACCGGAAGGTGATTTGCGTTTTAGGAGGCAGAACCATGGGCAGCCAGAAAATAGCGATCGCAATTGTCAATTCGAGTTCTTTCGGGATCTCCTATCCGGAACATTTGAGGCAGCTGGAAGCGTTTGCCGACCTTGTTCGCGTAGAGATTCCCAAAGGCGCGGGGGCCTCCGTTTTTCACGAGAAGCTGGGTAACGTCGCCGGCATCATCGCCAGTGTCACGCCCACCTATACCCGGGAGGTTTTGCTGGGATTGCCGAAACTGCAAATCCTCGCGCGCCACGGCGTCGGTTGCGACAATGTCGATCTTGCTGCCTGCACAGAATTGGGAATTGTCGTCTCCCGCGTCGGCCCGGAAGTCGAAAGGGAATCCGTCGCGCAAATGGCGCTGGGCTTGATGAATGCGGCCGCAAGGCAAATCGTCGAAGGCCATTCGCTGGTCAGAGCCGGCGAATGGAGCAAACGGGCGCAACTGCCGCTGGGTGTCGATTTCAACGGCGCGACGGTCGGCATCGTCGGTATCGGCGCGATCGGCAGGACGGTTTCACGAATCCTGTCGCTCGGCTATCGGGCCAAGGTCATTGCCTATGATCCTTATGTCAGCGCAAAAGTAATAGCAGCTAACTACGCAACCAAAGTCAGCTTTGAAGAATTGCTCGAAAGAAGCGCCATCGTCACCCTCCATTGCCCCCTCACGCACGAAACCTCCCGGATGTTCTGCGCCAAACAGCTGGACGCAATGAATGATCGCGCCATCCTGGTGAATACCTGCCGGGGAGAGATTTTCAATCAGGCCGATCTGATCAATGCCCTTAATTCAGGGAAGCTTGGGGGGTATGCCACCGATGTGGTCGAAGGCGAGCCCATTGGAGCGGAGCATGTGCTTCTGGCAACGCAGAACGTGATTGTCACGCCTCATCTGGGCGGGTATTCCGTGGCTTCCCTGCGCGGAATGGGCGAAACCATGGTCAATGACATGACCCGGGTTTTTGTGGAAAACCGGTTCCCTGCGGTCATCGCAAATCCGGAAATCTATTTGGAAAAATCCAGAATGACCGTCTTCCGGAAAGCGAACAAGGAGCAGATGTAGCCAAGGTCGATCACCAGGTGATCTATAAAACAGTTACCAGCACGAAAATTCGAGAGAGGGCGGGGCGTTGATCCTTCTCAACGCGTAATTATCGAAAGGAAAGCTGATGGAACCGAACGCTGACATTGCATTGATTGGACTCGCCGTGATGGGGCAGAACCTGATCCTGAACATGGACGACCACGGTTTTACCGTCGTGGCCTACAACCGCTCGACGGAAAAGGTGGATCAGTTTCTCGCAAATGAGGCCAAGGGAACCAAAGTTCTTGGCGCGCATTCCATAGCGGAAATGGTTTCCAGGCTGAAACGTCCGCGCCGCGTCATGATGCTCGTCAAGGCCGGGAAGCCGGTCGATGAATTCATCGATCAGCTCATTCCCCACCTCGAGCCCGGCGACATCATCATCGACGGTGGCAATTCGCTGTTCGAAGACACCAACCGCCGCCAGAAGTACGTTGAGAGCAAAGGCCTGCTTTATATTGGCACCGGCGTTTCCGGCGGTGAAGAAGGTGCGCGGCGCGGCCCCAGCATCATGCCGGGCGGCTCCCCGGCCGCCTGGCCGCACGTGAAGGACATCTTCCAGGCAATTTCCGCGAAAGTCGAAGGCGGCACGCCGTGTTGCGAATGGGTCGGGGAGATGGGCGCCGGCCATTACGTGAAGATGGTGCACAACGGCATCGAGTACGGCGACATGCAGCTCATCTGCGAAGCCTACAACATCATGAAGACGGGGCTCGGCATGAGCGCGGACGACATGCACGAGGTCTTCGCCGAATGGAACCGGGGCGACCTCGATAGCTACCTCATCGAGATTTCGCGCGACATTCTGGCCAAGAAGGACGCCGACGGTTTGCCCCTTGTCGACAAGATTCTCGATACCGCCGGACAAAAAGGCACCGGCAAGTGGACGGTGATCAACTCACAGGATCTCGGCATCCCGATTACGCTGATGGCGGAAGCGGTCTATTCCCGCTGCGTGTCGGCGCTCAAGGACGAGCGCGTACAAGCCTCTTCGATGCTCGAAGGGCCGAACCCGGCGTTGCCCGACATCGCGGCGAGTCCGGAAAGAAAAAGCGCGTTCATCGAAGACATCCGGAACGCCCTCTATGCCTCGAAGATCGTCAGCTACGCGCAGGGTTACATGCTCATGCGTGCCGCCGCCAAGGAATACCAGTGGAACCTCAATTACGGAGGGATTGCGCTGATGTGGCGCGGCGGCTGCATCATCCGCTCGCGTTTCCTTGGCAAGATCAAGGAAGCCTACGACAGCAACCCGGCGTTGACGAATCTGCTGCTCGACGACTATTTCGTCGGCGAAATCAGGAAGGCGCAAGACGGCTGGCGCAACGTTGTGGCCACCGCGGCATTGAAGGGTATTCCGGTTCCGGCGTTCAGCACGGCGCTGGCCTTTTACGACCAGTATCGGAGCGGTGTACTCCCGGCGAATCTGCTACAGGCGCAGCGCGATTACTTTGGCGCCCACACGTACGAACGCATCGATCAGCCACGCGGCCAGTTCTTCCACACAAACTGGACGGGCAAAGGAGGAGCAACGGCGTCCAGCACGTACAACGTCTAGCGTTAAGGAGATCGCGCAACCGTTTATCACAGCAAGAGGGGAGGGGAAATGAACGCGGGTCTGAATATTCTTCCCAATGGAGCGTTGGACTTCGTTTCGTTGGGGGCGCTCGTGCATCGCCTGGATACGGGCATCGTCCCGTTCCGCAAGGCCGCCGAATGCAAGATACATGTCAGCGGCGGCGAGTTTAATTGCGCCGCCAATCTGGCTGATTGTTTCGGTCTGAAAACCGGCATCGTCACGGCGATGGTCGACTACCCGGTCGGTGAGCTGATTGACGGAACCGTTCGCGCCATGGGGGTCAAGCCGTTCTACAAGCATTTCCAGCATAACGGCGTCAATGGGCCGAACATGGCGACCGTTTACAGTGATCGGGGGCAGGGCGTGCGCCCGCCGGTGGTTTTCTACAACCGTTCGAATGAAGCCGGCGGCCTGTTAAAGGCGGGTGATTTCGACTGGAAAAGCATCTTCGCCAACGGTGTTCGCTGGTTCCACAGCGGCGGGATTTTTGCCTCGCTTTCCCCGACAACCCCCGACGTCATCGTCGAAGGAATGCAAGCCGCCAAAGCGGCCGGCGCGGTGGTTTCCCTCGACCTCAATTATCGGGACAAACTCTGGAATGTCGCCGGCGGCGAAGCGCATTCTCTCAAGGTCTTCGAGCGCATCATGGAATACGTTGATGTCCTCGTCGGCGGCAGTGAGAAAGACCTGCAGAAATGTCTTGCTCTCCCGGGAACTGACGTGGTGGCCAAATCGCCCCTCGACCCCGGCCCCTTCTTCAGCATGATCGACAAGGTCATCCACAAGTACCCGCAGGTCAGGGTAGTGGCAACGACGCTTCGCGACGTGCATTCCGCGAATCGACACAGTTGGAGTGCCGCCGCCTGGGTCAAGGGCGAGCGATATATCGCGCCGACTACCGAACTGGATGTTTTCGACCGGATCGGCGGCGGCGATGGCTTCGCCTCCGGATTCTTCTATGGGCTGCTGACCCAGGCGTCGCCGGAAGAGGCCGTGCGGCTCGGTTGGGCACATGGTGCCTTACTGACAACGTATCCCGGCGATACCACGATGGCGACCATCGAAGAAGTTCGCGCGTTTGCAAGCGGCGGTTCTGCGAGGGTCCAACGCTAGGTTCGTCACCATTTTCTGCCAAGGAGAACCGATTGTGAGAAAGGTCAGAACGGCGATTATCGGATGTGGAAAAGTGACCGACCTGCACGCGGCGGCGCTAAAACAAACGGCTGAGTCAGAGTTTGTCGCGGTATATAGCCGCGATCGCGAAAAAGCGAAGAAGTACGGCGAAAAATACGGGGTGCAGGGATTTGCCGACATTCAGGAAATGATTGTCTCGGCGAAGGTGGAAGCGGTCATTATCTGTACGCCACACCCGGCGCACCGGGATGCTGCGATTGCCGCCGCCGAAGCGGGAGCCCATGTACTGGTAGAAAAACCGCTGGCATCCAGCTTGCAGGATTGCGATGCCATGCTGGCGGCGGCGAAGAAGGCCAATATCAAGCTTGGCACCGTCTGCCAGCGCCGCTTCTATGCGCCGGTGCAGCGGGTGCGCCGTGCCATTGATGAAGGAAAAATCGGACGCCCCGCGCTGGGCACGGTCTTGATGCTCGGCTGGCGCGACCGGAATTACTACGAGAGCGATCCGTGGCGCGGCCAATGGCAGGCGGAAGGCGGGGGCGTGCTGGTCAATCAGGCGCCGCACCAGCTGGATCTGTTGCAATGGTTCATGGGGCCCATCGCCGAGCTTTTCGGGGTCTGGTCAAATTTCAATCATCCCTACATTGAAGTGGAAGATACGGCGGTCGCCATCGTTCGCTTTCAAAGTGGCGCTGTCGGCAACATCGTGGTCAGCAATTCGCAAAAGCCGGGGATTTACGGGAAGGTCCATGTCCATGGGCAGAACGGCGCATCGGTTGGTGTGCAAACCGACGGCGGGGCCATGTTTATCGCCGGCATGTCATCGATCCTCGAGCCGCCGGTGAACGACATCTGGACGGTGCCGGGCGAAGAAACGCTGCTAGAGCAGTGGAAGCAGCAGGATAGCGAACTGTTTAACGGCCTGAGCAACGCGATGGAGCACTACCATCATCTGCAGATAAGCGATTTCCTTCAGGCCATCATCAGCGATCGTGAGCCTCTGGTCACCGGAGAAGAGGGGCGGAAAACAGTGGAGATTTTCACGGCCATCTATCGTTCCCAGAAAACCAACGCCCCGGTTAAATTTCCACTGAAGCCCGAGCCCAGCGACCTTGATTACAGCACCTACGCGTCGATACCGTTGAAATAATTCAGCTGAAGGAGATGGACTGTGAAAGCGCTTGTTCTGAAGGAGTACAGCAAATTCTCTTATGAAGACGTTCCCATGCCGGAGATTGGGGCGGGAGAGGTTCTGATTCGCGTCAAGGCCTGCGGCATCTGCGGTAGCGATGTGCATGGCATGGACGGCAGCACCGGCCGGAGAATTCCGCCGATCATCATGGGGCATGAGGCGTCTGGCGTCGTCGAACGGATTGGCGGCGGCGTCACCGAATGGAACGCAGGGGATCGCGTTACGTTCGATTCAACGGTGGTGACCCGGCAGGATTTTTATTCGCAAAAGGGCTTGTTCAACCTGAGCGACTATCGCAAGGTCCTCGGCGTGTCTTGCGGCGAGTATCGTCAGCATGGTGCGTTTGCCGAATATGTGGCGGTGCCGCAGTCGATTCTGTACCGCCTGCCGGAGAGCTTGAGCTTTGAGCACGCCGCGATGGTGGAGCCGGTGTCGGTGGCGTTCCATGCCGCCAATCTCATTCCGAGCGAGATCAACGACAGCGCGCTGGTCGTCGGCTGCGGCATGATCGGCCTTTTCGTCATTCAGGCGCTGCGCGTCAAGGGCTGCGGCAAGATCATTGCTGTCGATCTTGACCCATCGCGCCTCGACATGGCTTTGCAACTCGGTGCCGATTGCGCGATCCGGTCCGACGAGGGCGATGTGATCGAGAAGATCAAGGGGCTGACGCACGGCAGAGGCACCGACATGGCCTTTGAAGTCGTGGGCATCACGCCCACGGTGAACCTGGCGATAAACGCCGTCCGCAAAGGTGGCAAGGTCGGGTTGATCGGCAATCTTTCGCCGAAAGTCGAAATTCCGTTACAGGCCGTGGTGACCCGGCAACTCACGCTATACGGTTCCTGTGCTTCTGCCGGCGAGTACCCGGCTTGCCTTGACATGATCGCAAGCGGACGCGTGAAAGTGGACGAAATGATCTCGGCAGTCGTGCCGCTCTCGGAAGCGGCGTCATGGTTCCACCGCCTGTACAAAGGGGAGCCGGGACTCATGAAGGTCATCGTCAAACCGGAATAATTGGAATCGAGCGCGAAATTTTTGACTACACTGAATCCAGTGGCATTAATCCGAATGGGTGCTGCGCGGCGGAATCAGCTTCTTCTTGGCGTTTCTCAAACTTGATTCGACGGATGAGGTCAGCGACATGTCTAACGTGATCCTGAAAAACGTTGTCAAGCGGTTCGGCTCAGTGACGGTGGTCGACAACCTGTCGATCGAAATCCGGGACAAGGAATTTGCGGTGCTGGTCGGTTCATCCGGATGCGGCAAGACCACAGCGTTGCGAATGATCGCTGGACTCGAAGCCGTCACATCCGGCGAGATATTCATCGGCGATACGCTCGTCAATGATCTGGAGCCAAAGGATCGTGATATCGCCATGGTCTTCCAGAACTACGCGCTCTATCCGCACATGAACGTTCGAGAGAACATGGGGTTTGGGCTCAAAATCCGGAAAATTTCCAAGGAAGAGATCGATTCCCGGGTACAGGAGGCTGCAGATATTCTGGGCATCCATGAGTTGTTGGACAGGAAGCCCAAAGAGCTTTCCGGTGGGCAGCGGCAGCGCGTCGCGGTGGGAAGAGCCATCGTCCGCAAACCCAAAGTATTTCTCTTCGATGAGCCGCTCTCCAACCTCGATGCCAAGTTGCGGGTGGCGATGCGGGCCGAAATCAGCAAGCTCCATCGTCGTCTGGGCGCCACCATCATCTACGTGACCCATGACCAGGTGGAAGCCATGACGATGGCCGACCGGATCTTCATCATGAACAAGGGGATCGTGCAGCAGAGTGGGGCACCAATGGAGGTTTATGCGCAACCGGCCAACCGTTTCGTTGCCGGTTTCATTGGTTCTCCGGCCATGAATTTCATCGAGGCTACGCTGGTTTCCGAAAACGGTGTCCTGCATGTTGAGGCCGGCGACTTCCGCGTTCAGACGCCCGCGGCATTTTCCTCGCGTCTTGAGTCGCATGTCGGCAAGCAGATCATTTTCGGCGTGCGTCCCGAGGACATTTCCTTGCACGATCCTTCAGCCAATGCCGGTGAGGGAAATACGGTGACCGCCAGAGCCGATGTCGTCGAAACCCTGGGTTCCGAGATTTTTGTGCATTTGAGTCAGGGAGAGCATTCCGTCGTCGCCCGAATGGAGGTGCCGGAACATCCGCTGACCGTCGGGCAGACTTTGCAGGTCGACCTGAAAATGTCAAAAACCCATGTTTTTGACAAAGAAACGTCGCAGGCAATCGTATAGAAAACAGTGGCGATGTTTCGGGACAAATTGTTTCGTCCCTTTGGGGAGCTCCAACAAATAGTTCAATTTTTTCTTGGATTTGTGGAACTTGGACAACCTATACTGGTTTTGCCAATTATTGATGGATGGAGAGAGTTAATCAGGTAGTTGCTATTTTTTTGGGGAGGGATCATGAGAAAGATTCTGGTGTTTATGCTGGGTGCTCTGACTTCGCTTTGTGTCTCCATGGGGGCCATGGCCCAAGTTAAAGAGATTCGAGTCCTGCTGGCAAACCATCCTTACGGCGATCTTCTTAAGTCGGCGATTCCCGAATTCGAGAACGCTACGGGGATTAGGGTTAACGTCGAAAGCCTTCAGGAAAGTCAGCTCACCACGAAGTTGACGACTGAGTTTGCAACGAATTCCTCGTCGGTGGACGTCTTCATGACCCGCCCGTTGCAAGAAGGCAAGATGTTCTACAAGAACGGTTGGTATGAGCCGCTGATGACTTATGACTTTTCGGATTATCCGAAAAACGTCATGAGCGTCAGTACGTTCGGGCAAAAATCCTACATCGTTCCGCTGGTGACCGAATGGCAGGTTCTCTATTACCGGAAAGATGTTTTCAAGGAAGCAGGTATCAAGGTCCCGACAAACTTTACCGAGCTTGAGGCCGCTGCCAAGAAACTCAATTCCGATAGCCTGGCAGGAATCGCCTCCCGCGGAAAGGGCGCGGCGGCAGTGACTCAGGCGTCCAGCTATATCTATAACTTTGGCGGGCTTTACCTCGATAAAGGCGTGGCCGTATTCAACTCGAAACCGGCAATCGATGCTCTCCGTTTCTACGGGAAGCTTCTTGGCAACTATGGACCCAAAGGCGTGACCTCAATGTCTTGGGAAAACATCATGCCGTTGTTCCAGGCCGGCAAGGTCGCCATGTGGACGGATGCCTCGGTGTTCTATGGTCAGATCATTGATCCTGCCAAGACACAAGTCTCCGCGGAGAATGTCGGAATTGCCAATTTCCCGGCCGGTCCGAAAATGAATTCTCCGTTCATTGTGACTTCCTGGGGCATCGCGGTTGCCAAACAATCCAAGAACAAGGATCTGGCAATGAGATTCCTTGAGTGGGCGACAAGCAAGGAACTTGCGGCGAAAGGGATGCTTGCCAACATCACGATGGCTCGCTCTTCGGTCTGGGAAGATCCGGCGATTCTGGCGAAAGTAAACCCTGGTCTCGTTGAAACCCGCGCCTATGCCGCCAAGTTCGGCAATCCGCTGGATCGCCCCTACATGAGCGCGGTCGGCGAGGCTCGTGATCTGATCGGTGAGTTGATCATCGAATCGATCAATACTAGGGGGGCGTCGGCAAATCTGGAGAAAATGGCAAAAGAGAAAGTTGCCAAAGTGAATGAAATTCTGGAAGACACTGGCGAATACGGTAAGTAATGTTTCTGGCGTGAAGCGCGGATAAAGCGACTTGACGCTTGCTGATGAGGTGAAATTGTCTGGTTGAAATTCCGGTCATCCGGTTGTCGTAAAACCGGATGACCGGGTTGTACCGGACAATTTCCCGGTTCGGGGCTTTTCATTCCGGAGGTCCTTATGGCTCAGTCAAGTTTCACGGAGCGGAATCTGCGGATATTGTTTCCTCTTCCGGCGATAATTTTTGTCGCCTTGTTGATGATTTTTCCCGTTCTTTACACGCTGTTTCTTAGTTTCACCAACTGGAATCTCACTTCCGGTGCCCCGTTTTCTTTTGTCGGTTTCAAAAGCTATGCAAGGGTGCTTGCTGAACCGCGTTTCCTGCATGCCCTTAGCCGAACTTTTGCGTTCACGTTTTTCGCGGTGGTCATCGAGGGATTCCTCGGTGTGGCTATCGCGATCATTCTGAACCGGGCGTTTGTCGGAAAAAGTGTCGCCAAGCTCATGCTACTTTTGCCGCTTGTCGCAACGCCTGTTGCCGTCGGTATCGTCTTCAACCTTTTCTACGATCCGACCATTGGCCTGGCCAATTTCATGCTGCAATCCGTTGGATTGCCGCAGGGGTTGTGGATTTCAAGTTCGGCGACGGTGATTCCTTCGCTGATCCTCGTCGACGTCTGGCAGTGGACGCCCATGATCACGCTTATTGTTCTGGCGGGGCTGGCCGGGCTTTCCGAGGAACCGGTTGAAGCGGCGCGGGTGGATGGCGCAAGCGAGTGGCAGATTCTGAGATATGTCACCATCCCCATGGTCATGCCAGTCATTCTGACCGCCGTCATCCTCCGCTTGATCGACGCGCTTAAAACCTTCGACATCATTTTTGCCATGACAGGAGGAGGACCCGGCTATGCGTCGGAAACGCTCAATATCCTGGGGTTCAAATACAGCTTTGAATATTTCCGGATGGGTCAGTCTTCCGTCATCCTTGTCGTGCTGTTTCTTGTCGTTTTTGCATGTAGCCTGGGGATCATGAAACTGCGGGCAGCTTCCGAAACTTAAGGCGTAATCAGACAAATCAGACATCGCCGGGAGTTCCTCATGAAGAAGAAACTCGTTTCGACTATATTTTTCTATCTTCTTGTGACGGGAATTGCGCTTGTCGTGTTGTTCCCGTTTGTCTGGATGCTTGCCTCCTCGTTCAAAACACAAGTCGACATCATTTCCTGGCCGCCAAAATTCATCTTTTCACCAACGCTTCAGAACTATCAGAAAGTTTTCGGCGAACAGGATTTTCTGAAGTATTTCTTTAACTCGACAATAATCGGCGCTGTTTCTGTCGGTTTGTCTCTTGTTCTTGGACTGCCAGCAGCTTATTCAATTTCGCGTTACGCGCAGAAGAAACTCGCGGTATTCATACTGCTCGCACGTCTTATGCCCGGTATTTCGTTTCTCATGCCTTGGTATATCGTATTTTCACGCCTCAATCTCATGGACAGCTATGTCGCCCTGATCCTGAGTCACATGCTGATTTCGTTGCCCATCGTCGTGTGGATCATGTCGACCTACTTCAGCACGATTCCGCGTGAAATGGAGGAATCGGCGATGGTCGATGGCGCAACCCGTCAATACGCCTTTTTCACAATTATTCTTCCGCTGTCTGGGCCCGGCATCATTACTGCGACAACCCTGTCCTTCATTTTTTCATGGAATAACTTCATGTTTTCTCAAGTTCTCAGCATGGAAAAAACGAAGACACTTCCCATCGCGGTCTATAACTTTGTTTCCTATGCCGAAGTCGACTGGGGTGGCGTGATGGCCGCCGCCGTCGCGATCATGGCCCCTGCCATTGTTCTGACCATGATTTTCCAGAAATATGTGGTGAAGGGGCTGACGATGGGAGCGGTAAAGGGGTAGTTGGGTGCGCTGGGGCGTTATGGCGGCAAAGCAGGACCTCCAGATAAAGAAAAACGCCGGGAGCAGACGCTATCCCGGCGTTTCTTTCTCAATGTGCGACAGGTGCGATTTACCTGCCGCGACCCATTGTTCAATCACTGAACCTTGGCTTTGGCGCGAAGGCCCTCCACCATCTTTGTAATCATTTGGGCTTGGGCTTGTTGCAACAGGCGCGGTTTGACTTCGTCAAACGCGGGGGCGTTCAACGGGCGGGTGTCGTCGAGCTGGATTACGTGGAAACCAAAGTCGGTTTTGATCGGGGTTTCCGTGTATTTTCCTTTGCTCAGTCCGGTGAGGGCTTCGGCGAAGGGTTTGACGAAATTTCCGGAGCTGGCCCAGCCCAGATCGCCGCCGTTTTCCTTGGTGCCGGGGTCAACCGACTGCTTGGCGAGTTCGTCAAATTTGCCGCCTTTCTTCAGGCTGGCGATGATCGCTTTGGCTTCGTCTTCGGTCTTGACCAGAATGTGGCGGGCCTTGTACTCGGTGGAGCCGAGTTGTGCCTTGATGCGTTCGTAATCCGCCTTCAACTGCGCATCGCTGACCGGGTGCTTCTTGATGTAATCCTGAACATAGGCACGGATGAACAGAGCTTGGCGCGCGGCCTCTGCTTGAGCGGCGACTTCGGGTTTCTTGTCGACGCCGGCTTTCTTGGCTTCCTGAATCAGCAGTTCGCGGCGGATCAGCTCTTCACGTACGGCTTTCTTCAGTTCCGGCGTGTCGGGGGCGCCTTGGGATTTTTGCTCGGCCATGAAGACGTTGGCCGTCGCTTGCGAAATCGCAACTCCGTTGACCGTAACGAAGGGGTCGGCAGCCGAGACGGTTGCCGACAAAGTGGCGCCAACAAACAGCGCGGCCGCAAGTTTCGTGAGGTTAGGCATGAGGACATTCCTTCTGTTTAGGTTGTGATGCTTCGTACTTCTGGTCTGAAAAGGGGGGGGAACCAATCGCCCATGGCCGCCGGTTTGGTGATGCCGGTCATGGCCGAGAGTCGATTTCTTCCGGGGTCAGTGCGTTAATGCTTAGCGCATGGATTTTACTATGCATCAGGTCGCCGAGAGCGACATAGATGCGGCGGTGGCGGTTTAGCGTTGAAAGACCGGCAAACTCAGTGGATACAATCCGTAGCCGATAATGGCGGCCACCGTTTTGCGCACCCGCGTGTCCGGCGTGGAGCGCCGAGTCGTCGATGAGGTCGATCTGTTGCGGGTTGAGCGTGGATAAGCGGTGTTGCATTTCGATTTCGAGTGCGGCGGCGTTGGCATGTTCAGGTTTTTCCGGATTGGCATCGCTCATGCCGGAAAAACTTTCTTGAACGGCTTGATGGTGATCTTGGCGTAGACACCCGCGGCGACATAGGGGTCGGCGTCGGCCCAGGATTTCGCTTCTTCGAGCGAGGCGAATTCGGCCAGAATCAGGCTACCGGTAAAACCCGCCGGGCCGGGATCGGGCGAATCGATCGACGGAAAGGGGCCGGCGGTGAGTAGCCGCCCTTCGTCCTGTAATGCCTGTAAGCGCTGCAAGTGCGCTGGCCGCGCCGCGAGCCGTTTCTCCAGCGTGTCCGGTTTGTCTTCCCCGATGATTGCGTAGAGCATTACTTCTCCTCCATGTACTTGCTGAGCACGAGCCCCTGGCCGAGTGCAAATAGAAGCATCAATCCCGTGCCACCGAACAGCTTGAAGTTGACCCAGGCTTCGGTCGATAAACCAAGGCCGAAAGCGACGGCCAGGTTGGCGAATCCCATGAACACGAAGAAACCGGCCCATGCCCAGTTCAGGCGATCCCAGATCCTGGCGGGCAGTTCGATCTGCTGACCGAGCAGCAGGCGAATCAGGTTCCGCTTCAGGAAAAGGGCGCTACCGGCCAAGGCCAGTGCGAAGAACCAGTAGAGCACGGTCGGTTTCCACTTGATGAAGGTTTCGTCATGGAAAAAAAGCGTCATGCCGCCGAATACGGTAATGATGGCGAGACTGATCCATAGCATGGTGTCGACCTTGCGATGCCGGAACCAGGCCCAGGCGATCTGACCGAAGGTGGCGGCGATGGCGACCCCGGTGGCGACGAAAATATTCGTGAGTTTGAAGGCGGCGAAGAAGAGGATGACCGGGAAGAGATCGAAGAGAAATTTCATGATTAAACCGGCTAGAATGGCGGTCGATTATGGCTGATTTGGCCGGATACTGTCCATGGCTTGAGGCGTGTCCGACGATAAAAACTATTTCCATATCAGTCTGATTCCGGACATCAGGGAGACGGAATTGCGCATTGCCCAAACAGTTATTGAAGAAAATTGCATTCAGCCCGACGCGTTATTGCCGCTGTTCGCCATTGACCCCGATTTATTGCTGACGTTCGGTCCCGCGGAGAAGCTTGGCGGGATTGCTGCCAGGCTCGGCGAATATTTCCCCAAAGCGCTTCGCCTCGGGTGTTCGGCGGCGGCCGGATTGACTGCGCGCGGTGTCGTGAGTGGACGTTGTGTCGTCACGGCGGTGCGTTTTGAACATTCGGACCTCGTCGAGATGTCGACTCGTCTGGCTGGACGCGAAGATTCGTATGAGGCGGGGAAACGGCTGGCGGTGCAGTTGCCCAAGGAAGGGCTGCGCGCCGTGCTGTTGTTCGGACAAGGCGTCGGCATCAATGGTGCCGCACTCCTCGACGGCATGAGTTCTGTGCTCGGAACGGCGATTCCGCTGCTCGGCGGGTTGGCCAGCAAGATTGACGGGGCAATGCAGACCATCGTTTCCGATAGTCGCCAGAGCGATGAGCGAGTCGTGGTTGCGTTAGGCCTTTATGGTGAGAAACTCCGTGTGGGGTGGGGCTTCGGTGGCGGTTGGTCACCGTTTGGTCCGATGCGGCATGCGACACGAAGCGCCGGCAACATTCTTTATGAGCTCGATGGCGAGCCGGCGCTTGATATCTACAAGCGCTATCTGGGCGAGCATGCGCGGGATTTGCCGCTGTCGGGGCAATATTTTCCGCTGGCGATGCTCGATAAAAACCGTGATGAAATCGGGCTCATCCGGAGCATCCTCGGCGTGAACGAAGCGGACGGCAGCCTCAGGCTGGCGGGCGAAATAAAGCCGGACGGCTATTTCCGTCTCATGCATGCGAGTACCGACAAATTGCTCGATGCGGCGGAAAGAGCGGCGGAAAAAGCACAAGCCATGGCACGGGCCATGGCCGGGGCGGCGACCGGCGGTTTGGCTCTGATGGTGACGTGCGTTGGCCGCAAACTGGTGATGGGGGAGCGAGCTGAAGAGGAAGTGGAGGCTGTGGCCGAAGTGTTTGGCGGCCGCGCGACCCTCACCGGATTTTTCTCGTTCGGCGAAATCTGCCCGATGAGCGATACGTCATCCAGTCGATTGCACAATCAGACCGTCATGGTGGCGTATCTTGACGAACACGATGCATAAGCTCCTCGCGCGCCAGATCAAACGGGCCCTGGGCGTCGAGGCCCCATGCGTGGCCGGTGTCCTCGATGAGTTGAAACAGCTTGCAGTCAACGGGGGAATGTCGTCCGACGCGGCGAGTCTGCTGACTGGCCTCGGTGGATTTTTCGACCGGGTGGGGGCTGCCTACGAGCAGAACGATCGCGACCTCGAACTGAAAACGCGGGGGCTCGATTTGAGTTCGGACGAACTTTTCGCCGCCAATCAGCGTTTGCACAATGAACTCGACAGTCGTCGGCGCGCCATGGATTCGCTACGGCAGACGGCGATCAGCCTGATGCGCGATGTGGGGCTGAAAAATACGCTCGCCGCCGACGAAAATCTTGAATCACTCTCGCGCCTGATGGCCGATCTGGTTGCCCTGCACGAAGAAAGCCAGCGCGAGTTGCAAAAAGTGCTGGCCGATCTGTCCAACCAGATGTTTGCGCTCGATCAACACGCCATCGTCAGCATGACCGATGTCAATGGCAAGATCACTTACGCGAACGACAAGTTCTGCCGGATCAGCGGCTATTCGCGCGAGGAACTGCTGGGACAGAGCCACCGCATCGTGAAATCGGGCATTCACCCACCTTCGCTTTATGCAGACATGTGGGCGACGATCAAGGCCGGGCGGGTCTGGCATGGCGAAGTCTGCAACCGGGCGCGCGATGGTTCGCTGTACTGGGTTGATGCGAGCATCGTGCCGTTTCTGAACGCGCAGGGAATCCCCTATCAGTACATTTCGATTCGTTCCGACATCAGCCTGCGCAAGGCTCAGGAAGCCGCGATCAAGGCGGCGGAGGAGCGGCTGCGGCACATTACGAACACCGTCCCGGGTGTTGTTTTTCAGCTCGAAATCAAGGACGGCCGCGAGTGGCGCTACACGTTCGTCAGCGAGCGTGTCCGCGATGTCCGGGGACTCGAGCCAGAGGCATTGCTCGCCGACGCCTCGTTGGCGATCCTGCAGGTCGTTGAGGATGATCGGGACCATGTCCGCGATGGGTTGCAGAAGGCGGCCGTAGCGGGGTCGAAGTGGCGGGATGAATATCGTGTCCGGCTGCCCAATGGTGCGATCCGCTGGCTGCACGGTGAAGTCGTCCCCGAGTCGGAACCGGCTCAGGATGGGGCTGCGGTGCTCACGGGCATCTGGCAGGATGTGACCGAACTGAAGGAAGCCGACGCGCGTCTGCGTGAGGTCACCGACGATATCCCGGTCGCGGTCTACCAATACGTGCGACCGTTGGACGGAAAGCATTCGCTTCCGTTCATGAGCCGGAATATCGAACATATTTGCGGATTAACGGCAAGCGAAGCGATGGGCGATGTTAACGCCCTCTTTTCGCTGTTTCACGCGGACGAAGGCGACGCGCTGGAAGCGTCGATCCGGGAATCGATGGTCTCGATGGCGATGTGGTCGCACGACTTCCGGTTGATCCACAAAAAGACGGGAAAAATCGCCTGGGTGCACGCGGAATCGCGGCCGAAACTGCTGCCCGATGGCGCGGTTCTGTGGAACGGCTACCTAGCTGATATCACGGAAGCCAAACGGGTTGCCGAGGAGTTGCGGCAGGCCAAGGAGGCGGCGGAAGCGGCGAGTCGCGCAAAATCCGAGTTTCTCGCCAATATGAGTCATGAGATTCGCACGCCGATGAATGGTGTCGTTGGCATGACGGACCTCTTGCTCGATACGGCGCTCGATGAGGAACAGCGCGAATACCTGCAGATCGTCAAATCGTCGTCGGAAGCGCTGCTCACCGTCATCAACGATATCCTCGATTTCTCCCGGATCGAAGCCGGCAAGTTGCTGATCGAAACTATTTCGTTCAACCTCTGGCGCACCGTGGGCGATGCCCTCAAGACGTTGGCGCTGCGGGCGAGCAGCAAAGGTCTTGAACTGGTGTGTGACCTGGCGCCGGACGTGCCGGTTTTCGTTCTCGGCGATCCGGGGCGTCTGCGGCAGATTCTGCTCAACCTGCTCGGCAATGCCATCAAGTTCACCGAAAAGGGGCAAGTCGTCTTGCGTATCGCGGTCGAGCGCCGAACGGAGGCCGCCTGTGACCTGCGTTTTTCGGTCATCGACACCGGCATCGGTATTCCTGAAGAAAAACTCGGAACGATCTTCGAAGCCTTTACCCAGGAAGATGGGTCGATCACCCGCAAATATGGAGGAACCGGCCTCGGGCTGACGATTTCATCGCGCCTCGTGGCGGCCTTGGGCGGGCGGATATGGGTGCAGAGCGAGCACGGCCAAGGGAGCGCTTTCCATTTTACGGTCGGCTACAGCTCGGTCGGAATCCAGGAGCGCATGCCTGTCTGCAATGTCAGCCTGGCGGGGCTGCCGGTGCTCGTTGTTGACGATAATGCGGCGAGCCGCCTGGTCGTCAAACGTCTGTTGCAGGAAGTGGGGGCGTTCGTTGCCGAGGCCGGCTCGGCCGAGTCGGCGCTCGAGCTGTTTGCAAACGGGGAAGCGACGGTTCCATTCGAAGCGATGATTGTCGATGGGCACATGCCGGGAACCGATGGCTTTACGCTCGCCCAGCAGGTTCTGGCGTTGCCCGGATGCGCCACAATCCGCGTCGTCATGCTGACTTCCGGCGGCATCAAGGGCGACGCCCAGCGTTGCCGTGAAATCGGCCTTTCGGCCTATCTGCCGAAGCCCGTCATGCGCGACGAATTGTTGCAGGCTTTGGCGCGCGTCATGCAGACGCGTTTGCCGGGCGGCGATGCACGGATGCTTGATCGCCATGCCTTTGGCGGAGAGCAAAAGCCGCTGAATGTGCTGCTCGTCGAAGATCATCCGGTCAATCAGAAATTGGCGGTCGATCTGCTGGAACGCTGGGGACATCGGGTGATCGTCGCCGGAGATGGCCAGCAGGCGCTGGAGATCATGCTGCCGGGGCATCATTTCGACGTGATCCTGATGGATATGCTGATGCCGCATATGGACGGGATCGAAACGACCCGCCATATTCGCGAGCATGAGCGTAACCGCGACCTGCCACACGTGCCGGTGATTGCCATGACCGCCAATGCCATGCCGGGCGATCGCGAGGCCTGCCTGGCCGCCGGCATGGATGACTATCTGTCCAAGCCGATTACGCCACACGAACTGCAGCGCGTTCTGTGGCGGTTCGGCATGGGAAAGCCACACGATTCGCCATCCGGGGCGGTCGACGGCGTGTCCGACCGCGAGAGCATCGCGCACAACACCGATGCGGCCTGCGTCCTTTGCTGTTCCCGATTCGATTATCTGACGGGCATTCGGGCGGGCGACGTCGAGGTGGCGTTGATCGTCGCGGAACCGTTTCTCAAACAACACACGGTGGATATTGGCAAGCTGCGCAAAGGCGTCGAGGCGGGTGATCTCGCGGCCGTCCAAATGGTGGCGCATGCACTGCGCGGTTCGTTGGCCATCTTTGGCGCCCAACCGGCTGTCGCTCTGGCCAGAGAAATCGAACAGGCGGCGCAACAGGTCGATAGCGCTGACTTGGCAGGACGAGTCGACGCGCTGGAGGCGGAGGTCGTGCAGCTGGTCGACGCAATCGAAGCTTTTGTCGCCAGCTGTGGCGAAGGCGTTGTCGGGTGCCAATAAGACCGCCAGCATGTTTGTCTTGCTATACTCCGCCCACTTGATCGGGGATGTTCTATGAACCGGATTGCCATCATTGATGACAGCGAAATCAACCTCACCCTGTTGAGCGTTCTTGTGAAAAAGCTCGGGAATTGCGAGCCGGTGTTGTTTCTCGATTCGCCGCAAGGATTGCGCTGGTGTGAGCAGCATCGTCCCGATCTGGTCATCGTCGACTACATGATGCCGGAACTCGACGGCGTCGCGTTCATCCGGCGCTTGCGTGCCGTTGACGGCTGCGAAGACACGCCGGTGCTGATGATTACGGCGAACGATGACAAGGAAGTGCGCTACGAGGCCTTGCAGCAGGGGGCCACGGATTTCCTCAACAAGCCCATTGACCGCATCGAGTTCTCGGCGCGGGTCAGCAACATGCTCCTGCACGAGGCCAATCGCCAGAAGCTCGCCGACAAGGCGGCATGGCTGGCCGAGGAGGTGGGCAAGGCGACGGCCGCCATTCGTGCGCGCGAGCAGGAACTCTTGTTCCGGATGTCGCGTGCGGCCGAGTTCAGAGACCCGGAGACCGGTGCGCATATTCAGCGCATGGCGCACTATTCGCGCTTGATCGCGGCGAATCTCGATTTGCCACAGGATCAGCAGGATCTGATCCTGCGCGCTGCCCCGATGCACGACATCGGCAAGATCGGCGTGCCCGATCACATCCTGCTCAAGCCCGGCAAGTTGACCTCCGATGAATGGGGGCTGATGCAACGACACGCGGCGATCGGCTACGAGCTGCTGAAGGGCAGCGAGTCGGTCGTCTTGCAGGCGGCGGCGACGATTGCCGTCTCGCATCACGAGAAGTTCGACGGCTCGGGCTATCCCCACCGCGTATCGGGAAACGCGATTCCGCTGTTCGGGCGCATTGTCGCCGTCGCGGATGTGTTTGACGCGCTGACTTCGGAGCGACCGTATAAAAAAGCATGGTCGCTTGATGAGGCGCAAGCCCAGATTTTGGACGGCGCGGGCAAGCATTTCGACCCGCGCTGCGTCGAAGCATTCCTTGATTCGTGGGGCGAGGTGCGGCTGATTCACGAGCGCTATCAAGATGGCGACGAAGCCTCTTTTGCCGCAGATGCGTGGGGGCTCGCGGTAGCCTTCAACGAAGTCTGACCAGTTCTTTCTCAAATCTTCTGGAGTGACACATGACAAACGGCGTGGCGCTTTACGATCGCGGCGAGGCGATTGCCCAACTGGGTGGCGACGAGACCCTCTTCAACGAGATGGCGATGGTTTTCCAGGAGGAAAAAGCGTCCTATTGTCAGGCCTTGCAGGAGGCGCTCGCGGTAAGCGATACGGCGACCTTGCAACGTGAGGCGCATACGGTCAAAAGCGTTTTTGCCGCGTTGGCCTGCGAAACGGGGCGCCGGGTGGCGTTTGAACTGGAACAACTGGCGGCGACGGGCGAACTCGCCGGGGCCGACCGCCTTACCGATATCGTGGTCGATACGCTTGACCGGTTAGCCGGTGAACTCGGCGGCTAACAAGGTCGTCGATCGGGCAGCTGATCGGGCAAGGTCAGCCGGTCGGCAGCTTCTTCCGGCGTACTGTTGGCCGGAATGATCCCGAGCAGCGGGGCGTGCATGCGTTCCTTGAGTGCGGCGAGGTTCTCGTCGAAACGCGACATGGCCGGATCGATCCGGTTGGCGATCCAGCCGGCCAGTTTCAGTCCGCGGGCGGCGATCGCCTCCTGCGTGAGCAAGGCGTGATTGATGCAGCCAAGGCGCATCCCGACAACCAGAATGACGGGGAGCCCGAGTTTGACGGCCAGATCGGCCGTGTCGAAGTCCGGCCCCAGCGGTACGCAAAAGCCCCCGACGCCCTCGACGAGAACCGCTTCCGCCTGTCCGCGCAAGGCCGTAAAGGCCGTCACGATCCGTTCCGCATTGATCTCCTGGCCAGCCTCGGCGGCGGCGATGTGCGGCGCGATGGCTGGCTGAAAGAGGTAGGGGTTGATCAAATCGTAGGCTGCCTGTGCGCTTGAGGCGTGCCTGATTTGTTCGACGTCGTCGTTCTTGCCGTCGCTTCCGGTTCCGGCGGCGATCGGCTTCATGCCGATCGCCTTGATTCCGCGCGTGGTGAGCAAGTGGAGGAGGGCGCAGGTCGAGAATGTCTTGCCGATTTCGGTGTCGGTGCCGGCGATGAACCAGGCAGGAACGGTCTGAGTACTCATTTTGTGGCGTAACCAAGGATGACGTCGTAACAGGCCGGGAGGCCGGCCGGGGTGCGGTGCCGCTCGTAAGCGGCTTCGACCTTTTTCCAGGCGTGGCGTCCGAGCATGCCGTTGCGACCACCGTGGCCGACGTTCTGTGCGCCGATGGCCTTGACGGACTTGAGCAGCGATTTGAGATCCGGGTAATGCACCGTGTGCGTTTCACGCAGCAGGCGGATATCGCGAAATCCTGCCTGTTCCAGTGCCGCGTGCAGAACTTCCGGGGTCACGAACGTCAGCGTGTGGCGATGCCGGTCGATCTGGGCGAACGCTTTGTCAAGCTCGCGGAATGTGCCCGATCCAAGCGTGCTGAAGGCAATTTGCCCGGACGGCTTCAGCACGCGCGCGGCCTCTGCGAACACCGCATTCGGATGGCACCACTGGATGGCAAGGCTTGACCACCAGAGGTCGATGCTGGCTGTGGTCAGCGGCAGCTTTTCGATATCTGCGGCAATGCAGCTTTCGACGTCGCTGTTCGCGAGTTTGAGCATGGACGGTGCGAAGTCGATGCCAGTGATGCAAATGTTCGGCCAGCGCTCGCGCAAGAGGCGCGCCCCGTAGCCTGTTCCGCAGCCGGCATCGAGGACATGCGCCTTGTTTTTCGCGACGAACGATGTCGGGTCGAGTTCTTCGAGCAGGCGCTGGCAGACCGTGCGCTGGACTATGGCCGCCTGATCGTAAGAGGAGGCGGCGCGATCGAAGGACTCGCGGACGCGCTGTTTAATGACGTGCGAGGGCATGGCAGTAATCGCCGAGCAGGGCGGCGAAACGTTCGGGATCGTTAAGGAAGGGCGCATGGGCGGCGCCGGAGAAAACCTCCAGCCGGCTTTGCGGCAGTGTTTTGCGCAGCCATTCGGCGGCGGTGAGCGGCATCAGCGGATCGGTGTCGCCGTGGATGATCAGTGCCGGAGCCGCTATCGAGGCGATGTGCGGGCGCAAATCAACATCGCGTAGCCAGTGCAGGCCGGTGAGCAGCGTGGCCGTGTCCGGTTGTTGTGCCGACAGTATCGGCTTGGCCATCAGGCGACTGATCGAACGCGCATGGGTATCGCCCTGATTGACGAGGCCGAAGAATCGCTTGAGGGTGGCGGGGGCATCCGTTGCGATGGCCTCGCAGAAACTCTGCAGAAGCTCGGGCGGCTGGGCGCACGGCCAGTCGGAACGCTGGGTGAATGACGGGGTGCATCCGACGAGTACCAGTCCGCCGACCTGTTGAGGGGCGATACGCGCCGCTTCCAGCGCCAGCATTCCCCCGAGCGACCAGCCACAAATAACGCAGTTTTCGGGCAGTGAATCGGCGAGCGCACGTGCCGTTGCGGTGAAATCTTCCGTGAGGCAGCGTGTGCCGCCATAGCCGGGGAGATCGACGCAAACCACGTCGATCTGACGTGCAGCCAGCGCATCGACAACCGGCGTCCAAGCCGCACGGCCCAATCCCCAGCCGTGGATGAGCGCGAGTATCGGCGGCTTCATGCCAGATCCTGCAATGCGCCGATCAGTTGGCCGACCATGGCGCTGGTGTGTGCCGCGGAAAGCGACACGCGCAGGCGGGCGCTGCCTTTCGGCACCGTCGGCGGGCGGATGGCGGGTACCCAGAGACCGCGTTCCAACAAGGCGTTGGCGATGCGAACCACCTCGTGGTTGTCGCCGACGATGATCGGCTGGATGGCAGTGGGTGACGGGATCAGTTGCCAGCGTGTGCCAGCCAGCCCGTCGCGCAACTGGGTCGTGAGGTCGCGCAGATGGCGCCGCCGGTCGTCGCCCTTCTCGATCAGGTCAAGGCTGGCGAGCAGCGCGCAGGCCATGATCGGGCTGGAACCGGTCGTGAAGATGTAGGTGCGGGCGCGCTGCAGTAGCCATTCGATGACCGTTTCCGAGCCGGCGATGAACGCGCCGGAGGCGCCGGCGGCCTTGCCGAGCGTGCCCATGTAGAGGATGCGCGGGTGGGCGGCGATGCCGAAATGACTGAGGCTGCCGCGCCCGTGTTCGCCGAGGACGCCGAAGCCGTGCGCATCGTCGATCACCAGCCAGGCGTCGAAGCGTTCGGCGAGGGCGAGCAGTTCGGGCAGTGGCGCGACGTCGCCGTCCATGCTGAAGACGGCGTCGGTGAGGATCAGCTTGCGCTTGGCCTGGCTGGCGGAGAGCAGTCGCTCCAGCGCGGCGAGGTCGCCATGTGGATAGCGTTCGTGTTCGGCGCGCGAAAGCTGCACGGCGTCGATCAGCGAGGCATGGTTGAGCTTGTCGGCAAAGACGGCGTCGCCGCGTCCGACCAGCGCCGGCACGATGGCGAGGTTGGCCATGTAGCCGGTGGTCAGCAGCAGGGCGCGCTCGAAACCGGTGAACGCGGCGAGCCGCTGTTCCAGCGTTTCATGGGGCAGCAGATGGCCGCTGACGACGTGCGAGGCACCGCTGCCGACGCCCCATTCGCGTGCTCCCGCACAGGCGGCGTCGATCAGCGCCGGATCGCTGGCCAGCCCCAGGTAGTCGTTGCTGCAAAAGCTGATCAGTTCGCGCCCGTCGACGCAGGCGAGCGGTCCGCACGGCGCTTCGAGCGTGCGGCGGCGACGTTTGAGGCCGTCGCGGTCGAGGTCGGCGAGGCTGTGTTCGAGTTCTTCCCAGATCATGAGGTGAGCGTGGTGTCGATCGCGACCTTGATGGCGCGGCTCAGGTGGTCGATTTCGGTGTCGTCGACGATGTACGGCGGCATCACGTAGACGGTGTGGCCGATCGGGCGGGTCAGCGCCTCCTGTTCCAGTGCCGCACGGTAGAAATGGCGCGAGAACTTCGGATCGTCGCTGATGACGTCGAAGGCGACAATCATGCCGCGCTGGCGGAAATGGCGGACCTGCGGGTGATCGGCGAGCGGCGCGAGCGCGGCCGCAAGTTTCTGCGAACGGGCGACGTTCTGCTCCAGCACCTTGTCTTTGGCAAAGATGTCGAGCGTCGCCAGCGCCGCCCGGCAAGCCAGCGCATTGCCTGTGTAGGAATGCGAGTGCAGGAAGCCGCGCGCCGTGGCGTCGTCGTAAAAGGATTCGTAAACCGTGTCGGTGGTGAGCACGATCGACAGCGGCAGGTAACCGCCGGAGATGCCTTTCGACAGGCACAAAAAGTCGGGCCTGATGCCGGCCTGCTCGTGGGCGAAAAAGGTGCCGGTGCGGCCGCAGCCGACGGCGATCTCGTCGCAGATCAGATGGACCTCGTAGCGGTCGCACAGGGCGCGGGCGAGGCGCAGGTATTCGGGGTCGTACATGACCATGCCGCTGGCGCACTGGATCAGTGGTTCGACGATGAACGCGGCGATGCTTTCGTGGTGCGTTTCCAAGTGTCGTTCGAGCGCGGCGGCAGCGCGGCGGGCGACGTCGGCCGGCGTTTCGCCCGGTTCGGCTTTGCGGGCATCGGGCGTCGGCACGGTGGCGGCGGTGCGCACGAGCGGCGCGTAGGCGTCCTTGAAGATGGCAACATCGGTGACGGCCAGCGCGCCGACCGTCTCACCGTGGTAGCTGCCTTCAAGGCAGAGGAAGTTCTGCTTCTTGTCGCGGCCGCGATTGCGCCAGCTATGGAACGACATCTTGAGCGCGATCTCTGTCGCCGAGGCGCCGTCGGAGGCGTAGAAGCAGTGGCCGAGCTTGCCGCCGGTCAGCGCAGAGAGGCGTTCGGAGAGCTCGACGACCGGCCGATGTGTAAAACCGGCGAGGATGACGTGTTCGAGTTCGTCGAGTTGCGCGCGCAGGGCGGCGTTGATGCGCGGATTGGCGTGGCCGAAGAGATTGACCCACCAGGAGCTGATGCCGTCGAGATAACGCCTGCCGTCAAAATCGTACAGCCAGGCACCCTGGCCGCGGGCGATCGGGATCATCGGCAACTCGGCGCCCCGGCCGCCAGAATGCTGCTTCATTTGCGTGCAGGGATGCCAGACAGCCTTGAGGCTGCGTTCGAGGAGATCGGCGTTGCTGGTGATGTCGCTCATGGGAATCAATCTGTGCAGGGTTAGTGCAGGGTTTGCGAGGGCAGCGTCTCCGGGTCGGGCAGTTCGGCGTGCACCGTCTCGCCTTCGGCGTTGGGGTAGAGCGGGGCGCCGCAGTCGTCGCAGAATTCGAAAGGGAACTGCTGGTCGTGGACGATGATTTCCTTGATCCCCGATTCGCGCAGGATCGTCTCGACTTCGCCGACGACATCGGTGTTTTCGTCTTCGGCGCCGAGCAATGGCCAGATGACGCCGTGGACGATGTTGTCATTCTCGCGCGGGCCGAAACCGATGCGGTATTCCTCCAGGCGCTTGTCGTGGAAGCCGCCAATGACGGCTCGCAGAGTTTCGGCTGGCTTGCCAAGAGTGGTCTGCAAAAAGGCGACCGAGGCGCGCAGCGAATAGGGGCGCGAGGCGATATCGGCAGTGCGGCAGGCCGCATGGTAGGCGTCGGCCAGCAATGCCTGGAAGGAGCAACCGGTCAGCAGCGGTTCAATGCATGGGCTGCCTTGCTTGACCCACTCCTTGAGGGCGCTTTCGCGCGTCACGTCGTCCGTTTCGTTCCAGCGGAACAGCGCTGTCCCGTGGGGGACAGCAATAGCGCCGAGGAGGTACCGGGTGTCGGACAGGAACGGATTGGTTTCGGGCAGCGAGGCGACGTCGAGTTGCAGTGTGTTGTTCTGCAGGGCAGCGTTACCGAGATTGCGCATGAGCTGCCAGGTGTCGACGAAACTGCGCGGCAGTTGGTCAGGGCTGAACAGGTAATCAACAAGGGCAATCTGCGCGCCGGCCGAAAAGACATGGGCGCCGAGATGTACTTTCAGGTTGTCAAGTGTGCTCTTCGGGATCGTGCCGGCGGGTATCGAAAAGCGCGACCAGGCGAGGATCGGCGCATTGAACAGCAGGATGTCGAAGTCCTGCCCCTGGTGCGGGAAAACACACGATTCGACGCGCGATTCGATCATGTCGGCAAGTGCGTCGTGGGCGGCGGCATGCGAGTCGAACAGGCGGTCGAGCGAGGCATTCAGGTCGTCTTCGGCGCTTTCATGCAGCGATTTGTCGATCAATCCCGCCAGTTGCTCTTCCCAGAAGCTTTTCTCCAGTTTGCCGCCCGATTCGGCGAGGCAGATGGCGAGACGCCCCAGTTCGGTGGCGTCGGACGACATGCGTTTGCGGGAGGTAATGCGATTGCGTTTCATGGCAAGGCCTGTAGAGCGGAATAGCCGGGGATTGTAGCAAGGCGAGCGGGCAATAGGACGTCCGCGCATGTTGTCAGGCACGTTTTCTTTGTCGCCCCCATGGCTGGATTACGGCGTTTCGCCCTTGGGCGGCAGGAAAAAATCCCGCGGTTGGTGAATCAAATGGCGCAGTACGGCCATGCCGATCGCTCGCCACGGTGTTTCGGTGATCTGGCGCGCGCGCAATGCCACATTGAGCGCCAGGGCGAAACTGACCGCCAGATTGATGCAGCCGATGGCGGTAACGCCGAGCACGGCCCAGAGCAATGTCCAGAATTCGGGCACAAAGTTGAGGCCCACGTGCGCGATGCCGACAAAGGCCGATGAGAACGCAACGTGGCGAATGTCGACCGGCAATCCGAACAGAATGCCGAAAATCGTTGTTCCGCCGAGCAGGAAGCCGAAGATGAAGTTGCCCGAAAGTGCGCCGAGATTGTCGCCAATGTAGGTGGCGATGCGCCGCATGCGCGCTTCGCCAAGCAGTCGCCTGGGCCAGGCGAGCTGAATAATCCGCGTCGGAATACGGTTGTAGGCGGCGAAGTTGTCGAAATAGCCGCTGATCAGGCCGGACAGGAACAGGCAGATACCGGCAATTGCTGCGTAGAAGACGGTGCCGCTGTGCACGAGGCTTTGTTCCTCGAATAGGTGGTTTGCCTTTTCGGGACTGACAAAAGGCTCCCCGGTAAGCGTGAAGACGGCGTAGGCGATCAGCCCGGCCAGCGGCACGGCAATGCCGACGTTGCCGAGAATGGCGATCAGCTGGCTGCGTACGGTGCGTGCGATGAGCCAAGTGAGGTTGTCGATATTGCGTAATTTGCCGCCTGTCTCGCCAATGCAGGCGGCGATGGCGCTGGCCGTCATCGCCGGCTGTTTGGTGGCGACCGTGCCATGCAGGATGTGAATCAGGCAAAAGCCCAGCCCGTAATTGAGACAGAAGAGCAGGGCGCCGGTCAGCGGTGGCAGGTCAGCCTTGGTCAGCCAGAGTTTCAGGCAGGCCATGAAGGCAATGATGCAGCCGCCGATCATGGCCGAACGGGCCATGGCGCGGTATTCGCCCTGACTCTCCGTGATGTAGTGCTCGCCGTGGGCGCGTGTGTTGTCGGTGACGCGTAGCGCGATCAGCTCCATGTTTTGGCGCCAGTGTTTGCGCAGGTTGTTGTGCAGGCATTCGTCCTGGACCAGCCGGGAAAACAGGGTGACGATGGCCGGATAAGGCGTTTCGCCATCCGGGTCGAGACGCAACGCTTCGGCGATGTCGAGCAGTCGTTCGCTGCGTCGGAGCAGTTGCTGCAGCCGTTGCAGATGGTAGGTCAGCCGGATGCTGGTGCCTTCGCGTCCGGCGCGCTTGCGGATGCGTTCGATGACCTGCCGGCACTGGCCATAGAGAACGCGCAGGTGCTTGTCGTCGATCGCCCCCCGGTTGCCGGTGTCTTCAGCACTATTGGGTGCTGTTTGCCGCCAGTGCGACTGGTAGCTTTCAATGTATTCGGTCAGTTCGCTGTTTTGCGTGACGAAGGGCGAACCGAATGTTTCCAGCGCGGGTTCGAGACGCAGGAGTTCCGGTTCCATGCCGATGGCGGCTATCCAGTGCGAAATAAAACTCAGCGAGCGCAGGATTTCGGCGATCGGGCGGGGCAGCGCGGGATCGGGCACATCCGGTCGCGCATCGTCGAAACGCAGCGAGTGAACCAACTGCAGCCACGCTTCTTCGCCGACGCCGAGAACCCAGTGGCGGTCGCCGGGGCGGTGGAAAACCTGGCGCAAAAATGTGCGTAGCTGGCCGGGTTCGGCAACCTCTGGCAGCAGTTTGTGACCGATACGGCGGAACAGTTCGCTGAAGAATCCGGTGTTGGGGAGGATGCCGGTCAGCGTGTAGAGTTCGGTGTGCCGGTAGGTGGCGAGCAGTCGAAGCAGCGTGTCGCGAACGTGCGTCCGTGCTTCCGGCTGGCGGCTCAGGATGAAGCACAAGGCATGGATGTTTCGCCGTGCTGTGTCGAAATCTTTCGGGTCGCTTGGACGTAGCGTGTCGGTCAGGTGAATGAATGGTTCGGCGGGGTCGGCAGCCGGATCGGCAAACCGGCCTAATGCGTGCTCCATCGCTTCCATGATTCCTCCGGAACGGTGAACTTCTTGATCGGTCGAATACAATCCTAACAAATGACAACTTCCTTTTTGTTTTCGTTCTGGACATGCTGATCGTTATTTCTCCCGCAAAATCGCTCGATTTCGAAACGCCGCCGACTTTGCCCGAATACACGCAGCCCGAATTTCTCGATCAGGCACGTCTGCTGGTCGAGCAGTTGCGGCTGCTTTCGCCTGCAGATATTTCCAGTCTGATGGGCATCAGCGATCCCTTGGGCGCGCTCAACGCCCGACGTTACGCGGAATGGTCGCTTCCCTTTACGCCGGGGGTGGCCAAACAGGCGGTTTTCGCCTTCAACGGGGATGTCTACGAGGGGTTGGGCGCGCCTTCACTTGGCGCCGGGGATTTGCAATTCGCGCAAAGTCATCTGCGTATCCTCTCCGGCTTGTACGGCGTGCTGCGTCCGCTCGACCTGATCATGCCCTACCGTCTCGAAATGGGAACCCGCCTGGTCAATTCGCGCGGCAAGGATCTCTACGCCTTCTGGGGCGAGCGGATTGTCGATGCGCTGAACGTCGCCGTCGCCGATGCCAGGGAGCCGGCGCTGGTCAACCTGGCTTCGGAGGAGTATTTCAGATCGGTCAAGGCCAAAAAACTGAGTGTTCCGGTCATTCAGCCCGTTTTCGAAGACTGGAGTGGCGGCCGGTACAAGGTTGTCAGTTTCTATGCCAAACGGGCGCGCGGTTTGATGGCGCGTTTTGCCGTGCTGCGGAAGATTGTTGAGCCGTCTGGTCTGCTGGCGTTCGACAGCGAAGGATATGCGTTTGACGCGTCGGCGTCAGAGGCGTCGCGCTGGGTTTTCCGGCGCAAGTTGCAGTAGCTGGCAGGCCGCTTCGGGCGTGACGATGCCAAATGGCGGGCGCAGTCCGCGGCGGCGGGCCAGTTTCAATAGCTGCTTGTCGCGGGTGATCAGCAGGTCGGCCCGGCAGCGGGCAGCCAGAATCAGGAATTTCTGGTCGTCCGCATCGCGGCAGCGCGGCAGGTCGCCGAATTCTTCGCCCGTGTATTCGCAGAGATTGACGAACTGCCTGTAACGCTCCATCAACACGGCGCGGCTGGCTTCGTCGAGCTTGAACTCCGGGTAAGTGGTGACGCGTTCGAGTTCGGCCAGGCACTCGGTGTCGGTGAAGCAGCTGATGTCGCCCTTTGTTGCAGCGTCATGCAAGGGGCGAGTATGCCGGTCGTCGAAATGGAGCATGTCCATCACGACATTTGTGTCGAGTACTACGTGCATTAAGCGGTTCGGTGCTGGTACGTCAGGAAGCGCCTTTTTCCATCTCTTCGACCTTCTTGCGATACTCGCAGTCCGGCTTTATGCATTCGGCGTAGATGTACAGCGCGTGCTCTTGGATGACGAAACCGCGTTCCTTGGCGATCTTTTTCTGACGGCGTTCGATTTCTTCGTCGAAAAATTCTTCGACCCGGCCGCAGTTCAGGCACACGAGATGGTCATGGTGATGGTTTGCCTTGATTTCGAAAACGGCCTTTCCGGATTCGAAGTGGTGGCGTTCGAGTAGCCCGGCTTGCTCGAATTGTGTCAAAACCCGGTAGACGGTAGCCAGGCCAATGTCCATCTTTTCACTGAGAAGCATGCGATAAACGTCGTCTGCCGTCAGATGTCGCGGCTCAGCCTTCTCAAAGAGCTCGAGAATTTTGATGCGGGGAAACGTGGCTTTAAGCCCCATGCTTTTCAGTTCGTTGGATTTGCTCATGTCTAGGCTGGGTAGGCAAGGAAAGGAGGCATTGTTTCGGTTATGATATACCGCAAGACACGCTTTATGAACTTCAGTTCATATTTCGTCGCGTACGCATTCGCTTTGTTTTATATGGCGCTTCCGTATTCCCACTTTCTTATCTGGAATCATCCTCAACATGATTTGTTGTCGATTTTTTAGTGTTGTCCTTCTTTCCTTGGTGGCTGTTTCTGGATGCTCGTCGGTGCCGCGCCTTGTTAGCGAGTACAGGATTGACGTTCAGCAAGGCAACGTGCTGACGCAGGAAATGGTTTCTCAGCTCAAGCCGGGATTAACGAAGGACCAGGTGCGTTTCGCTCTTGGCACACCAGTGCTGATCGATATGTTCCATGTCAATCGCTGGGATTATGTGTACCGCTTGCAGAAGGGTACCGGCGAAGTGGAAATGCGCAAGTTCGCCGTTTTTTTTGATGAGAATGATCGCCTAGTCCGCGTTTCGGGTGACGTGGAGGCGGCTCAGGCGGGTGATCCGGTTGCTGGTACGGAGAACAAGATGCGGGAAATCGACCTCGGATCGGTTCCGGATGATGCGGTTGCGCCGCCCATTCAGGAAAAAGGGTTCTTCGGCAAAATGATGGAAAACATGGGACTTTGATATGAGCGCAATCAGGATTGCAATTGTCGGCGCCAGTGGGCGCATGGGGCGGATGTTGATCGAGGCTACTCTCAAGGATGAGAGGGCGGAACTCGTTGCCGCCATCGATCAACCGGGAACGCCGGCGATTGGCAAGGACGCCGGTGAGCTTGTCGGGATGCCGTGCGGCGTGCCGGTGACGAGCGATGCGGAAGCAGGAATCGCCAAGGCTGATTGTCTGATCGATTTCACGCGTCCGGAAGGGACGCTCGAGCATCTCGAGTTTTGTCGTCGCCACAAGGTTTCCATCGTGATCGGTACAACCGGTTTTTCCGACGAGGAAAAGCAGGTCATTGCAGAAACGGCAGCGGAGATCCCCGTTGTTTTTGCGCCCAACATGAGTGTTGGCGTCAATCTGGTTTTCAAACTGCTCGATACGGCTTCCCGCATCCTCAATCAGGGTTACGACATCGAAATCGTCGAAGCCCACCATAAGCACAAGATCGATGCGCCTTCCGGTACAGCCTTGCGCATGGGCGAAGTCATTGCTGAGGCACTTGGGCGCGACCTCAAGGAGTGTGCCGTCTACGGGCGTGAAGGCGTAACCGGCGAGCGCGATCCATCTACGATCGGATTTGCCACCGTGCGCGGGGGCGATATCGTCGGCGATCACACGGTTATGTATTGCGGCACCGGCGAGCGTGTCGAGATCAGCCACAAAGCGGGGAGCCGCATGCCCTACGCGCTGGGAAGTCTGCGTGCCGCGCGCTTCCTCGCCGAGAAAGCGAATGGCCTGTTTGACATGCAGGAAGTTCTCGGATTGCGTTAATCGTTAGCACGTTGCCGAATTCCCGGAAGCAGGCAGGTCGCAAAAGCGTTGCCTTGCCTGCTGCAAGTCGGCTAGAATGGCCGGCTTTTCAACCTTGCTCCACCGTTCGCATGGCGGGGGGCTTTAACCGTAAGGAGCGTTCATGCGTCATTACGAAATTGTTTTTATCGTCCATCCTGATCAAAGTGAGCAGGTTCCGGCGATGGTTGAGCGTTACAAGACGCTCGTCACCTCGCACGGAGGCCAGATTCACCGCCTCGAAGACTGGGGCCGTCGTCAGCTTGCCTATCCGATCCAGAAACTGCACAAGGCTCACTACGTTCTCATGAACATCGAGTGTGATGGTGAAGTGCTGGCCGAACTCGAACATGGTTTCAAGTTCAACGATGCCGTGCTGCGTCACCTGACCATCAAGATGAAGAAGGCCGTGACCACCCCGTCGCCGATGATGAAGGAAGAAAAGTCCAAGTCGATGATGGCCGCCGCTTCTGAAGAAGCAGCCGCTGAAGGCAGTACGGAAGCCGAAACGGCCGCCTGATTGTCGAGGCTCGACTGAACCGGATCGAACTCAGCGGAACCCTGATCGAGCGCAAGGCGCTGCGATTTACCCCGGCTGGCGTGCCAGTGACCGAATGTGTGCTTGAACACCAGTCGGAGCAGGTGGAGGCCGGGAGTCCAAGGCGGGTTGCTTGCCACGTACAAGCGATTGCCCTTGGCGACGCAGCTAACTGGCTTCAGGGTGCAGCTCCCGGAGTTGTGCTGAATGTGACCGGTTTTCTGGCTTCGCGAAGCCAGAACAGCAAACAGTTGAGAGTGCACATTACAACGATCGAATTTGCAGAAGGAAATCAAAATGGGTAAGTTCTTCAAGAAGAAGGATGATAAGAACGTCAAGAAACGTGGCGGTGGTGCGTTCAAGCGCCGCAAGTTCTGCCGTTTCACGGCTGAAAAAGTCGAGATGATCGACTACAAGGATGTGGATGTTTTCAAGGAATACATCGCTGAAAACGCCAAGATCATGCCGGCTCGTCTGACCGGTACCAAGGCTGGTTATCAGCGCCAGCTGTCTGTTGCCATCAAGCGCGCACGCTTCCTGGCCCTCCTGCCCTACACCGACAACCACCAGTAATAAGAGAGGAAACGACGATGCAAATTATTCTGATGGAAAAAGTCGTCAATCTCGGTAACCTTGGCGACCTCGTCAAGGTGAAGGATGGCTACGCCCGTAACTTCCTGATCCCGCAAGGCAAGGCCAAGCGTGCTACGCCGGCTGCCCTGAAGGACTTTGAAGCCAAGCGCGCCGAGCTCGAGAAGGCCGCAGCCGAGAAGCTGGCAGCCGCCCAGGCTTTTGCCGAAAAGCTCGAAGGTATTGCTGTGACTATCGCTCGCAAGGCGGGTGTCGATGGCCGTCTGTTCGGTTCCGTGACCAATTACGACGTTGCCGACGGCCTGAAGGCGATGGGGTTCGATGTCGAGAAGTCTTCCATTCGCATGCCGATGGGTCCGCTGAAAGTGATCGGCGAAACGTCGCTGGAAGTTTCTTTGCATACCGACGTTCTGGCAAACATCAAGGTTGTCATAGTCGGCGAACAGTAATCCAGTAGTTTCAAGGATGTGCCGATTCGGCACCGGAAAAAGCCTTGCCAGCGTGCAAGGCTTTTTTGTTTTGCAGCCGCCAAGGTGGCAAGTCTAGCGTTAGACTTGCCCGCTTACCACCGCTTTCCGGAAGATATATGGCCAAGCCGTTTGCTTCTTCAAATTCGAAGAAATTCCAGGTTGATCCTGCCATCGCGCAATTGCGCATCCCGCCGCATTCGATCGAAGCGGAGCAGTCCGTTCTGGGCGGCCTGTTGCTTGATAACGCGGCGTTCGACAAGATCGCGGACCTGGTTGGCGAAGAGGATTTCTACCGCGACGAACACAAGCGGATTTACCGCCACATCCGGAGACTCCTTGAACGCAGCAAGCCGGTCGACGTCATCACCGTGGCGGAGAGTCTCGAACAGTCGGCCGAGGGCGAAGAGAGTGGTGGTCTGGCTTATCTTGGCGAGCTTGCCGCCAATACGCCGTCCGCCGCCAATATCCGCCGCTATGGGGAAATTGTTCGCGAACGTGCGATTTTGCGTAAATTGGTGTCGGCTGGCGATGAGATTGCCGACAGCGCATTGAATCCGCTCGGGCGCGATCCAAAACAGCTGCTCGACGAGGCCGAGGCAAAAGTTTTTGCGATTGCCGAATCCGGCTTTCGCCACCAGTCCGGCTTCCAGCATATCAACCCGCTTTTGACGCAGGTTGTCGAGCGCATCCAGGAATTGCACGACAGCGATAATCCCTCTGATATCACCGGTGTGCCAACCGGCTACCACGACCTCGATGCGCAGACCTCCGGGCTTCAGCCTGGCGATCTGCTGATCGTTGCCGGCCGCCCGTCGATGGGTAAGACCTCTTTTGCATTGAATATCGCCGAGCACGTGGCCATCGAAGTGGGGCTGCCAGTCGCTGTTTTCTCGATGGAAATGGGTGGCGCGCAGCTCGCGATGCGTATGTTGTCGTCGGTCGGCAAGCTCGATGCGCACCGCGTGCGTACCGGGCGGCTGAACGATGATGAATGGTCGCGCCTGTCCTTTGCGCTCGGCAAGATGCACGAAGCGCCGATTTACATCGACGAAACGCCGGCATTGAACCCGATCGACCTGCGCGCACGGGCGCGGCGGCTGCATCGCCAATGCGGCAAGCTCGGGCTGATCGTGATCGACTATCTGCAGCTCATGTCATCCGCCAACCAAGGGGGGGGCGAGAACCGGGCGACGGAAATCTCGGAAATTTCCCGTTCGCTCAAGGGGTTGGCCAAGGAACTGAGCGTGCCACTGATCGCGCTGTCACAGTTGAACCGCTCGCTCGAACAGCGCCCCAACAAACGGCCAGTCATGTCCGACTTGCGCGAATCCGGCGCTATCGAACAGGATGCCGACGTGATCATGTTTATCTACCGCGATCAGGTCTATAACCCCGATACGCCGGACAAGGGCACGGCCGAAATCATTATCGGCAAGCAGCGTAACGGCCCGATCGGTACCGTGCGCATGGCCTTCCTCGGCGAATACACGCGTTTCGAGAATCTGGCGCCGCAAGGCGGCTCGTATTAAGCGAACACAGGCATGGAAATGCACAATTTCATCTGCGGCCTGCCCAAGGCCGAGTTGCACCTGCACATCGAGGGATCGCTGGAACCCGAGATGATGTTCGCACTGGCGCAGCGTAATGGCGTGACGTTGCCGTATGCTTCCGTTGAGGCCGTTCGCGCCGCCTACAATTTCAGCGACCTGCAATCCTTCCTTGACTTGTACTACGCGGGAGCGGCCGTGTTGCAGACCGAGCAGGATTTTTACGATCTGACAGCGGCTTACGTTCAGCGCGCCAGAGCAGACAACGTGTGTCATGCCGAGTTGTTTTTCGACCCGCAGACGCATACCGAGCGAGGTGTTCCGATGGCGACGGTTTTTGCCGGGATTGCCCGCGCTCTGCGTGACGCAAGGGAGCAGCACGGTTTTTCGAGCCGGATGATCCTCTGTTTCCTGCGTCATCTTTCGGAGGAAGAGGCGCTTGCAACGCTCGAAGCCGCGTTGCCGTTACGCGAGGCTTATGCTGATCTTTGGATCGGGGTTGGGCTCGATTCGGGCGAGGTCGGGAATCCACCTGAAAAATTCTCCCGTGTTTTTGCCAAGGCGCGTGAATTCGGCTTACACGCGGTAGCGCATGCCGGCGAAGAGGGACCTCCGCCCTACGTGTGGGGCGCGCTCGACGCGCTCAAGGCGGAACGCATCGATCATGGCGTGCGTTCGGAAGAAGACCCGGAACTGATGCGGCGACTGGCGAGCGACAACGTGCCGTTGACGGTGTGTCCGCTATCCAACCTCAAACTCCGTGTGGTCAAGGACCTGCGCGAGCACAATCTGGCGCGCCTGTTGCGGGCCGGGCTGTGCGTGACGATCAACTCGGACGACCCGGCGTATTTCGGTGGCTACATGAACAACAACTTTCTGGCGACGGCTGAGGCGCTGCAGTTGTCCCGCGAAGAGCTTGTGCAGATTGCAGGGAACGGTTTTGTCGCCTCATTCGCATCCGATCAGCAAAAGCAGGCGTGGCTCTCGGAGTTGCACGAATACGTGTCCGCGCATTGAGACGATCGGAGTGGCGACGGCCGCTGCGATTGCTCGCAGCGGCCGTCGCTTGATATGAGGTGATTCGGTGCTTAGCAGCGGAAGCAGCTGACCAGCTTGTTAAGGTCGCTGGAAATTTTTTCCAGATCCGTCGCGGTTTCGGCCGTGGCCTGCATCGTCGAACTCGTTTCCTCGACCATCTGCGAAATCTGTTCGACGCGTTGCGCGATGTTCGAGCTGGCGACGCTTTGCTCGCGGGTGGCATCGGCCACTTCGCGAATGCGGTGCAGTGTCGATTGGGCGCCTTCCTTGATCTGGCGCAACGACTCGGCGGCTTCCTCGGCCGCCTTGACGCCGGCGTCCACCTGCGGCAGCGCAGCATCCATGACGCCGACGACCTGTTGGGTATCCGTCTGGATGCCGGCAATCATCTGTTCAATTTCGACGGTCGCCGAGGACGTCCGTTCGGCCAGTTTGCGCACTTCATCGGCAACCACGGCAAACCCCCGGCCCTGTTCGCCGGCCCGAGCCGCTTCGATGGCAGCGTTTAGCGCCAGCAGGTTGGTCTGTCCGGCAATCTCTTTGATGACGCCAGCGATCGAGGAAATCTGGTTGGCGTGGTCCTCGAGTTTGCGGATGCGTTCGGACGCATCGCTGACCGTGGTCGCAATGGTATTGATGTCCTGGCTGGCGGCCTGAATACGGCTGAATCCGGTTGCGGCGAGTTCGACCGCCGCGGACGATTCGTGTTCGGTTTCGTCGGCGCTGTCGGAAATATGTTTGACGCTGACCGTCATCTGTTCGATGGCCGCGGCCATGGACTGCGTCGCGTCGTTCTGGGACTGTGAAGCCTTCGACACCTCGTTCGAGGCGATGCTGATTTTTTCGGCGTCGCGCGCGAGTTTGGTCGCTTCCTGACCGATTTCCGCGAGCATCTGGCGGATGGCGAGCACCATGTCGCCCATCGACGCCACCATGCTGCCTTTCGGAGCAGCGGGCATGGTGCCTGTCAGATCGCCGGCGGCGGCGCGCGACATGAAGCCGATGGCCTCGGCCGGTTCGCCGCCAACCTGACGCAGTACGCCGCGCGCAATGGCAAACCCGAAGCTGCCGATCAGTGCGATGAGGAGGGCGGCAATCGCCAGGTCGGTCAACAGCCGTTTCTGGAATTCGGCGTTGATGTCGTCGATATAGACGCCCGTGCCGATGACCCACGCCCACGGTTCGAAAAGCTTGACGTAACCGAGCTTGGGTACCGGGTCCTTCTGCCCGGGGCGTGCCGTCAGGGTGGTCAGGTACTCGCCGCCCGGATTCTTCTGCACCGTCGCCAGGATGTCCTTCCACGTGTAGTTGCCTTGTGGATCCCGGATTTTCTCCAGCATGTTCTGCCCGATGCGCTCCTTGATGACGTGGTAGACGCCGACGCCTTCCGTCGTGAAGGAATACACGTATTCCGCCTTGCCGTCCTTGCCGCCGTAGCGAATCATGCCGATTGCTTCGGCCGCCGCCTTCTGCGCCTCTTCGCGCGTCAGTTCTCCGGCCGTCTCCTTCGCCTGAAAGGACGTCAGGGTGGCGTGCGTGCTTTCCAGCACCGAGCGGATGACGGCTTGGCGACTGCCGATCAATTGCTGCCGCATCTCGATGGCCGAATAGACGACCAGACTTATCAGGCCAAGCAAGGCCGCAACGACCAGCAAGGCGATTTTTGTTTTCAGTTTCATTTGGTCAATCATTTCTCACCTGTGCATGAAAGAGGGACGCGCGATGCAAACAGCTTATCGTGCGGCTATGCCCCAATATTTTCGATATGCTCGATCATTAATTGCGGCGACTGCACGCCGTTGTATTCGTTGACCGCCAGACGGTACGCGGCGCGGATTCTGGCGCCGGCAGAGTCGGCAAAATTGAACTGGATGGCATCGATCCGCAGTTCGCCCCGGCGCAGCCGCAGCTTGAGATGCTTTTCCTTCAGGATGCGCTGGTTTTCGACAATGAATTCGTCCTCGAACAGCGGCGCGGGGAAACCCTGGCCCCAGACTTCATCTTCGAGCAACCGCGCCGTGTTGATCGAAAAGTGTCCGGTTTCAAGGCTGCCGTCCGTTTCGAGCGTGCGCGTGAGGTCGGCCGGGGAGAGCAGTTCGCTGGCTACCTGGGCGAACAATTCGCGGAAACGGAGAAAGTCCGCTTCCATGATCGTCGCACCGGCTGCCATCGCGTGGCCGCCGAAGCGCTTCAAGATTCCGGGGGCGCGCTTGGAAATCAGATCGAGCGCATCGCGCAGGTGCAGGCCGGGAATCGAGCGGCCGGAACCCTTGATTTCGCCGTCTGCCGTTTCGCCATTGTTCGACTCGCCACGCGCGAAAGCGAAGACGGGGCGATGCCGTTTGTCCTTGATGCGCGAGGCGAGGATGCCGATGACGCCTTGATGCCATTCGGGGTCGAAGAGGGCGATGGCCGGGCCTTCGGTTGCGTCGATGGCGTCGAGGTGGACGAGCGCCTGTTCCTGCATGCCCGATTCGATGTCCTTGCGCTCGCGGTTGAGTTTGTCGAGGTCCTGCGCGATGTTGAGGGCGCGACCCTCGTCGTCGGTGATCAGTGCCTCGATGCCGAGCGACATGTCGGCGAGCCGCCCGGCGGCGTTGAGGCGCGGCCCGATCATGAAGCCGATATCCATGCTGCCGGCCTTGGCCGGATCGCGCCCGGCGGCGCGGAAGAGGGCGCGAATGCCGGCATTTATCCGTCCAGCGCGCATGCGCTTGAGCCCCTGATCGACCAGGATACGGTTGTTGCGGTCGAGCTTGACGACGTCGGCCACCGTGCCGAGGGCGACGAGGTCGAGCAAGGTGGCGAGATTCGGTTCCTTGATGCCGGTGTCTTCCCCGAACCAGCCGCGTTCGCGCAATTCAGCGCGCAATGCGAGCATGACGTAGAACATGACGCCGACGCCGGCGATGCACTTGCTCGGAAAGTCGCAGCCAGGCTGGTTGGGATTGACGATGCACTCCGCCGCCGGCAGTTCGTCGCCCGGCAGATGGTGGTCGGTAATCAGCGTGGCGATACCGAGTTCGTTGGCGCGGGCGACGCCGTCGATACTGGCGATACCGTTATCGACGGTGACCAGCAGGTCGGGATTCATCGTGGCGGCGAGGTCGACGATTTCCGGCGACAGGCCGTAGCCGTAGGTGAAGCGGTTGGGCACCAGATAGTCAATGACGGCGCCCGAGTCGCCGGCCATCGAGCGCAAGGCCCGCACGCCGACGGCGGTGGCGGTGGCACCGTCGCAGTCGTAGTCGCCGACGATCAGGATGCGCGCCTGCGCCTCGATGGCGTCGGCGAGGAGCACGGCGGCGTCACCGGTATGGGTGAGCTGTGCCGGCGGAATCAAGCCTTTCAGGTCGTAGTCGAGGTCGCTTTTTGTTTCGACGCCGCGCGCGGCGTAGAGGCGGGCGAGCAGTGGGTGCACGCCCTGTTGTTCGAGTTGCCACTGGATGCGTGGCGGAACGCGGCGGGCTTTGAGTTGGGTCATTGGAAATCCTTGGCCAGCTTTTGTGCGATTTCTCTCAGCGATTGCGAGCGGCGCCAGAATTTCAACTGGTCGATCGGTCGAATTTGCCAGTCAAGACTGGCGTAGGTCGTCGTCGAAACAATCGAGAGTTTTCCGGGCTTGCCGCGAACGAGCGCCTTGCGCAGTGGTTCGAACCAGCGCGCTTCAAGTGAGTTGATCGCGTCCCGGTATTCCGTTGCGTGCTGGTCGTGTGCCGGACAGGTAAGGTCGTCGAGTACGACGAGATGGCTTGATCCGGGTTCGGCGTGTTCGAAGAAGAGGCTGGCTTCCGGTGGCGCAGGATGGTGTGAGGCACCGGACAGGCGGGCGAGGCCGCGCGCGATGGGATCGGCACTCCAGACGCCGTCAAAGGGGCGGTCAAGATCCACAGGCAGTTGCCCCGGCCCCCAAAGCCACAAGCCGTTGATTGTGAGTTGGCCGGCTTCGTCCCGACGCTGGTTGACTGGATGGAAATGGAACAGCGTCTGAATGTCGTTGAACAGGCGTCGCACGTCTTTGGCGTGGGCCAGTTCGGCCAGCAATTGCTCGACGGCGCGGCCGGCGACGGCTGATAGCGGCGGTGCGTCGTAGCCGGCGATCAGTTCTGCCTTCTTGAGTTGCAGATACCAGCGGTCGGCAGTGGCTACGTGAAATTGCCCGATATCGCGAAGCTGCTCGTTCAGTTCGGCGGCTAAAGACTCGGCCTCGTCCTGTGTAATGGCAAGTGTGCGGCTGTCGGCCAGAAGCAGGCGTTCCTGATGAAAGCGTAGATGGACGGGGTCGGCGCAGAGCCAGAGATCGCCTTCCATGTTATGCGCGGGACGGTGTTCTCCCGATCGGCGTAGCGCACCGAAAGGAATCTGGCCGGTGAGGCCGAATTGTCCGGCCAGCACGTTCTCGGCGGGTTGCGTTGGGCGGCGGTCGAGCTGGCTGCGTGCCAATAGTCGCGTCAAGGACGGGCAGGTCAGCGAGTGGAACGTGTCCGGGTCGTCCGGTTGGGGCCAAAGAAGCTCCGGAATGAGCAGCGTGAGGTGGGTAAGCTTGGGGGCTGGCATGCGTCCTTGGAACAGTCGGAATGACGAGAGATTCGACGAAAAGTGTACCATAGCGCTTTTGCCGCTCCGGTCGTGGCCGGAACGCTCATTTCGTTATCAGTTGTCCAATTTTTGCGAGCACGGCCCCCGATGGCGCTTCCTTACGAATTACTGATCGGCCTACGCTACACGCGGGCAAAACGTCGTAACCATTTCATTTCCTTCATTTCGCTGATTTCGATGCTCGGCATCGCGCTCGGCGTGACGGCGCTGATCGTTGTGCTGTCGGTGATGAACGGCTTCCAGACCGAGTTGCGCAGCCGCATTCTGGCCGTTGTCTCGCATGTGCAGATCAGCGGACAGAGTGGCGAGATGTCGGGTTGGGAGCTGGTGGCGGCCGAGTCGTCGAAAGTGCCACGGGTCATGGCGGCCGCGCCCTTTGTGCAGGCGCAGGGCATGCTCTCGTTCGGGCAGTCGGTGCGCGGTGCGATGGTGCGCGGCGTGCTGCCCGATTACGAGGACAAGGTGGCTGACTTTCGCCCGCATATCAAGGAAGGGAGTCTCGACTCGCTGACGCCGGACGCCTTCAATGTCGTGCTCGGCAGCGAGCTGGCGCGTTCGCTCGGCGTGTTCGTCGGCGACAAGGTGACGGTCATCGCGCCGCAGGGCGTGGTGACGCCGGCCGGCGTCATGCCGCGCCTGAAGACCTTTACCGTCAGCGGCATCTTCGAAGTCGGCATGTTCGAGTACGACAGCGGGCTGGCGCTGATCCGGATGGAGGACGCACAGAAGCTGTACCGCATGGACGACCGCGTTTCCGGGGTCCGTCTCAAGATCGATGATCTCTTCAAGGCGCGGGTCGTCGTCAATCAGCTCGCCAGCCAATTGTCGGTGCCGGCCTACATCAGCGACTGGACGATGAGCCATGCCAATTTCTTCCGCGCTGTGCAGATCGAAAAGAACATGATGTTCATCATCCTGTCGCTGATCGTCGCCGTTGCGGCGTTCAACATCGTGTCGACACTGGTCATGGCGGTGACCGACAAGCAGGCCGACATCGCCATCCTGCGCACGCTTGGCGCCAGTCCGCGCAGTATCATGGCGGTGTTCATGGTGCAGGGGGCGCTGATCGGTTTCATCGGGCTTGGGCTGGGCGTCGTCGGTGGCGTGACGCTGGCGCTCAATGTCGATGTCGTCGTGCCGTTCATCGAGCGCGTGCTTGGCACCGAGCTGATGTCGAAGGAGGTCTATTACATCTCCAGTCTGCCGTCCGAGTTGCAGTGGGGAGACGTGATCACCATTACCGCCGTGTCGTTTGTGCTGTCGCTGGTGGCGACGATTTACCCAAGCTGGCGTGCGTCGCGCGTCAATCCGGCGGAGGCGCTGCGCTATGAATGAGAACAAGGACATCGTCCTGGCTTGCCAAGGGCTGACGAAGATCTATCGCCAGGGAGCCGGCGCGGCTGGCGAGGTGCCGGTGCTGAACGGGATCGACCTGAAAATCGCGGCAGGCGAGCGGGTGTCGATCGTTGGTGCTTCCGGGTCTGGAAAAAGCACGCTTCTGCATCTGCTGGGTGGACTCGACGCGCCGAGTGGCGGGTCGATCGAACTGATGGGACGCAATCTGGCGGACATCAGCGACGCCGAGCGCGGCGAACTGCGTAACCGTCATCTCGGCTTCGTCTATCAATTTCATCATTTGCTGCCCGAATTCACGGCGCTGGAGAACGTCGCCATGCCGCTGTTCATCCGGCGCATGCCGAAAGCGGAGGCCGAGGCGCGGGCGGCGGCGGTGCTGGCCGAGGTCGGGCTGGGGCATCGCCTTGACCACACGCCGGCCGAACTGTCCGGCGGCGAACGCCAGCGAGCGGCGATTGCCCGTGCGCTGGTCACCGAGCCGGCCTGTGTTCTGGCCGACGAACCGACCGGCAATCTGGACCGGAAGACGGCCGAGGATGTCTTCGAACTGATGCTGTCGCTCAACCGGTCGCACCGGACGAGCTTTGTGATCGTCACGCACGATCAGGCGCTTGCCGCGCGGGCCGAGCGGATTGTGACGATCCGCGATGGGCGCTTGCTCGAAACCGATTGAATCAATTTTTGAATTTGGGGAGGAGTGCGAATGGGAAAGCAGTTGGTGGAATGGCGTGATGACTACAGCCTGGGATTGGCGGAAATCGACGAGCAGCACAAGACATTGCTCGACCTGATCAACAAGGTCTGGCAGGCAATCATCGATCGCAGCGAACCGGACACCGTTATTGCGTTGCTCGGGGAACTGGAAAAATACACGGTAGCCCATTTTGCAGCGGAAGAAACGTTCATGCGCGCGACCGATTATCCGGCCTTCGAGGCACACAAGGAAGCGCATCAAACCTTCGTCCAGCGTATCGCGGACGAGAAAATGCGGGCGCTTGAGGAGGGGACGCTGTCGATCGATCTGTTGCATTTTTTGAAGGATTGGCTGGTCGGCCATATCCTTGTTGCCGATAGGGCCTATGCGGATTTCACACAACGGAGCAATAATGGCGACAGTTCGTTTCTTGGCCGCTTCTTCAAGCGCTTCTTCTGAAGTCTGAAGTTTGCAAGCAGAACGGCCATTTGAGCGAAAAGGTTGATAAGGGCCGGGGAGGGCTCGGGAATCGGGGAAAGGCGCATAAACGTCTTTCCCCGGTTTTATTTCCGGAGTCCGGTCAACCTCGTTCCGTTCGATAGAAACCACACGCAAACCACACCCCGATGCGCACCTTCATTCTCGCTTTTGCCGGCGGAATTCTCCTGTTGCAGCAGCAGGGCGAATTGCCCGGGACGTCCGTTCTGTGGGCATTGCTCGGTTTGGTCCTAGTGTTGGTGGTTGGGGCGGTCGGGGCGGCTACCCGGCGCGTCCGGGAATTGCGCGGCGCTGGCCGATCGTTCCGTGTTCTTTTGCTGATCGTCTGTGGCGCGATCGTCGGCTTCGTCTGGGCGGGTTGGCGCGCCGACGTGCGTCTGCGCGACGCCTTGCCGGAATTTTCCGAAATGCGGGATATCCAGGTGACGGGTGTGATCGCCGCCCTGCCGCAGCGCTTCGAACGTGGCGAGCGTTTCGAATTCGATGTCGAATCCGTCAATACGCCCGACGTGCTCGTGCCGCAGCGGATTTTCCTGTCGTGGTACCACGGCTGGGATGAACCGGAGAGCGTGGCGGGCGACGGGCGTGACGAGAGCGAAGTGGTTGATCCAGTCGAAGCGCGGGCCGTTCGTCCGGGCGAGCGCTGGGACTTCACGGTTCGCCTCAAGCGTCCGCACGGCAATGCCAATCCCCACGGCTTTGACTACGAGGCGCGGCTGCTGGAGCGTTCGATTCGGGCGACGGGCACGATCAGGGCGCGTGCACCGATGCAAAAGCGGGAGGCGTTCGTCTGGCGCCCCGCCTACGTGGTCGAGCGGTTGCGGGACACTCTGCGCAGCCGTTTTTTCTCCGAACTGCCGGGCGCGCCGTATGTCGGCGTGCTGGCGGCGCTGGCGATCGGCGATCAGCGCGGGATTCCGGCCGCCCAATGGCAAGTCTTCAACCGGACCGGAATTGCCCACCTCGTCTCGATCTCCGGTTTGCATGTGACGATGATCGCCGGCCTCTTTGCGGCACTCATCAACTGGTTGTGGCGGTATAGCGAATGGACGATGCACCGGTGGCCGGCGCAGAAAGCCGCCGTCGTGGCCGGGGCGTTGGCGGCATTTCTGTATGCGCTGCTGGCAGGGTTCGAGGTGCCGGCCCAACGGACGTTTTACATGCTTTTCGTTGTCGCTCTGGCGCTTCTGTCAAACCGCCATTTGGGCGTCAGCCGGGTGTTGGCGTTGGCGCTGTTCACGGTTCTCCTGATTGACCCATGGGCTATCTTGGTGACCGGTTTCTGGCTTTCCTTCGGTGCGGTGGCGGTGCTTTTTTACGTGAGCACGGCGCGTGTGGGGGGAAGTGCGGATGCTCGCGGTGTGCGCGAGTTGATTGCACAGTGGGGGGCAATGCAATGGGCCGTGACGATCGGCAGCCTGCCGCTGCTGCTTTTCTTCTTCCAGCAATTTTCGCTCGTCTCGCCATTGGCCAATGCTGTTGCGATTCCCGTTATCAGTTTCGTGGTGACACCGCTGGCGCTGGTCTATGCCGTGCTGCCGTGGCCGCCGTTGCTGCATTTCGACCACTGGTTGATGACTCTGTTGATGGAGCTGCTCGACACGCTGGCGACGTGGCCGCTCTGGCAGCAGCCGGTGCCGCCGCTCTGGGCATTGATCGTTGCGGCGCTAGGCGTTGTCTGGCTGTTGTTGCCGCGCGGTTTTCCGGCGCGCTGGATCGGGTGCTTTCTGCTGTTGCCGGCGCTCTTTCTGCCGCCACCGCGCCCCCCTTCCGGCGAAGCGTGGGTCGATGTGCTCGATGTCGGGCAGGGTCTGGCGGTCGCCGTACGCACCGCCGGCCACACGCTGCTTTACGACACGGGGCCGCTCTACAGTGCCGAGAGCAGCGCCGGACAGCGTGTGGTGGTGCCTTATCTCCGCGCGCTTGGCGTGCAGCGCCTCGATGCGCTGGTCGTCTCGCACCGGGACAAGGATCATTCCGGTGGCGTGGCGGCGATTCGGGAGGCGCTGGCAGTCGATCACATCATTTCGTCGATGACCGAACTCGACGGCGAGCGATGCGTCGCCGGGCAGCGCTGGGAGTGGGATGGCGTACGGTTCATGATTCTGCATCCGGATGCCGGCGACTATTCAGCAACGGGGAAAAAGACACCGAAGCCGAATAATCTGAGCTGCGTGCTGCGCATCGAGAACGGGCGGGGCAGTGTGTTGCTGGCGGCGGATATCGAGACAGCCGACGAGAAGGCGGTGATCGCGCGTTTCGGCGGCCAGTTGCACAGCGATGTGTTGCAGGTCGCACACCACGGCGGGCGCGGATCGTCATCCGAAGAATTCATTGCCGCCGTGGCGCCGGCGCACGCGGTATTTTCCGCCGGCTACCGCAATTCATTCCGCCATCCCCGGCCCGAAGTGCTGGAACGTTATAAGTCGAGCCGCCATTGGCGAACCGATCAGGACGGCGCCGTGCGGATCGTGCTGAATGCCGGCCAGGCGCCCGGCGTCACCGGCTGGCGGCAAGAGAGCCGCCGCTATTGGCACCAACGCTAAAAATGGCTTGCCTGGTTGTCGGATTGATCGTGACTGACTAATAGTCTATAAACCGCACCTGACGCAGAGCACGGTAGGCAGGGAAAATCTTTGAGAACGCAGGAAAGAACCACAAACCCTGTCTCTCCCATAGAGCGAAAATGCCCATTCTCTGCGTTCTCTGTATCTCTGCGACCTCTGCGTCGAAAGCGGTTTTAACGGAGGTTTTCAGGATGATTCATTCCTGAAAAAGCGATGAATCGAAAACAATTCAGGAAGGTCGTGCTGTGAGTGTTGAATCCGCGAAAACCGAAGAAAATCGAGAGAAAATTTCCTGGTGTGAGGTGCACGATGGGGCTGAGCATGCCGCGCACTGGCGATCGGAAGCCGGTCTGCTGCCGCCGAAGCGTGTGCAGGTGGCGGACGATACGCTGACGGCCGATGCGGCTTATAGCCTGGCCTGTGAGGGCACGGCGTTGTTGTGGCGCGGTGATTTCCAGAATGCGAGGCAGCTGCTGCAGGCGATGGCACGGCGGTTCGACAAAAGCAACGCCAGGAAACGCGGCCAACCGGCGCCGGCATTGCCCGAGCTGCCGGATGCTTTTCACCGCCAGCGCATGGCGCAGGCGCAGCGCTCGCGCATTCTCGGCATGCTGCTGATTCCCTTTGAAGCCGGGCACGTGATTCCCTTGCGGCGTGCGCCGGATGTTCATCAGGCGTGCGCGGAAGTTTACGGCCCAGCGGATGCGCCGTACGTGGCCTCGTTGCGCGAGGTGCAGGGGTTGATCGGCGCGCACGAGTGGCGCAAGAAAGGGGTCGAAATCCCGGCGCTGGGCGGGCGCATTCATCCGCATTACGGCGTTTTCTCGCCGGTGCGTGGTGAATACGTGGCGCTCGTTGCCCAGGCGCCGTTGCCGAAGGCGCTGGTGTCGAACGGCGTGGCTTTCGATATCGGCACCGGTACGGGCGTTTTGGCCGCCGTGTTGGCGCGGCGTGGCATTGCGCAGGTGGTGGCCACGGATCAGGACAAAAGGGCGCTGGCGTGTGCTCGCGAAAATCTTGCCCGCTTGGGCGTTGAGCAACAGGTGCAGTTGCAGCGGGCCGATTTGTTTCCTGCTGGCCGGGCGCCGCTCGTTGTCTGCAATCCGCCGTGGGTGCCGGCGCGCCCGAGTTCGCCGCTCGAATACGCCGTTTATGACCCCGACAGCCGGATGTTGCGCGGTTTCCTCAATGGCTTGGCCGCGCATCTGAGCGATGGCGGAGAGGGCTGGCTGATCATCTCCGACCTCGCCGAACACCTGAAGCTGCGTTCGCGCGAGACGCTGCTCGGCTGGATCGAAGCGGCCGGACTTGAAGTGCTGGGGCGGCTCGATGTGCGGCCAACGCACCCGAAAGCGATGGATGTCAGCGATCCACTCCACTTTGCCCGGGCCGTCGAGGTGACGTCGCTGTGGCGACTCGGCTGCCGGTCTTGAATCAATCGAACCGCCATTCCGTCGGGGGGCGGAGTGTTGGAATGGCGGCTGAAACGAAGCGGAGTTATTCCACTACGACGGGAACGAAGTGGCTCAATACGCGCTGGTTCCCGGTGATCTCGACGGCCGGAACCGCGCCAGCGTCGTTCTCCAGCACGACAGCAAGGCCGTCATAGCCGCCGTCCGGCGCCGGGGCTGCGTTGGCGACCATGCCGCATGCCTGATCGGGGGCTCCCGGTGCATGCAAAACATTGCCCGCTGCGACCGGCCCATCGGCATGAAAACGGTAAAGATGGCGTTTGACCTTGCCAAGATAATGCGTACGGGCGATGACTTCCTGTCCCGGATAGCAGCCCTTTTTGAAACTGACGCCGCCGATCGTGTCGAAATTGACCATTTGCGGCACGAAGGCTTCCTTGGTCGGCTCGCTGATGAGCGGGATGCCGGCCTGGATGTCCAGCCATTGCCAGACCGTTGTGCCGGCCGGGCGGGCGATGGCGGTTAGTTGTTTCCAGACGTCGCTGACCGTGTCGACGGGAATGGCAAGGATGAACCGCTTGTCGTCGAGCCGGATGACGGTCGCACCATTTGCCGCCGCCGTTGCCATTGCAACGGACGGGACGGGCAGCCCGGCGTTCTGCAGGGCGCGCTCCGCCTCGGGGCCGGACAGGCCGACGAACTCGAAGTCATCAGAGCGCCTGGCGATCTTGACCTTGGAGCGCAGGACGTAGATTTGCAGGCGTTTCTGAATGGCGTCGAGCAAATCGGCGGAGAGGAGGGTGCGGTAGTCGGTGCCGTCGCGGTACACGACAAAGCTGGCCAGCATCCGGCCTTTCGCCGAACACCAGCTCGAATGTTGCGCCTGATCGGCCCCCAGATGATTGACGTCGCTCGTCAGCTGGTTTTGCAGGTAGGTTTTGGCCTCGTCGCCGCTGAATTCAAGCAGGCCAAGGTGGGTCAGGGGAGAGACAACCGTTGCATTGCGAGCCGCGCCAAGTTCGGCTGCGAGGTCGCCAAAGTCCGTGACAAGGCCGCTGTCGCTATCGATACGGGCGCCGTTTGCGCCGAGGAATTCTTGCCAACGTGGGGTCATCGTAAAAATCCGTCTGGTTTCAGGAGGTTTGAGTACCGGGGCGCCGTGTCCGTCGTGCCTGCCTGCGACACGCTCACGTACTCCCGTCGTAAAAATACGCTGTCAGTCACTCCGACAGGCGCAGGCCCGCATCGGTTCAGTGATGATCGGCTATTATATCGCCTCCCCAAAATGCCTCGGCCCTGCTTGATCCGCCATTCATGTTCAAGATTCTCAAGATTCTCGCGATGCTCTGTGCGCTGTTGGTGGCGGTGGGCGCGGGCGGCTTTTATTGGCTGGCTTCGTCGCCCATTCCGCTGGCAAGTGAGCGGGCCGAATTTCATGTCACCTACGGCAAGGGGATGAGTGCCGTCGCACGCGAGATCGCGGCGTCTGGCGTGCCGGTGGATCCGTGGATGCTGATCCTGCTTGGCAAAGTGTATGGCGTCGAATCGTCGATCAAGGCCGGGAGTTACGAAATCAGCCGGGGCGTCACGCCGCTGGAGTTGTTGCGCAAGCTGACGAGCGGCGATGTGACGCAAGGCGAAATCGTTTTCATCGAGGGCTGGAACTTCCGGCAGATAAGGGCGCGGCTCGAAGCCCATCCGGATCTTCGTCATGACACCCGTGGTCTGCCCGAAGCCGAAATCATGCGAATGATCGGAGCGCCGGCCAGTTCGGCCGAAGGGATGTTCTTCCCCGACACTTACCTGTTTTCCAAACAGACGAGTGACGTTGATGTGCTGGCACGGGCCTACCGGGCGATGCAGCAGCAACTGTCCCGCGAGTGGGCGGCGCGGGCGGCTGGCCTGCCATATGCCGACCCCTATCAGGCGCTCATCATGGCATCGATTGTCGAGAAGGAAACCGGGCGTCAAGAGGATCGTTCGTACGTGGCGTCCGTGTTCGTCAATCGTCTGCGTCTCGGCATGCGCCTGCAGACCGATCCGACGGTGATTTACGGCGTCGGGGAAGATTTTGACGGCAACCTGCGCAAGCGCGATCTGCTGGCGGATACGCCGTACAACACTTATACCCGTGCCGGTTTGCCGCCGACGCCGATTGCCATGCCCGGCCTCGCGTCGTTGCGCGCCGCCGTCAATCCGGCGCCGGGGCGGGCGCTGTATTTCGTCGCACGCGGCGATGGCAGCAGCCAGTTTTCGGAAACACTCGAACAACACAATCAGGCGGTCAACCGCTATCAGCGTCGCGGCCAGCGCACGCGCGATGGCGGCGACAAGTGAGGAAGCCGTTGGAACAGAACAATCAAACCGTTCAGCGCGGGAAATTCATTACCTTTGAAGGGATCGACGGCGCGGGCAAGAGTACGCACATCGCGGCGGTCGTCGAATTCATCAAGAGCCATGGGCTGGCCGTCGTTTCCACGCGCGAGCCCGGCGGCACGCCGCTGGGCGAGAAACTGCGCGAACTGCTGCTGCACGAAGAAATGCATCTCGAAACCGAGGCGCTGTTGATGTTCGCCGCGCGGCGCGAACATCTGGCGCGGGTGATCGAGCCGGCCCTGGCGCGCGGCGACTGGGTCGTCTGCGACCGTTTCAGCGATGCGACCTATGCGTATCAGGGCGGCGGGCGCGGGCTCGACAAGATCAAGTTCGAGACCCTCGAAGCGTGGGTGCACGGGCATCTGCATCCCGATCTGACCTTCCTTTTCGACGTGCCGCCCGCCGTGGCCAGCCAACGCATCGCGGCGCAGGGGCGGGATCTCGACAAGTTCGAGCAGGAGCGCACCGATTTTCATGCGCGGGTGCGGCAGGCTTACCTCGAACGGGCTGCGGCGGCTCCGCAACGCATTCAGGTCATCAACGCCGACCAGCCGCTGGAGGTGATTCGGCAGCAGGTGCTGGATATCATCAATCAGCGCGGCGTGTGATCCATGAACATCATTGATCTACATCAGGACGTTTGGGCGCAGCTCGTTGCGCGGCGCAGCCGCCTGCCGCATGCCTTGCTGATTACCGGACAGCGTGGGATCGGCAAGTTCGAACTTGCCCGACGTTTCGCCGAGTCGTTGTTGTGCGAACAGCCGACGTCGGGCCAGGAAGCTTGCGGTGCGTGTATCGCCTGCGGCTGGCTGGCGCAAGGCAATCATCCGGATTTCCGTTTGCTGCAGCCCGAGGCGATGGCCGACGAGGACGATGTTACGGTGGAGCCGGGATCGGGCAAGAAAAAACCGAGTCAGCAGATCAAGATCGAGCAGGTGCGCGATCTCGACGATTTCCTGCACGTCGGAACCCACCGGCAAGGCGTGCGCATCGTCCTGATCCATCCGGCCGAGGCGATGAACCGGGCGACGGCCAACTCGCTGCTCAAGTCGCTCGAAGAGCCGATCGAGGGAACGCTGTTCATCCTCGTCTCCAGCGAGCCGGCGCGGCTGTTGCCGACGATCCGCAGCCGCTGCCAATCGATCGCTGTACCCCAGCCGGCGCATGCGAATGCGGTTGCATGGCTGGCCGCAGCCGGTGTGCGCGACGCCGAGCACTGGCTGGCGCTGGCGGGTGGTTCGCCGCTGCTGGCCGCCGAACTCGGTCGCAGCGACGAACGGGAATTGCTCGATTCGCTCGTCTCCCATCTGGCGCAAGGCAGTGCGCTTGATGCGCTGGCTGCCGCTGCCGCCGTCGATCGGGTGGTCAAGGCGGACAAACGCCCGGCTCCGCTCAGGCGTCTGCTCGAATGGTCGCAGAAGTGGATGTTCGACCTGTCGCTGGTCCATGCGGGGCTTGCGCCGCGCTACTTCCGTTCCGAGATGCCGCGCCTGCAAAATCTGGTGCGCGAGAGCGATGGCATTGGCGTACTGGGCTTTGGCCGGAAAGCGCTACAATACCGGGCGATTTGTGAGCAACCCTTGAACAGCCGCTTGTTTCTTGAGGAGTTTTTCCTGAGTTACCGGGCGCTGTTCCACACCCCACGAGGTGGAAATGTCTGACGTTGCCCTAACGAGGCCGGCCGGTTCCGCGATGCCGCGCCCGAGCGTGCTGTCGTTGAACATCAATTCAAAATCGGCGTTGTATGCCGCTTATATGCCGGTATTGCGCAACGGCGGGATTTTCATCCCGACGACGCGTTCCTATAACCTCGGTGACGAAGTGTTCATGCTACTCAGCCTGATGGACGATCCGGTCAAACTGCCGATTGCCGGCACCGTTGTCTGGATTACGCCGCCGGGCGCCCAGAACAGCAAGGCGCAAGGGATCGGCGTGCACTTCAAGAATGATGAAAGCGGCATCGAAGCCCGGCGCAAGATTGAAGGCATCCTCGGCGGCGTGCTCAATTCCACGCGGCCGACCCATACGCTCTAGTCGTCAGTCATGTTGAAGCGCATGAATAAATGCCTCACCACCAAGGCACCAAGAGCACAAAGACTCACCAAGAAAACAGGGTGTTAACTTGGTGCTCTCTTGGTGTGCTTGGCGCCTTGGTGGTTCGCTTTTTCCGTTGACTGACGACTAGTCGGTCGCTTGTCGAAGTTTTCAAGGTTTCCACGCATGCTCATTGATTCGCATTGCCACATCGATTTTCCGGAGTTGGCCGGGAATTTGCCGAATGTCCTTGATCTGATGCAGCAGAACGACGTTGCCGCCGCCGTCTGCATCGGTGTCACGCTCGAAGGGTTTCCGCGCATCCGTGCGCTCGCCGAGGCGCACGCCAACGTGTTCGCGTCGGTGGGGTTGCACCCGGAGAACACGGAAGGGCACGAGCCATCCATCGGAGAGTTGGTGGAACTGGCGCAGCATCCGAAAGTCATCGCCATCGGCGAGACCGGGCTCGATTACTACTGGCACAAGGACGCCCCGGAATGGCAGCGCGACCGCTTCCGTACCCACATCCGCGCCGCCCGCGAAGTCGGCAAGCCGCTCGTGGTGCATAACCGGGAGGCGACCGCCGATACGCTGCGCCTTCTTGGCGAGGAAAACGCGCGCGATGTGGGCGGCGTCATGCACTGCTTCACCGAGAGCTGGGACGTGGCCGAACAGGTGCTCGACCTTGGTTTCCATATTTCGCTTTCCGGCATCGTAACGTTCAAGAACGCCCATCTTGTCAAAGAGGTGGCGCAGCGTGTCCCGCTCGATCGTCTGCTCGTTGAAACCGATGCGCCGTATCTCGCCCCCGCGCCTTACCGTGGCAAGCTCAACCAGCCGGGGTATGTCCGCTATGTGGCGGAGGAAATCGCCCGCTTGCGCGGTATTTCCTGCGATGAGGTTGCGGCGGCGACGACCGATAATTTTTTCCGCCTGTTCCCGCAGGCACGCATGTCCGACGGAGCCGGAAAATGAAAATTCATGCTTTCCTGTTTGCCCTGTGGCTGCCGGCGCTGGCCTCGGCGGGCGCCTATGAGGATCTCGAGGCGGCGATCATTCGCGGCAATTCTGCCCCGGCGATTGCGTTGATCAATCGCGGCGTTGACGTCAATACGGTGGACCGGGCCGGAAATACGTTGCTCGTTCAGGCGGTGCGGCGTGACATGCCGGAATTGTTCGACTTTCTGATGCAGCGCCGCGCCCGCCTCAATACGCGCAACAAGAACGGTGAAACGGCGCTTGGCATTGCCGCCTATCTGGGCAAGCCGTTTTATGTCGAAAGGCTCGTTCAGGCGGGGGCGGAAGTGAATTCATATGGCTGGCCACCGCTGACCTATGCGGCCTATAACGGCCACGCCGTGATTGTCGAGTATCTGCTCAAGCATGGCGCCGACATCGACGCCAAGACCGAAAGCGGCTCGACGGCGCTGTTCTTTGCCGCCCGCTTTGGTCACATCGATGTTGTTCGGCTGCTCCTGAAAAACAAGGCCAATCCGACGCTCGCCAACGACAAGGGCGAGACGGCTGTGGACTGGGCATTGAAGAGCGAGAATACCGATATCGCCGACCTCCTTCGCGCGGCGGGCGGCCGCTCGGGCAAATCGGTGGTGCTCGAACTGTCAAGCTGAGCGGGAAAATTCGCCGCCGCGGGAGAGCGGAATGACCTTGATCTTGCCGGTTTTCAATACCTTGCTGACGATCCGGTAAATGTCCGGGTCGAAGCCGTGACTGGCTTCGTTGCGGCTGTCGAGCCGGTGATGCAGCGAAGCCTCGTCCTGCACCGTTCCCAGATAGCGCCAGCCATCGATCAGATGGAAGTCCTCGCGCATGCCGAATTCGTCGCGTTCGACGAGGGCTATCGGACCCGGATAAGGCCACGGCGTCAGCTTGAACTTGGCGAGCGCCGTCATCAGGCGGACGCTGTGCATTGACACCGGCTCCTTGCCGGCGCAGACGCCACGGCAGTTTTTCTGTTTGTAGGCAGGGCAGGGCTCACCCGCCTTACCGTTGCCCAACCCCAGGTGGGTTTGGCACAAATGGTGTGCTTCGGCCAGCTTGCGCAGAGCCTGTGTCGCTTCACGTCGCGACAGGTAGAGTCCGAACAGGTTTTCGGTGCGGCCGAAGTCGACGTCGCGTGCGAAAACGAGATGCGGCCGGAAATCCCCCTCCTTGCCGTCGCCGTTGTGCGGCACGAGCTGCCACGCGCAAAGGTCGTCCAGGGATTTGCGCAGCGGCGCCGAAAGAGTCAGTTCATGCAGGCGGGCGCCCAGTTCGCCGGCCGCTTCGCGCCATTCGACACGCCACGTATCGCGCGCCAGTACGGAATCACGGTTGGCAGCCGAGAAATGGGCTAGTACCTGTTGGCGCAGGTTGGCGCAGCGCTTCACGGTAAGCAGATGGCCGTCCTTGGCATGCATGGCGTAGGCGCCGGCCGATTCGGGCAGATCATCCGCCAGCGCCGGGTCGATTTGCGGGGGCAGGTCCGGGCGACCGGAGAGGGTGGCAACCGCCGCTTCGATTCGTTCAGCTGGCAACAGGGCGTGCCAGCGTTGCCAGAGTTCCCAGAGCACCTGTGCGTCGGCGAGAGCGCGATGGCGATCAGCGACGTTGATGCCGTAGCGTTCGACGAGCGTGTCGAGGCTGTGCCGGTGATGCTCCGGGAAAAGCTTGCGCGATAGCTTGACCGTGCACAGGTTGGTCGCCCGAAAATCGATGTCCAGGCGCTTGAATTCGCGTTTGAGAAAGCTGTAATCGAAGCGGGCGTTGTGGGCGATGAACAAGCGACCCCGCAAACGTTCGAAAATCGTCGGGGCCAGTTGTTCGAAAGCCGGGGCGTTTTCCACCATCGCCGTGTCGATGCCGGTGAGTCCGGTAATGAACGGCGGGATGGGCTTGCCGGGATTGATCAGCGAGCTCCACTCACGGACGCCGTTTTCGTCGACTTCGACCAGGCCGATTTCGATGATCCGGTCGTTGGCGAAGTTCGCTCCCGTCGTTTCAAGGTCGACGAAAACCATCGGTTCTGGGGCAAGGCGGTGAGTCATCAAGTCGCAGGAATCTGGCAGGGAAGAATCCGGCCGATTGTCGCAGAATTTGCCGGCTTTCTGGGGTTGGACGTTTCTGTGTGAGCGAAAATAAAAAACGGGCGGTGAAAACCGCCCGTCAAGGTGCTGCTATTGCAGGTTGCTAGTCTTATTTCTTGGCTGCACCAGGCTTCGGAATACCGAACTTCTCTGGCGAGTTCTTGCCAGCGCCGGCTTCATAGATCAGCCAGGATATCTGCGAACGCCAATCGTTGATGAAGGTGCGCGCTTCCTTGCCGGTCAGGCCCATGACGGAGAGGCCGTTCATCTTGGCGTAGTCCTTGAACTTGGTGTCGTTCAGCGCCATCTTGTAAGCACCAGCCAGCTTGTCGATGATCGGCTGCGGCGTACCCTTCTTTACGAAGACGCCGTAGAAGAAGCCGGAAGCTTTCATGGCATCGGTGAAGGCCGGGTTCAGCTTGGTGATGTGCGGAACTTCCGGGATGGACTCATTCGGCGAGCTCTTCATGATCGCCAGTGCGCGCAGGTCGCCGTTCTTGATGTACTGAACAGCTGCACCAACGGCCAGGCCGCTCACGTCGAGTTGCTTGCCAAGGAGGGCGGTGACCAGCGGGCCGTCGCCATCGAACGCAACCGGGTTGAAGTTAACGCCTTCGACCTTCTTGAGCAGGGTCGAGGTCACCCATGGCTGACCGCCAACGCCGCTGATACCGATCGACATCTTGCCCTGGTTGGCCTTGGCGGCCTTGATCAGGTCGTCGTAGGTCTTGAGCGGCGAATCCTTCGGAACCACGATCACGGTCGAGCCTTGCACGAAGAGCATGACCGGTTCGAATTCGTCATAGCTCAGCGGGGACAGGCCGAGAACTTGATACAGCTGCGGGTTTTCGGCGTGGAAGAGAACCGTGTAGCCATCCGTTTTTCCGGAATAGACGGATTGCGTAGCAATCGCGCCGGTAGCGCCGGTCTTGTTGGCCAGAATGACCGACTTGCCGAGAACCTTTTCGGCGATCGGGGTCATCAGACGGGTGACGGTGTCAGTACCACCACCGGCACCCCAGGCGATCACGCCGTTGATCGGGTGATCGGGGTAATCGGCGGCGCCAGCAACACCGGCTGCTACGAGACCAGCCGCCAGAACCAACTTTTTGGACCATTTGACGATGCTCATGCGTTTCTCCTTAGTAGATAAAAACCAATCACCGGGATGTTTTCTAATGATTGGGTACTGCCATCATCAGCCCCGACGATGCTTTGTCAGGGCATGAGAAAAAACTCTTTATAAACGTGTGGCTACTGCACCTTGCCCAACAAGAGTGCGTGCAGATAGTTAGCCGCTTCCCCCTGGTTGTGCTTGAGTTCGATTGCCTTTGCGATCAGGATGTCCGGGCCAAGCTTGCTGGCATCGATGTCGCTGCGTACCCCGTTCAGGATGGCGTCGTGGCGTTCGGGTTTGATTCCTTGCACGAACACATTCGGATACGCATCGACCAATTGCTTGTAGTAGGTCTTGCGACTTTCATCCGTGAGCAGTGTGGCAACATCGACCGCCGGCGTCTGGGCGAACATTTGTTCGCCCAAGGCGCGGCATGGCGTCAGGATGTCGTATTCGCGGTTCTCGTTCTTGGCGGCATCGAATTCCTGTTCAGCCAGCTTGCGGTACGTGAGCATGGCTCGCGCATGTATCCGACGCCAGCGATCCGTATTGAACCGCTTGAAGCGGGCGGTCATGTGCAGGGCAGCGAGCAGGAACGGGATGTACAGAATCCACACGACCGGGCCGCTGAGGAGGTTGATCCCCACACCGGCGGCGACGGCCGTCAGAACCGAAATCCAGCCAAAACCGAAGAACCACGAAATATTCATCCTTCAAACTTCCTTTTTAAGCTTCTTCTTTCTTGCCGAAGAGACCGCGAATGGCGCCCATTGCCTTCGGATTTGATACAACAGCCGTGACGACCATCAGCGCCAGAATAACCGCCGGTACAGGGTTGGTAACCATGCCGAGGAAGAAGTCGGTAGCGCTGCCGTGCGTCATCTGCACGCCACGACGGAAGTTGCTGTCGATGATCGGGGTCAGGATGACGCCGAGGACCAGCGGAGCAACCGGGTAATCATAGCGCTTCATGAAATAGCCGAGGATACCGATGCCGATCATCCAGTAGATGTCGGTGATGCTGTTCTGGATCGAATAGCCGCCGACGAACGTGAGTACCACGATGATCGGGATCAGCATCGACTTGGGCAGTTCGACGATCTTGCTGAAGGCACGGATGCCGGTCATACCCCAGATGTAGAGGAAGATATTGGCAATGAAGAGCGAGCCGACGACGAACCAGAAGAATTCTGGCTGTTCGCGCATCAGCATCGGTCCCGGACGCAGACCGTGGATGATCAGCGCGCCGATCAGCACGGCCGTTACGGAGTCGCCCGGAATGCCCAAGGTCATCATCGGCACGAAGGCGCCGCCGATAGCAGCGTTAGCGGCGGCTTCCGGCGCGACCAGACCCTGATAGGCACCATGGCCGAACGGCTGCGGATACGGATCCTTGACGGTGCGCTTGGCGTGGTCGTAGGCCATCAGTGCGGCGATGTCGCCACCCGTGCCCGGCAGGGCGCCGATGATGACGCCGATGGTCGATGCACGCAGCGTCAGCCACATGTTTTTGCCCACTTGATCCCATTCTGGCGTGATGCGGTCGATTTTCTGCTTGACCGGTACTGCCTTCGTTTGCAGCTGAACGAGCGCTTCCGAAATACCGAACGTGCCGATCATGATGACCACGAAGTGGATACCGCCCAGGAGGTTCATCGAGTCGAAGGTCATGCGGCCTTGCCCGGTTTCCGGGTCCATGCCGATCAGGCCGACGACGATACCGAGGAACGCGGTAACCAGCGCCTTGAGCATGCTGCCCTCGGCCAGACTGCCGACGAGGAAGAGACCCATGAAGGCGAGCAGGAAGTAGTCCCGTGCCTGGAACACCAGCGCCAATTGCGAAATCAGCGGAGCGAACAGGGCAAGAACGATGATCCCGAGGAAGTTGCCGATCACCGCCTGTGTGGTGGAAAGGCCCATCGCCTGACCGGCCATCCCCATTTTTGCCAGTGGGTAACCGTCAAATGTTGAGGCTACGGCCGCCGGCGCGCCGGGGATGTTGAGCAGGATGCCCGAGCGGGCGCCGCCGTAAACACCGCCGGTGTAGATACCGACCATGACGGCCAGGGACGGCAATACGTCCCAGGAAAAAGTGAATGAGATCAGCAGCGATACGGCCATCGTTACCGAAAGACCGGGGATCGCCCCGACGTAAAGACCGACCAGCGTACCGCCGGCGATCCAGCCGATCAGGCCAAGACTCAAAAAAGGCTGAAGAAAGCCTTCCAAACCGTTATACATTGTTTGCTTCCTCCAGAGAGTTAAGGCAGCACGACCTGGAACAGGGTCGTGAAGATGAGGTAAAGCACACCCAGCGTGCCCGCCGAGACAAGAACCTTGAGCCACAGCTTTTTCGGTTCGAGCAGGTACATGGTCGAGACCAGGAACAGGAACGTTGCCGGTACGAAATGGATCGTTTCGACGATGAAGCCGTAGATCGTCAATGTGATGAGCAGGATGACGACATCACGGTCAAAGAGGTGGTGCAAAAGGTCACCGAAGGTGCCTTCCTTGTAGCCCTTTTTGAGGAACTGCATGGCCAGCGCAATGATCATGATGATCATGGAACCGCCAACGAGTTGGGGGATGCTGCCTGGTCCAGCGCTGACGCCTTGGAAAAGGCCTTCGCTGTTGAGTGAATCGACAAAGAGTGCGACACAGATGATGAAGAGCAACGCCATCATCTTGTATTCGCCCTTGGGTCGCTTGTGATCGGCTATGATCGAGCCGTCCTTGGCGTGTTCTGACATAAATTAACCCTTTTCTGATGTTTCTATTATCAACGCAGCGAACAAGCAAAGTGATTCGGCAATCTTTGCTTCTCGCCTTCCTGCAACAGAACCGTCAGGTGCTGGAGTGGGTTTCCCCAATCCAAGTCTTCCGGTTTTCGATCAAGCAGACGGCCAACGACCTGCAGGAGTATGCGTTACCCGGGGCCTGTTGGCTTCCATGCGGACAATCGTCTGCGTGGAGTGCTCCCGTGGTAGCGCAAGTTCCGGCGCGGTTGAGTTGGTCGGGGACTGCATGAAAGCATCCTGGACGAGCCAGGATGTTTCCTCATTCACCGGTTGCGTTCCCGAGATCAAAAAATTCTTGGAAGCGTAAGCGGTGAAAGCGGAATTCTGTTGGGCGGTGAGCGCGCAATCGGCACGGTTTGTCGCAGGCGACTTGTTGTGCGATACGGATGCCAAGGGCGATGTAATCAGGGTTTGACCGGTGAAATGGTCTGGGCGGAACGTATTTTGTTGTGGATTTGCCGGGAGGGTGTCAAGCGGAGCTTCGGCTGTCTCACCGTTTGCCACAGAGAACGCTTCAACTGACTGGCAGCCAGAACGAAGCGACGACGACGCCATCGCGGCATCGCTCGCTATCATGAGGCCGGCCAGCGCCGTTATGGCGACAAGGCAGCAAAGCAATCTACTTGGTGACATCCAGCACCCTCCTGTTCCCGGGTGGCTACAAGGCCCCCGATGTTTTGTGGCGACAAGTTCGCATATGGGGCGATATGCGGTCAATACCATTTTTCCGGATAGACAGTATTCGTTTACGTAATAACCGAAAAATGGTGGGGATATCCGGCTGTGGCTGCGTTTGCTCAAGCGTGTTCGAATATCCGTATAATCGACGCGAAAGCGTGCTGGCGCTCCTTGTTGTTATAGTCGAAACTTTCCCCGACGGTTGAATATGCGAATTCTACTCAGCAATGATGATGGCTACTTTGCTCCTGGCATTGACTTCCTGGCGCGTGCCCTTGCGGAAGTGGCCGAGATTACAGTGGTGGCGCCTGAGCGTGATCGAAGCGGGGCGAGTAATTCGCTGACGCTCGATCGGCCGCTGTCCCTGAAGCGGGCGGCGAACGGATACTACTACGTCAACGGAACGCCAACCGATTGTGTCCATCTGGCCGTGACCGGAATGCTCGACCAGTTGCCGGACATGGTCGTCTCCGGCATCAATCATGGGGCTAACATGGGCGATGACACGATCTATTCCGGGACAGTGGCGGCGGCGACGGAAGGCTTTCTGCTCGGCGTGCCGTCGATCGCCGTGTCGCTCTGCAGCAAGGCCGGCGCGCACTTCGATACGGCGGCGCGCGTTGCTCTTGAACTGGTGCGCACGATCCAGCGTGAGAATGTCCGCGAACCGTTGCTCCTCAACGTCAATGTGCCCGACGTGCCTTACGATCAGTTGCGCGGCAAACTTGTGACCCGTCTCGGCAAGCGGCACAAGGCGGAAGCCGTGGTTCCCATGCAGACGCCGCGCGACGAAACGGTTTATTGGGTGGGGGCCGCCGGAGCCGCGCAGGATGCCGGCGAAGGGACGGATTTTCATGCGGTCAGCAACAATTTTGCGTCGATTACACCCTTGCAGATTGATCTGACGCATAACGCCCAGTTGCCGATGGTCAGGAGTTGGCTGGCGCGATGAACAGAGCGGTTCAAGGAATCGGCATGACCTCGATGCGCACCCGTGGGCGCATGATCGAGCGTTTGCGCGAGCAGGGGATTCGCGACGAGCAAGTGCTGGCGGCCATTGCCAATGTGCCGCGCCACGTGTTTGTAGAGGAAGCTCTCGCCTCGCGCGCCTATGAAGACACAGCGCTACCGCTCGGTTTTTCGCAGACGATATCGCAGCCCTATGTTGTAGCCCGCATGATCGAATTATTGCGAGAAGGGCGCGGCAAGCTTGGAAAAACGCTGGAGATCGGCGCTGGTTGCGGCTATCAGGCCGCCGTGCTGGCTCAGCTCACGGATGATGTCTATTCCGTGGAGCGCATTGAACCGCTGCTGGTCAGGGCCAAGCAGAATATGAGGAAAATCCAGCAGTTCAAGGTCAGGCTCAAATATGCCGACGGCCAGCTTGGTCTGCCGGAAGCTGCCCCCTATGATACGATCATTGTCGCTGCCGCGGCCTCCACTGTTCCCGTCGCGCTTTTGCGGCAGCTCTCCGTTGATGGCAGAATGTTGCTGCCACTGGGAACGGGGGAGCAGCATCTCCTCATGATCGAACGTCGATCTGACGGCTACGTCGAGACGCGATTGGACAGCGTTCGGTTCGTTCCATTGCTTTCAGGAGTCGAATGAAGAATTTTTATGCTTTAACCAAGCCTCGAACGATTGGGCTGGCATTGGCTGTCATGCTCGCGATGGTGGGCTGCGCCAGCAAAACGCCGGCTCCGGTACAAGGCCGGGCCGGGCAGGTGAGCTCAGCAGCCGGGGCCGGCAAGGATGCATACGTCGTCAAGAAAGGCGACACGCTTTACAGCATCGCGCGTGAGCACGGCATGGATTTCCGCGAACTGGTTGCGCTCAATCGAATCGAGAATCCCAACGTGATTTCTGAAGGGCTTGTGCTCAAGGTCAAGCCGCTGGCATCGACATCGGCCGTGGCGTCGACAGCCCCCGTGCGGGTCGATGAAGTTGTCGTTCGCCCAATCGACGGTGTGCCTTTGGCTGATCAGGCCAATGGCGGTAGTGAAATGCTGAAGCGCGAGCCAAAAGCGGGTAAGGTGCCGTATTCCGAGCAAGCGCTTGCTCAAGCGCAAAGCGAGGCACAGGCGAAATCTGTGGAGCAAAAACCGGCCGAACCGAAAGCTGCCGAGTCCGCGTCTGCCGTCAAGCCGGAAACCAAGCCGGCCGAAGCCGTTAGCCCGGGTGAAGTCGCATGGATTTGGCCGGCGAACGGGAAAGTCGTGGCCACGTTCAGCGATGGCGGCAACAAGGGCGTCGATATCAGTGGCAGAGCCGGTGACGCGGTGATTGCCGCGGGTGACGGGAAGGTCGTTTACAGCGGTGCCGGTCTGCGTGGTTACGGAAAATTGGTCATCATCAAGCACAATGCGACTTATCTTTCCGCTTACGCGCACAACCAGACGTTGCTGGTTCGAGAGGGTCAGAGTGTCGTGAAAGGCCAGAGGATTGCTGAAATGGGCAATAGCGATGCTGATCAAGTGAAGCTGCACTTCGAAGTTCGGCGCCAAGGCAAGCCGGTCGATCCATTAAAATATCTTCCACAACGGTAATTATGACTTCCACTGCAAATCAGGATCCTGATTTTATCGATGAAGAAGTTTCCGCCGAGGATGACGACGCGGAAGAAACTTTCCTGAATGATCCGGAAGAAGAGGCGGTTGTCACTCCGCCCGAAGTTGAGTTACTCAACGATGTGACGCAGCATTATCTGAACGAGATTGGCGCCAAACCGCTCTTCACACCACAGGAAGAATTCCAGTGGGCATGCCGTGCGCGCGATGGCGAGTTCGTTGCGCGGCAAAAAATGATCGAGCACAACCTCCGGTTGGTGGTGAATATTGCGAAGCACTATTTGAATCGCGGCATCCCGCTACTGGATTTGATCGAGGAGGGGAATCTCGGGTTGATTCACGCGATCGAGAAGTTCGATCCTGACCGCGGCTTCCGTTTCTCGACGTATGCCACATGGTGGATTCGCCAGAGCATCGAGCGGGCGATCATGAATCAGTCACGGACGATTCGATTGCCCGTCCACGTGGTCAAGGAAATCAACATTGTCCTGCGTGCGTTTCGCCATCTGGAAATGTCCAGCGGCCGGGACATCCGGCTCGAACAGATTGCCCATCTGATCGACAGGCCGGTGGCGGATGTCCGGCGAGCGCTGGAGCTGAACGAGCATATCGCTTCACTCGATGCCCCGCTGGAAATCGATCCCAACCATACGATTGCCGACGCGATTGCCGATGATAATGCGATCGATCCGGAAAGCCTGTTGCAATCGAACGAAGTGGGGGATCTCGTTAGCCATTGGGTCGAGCAACTGCCCGACAAACAGCGACGCGTGCTGGAGCGCCGCTACGGCCTTGGCGGTGCCGATGTCAGCACACTGGAAGACGTGGCGGCCGACCTTAACTTGACGCGCGAGCGCGTTCGGCAGATTCAGATCGAAGCGCTGGACCAATTGCGTCGGGTTATCAAGCGTGGTGGTGTGACGCGCGATAATTTGATTTGAGTGGAATAGTGGAAGGCGGGTAGCGCGACGTGCTTTCCGCTTTCCGCAAACTTCGTGTCTGCGATGCAGGCATCGCACAGGATTCGTATGCCCCGCTATTCAGCTCTCGTCCCCGCTGCCGGAAGCGGCGCGCGTTTTGGGGCGGAAATACCAAAGCAGTATCTTGGACTGGCCGGCCGGCCGATGCTCTATCACACACTTTCCGTGCTCTGTGAATGCGAGCGCATCGAACATGTTTGGGTTGTACTCTCCGCAGGCGACGAATGGTGGGATGCTTACGACTGGAAAAGCCTTGGGCCGAAACTGCGCGTCGAGCGTTGCGGTGGTGCGACGCGGGCCGAGAGCGTGGCAAACGGTCTGGCTGCAGCGGCTGGCGTCCTGAGGCAAGACGATTGGCTGCTGGTGCATGATGCCGCCCGGCCATGCCTGGCTCCCGATCGATTGCTCGCTCTGTGCGATGGTCTGGCCGACGACCCGGTAGGCGGGCTTCTTGCCGTTCCAGTAGCCGATACGCTTAAGCGTGCCGATGGCGATCGGCGTGTTTCTGCAACGGTGCCGCGTGATGGTTTGTGGCAGGCCCAGACACCGCAGATGTTCCGCTATGGACTCCTGTGCCGGGCACTGGCGGAACATTCCGGTGTGACCGATGAGGCTGGTGCGATCGAGGCAGCCGGATATCGGCCGCGCCTGATCGTGTCGGATACAACCAACTTTAAAGTGACATATCCCGCCGACCTGCGTCTGGCGGAACTCGTTCTTCGGGGAAGAAAATCATGATTCGGGTAGGTCAGGGATCGGACATTCACGCATTGGTGGCCGGTCGCAAGTTAATCATCGGCGGCGTTGAAATCCCGCATGAACTCGGTTTGCTCGGGCACTCCGATGCCGACGTGCTGCTGCACGCGATTATCGACGCGCTGCTTGGTGCGGCCGGACTCGGCGATATCGGCCGTCATTTCCCCGATACCGACGAGACCTACCGCGGTGCGGACAGCCGTGCGTTGTTGCGTGCAACACGCGAGCTGTTGTCAAAGGCGGGGTGGAAAATTATCAATATTGATTCAACTATCAACGCGCAGCGCCCCAAAATGGCGCCTCATATCCCGAAAATGGTCGTCACCATCGCTACCGATCTGGGAATACTGCCGGAATGCGTCAACGTGAAGGCCAAGACGGCGGAACGTCTCGGCTTTGTCGGGCGCGAGGAGGGGATTTCGACTGATGCGGTTGCCTTGATCGAACGGGATTCTTAGCCGCAGTTAGTTGCGCTTGGCGGGAAGGCGGAGGCGGGCGATGAGTCCGCCGCCTGGTCTTGCCAGGAGCTGGAACTTGCCACCGTGTTGTGCCGCGATGCGGTCAACGATGGCAAGTCCGAGTCCGGTACCGGTAGCGTTGGTGCGCGCGTTCTCCAGGCGGGTGAAGGGGCGCTTCAGGCGTTCTACCTCGCCTTCCGGGATGCCCGGCCCCCGGTCGATCACGTCGATGACAATGTTGCTTCCGTCGTCACCCGATTCAATACGCGTCTCAATGGTGATGTCGCCGCCACCGTACTTGCGGGCGTTTTCGGTCAGATTGGCGATTGCACGCCCGAGCGCCTTGGGACGAACCAGAACCGGGGGAAGTTCGCCGAGTACGAGGTTGGGCGGCGTGGGGAGGCGGTTCTGGCCGCTGGCTGCGTGGCAGACGAGCGCATTGATATCCGTTGGCTCGCTTGCTTCCTCGCTGTTGCTGCGCGCGTAGTTGAGGAACTGCGCGATGATTTCGTCCATCTGCTCGATGTCCTCGATGACGGCGAGGCGGGCGTCGTCGTCGCTGATTGATAATTCGGCCTCGAGGCGGAGGCGCGCCAGGGGGGTGCGCAAGTCGTGCGAGATACCGGCCAGCACTTCAGCGCGCTCGCTGTCGATGGACTTGAGACTCTCTGACATGCGGTTGAAGGCTTCGGTCAGTTGCTGCAGTTCGATGACGCCATTTTCCTGCAAGGGGGCGGGGTATTTGCCGCGTCCGACTTCTTTCGCCGCAGCGGCCAACCGGCGCAGCGGCAAAGTGACGCGCGAGACAATGAGCCAGGCGACGAGCAGCGCCATGGCCAGCGAGGCGCTTCCCCAGCCAATCCAGTGCCACGGGAAGCGGGTGGCCGTGTGTTCTCCCGGCAGCATCAGCCAATATTCATCGTCACCGGCGCCATCCAGCGAAAAACTGACCCACAGCCCCTCTTCGCCGTTAACGGCGCTGGCCAAACGGGTATCTGGGCCGAGCTGTCGCTTTGTCGTGTCGGCGAGGACGCGAAAGAAAAACGTGTCGGCGAGTGGGACGATGAAGTCTGATGGCTCGGCCGGATAGAGTTGTACGCCTTCTGTTTCCGCAAGGTCGCGCAGCAAGGCGGGGCGCTTCGCCGGACTGGCGGCGAGCAGGGCTGCATTCGTGATGTTGACCGCGCTCACCGTCAGTTGCGCCAACTGTTGGGCGCGGGGTTCCCGTTCGGCCAGGCTGAACAGCGTTAGCCAGGTCGCCACCGAAACCACGATCAGCGCGCTGATCAGCAGGAAGGTGCGGGTGAGTAAAGTGCGTGGGAAAAGGCGGGTAGAGTGAAAGCGCCCAGTGTGCCAGTGGCTGCGCGGCTGTTTGTCGTTGCCGTGCGCCGTGGAGGTCACTTTACCTCACCGTCGGGGATAAAGACGTAGCCGAATCCCCACACAGTCTGCAGATAGCGCGGCGTTGCCGGATCGGGTTCAACCAGCTTGCGCAGGCGGGAGACCTGGACGTCGATGGCACGATCGAATGGCCCCTGTTCGCGGCCTCGGGCAAGGGCCATCAGGCGGTCGCGCGACAGCGGCTGGCGCGGGTGGTCGAGCAAAGCCTTGAGCACGGCGAACTCGCCAGTCGTCAATGCGATCGGCTCGCCATTCCGTTTGAGCGAACGCGTGGCCAGATCAACCTCGACGTCTCCGAAGCGGACGGCCTTGTTTTCGGCCGCCGGTGCGCCGGGAATCACCTGGGTTCGACGGCGCAATACGGCCTGGATGCGGGCGACGAGCTCGCGTGGATTGAATGGCTTGGGCAGGTAATCGTCGGCCCCCATTTCCAGGCCGACAATCCGGTCGATTTCGTCCCCTTTGGCCGTCAGCATGATGATGGCCTGTTGCGGATCGCTGGCGCGCAGGCGCCGGCAGATCGACAGGCCGTCTTCTCCCGGCAGCATCAGGTCGAGGATGACCAGGTCGCAGGTGTCGCGGGCCAGCAGCTTGTCCATCGCTTCGCCGCTTTCGGCCGTCTTTACCTGAAACCCTTGTTCGCCAAGGTAGCGTTGCAGGAGGTCACGAAGCTTCTTGTCGTCATCGACAACGACGAGCTTTCTGTCAGTCATGGCGGATCCCTTTTTGCGGTGTTTCGCGGTGTTTGGGTGACGACCCGGTCAGACGTTCTACTGGTTGCGATTCAACAACCGCGATCCCGGGCGGTTAGCCGCAGGCGCTCCATGTTCGGTACCGGCAGCGTGCGGCGGAGAACGGTTTCGCCAAGCCATTCGGCCGCGCGGCGGGCACGTTCGGCGATGACCTCCGCGGGTATCTGCAGGTAGTCGCTGTTATACACATCGAAGCTGTAATCGCCGAAATATCCGATTTCTTCGAGCTTGACGATGAATTTCGCGAGCGCTTCGCTGTGTGCTCCTTCGCCCGGGAAAACGCGGAAATGCGTGGCCGTCGTTTCCTGTTCCTCGGTCGTATGGACTTCCTGCAGCATGAAGTCGGATAACTGGACCAGAAATATTTGTTGCGGAAAAATGAGATCCAGGTCGCCGAGCGGAACTTCGGCGGCGATGACGTCGAAGGCGTCAATCGCGAGACCGAGATTCGGGCAGTTGGCGAGGCTGATGATTTCTGCCGCATCGGCGAAATTCTTGACGGTCCGGCTCCACGACAGCCCTTTGAAAGCGATGCGGATGCCCATCGGGAGGGCGAGGAAGGCCAGTTTGCGCAGGTCGCGGGCGATTTTTTCCGGGTCGGTATCGGCGTGCGCGGAGGACGATGCTTCGGTCAATAACAGGCGCCCCCCAATCTGGCTGCACAGGCTCAACATCGATTTGGCGACGTCGATCTTGTAGTCGTGCATTTTTCCCGACAGTCCCTCGAAATCCCGCAATGCTTCGAGTCCGGTGACGCGCAAACCGCTGTCGCGGATGGTTTGGACCGCGCTGGCGGTGCTGGACGGATGCCCGACGATATCTGTTGCCGAAATCATCACGTGCGAAAAACCGGCTTGGCGTGCTGCGTTCAGGCGGTTTTCGAGCGAACCGGCCATCGAGGCGCTGTCGATGCCAAAATCGTTGAAATTCATCATGATGCGGACGGGGTTTGAACGAGTTCGAACATAAGTCCGCCGAGGACCGCCTTGGTCAGCGCGCCGCGCTCGTTCGTGTGCACTTTGTCGGTGGCGAGAAACTCGATGCCGCGTTTTTCGAGTTCGGCGGCGGTACTGATGACGTCGGGGGTGCCGAGGCCGATCCGCTGCAGGTGTTCTTCCATCGGTGCGTACTGGGCCGCTCCATCCGGTTCGATCAACTGAAGGAAGAATTTCCGGCAGGGGCTCTGCAGAAGCTCTCCCTTGGGCATGATCCCGAAACGCACGCTGTCGGGAATCCGCGAAAAACCGAAAAGCTGCGAGTAAAACTCGGCCCAGTCCTCCGTGCGATCGACGCCAACATACTGAACGATGCCGAAGAAATTCAGATTGTTGATCGCCGGAGGGTGCAGATCGACGCCCGGAATGGCTCGAAAATCAATGTCGAAGATCGAAAATTCGTCGTACCGATCCACAAAATAGATGAGGCTCTCGCCAACGCCGTGAATGCCGGGAATGTTCAGTTCCAGCGCCTGTGCACGCACCGGGATTTCCCATGCGCCAAGATCAAGTGCTCGCTGATAGGCGGCTCCTGCGTCCCGAACGCGAATGGCCAGGGCGCTGATGACCGGGTGTTCAAGCGGCGAGGCGGTTCTCGGAATGTCTGCCGGATGCGAGTTGATGACGATATTCATGCCGCCCTGGCGGTAAAGCAGAACTTCGCGGGACCGATGTCTTGCGATTAGCCGGAAACCCATTTTCTCGAGAATGTCCCCAAGCGCCTGCGGCCGGGAGGTGGTGAATTCGATGAATTCGATACCATCCATTCCGATGGGGTTTGGGGGTTCCGGAACCGACTCGCGATCCGTTTCGTTCCTCATTGTGGCTCCTGTATTGGTTGGCTTCGGGTTGGCTGTTCCCGATTTTTTTCCTGATATCCGTGCCCCGGAATCCTTGCGGCGAGGGAGTAAAGCCCGGGAAGTCATGGCCAAATATATACCTTTTTGGCGTTGATACCTATCGGCCCGATCGTGCGGTGGTGTGGTCGTCGAGACTCAAATTAGTGAGCCATCGTTCACGGTATGGCAAAGCTGTCGAGGATGCTGTAGACTGCGCCCCTCGCTGCTTGGATATCAAATGCGGCCCGGGTGCTTAGCTCAGTTGGTAGAGCGCTAGCCTTACAAGCTGGATGTCGGCGGTTCGATCCCGTCAGCACCCACCAGCAGCAATAATGGTTGCTGGCAGATTGCAGGAAAATTGGAGTGGTAGTTCAGTTGGTTAGAATACCGGCCTGTCACGCCGGGGGTCGCGGGTTCGAGTCCCGTCCACTCCGCCACTGTCTGAAGGCGAACGCGAGTTCGCCTTTTTTATTATTGCTTCGATCATTCCAATTGAACTAGCAGGCAATCATCATGTTCGATTCCGTACGCAACAACAAGAAAATCGTCCAGATTTTTCTTGGCCTGATAACGCTTCCTTTCGCTTTCTGGGGTGTTGATTCCTATGTCAGAAATGCCGGTGTCGGCGATGACATTGCGAAAGTTGGGGGCACGAAAATTTCGGTTCAGCAATTCGAGCAGGCTTTGCGCGAGCGGCAGGATCAGATGCGCCAGACTTATGGGGCCAGTTTCAAGCCGGAAATGATGAATGTGCCCGAAGTGCGGCTGGGTATTCTCAATTCCATGATCGACCAGCGGCTTTTCATGCTCGAAGCCGAAAAGAAAAAGCTATATGTGCAGGACGGGGCGTTGCGCGATGTAATCAGCAAGATTCCGGCCTTGCAGGAAGACGGCAAGTTTTCCATGGAGCGCTACGAATCGGCGCTGCGTTCGCAAGGCATGTCGCAGCCGCAGTTTGAAGCCAAATTGCGTCAGGACTTGATGCTTCAGCAGTTGATCGGCGCGGTGGCGGATTCTGCCTTCGTTTCCACAAGCCAGTCCGAAGCAATGTTGCGTTTACAGGCCGAGGAGCGGCAGTTTGGCGAGTTCAGAGTGTCGGCGGCGCAGTTTGCCGACAAGGTTTCGATCGAACAGGCGGCTGTACAGAAGTTTTACGACGATAACAAGTCGAAGTTTGAAGTGCCGGAACAGGTGAAGGCCGAATTCGCGGTTCTTTCTCTGGATGCGCTGCTCAAGCAGGCCACGGTAAGCGAGGCCGAACTCAAGTCGTGGTACGAGTCGCACAAGGATAAGTTCGCTCAGCCGGAAGAGCGCCGCGCCAGCCATATTTTGATCCTGGCCAATGGTGAGAGCGACAAGGCTAAAGCCAAGGAAAAAGCGGAAAGCCTTTTGAAGCAGGTGCAGGCAGCTCCGGCTAAATTCGCCGAACTGGCCAGGCAATCCTCCCAGGATCCGGGTTCGGCGCAGAAAGGCGGCGATCTTGGATTTTTCGGTCGCGGCATGATGGTTAAACCTTTCGAAGACACTGTCTTTGCGCAAAAGGAAGGCGATATTTCGGGGGTGGTCGAGTCGGAATTCGGGTACCACATCATCAAGCTGACGGGGATCAAGGCGGCGAAGGTTCGTCCGATGGAGGATGTGCGGAGCGAGATCGAGGCCGAATTGAAGCGTCAGACCGCAACGCGGAAGTTTGCCGAGGCGGCAGAGGCGTTCAGCAACATGGTTTACGAGCAGTCGGAAAGTCTGCAGCCAGCCGCCGATCAGTTCAAGCTGACGCTCCAGAAGTCGGGCTGGATCCAGAAGGATTCCGCGCCGCAGGCAATGGCGGCACTCGGCCCGCTGGCAAACGAGAAAGTTCTTTCCGCGCTGTTTTCACAGGACGCGCTCAAGGATAAGCGTAATACGGAGGCGGTGGAGATTGCACCGAATACCTTGCTGGCCGCCCGCGTCGTCGAGCACGTACCAGCGTCGGTCAAACCCTTCGAAACGGTCAAGGCGGATGTCGAGAAGTTGCTGAGAGCGCAGGAAGCGGCCGCGTTGGCGAAGAAAGCAGGCGAGGAAAGCCTGGCCGAACTCAAGCAGGGCAAGGATGCGCTTTCCTGGTCGCCCATCAAAGTGGCATCCCGTTTGAAGGGCGGTCAGTTGCCGCCCCCCGTAATGCGCTCGATTTTCAAGGCCGATACGCAGAAGCTGCCAGCGTATGTTGGCGCCGAGCAAGGTGGGGACTACGTTCTCTACAAGATTGTGAAAGTCAGCCAGCCTGAAAAGATTGACGAGGCGGCGCGGAAGCAGATGCAGGCAGAGTATGGGGCGATTGTCGCCAAGGAGGATTTGTCTGCCTATCTCTCCGGTTTGCGGGCGCGGTACCAGGTCGAAATCAACGCCTCGATGCTCGGGGCTGAGGCCAAGGATCAGCAATAAGGCTTGCAAAAGAAAACAAAAAGGAAACAAAACAAAAACGCCGGCGGGGAAACCCGACCGGCGTTTTTTTGCACGCCCGTCGATGGGGACGGGCGTGCAGCGAAGTGAGGCTCAGGGCAGTGGATCGGTGTTGCCGAGCGCTGTCGTGTTGAGGCCGCCGTCGACGTACATGATTTCGCCGGTAATGCCGCTGGCCAGATCGGAGAGCAGGAACGCGGCGGCATTGCCTACTTCCTCGATGGTGACGTTACGCCGCAACGGGGCATGGTGAGCGTTGTACGACAGGAGTTTGCCGAAGTCGCCGATACCGGAGGCGGCCAGGGTTTTGATCGGGCCGGCCGATACGGCATTGGCGCGAATGCCCTGTGGGCCGAGGCAGAAAGCAAGGTAGCGCGTCGCCGCTTCAAGGCTCGCCTTGGCGAGACCCATCGTGTTGTAGTTGGGCATCGTGCGTTCGGCGCCCAGATAGGACAGTGCCAGCAGCGACGGATTGTTGCCCTTCATCAGCATGGGGCGGGCGGCCTTTGCCAGCGCCGGGAAACTGTAGGACGAGATGTCGTGCGCGATGCGAAAGGATTCGCGGGTGATGCCTTCGAGGAAGTCGCCTTCGATGGCTTCGCTCGGTGCGAAGGCGATCGAGTGAACGAGACCGTCGAGGCCCTCCCAGTGCTGCGAGAGGTCCTCAAATACCTTGTTGATCTGTGTGTCCTCGGCAACGTCGCACAGGAAAACGAGATCGCTACCAAACTCGTTGGCGAATTTCGCGACGCGATCCTGGAAACGTTCGTTTTGATAGGTGAAGGCCAGCTTGGCCCCTTCGCGGTGGCAGGCTTTGGCGATGCCGTAGGCAATCGAGTGTTTCGACAACAGGCCGGTAATGAGCACGCGCTTGTCTGCGAGGAATCCCATGGGTTCTCCCGTTCTAAAATGGTTTTGGTGTTTGAAAACGGCTGGAACAGCGGCCAGCGAGCCGTCGCATTATAGGGGAAATTTGCATCGGCTCGGCCGAACATGCGTCCAATGGCAGGGCAATCGCACCAAACCCGAAATGCCACCGTCGTGAACATGCCAAAATAGCCGTTCACAATCAATCAGTTACAAAGGGGCTGTTCACAGAGCGTTGATTTGTGTAGTTTTCTGTCTTTTTGGGTGGCGTATGGAGACGGAGAAAGCGGCTACGGCAAATCAACGAGTCTCGCTGACGGAGGTCTTTTCG
>NZ_SSSR01000016.1 GCF_009469695.1 Propionivibrio limicola
CGTTCGTGATCACCGGCGCCTCAAAAACCGCCGATCTTCTCAGTTCGGTGTATCAACTTTCAATCGCTGGCCTGTGTCAATTTACAACCGCTGGTGACACTCGTGCGGATGTCCAGGGCACCAACGCGTTCGCTGCCGGCATGCAGGAGGTACTGCGACTCGGGCAGGCTGTTGGCAGGCACTTTCAGCTTGGCTTCGATGACCCGCCGCCCCCAGGAGTCGGGCGCGGCGTCCCGAATACCACCAAAAAAAGGCAACTGGGCGGCGGGCAGCAGTCGCTTGCCGCGTATGGCTTCCCGGTCGCCCAGGCCCAAGCTCACCGGGTCGACCTCAAGCGCATCTGCGCGCTTGAGGTAGTTCAGACCGTAGGCAAAGCTTGACGCCAACAGCCGCTCACCTTCTTCGGCAAGCGTGAGTTGGCCGCAAGGCGCCCAATCCGTGCCGAGGCAGGCGAAGGCCATCAGCTTGGTTTCTTTTGCAGCCACGGGGTCAGAAGTCCAGTTCTTCGAGCTCAGCGGAGGTTAAATCGCGTACGCGCTTGGACTGTTCGCGCATTTTCAAAGCAATAAGCGCTGGGTCCGATTCTGACAGGAGGTCGAGTAGCGTGCTGCCAGGGGCGATTGCCTCCAGGTAGCGCAGCACTTGACCAATCGCCAGGCCAGGGTCGCCCCGCTCAAGCCGATATACGGTATTGCGCGACAATCCTGCACGCAGCGCGGCATCGGTTTGCTTGATTTTTCGGGCCAGCCGCAAGCGGGCCAAGCGCTGCCCAAGTTGGCTGCATTCTTCGAGCAACGGAGGAGCTAGAACGGCGGCTTGATTGATTTTCATGTGCGTTAAATCGAGGGCAACGTACTTAAGGGGGGAATTCCCGACCAATTTAGCACAGAGAAAAGGGTCAAGCCCTATCTGTTCGTTATTTCGCGCATTAAGTGATTGTAGGCGCGATTTGACGAACACACTTTGCGCCTACTATCCGAAATATCCACTCGATAGCGAATGGTGGTGAGGCATTTATTCATGCGACTCAACATGACCGACTACTAGCTGAGTTGCAGATTATCCCGATGAATCATCTCCGGTTCGTCCTGATAACCGAGGATGTTTTCGATTTCCTGACTCGGGTGCCGGGCGATGCGCCGGGCGTCGCTGCTCGCGTAGTTGATGAGGCCACGCGCCACTTCAAGGCCATCCGGCGCCAGACAGGCCACCGCCGCGCCGCGCTCGAAGTCGCCGAGCACTTCGACGACGCCGATTGGCAACAGGCTCTTGCCGTCGCTCAATGCACGGACAGCGCCTGCATCGAGGAGAAGCTTTCCATTGAGCTGCAAGTGGTCGGCCAGCCATTGCTTGCGTGCGCAAAGCTGCCGCGTTTCGGCGACAAGCAGCGTGCCGACCGATTCGCCGCGTGACAGGCGCGGCATGACGTCCGGCTCGCGGCCGCTGGCGATGACCGTATGCGTACCGCTGTTGGCAGCCCGCTTGGCGGCGATGACCTTGGTAATCATGCCGCCCTTGCCGTATTGCGTGCCTGCGCCACCGGCCATCGCTTCGAGCGCCGGATCGCCGGCTTTCGCCTCGGCAATCAGCTTCGCCGCCGGATCCTTGCGCGGGTCGGCGGTATAGAGACCGGTCTGGTCGGTAAGAATGACCAGGCAGTCGGCGTCGATCAAGTTGGCGACCAGCGCACCGAGCGTATCGTTGTCGCCGAACTTGATTTCGTCAGTAACCACCGTGTCGTTCTCGTTGATGATCGGGACGACGCCGAGCGAGAGCAGCGTCGTCAGCGTCGACCTGGCGTTCAGATAACGCGTGCGGTCGGCCAAATCTTCGTGCGTGAGCAGGATTTGCGCGGTGTGCAGCCCGTGTTTCGAGAACGCTGTTTCGTAGACCTGCACGAGCCCCATCTGACCGACGGCGGCGCACGCCTGCAACTCATGCACAGCCTTCGGGCGCCTCTCCCAGCCAAGCCGCTGCATGCCGCAGGCAATCGCCCCCGAGGAGACGAGCAACACCTCCTTGCCCGCCTGCCGCAGCACGGCGATCTGACGCGCCCACTCGTGGATGGCGTCGAGATCGATGCCGGAGCCGTTGTTGGTAATCAGCGCGGAGCCGATCTTGATCACGAGCCGTTGTGCGTCGGCGATACGGGTAATGGCCATGGCTATTCTTTGGCAGCGTCGCTATCGTTTCAGGAATGCTCTTCGGAATCTTCCGAGTCTTCGGGGAAGTAGGCGTCGACAGACGCATTGGGCGACGCTTCGTTTTGTCGCTCGATTGCCGCCACTTGGTCGATCGCTTCCTGCAACCGGTATAGCAGCGGTCGGCAGCCGTCGCCGCTGATGGCGCTGATCCGGAAGCATGGCGTTTCGGCATCGACGCCATAGGCGGCGAGGAACTCTGCAACCCGCTGGTCGCGCTCGTCTTCAGGAATCAGATCGAGTTTGTTGAGCACCAGCCAGCGCGGCTTGGCCGCCAATTCCGGGCTGTATTTCTCTAGCTCCTGGACAATCGCCTTGGCGTCACGCACCGGGTCGGCTTCGGGATCGGGCGGCGCCAGATCGACGATATGCAGCAGCACACGGGTACGCGCCAGATGTTTGAGAAAGCGGATGCCAAGCCCGGCCCCTTCGGCCGCGCCTTCGATCAGACCCGGAACGTCGGCAATGACGAAACTCTTGTTTTCGCTGACGCGCACGACGCCGAGATTCGGGTGCATCGTGGTAAACGGGTAATCGGCCACTTTCGGCCGCGCCGCCGAGACGGCACGAATGAACGTGCTCTTGCCGGCATTGGGCAGGCCAAGCAGGCCGACGTCGGCAAGCACGCGCAATTCGAGGCGCAGGTCGCGCTCCTCGCCCGGATCGCCTTTGGTGCATTGGCGCGGCGCGCGATTGGTGCTGGACTTGAAGTGGATATTGCCCATGCCTCCACGCCCGCCTTGGGCAATCAGAATCTTTTGTTCGTCCTTGGCCAGATCGGCGACGACCTGATGCGTATTGACATCGGTAATGACGGTTCCGACCGGCACGCGCAACACGATGTCCTTGCCCCCCTTGCCGTAGCAACCGCTCGAAGCGCCGTTTTCGCCGCGCTGGGCGAGAAATTTGCGGGTGTAGCGGTATTCGACCAGCGTATTGATGTTGCGGTCGGCCACGACATACACGCTGCCGCCGCGCCCGCCATCGCCCCCGTCCGGCCCGCCTTCCGGCTCGTATTTTTCACGCCGGAAGGAAGCCACGCCGTTGCCACCTGCACCGGCAGCGACATAGATTTTGGCTTCGTCGATAAATTTCATGTCACGGACTTTCCTGATTACGGGTCGATTTAGCGAAGGATGCGGCAAGCACAAATGAAAAAGCCCTACCGCAAGGATAGGGCTTTTCTGCCGCTGATGCGGTTATCCCGAATACGCTCAGGCGGCGGGAACGATGCTGACCGTGCGGCGGCGCTTTTCGCCCTTGATCGCAAACTGAACGCGACCTTCGACGAGCGCGAACAGGGTGTGATCCTTGCCGATGCCAACACCTTCGCCGGCGTGGAATTCGGTACCGCGCTGACGCACGATGATGTTGCCAGCGAGAACTACTTCACCGCCGTAGCGCTTCACGCCAAGACGTTTCGATTCTGAGTCGCGGCCGTTGCGGGAACTACCGCCTGCTTTTTTGTGTGCCATGAGTCTATTTCCTTTCCGTTAGGCCGAAATACCGTCGATACGGATTTCAGTGTAATTCTGACGGTGACCCTGATGCTTCTGGTAATGCTTACGACGACGCATCTTGAAGATCTTGACCTTGTCGTGACGGCCTTGCGAAAGCACAGTGGCCTTGACCGAAGCGCCGGCAACGAGCGGAGCGCCGATTTTCACGGACTCGCCTTCGCCGACCATGAGAACCTGGTCAAGGGTAACTTCTGCGCCAACTTCTGCCGGTATCTGTTCTATTTTAAGTTTTTCGCCAGCGGCAACGCGATATTGCTTGCCACCGGTTTTTATGACCGCGTACATGTTGGACTCCAAAAAAACCAATAAAAAGGGTAAAACACGGAACCGCGGATTATACGGAATTTTCCCGCCAAGTCAAAGACTTCGGCACCTAACGCCAATAGGTGCGCGACCGCCCGGCGACAAACCAACGGCGATCGCTCGCTCGATGCCTTTCCCCGATATTCGACTTGACGCCCAAGGCAAGCCCCACCTAAGATTCAAAAGTTTTTTTGCCAAAAAAAGAATGCGGTGAACGCGGTGAAACTGGAGCAACTTTACAAGCTGATCGAGTCGGACATGCAGGCCGTCAACGGCGTTATTCGCCAACGCCTCCACTCCGACGTGGTTCTCGTGCGACAGGTCGCCGAATACATCATCAGCGCGGGCGGCAAGCGCCTACGGCCGGCTTTGGTTCTCCTCGCCGCCGGCGCGCTCGACTATCGCGGCACGCACCACCACGATCTGGCCGCCGTTGTCGAATTCATCCATACCGCCACGCTGCTGCACGACGACGTCGTGGACGAATCCTCGCTGCGCCGGGGACGCGAAACCGCCAACGCACTGTTCGGCAATGCGGCAAGCGTGCTGGTCGGCGACTTTTTGTATTCGCGCGCCTTCCAGATGATGGTCGAGATCGGCGACATGCGCATCATGCAGATCCTCTCCGACGCGACAAACATCATCGCCGAAGGCGAAGTGCTGCAGCTCATGAACTGCCATGACGCCGACGTCGACGAAGTCCGCTACCTCCAGGTAATCCGCTACAAGACGGCCAAACTGTTCGAAGCCGCCGCCCGCCTCGGCGCGATTCTCGGCCAGGCGACGCCGGACATGGAGCAGCGCATGGCCGATTACGGCACACATCTCGGCACGGCTTTCCAGCTTATTGACGACGTTCTCGACTATTCGGGGGCGGAAGCCGAAACGGGGAAACACCTTGGCGACGACCTGGCCGAAGGCAAACCCACCCTGCCGCTGATTTACGTCATGCAGCACGGATCGGCCGAACAGGCCGCCTGCGTGCGCCACGCCATCGAGAATGGCGGACGCGACGAGTTCGCCGCCGTCCTGGCCGCAATTCGCGCCACCGACGCGCTGGAACACACGAAAAAGCAGGCCCAGGCTGAAGCAAACCGTGCAATTGCGGCAATTGAGCCATTACCCGCTTCCATTTACAAAAATTCTTTGCTAGACTTAGCGTCCTTCGCAGTTGCACGGTCTTTTTGACACGACAACAGCGCATCGGTCGGGGCGTAGCTCAGCCTGGTAGAGTACTACGTTCGGGACGTAGGAGTCGGAGGTTCGAATCCTCTCGCCCCGACCACAAAATTCAAAAAAAGCCGCTTTCGAGCGGCTTTTTTTACGTCGCGACGTTTCTACGTCAAGGCTTAACCGACGCTTTTTTTCCGGCGCCAATCTTCGGCTCGGTCCCCGCCATCAAGCGCTGCAGATTCGCCCAGTGGCGACCAATCAATGCCATGGCCAGGATGCCGACCACCGGCACCATCACGCTGGCGCCCCAGAACACAAACGCCAGCAAGGGTGCTGCCGCGGCGGCAAGGAGCGCCGCCAGCGACGAATAACGTAGCGTAAAGGTGACGAACAACCATATCCCGAGAACGGAAAGCCCAAGCAGCGGATCAAGCGCGAGCAGCACGCCGGCAGCGGTCGCCACGCCCTTGCCGCCCTTGAACTTGAGGAACACGGGATACAGATGCCCGAAGAAAACAGCCAGCGCCACCGCCCCGACGAACACCTGGCCAAAACCGTATTCCGGGCCGAACGACTGCGCCAGAAAAACGGCGAGCCAGCCCTTGGCCAGATCACCGAGCAGGGTTAGCGCCGCTGCGGCCTTGTTGCCACTGCGCAGCACATTGGTCGCACCGGGGTTCTTCGAACCGTAGCTGCGCGGATCGGCAAGCCCGAAAAGACGGCTGGAGACGACGGCAAACGGGATCGACCCAACAAGATAAGCCGCAACAACGGCCAAAGCGGCAATCAGGAAATTAGGCATGGATAATTCCGGAATTCACGAAAGTCGGCTGATGTAGAATGCGCACTCGCTCGGGCCCAGCCGTTCAACCCGACGCGGAATTCTACACGACGCGACACGCCTCGCCCCACGGACACACCCAGCACCGCCGCATGGACATCATTTTTATCGACGACCTTCGCCTCACCACCCTGATCGGCATTTATCCGCGCGAGAAGGCCGTCCCGCAGACCGTCGAGATCTCCTTGCAGATCGGCACGACGACGGTCAACGCCGGCGCCAGCGACGACATTCGGGACACCATCGACTACGCCGTCGTTGTCGATCGGTTGCGCAACGAACTGGCGAGCCGGCATTTCAACCTTCTGGAGAAGCTCGCCGAGCACATCGCCAACATCTTGCTCGACGACTTTGGCGCCGCCTGGGTGCGCATCTCGATCGCCAAGCTCGGCATGATGCGCGGCGTGCGTCGCGTCGGCGTGACCATCGAGCGCGGCGAACGCGGTCTTACACCCTGAAGGCGCCCGCCACCCAGGCGCTTTACCCTTTCAGCGCCGCCTCAACCACCGTCGGCACCAACACTTGCAGCAGGTCGTGCGGATGGATGCCGACCAGAAAACCGCGTCGACCGCCATTGATGTAGATCAACGGCAAATCAAGAATGGTTTTCTCGACGTAGATCGGCATCTTCTTTTTCGTGCCGAACGGGCTGGTGCCACCGACCAGAAAACCGGTATGCCGGTTCGCCACTTCCGGCTTGCACGGCTCGATCTTCTTGCAGCCGATCTGCCGCGCCAGCTCTTTCGTAGACACTTTGCAGTCTCCGTGCATCAGGACGATGAGCGGTTTCGCCGCCTCATCCTCCATGACCAGCGTTTTGATCACGGCGTGCTCATCGACATTCAGCTCGCGTGACGACACTTTGGTTCCGCCGTGCTCTTCATAGTCGTACAGGTGGCTCGAATGCGCGATTCCGTGTTGGCGCAGAAATTTTGTCGCCGGCGTTTCCGGCGCATGAGGTGCTTTCATCGTTTCTTTCTCCCGATCCGCCACGCCGTGCGACACGTCAGGCACGCGGGTGATGCTGACCGTGCAGTGTCTTGAGGCGTTCGCGGGCAATATGCGTATAAATCTGGGTGGTCGAAATGTCAGCGTGCCCGAGCAGCAACTGCACGACCCGCAGATCGGCGCCGTGGTTGAGCAGGTGCGTGGCAAAGGCATGCCGCAGGACGTGGGGCGAAAGGCGGGCCGGATCGATCCCCGCCTGCACGGCATAGCGCTTAACGAGCTGCCAGAACGCCTGCCGCGTCATTGCCCCGCCGCGCGCGGTGACAAACAGGTCATCGCACGCCCGGCCGGAGAGCAACAGGCCGCGCGCCTCATCAAGATAGCGCCGCACGCGATCAATCGCTTGCTCGCCAAGCGGAACGAGACGCTCCTTGCCACCCTTGCCGAACACCCGTACGACGCCCATGTCGAAACTGACTTCGTGCATTTTCAGCCCGACGAGTTCCGACACACGCAAACCGGTGGCATAGAGCATTTCGAGCATCGCGGCATCGCGCAGGCCCAACAGCGTGTCGCTGGGCGGCGCGGCAAGCAAGGCATCGACCTGGCTTTCGGAAAGCACTTTGGGCAAACGCGACGGCCTGGCCGGCATGGCAATTTTCAGGGTCGGGTCGAGCGTGATCCGGCTTCGCGCCAGCAAGTACTGGTAAAACCGGCGCAGCGTTGAAATGTAACGCGCCTGAGAAGTGGCCCGCCGGGTCTGCGAGAGGTGTGCGACGAACTGCATCAGCTCCGGCTCGCCCGCGGCAACGAGCCCGGCCTCCCTGCTCTGCGCACCGAGCCATTGCGCCAGGTGCTGGAGGTCGCTGCGATAACTGGCCAACGATGCTTTCGCCAACCCGTCCTCCAGCCAAAGCGTGTCGCAGAAGATATCGATCTCGGCACGATCGGCGGCGCAGATTTCAGCGGCGCTCATGGGCGAGCAACCAGCGCTTCACGTCGAGCAGAAAACCACCGCGCTGGCGGACAAACCCTCCCAGGCCGCCGCCACTGGCGACGACGCGATGACAGGGCACGACAACAGGAAATGGATTGGCGCCGCAGGCTTGGCCCACGGCGCGCGGCGAACTGCCAAGCGCCTTGGCCAACTCGCCGTAAGTCTTCGTCTGCCCGCAAGGAATTGCCGCGATCTGCGCCCGCACCCGGCGCTGAAAATCAGTCCCGATCAACGCCAGCGGCAGCGAAAAATGAAAGGCAGGATCGGCAAGATAAGCGAGCAGCTGACGGCCGGCTTCAGCCGCCAGTGCATTTTCGGGCGCCTGTTCGGAGCATGGCGCCAGAAATTCAAGCGCAAGAATTTCGCGCTCGTTACAACGCACGCCGAGGCAAAAACCGGGCGCGCCAACGACGGCCTGAAATCCTGCCTCGGCCCGCATCATCATGGCGGCCTAACCGCGCACCTGCCCGGTGCCGAGCACGATCCATTTCTGGCTGGTCAACCCCTCCAGACCGACCGGCCCACGGGCATGAATCTTGTCGGTCGAGATGCCGATTTCCGCGCCAAGCCCATATTCGAAGCCATCGGCGAACCGTGTCGACGCATTGACCATGACCGAGGCCGAATCGACCTCGCGCAGAAAGCGCAACGCCTTGGTGTAGTTCTCGGTGACGATCGTTTCCGTATGGTGCGAACTGTAATGGTTGATGTGCTCGATCGCTTCGTCGATGCCCGCAACGACCTTGACCGAGATGACCGGCGCCAGAAACTCGGTCGCATAGTCCTCGTCGGTCGCCGCTTTGGCCTCCTTGACCAGCGCCCGCGTCTCCGGACAGCCGCGCATCTCCACCCCCTTGGCCGTCAGCATGGCCGCCACTGCCGGCAGCAACTCCGCCGCCCGGGAGCGGGCGACGAGCAGCGATTCGGTCGTGTTGCACGTGCCATAACGCTGCGTCTTGGCGTTCTCGACGATGGTCACGGCCATGTCCGCCTTCGCCTCGTCATCGAGATAGACGTGACAGTTGCCGTCGAGGTGCTGGATCATCGGCACGCGAGCCTCGGCGAGCAGGCGGGAAATCAACCCCTTGCCACCGCGCGGCACGATCACGTCGACGAATTCGCGCATCGTGATCAGATGCCCGACCGCGGCACGGTCGGTCGTATCGACTACCTGCACCACTTCAGGCGGCAAGCCGGCCGCCGCCAGCCCTTCCTGCACCAGCGCGGCAATCGCCCGGTTGCAGTTGATCGCTTCCGAACCGCCGCGCAGGATCGCCGCATTGCCCGACTTCAGGCACAGCGCCGCCGCGTCGGCCGTCACGTTCGGCCGCGCCTCGTAGATGATGCCGATGACGCCCAGAGGCACGCGCATCTTGCCGACCTGGATGCCGCTCGGCCGGAACTTGAGATCGGAAACCTCCCCCACCGGATCGGGCAAGGCGGCAATTTGCTCGACGCCTTCGGCCATCGCGGCGACACTTTTCTCCGTCAACGTCAGCCGGTCGAGCATCGCCGCTTCCAGCCCCGCCGCACGGGCGGCATCCAGATCGGTCCGATTCGCCTCGAGAAGTGCGGTAGAATTGCGCCGGATCGCCGCCGCAATGGTACGCAACGCTTCGTTTTTGGTTTTGCTGTCTGCGCGGGCAATGACGCGAGACGCGGCGCGGGCCTGACGACCGACTTTCTGCATGTACTGCTGGATATCCATGATTACCCTTGTTCTTTCGTGATCAAGTTTCGATTATAGCCACCGATCAAAGCACTCAAATGGAACCATTGGCAAAAAGCTCACTCTCATTGTCATCAAATTTGCCTCCTTCACTGATCATGAGCAAGAAACTGATTCTTCCCGCTGAACTTAAGGTCTGCGCGACATGCAGCTATTGGGACGGCGAACGCCAGGTCGATCCGGAAGTGCGCGTAGTGGTCGTCAACGAGGACTGCCAAGGCGAGTGCCTGGTGCAATGCAAGTGCCGCCAGGGGCTCACCGACGAGTTTGAATGGCACGAGGATTGTCTGTGGGAGCATCTGGCCCCCGACGCAGACACACCCGCTGCTGAAGACGACAAACCAAAACAATCTCCCCAGTAACGCGCCGGCACCGCACGCAAAACCTGCCTCAACGCGAAGCCGCAAGACGCAAGCCGAGACGAAGAAACTCGTCCCAGACATCCCCTTCTCCCACGCCCTTGATGAGGCAATCGATGCGCGCGGCGTGCGCCAGCGCGGCGTCGGCCTGACTTTTGCCGATGCGCTGCAGCGCCCGCTTGACGAGTGTTTGGCGCGGCCCCCAAACCCGTGCCTCCTTGAGCAGGCCGTCGAGTGGCCGACGCGCCTCAAGCCCTGATTTGATTTGCGCCAGCGCGCGAATTTCCTCGGTCATCGCCCACAGCACCAACGGCGGCGCCTCGCCCTCCTGCTGCAAGCCATCGAGCGTCCGCACCAGCCGCCCGGCATCGCCAGCCAGCAGCGCTTCGCGCAGGCCATCCAGATCGAAGCGCGCCACATTGAGCACGGCCTCCTGCACTTGCGCGAGTGAGAGCCTCCCTTCCGGGAAGAGAAGGCCCAGTTTCTGAATCTCCTGATGGGCGGCCAGCAGGTTGCCCTCGACGCGCTCGGCGATGAAACGCAGGGCGTCGGCCTCAGCGCTCTGCCGCTGGCGCCGGAGGCGACCGGCAATCCAGTCCGGCAACTCGGACAGATTGGGCGGGATGAGCTTGATGAGCACGCCGGCCTCATTCAGGGCCTTCAACCAGGCGGCTTTCTCTTCTGCCCAGTCGAGACCGGGCAGCGTAACGAGCAACAACGCATCCGGCGACGGTCGCGCGCAATAGTCCTGAATTGCTGCACTACCATCGCGCCCCGGCTTGCCGGTCGGAATGCGCAGATCGACCAGCTTGCGCCCGCCGAACAGCGACATGTTGCCGGTCGCAAGGTGCAGATCACTCCAGTTGAAGCCGGCAATCGCCGTCAGCACCTCGCGCTCGCCGAAGCCCTGGCGCCGCGCCGCACTCCGAATGGCATCGGCCGCCTCGATCACCAGCAACGGTTCGTCGCCATAAACGACGTAAACCGGTTTCAGCTCTCGCTCGAGGTGCGCCGAAAGCTGCTCGCCGCGCAACTGCATGCAATCACTCCAACTCGGACGGCGGCACGGGCTTCGCCGTCGAAATACGGCGCAACAACTGCTGCACGAGGTCGGTCTCCATGTCGCGCCAGAGAAGATCCTCTTCCTGCGTTTTGGCCAGTACCGTCGAATCGGCATAGGTCATGTCGCGGAACAACTCGACCGCCCCCGGCGGCACCAGATCGCGCCCTTTGTTATCGACGATCCGATAACCATAGCGATAGCGCAGCCGCTTCTCGCGCACGTTCCCGGAACTGGACAGCGAAAGAATAACCGTCTCGCGGATCTCACCCTCCGGGTAGAAAACCGCTTGCGCCTCCTTGGCGCTGTCGGTGAGCACGCCCCCCGACGCGCGGATGTAGCGCTTTAGCCCGGCGCCGATCACCGACGCCTCGCCGGTCGCGACATAGAAGCTCTCATAGGGGAGCGTGTACGCCCCCCGCAACTGGAAGCCGCAGCCGGCAATGGCCGCCGAAACGAGCACGAACAGCCAGACCTTGAGCCGACGAACCATTGCAGACGGACGGACACTCATGCGTTACACCACGATATTGACGAGGCGACCGGGTACGACAACCAGCTTTTTCGGCGCCTTGCCTTCGAGGTGTTTCTGCACCGTTTCGGACGCCAGCGCTGCCGCCTCGATAGCCGCCTTATCGGCACTGGCAGGAACAAGCAGGCTGCCGCGCAGCTTGCCGTTGACCTGCAGCATCAGCTCGATTTCATCCTGCACCAGCGCGCTGGCATCGACTTGCGGGAACGGCTGATTGCCGGCCGTTTGCCCCGGACGCAGTTCGGCAAACGCCGCTTCACTGACGTGCGGAACGATCGGGAACAACATCAGCACCACAGCCTCCAGCGCCTCCTGACGAACGGTACGGGCCACCTCCGAGGTTTCGCTCAGCTTGGCATAAGCGTTGAGCAACTCCATCACGGCGGCAATCGCCGTATTGAATTGCTTGCGCCGACCGAAGTCATCGGCCACCTTGCCGATCGTCTGATGCAACTGTCGACGGAAGGTTTTCAGCTCGGCCGACAGTTCGCCCCCGGCATACGCCGTAACGCAGCCGGCCGTGACGTGCTCATGCACCAGACGCCAGACGCGCTTGAGGAAGCGGTAGGCGCCCTCGACACCGGCATCGGACCATTCGAGCGACTGGTCGGGCGGCGAAGCGAACATGATGAACAGACGCGCCGTATCGGCACCGTACTGGTCGATCAAGGCCTGCGGATCGACGCCATTGTTCTTCGACTTCGACATCTTTTCGGTACCGCCGATCACCACCGGCAGACCGTCGCTCTTCAGCGTCGCGGCGACCGGGCGACCGCGTTCGTCGCACTGCAACTCGACGTCGGCCGGATTGATCCACTGCTTTTTACCCCCATCCAGGTCACGGTAGAAAGTCGGCGCCACGACCATGCCCTGCGTCAGCAGGTTGGCGAACGGCTCGTCCAATTTAACATCGCCAAACAAACCGACATCGCGCATCAGCTTGGTCCAGAAGCGCGAGTACAACAGGTGCAAGATGGCGTGTTCGATACCACCGATGTACTGATCGATACCGCCCTTGCACCAGTAGGCGACGCGCTCGTCGACCATCGCCTGGTCGTTGTCCGGGCAGCAATAGCGCAGGAAATACCACGACGATTCGACGAAGGTATCCATCGTGTCGGTTTCGCGCCGCGCCGGCTGACCGCATTTCGGGCAGCTGCATTCGTAGAATTCCGGCATCTTGGCGAGCGGGCTGCCGGCGCCGGTGACGGTGACGTTTTCGGGCAGCACGACCGGCAACTGGTCGTCGGGCACCGGCACGTCGCCGCAGGATTCACAGTGGATGATCGGGATCGGGCAGCCCCAGTAGCGCTGACGGGAAATCCCCCAGTCGCGCAGGCGGAACTGCGTGCGCTTGGCACCCAGTCCTTTAGCTTCGAGATCGGCGGCAATCGCATCAAAGGCCGCCTGAAAGTCGAGGCCGTCGTATTTGCCAGAGTTCGTGCACACGCCGTACTCGGCGTACGCCTCCTGCCAAGGGGCGACGACATCGGTGTAAGCACCGGTCTTGGAAGCGATCGACATGCGAATCGGCAACTCGTATTTGGTCGCGAACGCGAAATCGCGCTCGTCGTGCGCCGGCACAGCCATCACAGCGCCTTCGCCGTAACCCATCAGCACGTAGTTGGCGACCCATACCGGCAGTTTTTCGCCGTTGAGCGGATGCACGACATGGAGACCGGTCGGCATGCCTTTCTTTTCCATCGTCGCCATATCGGCTTCGGCGACGCCGCCGCGCTTGCACTCTTCGATGAATTCGCCCAGCGCCGCATTGTTGGCAGCCGCTTGCGTCGCCAGAGGGTGTTCGGCGGCAACAGCGACATAAGTCGCGCCCATTAGCGTATCCGGACGCGTCGTGAACACCTTGAGCTGGCCTTCGGCGCCGATGGAAGCGGCATCGTACGGGAAGCTGATTTCGCAGCCGTAGCTCTTGCCGATCCAGTTCTTCTGCATCAGGCGGACCTGCTCCGGCCAGCCACCGAGCTGATCGAGATCGGCCAGCAGTTCCTCGGCGTAGGCGGTGATCTTCATGTAGTACATCGGGATTTCGCGCTTTTCGATCAGCGCGCCCGAGCGCCAGCCGCGGCCGTCGATCACCTGTTCGTTGGCGAGCACAGTCTGGTCGACCGGATCCCAATTCACCGTACCGTAGCGCTTGTAGATCAGACCCTTCTCGTAAAGACGGGTGAACAGCCATTGCTCCCAACGGTAGTAATCCGGCTTGCAGGTGGCCAGTTCGCGCTCCCAGTCGATGGCAAAGCCAAGACGGTTGAGCTGCCCCTTCATGTACTCGATATTGGAATACGTCCATTGCGCCGGCGGCACGTTGTTCTGGATCGCCGCGTTCTCGGCCGGCATGCCAAAAGCGTCCCAGCCCATCGGCTGCATGACGTTGAAGCCCTGCATTTTGTGGAAGCGTGCCAGCACGTCGCCGATCGTGTAGTTGCGCACGTGCCCCATGTGCAGCTTGCCCGAGGGGTACGGGAACATCGACAGACAGTAGTATTTCGGCTTGCTCAGGTCTTCAATGGCACGCGCCGCACCGGTCTTTTTCCAGTGCGCCTGAGCGGCAAGTTCGATCTCTTCGGGCTGATATTTTTCCTGCATGACGGGCATCGATCAGAAATGGACTAAACCGCGAATTATACGCGGTTTGATGGTCAATCCCGTCGCGAGAACGGCAGGCGGCCAACTCGCCGCCACGACCGCTCAGCTGTATTCGATACAGACGTTCTCGCTGCTCAGCCATTCGCCGAGCGCGTTCAGCAACGCGTCCTCGAGTCGAACCCGGCAGTTGTCGCCCAGCACCAGTTCGCACACCGCCTGATTATTGCGGTAGGAGAGGCGGATCGGACAATTGCCCGGCGAGAATGGCGCCAGAATGTCGCGCAAACGATTGGCCGCCGCCACCGCATTGGGACCGCTGGCCTGGCCGTTCAGCGCCAAACGCAAGTGCTTGGCATATAGCCCGCGCGCTTCCGGCAATGTCATCAACCGTTCGGCGACGACACGCACCTTGCCCTCGCCGGCAAAATCGTCGCGCTGCACCTTGCCTTCGATGATCAATACCTCGTCGTCCCGGATTTTCGGGCGCTCGGCTTCATACGTTTCGTTGAACACCGAAACTTCCAGCGATGTCGTGCCGTCATCGAGTTGCACGAAAGCCATCTTGCCGCGCGAGGTGATCTTGGTGCGCACGCCGACCACCAGGCCAGCCAGCAGCTGCGGCTCTTTCTTCGGCTCCAGCGACGAGAGCGGCTTGCGCGCGAAGCGCGATACTTCCTGCTTCACTTCGAGGAACGGATGCCCGGAGAAGAAGAAACCGAGCGCCAGTTTTTCCTCGCGCAGTTTTTCCCGCTCCTTCCAGCGCGGCACCTCGACGTACTGCGGCTTGTGCTCCTCCGCCGCGGCGCCGTCGAAGACATCGAACAGGCTGACCTGCAGGGCGTTGCGCTCGGCCTGCTCAGCCGCTTCGATGGCGATGCTGACCGAGGCCATCAGCCGCGCCCGGTGGTCGTCGAGCGAGTCGAAGGCGCCGGCGCGGATCAGCGCCTCGATGGTGCGGCGGTTGACCATGCGCTTGTCGGCACGCTGGCAGAAGTCGAACAAATCCTTGAACGGCCCGCCCGCCTCACGCGCCTTGAGGATGACATTAACCGCCTGCTCGCCAGTCCCCTTCACCGCGCCGAGGCCGTAGCGGATCGTCTGGCGGTCGACCGGCACGAAGCGGTATTCGGAGGCGTTCACGTCCGGCCCGAGCACGGTGAGCTTGTTGGCGAGCGCATCGTCGTAAAAGATCTTCACCGTGTCGGTGTTGTCCATGTCCGACGACAGCGTCGCCGCCATGAACGCCGCGCAGTGGTGCGCCTTGAGCCAAGCCGTCTGATACGTCACCACCGCGTAGGCAGCCGTGTGCGACTTGTTGAAGCCGTACTCCGCAAACTTGGTCATCAGGTCGAACAGCTGTTCGGCCAGCGCCGGGTCGTAGCCCTTTTTCTTTGCCCCCTCCGCGATGGTTTCGCGGTGCAGCGCCATTTCCTCGGCCTTCTTCTTGCCCATCGCCCGGCGCAGCATGTCGGCGCCGCCGAGCGTGTATCCCCCGATGATCTGGGAGATCTGCATCACCTGTTCCTGGTAGACGATAACGCCGTAGGTCGGCTCCAGACAGCCTTTCAGGTCGGGGTGGAAATAGTCGATCGACTGCTGCCCTTTTTTCCGCAGGATGAAGTCGTCCACCATCCCGGAACCAAGCGGACCGGGACGGTAGAGCGCCAGCACAGCGATGATGTCCTCGAAGCGGTCGGGCGCCAGCTTCTTGAGCAGCTTTTTCATGCCTTCCGATTCAACCTGGAAGATCGCCGTGGTGTTGGCGTCCTTGAGAATCTGGTAGGCCTTGGGATCGTCGAAGGTCAGCGCATCGAGATCCGGGCGGTTGCCGGTGAGCTTTTCGACGTAGTCGACGGCGAGCTTGATAATCGTCAGGTTGCGCAGTCCGAGGAAGTCGAACTTGACGAGGCCGACCTTCTCGACGTCATCCTTGTCGTACTGCGAAACGACCGAACCACCGGCATCGGCCGAATAGAGCGGGCAGAAATCGGTCAGCTTGCCCGGCGCGATCAAGACGCCGCCGGCGTGCATGCCGATATTGCGCGTCAAGTCCTCGAGGCGCCCGGCCAGTTCGAACAGTTCCGTGACCTCTTCTTCATCTTCCAGCCGCTGCTTCAACTGCGGCTCGGCCTCGATCGCCTTGGCAAGCGAAAGCGGCTTGTTTTGCTCAACCGGAATCAGCTTGGAGAGCTGGTCGCAGAAGTTGTACGGCAGGTCGAGCACGCGGCCGACGTCGCGGATGACCGCTTTCGACGACATGGTGCCGAAGGTGGCGATCTGCGACACGGCGTCGTGGCCGTATTTGTCGCGCACGTATTCGATAACGCGCCAGCGGTTGTCCTGGCAGAAGTCGATGTCGAAGTCGGGCATCGACACCCGTTCCGGGTTGAGGAAGCGCTCGAACAGCAGAGCGTAGCGCAACGGATCGAGATCGGTAATGCCGAGCGAAAACGCCACCAGCGAACCGGCGCCGGAGCCCCGCCCGGGCCCGACCGGCACGCCGTTGTTCTTGGCCCAGTTGATGAAGTCGGCCACGATCAGGAAGTAGCCGGGGAAGCCCATCTGGACGATGGTTTTCGTTTCGATCGCCAGTCGTTCGTCGTAGGCCGGGCGTTGCTTCAGGCGCTCGGCCTCGTCGGGATAGAGCTGCGCCAGACGCCGCTCCAGCCCGTGCGCCGCCTCCTGACACAGAAAATCGTCGAGCGTCATGCCCTCCGGCGTCGGGAAGTTCGGCAGGTAGTTCTTTCCGAGCGTCAGCGAGACGTTGCAGCGTTTGGCGATTTCAACCGAGTTCTCCAGCGCTTCGGGCAGGTCGGCAAACAGCTCAACCATCTCGTCGGGTGACTTGAAATACTGCTCCTCGGTATATAGACGGGGGCGCCGTGAATCACCGAGCATGTAGCCTTCGGCGATGCAGACGCGCGCCTCGTGCGCCTTGAAATCGTCGCGTTCGAGGAACTGGATCGGGTGCGTGGCGACCAGCGGCAGATCCAGCTCCACCGCCAGACTGGCGGTCGCCGTGACCAGCGCTTCCTGCTGCGCCTGCCCGCGCGGATGGGGGCGCTGCACTTCAAGGTAGAACGTCTCGGGAAACAGCCCGGCCCAGTAGCGCGCGCGACTCGCCGCCAGCTCGACGTTGCCCTGCAGCAACGCTTCGCCGACATCGCCCTGCGCTGCGCCGGACAGCGCCAACAGGCCCGAAACGCCAACGTCGTTCAGCATCTGCCGGGTCACTTCCGCCCGCCCGCGCTGACGCGGCGCAAGATAGGCGCGCGTCAGCAGTTCGCACAGCTGCAAATAGCCGGTGTGCGAACGGCAGAGCAACAGCATCCGGCAAGGCCGGTCGGGGTCGACTTCGTTCGCCAGATGGATGTCGCAGCCGAGCACCGGCTTGACGCCCTTGCCGCGCGCCGCGAGATAGAACTTGACCAGACCAAAGAGGTTGCAAAGATCGGTCAGCGCCAGCGCGGGCATACCGTAGGAAACGGCCCGCGCCACGGCATCATCCAGACGGACGATGCCATCGGTGACGGAGTATTCGCTGTGCAGGCGGAGGTGTACGAAGCGGGGATCAGACATCGCGCTATTTTACCTCGTCGCGGCAACCGACAAGGAAAGCAATTCCAGGCGAAGGCAGAGCGCCGGAAACAGTTCCTTACACATCTTTACGACACAGCCACAACTGGTCGTCTGATTCTGGTTATGCTGATTTCAGACGTTCCTCGGGAGTACATAACCATGCGCACCATGAAAAACAGAACCGCCAGATTCGTTTCCATCCTGACCGTCTCGCTCGGTCTCTTTTCCGCGACCGCGGCTGTTGCCGACGATGCCGTCATCGGCGCCCTGATCGGCGCGGGCGCCGGCGCGGTTGTCGGCAGCTCGGTCGGCGGGCGCGACGGCGCCGTTGTCGGCGGCATGATCGGTGCCGCGGCGGGCGCGGCCATTGGCAACGACAACGGCGACCGGCCGCGGCGATCGCACCGTGTCGGTTATGCGCCACCGCCCCCTTATCACGCCCAGCCGGTGTATTACTACGATGCTCCGCCCCCCGTTCACGTCGTCAGAAGCGTGCGCGTTGTCGAACAACCGGTTTACTACGTGCCAAGCCATTCCTCACGGCACAATCACCACAGACACCATGACCGGCACGACCGCTATTACGAGCGCGATTACCGTTACCGGTAATCGGTGACAGGGTCGCAGTGCCGCAGGCGCAACGCGACTCAGGAATCGACCCAATCGATGATCGGCTGCCACTGCGCGAGATCCTTCGCAGCACGCGCCGCCGAAAGATCGAACAGCGTCATGCCGTTGGCGGCCAACTGGACATAAAGCTGGGTATTGCGCAGATACGCCAGCACCGGCAGGTCGTAAGCACTGAGGAAGCGCTCCAGTTCAGCCGCCGCCCGGGTGCGCGGATCGACGCGCATACCGACGACCGCGACAAAGGCGCGCTCCTTGCGCACGGCCTTTTCTTCCAGCAGTTCATCTAAGAAACGGCGCGTCGCCAGGATATCGAACAGCGACGGCTGCACCGGCACGATGACGCGGCTGACCTGCTTGAGCACGCGTTCGAGCGCTTTTCCGTGCAATCCGGCCGGCGTATCGAGGACGGCATGCGAGGCGCCTTTCGGCGGCCGCGCCGGCTGATCCTTTTCGATATCCCAACCGCGCACAGCCGGCAGCGTTTCGGGACGAATGGCCAGCCACTCGCGCGACGACTGCTGGCGATCGATATCGCCGAGCATCACCGCATGGCCGCGGCGGGCAAAATAGCCGGCCAGATTGGTGGCGAGCGTCGACTTGCCCGAACCGCCCTTGGGATTGGCGATCAGATAGGATTTCACGTAGCACCTCCTTGCCGGGCACCGACGGTGTCGTCTCCCGGCCGCTCATCAGCCGACACCGATTCCAGTTCATCGAGACGCCGGCGCACAAAATTGACGTGCTCGCGCAACGTATACACGAGATCGCTGAACGCCAGCGGAATATTCAGGCTGTTGGCGTAGTCCTCGATGCACGACAGCTGCTTCAGATAGTCGGCCTTGCGCGCCGGATCGTAGTTTTTCTTCAGATCGTTTTCGAGGAATTTCAGTTCTCCGTAGCAACGGAAGACCTTGGACCGCACGCGCCAGCTGTAGAGCGTCGGCGCAAAGCGGAGCAGCGGAAAAAGCAGTACGACGACCGGCACCACCAGCACGAACAGCCGTTCAACCAGGACAGCCACCCAGAACGGCAGGAAACGCTGCAGGAATGGCGACCCTGACTTGTAAAAGCGCTGCGCCTCGTCGGACAACTCGAAACTGCGGTCCTTGTAAGCCGGGAACTCGCCCTCCTTCTGGAAAAACCCGCTCTTGCCGTTAACCTCGGCCATGGCCTGCATGAGCAGGCTGACCAACGCCGGATGCAGGTTTTCCCGCGCCACCACATTGGCCGTAGCGGCCAGCAGCACCGTGTCACGCGGCGGCAGATCGCGCACGAAATCGACGACGCCGCGCGGCAAGGTCAGCTTGGAGAGGAACGGAAAGCGCCGCGTATAAGCCTCGGCCTGACTGAAGCTCATGACGCGCACCCCCGGCGAACGCAGCATCGCCTGAACCACCGGCGATTCCGGCGCGGCGACGATGAAGGCGGCATCGACCTCCTCGCGCCGCAACGCCTTCGCGGCCTCCATCCCCTCCACCGGCACGAGATTCCTGTCGCGGGCGGAAATCTCGTTGGCTTCGAGCAACGTTAACGCCAGACCGCGCATGCCGCTGCCTTCGCCACCAACCGCGATGCGTTTGCCCTTGAGCTGATAGAGCTTGTCGATACGCTCTTCGCTGCGATAGAAAACCCAGACCGGTTCGTAAGCCACGCTGCCCAACGAGCTCAATTTATTCTGCGTCGGCCCCGACAAAGACGCCTGCACACCGCCCTGCACGAAGGCGATATCCACCTCGCCATCGAGCAGCCGATCGATATTCTGCTGCGAGCCGCTCGATGCAATGATCTCCAGCTTGATGCCATTGGCCGCCAGAATCTCGGCATAGCGCTGGGCGTAGGCGTGATAGGCGCTCGACTCGCTACCGGTCGAGATCGTCATGCGCCGCGGCGGTGCCGGTTTGACGAACTGATAGGCGACATAAAAACCGATAGCGGAAATGAGGATGATCGGCCACGCCGTCGCCAACAGGTCGCGGAAGGAAATGGCCTTGGCTCGGAGCTTTTTCATGGCGGCGGCAGCAGAATCGTCGATCCGCTGGTCTTCCTCGCTTCCAGATCGCGGTGCGCGGACGCCGCATCGGCGAGCGCGTAGCGCTGATTGACTCCGATCCGTATCCGGCCGGAAACGACCATGTCAAACAGTTCGCTCCCCAAGGCCAGCAACTCGTCGCGCTTGGCCGTGTAGTGCATGAGGACGGGCCGCGTGATGAAGAGCGAGCCTTTCTGGGAGAGCAGCAGCGGGTCGAACGCCGGCACCGGCCCGGATGCGTTCCCGAAGGAGACCATCATGCCGCGCACGCGCAGGCTGTCGAGCGAGCCGATGAAAGTATCCTTGCCTACGCCGTCATAAACGACGGCCACACCTTCCCCGCCGGTGATTTCCCGCACCCGGGCGGCAACGTCTTCGCGCGTGTAGAAAATGACGTGATCGCAGCCGTGACTCTTAGCCAAGGCCGCCTTGGCCTCGGTCGACACGGTCCCGATCACCGTCGCCCCGAGCGCCTTGGCCCACTGGCAGGCAATCAGCCCGACGCCGCCCGCCGCGGCATGGATCAGCACAACGTCGCCCGGCTGCACACGATAGGTGCGCCGCACGAGGTAAGCCGTGGTCAGCCCTTGCAGCATCATCGCCGCGGCCGTCTCGAAGCCGATCGCATCCGGCAACCGGAGCAGCCGATCCGCCGGCAGGCAGCGCACCTGGCTGTAGGCGCCCACCGGTCCGCCGGCATAGGCGACGCGATCGCCCGGTTTGATGTCCGTCACGCCCTCGCCGACCGCCTCGACCACGCCGGCGCCTTCCAGTCCCAAGCCCGTCGGCAGCGGCAATGGATACAGCCCCGTCCGGTGGTACGTATCGATGAAATTAAGGCCGACCGCCGCGTGGCGCACACGCGCTTCGCCCGGCGCCGGCTCGCCCACCGCCACTTCTTCCCAGCGCAGCACCTCTGGCCCGCCCGTCTGATGCAATCGAATGGCAAAAGTCACACTTTCCTCCTCTGCCGGGCACTCCGATCAATGCGGAATGCACACAGGCTATAAGCGATTGTTCGCAACGAAAATCCGGTGATAACGTCTCGGCCATGACCGTTTCCCCGCATCACCGATAAGCGTGCTGTAGAATACCCGAGTGGATAACAAATACGATACGCGAAATGTCTTTCTTGTCGGCCTGATGGGAGCTGGCAAGACGACGCTCGGCCGCTCGCTGGCAAAGCGGCTGAATCTGGATTTCATCGACACGGACAAGGAAATCGAGGCGCGTACCGGCGTCAGCATTCCGACGATTTTCGAAATCGAAGGTGAAGACGGTTTCCGCAACCGCGAATCGCAGGCCATCGAGGAATTTTCGCTCAGGGGGCGGCAGGTCATCGCCACCGGCGGCGGCAGCGTGCTACGCCAGGAAAACCGCGACAACATGCGCGCGCACGGTTTTGTCATCTACCTGAACGTGCCACCACACACGCTCTGGGAACGCACCCGCAACGACCGCAACCGGCCCTTGCTGCAGGTGGCCGATCCGCTACGGCGACTCACCGAATTATTCACCCATCGCGACCCGCTCTACCGCGAAGTGGCGGATCTCGTCATTGATGGTGGCCGGATGAGTGCGCAAAGTGTCCTTCAACAGCTTATCCGGGAAATCAGTGCACGGTGGAGCCTCTGAGCGGCGAACTGGCTCCGTATGCCGTCACGCCGGCCAACTCGCGTGGCCGACGCTTCGTCGACGAACCACCCTCGCATCGCAGTGAATTCCAGCGCGACCGCGACCGTATCGTCCATTCCACGGCTTTCCGACGTCTTGAATACAAGACCCAGGTCTTCGTCAATCATGAAGGCGACCTGTTCCGCACCCGCCTGACGCATAGCCTGGAAGTCGCACAGATGGCGCGGGGCATCGCACGCACCCTGCGGCTCAACGAGGATCTCGTCGAAGCCGTTTCGCTGGCCCACGACCTCGGCCACACGCCGTTCGGCCATGCCGGTCAGGACGCCCTGAACGACTGCATGCGCGAGCACGGCGGCTTCGAACACAACCTGCAAAGCCTGCGTATTGTCGATCTGCTTGAAGAGCGCTATGCCGCGTTCGACGGATTGAATCTGTGCTTCGAGACCCGGGAAGGCATCATCAAGCATTGCAGCTGCGACAATGCGCTCAAGCTCGGCGAGCTTGGTCAGCGTTTTCTCGATGGCACGCAACCTTCGCTCGAAGCCCAGCTCTGCAACTTCGCCGACGAAATCGCCTACAACAACCACGACATCGATGACGGGCTGCGCTCGGGACTCATTTCGCTCGAACAGCTCGACGAGGTCAGCCTGTTCGCGACCCACGCCCGACAGGTGAGAAACCGCCATCCCGACCTGGAAAAACGCCGGCTCATCCACGAGACAATCCGGCGCATGATCAATGCACTCGTCACCGACTTGATCGAGACGACCGCGGCCAACATCCGCGAACGCCAGGTCAGGGGCCTCGATGATGTCCGGAACGCGCCGCCGCTTGTCGGATTTTCAGCGCCGATGCTGGACGCCCAGCGCGAAATGAAACGTTTCCTGCATGCCAATCTCTACAAGCACTATCAGGTGCTGCGCATGACAAACAAGGCCCAGCGCATCATTGGCGACATGTTCAGCGCCTTCGTGAGCGAACCGCGCATGTTGCCGCCGCAATTCAGGACCGGCGACGACCAGCTGCGCCGCATCGCCGACTACATCGCCGGCATGACCGACCGCTACGCGATCAAGGAACACCGCCGCCTGTTCGCGGTCGGCGAAATCTGACGTTTTCCACGCCAGCAGTTGCGGCCGGGGCGCCTGAAAGAAAGCGCCCATAGCCGATTATCGGCTTTTAAGCGCGGCCAGAACCTCATCCAGCATCTTTTTCGCGTCGCCGAACAACATGCGGTTATTATCCTTGTAAAACAGCGGGTTATCGACGCCGGCATAGCCCGAAGCCATGCTGCGCTTCATGACGATCGACGTCTTCGCCTTCCACACTTCGAGTACCGGCATGCCGGCGATCGGGCTGCCCGGGTCGTCCTGGGCACCGGGGTTAACGATGTCGTTGGCGCCGATCACCATGGCGACGTCGGTCGCCGAAAAGTCGCCATTCAATTCCTCCATTTCGAACACGATGTCGTAAGGAACCTTGGCCTCCGCCAGCAGCACGTTCATGTGCCCCGGCATGCGCCCGGCGACCGGATGGATGCCGAAGCGGACATTCACCCCTTTCTCGCGCAGCAGCTGGGTGATTTCATGGACGGTATGCTGCGCCTGCGCGACCGCCATACCGTAGCCGGGCACGATGATGACGTTCTTCGCTTCGCGCAACAGATCGGCCGTCTCGGCGGGCTGGATCGGGCTGACTTCGCCGGCCGGCTGGACGGCGCCCGCCGCGACCGGCGAGCCGCCCTCGCTACCGAAGCCGCCGGCGATCACGCTCAGGAAGTGGCGGTTCATCGCGGTGCACATGATGTAGGAGAGGATCGCCCCGCTCGAACCGACCAGCGCGCCGGTCACGATCAAGAGGTCGTTCGACAGCATGAAGCCGGTCGCCGCGGCGGCCCAACCGGAATAACTGTTAAGCATCGACACGACAACCGGCATGTCGGCGCCGCCGATGGCCATGACCATGTGGATGCCGAAAAGCAGCGCGATAACCGTCATCACGACCATCGGCGTCATCGCTTCGGCGGCATTCGACACGTGCATGAACGCGTAACCGCAATAGATGACGACGAGCAGCGCGCCGAGATTGATCCAGTGGCGCGCCGGCAACAGCATCGGTTTGCCGCCGATCCGGCCGGAAAGCTTGCCGAAGGCGATTACCGAACCGGAAAAGGTGACGGCGCCGATCAGCACGCCGACGTACATTTCCATCTCATGGATGGCCTTCTCGGCCGGCGACAGACCGACGGAAACGGCCGGGTCGATGAAGTTGGCGTAGCCAACCAGCACGGCGGCGAGACCGACCATGCTGTGCATCAGCGCCACCAACTCCGGCATTTGCGTCATTTGCACGACACGCGCGGCGTAGAGGCCGATCGACGCACCGACCAGCATGGCGCCGATGATCCACGGCAGACCGGCACCCGTCACCTGCGTGCCGAACACGGTCGCCAGCACGGCAATCGCCATGCCGATCATGCCGTAAAGATTGCCGCGACGCGCCGTTTCCTGCGTCGACAGGCCGCCCAGACACAGAATGAAGAGAATCGCGGCGCCCAAGTAAGCGACAGCGGAGAGACTGCTCGTCATGTTTTTTTCTCCCCTTTATTTGCGGAACATCGCCAGCATGCGCTGGGTCACGGCGAAGCCGCCGAACATGTTGATCGTCGCGAGCACGATGCCTCCAAGCGCAAGCCAGCGAATCCACTCATCGGGGCGCTCGACGCCGGTAGAAAGAGGCGGCGCAATCTGCACCAGGGCACCGATGGCAATGATGCTGCTGACGGCGTTGGTCACGCTCATCAGCGGCGTATGCAGCGCCGGCTTGACGTTCCAGACGACCATGTAGCCGACGAAGCAGGCCAGAACGAAGACGGTGAAATGGCCAAGGAAGGCGGCCGGCGCATAGCGGCCGACGATCCAGAACAGGAGCGCGCCGATGCCGAAGATGATCGCCGTCGCCGTGCCGGCCATCGGGCCAGCGCGCTCGCCGTGACCTTGCGCCTTGGGCAGCGCGGCTGCGGGCCTGGAGGCGGTGGCCGGAACAACGGAAACGGCGGACAGTTTCGGCGCAGGCGGCGGCCAGGTGATGTTGCCCTCCTTGAGCACGGTCGTGCCACGCAACACCTCGTCTTCCATGTCGATGTTGACGCGATCGCCTTCGATGCTCTTCGTCTTGATCATGTCTTCCATCAGGCGGAAGAGATTCGTCGCATAGAGCGTCGATGCCTGCTTCGGGAGACGGCTCGGCAGATCCGCATAGCCGATGATCCTGACGCCATGCTTTTCAACCACCCGGCCCGGCTCGGTCAGTTCGCAGTTGCCGCCCTGCTCGGCGGCCATATCGACGATGACGCTGCCCTGCTTCATCGACTTGACCATCTCTTCGGTAATCAGCTTCGGTGCGGGCTTGCCCGGGATCAGGGCGGTCGTGATGATGATGTCGACGTCCCTGGCCTGTTTGGCGAACACTTCGCGCTGCGCCTTCTGGAAGCTTTCCGACATCACTTTGGCGTAACCACCGACACCGGAACCTTCTTCTTCGTAATCGACCGGGACAAATTCGCCGCCCATCGACTTGACCTGATCAGCCACCTCCGGACGCGTGTCGTTGGCGCGCACGATGGCGCCGAGTCCGGCCGCCGTACCGATGGCGGCCAGTCCGGCAACGCCAGCACCGATGACGAACACCTTGGCCGGCGGCACCTTGCCGGCGGCGGTAATCGAACCGGTGAAGAAGCGCCCGAACTCATGCGCCGCCTCGATGACGGCACGGTAGCCGGCGATATTGGACATCGACGAAAGCGCGTCGAGCTTCTGTGCGCGCGAGATGCGCGGCACGCAGTCCATGGCCAGGACACTGACGTTCTTCGCCGCCAGTTGCTGCAACAGATCGGGATTCTGCGCCGGCCAGATGAAACTCACCAGCGTGCAGCCCGGACGGATCAGGGGCAGCTCTTCCGCCGCCGGGGCGCGCACCTTGAAAATGATGTCGGCCGACGACCAGACCTGATCGGCATCGGCAAGGACTTCCGCGCCGCCCCCCCGATACGCCTCATCGCTGATGGCGGAAGCGTCCCCGGCGCCCGACTGGACTGCGACCCGGAAGCCTTGTCCGATCAGCTTTTCGACCACCTCGGGAACCGTTGCCACCCGCCGCTCGCCCGGAAAAACCTCTCTGGGCACTCCGATCAACAATGACATTTGCACCTCCCTGACCCAAATCGTTCGATTAACGGATCGTCCTGTGCGAGGTGGCGCCTCCTGTCATTCAACCAGCGGAAAACCTGAAGGCGCTAAGGCACAGACGTTTCTCGCCGCTGGAACAGTTCGCCGGCCGCGAAAGGTCGACGAACGAAAGTCCAGCACAATGTCACTGTAGCACGCAGAGGCCAAACCGATGCGGAGACAAGCAAGCGGGCGCACAAAGCCTGAGCGCCCGACATCAGCCGATCAGCGCACGCGCCGGACCCGCGCGCCCAGCCGCGCCAGCTTCTCTTCGATCCGCTCGTAGCCACGATCAAGGTGATAAATCCGCTCGATCAGCGTTTCCCCCTGCGCGGCAAGGCCGGCAATGACCAGACTGGCGGACGCCCGCAGATCGGTGGCCATCACCGTTGCCCCGTTGAGCTGCTCGACGCCTGTCACCAGCGCCGTATTGCCGTCGATCTTGATGTCGGCGCCGAGGCGGATCAGTTCCACCGCGTGCATGAAGCGGTTTTCGAAGATCGTCTCCCGCACCACGGCCGCGCCCTCGGCAACGCAGTTGATCGCCATGAACTGCGCCTGCATGTCGGTCGGAAACGCCGGATAGGGCGCCGTGCGCAGGCTGACTGCCTTGAGACGCGGTGGCGCCTTGAGGGTAATCGCGTCGCGCTCGACGGTGACATCGCAGCCGGCATCCAGGAGTTTGTCGACCACCGAATCAAGATAAGCGGCGGAGGTGCGGACGAGGCGGATGTTTCCACCGGTCGCCGCCGCTGCACAGAGGTAAGTACCGGTTTCGATACGGTCCGGCATAACAGCGTGCGCGCCGCCATGCAGGCGCTCGACGCCGCGAATGCGGATCGTGTCAGTCCCGGCGCCGGAAATTTGCGCCCCCATGGCGACTAGGCAATTGGCGAGATCGACAACTTCCGGTTCGCGCGCCGCGTTCTCGATCACCGTCTCGCCATCGGCCAGCACAGCCGCCATCATCAGGTTTTCGGTGCCGGTCACGGTCACCATATCGGTCACGATACGGGCACCCTTCAGACGTGTCGCCTTCGCGTGCACGTAGCCGTTCTCGACCGAGATTTCGGCGCCCATCGCCTGCAAGCCCTTGATATGCTGGTCGACCGGCCGCGCGCCGATCGCACAGCCGCCGGGCAGGGAAACCTTCGCCTCGCCACAACGCGCCAGGAGCGGACCGAGCACGAGAATCGAGGCCCGCATGGTCTTGACCATGTCGTAAGGGGCCACGGGATTGTTCAGCCCTCCGCTATCGAGCACGATCCCGTCGGCACCGTCCATCGTCACGGCGACGCCCATCTGCCCCAGCAAGCGCAGCATCGTCGCGATGTCATTCAGATGCGGAACATTGCTCAAGGCCAGCGGCTCGCCGGCCAACAGACTGGCACACAGAATCGGCAGCGCCGCATTCTTGGCGCCGGACACGGCAACCTCTCCCGAAAGAGGCACGCCACCTTCGATCAGTAACTTATCCACGCAGTACGCTCCATTCGCCAGGGGTTATCGTTTTCATCGACAGCGAATGCAGCGCGCCGCTATCGAAATGGGTCCGCAGCAGATTGTTGACCATTTGCTGGCGCTGGACGCGGTTTTTTCCGGCAAACTCGGCACTTACCACCAACGCCTGGAAATACTCCCCTTCCCCTTCGACGTGCAGCACCTCGCACCTGAGCCCATCGGCGATGATCTGTTTGATCTGCTCTGAGTCCATCATTATCAGTACCTCAATTTGTAGCCGCTACGCAGCATATAAAGCGTTGCTGTCGCAACAGTAAGAAAACAAGCGCTAGCGACGATCAGACTTGTCAGGGGTGCCACATCGGACACCCCGAAGAAACCGAATCGAAACCCGTCAATCATATAAAACAAAGGGTTGAAGTGTGACAGTTTCTGCCAGAAGCCGGGTAACGAGTGGATTGAGTAAAAGACGCCGGAAAGCATGGTGAGCGGCACGATCAGAAAATTCTGGAATCCGGCCAGTTGATCGAATTTGTCGGCCCAGATTCCGGCAATCATGCCGAGCGACCCCATGATGGCGCCGCCAATCACGGCGAAAACAACGATCCAGAGAGGCGCTGCCGCCGAGAGCGGGGCGAACCATCCGGTGACCGCCAGCACGCCGACACCGACCATCAATCCACGCAGCATCGCCGCCAGCATGTACGCCAGATAAAACTCAACATACGAAAACGGTGGCAACAAGACAAAGACAACGCTACCCATCACTTTCGCCTGGATCAGGCTCGATGAACTGTTCGAAAAAGCATTCTGCAACACGGACATCATCACCAGACCGGGGATCAGGAACGCCGTGTAATGAATACCATTGACCGTGGCATGACCTTCCAGCACATGGGAAAAGATGAGGAGATACAGCAGGGAAGTCAGCACCGGGGCGGCAACCGTCTGAAAGCCCACTTTCCAGAAGCGAAGCAATTCTTTGTAAAGCAAGGTGCGAAAGCCGATCACGAAGCCAGCCCTCCCGACGGCGTCGCAACGTTGCCTTGCATCAAGCTGACGAACACATCCTCAAGGTCGGCCTGAACAAGGCGCAAATCCAGGACCCGGCAGCCCGCCAGACGCAATTGCGCCAGGATCGGCTCGATTTCATCCAGGCCACCCAGCCGGACAACCCATTCACCATCGGTGTAAACAGCCCTTGCGCACAAGTCGCCCGGTAATGGCGTGCCGTTGTCCAACCTGAGGATCAGCGCATGACCGGCATAGCGAGACAACAGGTTACGCGTCGTATCCAGGGCGACGACTTTCCCCTGCTTCAACATCGCGATCCTGTCGCACAAGGTTTCGGCCTCCTCAAGATAATGCGTGGTCAGGATGATGGTGTGCCCTTCCTGATTGAGCCGCCGGATAAAACTCCACAGCCCCTGGCGAAGCTCGACATCAACGCCAGCCGTAGGCTCGTCGAGCACGATTACAGGAGGTTTATGCACCAACGCCTGCGCCACGAGGACGCGTCGCTTCATCCCCCCTGAAAGCCTCCGCATATTGGTATTCGCCTTGGCTGTCAGATCAAGGTTCTCGAGTATTTCATCGATCCACGCGCCGTTGTCGCGAATACCGAAATAGCCAGACTGGATTTGCAGCGTCTCCCGGACCGTAAAGAACGGGTCGAACACGAGTTCTTGCGGAACCACGCCGAGCAACCGTCTGGACGCACGATAGTCCGCGGCAACATCGTGCCCCATGACACTCAACGAGCCGGAAGTCGCCCGTACCAAGCCGGCAAGGCACGAAATCAGCGTCGTTTTGCCAGCCCCATTCGGCCCGAGGAGACCAAAGAATTCACCCTCGGTGATGTTCAGCGACACCCCGTCGAGCGCACGCAAGCCGCCGAAACACTTTACTACCTGCTGAACCGAAACAGCGACACCCATGACAACCAACCCAGAAAACCAGAAGCGGCAATACGCTCAAACAAGCGGCAGCGTATCCGAAACGCCGTAAAGCGCAGCAAGACTGAGCATGCTGGCCGGCGGATGGGCGACACGGACGTCCACCCCGAGCTGCCGTGCCGTTCTGAGCCAAGCGAAAACGACGGACAAAGAAGATGAATCCGCTTCGGAAACAGGCGAGAGGTCGACGACACATAGCGCCGAAGCGGGCAGTCCGGCCAAGAAAACACGGCCCGCAGTCAGCAGGCCGTGCGCGTTGGCAGTCAACATCGGCCCCGTTATCCGGACGCCATTCTCGGTTGGCTCAATCATTTTTTTGCTGATTCAAGTTGCTTGTTTTTCGAAGCCAGCATCTGAATGAGGCCATCCACTCCATTTGTCCGCACCTCCTGGTTAAAGGTATCGCGGTAATTGGTCACCAGACTGACGCCGGCCACGATCACGTCGTAGACTTTCCATCCGTCCGACCGCTTCTCGAGCGAATAATCGAGCTGTATGGGCTTGCTTCCCGACTGAACCACTTCGGTTTTTACAACGACGTCGTCGGCACCGTCCTGCATTTTGAACGGTTTGTAACGCACGGTCTGATTCTTGTACCCCGTCAACGCGTTCGAGTAGGTGCGAACGAGCAGCGTCTTGAACTCGTCCACAAGCTGCTTTTTCTGTTCGGCCGACGCCTTCTTCCAATCGCGCCCCATGGCCAGGGCGGTCATGCGTTGAAAATTGAAATTCGGCAGCACCTTCGCCTCGACGAGTTCCAGTACCTTCTTGGTGTTACCGCTCTGGATATCCTTATCCTGCCGGACGATGCTCAGCACATCCTCTGTCACCCTCTTGACCATCACATCCGGCGCTTCTGCCTGGGCCAAGGCGGAAGAGCAAAAAAGAACAAGCCCGGCAAAAATCGCGAACAACGACTTCACAACGGTCGAAACAGTCTTCAAACAAGCGAAAAGCATACGATCAACACCTTTATTCATCATCTTCAAGTCGAGGCGGATTACCATCATGGATGACACTGCGACGATTCTGCAAATACGCATTGCGAATATAGTCGTACTTGTCGAAGGCGGCCTCCTCGATCACCTTGTCTGCCGGTAGCAGACTTGCGCGCACATCGATGAAACGAACCCCCGCCAAGGTATTGCGGACATCGACCTGGTCGATATTCCAAACCGGGTCGACATACGAATCAATCGCCCAGCCAAATGTGTCACGCATTGTGCGAGGTCCGATTACCGGCCAAAAGAAATACGGGCCATCGCCCACCCCCCACACAGCCAGCGTCTGACCGAAATCTTCGGCATGTTTCTCAAGACCAAAGTCAGTAGCCACATCAAAAAGTCCAGCGACACCGAACGTTGAGTTGACGAGCACCCGGGCGACATCCGAGCAGGCATCAACAGGCTTGCCTTGCAGGAGGTTGTTGATCGATATCCAGGCGTCGCCGATATTGCCAAAGAAATTGCCGACTCCCGCCTTTACCGGGCTTGGCATAACTTCGTCATAACCCTTGGCAACCGGCTTTATCACAACATCGAGCCCCTCGTTGACTGCGAACATTGCACGGTTGAAGCTCTCCAAAGGGTCCTTTGGATGTCCCGCCGTTGTAGCGCACCCGGACAAGCCCCCGAAAAGCAGGATGCCTGCCGTTGCCGCCAGCACTTTTCTGACCTTGGGCGATCTCAAGAAACGTCTATTCATCACTTGGCATCCTGACCTTCGGAAGCCTTATTGAACATAAATTGACTGATTAGTTTCTCAAGCACGACAGCCGACTGGGTTTTTGCGAACGAATCGCCATTTTTGAGCCTCCTTTCATCCCCGCCCGCATCAAGCCCGATGTACTGCTCTCCAAGCAAACCGGCGGTCAGGATCGACGCAAACGTATCCTTGGGAAAAGAATAACGGCCATCGATTGTCAGCGTCACAAGCGCCTCGTAAGTCTCCGAATCAAAACGAATATCGGACACACGGCCAACGACAACGCCGGCGCTTTTGACCGGCCCGCGTACTTTGAGCCCCCCGATGTTGTCGAAGCGCGCCGTCAGCTGATAGGTCTGACCAAATCCGGAGGTAGAAAAACTCCCCACGCGCAAGGCGAGAAAAAGAAGCGCCGCGACTCCCAGCGCCACGAAAAACCCCACCCACAGATCAAGCAACTTACGACTCATCAAACCCCTCGGAACAAGAAGGAAGTCAACACAAAATCCAGCGCCAGAATAGTGAGCGCCGAATACACCACGGTTCGTTTTATTGAGGCTGACACCCCCTCCGCCGTCGGAACGGCATCGTAGCCTTCAAAAACGGAAATCAGCGAAACCGCCACCCCAAAAACGAAACTTTTGACGATACCGCTCCAGATGTCATGGCGGAAATCAACCGATCCCTGCATCTGCGACCAGAAGGCACCTTCATCGACGCCAATCAGGACAACACCGATCAGATAACCACCAAATACACCGACGGCGGAAAAAAGCGCCGCCAGAAGAGGCATGGAAATCACGCCGCCCCAGAATCTCGGACCGACGACGCGGGCGATCGGATTAACCGCCATCATATCCATGGCGGTCAGTTGTTCCGTTGCCTTCATCAGACCAATCTCGGCCGTAATGGATGAGCCGGCGCGCGAGGCAAACAGCAACGCGGCCACCACAGGTCCAAGCTCACGCGTCAGAGACAGCGCCACCAGCACGCCGAGCGCTTCCGACGAGCCGTAGCGCTGCAATGTTTCATAGCCTTGCAAACCGAGCACCATGCCGATGAACAGACCGGAGACAAGAATGATCAGCAACGACTGGAAACCGGAGAAATAGATTTCCCGAATCGTCAGATTGAATCGGCGGAAAGACTGTCCCGAATAGACGAGCAACATTACCAAAAAGCGCGCGGCAAACCCGAGCGTCTGCAACGCGTCATTGACACGATGCCCGCCTCCCCGAAGCAGATCGAGAAGCGCAGCAAATCCTTTACCGACCACCTACGCCCTCCCCCATTAATTCTTGCGCAAAAGGAAGCGCCGGATAATGAAAATGCACCGGCCCATCCGCTTCACCAAAGACGAATTGATGAACGAACGGATCGGCAGAGGCGCGTATTTCGTCCGGCGTCCCCTGGGCGACAATCTGGCCGTCCGAGACAAAATAAACATAATCGACAATCATCAGCGCTTCCTGCACATCATGCGTCACCAGCAGACTCGTGGCGCCGAGCGCATCATTCAGCTTGCGCACCAATTGCCCGATCACCCCCATCGAGATGGGGTCAAGACCGGCGAATGGTTCGTCGTACATGATGAGCATCGGATCAAGCGCAATCGCCCGCGCCAGCGCCACACGCCGCGCCATGCCGCCCGACAGTTCAGCCGGCATCAGATGGTGCGCCCCGCGCAAACCGACGGCATTGAGCTTCATCATCACCAGATCGCGAATCAGCTCTTCCGGCAGGTCGGTGTGTTCGCGCATCAAATACGCCACATTGTCGAACACCGAGATATCGGTAAATAAAGCGCCAAACTGGAACAGCATCCCCATCCGGCGGCGCATGGCGTACAGCTCGGCATGACTCATATCCGGAACCGACTGGCCGTCGACAAGCAGCTCACCACTCGTCGGCTTGAGCTGCCCGCCAATCAGACGCAACAGCGTCGTCTTGCCGCACCCCGAGTTACCCATGATCGCCACCAGTTTGCCGCGCGGGATCTCCATGTTGATTCCCTTGAGAATCGACCGCTCATCGTAAGCAAAACTGACATCGGTAATTTTGACCAAGCTATCGGCCGGCACGGCAATATCCACGAAGAAATAAAACGACCGTTAATTATAGCCAAATTCGCCATTTCTCGTTCGCAAAAAATAATTACAAAACAATATTTTTATGGAATACTTTACGGAAATTAACCGCAAAGCATAGCCATTTGGAATGACAATCCCAAAAACCAAGACCCTCAGCCTCGCCCTGTGCCTGCTGCTTATTGCAGGCTGTGTGTCTTCGACGCTAAAGGGCGGGCCATCCACAGGCCATTTGCGCGCAGAAAGCATTTCATCCGCCGTTCAGGCGCCACCTCCTCCTCAACAACAGAACATCCCCGCCCCCCGCCCGGAAACCACGGAAAAGCCCGAAACATACAGGGTCGTGGTGAACAACGTGAAAGTACACGACCTCCTTTTCGCGCTGGCTCGCGACGCCAAGGCGAACGTCGACATTCATCCCGGCATCAGTGGATACATCACGCTGAACGCAATTGACCAGACGCTACCGCAACTACTTGCCAGGATAGCCAAACAGGTCGATATGCGTTTCGAACTGGACGGCAAAAACATCGTCGTGATGCCGGACACCCCCTATCTCAAGCACTACCAGGTCGATTACGTGAATATGGCGCGCAATGTAACCGGCACCGTTTCCACCAACACCCAGATATCGACGAGCGCACTGACACCTGGCAACGGCGCCACATCCCCCAATACGTCACGTATCCAGATCGAAAACTCATCGAAAAACCGTCTTTGGGAATCTCTGGAGGCCAACATCAAGGGGATTGTCCAAGAGACCGGTCGACAACCCACCGAACCGGAAACCTCCAAGACTTCCGCCGCAGTGATCGCCAACCCGGAGAGTGGCGTAATTTCCGTTCGCGCAAACTCGAAACAACACGAGAAGGTGCAGGAATTCGTCAACCGGGTGCTGAAGAATGCCCAACGGCAGGTGCTCATCGAAGCCACGGTCGTCGAAGTAACGCTCGCCGATGGTTACCAGCAAGGCATCGACTGGGAGCGCATCGGAGGAAGCTCTGAATTCAACCTCGCACGGCCGACCAGTTCAACCAATCTGACCAACACCGTCACGCCCTACATCATTTCCTATGCCAAGACGGGCTCGACCAACTTGGCCAGCACCATTGAACTACTGCGATCTTTCGGTGACATCCGTGTCCTCTCGAGCCCCAAGCTCTCGGTACTCAACAACCAGACGGCAACGCTGAAAGTAACCGAAGACTACGTCTATTTCAACGTCAAGTCGGACACAACGACAACCGCAAATGTCGGCACCACCGTCGGCGTCACGACGACGCCGCAATCGGTATCGGTCGGCTTCTTCATGAGCATTACCGCCCAGATCAGTGACAACGACAACGTCACCCTCAACGTCCGCCCGTCGATATCGAGCATTGCCGAACTCAAAAAAGACCCCAACCCCATCATCCCCGCCAGCATTCCCAATTACATCCCGCAAATCCGCACACGAGAAATCGAATCGCTCATGCGCATCAACAGCGGCGACATTGCCGTGCTCGGAGGATTGATGGAAGACCGTCAAGACAACAAGACCCACCGCATCCCGGTACTCGGTGACGTACCGGTCGTGGGGGAGCTTTTCAACACGCGGTCGAATTCGTCGTCAAAATCGGAACTCGTCATCCTGCTGCGCCCGACGGTAATCAAGAATTCCTCAATCGGCGGCGACTACAGCCGCCTGCGGGAGTCGCTGCCGGACAAAGCATTCTTCAGCCCGGCCGGGGAGTTCAGACCGTTCACGCTCCCCGGTCAGGAAAGCGTGCCGCAATCATAAAGATTCCCTCACGATCTCCCGCAGCCATGCAGACCGATGCTCACACCGCACAACCGAAACAACTTGGCCAGGTGCTGATTGCCAAAGGCATCCTGAGCGAAGACCAGTTACGCATCGCCTTGCTTGAGCATTCGAAAAGCGGTCTCCCCGTCGGAAAACTGCTGGTCGCACTCGGTTTCGTGACAGAGACCACCTTGCGTGACGCCCTCTCCGAAAGCCTCGGCAAACAAAGCATCGATCTGACCGCCGCCATCATCGACCCGGCCGCGCTGTCACTCGTTCCCCACGACCTGGCCAAACGCCATCGACTGCTTCCGCTCGATTACGACAGCGAACACAAGCGCCTGACACTGGCCGTCGCCGACATCAACGACATTGTCGCCATCGACAGGGTGCAAAGCCTGCTGCCGCCATTTACCGAAGTCGACACCATTCTCGCCGCCGAAACAGAGATCGACGGCGCCATCGACCACGCCTACGGCTACGAACTCTCAATCGATGGCATCCTGCACGAGATCGAAACCGGCGAAATCGACTTGCGCAGCCTCCAAATGGCGGCCAACGAATACAGCCAGCCGGTCGTCCGGCTGATCGACGCGCTCCTCACCGACGCCGTCAAGCGCGACGCCTCCGACATCCATTTCGAGCCGGAAAACGGCTTTTTACGCATCCGCTACCGCATCGACGGCATGCTGCGCCAGGTACGTTCGCTCCATCAAACGTATTGGCCGGCGATGGCCGTGCGCATCAAAGTCATGTGCGGCATGGACATCGCCGAGATGCGCGCACCGCAGGACGGACGCATCTCGCTCAACATGCGTGGGCGGCCCATTGATTTTCGCGCCTCATCGCAGCCGACGATTCACGGCGAAAACATCGTCCTGCGCATCCTCGACCGTCAGAAAGGTCTGATGCCACTCGACAAACTCGGTCTCGCCGAACAGCAACTCGACCTCCTCAAGCGGATGATTGCCCGGCCGGAGGGGATCATTCTCGTCACCGGACCGACCGGCAGCGGCAAGACGACCACGCTCTATTCGGTGCTCAACGACATCAACTCCGAGAGCATCAACATCATGACGCTTGAGGATCCGGTCGAATACCCGATGGCGCGGGTCCGGCAAACCTCGCTGGCCGAGGCCGTCAAGCTCGACTTCGCCAACGGCATCCGTTCGATGATGCGCCAGGATCCGGACGTCATCCTCGTCGGCGAGATCCGCGACCCGGAAACGGCAGAAATGGCATTGCGCGCCGCGATGACCGGACATCAGGTCTATGCGACGCTGCACACCAGCACGGCCATTGGCGCCATTCCGCGCCTGCTCGACATCGGCGTTCTGCCCGACATCATGGCCGGCAATATCATCGGCATCGTCGCCCAGCGACTCGTGCGCCGTCTTTGCCCGCACTGCAAGATCCCCGGCACAGCCGATCCACGCGAAGTTCGACTGCTTGGCGCCGGCACGCCGTCTCCAACGTTTTTCCGGGCGGGCGGCTGCACAAAATGTGATTTTCAAGGCTACCGCGGCCGGCTCGCGATCATGGAAATCCTGCGCATAAATAGCGACATCGACGAGGTCATTGCCCGTCGCGGCTCCACCCGCGAAATTCGGGCGCTCGCCGAGCAGCAGGGGTTTGTTTCGCTGGCCGAGGACGGCATTCGACGCGTGCTCGACGGTTCGACCTCGCTCGAAGAACTCGTTCGCGTCGTTGACCTCACCGATCGCATGTAGCCGCCATGACGCTCTTCAACTACAAGGCCGTCGATCCGGACGGAAGCACGGTACGGGGCAGTATCGACGCCCTCAACCTGGTCGATCTCGAACGTCGCCTGGAGAAAATGGGGCTCGACCTCGTCACCGCCTCGGCAACACGCCTCGGCCTGTTGCCCATGGGCCGAAGCGTGCCGCGCCGGGAACTCATCCACTTCTGTTTTCACCTCGAGAAACTGCTCCGCGCCGGCGTACCCATTCTCGAAGGGCTGTCCGACCTGCGCGACAGCCTGGAACACCGCCGCTTTCGCGCCATCATCGCCAGCCTGACCGAAGCCATCGAGGGAGGCCAGACGCTGTCGCAGGCCATGAACGGGCAGCCCCGCGCCTTCGACGGCGTGTTCGTCAGCCTGATCCACGCCGGAGAGACCAGCGGCCGCCTGCCCGAAGTACTGGGCCACCTGACCGAATCGCTCAAATGGCGTGACGAACTGGCCTCGCAAACGAAAAAACTGGCGATGTATCCGGCCTTCGTTGGCAGCCTCGTGATCGCGGCGACGTTCACGCTGATGCTCTACATGGTTCCGCAGCTGAAGCTGTTCGTCAAAAACATGGGGCATGCGCTGCCATGGCAGACCCGCGCCCTGTTCATGGTGTCCGACCTGCTCGTCGCCTACTGGCACATCGCCCTGCTGTTGCCGCTCCTGCTCGCCGCAGCGGCACGCGTTCTGCTGCACGCCACGCCGCACCTGCGGCCGCACGTGGACGAACTCAAACTCCGTCTGCCGTTCATCGGCATCCTGCTGCGCAAGATCATCATCGCCCGCTTCGCCAACACCTTTGCCATGCTGTACTCGTCCGGCGTGCCGATACTGCAGGCCATCCGCACCACGCAGGACGGCGCCGGCAATCTCGAAATAAGACGTGGCCTCGAGCGCGTCGAACAACTGGTCATGGAAGGCCAGAACATCACGACGGCGTTCCACCACACCCGCCTTTTCCCGCCCCTCGTCATCCGCATGCTGCGCGTCGGCGAGAACACCGGCACGCTCGACGAAGCACTGGCCAACGTCAGTTACTTCTACAACCGCGACATCAAAGAATCGGTAGAGAAGGCACAGCAACTGATTGAACCGGTCCTGACCCTGCTGCTCGGCTGTCTGCTCGGCTGGATCATGCTCGCCGTGCTGGGACCGGTCTACGACATCATCAGCGCCATCCGGACCTGAGCGCCATGAAAAGCCCTCGCCTGCTTTATCTGACGGCCCACGGTATGCGCGCCTATCGCAGACAAGCCGGGCAGCTGACCCTTGAGGAAGAATTCCCGCCCGAAGTATCCGGTCACCGGCAATTTGGCACCTACCTTGCCCGCCATCCGGACAGCCCCTTCATGCTGCTCGCCAATCTGGCCGAAGAAAGCTTCCTTGAGGAGACCATCCCGCTCCTGCGGAGCCGCGAGCGGCAAGCGGTCATTCAGCGCAGGAGCCGCCAGCATTTCCACCACGCCCGACTGACCGCCTCGCTCTCGCTGGGCATCGAAAAAAGCCGACGCCACGACGAGCGCATCCTGCTCGCCGCACTCACCGGGAAAGAATCGCTGCTCCCCTGGCTCGACGTCATCGGGCACGCCAACACGTTATTGCAGGGCATCCATTCGCTGCCGCTGGCCTCGGCCGTGCTGCTCGACAAACTCCGGCTCCCGGACAAAAATCTTCTGCTGGTGACAATTCAGGACCAGAGCCTGCGCCAAAGCCATTTCGTCCGCGGCGCACTCCGTTTCAGCCGCCTGACCCCGCTGCCGGACGGCAGCGCCGCCGGTATCGCGCAAGCACTGTCCATCGAAACGCAAAAGCTCCAGCGATACCTCGTCAGTCACCACCAGGCGGAAAACAACGAGCCGCTCAACGCTTACCTGCCGGCCCATCAGGACGTCGCCAGGCAGATTCGGGAAAACAGCCCCGATTCGCCGGGCGTCCGCTACCACATCCTCGACATCGGGACATGCGCCCGCAAAGCCGGACTCAAAACCCGTCTGCCCGACAGCGACAGCGAACAACTCCTCCTCGAGCTGCTGGCCAGAAAGCCGCCTCCGGTCCAGTTTGCCGATGACGACTTGCGTCGCCCCTACCGTATCCGACAAGTACGCCGGCAACTGCTCGGCATCGGGGCCAGCGTGCTGCTGCTCTCCCTGATCTACGCCGGCTTTCGCTTCCACGAGACCTACGTCATCAACAAAAACACCGAGCTATTGCGCAGCGAAACGCGGCAGTTCGGGCAGCGCCACGACGAAATCGCAAAAACACTGCCAGCGCTCCCGGTGGATTACGAAACGCTGAGCAACAGCATTGCCAGCTACCAAGCCGTGGCCAGCGACAACGCAACGCCGGACCACTTCTACCGGCAACTGTCTCACGCATTGCAAAGGATTCCAGCGATCGAACTTGACGCCATCGACTGGCAACGCGCCCCAGACAGGATGGCGCCTCCCGGAAAAACCGGAATCCACGCGGCGGAAAGCGCCGTCATCCGGGGCAAGCTCAAAACCGATCCGCAAACGACACCCGACGAGATGCAAAGCGAATTTCACCGCTTGACTGAAGCGCTCGCCGCGCAACCCGGCCTGCACGTTGCGGTCGAGCAGAGCCCCACCATCGTCGAAGCGCCCCAGTCGCACCAAAGCATTGACGAGGCAAACGGCAAGCCCGCGGCCGGAACATTCGTACTGAAGATCACGCGGAGCCCGGGACCATGACACTCTCCGCCAAAGACTTCCAGGCGCTTCGTCCGTACATTGCCGCCGCGCTCGTGATGATCGTTGCGGGCGCGAGCCTGACCCTGCTGGCCAGCCGTGCGATCGCACGTGCCAGCCACGAGGAAAACGAAGCACGAGCCGCCCGCCACGCGGCCTACGCAAGGCTTCAACGCCTGGACAGCGCAGAAAGCCGAATCCGCGAGGATGCCTCCATGTTCGCCACGCTGAGCGCGCGCGGCATCATCGGGGAAGAAAAGCGCCCCGAATGGATCGAACTGCTCAAAGCACTTCGCGACCGCCATCACCTTCCGGGTCTGCACTATGAGCTTGGGCCGCAACGGCAGCTCAACGCTGGAGCGACAGGCACCTCTTTCCTTGTCGCCAGCGCCATGACGCTGCAAATCGATCTACTGCACGAAGAAGACCTGACGCGATTCTTCACCGATCTGCGGCAGCAGGCCAGCGCCGTCCCGCACATCCAGAACTGCCGCCTGAGCCGCCTGCCGCGTGGCGATGGAGAACTCTCTTCCCAGCCAACAGCCGGCCGTCGCGCCAACCTGCAGGCGACTTGCCGGGTGGACTGGATTACGGTCGACATCGCGTCCGCGGACAAGGAGGAAGCGCGATGAGCCCGTCGCCTCACCGCTGGTCCCGCCCGCTACGAACAGCCATGCTTGTCGCCGCCGTTTCCCAGCCCTTCCTCCCGACATCCTTCGCGAGAGCGGCCGAGCAACTCGAACGCCTGTTCTTCACACCGGAAGAACGCCAGCAACTGGATCGCCAACGCGAAATGGAGCTTCGGAACAGGAGCGGCGACGAAAAGGACACCGCCCTCACCGTCAACGGCGTCGTCATGCGCAGCAGCGGCAAACGGACGGTCTGGGTCAATGGTGCTCCATCAAGCGAGGCATCCTCCGACACCGTCTCCCTCACCCCGAACCTCCAGCGCCCGGGCGAATTTTTCGTACGGCGGCCAGGCCACTCGTCTGCCCGAGTCAAAGTCGGCGACACGATAGACCGCCACAGCGGCGAAACGACACTTCTGCTCGGGGAAGGCCATCTTGCGACTCGCAAGGCGGTTCGATGATCGCCCGCTCCGCCGCAATCGCCAAACGCCGGCCATTGCCTCCGACCGGGCGACACGGCGAGTGCGGCGCGGCATTGCTGATCATGCTGCTTGGCGTCGTGCTGGCGTTTACCTCCCTGATTGCATCTCCACTCTCCAAGGCCGCCATCGACGCGCAAAGACAACGCAAGACACTCGCCGCACTCGCCCAGGCCAAACAGGCGCTGATCGCCTGGTCGGTCATGCAGGGCGACATCGGCACCGACAGCAATCACCGGCCGGGCACGCTGCCCTGCCCCGACTCGAACTACTTCGGCAGCGCCAATTCGGGAAACGCCTCGGGAAGCTGCTCTTCCGGCGGCGCGACCGCCATCGGGCGACTTCCCTGGAAAACCCTCGCCACCGGACCGCTACGCGACGCCGACGGCGAACTGCTGTGGTACGTGGTCAGCGACAACTTTCGCCGCCCCGGCCTCAACAATGCGGCCATCAACAGCGACACGCCCGGGACACTCCTCCTTTACGCGGGCGAGGGAGGCACGCGTCTCTCCCCCGCCGGCGACGAACTGGCCGCTCTCATCTTCGCCCCCGGTCCGCCCTTGAACGGCCAGAACCGGCTGACCTTTCCGAACGAGGTTGGCAGTTATCTCGACCGTCATGGCAATTGGAACAACACCTCGACTGTCGGACCTTTCATCGCCGGCCCCTGGCGAGACGCACAAGGCAATGCCGTCATCAACGACCTGATCATCGGAATCAGCGCCCGGGAATTGATCGCGGCCATCGAAAAGCGCGTGTTGGCCGAAGCATCCCAGGCGCAAGAGCGTCACGCGCTCGCCAATGGAGGAAAATATCCCAACCCCGCGGCCGCGAACGGCCTGGGCTGCACGGCCCCGATCGCGAACATCAACGCTGCCGGCACTTGCGCCAGCGACGCCACGACGTGCTTCGGCCGCCTGCCCGAGGACTCGCTGGCCCCGTACGTCGCGCCGTGGTTCCTGAAAAACGGCTGGGGGCGAACAATCGCCTATGCGGTCAACAAGAACGACGCACGGCAAGCGGACGGCAGCAACTGCACCTCGTCATTAAACGTCGATGGCGCGCTGAAACGCTTCGTCCTCATTGCCCCCGGCACTACCCGCCACGGCCGCCCTCGCCCATCCCTGATGCTCTCCGACTATGTCGACGATCCGGCCAACAGCGATGCCTGGTCGGGGAACCCGGACTTTTCCGCCCCCACCCAGAACAGCAACGACCAGATGCGGAGCCGACCGTGACACCGCGCTCGCCAGTTCGCGCCGCTCCCAGTCGGGCAACCGGATTCACCCTCGCCGAACTGGCCATCGTCCTCACCATCATCGCCCTGCTGCTCGGCGGCATGCTGATTCCGCTTTCGGCCCAGCGCGACATCCAGCAAATGAACGAAGCACAGCGACAACTTCTGGAAATCAAGGAAGCACTGCATGGTTTTGCCGTCATCAACGGCCGGCTTCCGTGCCCGACGACGACCAGTGACCCGGCCGCCGCGAAGTACGGCATCGAGGACGCCTCCTGCGTCAACGTCGACGGCTACCTGCCCTGGAAATCGCTCGGTCTCCCCGAAACCGATCCATGGGGCGCCCGCCGCAGCGCGGCGGCAGACCCGTTCACCGGCTACTGGCGCTATCGCGTCGATTCGGCCTTTGCCAGCGCCTTCACTCTAACGACGGAGCCGACCTCGGCCCTGACCGTCAAGGACGCTTCCGGCAACGCCATGACACAAACGACGCCGAACAGTCCCGTCGCCATCCTCTATTCCACCGGCCCCGACCTCACCGCCAACGGCCTGAACGCCGACAGCGACACGACCACCTACGAAGCGGGCGAGCGTTCGTCGAGCATCGATGACCTCGTCGTCTGGATTGGCCGCCCCGTTCTTTTCAGCCGGATGATCACGGCCGGCAAGCTTCCATGAATCCCGTCGCCAGACAAAGGAGCAAACCATGCACAGAACACAACCCGGTTTCACCCTCGTCGAAATCGCCATCGTCCTTGTCATCATCAGCCTGCTGCTCGGCGGCGTCCTAAAAGGGCAGGAGTTGATCAACAGCGCCAAGGTCAAGAACCTCGCCGGCGATTTCCGCAACGTGCAGGCCATGATTTACGGCTATCAGGACAAATACCGGAAATTGCCCGGCGACGACAACGGCGCGCTCACCCGCTTCTCGCCCAACCTGTCCGCCGGACACGCCGGTAACGGCAACGGCGTCCTTCAGGGCCAATGGAACGAAAGCGACCCGGCGGCCGCCAGCAACGGCAACGAATCCGTGCTGCTCTGGGAACACCTGCGCCGCGCCAATCTGGCCACCGGCTCAACCGACTTCAGCTCCAAGGACGCCGCCGCCCAAGCCTTGCCGACCAACGCCGAAAGCGGCCGTTTCGGCCTGAGCGGCACGAAGCCGATCAAAACGATGCTGGGCGGATCTTTCTACGCCTGTTCCGACAACATCGACGGGAAGCACGCCAGCCAACTCGATCTGGCACTCGACGACGGCAAACCCGACACTGGATCAATGCAAGCGATCGCTCAAAGCGAAGGAACAACGCAGGCCGACGGCACAAAGGACGCCAGCGCGCAATACACCGACGGCACCCGCTACACGGCCTGCCTGACCTATTAGCGGTCTCACCCTTTCAGCAAACGCTCCTCGGCCACCGCCAGCGCGGCCGGGATGCCCAGCAGCACCACGACATCGCCGGCCTCGAAGCAGGTATCCGCGGACGGCTCCTGCGTCTTGACGTCACGGCGCCGGATCGCCGTCACCTCGACATCGCCGCCGATCTCAAGCTCGCCCAATAAACGACCAATGGCGTAAGCCCCCTCGGCCAGCGAGACCGAACGCAAGCGCGGTTCTTCACTGTCGCGTTCGCTCTCGTCGATATCGCTTTCGCCATGGAAGAAGCCGCGCAACGTGCGATAACGCGCCACCCGTGTTTCGCGGATGCGCTTGAGCACGCGATTGATCGGCACCCCGGCATGGATCAGCGCATGCGAAGCCAGCATGATCGACGACTCCAGCGTTTCCGGCACCACCTCGGCCGCGCCGGCCCGCAACAGCGCATCGAAATCCTTCTCGTCGAGCGCCCGCACCACCACCGGCACGCCCGGCGCGATTTCCTGCACGTGACGCATCACCCGCTCCGCGGCACGATTGTCGGCAAAGGAAACGATCACCACGCTGGCGCGATTGACGCCGGCGGCGATCAGCGTTTCGCGCCGCGACGAATCACCGTAAACAACGTTTTCGCCCGCGGCCGCCGCTTCGGCGACCCGGTCGGGATCAAGATCCAGCGCCAGATAGGACACGCCCTCGTGCGCCATGAAGCGGGCGATGTGCTGGCCGTTGCGACCGAAGCCGCAGATCACGGCATGCTTTTCCGTACTCATCGCCTTCGCCGCCACCTTGGTCAGCTGCATCGAGCGCATCAGCCACTCGCTGGCCGCAAAGCGCAAGACGATGCGCTCGCTGTAATGCACGATGAACGGCGCCAAGAGCAGCGAAATGACCAGCGCCGCCAACACCTTCTGCACTACCGGCGCCGGCACCACGTCGGCCTGCCGGATGACCGCGAGCAGGACCAGGCCGAATTCGCCGCCGGCGCATAGCCACAGACCGCTGCGCATGGCGCCGCCGGTCGTCGAGCCAAACAGCCGCGACGCCGCGAAAACCAGGCCGAACTTGAGGAACAGGAAACCGGCCAGCAAGGCCGCGACTTCGAGCAGATTTTCGGCAACCAGCGGCAAGTTGAGCATCATGCCGACGGTCACGAAAAAGAGGCCCATCAGCACATCGCGGAACGGCTTGATGTCCTCTTCCACCTGATGCCGGTATTCAGTCTCCGAAATCAGCATGCCGGCAACGAAAGCACCGAGCGCGAGCGACAACCCCGCCGCCTCGGTCAGGTAAGCCAGCCCGAGCGTCACCAGCAGCACGTTGAGCATGAACAGTTCGGCCGACTTGCCGCGCGCCACGACAAAAAACCAGTGGCTCAAAATCCGCTTGCCGAAATGCAGCACGATGGCCAGCATCAGCACCGCCTTGACCAGCGCCAGCCCCATCATCCAGGCCATCCGTTCCGGCGTCTGGGAAAACGACGGGATCAGGATCAACAGTGGCACCACGGCCAGATCCTGGAACAGCAGCACGCCGATGACTTCCCGCCCGTGCGGCGCATCCAGCTCAAGCCGCTCGCTGAGCAACTTGGTCAGCACGGCCGTGGATGACATCGCCAGCGCCCCGCCCAGCGCCACCCCGGCCTGCCAGGACAGGCCCGTCAACACGACAATCCCGGTGACCGCCGTCAGCGTCACCAGCACCTGCACCGAACCGAGCCCGAACACGATGCGCTTCATGGCAAACAGCTTGGGCAGCGAGAATTCAAGCCCGATCGAGAACATCAGGAAGACGATGCCGAATTCCGCCAGATGCTGCACATCGGTCACGTCCCGCACCAGATTCAGCGCATGCGGACCGACCAGCGTGCCGACCAGCAAATAGCCGAGAATCGGCGGCAGATTGAGGCGTCGAAAAATGATGACGGACAGCACCGAAGCGCCCAACAACGTCAGAATGATTGGCAGGGTTTCCATGCGTTTTCTGGCTCTGCTCTGGGATGTGATGGCCCGAAAGCGGACTCACCGGGTTTCGTCGCCATGCCCCCGCCAACCGGGGACACAGGGGGGTTCTGCTATACTTCGACCAATCATAACCGCTGTACCGACATGAACCAAATCCTGCCTTCCAGCAAAGCGCTCGAACTTGCACAACAGGTTCTGCGCATCGAAGCCGACGCCATCCTCGCCCTGATCAATCGTCTGGATTCATCGTTCCTCGACGCGCTGACGCTGATGCTCAACTGTCGCGGCCGCGTCATCGTCTGCGGCATCGGCAAATCCGGCCACATCGGCCGCAAGATCGCCTCGACACTGGCCAGCACCGGCACGCCGGCCTTCTTCGTCCACCCGGCCGAAGCCAGCCACGGCGACCTGGGCATGATTACCGCCAACGACGTCGTGATCGGCATTTCCAATTCCGGCGAAAGCGGCGAGTTGCTCAACATCCTGCCGTCGATCAAACGCCAGGGCGCACACCTGATCGCGCTGACCGGCAAGCCCGAATCGACGCTGGGCCGCAACGCCGACGTCTGTCTGAATACGGCCGTCGAGCAGGAGGCCTGCCCGCTCAACCTCGCCCCGACCGCCAGCACCACCGCCGTACTGGCCATGGGCGACGCGCTGGCCGTCGCGCTGCTCGATGCGCGCGGCTTCGGCGCCGAGGATTTCGCCCGTTCGCACCCCGGCGGTTCGCTCGGCCGCAAGCTGCTGACCCGCCTGTGCGACGTCATGCGTACCGGCGACGCTGTACCGACAGTCGGCCCCGAGACCAGCATCGCCGAGGCCAGCCGTGAAATCTCCCGCTGCGGCATCGGCATGACCGTCGTCGTCGACAACAGCCACAAGATCGTTGGAATCCTGACCGACGGCGACCTGCGCCGCGCCATCGCGCTGGGTCGCGACCTGACGGCACTCTCCGTTGCCGAAGTGATGACGCGCAACCCGCGCCTCATGCGCGGCGGCAAGCTGGCCGCCGAAGCCGTCGAAATCATGGAGCGTTACCAGATCAACCAGATCCCGGTCGCCGACGACAACGGCGTCCTACTCGGCGCCATCAACATGCACGATCTTTTCCGCGCCAAGGCCATCTAATGACCCGCTTCGCCGACGCGCAAGCCCACGCCCACCGCCTCAAACTGATGGCCTTCGACGTCGACGGCGTCCTCACCGATGGTTCTCTGTTCTATTCCGACGACGGCATCGAACTCAAAGCCTTCAACACGCTCGACGGCCTCGGTCTGAAGATGTTGCAGAACGCCGGCCTCCAGGTCGCCATCATCACCGGCCGCAAGGCCGGCTGCGTCGAAGCGCGGATGAAAAACCTCGGCATCGACCTGCTGTTTCAGGGTGTCGGCGACAAACTGGCCGTCATGCAACGTCTGCTGGGCGACTTGGGTCTGCAGGCCGCCGAAGCCGGGTACATGGGCGACGACCTGCCCGATCTGCAAATCATGGCCGGCTGCGGTTTCTCCGCCACGCCGGCCAACGGTCATGCGCTGGCCAAACGCATCGCCCGCCACACCACGCAACTGGCTGGCGGCCACGGCGCCGTACGCGAAATCTGCGAGTTCATTCTCGACGCCCAAGGCAAGCTCGATGCGGCCTATGCGCCCTTCCTGCCCGGCGACCGCGGAGTGGAACGATGAAACCCTGGGGTAGCGCGCTCTTCCCGCTCAGCATTCTGGCGGCGCTGGCTGTCCTGACTTTCTGGCTGCGTTACGCCACCGACCTCCCGTCCGAGCACAGCGACGGCAAATTCCGCCACGACCCCGACTACGTCATTGGTGACGCTCAACTGCGCAAGCTCGACGAAAACGGCGTCCTGCAATACACGCTCAACGCCAAGGAAATCCATCACTATCCGGACGATGACAGCACCGACTTGCGCCAACCGCATCTCGTCTATCAGAAAGCCCAAAAGCCGACCGTCACCATGAGCGCCGACCAAGGCCGCTTGAGTCAGGACAACGAGCGCGTCGATCTCACCGGCAATGTCCGCGTGCTGCGGGCCGCGACGCCCAAGGACGCCGAACTCGTCCTCACGACCACCGAACTGACCGTGCTGCCCGACGACGAAAAAGCCTTCACCGACAAACCGGTGCTGATCACGCAAGGGCCGTCGTGGATCAAGGGCGTCGGCCTGCATATCGACCAGCGAGCACAAACCTACGTCCTCCAATCGCAAGCGACGGCCTCCATCGCCAGCAAATCCGCCAAGAAACCTCAGCCATGATTGATTTCCTCCACACCCACTTCAGCCGGCCTGTGCGGCAGGCCTTGCTGACCGCCTTCGTGGTCATGCTGCCGCTTCATCCGGCACATGCCGAAAAAGCGGACAAGGAAAAACCGATCAACATCGAGGCCGACCGCGTTTCGATGGACGACATCAACAAGGTGCAGGTCTTCGAAGGCAACGTCATGATGACGCAAGGCACCATGCAGTTGCGCACCAGCAAGCTGGTCGTCACGCAGGACGCCGACGGCTTCCAGAAAGGTGTCGCCACCGGCGGGGCCGGCGGGCTTTCCCGTTTCCGGCAAAAGCGCGACAACAGCGACGAGTATTTCGAGGGCGAAGCCGAGCGCATCGTGCATGACGCCCGCTCCGAGAAAACCGAATTCTTCGTGCGCGCCTGGGTGAAAAACGGCCAAGACGAAGTCCGGGGGCACTACATCTCGTATGACGCCCTGAACGAAAGATACGCCGCCACCAACAACGGTGAGACGAAAACCGCGACCGGCGCCCCGCAGGCACGGGTTCGCGCCATCATTCAGCCCAAGGGCAAGAACGCGCCGGCCGAAGACAAAAGCGCCCCGGTCAACCTCAAGCCGGCGCCGAGCACTTCGGCACCGCAGTAACGGCGGTCAAACCGCTCTCAACGCAGAGGTCGCAACGCCTCAATCTCGCCATTGCCACGTCACGCCACGACGTTCGACTTCGCGGCGGATTTCCTCCATCGCCAGATCAACGCGGGCGGCGGCGCCTTCGACGCCCAGCTCAAGATGCTTGCGCTGGCCGTCCCTTCCCAGCATCGGCAGACTGAACAGACGCAGATCGGGATAGTCGGCAACGATGCGCTCCATCAGGTCGAGCAGCGCACTTTCGTAGGCCATCGGCCCGGTCAGCAGAAAGGCCTTTTCGACCTTCGGATTCGTGTTGAACAGATGGCGGTAATGCGTCTCCAGAATCCACTCGGCCATCGGGTGCGCCATCTGGGGGAAGCCGGGCAGGAAGTGGTGATCGCGCACGCGGAATCCCGGCACGCGGTTGAACGGGTTGGGCACGATATCGACGCCGCGCGGGAAAGTGCCGAGCAGCAAGCGCTCCGGTGTCATGTCGTCGGCGAAGCGGGCGCGAATCTCGCGCTCGGCCTCCGGATGCAAGACCAGATCGACGCCCAGCGCCTCGGCCGCCGCCTGCCGCGTATGGTCGTCCGGCGTGTTGCCGATGCCGCCGAAGCTGAACACGACGTCACCGGCCGCGAAGCTGCGCTTCAACGTCTCGACGATACGCGGCCGCTCGTCGCCGATGTACTGCACCCACGACAGACGCAAACCGCGTGCACCAAGCAGTTCGACCAGCTTGGCGAAATGCCGGTCGGTTCGCTTGCCGGACAAAATCTCGTCGCCAATGATCAGTGCCCCAAAATTCATGCTTTGCTCCCCACGATTAAACCCATAAACCGCACTTAACGCAGAGTTCGCAGAGAAACCCCGAGAGAACACAGAGAACAACCACAAAACTCATCCAGCAAAAAGGTTTTTTCTCTGCGCTCTCTGTATCTCTGCGCCCTCTGCGTCGAAAGCGGTTAACTAAAGTCAGTCCGAATGAACACTCACCACCGCGCCTTGCCGCAAGCGGCGCAGCGCCTCAAGACAGAAATGGACGTAAGCCAGCGCGGCCAGCGACGGCGCCAGCAGGCCGAGAAACGGCACATGCGCCAGCAGCGCCATGAGGAGGCCGAGCATCAGCAACGGCATGGCGTGCTGGCGGCGCAGCGCCCGCCATTCGTCATCGGTGGCGTGTTCGGCGAGCGCGTCGTAGGCAAAGGTGCGCCGGTTGAGCCAGCCCATCCAGAACACCGGCAACACGAGCGCCAGCCCGGGAATCAGCCAGAGCGGCAGCGTCAGCAACCATCCGGCGATGAACAGGACCGCCGCCCACACGCTGTTCCAGGTCGAGGCCACAAGGCTGTCATCGCCGAGCGCCGCGAGATCGGCGTAATCGGTCGCCGACAGGTATTTGAGCATCAGCGGCAAAACCAGCACCGCCGCCAACAACATCGCCACGAGATAGCTGCCGGCGAGGATCACCAGCCAGCCGCCAAGCAAGGCCAGCGCCTTCGCCAGCCAGAAGGCGCCCCATTCGGCCACCCAGGTCATTGGCGGCTGCTCGACAAACGCGGTGACGAGTTGCTCAAGCATCAGCACGGACAACACCACCATCAACACCACGGCGGCCAGCGCCGGGCCGAGCATGTACAGCCAGATTTTGCCTCGCCCAAGCGAAGACAAGGTACGCTGCAAAGCCAGCATGACGGCGCCCATGTTTCCTCCTGCGAAATTTACTGAAGTCGGTTATAACGCAAAAACCAACCGCAAACTACACGCCCCGGATCATCATGGCCAACATTCTCATCCTCTACTCGACCGTCGATGGCCACACGCTGAAGATATGCCAACGGCTCAAACAGGTGATCGACCAGACGGGCAACGTCACCACGCTCGCGTCCATCGACGACGGCCAGCGAATCGATCCGGCATCATTCGACAAGATCGTCATCGGCGCCAGCATCCGCTACGGCAAACACCGGCCGAACGTCGCCGACTTCATCAACGCCCACCAGCCACTGCTCGAAAGCCGGCCGAGCGCTTTCTTCACGGTCAACATCGTTGCCCGCAAGCCGGAAAAGAATCGGCCGGAAACCAACCCCTACCTGCGCAAATTCCTCCGGCAGATTTCGTGGAAGCCACAACAGCTGGAAGTCTTCGCCGGCAAGCTCGACTACCCGCGCTACGGCTTTTTCGACCGGCAGATGATCCGCTTCATCATGTATCTCACCAAGGGGCCGACCGATCCATCAACCGTCGTCGAATTCACCGACTGGCCGCGCGTCGAGGCGTTTGGCCGAACCCTCAGCTCGATGTAGTGCCGATCAAATCCCCTCCCACATCTTCTGTAGACGCTTGACCGAAACCGGCGCCGGCGTGCGCAATTCCTGCGCGAACATCTGCACGCGCAGCTCTTCCAGTAACCAGCGGAACTGCTCGACCTGCGGATTCACCACACCCTGCTTGGCCAGCACGATGGCGCGGCGCTCATAATTGGTCCATAGCGGCGCGTATTCGGCCATCAGTTGCGCATCGCGCGACGGATTGGCCTTCAGCTTGTCGAGGCGCATCGCCATCGCCTTCAGGTAGCGCGGGAAGTGCTGCAGGCGCTCGAACGGCGTGTCGGCGATGAAGCGCTTGCCCATCAGCCGCCCCATCTGTTTTTCGATGTCCTGCACGGCGGCAGCATGCGCCTTGAAGGCCGGCAGCTTCTTCTGCACGGCCAGCCATTCGGTCAGCACCAACCCGACCAGCCGGCAGATTTCCTGCGCCAGCAGGCCGAGCCGCGTTTTCGCCTCAACACAGCGCTGCTTGAAGCTCGCCGCATCGGTCGGCCACGGCTCGACGAGGCAGGCGCGGGCGAAGGTGACGTCGAGCAGTTGCTGGCGCAAATCGTCGAGCGAGCCGAGCGCCATGTACTGCATGCCCATCTGCGTCAGGTTCGGCAGGTTCTTCTCGAAATACTTGAGCTGCTCCTTGAATTGCAGTTTGAACAGGCGCAACAGCCCGTCGCCATGCACCGCCTGCGCTTCTTCGAGCGAATCGAACACGCGCAAGGAGACGGAATCACCGTCGTCGTGCAGCGCCGGATAGCCGATCACCTGTTGCCCGCCGACATTCACCTCCATCAGCTCCGGCAGCTCGCCGCACGCCCAGTCGGTCATGCCGGCGTATTCGGACGGCGTTTCGTGCAGGTCGGAGAATTCCTGCTTCGCCTGCCCGCCCCACTCGCCGCGCAAATCGTTGAGGTTGCGGCTCATCGCCAGTTGCCGGCCGTGCTCGTCGATGAGCTTGAAGTTGAACAAGAAGTGCGGCGGCAGGGTATCGGGCCGGAAAGCGTCCGGCGTGATCTCCCAGCCCCGCGCATTGAGGCCACGCGTTTGCAGGATGTAGTGGATCAGCGCCGGGACCAAACCCTTGTCGGACGGCTGCACCGCGCCGACGAACTCGGCGGCGAACTCGGGCACCGGCACCAGTTTCGAGCGGATTTTCTGCGGCAGCGTTTTGACGAGCTGCACGACCTTTTCCTTGAGCAGCCCCGGCACCAGCCATTCGCAGCGCGCCACCGGAATCTGGTTGAGCTGCGCGAGCTGCACCGTCATCGTCACGCCATCGCGCGGCGTTCCCGGCTCGAAGTGGTACGACAGCGGAAAATCCACCCCGCCGAGCTTGATCTGGGGCGGGAACGCCTCGGTCGTCACGCCGGCCGCCTCGTGGCGCATCAAGTCTTCACGCTGCAGATACAGCAGCTTCGGATCTTCGCGTTCGGCTTCCTTGCGCCACTTGTCGAAATCGGCGCCGTTGGTGATGTCTTCAGGAATCAGCCGGTCATAGAACGCAACAATCAGTTCGTCGTCGACCAGCACGTCGGGCCGGCGCGACTTGTGTTCGAGCGTCTCGATGTCGAGCATCAACTGGTGGTTATGCGTGTAGAACGGCCAGCGTCGCGCGTATTCCTCGGCGATTTCGCCCGCCACCAGCCCTTCGCGGATGAAGAGCTCGCGTGCCTCAAGCGGGTTCATCGGGCCGTAATTCACCCGCTTTTTCGGATTGACGACGATGCCGTACAAGGTCGAGCGCTCGAAAGCAACGGCCTGCATCGGCTTCTTTTCCCAGTGCGGGTCGAAATAGATCTTCTTGAGCAGATGTGCGCCGACCTTCTCCAGCCAATCCGGCTCGATGCGCGCCACGCAGCGGGCGAACAGCCTCGTCGTCTCGGTGATTTCGGCGGCGGCAATCCACTTGCCGGCCTTCTTGTTGAGCGGCGAACCGGGATGGATCAGGAACTTGATGCCGCGTGCGCCGAGGTAATGGCCGGAATCCTCCGACTTGCAGCCGATGTTGCCGAGCAGACCGGAGAGCAAGGCACGGTGAATCGCGTCGTACGTCGCCGGAATCTGGTTTTCCTTCCAGTCATGCTCGTTGGCGAGGCCGTGCAACTGGCTGTGGATGTCGTGCCACTCGCGCATGCGCAGCGCCGAAAGGAAGTTGGCATGGCAGGCCTGTACCAGCTTCTTGTGCGACTTTTTGTTCTCCAGCTCGCCCTCGTACCACTGCCAGAGCTTGAGCCAGGAGAGGAATTCCGATTTTTCGTCGGCGAATTTCTTGTGCGCGGCGTCGGCGGTGCCCTGCTTCTCCTGCGGACGATCGCGCGGGTCCTGCACGGTCAGCGCGGCGGCGATGACCAGCATTTCCTTGAGGCAACCTTCGTCGCGCGCCGCAACGATCATGCGCGCCACACGCGGGTCGAGCGGCATCTTGGCCAGCTCCTGCCCAACCGGCGTCAGCGAGCGCTCTTCGGTCACCGCACCCAGTTCGAGCAACAGCTGGTAACCGTCACTGACCGCCTTGGGCGGCGGCGCTTCAATGAAGGGGAATTTCTCGACGTCGCCGAGGCGCAACCCCTTCATGCGCAGGATGACACCGGCCAGCGATGAGCGCAGGATTTCCGGATCGGCGAACGGCGGACGCTTGGCAAAATCGTCCTCGTCGTAGAGGCGGATGCAGACGCCGGCCGACACCCGCCCGCAACGTCCGGCGCGCTGGTTGGCCGCCGCTTGCGCGATCTTCTCGATCTGCAACTGCTCGACCTTGTTGCGGTACGAATAGCGCTTGACGCGCGCCAGCCCGGTATCGACGACGTAGCGGATGCCCGGCACGGTCAGCGACGTTTCGGCGACGTTCGTCGCCAGCACGATGCGCCGGCCCTGATGCGGCTTGAAAATGCGCGATTGTTCCTCGGCCGAAAGGCGGGCAAAGAGCGGCAGGATTTCCGTCTGCGCGCCGCCGCGGTTGAACGTGTGCTTGCGCAAAGCTTCCGCCGCGTCGCGGATTTCGCGCTCGCCGGGCAGGAAGACGAGGATGTCGCCGGGGCCGATGCGGTTCAACTCGTCGCAGGCATCCACAATCGCGTCGTACAGATCGCGCTCGTCGTCTTCCTCCGCTTCTTCCATCTGCACCGGGCGATAGCGGATGTCGACCGGGAACATCCGGCCGGAAACCTCGATTACCGGCGCCTTGTTGAAATGCTCGGAGAACCGCTCGGCGTCGATGGTCGCCGAGGTAATGATTACCTTGAGGTCGGGACGCTTCGGCAGCAACTGCTTGAGATAGCCGAGCAGAAAGTCGATGTTCAGGCTGCGTTCGTGCGCCTCGTCGATGATCAGCGTGTCATAGGCCGACAGTTGCGGATCGCCCTGCGTTTCGGCCAGCAGGATGCCGTCGGTCATCAGCTTGATGTACGACTGCGGCGACGTGCGGTCGGTGAAACGGATCTTGTAGCCGACCACCTTGCCGAGCTCGCTCTCCAGCTCCTGCGCGATGCGCGATGCCGTCGAACGTGCCGCGATCCGGCGCGGCTGCGTGTGGCCGATCAGGCCGGTCGTGCCGCGCCCGAGCTCGAGACAGATTTTCGGCAACTGCGTCGTCTTGCCGGAGCCGGTTTCGCCGCAGACGATGACGACCTGATGCTTGGCGATCAGCGCGGCGATTTCGGCGCGGCGCTCGTTGACCGGCAGCTCTTCCGGGAATTTCGGCTTCGGCAGGTTTTCGCGGCGAGTCGCCACAATGGCGCGGGATTTTTCCAGCAGCTTTTCAAACTCGGCCTGCAGCGCATCGCGCTTGGCGCCAAACAGATGGCGCAGGTCGCGCTTCATCGAAGCGAGGCGACGGGAATCGGCGGCGAGGACATCGAAGGCCACAGGCTGTCGGTCATGGCCTCCTTTTTGTTTGCCGGGTGCGCGTGGTGCGGCGTGTTCAGTCTTGGGGGAAATATCGTTCATCGCGCAATTATCGCGCAGACGGGGGGAGGTACGGCAGACTCGGATCAAACAAGGGACGAATCGTCACTGCCCGGGCGTTTTCATGAGCGGGCAGCAACTGAGCGGGGCCATCGCGTCAGCGTAGGCCGTAGACATGCAAAGAAGCTGAAAGTATGCTGCACGGTTACAGCAGAAGCGCACAAAAAACCGTGGTCTGTCCCCGTTTGTTTCCGGGCGTTTTCATGCCGATGAGGGGGACAGACCACGGTTTCATACTATCCTGCTTCCGTCTTGACCTTACGGAGCCCTCCCCATGCCACGCCGCGCTCGACTGACCTTGCCCAACGTCCCCATGCACGTCATTCAGCGCGGCAACAACCGGCAAGCCTGTTTCTTTGCCGATGAGGACTATCGTTTCTATCTCGACTGGCTGAAGGAATATGCGTCGAAAACCGGTTGCCGGATTCACGCTTACGTGCTGATGACGAATCACGTGCATCTGCTGGTTTCCGCCGATTCCGGCAATGGCGTCGGCGCGCTGATGAAGGCGCTGGGCCAGCGCTATGTCCAGTATGTAAACCGCACCTACCGGCGTTCCGGTTCACTCTGGGAGGGGCGCTTTCGCTCCTGCCCGACGCAGGAGGAATCCTATCTGCTCGCTTGCCAGCGCTATATCGAACTCAATCCGGTTCGCGCCGGCATGGTGGAGCATCCGGGCGATTATCGGTGGTCCAGCTATCGCACGAATGCGCAGGGCGAAGCCAGCGATCTGGTCACGACGCACGCTCTGTACGATGGTCTTGGCGCCGACCCTGCTTGCCGGCAAGTCGCTTACAGGGAACTCTTCCGCTACGAACTGGAGCCGGGCGTAGTCGATGCGATCCGGAACGCAACAAACGGAAATTTCGCGCTCGGCAATTCGCGCTTCACAGAAGAGATTTCCCGTGCACTCGGACGGCGCGCAACCCCCGGAAAATCCGGGCGGCCGCGAAAGCAGGATGAGACAACTGCGCAAGAATTGATTTGAATTGCACGAACAGAAACCGTGGTCTGCCCCCTGTTTAATCCTCTGAGCGGGCAGCAACTGAGCGGGCCATCGCGTCAGCGTAGGCCGTAGACATGCAAAGAAGCTGAAAGTATGCTGCACGGCTACGGCAGAAGCGCACGAAAAAACCGTGGTCTGTCCCCGTTTATTGCCTTTCAAGTGTCACACAGCCCAGACGCCAAGGTCATCCGCTTCGATTGGAACGGCACGTTGAGGCCCGAAACGGCCCCGGATAGGTAGTCACGGCGAACAGGTCGGCCGTTGAAATTCCATCCAGTTAATCGCCCGCTTCGTTCATGTCCGGCGCGATGACTGCGCAATGCTTGCCGGCTCCCTTGGCCGCATAGAGCGCACGGTCGGCGCTGCCGAGCAGGTCGTCAGCCGTAATCCCGGAAAATGGGTACACCGCCACGCCGATGCTGGCCGAGATCGGGGAGCGCGCGCCGGGGTACGGTTCGGCGAGCAAGGCGACGAGCCGCTGTGCGGTTTGCATCGCGATATCCCGGTCTGCGTCGCCGAGGAGAACGGAAAATTCGTCGCCCCCCATGCGCGCCGCGATGTCGGAGGTGCGGATGCAGCCGGCGATGCGTTTGGCGACCTTTTGCAGCACGAGGTCGCCCATCGCATGCCCCTGCTGGTCATTGACCGCCTTGAAACCGTCGAGATCGATGGCCAGCACGGCCAGCCCGCCCGGACGCCGCTTGAGCCGCGCCAGATGCCGATGCAGCAGTTCGTCGAACAGTGCCCGGTTGGCAAGGCCGGTCAGGATGTCGTGGCTGGCGCGATGGCTGACCTGGGCCATGACGTGCGACGCCTGCACGATGGCATCGCCGACGGCCTCGGCTTCGACCAGCTGGACGTCCGGCAATTCGACCGTTTTTCCCTTGCCAAGCGCCCGTGCCGCCTCGTTCAGGTCGCAAACGGCGGAAAGCACGCGATTGGCGACGCGCCTCGCCAGCCAGAGGCCGACGACAAGCGCCAGCGCCGTCGCCGCGACGGCAAAGCCGATCTGGCGATAGAGCACAACGTTGAGCGCGGCTTTCGGTGCGCCGACGGCAATCGACCAGCTCCAGGCCGATGAACGCGAGAACGCTACGTAAGTTGGCACGCCCTCTTTCGTTAACGCCTCCAGCGTGCCTTCATGGCTCGAGCGGAGGCGCTCAACCAGCGGGGCCGTCGCCTTTTGGCCGATGAAGCTTTCCGCATTCTGCGAACGAGCGGCAATCAGGCCATTGCCGTCGAGCATCGCCACGACCCAGCCCGGCGGCAACGCCCGAGACTCGAAGCGCTTGCTCAAGCGCTCCGGCGCCAGCCCGGCATTCAGGCCATATCGCACGTGTTCACCGATTTTGACCGGCACCGCCATCACCAGGACGGGCTGCTGCCGCATCGGGCAGACAACCAGGTCCGACAACGCCGGCACGCCAGTCTCGAAGACTGCCGGCAGCGGCGCCGGCATTTTGTTGGTAGACAAGGCGCCGCCATAAGGCAAAAGGGTATTGAGCAACTGCCCGCCTTCCCGGTCGGACAGGATGTAGTTGTAGACCAGCCGGGCTTCGAGCGCATCCGTGGCCAGACGATGAAAAGCGGCCAGATTTCCCTCCGCCAAATCGCCCGAGGTCGCCAGAACCCTGAGCCCGGCTTCGATGGCCGCCAGTTCGCGATCCACGTCGGCGGCGATTTCGCGGGCCATCAGGAGCGTGCTGCTATAAATCTGCGTGCGTTGCGCTTCGTAGTGGGAATAGACGAGCCAGCCGGAGACGGCGGCGGCCGGCACCACGCACACCGCAACGAGCACCATCAGGCTGACGCGCAGGGAATAGCGGCGTTTTCTCGGCAATGACATGGCCCGCCCGCCCCTTCATGCCACGCCAGCCACCCGGCCACTTACGCCGTTTTCCATCGACACACCTCCCGTCGGCACCGCCGTATCACTTAAGTGATAGCAGATGCTGGCAAAAGATAAACGACAACATGGCGCTTCGTCGATTTAGCCACGCTGTTTCCGACTCCGGAGAATGCCGCAACAGCCGTCAGCGGTTAAAATGAGCCGCTTATGGAATCAAGGACCCCGCCGTGAGCACCCCCGACAAAGACAATATCGAAAATAAAGACATCGCCGCACCGGCGACCAACTTCGTCCGCAACATCATCGACGCCGATCTGGCGGCCGGAAAATTCGCCCAGCGCCGCTGGTCGGGGCAACCGGGGCTCGGCGCCCAGCAACTCGGCGGCGCGCTTGATCCGGCAAAAATCCGCACGCGCTTTCCGCCGGAACCGAACGGCTACCTGCATTTCGGCCACGCCAAGTCGATCTGCCTGAACTTCGGCCTCGCCCGCGACTACGGCGGCCGTTGCCACCTGCGTTTCGACGACACCAACCCGGAAAAGGAAGACAAGGAATACGTCGATTCGATCATCGACGCCGTGCATTGGCTCGGTTTCTCGTGGGAGAAAGACGGTGAAAGCAACCTGTACCACGCCTCGAACTACTTCGACTGGATGGCGAAGTGCGCCGACTACCTGATCGAGTCCGGCCACGCTTACGTCGACAGCCAGAGCGCCGACGAAATGCGCGCCAGCCGCGGCACGCTGACGCAAGCCGGCACGGATTCGCCGTTCCGCAAGCGCAGCGTCGAGGAAAACAAGGATCTCTTCCGCCGCATGAAGGCCGGCGAATTCCCCGACGGCGCCCACATTCTGCGCGCCAAGATCGACATGGCCTCGCCCAACATCAACCTGCGTGATCCGGCGATCTACCGCATCCGCCACGCCACGCACCACAACACCGGTGACAAGTGGTGCGTCTATCCGATGTACACCTTCGCCCACCCGATCGAGGACGCGCTGGAAAACATCACGCATTCAATCTGCACGCTCGAATTCGCCGACCAGCGCCCGTTCTACGACTGGCTGCTCGACCACTTGGCCGAGGGTGGCCTGCTGCAGCGCCCGGTGCCGCAGCAGATCGAGTTCTCGCGTCTGAACCTGACCTACGTTGTGCTCTCCAAGCGCAAGCTGATCCAGCTCGTCGAGGAAAAGCACGTCAGCGGCTGGGACGATCCGCGCCTGCCGACGCTGGTCGGCGCCCGCCGTCGCGGCTACACGCCGGACGGCTTCCATCTGTTTGCCGAGCGCATCGGCGTCTCCAAGGCCGATTCGCTGATCGACTACGTGCTGTTCGAGGACTGCATGCGTGACGTGCTCAACGAATCGGCCGAGCGCCGCGTCGCCGTGCTCGACCCGTTGAAGCTGATCATCGACAACTACCCGGAAGGCCAGAGCGAGGAGTGCGTCGTACACAACCACCCGTTCAAGCCGGAAATGGGCACGCGCATCATGCCGTTCTCGCGCGAACTGTGGATCGAGCGCGAGGACTTCATGGAAGTGCCGAGCAAGGGTTTCCGCCGCCTCTTTCCCGGAAACATGGCGCGCCTGCGCCATGGCTACGTCGTCGAATGCACCGGCTGTGACAAGGACGAAAACGGCAACGTCGTCGCCGTGCATTGCACCTACCTGCCCGACACCAAGAGCGGCACGCCGGGTGCCGACAGCGTCAAGGTCAAGGGCAACCTGCATTGGGTGTCCGTCGCCGACGCCTGCCCGGCCGAGGTGCGCCTGTACGACCGGCTGTTCAGCGTGCCGGCGCCCGGTTCCCGTCGCGAAGGCGATCCGGAAGGTTTCGAGCACAGCTTCATCGACGACATCAACCCGGACAGCGTGCAGGTCATCACCGCACAACTCGAACCGGCGCTAAAAGAGGCCAAGCAGGAAGACCGCTTCCAGTTCGAACGCCACGGCTACTTCGTCGCCGACCGCGTCGATTCAAAGGATGGCGCGCCGGTGTTCAACCGGACGGTGACGCTGAAGGATTCGTGGGGCAAGGCGAAGTAACGCCACTTCACCGTTGAAGCCCCTGCCGGCGACGGAAGGGGCTGATCCCGCTTGCCGTCGCCTACAGACTCGGCGAACGGCCCGACGCCCGAGAAAGCATGAGCAAGGTCTGCACGCCGATGATCCCGTCGTCGGCAAGCCCGGCCTTGCGCTGGAATTGAGCGACCAATTGTCGAAGCGGCACATCGGCGCTTTCAGAGGCCCCCAGCGCCTCGTAAACCCAGCGCGGCGGCTCCTTCTGCAGCTTCGCCAACGCCTTGGCTGTCAGCTGGCTATCGTCCTCATAACCGCGCGGCGGCTGCCAGAGCACGGTGAACTCGCCGGTCCAGTAAAACGCCAGCCGTTGCAGACTGACCTTTACCGGCTGGCCGCCAACAATCAAACTGGCCTGATCGCCGGAAACGGCCTCGATGAGCGCATGAAACGGGCGCTGATCGGCATCGCGCAGCGTCAACACGGCGGGAGAATTGAGCTGGCGGAACTGATGCCAGCCCTTGTTCGCGGCAGAAAAGCAGCGCAGACGGTACTTCTTCGCGACGAGGCACGCCTCTTTCTCGTCGGAGATCGACTCCACCGCCTCGGCCGGCACCTCCCAGCGCTGCAACAGCGCCCGGAAGGCCATCGCCGCATCGCCCGACGAAGCCTCCAGCCGGTCGTCGGGCGATGCCGTCGCACGCGCGATGAAAGGATGCGGTTCTTTTCCGGCGACGAAATCCGCCAGATCGCTCGCCACCGGCGGGGAAACCAACCACACGACGCCAGCCGCGATCGACGCCAACGCCGCACCGAGCGCACCGAAACGCCAGCCTGAGCCGGCCGTTCGCCGCCCGAACACATCGTCGCCGAATACTTCGCGCGCCGCCTTGTCGAGAATGCGCCGGGTGACGACGCGGCTGCTTTCAACGTAGGCGCCGAGCAGGGCGCGGTCGCACAACACGTTGATCAGGCGCGGCACGCCGCCGGTACGCTGGTAAATCGCCTTGAGCACGGCGGCCGGAAACAAGGACTCGGCAAGCTCCGGGGCCGCGCCGGAGGTGACGAGGCGGTGCCGGACATAGCTCGCCAGCTCCGCCATCGAGAGCGGCTCGAGGTGATAACGGGCCACGACGCGCTGGGACAGTTGCCGCAGTTCCTCGCGGCCGAGCAAGGTGCGCAATTGCGGCTGGCCGATGAGGATGATTTGCAGCAGCTTGTGCTCGGTCGTTTCCAGATTCGTCAGTAGCCGGATCTGTTCAAGGACGTCCATGGACAGGTTCTGCGCCTCGTCGATCACCAGCAGCGCATTCTTGCCGGCGGCATGGATGTCGAGCAGGCGGGCATTGATCAGATCCGTCAAAGGCTTGGTACTCGTCACGCCGGCCGGTCGCTCGATACCGAATTCGTCGCAGATGGTCGCCAGCAGCTCCTCCGACGAGATTTTCGGATTGAAGATAAAGGCCGTCTGGTACTGCTCCGGCACGACTTTCAGGAAATGGCGGCACAGTGTCGTCTTGCCGGTGCCGATTTCGCCGGTCAGCAGGACAAATCCCCCCTGGTGCGCCGTGCTGTAGAGCAGGTGCGCCAGCGCTTCCTGATGCTTCTCGGTCAGATAGAGGAACCCGGGATCGGGCGCAATCGAGAACGGCGTCGCAGAAAGGCCAAAGAAACTCAGATACATATCAGTGGAAGACCGCCTTGTTGGTGCGAATGCCCTTGTAGTTCAACGTCATCCCCGAGGCGGTAATCTGCTCGACGACCAGCCCGGAAGGCAGCGTGTCGCCCTCGCGCATGGCACGTCCGTCGAGGATCACCATGCGATCCGCCGGCCGGTTGGAGTAGACATGCGCGGAGATGGGCATCGCCTGAATCTGCTTCGCGAGTTCGGGCGGCATTTCGGGGGCAGTTGGCGGCGCCGGAGACGGATTGTCCGCGACGGGAAGCGGGCGCGCGGGCTTCGGCTCCGGCTCTGCCACGACCGCCGACACGGGTTTTGGCGCGGCCGGCGGCGCCTTCTCGACGGGCTTCGGTGCGCGTTGTTCAGCATGGTTTGCCGCCTTCGCTTCTTCAACCGATGGAACGACTTCCTGCTTCGCCAGCGTTTTCTCGACCGGGGCAGCCCTCACATAAGCGCGTGCACCGGGAACCGCTACCGCTTTCCCGCCAGCGGCGGCATCAGCGACGAGCGGCGGCTCCTGCGACGCATTCCCGCCGAATCTGCGAACTTGATGCCCGGCGCCGAGCATGAGCGCGATACCCGCCGCCACAACCATGACAGCCACGAAAAACCACCGGCTCGACAGGAAGACGATGCGTCGGTTGCCGGCCGCATGTGGAATGACGTCCGGAATGGCCGGGCCGGACGCCAATCGGGCCCGTTCTTCGCTCGATTTTTTGAGCGCCTCAAGGATGTAGGACATGGATGGACACCCAATGGAACTTTGACGAACAATAAGGCGACAAAGTATCACCGTACGCTCTCGCAAACGCAATAAACAGAGAAGCAATCCCGGACACGCCAGACGCACCCAAATCGTGCAAAAACCAACACCATTTTCGCTTTCCGCACTTTTTCGGTGCAGACAAAACAAAACCGCCTCCTATTTGTGCATAATCACCTTTCCAAAAAACACTTAGACGAGGGGACGACCTTGAAGCACAAATCGCTTGATGATTTCCTGAATCACATTCGCGAGGAAAGCTCGCACCAGCCTGAATATCTGCAGGCGGCTACCGAGGTCATGGAAAGCCTGTGGCCATTCGTCGAAAAAAACCCGCACTACGCCGAGAATGCGCTGATCGAACGGCTGCTCATGCCCGAGCGCATCATCGTCTGCCGCGTGCCATGGACCGACGACAAGGGCGAAGTTCAGGTCAACCGCGGCTACCGCGTACAGCACAGCTCGGCCATCGGCCCCTTCAAGGGTGGCATGCGCTTCCACCCGACGGTCAACCTGTCGATCATGAAATTCCTGGCTCTGGAGCAGACTTTCAAGAATTCGCTGACCTCGCTGCCCATGGGCGGCGGCAAGGGCGGCTCGAACTTCGACCCGAAGGGCAAGAGCAACGGCGAAATCATGCGCTTCTGCCAGGCATTCATGACCGAAATGTTCCGTCACCTTGGCTCGGACACCGACGTTCCCGCCGGTGACATCGGCGTCGGCGAACGCGAAATCGGCTTCATGGTCGGCATGATGAAGAAGCTGAGCAACCGCACCGACTGCGTCTTCACCGGCAAGGGCAAGAGCTACGGCGGTTCGCTGATCCGTCCGGAAGCGACCGGTTACGGCGTCGTCTACTTCGCGCAGGAAATGCTCAAGCAGAAGGGTCGCGGCTTCGACGGCCTGCGCGTTTCCGTCTCGGGCTCGGGCAACGTCGCCCAGTACGCGATCGAGAAGGCCATGCAACTCGGCGCCAAGGTGGTCACCGTCTCCGATTCGGGCGGCACGGTCATCGACGAACGCGGCTTCACGCCGGAAAAACTGGCCGAATTGCTTGATGTCAAAAATCGCCTCTACGGACGCGTCAGCGACTATGCCGAACGTGTCGGCGCCGAGTTCTATCCAGGCATCCGCCCGTGGCATGTGCCGGTCGACGTCGCGCTGCCCTGCGCAACGCAGAACGAACTCGACGAGAACGATGCCGCCGCCCTCATCAAGAACGGCGTCGCCTGCATCGTCGAAGGCGCCAACATGCCGACAACGCTCGAAGCCACCAAGCTGTTCGAGCAGAACGGCGTCCTGTTCGCACCGGGCAAGGCCAGCAATGCCGGCGGCGTGGCCACCTCCGGCCTGGAAATGAGCCAGAACTCGATGCGCCTCTCCTGGACGCGCGACGAAGTCGACAACCGACTGCACACCATCATGCGCGACATCCACGAAGACTGCCTCCTGCACGGCCGCCGTCCGGACGGCACCGTCAGCTACGTCACCGGCGCCAACATCGCCGGTTTCGTCAAGGTCGCCGACGCGATGATCGCGCAAGGCATCGTCTAACGCGCATCACGGGCAATCACCATGCCTTGCGGCCGGGATGACCTCCCGGCCGTTTTCATTTCCAAAGCCTGACGCGTCGATGCGAGAATAGCGGTTTTCCCCAATCGCCCACCTGCCAAGGAAAGCCAATGACCTTCATCCAGTCCCTCAACGCCGCCTGGCAAACGAACAATTCCCTGCTCTGCGTCGGCCTCGATCCCGATCCGGCCAAATTTCCGGCCCACCTCAAGGGCACGCCGGACGCCATTTTCGAATTCTGCAAAAGCATCGTCGACGCCACGGCCGACCTCGTCTGCTCGTTCAAGCCGCAGATCGCCTACTTCGCCGCGCACCGCGCCGAAGACCAGCTCGAAGCGCTGATCGCTCACATTCACGAGAAGCACCCCGGCATCCCGGTCATCCTCGACGCCAAGCGCGGCGACATCGGCAGCACCGCCGACCAGTACGCCATCGAGATTTTCGAGCGCTATCAGGCCGATGCGATCACGGTCAATCCGTACATGGGCAAGGATTCGGTCGATCCGTACCTCGCCTACCCGGACAAGGGCGTCATCCTGCTCTGCCGCACCTCGAACCCCGGCGGCAGCGACCTGCAGTTCCTTGATGTGGGCGGCAAGAAGCTCTACGAACACGTCGCCGAACTCGTCGCCAAGGAGTGGAACACGGCCGGCCAGTGCGCGCTCGTCGTCGGCGCCACCTTCCCCGGTGAAATCGCCCGCGTCCGCGAACTGATCGGCGACATGCCGCTGCTCGTGCCGGGCATCGGCGCGCAGGGCGGCGATGTGGAAGCGACGGTTAACGCCGGCCGCACCGCAAACGGAACGGGCCTGATGATCAACTCCTCGCGCGCCATCCTTTACGCCGACAAGAGCGAAGACTTTGCCGACGCAGCCCGCAAGGCGGCGCTGGCAACACGCGACTCGATCAACCAGTACCGCCAGTAGTCAGTCAACGGAAAAAGCGAACCACCAAGGCACCAAGAGAGCACCAAGTTAACACCCTGTTTTCTTGGTGAATCTTTGTGCTCTTGGTGTCTTGGTGGTGAGGCATCTATTCATGCGCTTCAACATGACTGACTACTAGCCCCCACCCCGCCGGGCGCCGGCAATACACAACCCCGCCCGGCCACCGCAGCCATCGGACACGACCATGGAACTCGCCCTCCGCATCATCGGCATCATCACGCCGGTCCTCTTCGTCGCCGCCATCGGCTACGCCTACGGCCGCCTGCGCAAGCCGGACATGACGTGGATCAACCTGCTCAGCACCGACCTGCTGTTTCCGCTGCTGATTTTCTCGTCGATGGCCTCCAAGGACTTCCACATCCTGGAATTTCTGCCGCTCGTCGCCTGTGGTGCGGCGATGGTGGCGGGCACCGGGCTGATCGGCTGGGGCGTCGCCCGATTCATGGGCTACAACCCGCACGCTTTCGTGCCGTCGATCATTTTCAGCAACACCGGCAACATGGGCCTGCCGCTGACGCTGTTTGCCTTCGGCCCGGAAATGCTGCCGCCGGCTATCGCCGTCTTCATGATTTACAGCCTCAGCCATTTCACGCTCGGCATCCGCATCAGCGACCCGAAAGCCAGCCTGCGCGGCATCCTGAAAGGCCCGATGATCTGGGCCATGATTGCCGGCGTGAGCATGAGCGCCATGGGGCTGGCGCTACCGCCCTGGCTGGCGACGAGCATGAGGATGCTCGGCGAACCGGCCATTCCGCTCGGATTGTTTTCGCTCGGGGTGGGTTTTGCCAGCTTCCGCGTCGACCGCTGGAGCGTCGGAATTTTCGGCGCCTTTCTGCGACCGATCGCCGGACTGGCGGTGGCACTGCCGCTCATCAAGCTGGTGCCGCTCGCGCCGCCGCTGCAAGGCATCTTGCTGCTCTACGCCGCGCTGCCGCCGGCCATCCTCAACTTCATCTTTGCCGAACGTTTCCGGCAGGAACCGGGACAGGTCGCCGCGATGGTGGTCGTCGGCCACCTCCTGTCGCTCGTCTCCGTCCCGCTCGCGCTTTACATTGCGTTGTAACTCCCCGGTACGCGTAGCGGCCGCGCCGGGGAAAGGCCGCGGCTCAAACGCGGCTAGGCACTCTCGCCAGGCTGGCCGTTGCAGCGCAGGGAAACGATGACCGAGGTAAACCCGAACTGCAGGCAGCGCCAGGTTCGCGAGGCGGTCATCGCATCCTGCGTATTCTCGAAGCAGACCAGAAAGCCGCACTGATCGCCATCATCGTCCTTGGAGAGAGGCAACGGCATGATCGAGGTCGTCTTGCCGTAGCTGTTGGCGACGCGCTCCAGCGCCATCTGGATCGCCTCCGGGGAGTCCAGACTTTCCAGCGACCTGATTTCCGGCGACGGACTCAATCGCGCCAAGTTACCGTAGTTCGTCATTGGCAACACTCCCAAAACTGATGCCGACTATTTTTTCAGGATAATCAACGCCTTCGTCGACTTCAAGCTGCCACGGCCGCCTCGTACTCCATCTCGGCCGCCAGCCAGTCATCGAGTTCAAAGCCGGTAATAAAGCCTCGCTCTTCGGCCTTGTAGTACGCGGCGGTTGCGATCGCCGCCAGGCGCTGAGCGATATTCTCCTGCGGCTGAGCGGGCTGCGTCGGCGCGCTTTCGATCTTTGCGACGGTTTTGGCTCTGGTTTTCGTTTTCCTGGCGGTCGTTGTCGTTACCGTTGTCATGCCATGCTCCCTTGTGGTTTTTTATCGATTGGAATGTCCGTGGATCGGCACGCTGACCGGGAAAAGCAGGCTGTCCACGCCAAGCCGCCCAACGTCCGGCGAACCGTCCCGAACACGTCAAAACTATCAACCCGTAGCCGAGCGGCAATACGTGTCACTGCGTATAGGGGATCGCACGTACGCCTGAAAAAGTGGCGCCAACGCATTGACCGGGGAGGCGCGATGCTCTACTTTCGCCACCCGTTTCCGAAGTTTCCGACGCCATGGCGCTGCGCCGCGTGGCATCTCTTGTTCAACCGCCAGCCGGCATTGCAGGTCAGGGAGAGAAATTTGGCCGAAGAACGATATCAGTACAGGCCCGCGGTTGGCAGGCAGCCACTGAGCGAAAGCCTTTATCGACCGCTGATCGACCACGCCATGCCCGATGCGCTGTTCGTCAGCGACTGCGGGGGCCGCGTCGTCGAGGTCAATGCACGGGCGTGCGACAGCCTCGGCTACACGAAGACGGAACTGCTGGCGATGTCGATCCCGGATTTCGAGCAGGACCTCGATCTGGCGGCCATTCTGGAAATCAACCACGCCCTCAAACCGGGCATGACCAGGCGACTATATGGCCACCACCGGCGCAAGGATGGCCGAGCGTTTCCGGTCGAAATTCACGTCGGCTGCCATGAAACCGGCGGCAAGCATCTCTTTCTCTCGATCGTGCGCGACATCTCCGAACGGTGGCGCGCCGAAGAAGCCTTGCGTCACAGCGAAGAGCGCTTCCGGCGAATCTACGAATATGCCCCGATCGGCATCTCGATTGGCGACCAAAGTGGCCGCTTCCTGCAATGCAACCCGGCCTTCTGCCAGCTCATTGGCTATAGCGAAGAGGAATTGCGCTCAAAAGTTTTCTCGTCACTCGTCCACCCGGACGACCGGGAAGCCAACCTGATCGAAGTCGAACGCCTCAAGGCCGGCGAAGTGTCCCACTTCGACATCGAGAACCGCTATGTCCGAAAGGACGGAAGCAGCGTCTGGGTAGAGAAATTCGTCTCACTCCTTCCCGGCGAGAATGGGAACCCGGGCCTGCTTATCGCGTTGCTCAACGACATCACGGCGCGCAAGACGTTCGAGACCGCGCTCGCCGAACGCGAAGAGCAATACCGCGCCGTCATCGAAACAGCGGCGGACGGCTTCTGGATGGTGGACGATGCCGGCTACCTGCTAGCCGTCAACGAAGCCTACGTGCGCCGTTCCGGCTACCGCCGGGAAGAACTGCTGGGCCAAAATATCGCGGCGCTTGAGGCTCGGGAATCGTCTCCGGAAGTCGGCTGCCACATCGGCAACATCCGGCGAAACGGCAGCGATCTGTTCGAAACCTGGCACCGGACGAAAAGCGGCGAGCGCTGGCCGGTCGAAGTCAACGCTTCCTACTGGGCGGCGGCGGGCGGCCGCTTTTTCGTTTTCCTGCGCGACATCAGCGAACGCAAACAAGCGGCGGCCGCGTTGCAGGAAAGCGAAGCCCGCTTTCGCGCCACCTTCGAACAGGCGGCGGTCGGCATTGCCCATGTCGCGCCAGACGGACGCTGGCTGCGCGTCAACAAGAAACTCTGCGAAATCCTCGGCTACAGCCAGCAGGAACTTCTCGCCCAGAAATTCGCGGACATCACTCACCCCGGCGACATCGAGACCAGCCTGGCGCTGGTGCAGCGCATGCTCGCCGGCGAAACTCCAACGCTCGTCGCCGAAAAACGCTACATCCACAAGAACGGCAGCACGATCTACGCCAACCTGACCGTCGCGCTCACCCGCAAAGCCGACGGCTCGCCGGACTACTTCATCACCGTCATCGAGGACATCAGCGAACGCAAGCGCACCGAGGCCGCCCTGCAGGCGATGCATGCGGAAATGGAGCACCTCACCCGCTTCCAGGTCGCCAACCAGACCGCCGCCGCTTTCGCGCACGAACTCAACCAGCCGCTCAACGCCGTCGCCTCCTACGCCGAGGCGGCGCTGCGCCTGTTGCGCGTCGGCAATCCGCGCCCGGAAAAACTGATCCACGCCATTGAAAACAGCGCCCAACAGGCACAGCGCGCCGGACGTGTCGTGCGCGAACTGCTGGCCTTCATGAACCAGAACGAGGTACAGACGGAGCTGCTCTGCCTGAACACGCTCGTGCGCGACATTCTGGTGCGGATCGAGGCGGATGGCTTCAGCACCGCCAATTTCCGTCTTGAACTCGACCCCGCGCTCCCGCCCGTGACCGCCAACCGCCTGCAGGTGGAGAAGGTGCTGGTCAACCTGATCGAAAACAGCATCGAGGCGATGCGCGAAGCCGGCATCAGCGCCCAGGCGATTACCGTCACCGTGCGCACCGGCGCCGATGACGTCATGGCGCAGGTCACCATCACCGACCGCGGTCCGGGCATCGACCGGCAAACACTGCACCGCATCTTCGAACCGTTTTTCTCCACAAAGCCGAAAGGACTCGGCATGGGGCTGGCCATCAGTCGCGCTATCATCGAAGCCCACGGCGGCCAGCTGTGGGTCGATTCCGAAGCCGGCGCCGGGGCCAGTTTCCACTTCACTCTTCCATTTGCCGCATGAGCCAAGCCACGACACCTACCGTTTTCATCGTCGATGACGATCCGGCGATTCGCGACAGTCTGAGTCTGCTGCTGGAAACGGCCGGCCATGCGGTCGAATGCCACGACAGCGCCGAATCGTTCCTCGCCGCCGGCCGGGAGAACAGTCCCGGCTGCCTGATTCTCGACGTACGCATGAAGCAGATGAGTGGGCCGGAACTGCACGCCGAACTGGTACGGCGCGGCAGCCAGTTGCCGGTCATTTTCCTGACCGCGCACGGCGACATTCCGATGACCGTCCGCGCCATCAAGGCCGGCGCCAAGGATTTCCTGACCAAACCGATCAACGGCACGGAACTGCTCGAACGGGTCGAAGCGGCGCTGCAAAGCGATCAGGCGCGGCATTGCCAGCAGCAGACGCTGGCACGCGAACGCCAACGCCTGCAACAACTGACGCAACGGGAGAATGAAGTCATGATGCTGGCCCTGGCCGGGAACACCAACAAGGGCATCGCCAAACAGCTCGGCATCAGCTACCGGACGGTCGAGATCCACCGCTCGCGCATCCTGCAAAAAACCGGGGCGGCCAACATGCTCGAACTCGCGCAACTCGCCGCCAGCTGGGGGCTCAACAACGAGGCCGGCGCCAACGGCGGCGCGTCATCGGCAGAATGACGACAACAACGTGCCGCGCCGGGAATCGCAACAGTTTGTAAAGATCGTGCGCGCAAGTCCGCCACCTACTGTCTTAGCCGTTATTGGCTTTGCCATTTCAGCAACAGGACAATCAACATGAAAACACGCGCATTCGCCATTGGCCTTCTGGCCGCCACGACCCTCTTGAGCGGCTGCGTCGTCGCCCCGGCACACACCAGCGGCGCCTACTACTATGATGACACCGTCGTCGTAGCCCCGCCCCCGCCACGGGTTGAATATATCGGCACGCCACCGGTCACCGGCTACATCTGGATCAGTGGCGCCTGGATATGGACCGGACACCGTCACGAATGGGTGCCCGGCCGCTGGGAAGCACCGCGCCCGGGCTATCGCTGGGTGCCGCACCGCTGGGAGCGCGATGGCGACCGCTGGCGGCAAAACGGCGGGCGCTGGGAACACGCCCCGGGTTCGCGTCCGGCGCCACGTGCCGTCCCCCATCCGATGCCGACACCGGAACGCGACATGCGGCGCCCTCCCGAACCGAATTCGATACCGCGCTTTGAACCGCGCCCGGCCCCGCGCACGGATCGCGAAGGTGGCCCAATCCCAAGATTCGAGCCCGACCGTCGGCGACCTGCCGACGCCCACACGGCACCGCGCTTCGATCACGACAACCGTGAAAAACCACCGCACGGACAACGCGACGCCCGCCCCGCACCAGAGCGCAAAATGAACACCCGCGAGGAGCGCAGAGAGCAAAACACATCGGAAAAGCGCGAAGAAAGAGAACAAAGAGATCACCGTCGTTCCGAGCGCCGCGATTCCGACGACAAGGACAAACGCTGACCGACCGGATCGCCGCCTTCAACGCACCATAGAACACGCACAAGAAATGACCATTCTCTCCGACCTCCACGCCGACATCGAGGCGCGTGTCCAGGCCATCCGTGAACACCGTCGCGAATGGCTGTGCAGCAAAGGCTGTGACAACTGTTGCCGGCAACTCGCGCAAATTCCCCAACTGACGGCGGAGGAATGGAATCTGCTGCGCGCCGGGCTGTCCGCACTGCCGGCGCAACAGTTGCAGGACATCGGCGCCAGAATGGTCAGTCTGGCGCACCAGTCGTCCCGCCCATTCACCTGCCCATTGCTCGACCGGGCTACCGGCGCCTGCCCGGTCTATGCCGAGCGCCCCATCGCCTGCCGTACCTATGGGTTTTACGTGCAACGCGGTTCGGGACTGTATTGCCACGACATCGAAGCAAGCGTCGCCGCGGGCGCTCTGACCGATGTCGTCTGGGGCAACCAGGACGCCATCGACCATCGGCTCGCCAGTCTCGGCGAAACCCGTGCGCTGACAGCATGGTTTTCGGAATGGATCACAGAGAGTTTTGCCGCCTGATCCAGCGTACAATCCGCCCCCATCGCATCCGACACATCGATTTGATCGATGTATAGCTTCCTGATATTCGATTTGCCGGATGTTTTTTTCCCTCCTATCATGCAGCTCCCAACAGAGGCCTTGGCTAGACCAATCGCCGTTGAACAGCTTGATTCGCATCAGTTTTTTTAGTTCTACTTCTTAAATTGGAGACGTTTATGGCTACATCCAAAATTATCTGGACCGAGATTGATGAAGCGCCGGCCCTTGCGACGTATTCGCTGCTGCCGATCGTGCAGGCGTTCA
>NZ_SSSR01000017.1 GCF_009469695.1 Propionivibrio limicola
CGTTCGTGATCACCGGCGCCTCAAAAACCGCCGATCTTCTCAGTTCGGTGTATCAACTTTCAATCGCTGGCCTGTGTCAATTTACAACCGCTGGTGACACAGGCGAGCTTGAGGCGTTCCGGTGCTTCCATGACGGCGATCAGCGCCTGTTCGAGTGTCGGCGCATGCCCGGACAGCGAGTGGTCGATCCCTCCGGCCGCGTCGAGCACCGCCGAGGCTGGAGACCATTCGCGCGACCAGGCGTATTGGTATTTGCTTTCGTCCTTGGCGAAACCGGTTTTTCTGATCTTCGCCTCTTCCCCGTCGATGGCCGCCGTCATGGTGTTGTGATCCGTCTCGTACCAGGTCGTTTCGCCGATCCAATCGAACACATGAACGGTCGGTTGATAAGCGAGGGCTGCTTCACTGGCCTCTGGAACCGTTTCAGCGACGCCGACATGCCTGACATAGACGCCCTCTGCGATCAAAAGCGAATATTCCCAATGGAACTTATCGTCATCCCCCCCGCGGATATTGAGAATTACGCCTTTCTTTGGGTGATGTGACATGTAATCGTGACTTTCCAAGTCATAGCCATTCCAAAGCGTGCCGTCGATGTCGTACTCGACGAACATGCCGTAACCGGCGTGAGGCTGCAGGGTCGAGAGGAATTTTTTCGTGCTCATGCTGCCACCTCCATCCCGCGCGCCATTTCATATTCACGAAGTTGTGCCGATCGTGCGCTGACTTGATCACATAGATCTCTATCTGGCGCTCTGCGAGATGCTGTAGCGATCAATTCAAGGGCAATGCGGCAGTTGGCGGTGTCGGCGGTCGAAAACAGGGCAGCGAGGTCAACATTGGTTCCGCCAGCCAGGTTGAGAACCAGATCCCGCAGATGCTTTCCGGTTTGCGTGTCCGCCATGATCTCCCTCCGGTACCGCAAAAACGGGCTCACGTCCTTCTGCTCCTCGAGGACGGCGGCGGCGCTCTCGGCGAGCTGGTTGAAGGTGGTAACGCACTCATGCGCTTCGTCGTTGCGGTTTTTGCCGAAGCATTCGGCGAGCGTGCCGTCGTCGATCAGCTTCTGCACCTTCTGGGCGGCGAGGCACAGCTTCATCACGTTGGTCAGCGTGTAGATGGATAAACACATGGTGATGCTCCTTTCTTAGCGTGGAAAAAATCGGTGGTCAGTTGCGTTTGAATACCCAGCACTTCACGGTGGATGGCTTGGCCGGCACGTTGACGGAGCGCTGGGTGTTATAGATGGCGTGGATGGCCGAATTGACCGGCTTCACGTCGATGAACTTGCGGAAGCGGCTGGTGCGCAGCAGCTTCTTGAGGACGTTGATGTCGGGCAGCTGCTGGCGGCGGTCGGTGGCGACCTGCACCAGGTGGTTGAGGTTGATGGCGATCTCGGTCTCGTTGCGGCTGTGGTTGAGCACCGGCATGTCCGGATCGTCGCCCTCGATGTAGTCGAAGATGTCCCAGAACTCCTGCACCAGCGGGTGATCGGCGTTGATGGCCATCTGGCGCTCGACGGTCATGCAGATGATCTCGCCCTGCACGTAGTCGATCTGCTCGGCATCAAGCGGCACGATCAGGGCAAGGGCGTCGATCTTCTTTTCGTGATCGAAGTAGTTTTCCTGTGAGTACCAGCCGGCGATCTTCTCGATATCGAAGCCACGCGCGGTTCGCAGATAGGCATCGGCGGCGGCGTTGGGCGCCTCCGGCGTTTTCTTGAAGCGGTTGCCCCAGTTCTCGAACAGGTCGGAATACAGCTCCTTGACGTGGATTTCGGCGCCGCACTTGGCAATGCGGCCGCAGCGCAGCACCCACGGATGCTCCTGGTGCGTGTACATCTCTTTCTTGCCGCACGTCGGGCAGACGCCGCCGCGCATCCAGACGGCACCGTCGGCACTGCGCTTTGGCTTGAACGAGTATTCGCGTTCGATGCGGGCGAGCACTTCGCGCTTAATTTCGAGATCCATTGAGACGGCCATTAAGAAAATTTGGGTAAAAAAATCCTGTCGCGCCGGTTTAATCGATTGCCGGTGCGGTGTGTCTTGCTGCTGGGAGTAGGGGGCTTGGCTACGGCCTAAACAACGGCCTCAGCCACAACGGCTCAGCCGGAGGGCGCCATGCGCGGATGGGGGAACGACATGCCAAGCTCCAGTTGAGCGTCGGCCGGCGGCTGGGCGGCCGGGGAACGCGGAGAGAGCGGGATAAACACCTTCGGATTCGGCATCATCGACGGGGCAATGGTGCGCAAGGCAGCGAGCTGGGCAATCCAGGTGTGCGCGCAGTCCGGGTTGTTGCACTGCACCTTGGCTTCGCGCACCGTCTCGGAAAGCTGCTTTGACGAGCGAACGGTGGATTCAGACCCGCAGTGCGGGCAGAGAACACGCCACTGATTGAAATGCACCTGACTCATGCCTCTTGCTCCTTGCTGTAAACCTGCGACAGCCGCGCCTCGGTGACCTTGAGCGCCTTGTTGACGCAGTGCAGGACGTTGCAAAGGGCGACGTGCGTGTGTTCCAGTTCGCCGGCATCAACGCCGTCGAGCATGTCCGCCACGGCGTTCTGAGCTCCGGCGGAAGAATTCACCAGCTCCTTGAACATGACGAGGACGCCGTAATCCTGCGCCTCTGGCTCTGCGGCCCGGCAAACCACGCCGAGCGGGGCGAACCACGTATTGAGCAGGGCCAGACGGCTATCGGTCGGCAAGGCCGCGAGGATCGACGGGATGAAGTTCGGCGGGCAGGGGTTGGTGTCTTTGGTGACATCATCCAGCCAGCGGAAAACGCGGTCGGCGTTCGTCTTGGCGCGGGAAAAGGCGTCCCGGCTTGGCGGGTCGAAGTCGATGCCCGTAACGGCTGGGCCGCCCAGGCGATTGTGCGCTTCAACAATCTGCATGACCGCCGTCTCACGGCTCCAGCCGTTCTGCTTGCGCCACGCCTCGACGGTGTCGCGCAGGGCGCCGGTGAAGGTTTTGTGCGATTCATTCCGCATGCTCGTCTCCGCCCTTGCCGTTAGGATTTCAACGTCAGGCCCGCATCGCGGACAACGATGGGGAGGCCTTTGAGGTAAGCCTGCCGGGCGAGCGCCGAGAGCGTGATATTCAGCTCGCCGGAGAGCCGTTCCGCTTCTTCGCGCTCTTCCGGCATCAGGCGGAGCGATATGGGCTTTTTGGTCCAAAGCCCGTCCGGGTTGCGTTGTCGTTGGCTTTTCATTACAAAGCACCTTTGCACAAAGTGTTACACACACAAATTATAGGGAAGGAATATTCCCATGTCGAGCATTTATGGTGAAGAAATATGCACAATGGGGGGGCGGCTCAGATTCGAGCGTGATCGATTGCGCCTTTCTCAAGCGGCTCTGGCGGTCAAAATTGATACATCTGACCGCACGGTAAAGAAGTACGAGAAGGACGTGACAACGCCCCGCGCCATCGAGCTTTCCCGCATGCGCGAGATCGGCATGGACGTGTGGTACATCCTGACCGGTAGCCGGGGCGCCACTGGCGTTTCGACGCTCGGTGTAAGGGAGAGCTGGCCGGCTTACACCCCGGCTGAACGGCTGGCCGATTTCATCGCGACTCTGACGCTCTCTGACAAAGACGCGACGATGTTGCGCGATCTGGCCCTGCGCCTTGCTGAAGGCAACGCGGCGGCATCGTGAAGAAAAGTTCACCATGATTGTCACCGCTCAAGGCTGGCGCGAGCTTCGAGCACCAGTTGTTCCATCAGTGCGTCGCTGGCGTGCATCTTGTCCACGAAAAGCTCCAACAGGTGGGCGTGCGCGATGGTCGTGGCGTTGATCTCGCCGGGGCCGGTTAAGCCGGCCTGATCGAGCAGATCGACCAGCAGCGAGAGTGCCGCCGTTGTCTTTTTCCGCTCATTGACGGCATCGGCCAAGGCGGTAATGTGTTGGTGGGTCACGATAGGCTCCTTATAAAAACCGAGAAAGGAGCCGAACTGTCGATCAAGCCGATGGTGTGATCCCATGCTTCGGCGGAGGATCGCGCCAGGGCGGAAAAGTGCAGCACCTTCCCCGTCTGACGAATTTTTATTGAAAACGCGCGCATGCTACTATTCGACATGTCGATACCCTTTCATTAGCGTGGATTGGTTTTTGACGTCGGCCCTGAGGTGCGGGAACACCTCAGGGCTTTCTTTTGTCTGGCTACACGCCTTCAAGCGCCAACTGCGATACATCCTTCCCGAGAAATTTCACATCCGGGACTGCTTGACCGAGCACTAGGCTGATTTCGTTCAAATCTGCCAACAGCGCTTTCTGCACGAACGAATCCTTTGTCCTCGCCAAGTCGTTCAGGATCGTGCGCCGCAGCTTCAACAGCTCGATGCCTTCCTTCCGAGAGAGTTGCTTGCGCCCCGCGTAGTGCCATACGAATTCGGCAACGGCCTGTTTCATCGCTTGCGATTTTGGCTGCCCGGACTCCATCACGATCAGCAAAAAGCCGATGGGGTGATAGACCGAAGTGTCGTAATTCTTGCCGTCAGTGGTGGTCAACTTGACCACCACTGAGTGGTCGTCGATGTACGAATTTCGCTCCAAAAGCTTGCTGATCGCCCTGACAGGATCGTCGTATTCAAGCCATTCGCCGATGGCGGCGCGGGTCGCATGCGGAACGCCATCGACCATGACGGTTTGCGACAGGGCAATGTCGCCCCAGACGAATGGTGTTACTTCGGCATTACTGGCCATCAGCTTTCTCCCCGTGACAAAGTTCGCCGCCCCCTTCACGAGTGCGGCTCTCCTCTAAACGAACAGTTATTTCGGCATTCAGGCTCCTGTGGTTATCAATGGCCTTGTGAGCTAACCAGTCCTTCAGTTCTTGTGTGACGCGCAACGCAATTTGCGGCGCGGTTCTTGCGCTTCTCATGTTGCCTCCTTTCTGTAAAGCACGGTGCTACTGTAGTACGGTGCTTTATATAAGTCAAGCACCGTGCTGATATACTTTCCAGATGGCCAGAAACGAACCTCAAGTCAATTTGCGCATGCCGGAGGCGTTGAAAACAGCGCTTGATGCAGCTGCTCTTGAAAACAAACGATCTCTTACTGCTGAGATCGTCGCTCGATTACAGGCATCGTTTGATGCCGAGCAGGCAGACATCTCTGTTACTGACTTAGCGAAACTTCTCGATGCCCAGGAGGCGCGCCTGAAGGCGTGGGCGCTCTCCATCGCCTCCCACACAGGCGGCGATATTTATAAGAAATAGCATCTCAACCGGACGGCATTTAGCACGTCGTCAAAGTGTTACACTTTCCATTTCAACCAAAACGCATAGTTGCGTTGCCATGGAAGGGGGAAGGTGAATGCTGTTCGGATCAGTTCAATGGGTTAAATCAAGCGTGGCCGGTGTTCTCACGGCGGCCGCGTTGCTGTGTGCTGCCTCGGTTTCGGCCATGACAATTCCGTGTCGTGTTGTCGGGGTGACCGACGGCGACACGCTTACTTGTCTGACGGAAGAGAAGCAGCAAATCAAGGTCCGGTTGGCGCAAATTGACGCGCCCGAGAAGGCTCAGCCGTTCGGGCAGCGTTCAAAGCAGGCCCTGTCCGATCTGGTGTTCCAGAAGGACGTGGTTCTGGAAAAGGAAACGACCGACAAATATGGGCGGATGGTCGCCAAGGTTTTGAAGGACGGCAAAGACGTCAATCTTGAGATGGTTCGTCAGGGCATGGCATGGGTGTATGACCAGTACGCGCATGACCGGGAGTACTTCGCCATTCAGCAGGTAGCCAAGTCTTCGAGGGCGGGCCTTTGGTCAGATGTCGATCCGGTGCGGCCGTCCGACTGGCGTCATGGCGGCGGAAGCGCCAGCCTACAAAAAGCTTCAGCAGCGGCCCCAGCGGTTCTCGCCAAGGCAAGCGGCAAGTTCTCCTGCAACGGGAAAAGCTACTGTCGGGAAATGACTTCCTGCGAAGAGGCCCAGTTCTATCTCAACTCGTGCGGGGTTAGCCGGCTTGATCGGGATCGGGACGGGGTGGCTTGTGAAACGCTTTGCCGGTGATAATTTAACTATGAACAAAAACTCTTTTTTCGGATTGCTAGGCGTTGCTGTTTTTCCTTTTTTTATCAAAATGTCTCTTGCCGCGACTCCTGCCGAGCAACTAGCAAAAGATTCCTACGACTTTGTCGATCGAATGGAATCGATGCTCGACGGCTCTATAAAGAGCGGGAGCAAGGAAGATTTCAACCGTTTCACCTATCAGCCGACGGTGTCCATGATGCAAAAATGGCCTAAACTTGGGGAGTCCGTTTCCCATGATAAGTACATTCGTTGTTACTTTGCTGTAACTGCCTTCCGAGTGTATTCCGAAGACCAGTTCAAAGCTGGCGGCAGGTTGCCAAAATCATCCACTATAAGTAAGGATTATTTCGAGCAGAAGAAGCTGTGCAAGGCGGCGCTGCCCAAATAATCGCCGCTTAAAACTTAAGCAGCCCGGCATCTTGTTGATGGCCGGGCTTTTTTTCGCCTTATCCACAGGGTTGTTCAGTTTATTTGTGGGAGCTTGTATTACACACAAACACACAAAAACGTTGATTTGTGTGTTTTGGTGTGTATAATTACACACAAGCAACCGGGAGACGTTAAGATGAATTCGACGAAACTAATCCGGATGCTGGAAGACGATGGATGGCAGCAAATACGCACCACTGGCAGCCACCACCACTTCAAACACGCGACGAAGAAAGGACTTGTGACGGTGCCTCACCCGAAGAAGGACTTGCCAGTCGGTACTGTGAACAGCATCTTGAAACAAGCCGGACTCAAATGAGTCCGGTTTTTTACCAGATGCATCTTGTGAATATTTGATTTTTTTAGTTCGGAGTTTGTATGCAATTACCCATCGCTATTCATAAGGACGATGGGAGCGTCTACGGGGTGACCGTGCCTGATGTGCCGGGATGCTACTCCTGTGGCGACACCGTCGAGGAGGCTATCAGTAACGCGAAAGAGGCGATTTATGCCCATATCGAGACGTTATTGGAGCTTGGAGATAAACCGGAAGTAAAGTGCAGTTCTTTGGAGACTCTTTTAAAGGATCCTGAGTTTTCAGGAGCAATCTGGGGGGTTGTTGATGTGGATCTTTCTCTGCTCGATCCGAAACCGGAGCGCGTAAATATCAGCCTTCCTCGTTTTGTCTTGGCAAAGATTGATGCTTACACAAAGGCAAAGCATGAGACGCGAAGCGGATTTCTTGCCCGTGCCGCGTTGAACGAACTCGCGCATCAGGCCTGATCTTTTCGGTATTACCCAAACCCGCTTCGGCGGGTTTTTTTAAATCACTCCTCTTCAGCCACTTCCGTCGCTTTGATTTCCAGTTCCAGCCCGGTGGTGAATCCGCTGTCGCTGAGGTTGTGGGTGACTTTACTCACGATCCAGTCGGTGCTGTCGATCGCCGGTTTCCAGCCGCTGACGGTGGCGGGCAGTTCGGGGAAGAGTTCGGGGCGGCCGCGTGCCAGGGTGATGGTGAAGGTGGCGACGCCGCGCTGCAGCTTGCGCCATTCCGCCCGGGCGGCGCGCAGGGCGTTGGACTTGTTGGCATAGACGTGGCGCAACGTCTTGATGTTGTCGGCGCTCTGGCTGACTTTCGGCGTCTCGTCCTTCGCTTCGGCTTTGCCGTCGTCGGTGCCTTCCCGGTAGGTGACTTCGCCTTCCTGCCCCAGATTGCGGTCGTTGAACTTGGCCTTGGTGCCGATGTAGGCCGCTTTCGCCGCCTTGTTCTTCTGCATCTTCTTCCACTCGAGCTTCGCGGCCTTGAGCGCGGCGTCGCGGCTTTTGTGGACTTTCTCCAGCGCCTTGTACTGGCCGGTGGTCGGCGTTGATTCAGCGGTCACCGGTTCGTTGTTTTCGGCCGAGTTTTCGTCCTTGCCCCACGTGACTTCGCCCTTTACCGCCAGCTGCACGTCGTTGTAGGTGGCTTTGACGCCGGTGTAGGTTTCCCGGTCGGCGATTGAAAAGTTGTGCTGGTCGCCGGATTCGCGGGTGATGGTGACGGTGGGCAGCACGACGCCACTGGCAGACAGTCCGCCGGCGGCGGGGATGAAGAGGAGCATGCCGTTCTTGACCGTGGCGATCGCGTCGAACTGCTTGGCCAGCCGCGTCATGAGATTGACGGCGCTCTCGTTGGTCTGGTCGATGTGCTCGATGTACTGGCCGGCGAGGGTGGCGTTGATCGCCGGGGTGAGGTCGTTCTCGTCGGCCAGCGTTTCGAGGATGTCGCCGAGGGTGACGTCGTGCCAGGAGCGTTCGCGCTGGGTGGTGAGTCCGGTGCGCAGGTCGGCGCTGCGCCCACGGATGGTCAGCGTGTCCGGCGTGCCGCTGTGGCTCACTTCGTCGATGGTGTAGCTGCCTTTATAGACGAGGCCGCTGTGTTTCCAGCCGATCCAGCAGCGCAGCGTGGCGCCGCGCGCGGGCAGGTCCAGCTTGCCGTCGGTGTCGTCGAGCGAGATGTCGATCTGATCCGCTTCGAATCCCCGGTTGTCGGTCAGCGAGAGGCTGATCAGCCGGCCCTGCAGGGTGTTGGTGATGTCGGTGCCGTCGACGTCGACCGAGTAGATCGGCTGCGGATGGACGAAGTTGGTGAGGTCGGAGAGACTCATGGATTACTTGAGGTTGAGCATCGAGAGGACTTTGTTGGAGAGCTGGCCCATCAGGCTTTTTTCGTCGTCGACGCGGGTGAGTTTGAGGCTGAATTCGATCTTGCGGGCGGCGCCATCAGGGAAGAAAACCGTGTCGGTGCGACTGATCTCCTCGATCACGAAGAGGCCGTAGAAGATTCCGGTGCCCTCGATGAGCGGCCATGCCTTGCCTTCTTCTGCCATGACTTCGAGCATGGCGAGGCTGAGCTTGCCGCCAGTGAGCTCAGGGTAAAGCACGCCGGAGAGGGTGATGGTTTCGTCACCAACGCCGAGAAACTGCCGCGCCGGGCGCTTCCCGATGCGGCTGACGGACGGATGCCGCCAGCTGACCTGCCGCTGCAGCTGCTGATAAGGGACGGTTTTCAGGCCAAAGACGAAGAGGCCGAGGGCCATCATCATGGAGACTTGCGGGAGTCCGTACATGCGTTACTCCGTATCGCGCAGCCGGCTGCGCCTTGAGGCGGCCTTGCGGGCCTCGATGCGCTCGATTTCCTTGGCGACCAAGGCGGCGATAGCTTGCGGGTCGGTGCCGGGGGCTGGGTTGATGGTGATCTGGTAAGTGTTTCCGCCGCCACTGTCGGTAGCGGCTTGGTTTTGGGCGTTGCCGCGAGGCGACTGGCTGACGGGGCGATCGTCAAAGGAGATCGGTTTTTTCTCCGACTCGACCTTCTCTTTGGTTTTTTCAGCGCCGGCCATTTGCTGCCGGATGGTCGAGAACGCTTCGCTGATTGCCGGGCTTTGGGGTAACTCGCCGAACAATCGCTCGATGATGGGGGAGGATTGGATCTGGGGCTGCGACGATAGAGCGGGGAGAGCCGGCGGCAGAAGGACGTCGGTAGGCATATCGACCGCCATCGCGGCGCTGCCCAGCGTCAGTCCGGCGCCGATGCCGGCGAGCTTCTTGGCCATGTTGCCGACGGCGCTGACCGGGCCGTCTTCGCTGCCGGACAGGCCTTGCTCCAAGCCTTGCATGGTGAAGCCGCCGAATTCGGCGAAGACCCTGGATGGGCTGTGGATCCCGAGTTTTTCCTTAAAGAAGCCGGTGACCGAGTCGGCGGCGGCGCCGATCGCGTCCTTGGCGGCTTGGATGCCGGAGACGATGCCGTTAACGAGGCCGTTCATGATCTGGCTGCCGAACTCGGTGAATTTGCCGGGCAGCTCGATGCCGAAGTAGCCCATCACGGCGGCGAAGGCCGAGTAGAACAGCCCGAGCGGGCTCCAATTGACGATCAGCGCGGAGATGCCGCCGATGCCGCCGCTGACGGCTTGCTGGATCTGCGACCAGATGCCGGTGAAAAATGCCTTGATCGGCTCCCAGTTGCGGTAGATCAAGTACGCGCCGACGGCGATGGCTGTGATGGCCAGCCCGATTGGGTTCATGAGCATGGCGCGGCCGACGGCGAAGATGCCGGTTTTGATCACGCCGAAGACGGAGGTGAGCATGGTCCCCATTCCACCTATGCTGATGCCAAGGGTGGTAATGACGAACTTGATCATGGCCAATGGACCGAGGATTGTTCCCGCCACGACAGCCAAACCTCCGAGGCCGACTAAAACAAGCCCTATCACTGAGACAACCTTCATGATGCCGGAAGCAAGGCCGGGGTGTTCTTTTGCCCAAGCTTGCGTGGCCTCGGCCGTTTTGCCAATCCATTCAGTTAATGCATGAAGTTCCGGTGCAATGGATTCGCCAAAAGCAACAAGCGCGTTGGTAAAGGTTCCACTGGCGGCGTCCCACAGGTTTTTGAGCGTGCCGAGTTGTTGATTGACGCGTTCCTGCAGGCTGGCTTGTCCAGCCATTTTTGCCTGCACTTCCTTGTAACCGTCAGCCCCTTTTTCGATCATGACTGTTAGCGCCTGCAGGGTTTCTGCATCGTCGCCGAACATGGTTTTCAGAGCCGACAAGCGCTGCTGTGTGCTGACTCCGCGCAGCTTTTGCAGCTGCTCGTACATCTTGTCCATTCCGCCGAATTCGCCTTTGCCGTTGCTGAAGTCGAGATTTACTCCCGTCCCAGATAAGGCGGAGTTACCGGGCGGGTCTGGTGCAGCGAGTGCGCAATCTGTTGAAGAGCCGGCAGATCGGGGCGACGTGGTATTTCGCCCGTGAGGGGTTGATCGATGCGCTGGAGACGGGAAGGAATCAGATTTTCCTCTCGGCTTCAAAGGCGCAGGCGCATGTGTTCAAGGGGTACATCAAGCAGTTCGCGGCGGATAAGGCGGAGGTGGATCTGCAGGGCGATCCGATTGTGTTGCCGAATGGGGCGACGCTGTATTTTCTTGGGACGAACACGCGGACGGCGCAGTCGTATCACGGCAATTTGTACATGGATGAGTATTTTTGGATTCCGAAGTTTCAGGAGTTCCGGAAGGTGGCGTCGGGCATGGCGATGCATAAGCATTGGCGGCTGACGTATTTTTCGACGCCGTCGGCTTTGGGCCATGAGGCGTATCCGTTCTGGGCGGGGGAGTTGTTCAACCGGAACCGGGCGAAGGCAGATCGGGTGAAGCTGGATGTGTCGCACGAGGCGCTGCGTGATGGGCGGCTTTGTGAGGATGGGCAGTGGCGGCAGATTGTGACGGTGCTCGATGCGATGGCCGGCGGGTGCGATCTGTTCGATATCGATCAGCTGCGGCTGGATTATTCGCCGGATGAGTTCGCGAATCTGTTGATGTGCCAGTTCATCGACGATGGGCAGAGCGTGTTTCCGCTGGCGGAGCTGCAGCGCTGCATGGTCGATTCGTGGGTGGTGTGGGATGACTTCAAGCCGTTTGCGTTGCGCCCGTTGGGCTGGCGGGAGGTTTGGGTCGGGTATGACCCGTCGCATACGGGGGATTCGGCGGCGCTGGTTGTTGTCGCGCCGCCGTTGGTGGCTGGCGGGAAGTTCCGGGTGCTGGATCGCGTCCAGTTCAAGGGGATGGATTTTGAGGAGCAGGCGGCGCGGATCAGGAGGGTCTGCGATTGCTACAACGTTACTTACATCGGGATCGATGCGACGGGGATTGGGCAGGGGGTCTTTCAGTTGGTGCGGCAGTTTTATCCGGCGGCAACGGCGTTTCAGTATTCGCCGGATGTGAAGGTGCGGCTGGTGTTGAAGGCGATGGATGTGATCGGCAAGGGGCGGTTGGAGTTCGATGCGGGCTGGACGGATCTGGCGGCGTCGTTCATTGCGATCAAGAAGACGACGACGCCAAGCGGGCGGCAGATTACGTTTGAGGCGGGGCGCTCGGAGGAGACGAGCCACGCGGATCTGGCGTGGGCGTGCATGCATGCGCTGGCGAATGAGCCGCTGGAGGGCCGGTCGGCCGCGAATAGTTCTTCTATGGAGATTTTTGGATGAGTAATTTTGAGGCGTTTTCGTTCGGTGATCCGGAGTCTGTTCTGGATCGGCGTGAGTTGATCGATTATCTGGAGTGCCCGCGGCTGTCGAAGTGGTATGAGCCGCCGATCTCGATGGATGGGCTGGCGCGGTCTTCGCGGTCGTCGGTGCATCATGCGTCGTCGATGCTGGTGAAGCGGAACATCCTGACGGCGTGCTATGAGCCGCATCCGTTGCTGTCGGTGACGGATTTCACGGCGTTCGTGCATGAGTTCCTGATTTTCGGGAACGCTTACATGGAGCGCCGGGATGCGATGGCGCGCAATCCGATCGCGCTAAAGCCGACGAAGGCGAAGTACACGCGGCGTGGGCTGGATCTGAATTCGTTCTGGTTTGTGCCGCGATGGGATCAGGAGCATGAGTTCCGGCGTGGGTCGGTGTTTCACCTGATGGAGCCGGATGTGAATCAGGATATTTATGGCTTGCCGGAGTACATCCCGGCGTTGCATTCGGCGTGGCTGAATGAGTCGGCGACGTTGTTCCGCCGGAAGTATTACAAGAACGGGAGCCACGCCGGGTTCATTCTGTATATGACGGACGCGGCTCAGAATCCGGACGATGTGGATGCGCTGCGCAAGGCGCTACGGGAGTCGAAGGGACCGGGCAATTTCCGCAATCTGTTCATGTACGCGCCGAACGGGAAAAAGGATGGGATTCAGTTGATTCCGGTGTCGGAGGTGGCGGCTAAAGACGAATTCCTGAACATCAAGAATGTGACGCGCGACGACCAGCTGGCGGCACACCGGGTGCCCCCTCAATTGATGGGGATCATTCCGCACAATACGGGCGGCTTCGGCGATGCGGAGAAGGCGGCCAAGGTGTTCGCGGTGAATGAGATTCTGCCGCTGCAGGAGCGGCTGAAAGAGGTGAATTCGTGGCTGGGCGAGGAGGTGATCCGCTTCCGGCCGTATGAGTTGGCGAAGGAGACTTCGTCGAGCTGACGAGAACAGCGCCACATCAAGCCGCCCAGACCACCCTCGGCGGCATTTTTTTGCCCACCCCTTGTCTAGTGCTTAAAAAATAGGCGGCGAACTCCATCCCAGCTTTCAGCGCGCGGTCGGGACCCCGCCTCGCCCGCCCGCTTTATGGGTAGGAAATCGTGCGCCTGCACAAGCTGCCACGATGCGCAGCAGTAGCTTGGAGCGATTCGACAGATCGCCATGAGTTTTTCATGCGAATCCATGCGGCCTGCGCATGCAGCAGGGGTTTGTACGCATCAACCCACTTCGATTTTACTTTTTCAGATTCGACTTCGGAAAAAGGTAACCTCAGTAATCAATGATTTTTACATTGTGTAAGTCGTTGATTTTTCAATTTCTTATTGGTTACCGGCAATAGGTAATTTGCGGTAATCAAAAAGGTAATATTTTTCTATCATATTGATTTGTAAGGATTCTTTTGTGAGGGATTATGACTCGTTAAAAGAGTAATCTGGTTACCTATCTATTACCTATAAATTACCTTTATGCAAATATCCCAACACCGCTCGGAACAAGGCTTTGCGCTGAATGTTGATCGACGTGTTACCAATGTTACCTTTTTCCGATGGCCGACTTTCTTTGACAAACGGCCTCGCGCATACGTGAGGCGTGCGCGTATTCACTGTTGTATCATTGCGCCTCTCAAATTCTTCCTCATGACGGTACATATGACGGTATCTGCACACCTCGAAAAGCCGAAAGCCCGTAGCGGCAAGCCGTGTGGCCTGCCGTTTATAATCGAGTGGGAGTAATCCGGTTCGCAAAGCGAATGAGCATGGGGGTTTAGGCGTCGATGACTTATCAAGTACTGGCACGCAAGTGGCGTCCGAGGACATTCGAGAGTCTTGTCGGACAGGAGCACGTTGTGCGCGCGTTGACGCATGCGTTGAACGAACAGCGCTTGCATCACGCCTACCTGTTTACCGGAACGCGTGGGGTCGGTAAAACGACACTGGCCCGGATCCTGGCTAAATCCCTCAACTGCGAGACAGGTATAACAGCCACGCCGTGCGGAAAGTGTTCTGCCTGTACCGAGATCGATGCCGGGCGCTTTGTTGACCTGCTTGAGGTTGATGCGGCGACAAACACAAGAGTCGATGAAATGCGGCAGCTTCTTGAAAATGCCGTGTATGCGCCGACGCGGGGCCGTTTCAAAGTGTATGTGATTGACGAAGTCCATATGCTTTCGAATTCGGCCTTCAATGCGATGCTGAAGACGCTTGAAGAGCCGCCGGAGCACGTCAAGTTCATCCTGGCGACAACGGATCCACAGAAAATTCCGGTTACCGTGCTTTCGCGTTGCCTGCAGTTCAACCTCAAGCAAATGACCCCACCGCTCATCGCGGCGCATCTCGAGCGAATTCTGAAAGTCGAATCGATCAGTGCCGAGCCCGGTGCACTCAATCTTTTGTCACGATCTGCCGCTGGCAGTATGCGCGACGCGCTGTCTCTTCTTGACCAGGCGATTGCCCACGGTTCTGGCCGGGTTGAAGAAGTCCTCGTCAGGGAAATGCTGGGCACGGTCGATCTCGATTACTTGTTTTCCATTCTCGATGCACTAATTGCCGGTGATGCGTCAGAAATGTTGCGCGTAGCCGATGACATGACGGTACGCAGCCTCTCTTTCGATGCCGCATTGCAGGAACTGGCGAGCTTGTTTACCCGCTTGCAGGTCGCGCAACTCGCACCAAAGGCGATTGCGGAAGATATTCCGGAGAGAGCGAAAATTCTGGAGGTCGCGTCAAAGTTCGATCCCGAATATGTACAGCTTGGTTATCAGATTGCTGTTCATGGTCGGAAGGAACTGCCTTTGGCTCCGGATGATCAATCGGGCTTCGTCATGACGCTTTTGCGTCTCTTTGCCTTCAGGCCCGCTGATGCCGCAATCAGCGACCGGGGGGTAAAAACGAATGCGATAGTCGGGATGGGGGCCAGACCTGCTGCTGACGCAAGTCGTTCGCCAACAACGCAGGGAAAAAGCTCGCAGACCCCGCCTCCCGATCAAAAGACTTCCCGTTTCGGCCAAGAGAGTCCAGCGGATTACGGCGGTACTTCAAGAGAACGAGCCGTCACGGAAGATGTTGAGGCCGAAGTTTCCCGTCCGTTGCCGGTGCCTGAGACCGATGCGTTTCCTGATGCAGCTCGAGAGGGGAAAGACTGGACCGAAATTATTTCGGTGTTGAACGTCGGCGGAATGGCGCGCGAGCTCGGGCAGCATTGCCAGTTAAAAACGCTAAACGAAACGCAAGTCGTGCTTAGTCTTGCGCCCGTTCATCGGCATCTGCAGATCAAGCCGGCGCAGGATAAATTGCAGCAGGCGCTTTCCGAATACTTTGGTCGATCGTTGCGACTGGTGATCGGGCTGGAAGAAATTTCTGGCGATACACCCGCTGCCGTTGCCCAGCGGCGACGGCAAGAGCGTCAGGACGAGGCCGTTGCATCGGTCGAGCAAGATCCTTTTGTGCGTGAAGTGATCGATATCTTTGATGCAACACTGATCGACTTATCCATTAAACCTGTTTAATTTACGTGAGGTAGACATGATTAAAGGCGGACTGGCCGGCTTGATGAAGCAAGCCCAGCAAATGCAGGAAAACATGAAAAAGGCCCAGGAGCAACTTGCACTGATTGAGGTTGAAGGTCAGTCCGGGGCTGGAATGGTCAAGGTTCAAATGACCTGCGGACACGAGGTTCGCCGCGTATCGATTGACGCGACCGTAATGGACGACAAGGAGATGCTCGAAGACCTGGTGGCGGCGGCGGTTAACGATGCGATGCGCCGTGTCGATGAGACAACAAAAGAGCGGATGGCAGGCTTTACTGCAGGGATGAATCTTCCGGCCGGCATGAAGCTGCCGTTCTGATGGCGTTACCGACAGGTCTTGATGCCCTGATCGAAGCGTTGCGCTGTCTGCCCGGGGTCGGCCCGAAATCAGCGCAGCGCATGGCCTATCATCTTCTGCAGCGAGATCGGCAAGGCGCTCAGCGTCTGGCCGATTCCATGCAGTATGCGCTGAATAATCTTCGCCATTGCCAGCGCTGTAACACCTTCACCGAAGCGGAGGTTTGCGAGCGATGTCTTTCGCCAAAACGTGATCACGGTCTGCTGTGCGTCGTTGAAACGCCGGTCGACATGAACATGATGGAGCAAACGCAAGCCTACTCGGGACTCTATTACGTTTTGATGGGACGTGTTTCACCATTGGACGGCGTCGGTCCGCGCGAATTGCAGCTTGAACGGTTGCTTGCCCGGGCAAGCGATGGCGTTGTCCGCGAGGTGATGTTGGCCACCAACTTTACCAACGAGGGCGAGGTGACGGCTCACTATCTGGGCGAAATGTTGAAAAGCCGTGGGATACGGGTCACGCGTATCGCTCGCGGTGTTCCCGTCGGTGGTGAACTTGAATATGTCGACCCGGGAACCTTGGCGCAAGCGGTTCGTGAGAGAAAAACTCTTACAGAATAAAGGCTTATTCTGTTTTCTTTGAATTTGGTGATCAAGGCCGCGTATAATCGCGGCTAATTTTTTCAAATTCGTTCCTGAGCGAGAACGAAGGCGCTTGCCGCAAGAGAAGGCCGTTGATGTCGGTGCTCTGCCAATTACGGGGAGATGCTCCGGTAATTGCCGAAGCAAGCTCATCGGAAGAGTGTTGGTCACGATTTAGTAATTACCTGTTATCAGGTTTCGGCGTTGCAACCTTGGATTTAGCAATCAGATTCGAGTAATCGTGTCGTCGACGTGTTTATTAGAGGGGTAGTGGATATGATGAATCTTTATTCGGGCACAACTTGCCCGTTGAGCCAGCGTTGCCGGATCGTTCTCTACGAAAAAGGCATGGATTTCGAAGTGATTGACGTCGACCTTTTCGCCAAGCCGGAAGATATTGCGGCGGTCAATCCTTATGGCCGGGTTCCGGTTCTGGTCGAGCGGGACCTGATCCTTTATGAGCCGAACATCATCAACGAATATATCGACGAGCGTTTTCCGCATCCGCAGTTGATGCCGCCGGATCCGATCATGCGCGCCCGTGCACGCCAGTTGCTGATCACAATGGAGCGCGAGGTCTTTTCCCATATCGACGCGCTTGAGAAGAACCTGAAGACGGCGGACAAGGCCCGTCAGACCATCCGCGACCGCTTGACCGAAATGGCGCCGGTGTTCGTCAAACAGAAGCACATGCTTGGCGAGGATTTCTCGATGCTTGATGTCGCCATCGCGCCGTTGCTGTGGCGTCTCGACCACTACGGCATTGAACTTCCGAAGTCGGCGGCTCCTCTGATGAAATACGCTGAGCGTATCTTTAGCCGCCAGGGCTTCATCGATGCGCTGACGCCGTCGGAAAAGGCGATGCGCCGGTAATCGGTGCCTCTTCGAATACCCGGTCTTCATGGCCGGGTATTTTCGGCCAAATCTGATTGTGATTTACTTCTTTGCCAGGGGTTGCCGTGACTAATCCGTCCGTGAGTTTGCCTTCGACCAAGCCGTACATGATTCGCGCCATCCACGAGTGGTGTTGCGACAACGGATTTACTCCCTATCTTGTCGCGGTTGCCGACGGACGGGCGCGCATCCCCCGTGAGCATGTGCGTGATGGACAGATTGTCCTTAATGTCAGTTACGATGCGACCGGCAGTTTGACGATTTCGAACGATTCCATTTCGTTCAAGGCAAGATTCAATGGCGCGGCGCGCGATATTTTTGTGCCAATTGGTGCCGTAGTCGCAATTTATGCCAAAGAGAACGGCGTCGGGATGGGCTTTGATCTGGAAGATGATGTGACGGAGAGCAATGAATCTGCTACCTCAGGTACAGACACAGAGCACGTCGAACCCGAGCCAACTGCTCCGGCACCGGCCGGCAGGCCAAAGCTCCAGCGAGTCAAGTAACCCCTGTTGTGAATGTCGAAGTGTGTCGGGTGTTTGTGGTTTTGCATTAGCATCGCGCCCGTCGCAAAAAGAAGTCCCTTCGTTAAGTGAAAAGATTCGTCGCCCGCTCATGAGGCGTTCCAATATTTTTCCGCACCAAAAGTAAGCACTTCCGCGTGTGCGATCTTGGCAGTCAATGCGCCAAGTCCTTGAAATGTCGGATTGGCACGCCTGTTGCTCATCCGCATTCTATCTGGCCATGACAAAGAAATTCTGCGTGGCACCAATTCGGTTTCGTTATGCCTGAATTCAGGAATCCCGTTGCTGGGGAATTCTGTCGGACCTTGCAGTGTCGACGTAAAGCCGAACCTTGAATTGTTGCCAATAGACGTGTGAAAACGATTGTCAGGCGGCAAACGCGGAGTAAGCATGAATTACGCACACTACATACGGGAACTTGGTCGTGGGAGCGAAGGCGCTCGCGACATGACGCTCGAAGAATCTCAACAGCTCTATGGGGCGATGCTCGATGGGGGGGTGCCTGACCTCGAATTGGGAGCTATCGTGACGGCCTTGCGCCTGAAGGGCGAAACCGTCGACGAGATGATCGGCTTCATGGCCGCGATCAACGAAAGGCAATATTCGTTGCGACCGCCCAAGGGACGCATCCGTCCCATTGTTATTCCGACCTATAACGGCTCGCGGCGTGGCTTGAATCTGACCCCGCTGCTGGCGTTGCTTCTCCGCCGCTTTGGAATTCCCGTCCTGATACACGGGTTGATTGAAGGGTATGGCCGGGTAACGACCGCCCAGATTCTGCGCGAATTCGATCAGATGCCATGCGTCAGCCGTCTTCAGGCCCAACAAGCATTGGACGATAATGGGCTGGCGTTTGTCCCTCTTTCGGTAATCTCGCCGGGACTTAACAGCCAACTGGCTCTGCGAAGCCGGCTTGGCTTGCGCAATAGCGCACATAGCCTCGTCAAGATGCTTGATCCATTTCGCGGTGAAGGGCTTTTGTTGGCAGCCGCCACGCACCCCGATTACATCAACTTGATGCGAGAAATCTGTAATGCGCTCGGAATGCGCGCATTGTTATCGCGCGCCACTGAAGGTGAGCCTTTTGCCAATCCGAAACGGCGCCCGCGTATCGAGTATTTGCACGATGGGGTTTCCGACGTGCTTTTCGAGGCTGAGCACGACAGTCTGAAAGCGCTTCCCAATTTGCTTGAGAATTGTGACGCGAAAGCGACGGCTGAGTGGATACGGAAAGTGCTGTCGGGGGAAATTGCGCTACCGTCGCCGCTGGCGAACCAGCTTGCCAGTTGCTTGTTTGCGAGCGGTTATGCGGATGATTTCAATCAGGCAAAGGCCATTGTTGCGGTGGAAGGCTCGGGTCTTACTGTTGTATAAGCTGCCGTTTCTCATTCTGATTGAAAATTACGCCGTACTTCTTGCGCCTCCTTTTGTCATGAAGGCCGTACTGCGGTCCCGCTATAATGGTGGGGTCGCGGCGTATGTCGCTCATCCGGAATAATAATATGGAGATTGCAGCGTTATTGTTTGACCCGTCTGCATGGGTTGCTTTCTTGACGCTTACCGCCCTGGAACTCGTCCTCGGCATCGATAACATCATTTTCATTTCAATTCTCGTCGATCGGCTCCCCGAAGACAAGCGCGACAAGGTGCGTAAAAGCGGCCTCTTTTTCGCGATGTTCATGCGGATCGGCCTGCTATTACTGCTCTCGTGGATCGTCGGCGCAAAAGAGCCTCTTTTCAGCGTTTTGGGGCGTGCCGTCGCGCCGCGCGATCTGATTCTGCTCGGTGGCGGGCTTTTCCTGCTTTGGAAAAGTACCCAGGAGATTCATCAGCTACTGGAAGGCGAAGAGGGAGGTGAACTCAGGGCCGTCAAGGCTACGGTGTTCTCGGTGATATCCCAGATTATCGTTATCGACCTCGTGTTTTCCCTCGATTCGATCATTACCGCCGTCGGAATGGTCGATAAGATTGCGGTCATGGTGATGGCCGTCGTAGCTTCCGTGGGATTGATGATGCTGTTTGCCAACAAGATTGGCCAGTTTGTCACCGATCATCCGACCATCAAGATGTTGGCGTTGTCGTTTCTGGTCGTTGTGGGCGTTACCTTGATTGTCGAGGGCTTTGGCCACCACGTACCGAAAGGGTATATCTATTTCGCCATGGGTTTTTCGTTGGCCGTGGAGATGCTAAATCTGCAAATGCATAAAAAGCGTCCCGTGCCGGTTCGCCTCCGTGAGCCTTATGGTCACAACATTCCGGACTGATTGGCCTTATTCGTTTTTGAGGAAGCCTCGATGGACTTGGTCCTGCTTGTTTTTCTGATTGTTCTCAATGGCCTGCTCGCCATGTCTGAAATGGCGATTGTGTCGGCCCGCAAAGCCAAATTGCAGAATCTGGCCGAGGATGGGAGTCCGGGAGCGAGAGCGGCGCTGGATTTGAGCAATGAACCTTCCGGCTTTTTGTCGACGATCCAGGTGGGAATCACAACGGTTGGAATCCTGAGTGGTGCGATCGGCGAAAATGCGCTGGTAACGCCGCTGTCTGCATGGCTGGGCGGTTTTTCCTTGCTCTCTCCCTACGCCAATGGGTTGTCCCTGACGGTCGTTGTGGTCGGTCTGACTTATTTCTCGGTTGTCGTTGGCGAATTGGTGCCCAAGCGTTTGGCGTTGCTCGCGCCGGAACTGATCGCCTCGCTCGCAGCACGGCCAATGAACGTGGTGGCGCGCCTGGCGCGCCCGTTGGTTTGGCTGTTGTCGTCGTCTTCCAGCCTCGTTCTGCGACTGATCGGTGCGCGTCGGCGAGAGGAGCCGCCGGTGACCAACGACGAGATTAATGTGCTGATGGAGCAGGGCGCCGAAGCCGGGGTATTCCACGAAAGCGAACAGGCCATCGTGTCGAATGTGCTCCGTCTTGACGAGCAGCGCATCGCGGCGATCATGACGCATCGCAACGATATCTATTCAATCGATCTTGGCGAACCAGAGAACGAAATTCGACGCCGCTTGTCAGATAGCCCGTTCACGCGGATCGTGGTTTGCCGTGACGGGCTTGAGCATATCGTCGGAATTCTGCGCACCGCGGATTTGCTCAAGCCGGCACTGACTGGCGAACAGCTTGATATCGAACCTTTCCTGCGCGCCCCGCTCTATGTCCCTGAGGGTGTTACTACAACCCACCTGCTGGAGAACTTCCGTAAATCGCGACAGCAATGTGCGTTGATTGTCGACGAGTACGGCGAATTGCAGGGTCTGGTAACGCTGACTGATGTGCTGACTTCGATTGTCGGTGATTTACCGTCTTTCGGTACGCCTGAAGAGCAGGATTTCGTCGAACGGGATGATGGTTCGTGGCTGATCGACGGTAGCGTCGCCATCGAACGCCTGAAGAGTGTCATGCAGATCGATGAGGAGTTGCCTGGCGAAGACGAGAATGCCTTCAATACCCTCGGCGGTCTGGTGATGTATGTTCTGGGCCGGATTCCTTCGGTAACGGATCGCTTTGATGCAGCGGGATGCCGCTTCGAGGTGGTTGATATGGACAAGAATCGGGTCGATAAGGTGTTGCTCGTCAGATTGACACCGCCGGCCGAAGAGTCCGGCGACGGGATAATTTAAATAGAAAGTTTTGCATGGATGCTGGTTTTTTCGTCGATTCGCAGTCGCATATTTCCGACATATCGAATGTGATCCGCCTGGCCGTTGCGCCGGTCTTTCTTCTGACCGCGATTGCCACGATGATCAACTCGATGAACACGCGTCTGGGGCGCATCATTGACCGGCGGCGTGTGATGCAGGAGCGGATCAAGAACTCAAGCGCTCCGCAGATGGATGAGCTGAAAGATGAAATGAAGACGCTGATTCATCGCAGTCGGCTGATCTATATGGCGATTCTTTTCGCGGTGTTGGCCGCCTTGCTGGTTTGCGTGGTGGTTGCGGGAGCTTTTGTCGGCGCCCTGATTTCCGTTGATTTGGCGAAATATGTCGCGGTGTCGTTTGTTCTCGCCATGAGTTCGATGATCGTTTCACTCAGCATGTTTCTGCGAGAGGTCTATTTAGGCGTCAGTTCCGGGGTGAATCTGAAGCGCTGATGCTGTATCGGCGTTCCCCGTTAATTCGAAATCCGGAGCGAAAGATGCTGGAGCGTTATTTCCAACTTTCCGAACACGGTACCAATGTGCGTACCGAGGTCATGGCGGGGCTGACAACCTTCCTCACCATGGCTTACATCATTTTCGTCAATCCGGATATTCTCTCCGCAGCCGGGATGCCGAAGGATTCCGTTTTTGTTGCGACCTGCCTGGCGGCAGCTCTCGGCTCCGGCATCATGGGTTTGTACGCAAACTACCCGATCGCCTTGGCGCCGGGCATGGGACTCAACGCCTATTTCGCATTTTCCGTTGTTCAGGGAATGGGCTTTACGTGGCAGGCGGCGCTCGGGGCGGTTTTCATTTCAGGAATTCTTTTCATCCTCGTCAGCCTGTTCAAGGTGCGCGAGGCCATCGTCAACTCGATTCCCCGCTCGCTCAAATTTGCCATCTCCGCCGGGATCGGTCTCTTTCTGGCCATCATTGGCCTCAAGAACGCCGGAATCATCACGGGGAACGCGGCAACGCTCGTTTCGCTCGGCGACCTGCATAATCCCGGAACCTTGCTGGCTGTCGCGGGTTTTATATTGATCGTTGCGCTTGAACAGCGCAAAGTTCCTGGCGCCATCATCATCGGCATTCTCTCGGTGACTGTTGTGTCCGTCGTCTTTGGATTGACGGCCTTTGGCGGCGTGGTTGCGCCCCCTCCATCGATTCTGCCAACGCTCTTCCAGATGGATATTGCCGGCGCCTTCCAAGCCGGGGTGATGACGGTCGTACTGACATTTTTCATGGTCGAGTTGTTCGATGCGTCGGGTACGCTGATCGGAGTGTGTCACCGCGCCGGACTGCTTGATGGCGAAGGTAAGCTTCCCCGTTTGAAGAAGGCGCTGCTTGCGGATTCGACCGCCATCGTCGCGGGGGCGATGATGGGGACCTCGTCGACGACCGCATATATCGAATCTGCGGCAGGTACCGCTGTTGGAGGACGAACCGGGCTGACTGCCGTTGTCGTTGCGCTACTGTTTCTTACGGCGCTGATTTTCGCCCCGCTCGCGGGAAGTGTTCCGGCGTTCGCCACAGCCCCGGCGTTATGCTATGTGGCGGTGTTGATGATTCGTGGCTTGGCCGAAATTGAATGGGATGATCTTACCGAAGCGGCGCCGGCGGTCGTGACCGCAATTACGATGCCTTTTACTTTTTCGATAGCACACGGCATCGCTTTTGGTTTTATTACCTATGCGGTGATCAAGATCCTGGCCGGACGGAGGCATGACCTAACGCCAATGGTCGCCGCCATCGCGGTGCTTTTTATTATGAAATTCGCTCTCCTGTGACAGGGATTGGGTGTCTGCACTTTTCCAGAGGATGAGGTAGAAGCACTTCTTCAGTGCGTTTTTCGCTTGTTACTCCTCACAAAGCCCGGAAATCGGCTCCTGTAAGTCGGCATAACTGTTGCTTAGTCTGTTTTAGTCTGCGCGAAGGGGTTCGTCCGGGGCGAAACGATCGTTGGCTTGAAATGTTCTCTGATAAAAATTTTCGCAAGGCGGGACATCGCCCGACGCTTTATGCCGCCTTTCTGTATTCCGATCTCGCCTTTATGGTCTGGGTCATGCTCGGCCCATTGGCCGTGCAAATTTCCGGCGAGCTCGGGCTGTCGCATGCGCAGAAGGGTTTGATGGTGGCGATGCCGGTGCTAACCGGGGCAGTCTTGCGGCTGATTATGGGTGTGCTGGTCGACCATCTCAAACCCAAAATGGCCGGTGCCATTGGGCAGATTGTTGTGATGTTGGCGCTTCTCGTCGCGTGGTTGTTTGGCGTCCGTGACTATGGACATACGTTGTTGCTGGGCGTTTTCCTTGGCGTAGCGGGCGCTTCTTTTGCCGTCGCACTTCCCCTTGCTTCGCGTTGGTATCCTCCCGAGTATCAAGGCCGCGCCCTCGGCATAGCGGCGGCGGGCCATTCGGGGACGGCAACTTCCGCTCTGGTTACACCGATGCTGGCCGCCGTGTATGGCTGGGAAAACGTGTTCGGGCTCGCACTGCTACCGCTGCTCGTTGTTTTCGTTTTCTACCTGGCCGTAGCCAAGGATGCACCAGAATGTCCGCCGCCCAAGTCGTTGACCGAGTATCTCAAGGTGCTGAAAGACAAGGATGCGTGGTGGTTCATGTTTTTTTACCTCGTCACCTTCGGCGGTTATGTCGGCCTGACATCTTCGCTGAGCATTTATTTCAACACCCAATATGACCTCGATCCAAAAATGGCCGGGCTTTATACCGCTGCCTGCGTGTTGGTTGGATCGATGGCACGACCGATTGGTGGCAGCGTTGCCGATCGGGTCGGCGGAATTCGCAGCCTTTCCGTGGTGTATGTCGTTGCCGCCCTTTTTTTGGCCATCGCGAGTTTTTCGTTGCCCGGCGCATGGATGGCGCTGACGGTGTTTATGGTCGCGATGGTGGCTCTCGGAATGGGCAATGGGGCGGTCTTTCAGCTTGTACCCCAACGCTTTCGCAAAGAGATCGGCGTTATGACCGGGTTGGTCGGAATGGCCGGCGGCTTGGGTGGCTTTTATCTCGCGTACTCGCTTGGCTATGTTCGGCAAATGACGGGAAGCTACCGGATCGGTTTGTTGGTCTTTTCCGTTCTTGCCCTGTTGGCGCTTGCCGGTCTATCGGGCGTCAAGACTCGCTGGCGTACCACTTGGGGAGCTTCCCACCTGACGGCCGCAAAGATTTGAAGAAAAACATTCAGGTCAGTTTTCCATTTTTTGACATTGGAGTTCCCCAAGATGCCGCTCAAGGTAGCCATTGGCCATTCCTCCTTAACCGGACCACGCGAGCGAAATGAAGATTTCTGCGGCATCGTTACTCCCGAAGGAGTAGAGCTTGAGAATAAGGGGCTGATTGCCGCCGTTGCCGATGGAATCGGTGGCCATCGAGGGGGGCGCGAAGCGGCTGAATACACCGTCAGGGGCTTGCTCGCGGATTACTACGCGACGCCGGATACGTGGAGCGTGCAGCGAGCGCTGGAGAAGGTGTTGGTGCCGCTGAATCGGTGGATCATGACGGAAGCCAGTCGGCAGGCTGACCTTGCCGGGATGGCGACGACACTCACCGTTCTTGTCTTGCGCGGGCGACGTTTTATCAGCGCTCATGTGGGTGACACTCGGCTGTATTTGCTGCGTGGCGGCACGCTGACGCAATTGACGACCGATCACGTCTGGGAGCACCCGGAACTCAAGAATGTACTTTCCCGTGCCGTCGGTCTGGATCGACGCTTCATGCTCGACTTCTTTGACGATGAAATGGAGGAGGGCGATTGCTTTTTGCTGTGTTCCGATGGCGTTTGGGGGGCGCTTGGCGACCGGAGAATGCGTGAGTGCCTGCTTGAGCATCCCGACGCCCAGGAAGCGGCCAGTGCCTTGGTCGGTCTGGCGCTCTCATCCGGCGGGCAGGACAACGCAAGTGCCGTTGTCGCCAGGATCGAGAAACTTCCATCCAAAAGCCTGCGTGATTCGCTTGAAGGGATCGCTCGTCTGCCCGTTCCACCGCGATTTAAGCCTGGGCAAGTGATCGATGGTTTACGCATCGAAGAAATTGTGCACGACTCTCGTGCGACGTTGCTCTATAAAGTGACGGATCAGGAATCCGGACAGACCCTGGTCATGAAAACCCTTTGCCCGGAAATGGCGGAGGATGCCGATGAAATCAAGGCGCTCATCATGGAGGAGTGGAGAGCGCGACGCATCGTTTCGCCATTTTTTGCCCAGATTATTCCGGCCGATCGGCGCAGTTGTCTCTACTACCTCCAGGCGTGGTATGAAGGGTCGACGCTGCAGCGCATGCTGGATAGCGATGTTTATTTTCCGGTTGCCGATGTGGTGCAGCACGGAATTCGTTTGATGCGAGGCTTGTCCGTCCTGCACCGCTTGGGTATTGCGCATCGCGACATAAAACCGGCCAACATCCATCTGGGGCAGGATGGCAACCTGCGGATTCTGGATCTGGGTGTTGCGGTCAGTCACTCAGAAGAGCAGGAGTGTCCGGGCAGCCCCGGGACGCCAAGCTACATGGCGCCCGAACTGCTCTCCGGCGTCCAAGCCAAGGTGCCTCATGATCTCTATGCGGCTGGTGTTGCGCTCTACCATCTTTTAACCCGTAAATATCCTTACGGAGAAATAGAGCCTTTTCAAAAGCCGCGCTTTGGAGAACCGGTCGCGCCCACACGTTATCGCCCGGATATTCCGGGGTGGCTTGAGAATGTCCTGCTCAAGGCGGTCGCGAAGGATCCTGCCCAGCGATTTTCATCGGCCGAGGAGTTTCTGAATGCCCTCGAATGCGGTGCCAACCGCCGGATTACCAGACCGCGCGCCACTCCGATTGCAATGCGTAATCCAACCCGAACGTGGCGCATGGTCGCCGCTGTATCGCTGGTTGTGAATCTGATATTTTTGTTGATTCTTGTTCGTTAGGAAGGGATTTAATGATGACTGATGCATCTAAAACCGCGCTGATTCTATTCGCGCATGGCTCCCGTGACCCGGAGTGGGCATCAACCCTGAAACGTGTCAGCGCGGCCGTAGAAGCGCAAGCTCCCCGGTTGCTGCTTAAACTCGCCTTTCTCGAACTGATGCCGCCCACTTTACGCGAGAGTTGTGAAGCCCTGATTGCCGACGGCGCGGAGCGCATCATCGTTTTACCGATGTTCATTGCTCAAGGAGGGCACCTTAAACAGGACTTGCCCGAGCAACTTGATGAATTGCGTGCTCTTTATCCACACATCAATTTTGAACAGGAACCTCCAGTTGGCGAGGCCGAAACGGTCATCCAAGCCATGGCGGCACACGTATTGGCGTTGGCGAAGTAAGCGCTAAATAACCAGGCAATCCATCATCAGCCGGCCGGAAGTCTGGAGACGGGGGAGCGTCGGAAGCAGGTTCAATCCTGTTTTGTCACGTAGTGTCCTGGCTCGGTTGACCAGTTCATCAAAAGCTACGTCGACGGTGTCGCCCCCCGTGGCAAAAGCGATAGCGTTGCCGCTGTCGCACGAGGGAAATACAACGGCGCGCCCGTCGAAGGCATCAGTGATCCTTTCCTTGCTTGCCACGAATCCGCGGCTACGTCCAAGCAGGTTGACCGCCATCAAGCCGTTATGCGTCAGTCTGGATCGACAAGCCTGATAGAAAGGCAGTGTGTCCAGCGTGCCGGCACGGCCATTTTTATCAAATCCGTCTATCAGTATGTAATCGAAGCTCTTGCCGCCGGCGAGCATGAAATCCGCCCCATCGCCAATGATGATTCGGAGACGATGTGGGTCGTCAGGCAGATTAAAGTGCAAGCGAGCAATGATTTCGACCTGAGGATCAATCTCGATAACCGTGATTCTGGTTTCTGGAAACTCATGGTAAATGAACTTCGCGAGCGATCCTGCGCCGAGACCAACCAGCAGCGCTTCGCGAGGCCAAGGGGCGTCACGCATTAACAACCCCGCCATCATCTCGCGTGTGTAGGCAAGCTCGAGAGCGTTTGGCCGCTGTATGCGCATCGCCCCTTGTATGAATCTCTCGCTGAAATTCAGATAGCGTATGCCGGCTTCTTCGCTGATGTCGATCTGGTTCTTTGCCATTAATTTTCAAGTTCAGATACAAGAACGGCCACACGATGTGTGGCCGTTCTTGTATAACTAAATTTGGTCGGGGCGGCGGGATTCGAACTCGCGACCCCTTGCACCCCATGCAAGTGCGCTACCAGGCTGCGCTACGCCCCGACGAAGCTCAATATTATAATCTACTTTTATTGCTTGTGTTGATTTAGTGTTGAAGAATTTCCACAATCTTTAGCAACTCGTTTTTCAGCGTTTCGAGCGATATTTCTTGGGACGAGCCGCTAGCCTGGCGAGTAGACTCATCCAATCGGTTTCTGGCCCCGTGTATCGTAAACCCCTGATTGTAAAGAAGTTCACGTATTCTTCTGACCAGCAATACTTCATGGTGTTGATAATAGCGACGGTTGCCGCGCCGTTTTACCGGCTTAAGCTGGGAGAACTCCTGCTCCCAGTATCGCAGAACGTGCGGTTTGACCCCGCAAAGTTCGCTGACTTCGCCAATAGTGAAATAGCGCTTTGCCGGAATAGGGGGGAGCGGCTGCTCTTTTGCAGAATCGTTAGAGTTTTGTTCCATTATAGTAGAGTTCCACTTCTCCCTTTAGCTTTTGGCTAGCATGAAAGGTTACAACGCGACGAGCCGTGATGGGAATTTCTTCTCCTGTCTTGGGGTTACGTCCGGGGCGTTGTGGTTTGTCGCGTAGCTGGAAATTACCGAAGCCCGAAAGCTTTACGCTATCGCCTTGCTCAAGCGTGTTGCGAATTTCTTCGAAAAAAGCCTCAACCATATCCTTGGCCTCGCGTTTGTTGAGGCCAACCTTCTCAAACAATAGATCGGCAAGCTCTGCTTTTGTAAGCGTCATGTTGTTATCCTGTTAGACGCGAAGGTTTGCATCGAAGGTATTTTGCAAGAATACGACCATGTTTTTTAGCGTGTCATCAACTTCAGCTTCTTGCAAAGTCCTTTGAGTATCTTGCATAACTATGCGAAGCGCAAGGCTTTTTTTCCCTGCTTCGATCCCTTTGCCAGCATAAACATCAAACAATCTGATCTCCTGAACATGGCTGGGGCGGTTTTCATTCAGTGCGTCCAGAAGGCTCTGGATTGCGATTTTATGATCTACGACAACGGCCAAATCGCGGATAGCAGGGGGTTGCCGCGAGACCTCAACATAAGTTGGCAGTTTTGCAAGTTTTACTGCTTCGAGATCAACTTCGAAGATGACGGGCGCAGACGGTAGGTCGTATTTTTGTTGCCATTCCGGATGAAGTTCGCCCACGAAGCCGACAGTTTTTCCTTGAAGGGTGACTTTTGCGCTTCGTCCTGGATGAAGAGCCGGGTGGCTGAATTTCTCAAAGCGGATCAAGGCGGGAGCCATTAACAACTCGAGTTCGCCCTTGATGTCGTAAAAGTCGACGTTACGGTCTATGACCCCCCACTGTTCCGGAAGGGCCGGCCCATAGGCAAGTGCGGCCAGCTTCCATGGCTGCCGGAAACCCTCAACCGGCGCTCCGGCGGGGTCCCTGAAAAAACAACGGCCGGTCTCGAAGAGACGTACGCGAGTCTGCTTTCGTTTAAGGTTCGTAACGACATTTGAAATTAATCCGCCGATCAGTGTTGAGCGCATTACGCTCATGTGGCTGGCAATCGGGTTGGCGAGACGGATGGCGGATGTGTTGCCGGAGAAATCGTCCTCCCAAGAGGCGTCAATGAAGGCGTAATTAATGACTTCCTGGAAGCCGCGGTCAGCCAGAGCCTGTCTAATACGGGGCAGCGGACGAGTATCCTCGGTTTGCGGAAGCATTGTGAGTGCTGCGCGCGGGGAGACCGCCTGAATGTTGTCATAGCCATGGAGGCGGGCGATTTCCTCGATCAGATCTTCTTCGATTTCAATATCAAAGCGATAGCTCGGCGGCGTTACGACAAAATCGCCTTCGTCGCGAACGAAGGGTAGCCCCAGCCGGGCGAAAAAATCCCCGATTTGTTCAGATGAGAAGGGGACTCCTAGTACCTTTACGACGCGCGACGTGCGCAGAGAAACTGGGGGGCGTACTGGAAGCTGTTCTTTGGCTTCGGTGATTGGACCTGCGTTGCCGCCGCAAATTTCAATTATGAGTTGCGTAGCTCGCTCAAGCGCCTGGCGTGTTCCTCCAAAGTCGACACCACGTTCGAATCGGTGCGAGGCGTCGGAGCCAAATCCATAACGCCGCGCGCGCCCTGCGATAGCCTTCGGGGCAAAGAAGGCCGATTCCAGAAATACTTCGGTTGTGTCAAGGTTGATGCCGGTGTCCTCGCCACCCATGATGCCCGCCATGGCCAATGGTCTTTTGTCGTCGGCAATCAAAAGAACATCAGCTTGCAGGCCGAGAGTTTGCTCGTTAAGCAGTTGAATTTGCTCTCCAGGTTCGGCGAGTCGAGCGTGAATTGCACCTGCCAATTTGGCGTTGTCGAATGCATGGAGGGGTTGGCCGAGTTCAAGCATCACATAGTTTGTGATATCGACAAGCGCGGAGATTGAGCGAATGCCGCTACGCTCAAGCCGACGTTTCATCCACTCGGGAGTGCTGGCCTTGGCATTGACGCCCGACACAATCCGGCCGCAGTACAGCGGACAGGCCTCGGGAGCTTCGAGAATTATCTCGCGCTTTGCGTCGATGGTGACTTTTGTGCTTTGGGCTTCGGGGTGATGCGCCTCTGCGCCGGTGAGTGCCGAAACTTCCCGGGCAATGCCGGTGAGCGATAGGCAATCAGCCCGGTTGGGGGTTAATTTCAACGTGAGCAGGCGGTCATTCAGGTCGAGGAATGAGCGGATGTCCAGACCAATCGACGCATCCGCGGGGAGTATCAAAAGCCCCGATGCTTCTTCGGCAATACCAAGTTCCTTTGCCGAGCAAAGCATTCCGGACGATTCGATGCCACGCACCTTTGCGACCTTGATGGTGAAGTTCCCCGGCAGTTTGGCACCTGGAAGTGCGCATGGCACTTTCAGGCCGGCGGCGACATTGGGGGCGCCACAGACAATCTGGAGCGGCTCATTTTGTCCTGCATCAACTCGACAAACGTTTAGCCGGTCCGCATCTGGGTGTTTATTGACTTCAAGGACCTGCGCAATAACGACGTTGTCAAACGCCGGCGCGACAGTGCTTTCTTCTTCAACCTCAAGTCCTGCCATCGTCAGGAGGTGAGAGAGTTCGTCGCCGGTAATGTTGGGGTTTACAAAGCTGCGAAGCCAAGATTCAGAGAATTTCATGGATGATCCGTATCACCAATAGCCATCAAACGAACTGCCGCAGGAAGCGCAGGTCACCGTCAAAGAAGAGGCGCAGGTCGTTGACCCCGTAGCGCAGCATCGTCAGTCGATCAGGCCCCATTCCGAAGGCAAAACCGATGTACTTTTCGGGATCAATATTGACGTGCCTGAGAACGTTCGGGTGGACCATGCCGCAACCAGCAATCTCGAGCCAACGTCCTTTCAGTGCTCCGCTCATGAATGCAACGTCAATTTCGGCTGACGGTTCGGTAAAAGGGAAGAAGGATGGGCGGAAACGAACCTGCAGGTCGTCGCTTTCAAAGAAGCGCCGGAGAAAATCTGCGATGACGCCTTTAAGGTCAGCAAAGCTGACGTTTTCACCGATCCATAACCCTTCGACCTGATGGAACATCGGCGAGTGGGTTGCGTCAGAGTCCACTCGATATACGCGGCCAGGTGCGATGATCCGGATTTCCGGCATCGTCTCGAGATGAGAAAACTTCTCGACATGCGCTTGCATATAGCGAACTTGAATTGGGCTGGTATGCGTACGCAGGAGGATGTCTTCTGCAACCTTGCCGTTTTCGTCAAGCAAGTAGAAAGTGTCGTGCATTGACCGGGCGGGGTGGTCTTCCGGTGTGTTCAATGCCGTAAAATTCTGAAAATCAGCTTCAATTTCAGGGCCGTCGGCGACTTCAAAGCCAATCGATCTGAATAGGCCTTCGATGCGTTCAAGGGTGCGTGTTACAGGGTGAAGCCCGCCGCGTATTTCGCCGCGTCCAGGGAGGGTGACGTCAAGTGCTTCGCTGGCTAGACGCGCATCAAGCGCAAGTCGACGAATGGCTTCGCGCCGCGCATTGAGCGCGTTCTCAATAGACTCTTTGGCGCGATTGATAGCCGCGCCTGCAGTTTTGCGCTCTTCGGGCGCCAACCTGGACAGCCCCTTGAGCAATTCGGTAATTTGTCCGCTTTTCCCTATAAACCGAGCTTTTATTTGTTCGAGGGTGTCGGGGTCGTCTGTTGCAGCAAATGCTGCTGCAGCTTCTTCTGCGATTTGATCAAGGTTCTGCATGCTTTTCAATTTTCAACAGAAAAAAAAGGAGGCCCGAGCCTCCTTTTTTAGCACTCGTCCAGTTAGACGCTCAGCTGAGCTTTAGCCTGTGTCGCCAAAGCGGCAAACGCCGGCTTGTCAAAAACTGCCAAATCGGCCAACACCTTACGGTCGACTTCAATCTGAGCCTTTTTCAGGCCGTTCATGAAGGTGCTGTACTTCAGGCCGAGTTCGCGGGCGGCAGCGTTGATACGAGCGATCCACAGCGCGCGGAACTGACGTTTGCGCTGGCGGCGGTCACGATAGGCGTATTGCCCTGCCTTCATCACCGCTTGTTTGGCGATGCGGTATACGTTCTTCCGGCGGCCGCGGTAACCCTTGGCTTGAGCGAGGACTTTTTTATGGCGCGCGCGCGCCGTTACACCACGTTTAACTCGGGGCATTTATATCTCCTTAAGCGTAAGGCATCATGGCGCGAACCATGGCCTTGTCGGAGTCATGCACTCCGGTCATGCCACGCAATTGACGCTTGGCCTTGGTTGTTTTCTTGGTCAGGATATGGCGCTTAAACGCTTGTCCGCGCTTAACCCGGCCATTTGCACTGACCTTGAAGCGCTTTTTCGCGCTGCTCTTGGTCTTCATCTTGGGCATTGAATGCTCCTGTTATTAACATGGCAACAGGTGTTTCCCGGCGGGAATTCTTTTTGACCTGGTGTCACTTTGGGTGCTGCAATTACTTCTTTTTTGCTGGCGCAAGAACCATCACCATTTGTCGGCCTTCCATTTTCGGCATTTGCTCAACAGAGGCAAATTCCTGAAGGTCGATTTTGATCCGCTCTATCTGGCGCATGCCAATTTCCTGGTGGGCCATCTCGCGACCACGAAAACGAAGCGTAACTTTTACTTTGTCGTTTTCCTGCAGAAAACGGATCATATTCCGAAGCTTGATCTGGTAATCGTTTTCATCCGTTCCTGGGCGCAACTTGACCTCTTTGACCTGCACCTGCTTTTGCTTGAGTTTTTGCTCGTGCTGTCGCTTCTGTTCCTGATATTTAAATTTGCCGTAATCCATGATTCGGCAAACAGGCGGCTGAGCCAGCGGGGCTATTTCAACCAGATCAACACCAGCCTCTTCGGCAAGATGAAGAGCTTGGCGGATGCTCATGATTCCTAGCGCTTCTCCCTCGATACCGACCAGGCGGATTTCCGGAGTAGTGATTTCTTCATTTGTGCGCTGAGACTTTTGCAGTGCGATGGTACTGCTCCTTATTAAAACAAAAATTAAGCCGTGCCACTTCGCGCCACGACTTCGCTCTGAAGTCGTTCGATCAGGCTCTCAAGGGGCATTTGCCCGAGATCCTGACCGCCGCGGGTACGCACGGCAACCAGATTTGCTGCCATTTCCTTGTCGCCAACTACAACTTGGTAAGGCAGCTTGTTCAAGCTATGTTCGCGTATTTTATAGGTAATTTTTTCGTTGCGCAAATCGCATTCAGCCCGAATTCCCGCGTCGCACAGGATTTGCGCAACCTTCCGGGCATATTCGCTCTGCTTTTCCGAAATATTCAGAACGACGGCTTGCGCCGGCGCCAGCCAAAGGGGGAGGGCGCCTGACCAGTTCTCGATCAGGATGCCAATGAAGCGTTCGAGAGAGCCAAGAATTGCGCGGTGCAACATCACCGGTGTGTGGCGCGCATTGTCCTCGCCAACAAACTCGGCTTCAAGCCTGACGGGCATCGAGAAGTCGACCTGGACTGTGCCGCACTGCCACGAACGGCCAATGGCGTCCTTGATGTGAAATTCGATTTTTGGGCCGTAGAAAGCGCCTTCGCCGGGCAATTCTTCCCATTCGAGTCCGGATGATCGGAGGGCTTCGCGCAGTGCGAGCTCTGCTTTATCCCAAACCTCGTCGGTGCCGACTCGTTTTTCTGGGCGCAGTGCCAATTTCACCGAGACGTCTTCAAAGCCAAAGTCGGCGTACACTTTGCGCACTAGGGCGTTGAAGGCCGTGACTTCAGTTTGAATCTGGTCTTCTGTACAGAAGATGTGACCATCGTCCTGTGTAAACCCTCGAACGCGCATGATTCCATGCAGGGCGCCGGAGGGCTCGTTACGGTGGCAAGATCCGAATTCGCCGTATCGCAGAGGAAGATCCCGGTAACTACGCAAGCCACTGTTGAAAATTTGAATATGGCCAGGACAGTTCATTGGCTTGATGGCAAAGTCGCGTTTCTCCGACTCTGTGGTGAACATGTTGTCCTTGTAGTTCTCCCAGTGGCCGGACTTTTCCCAGAGGCTCCGGTCGAGAATTTGCGGGCACTTCACCTCGAGGTAGCCGTTGTCCTGGTAGACGCGACGCATATATTGCTCAACCTGCTGCCATACAACCCAGCCTTTGGGGTGCCAGAAAATCATGCCCGGCGCTTCATCTTGCAGGTGGAACAGATCGAGTTGGCGGCCAAGACGGCGATGGTCGCGTTTTTCGGCTTCCTCGAGCATTGTGAGGTAGGCGTCTTGATCCTCTTTTTTTGCCCACGCCGTCCCGTAGATACGTTGCAGTTGTTCGTTGCGGTGGTCGCCTCGCCAATAAGCTCCGGCAACTTTCATCAGCTTGAATACTTTCAGCTTGCCGGTTGTCGGCACGTGCGGCCCGCGGCAAAGGTCAATAAAGTCGCCTTCGCGGTAAAGTGATACTTCCTGGTCTGGCGGAATCGCCTCAATGAGTTCGGCTTTATAGTGCTCGCCGATCGACTTGAAAAAGGCGGTGGCGTCGTCGCGTTTCCATACCTCGCGGGTAACGGGAATGTCCTTTTTTGCCAATTCCGACATCCGCTTTTCGATCGTGATGAGATCTTCCGGCGTGAACGGGCGCCTGAAAGCGAAATCGTAGTAAAAGCCGTTGTCCACAACTGGGCCAATGGTGACCTGGGCCTCGGGGAAGAGTTCTTTTACCGCATGGGCCAGAAGGTGGGCGGTCGAGTGTCGAATGACTTCGAGGCCCTCTGGGTCTTTGTCGGTGATGATGCTGAGTTGGGCATCGGATTCGATCGTAAAAGAAGCGTCGACCAGCTTGCCGTCGACCTTGCCGGCCAACGCGGCGCGCGCAAGTCCTGCGCCAATGCTTTGAGCGACTTCCGCAACGCTAACCGGTTGCGCGAATTCCCGTTGAGACCCATCAGGCAAAGTGATGACTGTCATGTTGCGACCCCGAAAATGAAAAAAGCCAGAGACGGGCTCTGGCTTTTTTGGAATTTTGGTAGGCGCGATTGGATTCGAACCAACGACCCCCACCATGTCAAGGTGGTGCTCTAACCAACTGAGCTACGCGCCTTCTTTGCCACCGAGCTGCTCGCGGCACCGAAGAAGCTGCGCATTCTACAGTAATTAGACGGAGAGTCAACTTGTTTTGCGTTTTTTTTATAAGGAATTCGACAATTCAGTCGTGGCAGTCATTCTTGGGGCAAAATCATCACCCCTTTCAGACCTTGCAATAGAGGAAGCGCAATCATGCCTCGCCCGATACAAGCTCATATCAATTCGTCAGCAATCCGACACAACTATCTCGTAGCCAAGCGATTTGCTGCGTCTGGAGCGAATGGAGCGAAAGCGTGGGCCGTGGTAAAAGCAAACGCCTATGGACATGGCTTGTTCCGGATCGCTAATGCCTTGCGCGATGTGGCCGATGGATTTGCTTTGCTGGAAATTGAAGCGGCCATCGCTTTGCGGGAGGCCGGATTTCAGCATCCCATCTTGCTCATGGAAGGCTTTTTCGATGCTGAGGATTTGGCCGCTTGCATCGCATATGGCTTCACCGCCTGTGTGCACCAGATGTATCAGTTGCAGATGATCCGAAAGGCCCAGCCTGCAGTACCAATGCCCATTTATCTCAAGCTCAATACAGGGATGAACCGCCTGGGGTTCGTGCCTGAGCAAATTCCTGCGCTGCGGAGCGAACTGGCGCAGAATCCGGCGATTGGATCGGTCACCTTAATGATGCATTTCGCCGAAGCGGATGGCGAGAGAGGGATTGATTGGCAGGTCAAAGAGTTCGCCCAAATGTGCACCGGGCTGGATCATCCCGTTTCTATGGCCAACTCAGCGGCCATTATTAACTTCCCGCAAACAGCACACGATTGGGTCCGGCCGGGCATCATGCTCTATGGCAGCAGTCCGTTTGCCGACGTTTCAGCGAAACAATTGGAGTTGACTCCCGTCATGACATTAACCAGTCGCATCCTCGCGGTGCAAAAAATTCAGCCTGGTGAACGCGTGGGTTATGGGGGCACATTTGTCGCTACAAGACCGACGAGGGTTGGCATTGTCGCCTGTGGCTACGCTGACGGTTACCCGCGCCATGCATCGACGGGCACCCCCATTTTGGTCAACGGAGTGCGAACACAGACTCTTGGCCGGGTATCGATGGACATGTTGGCTTGTGACCTTACGGATCTTCCGGAAGCGGATATCGGTGCTCCGGTCGTCTTGTGGGGAGAGGGCTTGTCGGCAGACGAAGTGGCGGCTGCGGCCGGAACGATCAGCTACGAGTTGTTTTGCGCCCTTGCGCCGCGTGTGCCGGTCGTCGAAATCTGAAAGCAGCCAGAATGGCCAAGACAAAAAACGTTTTTATTTGCGCTGATTGCGGAGCAGCTTCCCCGAAGTGGCAGGGGCAATGTCCAGGATGCGGTGCATGGAATACCCTCGTGGAAAGCGTTGCGGAGGTTGCCGCTTCCGGGCGTTTTGCTTCATTGGCCGGTTCGGCTCGGTTGCAGACTCTTTCGGAAATCGAGGCGCGCGAGGAAGACCGTTTGCCGACGGGTATCGGTGAATTCGACCGCGCTTTGGGGGGCGGCCTTGTTGCCGGGGGCGTCGTATTGATCGGCGGCGACCCGGGGATTGGCAAGAGTACGCTGCTGTTGCAGGCACTGACCTCGTTATCTGCAGGGAGTCGTGTCCTTTACGTGAGCGGCGAGGAATCGGGGCAACAGATTGCGCTGCGGGCACGGCGATTGTCACTCGATACGCAAAACCTCAAGCTTTTGGCCGAAATCAATCTCGAAAAGATTCTGGCGACGTTGCAGGCGGAAAAACCGCAAGTCGCGGTGATCGATTCGATCCAGACCCTTTGGTCCGAGCAGCTTAGTTCTGCCCCCGGGTCGGTGGCGCAAGTACGCGAATGTGCGGCGCAACTGACACGCCTGGCCAAACTCGCCGGGGTGACGGTCATCCTGGTCGGGCATGTGACGAAGGAGGGGGCGCTTGCCGGGCCACGCGTGCTCGAGCATATCGTCGACACGGTACTGTATTTCGAGGGGGATACGCACTCGAGTTTCAGGTTGATCCGGGCGGTCAAGAACCGTTACGGCGCGGTCAATGAAATTGGCGTTTTTGCGATGACTGACAAAGGACTCAAAGGTGTCAGCAATCCGTCGGCGATGTTTCTATCGCAACACGGCCAGAATGTCCCCGGTTCCTGCGTGCTGGTGACTCAAGAGGGAACGCGACCATTGCTGGTCGAAATTCAGGCGTTAGTCGATCAAGCGCATGGCAATCCGCGCCGCCTGACTGTGGGGCTGGATGCCCAGCGGCTCGCCATGCTTTTGGCCGTTCTTCATCGTCACGCCGGTATTTTGTGTTTCGATCAGGATGTATTCGTTAATGCCGTCGGTGGGGTCAAAATCACCGAACCTGCGGCGGATTTATCGGTGTTGCTATCGATCGTTTCTTCACTTAAAAACAAATCGTTACCAAATAAACTTATAGTTTTTGGTGAGGTTGGGCTGGCGGGTGAGATACGTCCGGCACCGCGCGGGCAGGAGCGACTCAAGGAAGCGGCCAAGCTCGGTTTTACCCGGGCCATCATTCCGGAGGCCAACAGGCCAAAGCAACCAATCGACGGAATGGAGGTCATTTCCGTAAAACGTATCGATGAAGCCTTCGACCGCTTGCGGGAATTGGAATAGGCCAACCGGAAGGGGCGAAAAGCGTCGCTCCTGGTTTCCTCGCAATGAGATGGCGCGCTAATTTGATCTGGGCGGTGATGGGAAAGGCAATTCAGCATGAACCATTTTTCATTCATCCTCAAAATGTTGCGTCGGGAAGGCTCGTCCGGCGAATTGCATCTGCTTGCCGCCGCGTTGGTGATTGCGGTGGCAGCCTTAACCGCTGTCGGTTTCTTTACTGACCGCGTTCGTCAAGCATTGACGCTTGAAGCCAACCAGTTGATTGGCGCCGATCTTGTGCTTACCTCCGATCATCCGTGGTCGACCACAATCTCCGACGAAGTAAAACGGCGTGGTCTTGAAAACACGGAGACTCGCACATTTCCCAGCATGGTAACGACGACGGGTGGGGGCGACCTTGCGCGGGCGCAACTTGCCGAGATCAAGGCCGTTTCCGAAGGTTATCCGTTACGCGGTAACTTGCGAATCGCTCCGCAACTCTATGCCCCCGATGCGGTTACGAAAGCTATCCCGCTACCTGGCGCGGTGTGGATCGATGAACGCCTGGCGGCAGCGCTTGAGGCCAGGGTTGGCGATGTTTTGTCCGTCGGTCGCTCGAATTTGCGGGTATCGGCCGTGCTGACGTTGGAACCGGATCGCGGCGTTAATTTCTTCAGTGTTGCCCCACGTCTGTTGATGAACTTGACGGATATCGAGGCCACCGCCCTGATTCAACCCGGAAGCCGCGTGTCGTATCGGCTGCTTGTTGCTGGAGAGTATAATGAAATCAAAAAATTACGATCGATAGTTTATAAATTGCTAGAGCATGGGGCGCGCGTTGAAGATTCAGAAACGGCCCGGCCTGAAATCCGCTCCGCCTTGGAGCGCGCACAACGTTTTCTCGGTTTAGCGGCTTTACTGACGGTCGTTCTGGCGGCCGTTGCCGTGTCGTTGGCCTCTCGACGCTATATGCAACGCCATCTCGATTCCTGCGCGATCATGCGTTGTCTTGGCGCCACGCAGGGGGCGTTGCTTGGCATCCATGCCGGCCAGTTCGTGGTTCTGGGCGTCGTTGCCTGCGTTGTGGGGGCGGGAATCGGCTACGTGGCACATTTTGCGCTTTATGCGTGGCTGGCGCATTTGTTGGCGACTCCCTTGCCGGGGCCGGGTTGGTTGCCGCTGCTCCAGGGAGTTCTGACCGGCTTGTTGCTCCTGATGGGCTTCTCCTTGCCGCCGCTCTTTCAATTGAAAAATGTATCGACGTTACGTGTGTTGCGGCGTGAACTTGTCTCCGGAACCCTCCCGTTTTTCCGACTCTTTGTCGGCTACGCGATCGGTTTGGCCGCGCTTGCCGGGTTGATGTTCTGGGTGGCGGGCGAATTGCGCCTCGGTTCCTACGTGGTTGGCGGGTTTTCTCTGGCGATGGTGGTTTTTGCCACGGTTGCGCGCCTGTCGATCCGCTTGCTGAACCTGTTTCGTCACGGATCGGGCAAGGCCAATGGGCACATTGGCTGGCGTTATGGGTTCGCCAGCCTCGAGCGGCGTTCGGGAGCGAGTGTCATCCAGATTGTTGCACTTTCCCTCGGCTTTATGGCCTTGTTGCTCCTGACCGTAACGCGGAATGATTTGCTGTCGGCCTGGCAGGCGGCGCTTCCCCCTGAAGCGCCAAACCGATTCGCGGTGAACATTCAGCCCGAACAGCTCGCGGGGGTTCGGCAGTTTTATGCTTCCTCCGGCCTCCACCCGGAGTTCTCTCCGATGGTGCGGGGGCGCCTGATCCGCGTGAACGGCATCGAGGTAAGCCCGAGTCAATATGACGACGATCGGGCAAAGCGCTTGGTGGAGAGGGAATTCAACCTTTCGTATCGCTTGGCGCTGCCAGAGGGAAATGCAGTCACTGCCGGACGCTGGTTTGGTGAAGTGGACGAAGGGCAGGGGATTGCCTCCGTCGAGGAGGGGTTGGCCAACCGACTTGGCTTGCGGGTTGGCGACCGGCTTGAATTCAACATCGCCGGAGACAGCGTCGAGGTTCGCATCGTTGGCTTGCGTAAGTTGAACTGGGATTCGATGCGTGTGAATTTCTTTGTGCTGACACCGCCCAAAGTGCTCGAACGCTACCCGGCAAGCTGGATCACCAGTTTTTACCTCGCTCCGGAGAGAACGGATTTTGTAAATCGCCTGATTCGCGAATTCCCAAACCTGACGGTAATCGACGTGGCGGCCATTGTTCGCCAGTTGCAGTCGATTCTGGATCAGGTTGCGCGGGCTGTTCAGTTTATTTTTCTTTTTACCTTGGCTGCTGGAATTGTCGTTCTCTATGCGGCGCTGGCTTCGGCCGCGGAAGAGCGCCGTTATGAATTGGCTGTTATGCGGGCGCTCGGGGCGCGCCGGGAGCAATTACGGCGAGCCTTGCTGGCCGAGTTCGCAGCGGTAGGGGCTCTGTCGGGGTTGATCGCGGCGCTCGGCGCCAGCGCCATCGGTCAAGCTCTGGCCAGCAAAGCATTTCAACTCGAGGTCGGGATCAATCTCTGGCTGATGCCGGCCGCCATGGCTGGCGGCGCGGTTGTCGTGATGGCGGCGGGGTGGTTTGCGGCGGCGCGGCTGATCAGCACGCCGCCGCTGGAGGCGTTACGCGTCGGTGTTTGAGGCGTTGCCGGCAAGGTCCGCCTCTGGCAGATCTTCGCGGCGGAGCATGAAGACGTAACGGTCGCCCGCCGCCGTGTCGAGCCAGACGAAGGGCAAGTCGGGGAAGGCGAGTTCCAGCTCATCCTTGTTGTGCCCGATTTCGACGACCAGAACGCCGCCTGGATTGAGGTGGCGTGCCGCCTCCTTGAGCAGGAGACGCGTGAAATCAAGCCCGTCTTTGCCGCTGGCCAGCGCCAGTTCGGGCTCGCGCCGGTATTCGTCAGGCAGGTGAGCCATCGACTCGGCATTGACGTAAGGCGGATTCGAAATAATGACGTCGTAGCGCTCATCCGGAACGGCAGCAAAAGCGTCGGACTGGATCAGGCGAACGCGATCGACGAGTTCATAGTCATCGACGTTTTTCCGGGCAACCGCCAAGGCGTCTGTCGAGATATCGATGGCGTCAACACTGGCCTCCGGAAAAGCTTCTGCAGCGAGGATGGCCAAGCAACCTGATCCGGTGCACAGATCGAGAACTCGGCCCACGGCCCACGGATCATTGACCCACGGGCTGAGATGTTCACGCAGAAGCTCGGCGATGTGCGAGCGGGGAACGATGACCCGTTCATCGACATAGAAGCGGAAGTCGCCAAGCCAGGCTTCATGGGTCAGGTAGGCCGCCGGGAGACGTTCGGTAATACGGCGCCGGATGATTTTGAGTGCTGCTGTGCGCTCGGTGCTGGTCAGGCGTGCATCCATGTAAGGATCGAGTTGATGCAGCGGCAAGTGCAGTGTCTGCAGCAACAGATAAGCCGCTTCATCCCAGGCGTTATCGGTGCCGTGGCCAAAAAAAACTTCGGCTTCGGTGAAACGGCTCACGGCAAAGCGCATCAGGTCGCGCAGCGTGGAGAGTTCGGCTTGAGCTTGTTCGAATAGGTCAGTGGTCACTGGTGTCGATGGGTAGTTACGGAAGAAGTTGTTCGAGAATGCGCCGATAGATCGATGAAAGCTGCGTTAGCGCGGCGATTTCGACGCATTCGTTGATTTTGTGGATGGTGGCGTTGACCGGTCCGATTTCGATGACTTGCGGGCAGAGCTCGGCAATGAAGCGGCCATCGGAAGTGCCCCCCGTGGTCGATAGTTCGGAGTCGATGCCAAGTTCTTCACGGATGGCGTTGAGCGATGCCTCGACCAGTTCGCCACCGCCGGTCAGGAACGGTTTGGCGCCGAGCGTCCAGGCAATTTCGTAGTCAAGTCCGTGCCTGTCCAGAATGGCACAAAGCTTGTGCTGCAACTCTCCTGGCGTACTGGCCGTCGAAAAACGGAAGTTGAAGAGGATATCGACATGTCCCGGAATGACGTTGTTCGCGCCGGTTCCGGCGTGGATGTTCGAGATTTGCCAGGTCGTTGGCGGAAAGAATTCATTGCCTTGGTCCCACGTGGTGGCCGCCAGTTCGGCAATGGCGGGCGCGGCCAGGTGAATCGGATTCTTGGCCAGATGCGGGTAAGCGATGTGTCCCTGAATTCCCTTGATCGTCAGCCTGGCCGAGAGCGAGCCACGACGGCCATTCTTGACCATGTCGCCGAGCTTGGAGACTGCCGTCGGTTCGCCGACCAGGCAGTAATCCATGCGTTCTCCGCGTGCCTGCAACGACTCGATCACGGCGACCGTGCCATCGACGGCATCGCCTTCCTCGTCGGAGGTCAGCAAGAACGCGATTGAGCCCGAATGATCGGGGTGCTGCGCAAGAAAGGCTTCCGTTGCCGTAACAAAGGCGGCGAGTGAACCTTTCATGTCGGCGGCGCCGCGTCCGTAAAGGAAACCGTCGTGCTGCGAGGGTGTAAAAGGTGGCGTCAGCCATTGCTCGGCTGGTCCCGGAGGAACGACGTCCGTGTGGCCCGCAAAGCAGAAGAGGGGAGCCGAATTGCCGCGACGCGCCCAGAGGTTGGTGACACCGCCGCGATTGATGTATTCGAACGTAAAGCCGAGGGGCTTGAGGCGCGCCTCTATGATTGCCATGCAGCCTTTGTCGTCGGGGGTAACCGAGGGGCAGGCAATCAGTTGTTCGGCGAGAGCGAGTGTAGGGTCAAGGGGCATGTTGTTCTTCAACGGGGGGCTCATCCAGGCTTAACGAGAATTCGGTGAACGACGTGCCATTTGGGTGGGTCTCGGCGAAGTCGAGCGGAACGTCCTCGGCGGGCGCGCTATTTTGCCCGGGGACGCCGATTTGCGAATTGTTGATCAGCCAAGAAAGGTTGGTGGGCGAGTCGGCATGGGCCAATGCTTCATCAAGCGTGATGATGCCCTCTTTGTAGAGCCGAAAAAGATCCTGTTCGAAAGTTTGTGACCCCGGCGCCAGGCTTTGCTCCATCGCTTCCTTGATGGCCTGAATTTCACCGCGCTCGATCAATTCCTGGATATGGCGCGTGTTCAGCAGGACTTCGGCTGCCGGGGTGCGTTTACCGTCCGGTTTCGTGACCAGGCGCTGCGAGATGATCGCTTTCAGGCTGGCCGAGAGATCGAGGTAGAGAGCTGTGCGGTTTTCGAGCGGGAAGAAATTGATGATCCGGTTCAGTGCGTGATAGCTGTTGTTGGCATGCAGGGTGGCCAGGCACAAATGCCCGGTCTGGGCATAAGCGATTGCTGCCTGCATCGTTTCCTTGTCGCGGATTTCACCGATCAGGATGCAGTCCGGCGCCTGACGCATGGCGTTTTTGAGCGCGTGTTCCCAGCCCAGCGTATCCATGCCAAGTTCGCGCTGGTTGACGATCGATTTTTTGTGCTTGAACAGGTATTCGATCGGATCTTCGATGGTCAGGATATGTCCGGTGCGGTTGGCGTTCCGGTAATCGAGCATCGAGGCGATGGTGGTCGATTTGCCGGAGCCGGTAGCACCGACGATCAGGACCAGCCCCCGTTTTTCCATGACGACATCGGCGAGAATCGGCGGCAGCATCAGCGTGTCCAGCGCTGGAATGTTGCCAAGAATGAAGCGGACGACAATCGAAATCGATCCGCGTTGGCGGAACAGGTTGATCCGGAAATTGCCAACGTTCGGAACGCCAAAGGAGAGGTTCATCTCCATCGTCGCTTCAAACGTCCTCGCCTGATCCGGCGTCAGGAGTTCATAGGCAATCTTTTCGATCATTGCCGGTGTCATCACCTGCTGATTGATCGGGTGAGAATTGCCCTGGATCTTGATGTGGATGGGGACGCCGGCGGAGATAAAAAGGTCTGAAGCCTGTTTTTCCGACATCAGCTGGAAGAGCTTATCCAGAATCATGTGTTCTCCGCCGGGAGGTGAGAATGAATGGGTGAATGAATACTAGCGATCAGTCGCCGCGCAGCAGATCGTTGATGCTGGTCTTGGCGCGAGTTTTGGCGTCGACCTTCTTGACGATCACGGCGCAGTAGAGACTGTGGCTGCCATCTTTGGCCGGCAGGTTGCCGGAAACAACGACCGAGCCCGGCGGAATGAAGCCATAGCTGACTTCGCCCGTCTCGCGGTCGTAAATCTTGGTCGATTGGCCGATATAGACGCCCATCGAGATCACCGAGCCTTCGCCGACGATAACGCCTTCGACGATTTCGGAGCGCGCACCGATGAAGCAGTTGTCTTCGATGATCGTCGGGTTGGCCTGCAGAGGCTCCAGCACGCCACCGATGCCGACGCCGCCCGACAGATGCACGTTCTTGCCGATCTGCGCGCACGAGCCGACCGTGGCCCACGTATCGACCATCGTGCCTTCGTCAACGTATGCGCCGATGTTCACGTAGGAAGGCATCAGGATGGCGTTTTTCGCGATATACGCCCCTTTGCGCACGACGGCCGGCGGAACGACGCGGAAGCCGCCGCGGACGAAATCCTGCTCGCTCCAGTCGGCAAACTTGGTGTCGACCTTGTCGTAGAAGTGCAGGTCGCCGCCTTGCTGAAGAACGTTGTCTCGAATGCGGAACGAGAGCAGGACGGCCTTCTTGATCCACTGGTGGGTGACCCACTCGCCGTTGATTTTTTCCGACACGCGCAGCGTCCCGGCGTCGAGCGAGCCGATGACCTGATTGATGGCGGCGATGGTATCAACGGGCGATTGCGGCGAGAGTTCGGCGCGGCGTTCCCAGAGTTCTTCGATGAGTGCTTGCAGAGGGTGCGTCATGAAATGTTCTTTCTGAAATTACAGTTGTTGGGTGAATTGACGGATGCGTTCGGCGGCATCGAGGCACTTTTCGAGCGGCGCGACGAGCGCGATCCGCACGTAGCCGGCGCCCGGATTGACGCCGTGCGCCTCGCGAGCGAGGAAGCTGCCCGGCAGGACATAGACATTGTAGTCGGCGACCAGACGACGGGCGAATTCGGTATCCGCGATGGGGGTTTTGGCCCACAGGTAGAAGCTGGCGTCGGGCATCGACACGCCGAGCACTTCGCCCAGCATGGGCGTCACGGAGGCGAATTTCTTGCAGTATTGCTCGCGATTGGCAACCACATGCGTTTCGTCCTGCCAAGCGGCGATGCTGGCTGTCTGGAAAGCCGGGCTCATCGCACAGCCGTGGTAGGTGCGATACAGCAGATACTGCTTGAGAATGGTCGCGTCACCTGCGACAAAGCCGGAGCGCATGCCCGGTACGTTGGAGCGCTTGGAAAGGCTGGACAGCATGACCAGCCGGTCGAAATTGCGGCCGAGCAGTTTCGCCGCCTGCAGACCACCGAGCGGCGGCTTGCCTTCTTCAAAGTAAATTTCCGAGTAGCACTCGTCGGAGGCGATCACAAAACCGTATTTGTCCGAGAGCGCGAACAGCTCTTTCCAGTCGTCGAGATCGAAAACCTTGCCGGTCGGATTGCCCGGTGAGCAAACGATCATCAGCTGGACGCGCCGCCATTCGTCTTCGGAAAGGCTGCTGTAATCGAAACCGAAGTTGGTTTCCGGCAGCGTATTCAGGAAGCGGACATCCGCCCCGGCAAGGAAGGCGCCGCCCTCGTAGATCTGGTAGAACGGGTTGGGGCTGACGACGATCGGCACGTAGCCCTTCGACGGATCGACGACCGTCTGCGTGAAGGAAAACAGCGCTTCGCGCGAACCGTTGACCGGGAGAATTTGCGTATCCGGATTGATGCCTTCCAGACCGTAGCGCTGCTCCATCCAGTCGGCAATGGCACGGCGCAAGGCCGGCTGGCCGATCGTGCTAGGATAGCTCGACAGTCCGCCGAGTCCGCCGATCAGGGCTTCCTTGATGAAGGCCGGTGTTTCATGCTGCGGTTCGCCGATGGAAAGCTTGACTTCGCTGTAAGCGGGATTGGGCGTTACGCCAGCCAGCAGCTGACGAAGTTTTTCAAACGGATAGGTTTGAAGCTTGGAGAGGTAGGGATTCACGTTGTCTGCAGTGATCGTGTAGGAAGCGTGGATTATAAAGGGCATCGCCGGCTTGCGGAACGCCGGGGCTCGCTGGAAGGGAAATTGCCGAAGAATGGGGAATACGCAACAAAAAACGGTCGCACCGGGAAACCGCACGCAAAAAACCGCGGTGCTCGCACTTCTGACCGGCGCCCTGGTGTGGGGACTGATCTGGTACCCCTACCGGATACTGCGCGACTTGGGGGTCGATGGCGTCAGCGGGACGATGGCGACGTATGCGGTGGCGTTCCTGCTTGGCCTCGTTTTCTTCCGCCGCGCGCTCACCGGCATCACCCCGTCCTGGAGCCTCTTCTGGCTGGCGCTGGCCGCCGGGGGCTGCAATATCGGTTACGTCATGGGCACCTTGCATGGGGAGGTGGTCCGGGTGCTGCTCCTCTTTTATCTTGCTCCGCTGTGGACCGTACTGCTCTCCCGGATTCTGCTCGGGGAGCGGCTGAATCGCTTCGGTGCCTTCGTGGTGGCGCTCTCGCTGGCTGGCGCGGCGACGATTCTTTGGCATCCTGAAGCGGGGCTGCCGATACCGACGCACGCGGCCGACTGGTTCGGGCTCGGCGCCGGGTTTTCATTTGCCCTGTTCAATGTCCTGTCCCGCTACGCGCACAACGTTACGATCGAAGTCAAATCGATGGTGGCCTTTGCCGGCGTCGTGATCGTCGGCGGGGCGCTCTTGCTGGCCGGTTATTCCCCGTCCGACGGGCTTGCCAGCAGCGCGGCATGGTTGCAGATCGGGTTGATTGGAAGCATCTTGGTCGTCGTCAATCTGGTTGTTCAGTTTGGATTGACCCACGTGGCCTCCAATCGGGCCATCGTCATCATGCTGACCGAGGTCGGTATTGCCGCTATGGCGGCCTGGCTGCTGGCCGGCGAAGCCTTTGGGCTGCGGGAAGCGTTGGGGGGGGCGATGATTGTTGCGGCCAGCGTCTTTTCCGCCAGGATGGAGGCGACGGAATAAGCGTCCGGCGTCGATGGGGCGGTTAGGGCGATTGCCGGTAGAAACGGCTGAGCAACCCGTAGATGTCGGGATACTCGCGGCGCAATAGTTCCGGCATGTCGAAAAAAGTCTCGGTCATCACGGCAAAGAATTCGGCGGGGTCTTCGGCCGCATAGTGGTCGAGCACAAGTTCGTCGCCGCGCCGTTCGGCTACATCGACGCGACGGCAAAAATCCTCGTAGGCTTCGGAAAATGTCGTTCCCCATTCCTTGCGCGACAGATCGTTCGCGGGCAATGGCGGAAAGCCGTCTGCCTCACCATTGCGCATGTCGATCTTGTGGGCGAATTCGTGAATGACGACGTTGTAGCCTTCGCCGGCCAGCTGCACGTCGTGCCAGGAGATAAGCAGCGGACCACCGCTCCATGCTTCGCCAGAGGCCACGTCGTCGTATTCATGAACGACGCCGAAGTCGTCTTCGACGCTCCTTGGGACGACGAATTCGTCTGGATAGACAATGATGCCGACCCAGTCGCGGTAATACGACAGCCCGAGATTGAGCACCAGCAGGCAGCCCTGCGCCGCGATCGACACACACATGGCGTCGGTGATTTGCAGGCCGCCGGCGCCGGAAAACTCCTTTTCCGCCAGAAATTTCTCGGTCAATTGCCGCAGCCGCATTTTTTCTTCGTCGCTCAGACGGTCAAGAAAAGGCAATGCCGCCAGCGTTTCATGCCATAGGCGATCGGGGAGCGGGGGGGGCTCGTTCTTCCCTTGCAACTGGCGCAGAAACTGTCGAAAGCTGAACATGATGGAAAAATGGAATGGGCCGAACCGCTACCGCCGGGATTTGCCGACAGAGGTCGTCAGGTAGATGCCGGTAAAGATGAGCGCAATCCCCGTTACATGATAAAGGTGCGGAATTTCATCGAGAAAGACCGCGGAAAGCAGGGTTCCGAAGACCGGCATCAGGTGAATGAACAGGCTGGCCTTGCTGGCGCCGACCTCGCCGACCGCGCGGTTATAGAAAACGTAGCCGACGAAACTCGGCAAGGTGCCGGTGTAGAGAATCCCGGACAGCGATTCCAGCGAGAGCCGGATGGCCCGTCCCTGTCCCATTTCCCACGCGTAGGCCGGCGCCAGAATCGCCAGCCCCACTGCTGAAAACGCCGCCAGCAGAAGCATCGGATCGACGCCTGACGGCCGCCATTGCAGGCCGATGGTATAGGCAGCCCAGACCAGGACGGCCAGCAGCATCCACAAATCGCCGATGTTGAGCGTCAGTTGCGCCAGCGTGGCCAATTCACCGCGGGCGACGATGATCGCAACCCCCGCGAGCGAAAGCAGCACCCCCAGCCATTCGATGGGGCGCAGATTTTTCTTCAGAAAAGCCCACGAAAGCGCGATCGTGGCGATCGGGATGAATGAGTTGAGCAGGAGGGCATTCGTCGCGGCCGTGTGCTGCAGGGCGAGATACGCAAATGTGTTGTAGCCGCCAACGCCTAGCGCCCCGAGCAACAGCACGGCGGGCCAGCGTCGCTTGAGCAGCGGCCATTGCTTGCGCAAATGCGGCAACGCCAGCGGCAAGACGAGCAGGAACGCTATCGCCCAGCGCCAGAAGGCCAGCGCGAACGGTGGGACGTCATTGCGGAGTGCGCGGCCTACGACCATGTTTCCGGACCAGAAAAGTGTGGTCAGCGTCAGTAACAGGTAAGGGTGGGCGTAGCGCGACGGAATCAAATTACGCATGGGGGGGCGGCGGGCGGGGATCAGTCGGATAATTCTGGAAAAAGGCGATTATCCGGGAAATACTGAAAGCGCGTCGAACAAGCCGGTCATTCGAGAAATGGGCGCTGCGTCCGAAACGGCACTTGAAACGCACGCAACATGCCCCATTTTCACGTCATCCAGAATTTTTCCCCGAGGAAGATCGCCATGCGACAAGACAAACTGACCACCAAGTTCCAGCAGGCGCTGGCCGATGCCCAGAGCCTTGCCGTCGGCCACGACAACCAGATGATCGAGCCGGTGCATCTGTTGCTTGCACTGCTACAGCAAGAAGACGGTGCTACGTCGTCCTTGATGGCGCAGTCCGGCGTCAACGTGCAAGCGCTCAAGACTTCGCTGGATCAAGCCGTCGACCGTCTGCCAAAAGTGGAGGGGCATGGCGGCGAGGTGCAGATCGGCCGCGACCTGATCAACCTGCTCAATCTCACCGATAAGGAGGCGCAAAAGCGCGGTGACCAGTTCATCGCCAGCGAGATGTTCCTGCTTGCCGTGTGCGAGGACAAGGGTGAAGCCGGGCGGCTGGCCACGCTGCACGGCTTGAACCGCAAGGCACTGGAGGCGGCGATCGTGGCCGTGCGTGGCGGGCAGGGCGTCGATTCGCAGGAGGCCGAGGGGCAGCGCGAATCGCTCAAGAAGTACTGCATTGACATGACCGAGCGCGCCCGCCAAGGCAAGCTCGACCCGGTGATCGGCCGCGACGACGAAATCCGCCGCACCATCCAGATCCTGCAGCGGCGCACCAAGAACAACCCGGTGCTGATCGGCGAACCGGGGGTCGGCAAGACGGCCATCGTCGAAGGGTTGGCGCAGCGCATCGTTAATGACGAAGTGCCGGAGTCGCTCAAGGGCAAGAAAGTGCTGAGCCTCGACATGGCGGCGCTGCTGGCCGGTGCCAAGTATCGTGGCGAGTTCGAGGAACGCCTGAAGGCTGTGCTCAAGGAAATCGCGCTGGATGAGGGACGGATCATCGTCTTCATCGACGAGCTGCACACCATGGTCGGCGCCGGCAAGGCCGAAGGGGCCATCGACGCGGGCAACATGCTGAAGCCGGCCTTGGCGCGTGGCGAACTGCACTGCGTCGGCGCGACGACGCTCGACGAGTACCGCAAGTACGTCGAAAAGGACGCCGCGCTGGAGCGTCGCTTCCAGAAAGTTCTTGTTGACGAACCGAGCGTCGAGAGCACGATCGCCATCCTGCGCGGCTTGCAGGAGAAGTACGAACTGCACCACGGCGTCGATATCACCGACCCGGCCATCGTCGCCGCGGCCGAGTTGTCGCACCGCTACATCACCGACCGCTTCCTGCCGGACAAGGCCATCGACCTGATCGACGAGGCGGCGGCGCGCATCAAGATGGAAATCGACTCGAAACCGGAAGTCATGGACAAGCTCGACCGGCGCATGATCCAGCTCAAGATCGAGCGCGAGGCGGTTAAGAAGGAAAAGGATGAAGCTTCGAAGAAACGTATGCAGCTGATCGAGGACGAACTGCTCAAGCTGCAGCGCGAATACAACGATCTTGAAGAAGTATGGAAGGCTGAAAAAGCTCAGGTCCAGGGCAGCGCGCACATCAAGGAAGAAATCGACAAGCTGCGGGCGCAGATGGCCGAACTGCAGCGCAAGGGCCAGTACGATAAGCTCGCCGAGCTGCAATACGGCAAGCTGCCGCAACTCGAAGCACAGTTGAAAGCCGCCGAAAAATCCGGTGACAGCGCCGAGAAAAACAAACTGCTGCGCACGCAGGTCGGCGTCGAGGAAATCGCCGAGGTCGTCTCACGGGCGACTGGCATCCCGGTTTCCAAGATGATGCAGGGCGAGCGCGAGAAGCTGCTGGCGATGGAAGAGCGCATCCACCAGCGCGTCGTCGGACAGGACGAGGCGGTCCGTCTCGTCTCCGACGCCATCCGCCGCTCGCGCGCCGGCCTTGCCGATCCGAACCGTCCCTACGGTTCCTTTCTCTTCCTCGGCCCGACCGGCGTCGGCAAGACCGAGCTGTGCAAGGCGTTGGCCGGTTTTCTGTTCGATTCCGAGGAACACCTGATCCGCATCGACATGAGCGAGTTCATGGAGAAACACTCGGTCGCTCGCCTGATCGGCGCGCCTCCCGGCTATGTCGGCTACGAGGAGGGCGGCTACCTGACCGAGGCGGTGCGCCGCAAACCGTACAGCGTGATCCTACTCGACGAGGTCGAGAAGGCTCATCCGGACGTGTTCAACGTGCTCCTGCAAGTGCTCGACGACGGCCGCATGACCGACGGGCAGGGGCGCACCGTCGACTTCAAGAACACCGTCGTCGTGATGACCTCCAACCTCGGCAGCCAGATGATCCAGCAGATGTCCGGCGACGACTATCAGGTGATCAAGCTGGCGGTGATGGGCGAGGTGAAGACCTACTTCCGGCCCGAGTTCATCAACCGCATCGACGAAGTGGTCGTCTTCCATGCGCTTGACGAGAAGCACATCAAGTCGATCGCGAAGATCCAGCTCGGTTATCTGGAAAAGCGTCTGGCGCAGATGGAAATGGGGCTGGAAGTCGACGACAGTGCGTTGTCCGAAATCGCTACGGCCGGTTTCGACCCGGTGTTTGGCGCCCGGCCGTTGAAGCGCGCCATCCAGGCGCAGATCGAGAATCCGCTGGCCAAGGCGATCCTCGAAGGGCGCTTCGCCGCAAAGGACACGATCCGTGTGTCTTGCACCGGCGGGATCATTCGATTCGATAAGGCGTAGTTCGTAGTCGTAGTCCGCCATACGAGAAATGCCCGGAGACTTTCGCGCTCCGGGCATTTTTTTCAGGGGACCTGAATCGCCCGGCGGAGCCGGGCTCCTACCGTGGCCGTCGGCATTGTAGGAGCGCAGCTTTGCTGCGCGAAACGAACGCTAAGAAAATCAGGGCGCGAAAATCAGTTCCGGCAACACCACTTCCCATTGTTCGCAACGACAGCGATCCTGGAATTTCGGATCGCTGTCGCGCTTGCGCCAGACCATGACTGCACGCACCTTGGCGGCGATGCAGCGCAATCCTCTGGGGGGCGAAAATTTACTGGAAAAACGGCCGACTTCCTGGCCTTCCAGAGTCAATAGGCGGAAGCCGCGTTCGCCGGCCTCAAGGCGTAGCGCGTCTCCGACATGCAAGGCGGCAAGGCGACGGTGGATCGAATCGCCGGCGCTTTTACGACCGGCAAAGCTGAGAACAATCTCCCCCAACGAGGGAAGGACGTAGCGGTGCTGCAAGCCCGGTGGCGAAGGCAGCCATTGCGTCGGCGGGCGACGCAGCAACGCCGGACTGTCCGGGAGACTATCAAGCAGTGGGTGATTGCCGTCCATCCGGGCCAGAGTCAGCGTTTGCCGGGCGCGGGTCATCGCCACGTAGTAGAGGCGGCGGGCGGCATCCGCATCTTCGCCGTTTTGTCGCTGCCATTCGCCGTCGAGCACGAAGACGTGATCGAATTCCAGTCCCTTGGCGCGGTGCGCGCTCAACAGCAGCAGGCCGGTTTGCCGCCGTCGGCTGGCGTGGCCCCATTCGGCCAGCCAGTCGCGGAAACAGGGCAGGGAGACTTCAGCATCCTGCGTTTCTTCGGCAAAGGCAGCGATGGCTTCCCGCAGGCTCTCCGACCATCCTCCGTCGTTCCGGCTGGCCAGCCAGTCTTGCAGTATCCCGGCTCTGATGAGAGGTCCTTGTGTTTCGGTAAAGGCAAGCAACGCCTGGGTTTCGCGCAGACGCCAAAGCGGCGGCGCATCCTCATCGGCCATGCTGACCGGGAGGCCAAGGTTTTCGCAGGCGGCACGCAATGGATCGAGGAATTTCCACTGGCGGGCGATGACTGCCGTTTTGCTCAGATCAAGACCAAGCGGCTGCAGACGCTGGAGTTCGGTGAGGACGGCAATGGCCTGTTGTTCGGCGGTTTTGCCGGCGGGCAGGATTTGCACCCGGCCTTGCGCCACGCTGTCGTGGCTTTGCCATTCACCGCCGGCCGGTGACTTGGAGCGTGCGTTGTTGATCCGGATCGGCTGCTCGTGTTTCATGCGCTCACGCGCGGGGACAATGAGCGCGTTTGAGATTTCGATGATGTTTGCGCTCGATCGGTAGTTCTCGATCAAGTACTGAGTTTTTGCTTGGTAATCGTCGCTGAAGCGCCGGATGAACTCGACCGAGGCGCCTGCGAACGCGTAGATGTTCTGATCGTCGTCGCCAACGGCAAACAGGTTGAGTTTTCCGTCTTCGTCGCTCCGTTTGCGCCCGGCCAGCGCCGAAATCAGGGCGTACTGGCCGGGGCCGATGTCCTGATATTCATCGACGAGTATCCAGCGGAAACCGGCAAGCAAACGATCGCGCTGCACATCGGCCTCTTCCGGGGGCAAGCCGCGGCCTTCGAGCAGGGCGGTGGCTTCTTCGAGGATGGCGTCGAAATCGTCATCGCGCTGTTCCTTGCGTTCGGCGAAACTGGCCCCGACCAGCCGCATGGCCAACGCGTGGCAGGTCATGACCGTGACGCCGCAGGCATCATCGCCGATCAGTTCACGCAAACGGCGGCGGATCTCCAGCGCGGCGTGCCGGTTGTAGGCCAGCGCCAGGATGGTGCGTGGATTCTCGCGGCGCATGCGGATCAGGTAAGCGACGCGGTGGACAAGAACACGCGTCTTGCCCGACCCGGGGCCGGCGAGAACGAGGACGTTGGTGTTTTCACGCTCGTCGGTGACGATGGCGCGCTGGTTCGGTTTGGCCAGCGTTTCGACAATGGATTCCCAGGATTCCGGCGTGGTTTGCCGTATCAGTTCATCTTCCCGGCCTGGCAGCCAGCGTTGGCAGAATTCGTCGCGCGGCATCCGGAAGTAATCCACGGCCAGTTGCATGGCGTCGGTGATGCGCTGAATGCCGCGTTCGGCATACTCCGCCATGATGTGAATCTGCCGGGTCAGTTCGTTGTAATGCAGTTGCAGGGGCTGGTAGCTGCTTTTCTCGAATTGCAGTTTCCAGTTGCTTTCGAGATGCAGGGTCATGGCGGTACGGAAAATCGCCAGCCCCTTGTTGAGGCGCAGGACTTCCTGTTCGTGCAGCCAGAGCAGGGCGCGTTCGACCAGCTTGCGCAAGTCCGGCGTTTCGCTGGCGATCACCGCATCGCCGGCAACGCTGGCGGTCAACTGGCCAAGCGTCGTTTCGGCCAGCAGATCGATACCGCGCGTGCCGCTGGGCAGGCAGGAGAGCCAGTGTTCAAGCATCCGGAGGGCGGCCGCGCGTCGCCGTTCGGCAATTTTTTCGAGTACTTTCCAAGAACGGTTCAGGGTGACATGCACCGTATCCGGGTCTGCGGAGCGCTTGAGTGCCAGGCTGCCGCGGCCATCCGGGTTATCCCGGCCATCGCCGGCCAGACCGCCGATGATCTGACGCAGCCGCTGTGGCAGTGCCTCCGAATGGCCCCGATCTTTCAGTTGTTGGGCCAGAAGACGCAAGGACAGCGGATAGCCGTCACCCGCCATGACATCGGGCGCTGTTTCCCGGAGTTGGGCAATCAAGGCTTTTTCCAGTGCGCAGGCCTCTTCGAGGCGTTTTCTTGACGAGCGTTCGACACCGGCATGGACGAAGGCGGTCATGCCGGTATCGTTGCTTGAAATGCCCAACTGGTCGAAAAGGTGCAGAGCCTCGCGCAAAGCATCCGAGTCGAAGCCGCTGCTCGCCATCAGCTCGTCGGTGGTGATGCCCTCATCGGCCGGCGCGCTCATCAGGATTTGCAGCAAGTTCAGGTATTTTTTCCGGTCGTTGCCGTCGGGGATGTGCGTTGCCAGTCGGGCATCGGCCTCGGCAAGACTCTTGATGCGCAGCGCGGACGGGAAAATCTGCACGCTGTTTTCTTCGCGGCGGACGAGACCCGCTTCTTCCAGCCAGGCGATGGCGGTGCGCACGCGCGTGTCGTCGGTCGCGATGTCGCGCTTGAAAGCGCCTTCCTCGTCTTCGTCGAGGATTTCGCCTGACGTGGCGACGAGGCTCTCGTCGCGGTTTTTCTTGCCTTTCAACTGGCGCAGGGCGCGCAACACGCTCTGGATGTCGCGCCGCGAAAGACGGGATGCGGCGGACATGCTGTGCTGGCGCTCGACATCGTTGCCGACATAAAGCAGCACGCAACGTGCCGCCGCCCGGTCGCGTCCCGCACGCCCGGCTTCCTGCAGGTAATTTTCCAGCGAGCCGGGGATGTCGGCGTGGACGACCAGCCGGACATCGGATTTGTCGATGCCCATGCCGAAGGCGTTGGTCGCGGCAATGACGCGCAGTTGGCCGGAAATGAAGGCTTTCTGGGTTTCCTTCTTGGTTTCCGGCGGCAACCTGGCATGGTAAGCCGCTGCGGCCAGTCCCTTGTCGCAAAGAAACCGGGCGAGGTCTTCTGTCTGTTTGCGCGTGGCGCAATAGGCAATGGCACCGCCGGATCTGTCCGGCGGCAGCTCCTCGGCGATCAGACGGGCAACGCGGTCGTATTTCTCCGTTGCGGTGGTCTGCATGACATCGAATTTCAGGTTCTTGCGCTCGGACCCACCGTCGAGCACACGCATTTCTATGCCCAATTTTTCCCGGAAATGGCCGACAACATCGGCGATAACCTCGGGCTTGGCGGTCGCCGTCAGGCATTGGATCAGCGGCAGTGTCTTGTCGGGCGAAGCTTCGTGGCTTTCCCGGATAAAACGGGCGACATAACGATAGTCGGGGCGGAAATCCTGTCCCCATTTCGACAGGCAGTGCGCTTCGTCAAAAATCCAGGCGCCGATTTCGCGTTGCGCCAGCATCTTGCGCACGCTGCGATTGCGCAGCTGTTCGGGAGCAATGAGCAGGATTCCGACGTTCCCCAAGCGGACACGTTCGAGCACATCGGCGCGCTCGGGCATCGACAGCAGGCCATTGATCGCCGCGCAACAGTCGATGCTGCGTTCGCGCAAGCCCTTGACCTGATCTTCCATCAGTGCCACCAGCGGCGAGATGACCACCGACAGTGCACCGGTGCGGGCAAAACGCGACAGGGCAGGAATCTGGTAGCACAGCGACTTGCCCGTGCCGGTCGGCAAAATGCCGAGGCTGTGTTCACCGCGCATGGCGCTTTCGACGATGACCTGCTGCAGCGGCAACCTGGTTTCCCGATCGACCGGTTCGGGGCGGAACCCGTAAGTCTTTCCGAACCAGTGTTGAAGTTGCTTGAGCGAATCGTGCTCGTGGCGGCACCACGCGCAGTCAGGATCGGAGCAGGGGATGTCTCGCAGTTGGCGGACCAGTTGTCCGGCTTCGGGAAATTGATGGCGGACCCAGGGCGGCATGACGGAATTGCCGCCGGCCACTGACAGCCAGGCCAGCGCGTAAGCGAGCGGCCAGGCGATCTGTGGCGCCGTATCGACGATTCGCGCAGCGGCCTGCGTGCAAGTCTTTCCGGCGAGCAGGCGGCGCAGGGCGGCTTTGGCGTTTTCCTCTGTGGGCCGTCGTCCCTCGCGCACCATCATGAAGAAGCGGTTCAGCCCGGAAACGCTTTGGTCGAGCGTCGTCAGCCAGTGCCATGCCAGCAGCAGGTCGGGCGAAGCGTGCTGCATCTGGCGCAGGGCCAGATCCTGGTCGCAGAACACTTGCAGGGCAAGTTCCGCATCGAGCAGCGGATCGTTCTTGCGATTGGCCAGCAACTGGCCATCCTGGTAATGCTTGACGAGGTGGTGGTAAGGATTTTTCGGAAAGGCCAGCGGGTTGAGCCGCAGGGTATCGATCACCGGTTTCCCAAGCAGGCGCAGATTCGGCTGGGCCGCGCGAAGTTGCGGCAGGTCGAAGGCGATCAGGTTGTGTCCGAGCAGGAAGGCTGCATCGTCGGCCAACCGGTCCAGCGCATCGAGGGCTGTTGCCAGTTCGCCGGGCGGAAACGTCAGGCGGTCACCGTTATCGCCGCGCAAGGCGGCCAGCTGATGAATGATCGCGCTACTGCGCCCGACCTCCAGGTCGATGCTCAGGCATTGGGGCCTGAGCTTTCGTTCTTCTTGAGGGGAGTCTTGATCTTTTTGCAAGGGAGAAGGGCAATTGCACAAAAATATTTTCTTTGTATTGTAAGTTGCTGAAGCAACTGAAAGCGATTGGAATAATTGCTTTTTCCCCTCAAAGGGCAGCGACAGCGCTTGTTTGGTGCGCCACTTTGGATTCCCGGAGCCGTGTTGAACTTTGAGATATCCGGTCTAGTCTGAAAGATAGGTAGTGGATATATCGACTGCCTTGAATTCTGGCAAATGAGACACACTTTCTAGGTAGCTTGGATTGCTCGTGACGGAGTCCGGCAAGTTGTAAAACTGCGCAGAAAGGAGTTGCCATGAACCTCGTCTATAACAGCGACCATTACGCGATTGTTGCCTACCCCATCCGGCAGGCGTTCGAACTGGTCGATAAGCTTGGGAGCCGGAGTTTATTCGTGCAAGGTTCAGTGGCTGTCGGTTTGCGCGAAGCGATCGACAATATTCCGGATGAATGTCGTGATGAAGAATCGATCGACTCGTTACTCGACGATTATTGTGCCGGTGCGGCAAAGCCTATCGTTTTTCACTGATTTTGAAGCGGAGTGGGAAGGTATAATTGTTATTCTCTGGAACCCGATGTTTTAGTCAGGCGAACCAGATTACCCACCCATTTTTTGCGGAGATGAAGCATGGCGTTGTACGAGTCCGAATACACCAAATTCCTGCGTGAGATGCGTGAAAAGCATCCGGAGTGGGCAAAGGAGCAGGAAGAAGGGTTGGCGCTGTTGTGGGATAAGACGGTCGACGTCGAGGAGCAGAAGAGAATCCGCGAAAGCGCAGAGCCGGCTCGCGCTTATCCTTACGACGTGCATTTTTTTCGATAACGGGCAACGGTCGTGCATAACAAAAAAGGCAGCTGAGGCTGCCTTTTTTGTTGAAGAGGGGTCTCTTACTTGACGCGTGCGCGATATTCGTCGGTACGCGTGTCGATCTCGATCTTGTCGCCGATTTCAACGAATGCCGGGACCGGCAGCTCGAAACCGGTCGTAATGCGGGCCGGCTTCATGACCTTGCCCGACGTGTCGCCCTTGACGGCCGGTTCGGTGTAGGTGACTTCACGAACCAGCATGGTTGGCAGTTCAACCGAGATGGCCTTGTCGTTGTAGAAAACGACTTCGCACGGCATGGCCTCTTCGAGGTACTTGAGTGCATCTTCCATGTACTCGGCTTCGATTTCGTATTGGTTGTAATCGGTATCCATGAAGACGTACATCGGATCGGCAAAGTAGGAATAGGTCACTTCCTTGCGGTCCAGTTGTACGGTGTCGAATTTGTCGTCGGCACGATAAACGGTTTCCGTTCCGGTGCCGGTCAACAGGTTCTTCATCTTCATCTTGACGACCGAGGCGTTGCGGCCGGATTTGCTGAATTCAGCCTTCATGACGACCATCGGGTCGTTGCCAACCATAAACACGTTGCCTACGCGAAGTTCTTGTGCGGTTTTCATAATCTAAGTTCGTTCCGGGGGTTATCGGGTAAAAATTTAGCCGCGGATTATAACTTGGATCGGCAAAATTGCACCAGCCGACCGCATAAATCTTGCTGTTTTGACAGCGATTTTTCCCACGTATGGGCATGGCGCCTCAGCGTTGGGAGCATATTTGCAAATGTTTCCCAGAAATGTGGCGTAATCGTGGATGCGCCAGGGGCATTGTTCCATGCAACGAAGAACTGTCGCATCACGCCGGTTTCCTCCTCGGGCAAGCCATCGCAATAACGGTTCAGAAACGCCTCCAGTTTGGCAATGTGTGCGTTGTCGTCCTGCGGGTAAATCTGCCACAACATCGGTTTTGCGGCCCATTGCGCCCGCACGAAGGAATCTTCGCCACGCACAAAGTTGATATCGCAGGACCAGAGCAGTTTGTCGTAGTCCGGTTGCGGAATGAACGGAATCGGGCAGAGTTCCAGCCGGCCTTTGCGCACGGATGAGCCGATCTGCAGTGGCTCCCCGATGAAGGACTCGATGACCTTCTGATTGCGCGTGAGCGGAACGAGGCATCGGACCGTGCGACTTCCCTCGGCCCACGCGGCGAGGAGGTCGCGGATCGCGGGGTTTTCATAGCTGAAAAGCGATATCTGCAAAGTGTTTTCATTCGCGGGCGGCAGGCCGATTTCTGCCAGAAACCTTTCCTGTTCAACCGGCGATGCTTCAAAGACAGAGCGTTGTTCTGGCAAGCCGTGCTCACGCAGAAGTCCGCCGGTGGATTCGGTAAATCCCGGGAAGAAAAAATATTTCGTGAGCGGCAAGGTCGGATGGGGCGAGGGAAGGGCGTGGCATTCTTCGACCCACTCTTCGGCCGTCAAATAGTCGAAGTTGATCCAGATCGGCTTGGGGTACCGATGAGCCATGGCGGCTTCGAAGCGCTCGGGCAACCGGCAGGCGAAGGCTTCGATGACCACATCGCCGGGGATAACCGCGTCAAAATCCTTCGCCCACAGCCTGATCTCGATTCCCGCCGCGCATTGCTCCGTTTTGGCGGGGTCTATTTCCGGGCAAATCCGTTTAAAGGACGCCAGGTCGTCAACCCACAGCCTTACCGCGAAACCTTGCTCGGAGGCGAGTTGACGGGCGAGACGCCAGCAGACGCCAATGTCACCGAAGTTGTCGATGACGTTGCAGAAAATGTCCCAGCGCGAAGGGGGCGGCAGAGAGGGCGATGTCGTCATGGGGAGGTCTGGACGCGTGATACCATCAAGCGCCACATCGTAACGTCTCCCGCGCATGGAAGAAACCTTCGACCCCAAAACACTGCTTGCCACGCTCACGGATTTGCCCGGCGTTTATCGCATGCTCGATGCTCAGGGGAACGTGCTCTATGTCGGCAAGGCAAAGAATCTGAAAAAGCGGGTGGCGTCCTATTTTCGGGAGAACCATCCGAGTCCGCGCATCGCGCTGATGGTCGCGCAAATCGCGAAGGTCGAAACGACGGTGACCCGTTCGGAAGCCGAAGCGTTGTTGCTCGAAAACAATCTGATCAAGAGCCTGGCGCCCCGCTACAACATCCTGTTTCGTGACGATAAGTCGTATCCCTACATCGTCATCACGCGCGATGCCTTTCCGCGGCTTGGCTTTTATCGCGGTTCGACCGACCGCAAGGCGGACTATTTCGGGCCGTTTCCGTCCTCGACCGCCGTGCGCGAGAGCATTACGCTCTTGCAGCGGATGTTCCGGCTTCGCACCTGTGAAAATTCCGTCTTCAGCAACCGCTCGCGCCCCTGCCTGCTTTACCAGATCAAGCGCTGTTCCGGTCCCTGCGTCGATCTCGTCACGCCGGAGGCCTATGCGCAGGACGTCCAGATGGCGTCGATGTTCCTGCTCGGTCGGCAACAGGAGGTCATCGGTCGTTTGACCGAGGCCATGGACAAGGCGGCGGCCGAACTTGCCTTCGAACAGGCCGCCGTCTACCGCGATCAAATCCAGTCACTGCGCCGTGTGCAAGAAAAGCAGTACGTGGAAAGCAGTCGCGGCGAGGATGTCGATATCGTCGTCGTGGTCGAAGAAAACGGTCTTCTGTGCGTCAATCTGGCCATGGTGCGTGGTGGGTTGCATCTCGGCGACAAACCGCAGTTTCCGAGCAATGCCGTTGATAGTTCGCCCGCCGAAGTGCTGTCGGCGTTCCTCTTCCAGCATTACTTGAATCATCCGATCCCGTCGCGCATCTATTTGAATATGCCGCTGCCGGATAACGACGTGGCCGAAGCACTGGCGGAATTGGCCAGCCGGCCGGTGCCAGTGGCCGAACCGCGTTTGACAACGCACAAGGTGTGGGTCGACATGGCCGTGCAGAACGCCAAACTGTCCATCGTGGCGCGGCGCAGCCTTCTGGCCCGACAGGAAACACGTCTTGAGGCGCTGCTGGAATTGTTGGCGCTGGAACTGGAAGAAGGGAGCGAGGCGCGTATTGAATGTTTCGACATCAGTCATACGCAGGGCGAGTCGACGGTGGCCTCGTGCGTCGTGTATCAGGGTAACGGTATGCGCAAGTCGGAATATCGGCGCTTCAACATCAAGGACATTCAGCCCGGTGACGACTACGCGGCGATGCGGCAGGCCGTTTCGCGCCGTTATGAAAAAGTGTCGACGGGCGAAAGCGCCGCGCCGACGCTCATTCTGATCGATGGCGGCAAAGGGCAGGTCAATGCAGCGGCTTCGGCGCTCGAAGAACTGGGACTGGGGCATTTGCCGATGGTCGGCGTGGCAAAAGGCGAATTGCGCAAGCCGGGTCTTGAAGTTCTTGTTTTCGCCGACGGTCGCGAACCGTTACAATTACCGCCGGAACACCCCGCATTGCACCTGATTCAGGAAATTCGCGACGAAGCGCACCGTTTTGCCGTATCGGGTCACCGCATGCAACGCAGCAAAACGCGCAAGACATCGCGGCTCGATGAAATCGCCGGGATTGGCCCCAAACGTCGCAAGGCACTGATTGCGCATTTTGGCGGGTTGCAAGGTATTGCCGGTGCGGGAATCGACCAATTGACTGCAGTTCCGGGCATCAGCCGGGAACTGGCCGAAAAAATTTACGCGGCTTTGCACTGATGCCAACCAACATACCGATTTTCCTGACCTGGCTGCGGATCGTCGTGATCCCCTTGATGGTGGCGCTCTATTACGTGCCGGAGCATTGGTCGCTGATGGCGGTTCGCGATCTGTCTGCTACGCTGATTTTCATGGTGGCGGGCGCGACGGACTGGCTTGACGGCTACCTCGCCCGCCGCTGGAACGAGACCTCTGCCTTCGGCGCGTTTCTCGATCCGGTGGCCGACAAACTGATGGTCGCCGCCGCTTTGATCATATTGGTTCACCTCGGTCGGGTGGATGCGATTATCGCAATCATCATTATCGGACGCGAAATCACCATTTCCGCCTTGCGCGAATGGATGGCGCAGATCGGCGCCCAGAAGAGCGTTGCCGTCTCCATGATTGGCAAAGTCAAGACGACAGCGCAAATGGCGGCGATTCCGCTGCTTCTCTACTACAAGCCGGTTTGGGGTTTTGATGTGCAGGAAATCGGAACGTGGCTCATCTACATTGCGGCCGCGTTAACTCTGTGGTCGATGGGCTACTACATGCGGATGGCTTGGCCGCATCTGACCGCGCAGAAATAACCCCGGAAAGACCTCGCGTTGTACGTTTGAAACAAATCGCAACGCGTTGTTTGTTATATATTTCCGTAGCCAGTAATCAGGGGCGGAATTCCATCGAGCGGAACGATTTTTTCAGCGGCACCAAGCTTGATCGCCTCCTTGGGCATGCCGAAGACAACGCAGCTTGATTCGTCTTCGGCAACGGTCGAAGCACCGGCATCGAACATTTCCTTCAGCCCGCGCGCCCCGTCATCGCCCATGCCGGTCATGATGATGCCGAGGGCGTTTTTGCCGGCGGCTTGGGCCACGGAACGGAACAGCACATCGACCGACGGCTTGTGCCGGTTGACCAACGGCCCGTCCTTGACCTCCACGTAGTACTGAGCGCCACTCCGTTTCACCAGCATATGCTTGCCGCCCGGCGCAATCAGCGCGAGGCTCGGGCGTATCCGGTCGCCGTCCCTGCCTTCGCGCACCTCGATTTTGCACAGGCCATTCAACCGCTCGGCAAACATGGCCGTAAACCTTTCCGGCATGTGCTGGACGACAACGATGCCGGGGCATACAGCCGGAAGCCGGGTCAATACGGCTTCCAGCGCCTGGGTGCCTCCGGTTGACGTGCCGATGGCCACCAGCTTGTCGGTCGTCCCGAAGATTTTCGTTTCGCCGTGCGGCGCAGGAAGAATCACATCCGCCGAATTCTTCGGGCGATCAATCGTGACTGACGATGCCGTACTGGCTGGCCGTGGAGACAACGGGGCAGGCCGGTGCAGGGCCCGCAGATTGGCCTTGGCGGCTGCTTTTACGGCGGCGATGATGTCGTTCGAGGCATCCTCGAGAAACGATTTCAGGTCGAGCTTGGGCTTGGTGACGATGCTGACCGCTCCGGCCGCCAGGGCCTCGATCGTTACCTGCGCGCCCCGTTCCGCCAGCGAGGAGCAAATGATGATCGGCGTCGGACGCTCTGCCATGACTTTCTTGAGGAACGTCAGGCCGTCCATGCGCGGCATTTCGATGTCGACGATCAGCACATCCGGCCACCGGGATTTCATCTTGTCGAGCGCGAATAGCGGGTCGTGTGCGGTGCCGATGACTTCGATTGACGGATCGCGGGAAAGCGCCTGCGTTACCACTTGCCGGACAAGCGCGGAGTCGTCGACGACCATCACTTTGATTTTGTCGCTCATTTCTTTTCTCCCTGCTTTTGTTCAGACAGCGACCGACTCTTCGGGGTTTTCCTCCGCCATCCGTTTCAATGTTACGTAATCGTTCTTGCCAGTACCGAGGAGGGGAATTTGTTTGACCACGCGAATGATGCGCGGCACCGCCAATTCCGGGGCACCGGCCCGTTTTGCCGCGGCCAGTAATTGCTCGCGGCGCAGGTCGGGATCGGTGGTAAACAGCACCAGTGCCTCGCCCTTGCTTGCGTCGGGTCGCGTGGAGGCTGCGTGAATAAATACCGGTGCGGCATCCTTGGCGAGGCCTTCGACGACTTCGAGTGAAATCATTTCCCCGGCGATTTTCGCGAAACGTTTCAGGCGGCCGCGGATGATCAGGTAGCCGTTGTCGTCGAATTCAACGATGTCTCCCGTCGCATACCAGCCAGGCTCCTTGGCCGACGGTGTCTGAATGACGCCGGGCCGATCGAACAGGAAATAGCCCTTCATCACATTCGGCCCCCTGACATGGAGGGCGCCGCCCTGGTCGATGCCGGGTACGGTTTCCAGTTCGTATTCGATGCCCGGCAGCAACTGCCCGACGGTGCCGGTCCGGCAGGCCATTGGCACGTTGACGGCGACGACGGGCGCGCATTCGGTCACGCCATAGCCTTCGAGAATGCGGATGCCGAACTTTTCGATCCACAGGTGTTGCACGTCGCTGGAAAGCTTTTCCGCACCAGCGACGACGTAGCGCAGCCGCCCGAAATCGTAGGGATGGGCGTGTTTAGCGTAGTTGCCGAGAAATGTCGAGGTACCGAACAGTACAGTGCAATCGCGGTCGTAAACCACCTCGGGAATGACGCGGTAGTGCAGCGGATTCGGATAGAGAAAGACCTTGCAGCCGGAGACCAGGGGCAACAGAACGCCGCAGGTCAGGCCGAACGAATGAAACAGCGGCAATGCCATCATGAACTTGTCGAGCGGCGTGAAGTCCGCCACAGAGCGAATCTGCGCAACGTTGGAGAGGAGCGACGAGTGCGAATGCACGACGCCTTTGGGCTTGCCTTCGGAGCCCGAGGTGAAGATCACGATGGCTGCTTCGTCGGGCGTTTGCGGTAGGGCGGCACTGCGCGGAAAGAGGAGGTGCCAGAGGACCCAGAGCTTATCCACTGCGCCGACCTGCGCTTTGAAGTCCTCAAGGTAGAGGATGGTCACGTCGCTGATTTTTTCGACGATGGGCGTCAGATTGGCTTTTTCGAGGAAGGCTCGCGAAGTGACGATCGTACGGATATTCGCCGCCGTGCACGCCGAGCGGAGACCTTCGGCGCCCGCGGTGTAGTTGAGCATGGCAGGAACGCGCCGGCTGGCGGAAAGTCCTAGGATCAGGGCCAAGGTAGGCGCCGCACTCGGCGTAAGAACGCCCACGACATCATTCGGTTGAGTTGCGCGGGACAACACGCGTTGCAGGCCAAGCGACATTTTGAGTAGCGAACCGTACGATTCCTCATGCAGCCGGATGTCCTCGACCAGCTCGTAATTGCGCCCGAATGTCGCCAGGCCATCGAGAAACGCGCCGTAAATCGTGCGTTCGGGACGCGTCGCGACAAGCATCTCCAGCAGGATGCGGCGCATCATTTCGCTCGCCCGACGCCGGCGTTCCTTGGCCGAAGGCAGGTCGGGCATCGGAATCGTCCGGCGCGGCAGGATGGAAATGGTGATCTTCGGAAAAAGTTTGAGCGGATATACACCGGCGAGACGGCCGAAATAGCTGCGCGCGGCGCCATCGATGCGGACGGGGACGACCGTCGCCCCGGTCTTGGCGGCGACGAAGGCGGGACCGTCATAGACTTTCATGAGCGAGCCGGTTCGGGTAATCCGTCCCTCCGGAAAAATCACGACCGGCTGGCCGGTATCGACCAATTTGACGATATGTTTCATCGCCAGCGGACTCGTCGATTCAACCGTCAGATGGGGAACGAAACGCAGCAGGAATTTGAACAGTGAGCGTTCGGCAACCTGCGTGTGGACGACATAGATCGCATTAACCGGCATCGTCAGGCCAAGCAGCAGGCCGTCGATAAACGACTCATGGTTGGCAACGACAAGCGTTTTCGGGTTGATGAAAGTCGACGTATCGCCCCGCAATTCGACACGGAACAGCAACTTGAGCAGTAGTCTGAGAAAAATCTTGAACATAAAAAGTGTTCCTGTTGTCGGAATCGACCATGTTGCGGGATTTTATCAGTCTGCCGGGGTGGCCGTGCGCATGCCCTGATCATGGAAGAGTACCAGTGCGGTCTTGGTGGTTATCGCACCGGCTGAAACATTTTCACCACGAAAATCCGGATCGCGGCGAGCGTGGGACAATTCGCCCCCAACCAAACCCATTACCGATGCTTTGCCCTCATGTCAGCTTCCAATGAAACGGCCGAATTTTCGGCCGAAATAGCCGCCAAGCGCTGGCTCCGCGAAATTCAGGTGTTTTCCCGGCCTTGGGCGGGGCTGGCTATCGTGGCTGGGTTGTTGCAGGGGCTTGCCATCGTGGTTCAGTGCGGCCTGATGGCTTATCTGCTTCAAGCGTTAATCATGGAGAAAGCGGCTTTTTCTGCCTTGACCGCACCCTGGCTCGCTTTGCCCCTCGTCTTCGCGCTGCGCGCCCTGGCAAGCTGGGCCAAGGACGAAGCCGGTAGCCGGGCCTCTGCGCAGGTGCGAACCCGCTTGCGTGAGCAACTATTGGACAAGGTTCATGCCTTGGGGCCGGCATGGCGCGCAACGCAAGCCGGCGGTGCTCTGGTCTCCAAGCTGCTGGAGCAGGTGGATGCCATTGACGGCTACATGGCACGTTATCGGCCGCAGATGATTCTGGCCGCTGCCGTGCCGCTGATGATCCTGATCGCCGCCTTTGCCTTCAATTGGGCGGCCGGGCTGATTCTGCTTGTAACCGCGCCGTTGATTCCCGTGTTCATGACACTGGTCGGCATGGGCGCAAAAGCCCGTCAGACCCGTCAGTTGCAGGCGCTGTCGCGCATGAGCGGGCACTTCCTCGACCTGATACGCGGCATGGGCAGTCTGCGGCTGGTGGACGCACACCGGGCGCAAACATCCAAGGTTGAGCAAGTGGCCGAAGACTTTCGCATCCGCACCATGAGCGTGCTGCGGATCGCTTTTCTGTCGTCGTCCGTACTGGAGTTTTTTACCTCGGTCGCGATTGCAATTACTGCCGTTTATTTTGGCTTTAGCCTGTTGGGCGTGCTGCAGTTTGGCGATTGGCAAGGCAAGGTCGGACTGGGCTCGGCCTTCTTCATCCTGCTGCTCGCCCCCGAGTTTTACTGGCCGCTACGCGAACTCGGCACTCACTATCACGCCCGCGCCGAAGCATTGGCGGCGGCCGGGCAGTTGATGCCGATCCTGCAGGCGCAATCGCCGCAACCTGTTGGCGGCGCGTTCGTCCCGGCCAACACGGCGCCCGCTGTCCGTTTTGAGCAGGTCGCGTTCGCTCATGTTCCCGGCGTACCCGTACTCCAAGACATCTCTCTTGCGATCCGCCCCGGCGAAAAGCTCGCCGTCGTTGGAGCCAGCGGCGCAGGCAAAACCACGCTTCTGCGCCTGCTTCTGGGTCAGCTGAGTCCGACCGCAGGGGCCATCACCATTGATAACCAAAATCTGGCCAATCTTGACTTGGCGGCCTGGCGCGAACGCATTGGATGGATGGGCCAGCATCCCCGCCTGATCGCGGCCAGCCTTGCCGATAATCTGCGTGTCGCACGCCATGAGGCTGACGATGCCGCCTTGCAACAGGCGCTGGCGTTTGCCGGTCTGCAGGAGTGGTTCGCCGGACTGCCGCAGGGGCTCGCCACACCACTGGGTGAGGGCGGTCGGCAACTCTCGGGTGGGCAATTGCGTCGTCTGGCACTGGCTCGCGTCTGGTTGCGGGATGCTCCGCTGTTGCTGCTGGATGAGCCGACCGCGAGCCTCGATCACGAAACGGAGGCCGTCATCATGGCCGGACTGGCGACGCTGTCCGCCAACCGCACCGTGGTCATGCTGACGCACCGCGCAGCGCCGATGGCGCTGATGGATCGCATCGTCCTGCTAAGGCAGGGTCACATCGCCGCCAGCGCCAATTCGCTGACCGGCCCAATTGCCGAGTTCTTTGCGACGGAGGGCGAAGCATGAAACAAAAAACGTCGCTTGCCGTGCTGCTTCCGTTTCTGCGCCTGATGGCGCCGCATTGGCGCTGGCTGCTGCTGGGGGGCGTACTGACCCTGACGAGCTTTGTCGCGGCACTGGGGCTGCTGGGAACTTCGGGCGGCTTTCTTGCCGCCACGGCGTTGGCCGGGTTATCCGTCACCACGGCGCAGGCGTTCAATTTCTTCGTACCCTCGGCCGGGGTGCGCTTTTTCGCAACGCTACGCACGGTGAGTCGCTGGTGTGATCGTGTCGTCACCCACGAGGCGACTTTCCGTTTGATCGGCGGATTGCGCGTATGGCTATACCGTCATCTGGCCGAACTGCCGCCGCTGCAACTGGGCTCTTTCCACGGGGCCGACCTGCTCAACCGGCTCACTCGTGATATCGATGCGCTGGACAACCTTTATCAGCGCCTGATCCTGCCGGTGCTGGCAGCGCTGGTATGCCTGCTGATCCTGGGCGGCGTACTGGCCATGCAGGCCACGGTGCTGGTTTGGCCCTGGCTGTTTATCGTCTGCCTCGGTTTGATCGTGCTGCCGCTGCTGGCGTGGCGCGCCGGAAGCAGGTTGACGCCGCGACTGGTGGAAAGCCAAGCCACGCTGCGGCGCGATCTGCTGGATGCGGTCGATGGACTGGAAGATCTGGCCCTGCACGCACCCGCCTGGGAAAAACAACGCCAGCGGGTTCTGGCGCACGATGCCTTGCGCGTGGGTGATCAACTGCGCCAGCAACGTGCAGCGGCCTTGCTGCGCGCCGTGTTGTTGTTCGCCGTTGGGCTTCTGGCCTGGGCGGCCATCGGCCTGCTCGCCAAGCTACCAGAGGAACAAGCGCTCACCGGACCCTGGCTGGCCGTTGTTGTAATGCTGTGTCTGGGTGTGCTGGAAGTCATCCAGCAACTACCCCAAGCGTGGCTGGACCTGCCAGGAACAGCCGCCAGCGCGGCACGTCTACAACACATTGCGACGACACGGCCCGAACCGCTGTTTGTCGCCTGCGGACCAGAACCGGATAGCGATACGCTGACCGTTGACCGCCTCCAATTTGCACACGATGCGGCACAGCCGATCCTGCAAGGCATCGATTTACGGATCGAGGCAGGTGAGCACGTCGCGCTGCTGGGGCCAAGTGGCTGCGGCAAGACGACACTGATGCACCTGATTGCACGATTGATGGATCCCGATCGCGGCGAAATCCGTCTTGGGCATATCCCAGTGGCCGAACTGGACGAAACAACCCTGCGCCGCCACATCGCTTGTTGTCCTCAGGATATCTGGATCTTTACCGCCACGCTGGCTGATAACCTGCGTCTGGCATCGCCGGATGCCAGCGATGCGCAGCTTTGGCAGCAACTGGATCTCGTCGGGTTGGGCGATAAGGTACGCACCTGGCCGGATGGCCTGCAAACCTGGATCGATGAACAGGGAGCGAGCCTTTCCGGTGGCGAGCGGCGGCGGCTCGGGCTGGCACGCACGCTGTTGCGCGAAGCCCCGATCATGCTGCTCGACGAACCAACCGAAGGGCTTGATCCAGCATCCGAAGTCGCCCTGATCGCCGCGATCCGAACGCATCTTCAGGGCAAGACCCTGATCTGGGTTACTCATCGCGCAGCCGGCGTGGGTGGATTCGACCGGGTACTGGTCATGGAAGAAGGGCGGTTACTGCCATGATTTTTCACCCGTGCCTCTCCGGAAGATTGTCCGAGATGGGTAGAGAGGCCAGGGCAATCGCACCAAACCCGAAATGCCACCGTCGTGAACATGCCAAAATAGCCGTTCACAATCAATCAGTTACAAAGGGGCTGTTCACAGGGCGTTGATTTGTGTAGTTTTCTGTCTTTTTGGGTGGCGTATGGAGACGGAGAAAGCGGCTACGGCAAATCAACGAGTCTCGCTGACGGAGGTCTTTTCG
>NZ_SSSR01000018.1 GCF_009469695.1 Propionivibrio limicola
CGTTCGTGATCACCGGCGCCTCAAAAACCGCCGATCTTCTCAGTTCGGTGTATCAACTTTCAATCGCTGGCCTGTGTCAATTTACAACCGCTGGTGACAATTGCCCGCGATTTGGGGCTGGAGGTTTCGATCCGTGCGCCCGTTGAACAAACGATTGAGCGGATTCGGGCTTGCCTGCAGCGCATCTGATCGAGTGCAGGCAACTGCCTATCGGCCAACTTCGATTGAGACGGGGAAAATCTTCGTAATCCGGTCTAAAACGGCGAGTTTCCCTCTTTCAGCGCAAGAAATTCATCGATCAGCCGTTCCAGAATTTCGGCTTCGTTGCTGTCGTCCAACCCGAGAATTTTGGCGACACGCTCGACTTTGCTGGGACTGACCTGGCGTTGGAGGGGAGCGGGCGTCGAGGGTATGTCCTCCCACGGCGGAACCTGCTCCTCGCCGCTCATAGGCGCGCCAGGTGCCGGTGGCGGGGTGGTCGCGAGAATGGCCTCCACCTGCTCTTCCTTCTTCTTGCGCCGCGGTGCTTCTTCGGAGAGAACGCTATCCACCACCTTCTTGGAGAGCTTTGTTCCTTCCGGCAGTTGCTCAATCTGGTCGATGATCGACTCGGCCTTGGCCTCGTTCTTCTGGGCCAGCTTTTCCAGTTGGACGGCGGCGCCCGTGCTGGAAATCTTGCCGGAATCGAGGAGGGCCGTAACTTTTTCCGATAGATTGGCGGCGGCCGTCGCCTGGTTGAGCCACGACGAATTTCGTCCAAAGTGTTCCGCGGCCGATTCCCGTGTTTCAAAGCGGTTGGCAATCGTTTGAATGGCATTGGCCATGTCGCGTGCTTCAATCGGTGCACGCATCCCCAGACCAAGGTTTTCAAACACCTGTATTTCCAGCGCCTCGTCGGGGTCGCAGGGGTGGATCAAAGCCGGCGCCGTTGTTTCTCCCGCCATGACCGCGGCACGCCAGCGTCTTTCGCCGACGATCAGCGTGTATTTCCCGGCGGCGTTGGCCGGTTGGACGATCAGCGGGTGAATGAGGCCTTTTCTCTGGATGGAATGCGTGAGCCCCTTCAGTCCGGCTTCGTCGATCTCCCGGCGCGGTTGCTGTGGATCCGGCTCGATCAACGACACGTTAAGCATCTGGAAGTGGGGGGTAGCGTCTTTGAAGGACATGGCGGCTCCGTCGGAATTAGGCAGTTCGCTCCGGGGCGCCGTTACTTAAAAATGCGGGCCGTGCGGAGCGAAAAAGGGGCGGCATGTTCCTTGGTTTTAGCGCCTTTTTCAAGGAAAAGAATTCTGAAGTGCGGAATCTCATGTGGCTTGGCTCGAGATCCTTATCGTTTCAGGTCATGCATATCACGCACTGGAGAAATTTATCGTCATAAGGCACGACTCCGCAAAGGGTGGGAATTCGTCCCCGTCTGAGAGTGGTCGCGGGGATGTCTGCTTCACTCTAAAACCTGACGGATCGCCTATCGTTCCCAAGCCCAGCACCGATATCCTTCGCGGGACAGAGACAAAACGAAAAAGGCCGTAACCTCAGAAGGGTTGTCGGCCTTTTTTTCTGGCATCGTGCCGGGAAACAGGTAAGCGCACGCGGCATTTCACGCAAACAATCCACCCGAACGCTGCACGGTGCGGGCCGATGCTTCCTCGACGATGGCCTTGTTGCCGATACAGATCAGCGAGAACCAGGATTTCCCGCGTGTGATCCCCGTGTAGACCAACTCCCGGGTCAGGATCGGGTTGCGTACTGGCGGCAGGAGAAGGGCGCAATGTTCGAATTCGGAGCCTTGCGACTTGTGCACCGTCAGCGCAAAAACCGTTTCGGTGGAAAGCAGCCGGCTGGGGAGTACCCAGTGAATGCCGCCGGAACCATCGCCTTTGGGGAAGGCGACGCGTGACGACCATTCGATCTGGCCGGATGCCTTGTTCCGGACGGGGTAGGAAAGCGCGATGCCGATGTCGCCGTTCATCAATTCCAGCCGGTAGTCGTTGCGGGTCACCAGCACCGGACGGCCTTCGTACCACGAAGCACCCGGCTGGATTAGTTTGCGTTTGTGCAGCAGCGATTCAATGCGCAGGTTCATCCCCTTCACGCCGAATGGGCCGTTGCGCAGGGCGCATAGCAGCTGGAAGCGGCCGTGTGCATTGAGTACTTTTGTTGCCCAGGCATCGAAGGCCGCTTTGTCTGCATCTAGCGGCGGCCTCTCGCGTCTGACGATGTTCAGGTAACCGGCTAAGCCAGCTAATCCTTGCGGCGAAGCGTCATCGTCTGCGTCCCCGAGAAGGATGGATTCCAGTTCTTTTTCTTCCAGTGTCGGGAAATCGTGGCGGCGGAGGTCGCCGTAGCCGTGCGCGAAAACCTCGTGGATTTTGTCGGTATTTCCGGCGTTGACGGCATCGGCCAACTGACCGATGCCGCTTGAGGCATCGAACCGGCGGCTCTCGCGCAGCATCACGACATGTTGGTCGAGCGGCAATCCCGCGTCGTCGCAGAGTGAGGATTCGACCGTTTCGCCCGTCATCGCCTCGATCCAGCGCACGGTTTCCGGCAGGAAATGCCCCGCCCGGGCGCGCCGGCAAAGCTCGCCGAGAACGGAGCCGGCTTCGACCGAGGCCAGCTGATCCTTGTCACCCAGCAGAACGAGGCGAGCATGCGGTGGCAAGGCCATAAGCAGCGCCGCCATCATTTCCAGATCGACCATCGATCCCTCGTCGATCACCAGAACATCGAGCGGCAGCGGGTTACGGGCGTTGTGGCGGAATGTCCGCGAGTCCGGCCGCGTTCCCAACAGCCGATGCAGCGTCGTGACTTCCGTTGGAATGCTCGCCTTCAGGTCTGCATTTTCCTGAACGAAACCGGGCAGCTTGCTGATCGCGCCGGAGATTGATTCCTTCAGGCGCGCGGCGGCTTTGCCGGTGGGGGCGGCGAGACGAATCTGCAACGGGCGGACGTTGTCTACCGATGAGCTTTTGGCCAGGGCGATGGATTGCAGCAACGCCAGCAGACGGACAACCGTCGTTGTTTTTCCGGTTCCCGGCCCGCCCGTGATGATGGAGAAGGCGCTACGGGCGGCCAGGGCGCAGGCGATTTTCTGCCAGTCCGTCTTGCCCGAGTCTGCCGGCGGGAAGAGAGCGTTCAGGGTGGTTTTGAGCTCCGCCTCCGGAACTTCGCTGGCGATGGCAGCGCTGTTTTCAATCCGCTGCTGAATCTGCTGTTCGACCTGTCGCTCATAGCGCCAGTAGCGGCGCAAATACAGGCGGTGGCCGACGAGAACCAGCGGCGTTCTGGTTTGCCCGTCGCTGACGAGCTCGGGGTGGTTTAACGCACTGATCCAGCCGGATGGCGTCCAGCCCGCCAAAAGATCGCACGGCTGCGGAATTTCCGCCTGATCCGGGTTGGGTTCATCCTCCTGCTCTGGCGGGAGCGATAACGCCATATACGGATCGAGCAGGGTGTTTTCCAGATCGAGACACACATGACCCCGGCCTAATTGGTGACTGACTAGCGCCGTCGCGAGCATCAGAGCCGGGGGCGTCTCCGGCACTTCCGCAATAAAAAACCGGACGAGGGCGAGGTCGACTTCACGCAACCAGCCGCGCTCTACCCATTGTTCGAGCAACGCCAGCATTTCTTTGGAATCGGTCATTGGGGAATTCATGCGCGAATTCATGCAGTTTCTCCGGCAAACAGGGCATCGAGGCTTTCAATCAACGCTTTTGGTGGGCGTTCGTAATGGACACCGGCACTTGGTGCTCCCAGACCGCGCACGAACAGATAAGCGGCTCCTCCGACATGACGGTCGTAGTCGTAATCGGGCAGGCGGGATTTCAGGAGCCGATGCAGCGCGAGGAGGTAGATCGCATACTGGAGGTCGTAGCGATGCGCGCGAATGGCTTCATCCATGGCCGATGGCGTGTAATCGGCATCCGTCGTGCCGAGCCAGTTCGACTTGTAGTCGGCCACGAAATAGCGGCCCTCGTGCAGAAAAACGAGGTCCATAAACCCCTTCAACATGCCGTTCAGCTGTTCGGGCGTCAGTCGTGGACGTGGCCGGCGATCCAGCGTGTGTTCGATGATCGCCGCATCGAGTTCGCCAAGATCGACCTGCTTCGCCTCGAACCAGAATTCCATTTCGGCCTTCGTGACGTGCAGCGAATTGAGGCAAATGCTTTCGCCCCCGATCGGCAGCGGCGTCGATAGCATTTGCCCCATCCAATCGACAAGCGGATCGACCCAAGCCTCCCAGCGGCGAACCTTGCAGCGCCGGGCAACCATGTCCCGTACTTCGACGGCGTCATCGAGCACCGTTGGAAATCCTTTGTTGGCGGCCCATTCCATCAGGTCGTGCAGGAATGTGCCGGCTTCCGCGCCTTTCGGAAAGCGGTGCATTGGCGCGCTGGTTTTCTGGTCAGCGGAAGGCGCGGCGAGGGGAAGCGGAACCGGAACCGGAACCGGAACCGAACGCTGTTCCTCAAGCAGGTTTTGCGCCTCTGGCGTGTCGTCGAGTGCGGCGGCTTCGGGAATGGCGTGCCCCTCAACCGGCAGCGCCGAATAGCTGCTGATCCACCAGTTTTCCCTGGCGGCGCGGTTTGGTCGGCGCGCCGTGCCCGGCTCCGTGGTTGCTGTCGCCGCAACGTACTTTGTGAGATGAACCGGCATTTCATCCGCGACTTCGGTGACGGACAAACTCGGCTGTCCCTCGGCGAAAGACTGGATCGCCGTCAGGTACTGGTCGGCGCCCACTCCGTCCAAACCGAACAGATGGCCAATGGCGCCCGGTTCGCAACCATTGACGGGAGCCAGCCCCAGCCAGGTGAGATAGCGGGCCCGGGTTAGTGCGACATAGAGCTTGCGCAAGTCCTCGCCCAGGCGATCGCGTTCCGCGCTGGCGAGGATGTCCGGCGTTGCCTTGAGCGAGATCTGAAGTTTCCCCGCCTCGTCGTGCCACTTCAACGGGACATCGCTGTCCTTGGTCAGGCGCGTGGCGCAGATAAAGGGCAGGAAAACCAGCGGGTATTCCAGCCCCTTGGACTTGTGGATGGTGACGACCTTGACGAGATCGGCGTCACTTTCGAGCCGCAGTTTCTTGCCGTCACCAGCCCCCTCGTTACCCGGTTCGGCGATCTGTTCGGCCAGGAAGCGAATCAGCGCGTGTTCGCCTTCGAGCGTGAAGCTCGCCTGCTGCAGGAGCTCGGCGAGATGCAGCAAGTCGGTCAGGATGCGCTCGCCGCTTTGCCCGCTGGCGTCGGGTTCGAGGTTGTCCATGCTGAGCAACCGGTCATTGCCGCCGAAATCGCGCAGAATCCGGCGGATCACGGGCAGGACGCCCTGCTTCTGCCACATTTCCCGATAGCCCTTGAACTGGACGACGCGGGCTTCCCAGGCTTCTTCATCGACATTGAGTTCATCGAGCGCCGCGAAGGAGAGGCCAAGCGAGGCAGTCGACAGGGCTGCGCGAAGCAGACGGTCGTTATCCGGCTCGGCGCAGGCGGCGAGCCAGCGATACACCTCGTCGGCCTGCGGGGTGGCATAAACCGTGTCCTTGTCGGAAAGATAGACGGAACGCACGCCACGGCGGGCGAGCGCCTGTCGGATCGCTTTTGCTTCATTCCCGTTATTGACGAGCACCGCCATGTCGCCCGGTTTGATCGCCAGGAAGTCGCTTTCCCTGCCGGCAAAGCCCGCCGACGGGTCGTTGAGCCAATCGACCATTTGTGTCGCGCAGATTTCGGACATCCGGTCGATATAGCGCTCCTTCGACAGCGCCTTGTCTGTGGGCGCGACGGTCAGGCTCATGGCCGGAAGTGTCTGGCCACCGAGCAGGAAATCGTCCTTGCGGCCATTGGCGTTGACGGCCTGAAACGGCACCGGATTTTCTTCGCCGCGACGGAACAGGAAAGCGCCTGCCGATGATTCCTCCGTTTCGATCCGGATGAAGCAATGGTTGGCCGCTTCCACCATCGCCTGCGTCGAACGGTAATTGGTGTCGAGCGTGTACAGCCGGCCATCCACTGCCGTCCGCGCCTTCAGGTAGGTATAAATGTCAGCGCCGCGGAAGGCATAGATCGCCTGCTTGGGGTCGCCGATCAGGATGAGGCCGCTGTCGTCGCGATTCGCGGAAATTTCATAGACCCGCTCGAAAATCCGGTACTGGACGGGGTCGGTGTCTTGAAACTCGTCGATGAGCGCGACCGGAAATTGCGCCCGAATGATCTCGGCGAGACGGTCGCCGTAAGGCCCGTTGAGCGCTGCTTCCAGCTCGGTCAGCAGGTCGTTGAAGCCGATCTGGGCGCGACGTTTCTGGGCGGCGGCAAATTCCTGCGCGACCCAGCATGCGGCATGCGCCAGCAAGTCCGCCTGTGGGTTGGGGAGGTTGGCCAGCGCGGCCTTGATTTCCGGTAACGCATCGAAGGCCGGATGCGTGGGTGGGGTCGTCTTCCAGGCGGCGGCCAAGCCTTCCGCCGTCAGGCGTTCCCAGCCGGTGCCAATGTCCACAGTTTCGTCATCCGAGTTGGCCCAGTTGCGGAGCTTGTTGAACCAGCCGGTGTAGTAATTTTGCTTCAGGACTTTTCCGTTGATGTTTCCGTTTTTCTTTTCGTCATCGAAGATCGCCTGAAGCTCATCGGCCCATGTCCGCCACGGCGCCTTGAGGCTTTCGAGAATGGCCTCTTTCTCGGCCAGACTCGTGCGGAGAAGGGGGGCTGGATCATCGACGACCGGCAGGCGCCCGGCATGTCCGAGCAAGGATTTGAGGGCTTTTCCGAGGTCGTCCGGCGATTTCCAGTAGGAGGCGACGCAGGCAAGCTCTTTCAACGCCAGCGGGTAGAAAAATATCCGCCAGTAATCGCGGACTACTTCGGCGCGCAGATCGGTCTGGTCCGTCTCAAGATTCTGGGTGAACAGGCTTTGGCTGTCGAACGCGTGTTCGCGCAGCATGCGATTGCACCAGCCGTGGATCGTCGAGACGGCCGCTTCATCCATCCATTCGGCCGCCAGTTCCAGCTTGCGCGCACAAAGCGGCCATTCCTGCTCCGGATAGTCGGCGCGCAGCGCTCGCAGCAATGGGTCGGCGTTGAGTTCGCCATCGTCCGGTGCGGCGCGAAAGTAGCTGGCGGCTTCGGCCAGCCGCGCCCGAATCCGGTCGCGGAGTTCCTTGGTGGCGGCCTCGGTGAAGGTCACGACGAGGATTTCTGGCGGCGTCAGCGAACGGCCACCGGAGAATGAATGGTCATTGCCATGCCCGAGCACCAGCCGGACATAGAGCATCGCAATCGTGAACGTCTTGCCCGTGCCGGCGCTGGCTTCGATCAGATGGCTCCCGTGGAGCGGGAAGGCGAGGGGATCAAGCGAGTGAATGGTATGCATGGTCGTACGCTCCTTTATTCCGATTCGCTGTTCTTCCCGACGCAAGCCATCAACGGCGCGTAGAGAACCTCGCAGTAGTGAGTGAATTGGCCGGTCGACCAGAACGCTTCGAAGGTCGGGTAACAGCGCTTCAGATAGTCGTTCTGGCTGCATTCGCCCTGATAGTTGTAGCCGTCTTCGTATTTTTCACGGGCATTTTTGACGGCTTTCTGTTGGCAATCGGCCAGCGCGCCTTCGAAGGGCGTCCCCTGCTTTTCCAGCCAGGCGAAGCCGGTTTTGGGGGCAAGCGGCAGCGGCGAGCGCAGGCCGGCAACGTAGCTCTCGACAAGGGCGTGGAAGTGCTTTTTAGCCGCTTCCGGGTCAAGCGGGTTGATTGCCACCAGTCCATTCTTGCTGACGATGAACGTCGTGATCGGCCGGTCGGCGAGGTGCGAGGCCAGATGCAACACCCAGGCGGAAAGCAGCTTTTCGCGCCGGTATTTATTTTTCTCGATGAAGTTGCTCGTGTTGAGTTCGATGCGGCAGCAGTTTTCGCCGGCGCCGAAGAACTGGCCGATCCGGCCCTGAACCGTCAGCGGCTGACCGTCGGCCTCATACGAATAGTCGAAGGACAAATCCTCCAGCGGAGTCGGCCAGGATGCCTGCGTCTCTTCATAAAGCGCGAACATCTCGTCGAGCGGTTCGAGGAGAACGCCTTCGAACAAGTCGGCCATCTCGCCCAAGGGCAATTCGCCGCGCCGGCGAATGCGCGCGAGCTGCCGCTGGACGGCGTCGGCTTCATCGCGGCTAGCCAGCAAGGCATCCAGACGCGCCTGAATCAACTGATCCTGCAACGCCCAGCGCTCGAGTCCGTCCAGATCGAACGGCTCGTTATCCTCGCTGGTCAGGTCGTCGATTTCGTAAGCGACCCGGAGGCGCTCCCGGTAGAACGTCTTTACCGGGTCCTTGAGGAAGCCGCCGAGCTGACCGAGCGTGATGGGCGCGTCGAAGACGGGCGCCGCCAGCGGCGTTTCGGCGGCGACGGGTGGCGTATCGGCGCTTGCCTTGCGTTCCCATTCCCGGGCATAGGTAAACAGCGGCGAGGCGGCCGTGTCCTGACGGAAATAGTCCTGGCTGAAGGCCTGTAGCCGGTGTTCGACGGTCAGCGCCGGCAGCAGCTTCTGTTGCGAATCGGCCGCTGCCACTCGCCAGCAGGCTTCGAGATGGTCGCGCAGTTGGCTGACCAGCACCGACGGCGGCCGTTCGGTATTGTCCTGAATGCTCCGGCCGACCCAGCTGATGTGCAAGCGTTCGCGCGCCGAAAGCAGCGCTTCGAGAAACAGATAGCGGTCGTCGTCCCGGCGCGAACGGTCGCCGGGGCGGATGTCGCGGGCCATCAGGTCGAAGTCGACCGGCGGGCGGGAGCGGGGAAATTCGCCATCGTTCATGCCGAGCAGGCAGACCATCTTGAACGGTATGGCGCGCATGGGCATCAGGGTGGCGAAGGTCAGCTTGCCGGCCATGAAACGCTGGGCAAGGCTGGCTTCATCAATCTGCGACAGCCAGTGTTCGCGAATGACGGCGAGCGGGATTTCGTCGTGCAAACCCGCCGCCGCGCAGGCTTCAACCCAGTATTGCAGACTCGATTGCAGCTTGCGGAGGAGCAGCGTGTCTTCCGGGGCATCGCTCAGGAAGAAGTCCTGCAGCAACTGCTGCAAACGGTCATTCCATGCTTCCGGCGTGGCCGGCGTCGCAAACGTCCGCACCAGCTGCTCCAGCTGGATCAGCAATCGCGAGAGCGGGCCGACGAGGGCGGCATCGAGGCCGGAGACTTCGCCGTGCGGCTCGATATCGTGCCAGTCGTCGTCTTCCCGGCCGGTCGGGTCGCTGCCGACGGCGTAGCCGAGCAGCATCCGTTTGAGGCCGTGCATCCACGTGTTCTGCTCGTAGCGTTGCTGGATGAACTGCTCGCGATGCTGGCCATCCAGCCCCCAGCGAATGCGGGTCTGGTCAATCCATTGGTGAAGCAGCGGCAGGTCGTCCGCCTCAATGCCCAGCCGCTGGCGGACGGCCGGCACGTCGAGCAGGTCGAGAATGTCGCTGACCGCCAGCCGCGATTCGGGCACGCCGAGCAGAAATTCTAGGGCGAAAGCGATCGGTGCCTGGTGGCGCCGGATCTGGTCGGCAATCGAGAACGGGATATAGCGCCGGTCGGACGTATCGATCTGGCCAAATACCGCTTCGATATGGGGCGCGTATTCATTGACGTCCGGAACCATCACGATCACATCGCGCGGCCGTAGCGTCTCGTCGGCATCGAAGGCGGCGAGAAGCTGGTCGTGCAGGATTTCCATTTCGCGCTGCGCGCTGTGGGCGACATGGAAACGGATGGAGTGATCACTGGCGGGATCGACGGCCGGCCAAGTCTCACGCGATTCATGCGCCGAGCGCAGGAGGCGGATATCGTCCTGCAACTGGTTGAGCAAAGTAGCGCCGCCATGACTCTCGAAGACGTCGATCCGCTCGCCAACTTCGGCGAACAGCGACCGGTAGGAGTCCGGCGCATCGAGTTCATCGAGCAGCGCGATGTAATCGCGTCCCTGCTTGCCCCACGACGCCAACAGCGGGTGCGCATGCAGGTGAAGATCGCTTTCTTCCATGATCTCCGGGGTGCCCTTTTTGCGGGAATGCCGCTCGGACGTGCGTCGTGCCAGATCTTTTTCCGAAAGCAGATTGGCCCAATAGTGCTCGCAGGGGTTATGCACGCAGAGGAGAACCTGAGTAAATCGCGAGATGGCCAACAGCACCTCCAGCGACTGCTTCGGAAGGGAAGACAGTCCGAAAACCGAAACACGGCGCGGCAGGCCGTGCGGGTGCTCCTGCAATGCACTGGCGGCGGAGAGAAAACGTTGATGGACGGCGGCGCGGCTGGTCTGGGCCGCCTCGCCGACATCTTCAAGCAGCGCACGCCAGAGCATCGCCTGCCAGCATTGCGCCGGATCGAGCGGCCGTGACTCGCCGCGCCCGTTGAGCAGCACGTCGTGCCGGTTCGCCCAGGCATCGAGCCAATCCGCCCGATAGACCTGGTACTGGTCGAACAGGTCGGCGATTTTTTCCGCGAGCTGGTAACGCTTTCTGAGATCGCCATCGTCCTGCAGGAAACGGGCGAGCGGCTCGTAACCCGGTTGGCCGATCAGGTTGGGCAGAAGCCGCATCAGGCGCCAGAGCAGGAGGGGCTTGTCGAACGGCGAGGCTTCGGGAACCGCATCGCCACCAAGCACCGCCCGATACACCTGCCAGATAAACCGCGAAGGCAGGAGCATGTCGAGCGACGCGGCAATCCCGCAGCCGCTATCGACCGCCGCGGAAGCATTCGCCGCCAGCGCAAGCTTCAGCCATTGCGCGATGCCGTTGCTTTGCACCAGAACGATTTCATCTTCAAGCGGAGTGAGCGGGTGCGCTTTATACCAATGCACCAGCAGTTGCCGGAGCAATTCAGGCTGATTGCCATGGATGACCATGAAACCGGGGGCAAGTGCGTGTTCAGTCAAAGCGGCGACTCCTTGTTGTTGTCGTTGGTGGCATGGCATCGCGATTTATCCTTTATCCCTGATCCGTCCGCAGGAACGGAAGGGTTAAAGACAATGGGGAACCTCGGGCGCGGGAATCGGCTCCTCGGCGAATTCTATCAACCCCAACGCCATCGCCCAGCTATGCACTGACCATCGCGCCTCCTCTTCGGACAGCGCGCTTTCGCGTTGCAGCCAATTCATCATCTTGGGGAGCAGGATGGACGGAATCTGCCGCCGTCCCAATCGCTGCAGTTCAGACACCACATCCACATCAAACGCGGCCAATACCAGCTGAATCTCGAAATCCTGTTCGGGACACAAAGCGCTTAGCTTTTCCGCGTAATGCGCTGACGAGCGGGAAAAAACAAGATCCTGACAACAAAGGATACAAGCAGCGCACGACGCACGGACATTCTGTTTTTCATGCGGGTCTCCGTCAAAGGTACGGACGAAGTTTGCATGAGTGCTGCGACAGGTTGTGTCGCATTCCTGCTTTGCGTCGAACAACATCATGCGACACACTCTGTCGCTGGCTTTCTCTACAATCGAAAGCTATGCGTGCCACCTGCACCGTTCCCCCCTAGGAGAGCAACATGCTTCAATTGTTCATCGCAATGATCGTTACCCAGATCATGCAACCAATTCCTGATGCCCTCCGGAAACCAACAAAATAGGAGATTTCATGATGACTTCCCGCTACCTGATAGTGGACACCGGCCTGTCCATGGATACCGCCGATGATCTGGCCGAAGATTATCCATTTCGGCAAACGCAGGCTTTGCTGATGGTTATCGGCGAAGCCGACGCGTGGATCAATTGTGCATGCCAGCACATTGGCCAGACACCGCCCGCGTGCCTCGCAAGCGTCGTTCAGTGGCTTGCACGGGCAGAAGATTTTCTCGGCGACATTACGGAGGAGATCGAAGACGGCAATGAAGACGTATCGCTCGGGCGATTAAGCGCCGACGATGACCTTTATGACCTGCTTGACGAGATCATCACGGGAAAACCGGAGTGGGACTGCTGGGATGAAGACGATGATTCGCTACCTGACGAGGCTACCTATAACACGCTCATCTCTCTGGTCGAGTTTTGGATCGACAATGTTGAAACACATTTGATCCGCGTCCAACAGCATTTCATTGGCGATGGCGAGGTACTGGGGATTTTGTCCCGTCAGCAATGTCTAACGAAAGTTCGCGCGTGATTTTTTGTTGTTCGGTTGTCCGGTAATTGGCGGAACTATCCGCGGATATGCGAATAGTTCCGCCAGGAAGCCTATCCGATTAGGCTACATGTTCCACAATGCGTTGCTTGCCATCCACGAGTTTGACAGATCCAAAACTTCCCTCTAAGTATCCGAATTTTTCGAGGTAGTCGCTCTTGAGCGACGTATCTTCTCGTTTCAGAACACCGTTCTTACATGAAAACACTTGTGCTTTTAGGAAGCACTTGCAGTTGGCGAGTGAAAACTCAAAGATATTAGGCTCCAAATAGCCATCTCGCTCGATTCTTTGCCTTTCAGATTCGTCATCTTTGTTCCGGATTGCAAGTACAGCATGTACTGAAAACGGCCGTCCGAAAAAAGAATCCTCAGAAAACTGTTCATGGAAGTTTTGCAAATCGCTATCGGAAAAATGTGAGCCGCTAGTTCTTGCTTCGGGGAGTGTCATCTCTTGAGATAGATACGGATGTGTGTGAATTGACCCTAAAAAATCATAGCCAGCCCCGTATGCAAACTGTTCCTTTAAAAATGTTGCATCCTCGTTGTTCTGCACCCATCCCCCATTCATGTCAGCAGAACTGTCTATTGATACGAAATCAACATGGTGATGAACCGTTCTTGACGTCTCTTCTGTATGGCCAAACAACAAGCCGTAGAACTCTATCGCATGGCGCTTTTTGTTTCCGTGTTTTACGACAAACGCTTCAAAGCCGTTCATTAAAGATTGAACAAGCGCTGGTTTGGAAAAATGAACGTAATGCATGAAAATCCTCCGTCTGTTGTAAGAAATAAAATACCACTGGAGATTGCAAATCCAACTGAATGGCTCAGTGAAGGATTGCATCGACTAGCGGGGTGCTGCGGGCTTGTAGATGTTTTGTAAGTGGCGAACGTGGCAGTAGATGTTTTTGCTATTCCGTAGATGCGCTCCCAAGGAATCGGGCTTCCGGTAGACGTTTTTTTGCCGGACTGAGCTGACGTCATGGAATCTCAATGGATTGATACTGCTTTGCTGCCTCGACAAGCGTTTTCGCCACTTGATCGCGCAGGCTGGCGGGCTCTTCAATCACGATATCGGCCCCGTGCGACAGAATCCACCAATGCAACTGCCAGGTGTCGGCGACGGTTGCTTCAAGGCGAATTTTGTCGTCTTCGGCGATCAGTCGTTGATCCGCCGAAAGAGGTGTTTCGGTCAGGATCTCCGAGACCGCTTTAGCAATTGAGGCGACCAGTTTTATCGTTTCCCCCTTGCCAAAGTGCAGGGCGCCGGAGGCAACGTAGTCGTCGAGCGAGAATCCTGGCGGCGGCACGACAGCCTCTTCGAGGCGTTGGGCGTCGACGATCCGGTGCATGGCATACAGCCGGACGTCTTCGTAATCAAACGCGGTGGCGACGAGGTAGGTCGCCGGCCCGCGCTGCACCAGCGCCAGCGGATGCAGGCGCATTTCCTGCGGCTCTTTTCCGTTTTTCTGGTAGTGCACAAGGAGTTGCCGGTCGGCAAGCAGGGCTTCCTGCGTGGCGAACAGGACGTTTTCGTCCACTTTGGGCGGGAGTAACGGCAGCGTCGGAGAAACGTAGCGCACCTTGTGGACCCAGCGGGCGGCGGTGTTGTCATCTTCCAGCTCGTCGAGCTTGTTCTTGGCCTGCTTGAAGCGCGGTTCCATCGAGTCGAGGACGGCGGCCGGCAGCAGTGGGCGAAGCAGTTCTTCCACGATGCTCATCGAAACGGCGTCGCTGACGCTGATGCCCGGGAGATTGGCGGGCTCGCCTTTCGTCCAGTACCAGCCATACGGCGTGCCCTTGTCGTTGCAGGAGATGCCGAAAATCGTCGACAGGCTGATCAGGTCACGCTCGACCGTGCGCTTGGTGACGTCGAATCCGTCGTTTTTCAGCCGTTCGGTGAGCTCCTTGGCGCTAATGCCGGGGGCGCGGTTGGGCAATTTGCACAGCATGTCCCATTGGCGGGCTTGAGCCAGATGATTGGCGGCTTTTGGCATGATTGATTTTCCGTTTGGCATGGTTTCTCCGAATGTTACTACGCGTCATCGCATTGCGACGGATTGCGTCGCAATGAACTCAGGGCGCCCGCCATTGCCCGGCTTCAGAACCATGCCCGGTAATTTCTGACGTAATCTTCCTGCTCCAGCGTTTCGATGGTGTTCCGGCGCGCCGTGCGCACGGCGTTAATGGCGGCTTCCGGCGCGAAACCCGCTTCGATCAGCAGGCATCCGGCAAGCGTTCCTGTGCGCCCGAGTCCGCCCATGCAATGAATGAAGAGGTGTTCCCCTTGGCTCAGCAAGTCGATCATCTCCCGGCCCAGCGTTGGCCAAAGATCGTGAAACGCGGCCCCCGGCGGTTGCCTGTCCGGAATCGGCAGGTGGCGCCAGTTCATTTGGTGGGCTTTGACCCGTTCGGGGAGCGCCGTCACCTGCAAATGGGAAAATTCGTGTTCCTCTATGAGTGAAACGACCATCGACGCACCCCAGTCGCGGATTCGGACGAGATCCTTGTCGAGATCCCTGTCCCACGCGCCGGTCAGCGCGTCAGATTGTTTCTTGCCGGGGCAGAAGGACATGCCGATGTTGCCCCAGCCGTTGGGGAGATGAAGGGTGTCGATGCGCAGCGGGGCGCTGTCGCTGGTGCGAGCGCTGGATGAAAAATGTGTCATGTGAGTTGTCATGTGTCTTATCCAATAAATCCAAAGGTTTTTGCCGGCTGGCTTTGCTTGATCGCACATTCGCGCACAAGGCACTGCAGAAAATCTTCCGGCGAATAGCGTTCGCCAATCAGTGTCTCCTGGCGCCTGACTGTCGCAAAATCCCCCGGCGTGAGCGCGCCGAGCCGCTGCAGCCCCGTACGAACGGGCGCAGACAGGAGGTGCGCGGCGCCATCGAGCACCGTGTCGATAAACATCGCTTCACGCTGTGCCGTATCGAGTGCGTTGAAACGCAGTTTGAAGGTAAAGCGGCGCAGCGCAGCCTCATCAACGTCGTCCATCAGGTTGGTCGTGCAAATGAATACGCCGTCGAACGATTCCATCTGCTGCAGCAACTCGTTGACCTGCGTCACCTCCCACGATTGATTGGCGTGCTGGCGACTGCGCAGGAAACTGTCGGCTTCATCCAGCAACAGAACCGCACCGTCGCGGCTCGCTTCGGCGAACATGCGGGCGATGTTTTTCTCGGATTCGCCGACGTACATGCCGAGCAGATCCGAGGCCCGTTTGATCATGAGCGGTCGGCCGATTTTATCAGCCAGACGGTGGGCCAAAGACGTTTTCCCCGCACCGGGAGCGCCATAAAAACAGAGCGTCGCCGATGGCCGGCGGCAGAGCGATTGTTCGATCTTCTCCAGCGGGATGTCCGTATCCAGATTCAAGAATCCCAGCTGGCACGTATCGCCCCTGGACTGGAGTTGCGTTGTCGTCGCCGGTCGTCCCATGGCGTGCTGGCTGGCCTTGATGGCTTCCGCCAGGGCGGTTTCATCGAAGGAACCCGGCGTCGATTGGCAGAGGCTGGCAAACCGGCTGGCCAGATTGATTTGCGCCGGACTGAGGCGATCATCGGAGGCCAGTTTGCTGACGAGTTCATGGCTGACGGGGATTTCGCCCAGGCAGCGACGCACGACGCGTTCTCGGACCGTCTTGGGCGGCGTACGGAATTCGATGTGGAAGGAAAAACGGCGAAGAAACGCGTCATCGACCGCCTTGATCGAGTTGCAGATCCAGATCGCCGGCACTGGCGAGCTTTCGAGCTGGTTGTTGATCCAAGCCTTGGATTGGTCGCCGCCGCCGGAGGCCTTTCCGCCAAGCAGCGAGAGGAAGCTGAAACCTCTGTCCGGAAATACATCTTCCACTTCATCGAAGATGACCAGCGAACGTTCTCGCTCGGTCAGGAAGCGTTGCGACAAGGAAAAGTGCGTCAGGCGTGTTTTGCCGGCAATCGAATCGCCGTCGTCATCCGCCGATTTCACGTCAAATGCGGTCAGGCCGGCGTGTTGAGCGATCAGTCGGGCAAACTCCGATTTGCCGGTGCCGGGAGTGCCGTAAAACAGCACATTGGTGCCCTTGATCTGGCCTTGGCTGGCGTTGCGCAAATACGAGACCAGCCACTCAAATTCGCGGGTCAGATGCGGGTAGTCTTCCAGCGTCAGCGACGATGCCGCGCTTGGATGGAGCACAACGCGCAACATGTCTTCTGCCTTCGAAAACGTTTCGCCGAGGAAGCTTTCCCCCGTATCGGCAAGACGGATTACATCCTCCATGTCGCTCGGTGAGCGATCGAAATCAATCAGCCCGAAGGCGCGCAGCGGCGCATCGGCCCGCAATGCTTTGCAGACGCTCTCTATAGGCGCATCAATGGCGGCAGCCAGCAGGGAATAGGCTTCGCGCGCGTCGAGGTTATCAATGGATCGAAGAAACGACCGGAAGGGCTCGGCGTTCCTGTGCTCGGCAAAATCAAGGAGACGCTTTTCGAGCGGGCTCAAGCCGACAAGGCTTCCCAAAAGGGTGATGTTCGGATTGCGCGGAGTATTCGCAGAATCTTTGGCCGTCAGGCTTGAAAAATGATCGGCTAGCGCATCGGAAATCGGTTTCTGATCCTCGTTAAAGAGGCGGGAAACGACATTTTGATACGTGCGCCACGTGCTACGACACTTCAGCAATACCGACAGCGGTTTGTCGCCGTAAGACCGTGGTGAAGTCTCGTCATCATCTTCCGCCTGAATGGCTTTTACGATGGCCGCCGTGATTTTCCGTGGCCATTTCATGGTCTTGCCGAGGAGGCGAAGCAGCGCCTCGCTCTCTTCCATGCACTTGGCGAGAACGTCCGGGTGACTCAGGGCGATTTTTAGCGCGTAAACGGTTGGGCGGAGGGTGCTTTTACCTTCTGCCGTGCTCCCTTGCCGGGGGCTATCCAACTCAATTTTGATGTCCATATCAGTCTCCCAAAAGATTACAGGGAGAAGGATAGTTGTAGCGTGAGTCAGAATATGTCGCGATGAGGATTGCAGCGCGAGTGGCTTTTCGATTCCGATTTCTGCCCTCCATAATCGCGCACGACATAAGATGTCGCATGAGTGCGGATAATGCGGCTTCATGGGTAATCCATACACCACGATGCCTGCCTGAGGAGGAATCAGAACATGCCACGGCTGCTGAAATTCATTGACGCCATCGCCCGCGAGAAGAAACGCGATGTCCTGTTCATCGCCTTCCGCTCGAAAGCCGATTGGCGAAAAAATCCACGGCGGCAGCGTGTCTGCCAATGGCTGACCGAGCATCAGATCGCGTGGGAGGAGTGCGGGCCATTCGCCGACGAGTGCTGCATGCGGAGTTACGAAGGGCAGATTTACGTCGATGTGCCGTATGACGATACCGATCCCATGTATCTGCAGGTGCGGGACTATCTCGAGAAGCCGGACGGAACGATGCGCGATCCGAAAGTGGTTTTCTATCTTGTGCCGCTATCAGACGCCATGAGAAACGCCCATCACGACGAACCCGGGTTTTGGGAAAAATGGGCGGAAGGCTTTTAACCGGTTACGGCACCCATGACGGCGGCCAAGGGTATCCGTAATTCCGGATCAACTCACCCGATAGAGGAGACCATGATGGCAAAAAAGACTGATGAGAAACGCGAGCGGAGAATCGCAAAATTGGAGGCGGAACTCGGGCAAGCCCTTTACCCCGTCTCGCGTGATGGCCGCTCCGCAGAGGTTTGGCTCCGTTTTCTTGAGTTTGTGAAAATGGAAAAAGACATGAACAGCAGCGCGTGGCACCGAATGACATGGTGGGATTAAACGATTTCAAGGAGAGGGGTGGAAGAATGTACGAACAGGAAATCGCACAGGCGGCTGCCTTGATTAAAAACGCCGATGCGTTGTTGATTACCGCCGGCGCCGGAATGGGCGTCGACTCGGGCCTGCCGGACTTCCGTGGCAACGAGGGTTTCTGGAAAGCGTATCCGGCCTTGGCGGCGAGCCGCGTGGAGTTTTCCTCCATCGCCAACCCCCACGCCTTCCTCGCCGATCCAAAACAGGCATGGGGCTTCTACGGCCATCGTCTGGCGCTGTACCGCAAAACCGTGCCGCACGAAGGTTTCCAGATACTGCGTGACATCGCGGCGCGCATGCGGCTCGGCTGCTTTGTCATCACCAGCAACGTGGACGGGCAATTTCAGAAAGCCGGCTTTGACGCCTCGCGAATCCTCGAGATTCACGGCTCGATTCACCATCTGCAATGTATGGACCCCTGCCGGGAAACCGTTTGGCCAGCCGACTACCTGACCCCGAAAATTGACGAGGAAAAGTGCGAATGGACCGGCCAACTGCCCACATGCCTGCATTGCGGCTGCCTGGCCCGGCCCAACGTCCTGATGTTCGACGACTGGCACTGGCAGCCCCTCCGCCACGATCTGCAGCGCGGCAACTGGCGGGTTTGGTCCGACCTGCCGAAGAAAATGGTGGTCATCGAACTCGGCGCCGGGATCGATATCCCGTCAATCCGCCGCACGAGTGAAGCGCAACGTGTTCCGGTGATTCGCATCAACCCGCGGCATCCGGAAGTACGTTCGGAAACGGGGGTGAGTTTGCCGATGGGGGCGAAGGATGCGCTGGTGGCGATATGGAAGTTGTTATGACTTCGCAGATTGTAGAGGTTCTCATATATCAGGTGGGGGAAAGTTATTATGGACCGCAAAAAGTCTGTTGTTCATCAACAGTTCTCAGGTACGCTAAAGGTAAAGCATAAGGACACAAGGGAAGACGATGGAAATTGATTCAAAGACAGCCTTCAATATGAACGCAAAAAAATGCAATGACGACGATTACCTTACTGTCGATATTAAACAGTTGATTCATTTCTTCGATGTAGATGCTGGAGCTCAACAAGATTCGAGTTCCATTAAAGGAGTAATTGGAGAAGAATTTGCCTTCGCCTGCATGAAACAATACTTTGAAGGTATTGGTAAATTGGCGACTCTCATAACCGATAACGGAAAACGAACTCCTTGTACGACTGGAGAGCGTAAGGGCTATCAACTTGATGGCTGGTTGCAGGTAGGGGAGAAGCTCTATCAGGTTGAAATCAAGTCGTGGTCTTTTCATGGAATTGGCAGCAAAAACAGAAAAATGCCAATCGGTGGTTCCTGTGACGATGCTTTGGTTGAGCAAAAAAAAATTTTTAACCATTACTACGATTCCAAAGAAAAAGAATTTCTGCAAAGTGGGGTCAAAAAGGTTCTATTGGAAATGAATATCCCCAAAAAAATCCAAGAGCTAAATCTAAAACCTCAACCATTACTCTGCCTCTGGGAGGCTGTATCTCCGAAAGATACAAAGTCGAGTTCGCCCTTCTTCTCCGTGGATGTGGATAAAGACAAAATTGGTAATTTAAAAGAATGTAAAAGCGGAGAATTCACGCAGGTGAGTATCTTCTCTGTTTCAAATTACCTTCGCGGCATTCTGGCTGACGCCGACAAAACCGGCCCTAACCCGACTATTCGTCTGCATTTGCCCCGCATTTCCGCTCGAATTCGGCGGCTTCAGCAGATATTCCAGAGCTGAGCATGTAACCAAAAAAGGATGTGAGCAGCTCCTTGGAATTGCGATGTTTTAAGAAGGCTAGCTACCGGGGGGGCTGACGTCCAATTCGCCGACTTGAGCTTGGATTATCTGAGCGCACGGCATGACAGATACAAATCTGACAGGCTCCTCTCTGGCAATTGGAGCTTTATGTTTCATTCGCTACACCGCTAACAACATGACCGACCGGCCCGGCTTGCGCCGCCGACTGGCAATGCCGGGTCTGGTCGTCAAAGAAGAAGTCGGGTTCGAATTCTTTCAGAAACGGGCCTTTTTCCAATCCGCCAAGGAACATGGCTTCGTCGATACTGATGTTCCAGCCCATCAGGGTGCGGATGGCCCGTTCATGTGCCGGCCAACTGCGTGCCGTGACCAGCGCCGTGCGAATCCTGACGGCGTTTTCCGCCGAGGTTTCGGACTGCAGTTTGTGCAAGGCATCCAGTAGCGGTTTGAACGGGCCGGGCGGAAGCGGCTGAAAGGCTTTGGCGCGTTCATGTTCGGTGAAAGCGGATAGGCCGTCCTTCTGAAATACGCGTTCGGCTTCATCCGAGAACAGAACCGCGTCGCCGTCGAATGCAATGCGGATTTCATGGGGGTGGCGGTCGGCTTCCAGCATTGATTGTGCGAATACGCGAGCGGCGGGGAAGCCAGCCGTCAACGCATTTCTGACGTCATCCTCGTGCGCCGAGAGAAACAGGTGGGCGCCCAGCGGGTTGAGGTAACGGTAGGCGGGTTTGCCACGGGTAAAAACGCCTCGCGTCAGATCGAGGTGATGGCTCTCGGCCGATCGGAAGACCCGCAGGCCGGAGACAGGGTCATTTCGGGAGACGATGATGACTTCCACGCGCCGCTGATCTTCCGTGTTCAATGAGAGCAATTTTTTCACCAACGGGTAGGCAACCCCTGGCTTTGCGGCAACTTCCAGCCGGTCGAGTTGCAGCTGCATATACGCGGCGTCATCCTGCGATTCGAAAACCTCGTTCTCCTCCTCGAAATCGAACAGCGCACGGGATGAGAGGGCGACGACGAGTTGATTGTCCAGAGTGGCAGGCATGGGATGTCAGACGTAACAGGTGAATTGCATGAAGCATATCGGCAGATGCGTTTGTATTCCAGCGCTCATCTTGTTTTATGCGACACAACGTGACGCGGGGCGGGTGCTCAAGCCGGGATCAAACCTCCGATCAGCGGATCGACGTATCGGGTCTGGAGCCACTCGGGCCGTAATTGCCCCTTTTTCACATCGCAATTGAGCAGCGCCGAGCGCATCAGTTCGGGAATTCCCTGTGCGCCATGCAAGGCTCCCAGCAGCCCACCGACAATGCAGGCGTTGGTGTCGGTGTCGCCACCTCCCGAGAGAATGATCGCCAGCGCCTCGTAATAGCTCGTTTTGTTGAGCAAATGATGAAAAGCATGAGTGAAGGCGATGCGCACAAAACCGGCGCTTGGGTAGAACGCTGGGAGATCGCCCCGTTCGGCTTCTTGCAGCCAGGCGCGAACTTCCCTTGCCTCAACAGCATCCAGCACGCCATGAGCTGCCGCAAATGCGCCGCGATGGTCGCCATGGTTAAGCATCAAATGGCGGATCGCGATGACATAAGCTGCATTTGCCCACTGGCAGGATGGGTTCGGGTGGGTTAATCGGGCGTCGCTTCGGGCGGCGTTCACCGTGCTTTCGATATCGAGGCGGTGTGACCACACGCCCAACGGTGCGATGCGCATCAAGCTGCCGTTGGCTTTTGAGTTCGCATTGGAGGCAAGGGCGTTATTGCTGACGAGCTCGGCCAGTTCGTGATCGTCAAGATCGCCTTCGCACAACGCGGCCGAGGTAGCGCCGCCGATATCGAACGGTCGGCTTAAGTACCAGCGACGATAAAACCGTGCGGCCCTGGTGGGCGGATAAAGGTCGCGATCGCGCAGGGCATGACACAGGGCCAGGATCAGCTCGCCATCGTCGGTGATCTGGCCGGGCGCTGTTTGCCAAACGCCGCCGCCCGACATGCACAGCGCAGCGCGGACCTCGTTGGCCGAAGGTTTGTGTCCAAGAAATTCAAGCGTAGCGCCCGCCGCATCGCCGATCAGCGCGCCCATGATGGCGCCTTCCGCCGTGTCGCGCATTCGTAGCGAAGAAAAATTGTTGTGCATGCAAAGCCTTTCCGATGCCGAATTTGCACTCATCGTAACGGACGTGTGCGGCGAGTTATGTCGCAGCAAAGCGTGGATGCTCGATCCCGTTTTACACCATCGGCACCGGTTTCTCCGCGACGTATTGTGGCGCACTCGTCCGGATAATTTTCTGTGAAGCGGCTGATGAACCAGGCCAGTCTAAATAGGGAAAGGTATCCGACATGACATTTACGGCAGAGAGCATTGGTTCCGCATTGACGGAGATTGCACGCCTCCTCGCGCGAGCGCGTCGCGTACTGTTCATCACGGGGGCCGGGATTTCGGTGGATTCGGGATTGCCAACCTATCGCGGCGTGACCGGGTTGTACGACAGCGGCGAAACAGAGGACGGCATCCGCATCGAAGAGGCGCTTTCCGGGTATGTCCTCGCCTGTTGGCCAGAGGTGTCGTGGAAATATATTGCCGAGATCATGCGTCATTGCCGCAATGCGCAACCCAACCCCGGGCATCTGGCAATTTCCGAGTTGGAGTCAATGATTCCGGAGATTGTCGTTTTGACCCAGAACGTGGATGGGCTGCACCGGAAGGCGGGGAGCAATAATGTGATCGAACTGCACGGCAGCACCGTCCGTCGTGACCTATTACCTGCCGGTGGGAGCGTCCGAGGGGTTACAGGGCATTATCGAGCGCATGAAGCTTCTCGGTTAGGGGGACTTACAGGTTATTAATCAGATTCTTGTTGTTGAAAGCTTTCAGGCCGCCAGGATGCTGACCTCAAGCATGTCGGGCGATGCTTCATGGTAATTGGCGCCAAAAATAATCATGGCATCGGGTTGCGCCTCTGCGCGCAACGCCGTCATCACGTCATTGATTTCCCGTATTTTCAGGGAGGTTCTTTCCGCCCTGATGGAAACCTGAATGCCGCGGGCTGCTTTCAGCCGATCAATGCCGAGGAGCGGATGCTGCATTGCCGATTGGGTCGCCTCACGCGTGCGGCTGGTGCCTTGCGAATGCCCCCAGCCAATACCGGTTGTAGTGCCCGCGAGCGTCGTGCGGATATCTTCAAGATCGACGCTGACAAGTCCTTGTAGCGCTGTAACGCCGGCAATACCCCAATAGACGTTCTCGATTGCCGTCTGTGACTGGGCAAACACGTCGGAAAACGGAGCTCCCGCCGGAAGAGAGTGCAGCAAGTCGGCATTCGATATGGGCACGACAATGTCGGCTCGTCGTGCCAATGCATTCAAGCCAGCTGCCGCAATCTGGTTGCGCCTGAGCCCTTCAAACGGGAACGGCAAAACGGGAACGCCCACGGTGAGCGCGCCCAGATCATGGGCAATCGCGGCGACAACGGGCGCAGCCCCCGTTCCGGCCCCACCGCCGAGACTGGAAATAATCAAAACGATATCGGCGCCGGCAAGAGCTGATGTGATTTCTGGCGCCTTCGATTTTGCGAGTAGGCGAACATCGTTTGGCGAGAGCTGTTCTTGTCCCCCCGATCCCAATAGGATGCGTCGTTGTGCTGGCACACGATTGAGTCCGATCAAGTCGGTATCGACAGCCACCGTCTCGAAAGGGTATGAAACAGCCGGCCGGAGTCGCGCTGTGATATCGCCACCCGCCCCGCCAATCGCGACAACGACGACCCGAAGTAAATCGTGATCACCTATTTCTGCAAGAGGGGGCGTTACTTGTGAAAGTCTTTCTTCGCGCTGGGAAAAAAATGGCTTTTGGGGCGCCGTATTTGCCACTGTCTTGGCAAGACCGATCACAGGTGCGGAAGCGCTTAATGCGCTCGCCGTCAGGGAAAACAAAAAATCACGCCGATCCATGGCAGCGTCCAATCAAAAGATTGGTGATAGTTTGACATTCCGCTCCGACATCATATGTCGTATGGCATTTTTAACTCAGCATGAGGTAATGCTGTATTTCGTGACAAAAAATGCTTAACGGCACAGTACAGAACAACGGCAGACAGCATGCTGTCTGCCCGGCAGATGTGACGGTGGGGACCGAAGTCCCCACCGGCTTTTCTTTGGTAACAAGGCTCAAGCAGCCTCGGCATAGGCCTTAAGCGGCCAGTGCGAAACGCTCATCGTTGGCGTTTAGAGATTTGCTTCATTAACGTCGATCGCCTGACGAGTTGCCTGCGCACCTTTGTCCGCCCTGTCGAAACCAGATACACCCCCACCTAAGAGCACTCCGATACGCTTAGGTGGAGGTGGCGGGAATCGAACCCGCGTCCAGAACGCCTCCAGATTGCCGGAATTACAACCATGGTTCAATTATGAACCGTTGCATGAGATAGTCAAGACGCGGAAAAAGTTCAAAGAAACTGCATGAAGTTCATAGTGACGTTACTGTCTATGTTGTTTCAGCGTCAACTCGAACAGCGACATGCCGGCGATCAGCGCCAGAGTGAAGATGACGCCTTTACTTGCGCCGGAGCCGACGAGCACGAGCGCTGGTCCCGGGCAGATACCGGCGATGCCCCAGCCGATACCGAAGAGAGCGCTTCCGGCGACTAGCCGCTTATCGATGTTCCGGAGGGTGGGTATTTGCATCGGCCTGCCGAGCAGCGAGGTTTTGCGGAGGCGGCCGAAGCGGAAGGCGAAGAAGCCCAAGCCAATTGCGCCGGCCATGACCATCATGAGAGACGGATCCCAACGGCCGGCGAGGTCGAGGAAGGCGAGCACCTTGGCCGGGTCGCTCATGCCGGAAACGATCAGGCCGAGGCCAAAAATCAAACCAACGGCGAACGAAATCAGAATATTCATCGGGCAATCCTCAAGCAAACAGGTGGCGAATGGCAAAGACGGTGGTGAAGCCGGTGAGCATGAAAGTCGCCGTCGCGACCAGCGAGCGCGGCGAAAGGCGGGAGATTCCGCAAACGCCGTGACCGCTGGTGCATCCCGAACCAAGACGGGTGCCGAAGCCGACGAGCAATCCGGCCAGCACGAGCGACACCGTATCGGCCTCGATGCGGCTTCCCGGCAGTGGGGCGAACAGGCCATACAGCACCGGGGCGAGCAGCAGGCCAAGGATGAAGGTTGCACGCCAAGCCAGGTCGCCGTTTTGCGGACGTTGCAGCAAACCGCCAACGATGCCGCTGATACCGGCGATACGGCCTTTGAACAGCAGCATCAGGGTGACGGCGAGGCCGATCAGCAGACCGCCTAACAAGGCGCTGAGCGGCGTGAATTGATTCCAGTCGATGGTCATGAATTAACGCTCCTTGATCGGGCAGAAAAGGTCATAAAGGGTGTTGAGTATGGCCAGTACTTTCGGGTCGGTGACCGAGTAATAAATTCGCTTGCCGTCGCGGCGCGTATTGACCAGCCCCTCGGTGCGCAGCACGGACAGTTGCTGGGAAAGCGTTGGCTGATGAATGTCCAGCAATTCTTCCAGTTCGCTCACCGATGTTTCACCTCGGCTGAGTTGGCAGAGCAGTAGCAAGCGGTTCTCGTTGGCCAGCGCAAATAGCAGCGCTGTGGCCTCGGTGGCCGCGGCGCGCATCAAGGCGATGCTGGGTGATGATTGATTGATGTCCATGGTTGTTGCGCTCAGCGTTGTGTTGGAAACACTATATTGACGAATATAATGTGTGTCAATATATTGTTCGGGTGCCCCGTTTGGGGGGCGATAGAAAATGATCATTCGCGGAGTAAGCAAGCATGGAACAGATGAACATTGTGGTGATCGGCGGAGTGGCCGCTGGAGCGTCGTTCGCGGCACGCGCACGGCGCCTTGATGAATCGGCGCGCATTACGATCCTCGAACGCGGTCCGGACGTTTCTTTTGCCAACTGCGGTTTGCCGTACCACATCGGCGGCGAGATTCCGGCGCGCGATGTACTCGCCGTGCAGACGCCGGAATCGCTCAAGGGGTTGCTCAACCTCGACGTGCGCACCCGCACCGAGGCGGTCGGCATCGATCGCGCCAACAAGCGCGTCGAAGTGCGCCACCTGCTGACCGGTACGAGCGAATGGCTCTCCTACGACAAGCTGATGCTCGCCCCCGGCGCCTCGCCGTTGCGCCCCAATCTGCCGGGGATCGACGATCCGCGCATCTTCACCTTGCGCAACCTGCAGGACATGGATCGCATCGTCGCCGCTTCCGAATCTGGGATGCGCGCCGTCGTCATCGGGGCGGGTTTCATCGGCCTTGAGATGACCGAGCAACTGCATCGAAAGGGGCTTACCGTGCAGCTCGTCGAACTGCAGCCGCAGGTCATTCCGCCGCTTGATGCGCCGATGGCGGCGTTGCTGGAGAGCGAACTGCGCCATAACGACGTCGGCCTGCATCTCGGCGACGGCATCGCCCACTTCGAGAGCGCGGAAACGCATGTGCGCTGCCATCTCGCTTCCGGCAAGGCGCTTGACGCCGATCTCGTCATCCTGTCGATCGGCGTCAAACCGGACAGCGAACTGGCGAAGGCGGCCGGCCTCGATCTGGGGCCGCGCGGCCATATCGTCGTCGACGAATTCCAGCGCACGTCCGACCCGGATATCTACGCCGCCGGCGACGCCGTCGAAACGCTCGACCGCGTGCTCGAAAGCAAAACGGCGGTGCCGATGGGCGGACCGGCCAATCGTCAGGGGCGGGTTGCCGCCGATCACATCTTCCTGCGCGAGAAGGCGCGTCCTTACCCCGGCTCGGTCGGCACCGGCATCGTGCGCGCCTTCGAAGCCGTTGCCGGCATCACCGGCTGGAGCGAAAAGCGCCTGCGTGCGGCGGGCATTCCCTTTGCGACGGTGACGGTCAACGACAACCACCATGCGTCGTATTACCCCGGCGCCAAGCCGATAACGCTCAAGATTCTCTGGGCGCCGGAAACGGGGCGGCTGCTCGGCGCGCAGGCCAGCGGTTATGAAGGCATCGACAAGCGGCTCGACGTTTTGTCGACCGCCATTGTCGCTGGCATGACGGTCGAGGATCTGTGCCATCTGGAGCTGGCTTACGCGCCGCCGTTCGGTTCGGCGAAGGACGTCATCAACCTCGCCGGCTTTGCCGCCTGCAATCGTCGCGATGGGCTGGTGGCTCATGTGACCGAACTGCCGAACGATCCGGTGGTGCAGGTCGTGGATGTGCGTGGCGCGCCGCTGGCCGAGGCTTTTCCTGTGCCGGGCGATGTCGTCAATATTCCCTTCCCGAACTTGCGCGCCAGTCTGGACAAGCTCGACAAAAAACGGCCGGTCGTGACCGTCTGCGCTTTCGGCAAGATGAGCTACTTCGCGGCGCGCGTTCTGGCGCAGCACGGATTCGACGTGAAGAGCTTCAGCGGCGGCATCAAGGCGAACATCGACCCGCGCACGCCGGCCAAAATACCGACGTCCTGATCGCCCATGTGCTGGAACGCTCGACTGTTCTAAACTAGAGTTTTTTCAGGGAGTGCTGTTGCAAGGGGGCTGTGCGATGAACATCCGACATCTGTTTCTCCTGCTGGCAGGGATCGGCACGGCTGCTCTCGCAGCGGGGGAAATTCTCACCGCCCCGGTCACGCAAACGCCGGCCGCTGATGTCTATGTGGCCGATTCCACTCTCCAGGCGATCCGCCAAAGCGTCGTTTCGGCGCAGGTTTCCGGACGGGTCCTGCAACTGGCGGTGCGCGCCGGCGACGCGGTGAAGGCCGGGCAGGTCATCGTTCGCATCGATGACCGGGAACTCGTCTCGTCCGAAGCGTCGGCACGGGCGGCGACCAGCGAAGCGCAGGCGAATCTGGCGCGCGCCGAGCTGGATTTGAAGCGCGCGCAGGAACTGGCGAAAAGAAATTTTGTCAGCGCTGCAGCGCTCGATCAGGCGGAAAACGCGGTCAATGCGTCGCGGGCGCGGGTGAGTTCGCTGCGCGCCAATGCCGAGGCGGCGAGCACCACGCGCAGCCATGCGGTGGTGACGGCGCCCTATGATGGCTATGTGGCGTCGACCAGTGTCGATGTCGGCGATATGGCAACGCCCGGCAAGCCGCTCCTTACCCTGTTCGAACCCGGCAAATTGCGCGCTGTCTCCTACGTGCCCGATACGGAGATGGCCCGCCTGCGGGCCAGACTATCCACGACGCCGCCTGAAATCGAACTGTCCGGCAAGGTCGTTACCGGTGCGCAGACGACCGTTCTGCCGGCCGCCGATCCCGGTACGCGTACGACCGAAATTCGCGTCGATTTGCCGACCGGCGTGGCTGCCGTGCCGGGGCAGTTTGCCCGGACCCGCTTTGCACTGCCAGCGGTCGAGTCGGTGCATCGCCTGTCGATTCCTGCGGCGGCGGTGCTCAGGCGCGGCGAATTGACCGCCGTCTATGTAAAGACCGCCGATGGCCGCTTCCAGCAACGGCAGGTGCGGCTCGGCGAAGCGATGCGCGAAGGGCGCGTCGAGATTCTGTCCGGGCTCAAGGCCGGGGAGCACGTTGCGCTCGAACCGGTCAAGGCCGGAATCGAGAGCGCGACGGAGGCCGCGCGTGCGGCGGGCCGGGAATCCCGATGAACGACGATTCCACGCCCCGGCTTGGCCTTTCCGGCCGCATCACGGCGCTTTTCCAGCGCAACGCGATCACGCCGTTGCTGGCGCTTGTCCTCTTTCTGCTCGGGATTTTCGCCGCCTTCATCACGCCGCGCGAGGAAGAGCCGCAGATCAACGTGACGATGGCCAATGTGTTGATTCCGTTCCCCGGTGCGTCGAGCGCCGACGTCGAACGGCTGGTCGCCGGTCCGGCCGAACAAGTGCTCGACCAGATTGCCGACATCGAGCACGTCTTTTCCGTTTCCCGGCCCGGAATGGCCATCCTGACCGTCCAGTACAAGGTGGGCGTGCCGCGTACCGAAGCGCTCGTTCGCCTCTACGACACGCTCGACAGCAACAGCGACTGGCTGCCCGCCGGACTGGGGGTGATGGCGCCCATCGTGAAACCGAAGGGCATCGACGACGTGCCGATCGTCGCGCTGACGCTGTGGACGAAGGATACCGCCATGTCGGCGTTCGAGCTTGAGCGGGTGGCCCACGCCCTGGAGGCGGAACTCAAACGCGTCAAGGGAACGCGCGAAGTGACGACGATCGGCGGGCCGGGCAATGCCGTCAACGTGCATCTCGATGCCGAGCGGCTGGCGGCCCTGGGGTTGTCGGTGGGCGAACTCACCCAGAGCCTGCAGGCGCGCAACCTGGTGTTGCCGGGCGGCGAACTGGCGGCGGACAACCGCCTGCTCCGCGTCAATGTCGGTGACTTCCTCAATGATGCGAAGGATGTCGGCGAGGTGGTCGTCGGCACGCGCGATGGCCGCGTCGTTTACCTTTCGGACGTGGCGACGGTGGAAGCCGGGCCGCCGATGCCGAACCGCTACGTCTGGCACGGCGTGGCGGGCGAGGGGGACGAGAAGGGCGGCGAGAAGGGCGGCGAATTCCCGGCCGTCACCGTGCAGGTAACGAAGAAGCCGGGCGAGAACGCCGTCGATGTGGCGGAGGCCGTCATCCGGCGCGTTACGGCGCTGCACAACCAGTTGATACCGGCCAATGTCGAGCTGTCGGTAACGCGCGATTACGGGAAAACCGCCGACGAGAAGGCCTCAAAGCTGATTCAAAAGCTGATTTTTGCCACGGCCTCGGTCATCGCGCTGGTCTGGCTGGCGCTCGGTCGGCGCGAGGCGGCTATCGTTGGTGCGGCCGTTATCCTCACGCTGGCCGCGACACTGTTTGCGAGCTGGTCATGGGGCTTCACGCTCAACCGCGTGTCGTTGTTCGCGCTGATTTTTTCGATCGGCATCCTCGTGGACGACGCCATCGTCGTCGTCGAGAACATCCACCGACACCGGGCGCTCGAACCGGCCAAGCCATTGTGGGAAATCATCCCGCCGGCCGTGGATGAAGTCGGCGGGCCGACCATCCTGGCGACGCTGACGGTGATCGCGGCATTGCTCCCCATGGCTTTCGTGACCGGCCTCATGGGACCGTACATGAGCCCCATCCCGATCAATTCGAGCATGGGCATGCTGATTTCGCTGGCGGTCGCGTTTGTCGTGACGCCCTGGCTTGCCAACAAGTGGCTGGTTGAACATCAGGAAGTCGAGACACACGGCGAAGGTGATGCAGGCCGCCTGATGAAGCTGGCGCGGCGCGTGCTCGGCCCCTTCCTCGATTCGGAGCGCGGCCATCGGGCGCGGCGCAAGCTCTGGCTCGGCGTCGGCGCGGCCATCGCCATTTCGCTGGCGTTGCCGCTGCTGAAAGGGGTGGTGCTGAAAATGCTGCCGTTCGACAACAAAAGCGAGTTTCAGGTGGTCGTCGACATGCCGCCCGGCACGCCGCTCGAAACGACCGCGGCGGTGCTGCGCGACATGGGGGCGGAATTGGCGAAGGTGCCGGAGGTGACGGACTATCAGGCCTATGCCGGGGCCGCGAGTCCGATCAATTTCAACGGTCTGGTGCGCCAGTATTACCTGCGCGCTTCGAGCGAACTGGGCGATATTCAGGTCAATCTGGTCGACAAGCACCAGCGCGACCGGCAGAGCCATGAGATCGCGCTGGCCGTGCGCCCGGCGCTGCAGAAAGTCGCGGCCGTCCACGGGGCGCGCGTCAAGGTCGTCGAGGTGCCGCCGGGACCGCCGGTGCTCAGCCCCATCGTCGCCGAAGTTTACGGCCCGGATGAGGTTGGGCGGCGCAGCGTAGCGCGGCAGGTGCTGGCCGCGTTTGAAGGCACGGCCCACATCGTCGATACCGATACGACCGACACCGCCGCGTCGCCGCAGCTGACCCTGCGCGTGCTGCAGGGCAAGGCCGCACAGCTCGGCGTGAGCCAGTCGCAGATCGCGCAGACGCTTTATGCGGCGGGGCAGGGCAGCGATGCGGCGTTTCTGCATGACGAGCAAAGCAAGTACGCCGTTCCCGTGCGCTTGCAGTTGCCGTCGGCGAAGCTTTCCGATGTGCGGACCCTGCTCAAGCTGCCGGTGAAAACGGCCGACGGACGCACCGTGCCGCTCGCCGATCTCGTCGACGTCGTCTCCGGCGAGCGCGACCGGGTTTTCTTCCACAAGGATTTGATGCCGGTGACCTACGTGCTCGGCGACATGGCCGGCGATCTGGACAGTCCGCTCTACGGCATGTTTGCCATCCGCGCCAAGCTCAACGACCTAATTCTGAAAGAGGGCGGCAGGCTCGGCCAGACGTTTATCCGCCAGCCCGCCGATGCGTGGAGCGGCTACGCGCTCAAGTGGGACGGCGAATGGCAGATTACCTACGAGACGTTCCGCGACATGGGCGCCGCCTACGCCGTCGGGCTGGTGCTGATTTATCTGCTGGTCGTCGCGCAGTTCAGGAGCTATCTGACGCCGCTCGTCATCATGGCGCCGATTCCGCTCACCCTTGTCGGCGTCATGCCCGGGCACGCGCTGCTCGGCGCGCAATTCACCGCGACGTCGATGATCGGCATGATTGCGCTGGCCGGCATCATCGTGCGCAACTCGATCCTGCTCGTCGATTTCATCAACCTGCAGGTGGACGAGGGCGTGCCGTTCCGCGAGGCGGTCATCCGTTCCGCCGGCGTGCGCGCGCAACCGATCGGCCTGACCGCGCTGGCCGCCATGATGGGGGCGCTTTTCATCCTTGACGACCCGATTTTCAACGGACTGGCGGTGTCGCTGCTGTTCGGCATCGCCGTATCCACGCTGCTCACGCTCGTCGTGATTCCGCTGCTCTATTACGTCCTCAACCGGAAGCGCTTCGAGCCAAGCGACGCCTGAAAGGAGTGCATCAAATGACGACCGAACGCCTGATCTGCATCATTGCCGGTACGTTCATTCTCGTTTCGCTCGCCCTGGCCATTCCCGCCAGTCCAGTCTTCGTCAGCGAATGGTTCCTTGCCCTCACCGCGTTTGTCGGTGCCAACCTGCTGCAAAGCGGTGTCACGCGCTGGTGCCTGATGGAGAAGATTCTGGTCGCGCTCGGCGTTCGGCAGGGAGGCGTGCATGACTGAGAATTCGCCGCTTCCCGAGTCGTTGGCGATATTTCATCGGGCCGAGGGTATGGAATGAGGTTCGCGCTTCTCGTCCTTATCGGCCTGGCCGCAGGCATCAGCTCCGGAATTTTCGGCATCGGCGGCGGGATTTTGATCGTTCCCGGATTGATGTACTTGCTCGACTTCCCCGTCCATCGCGCCATCGGCACCAGTCTGGCTGTGCTTTTGCCGCCCATCGGCGCGGCCGCCGTATTTGCCTACTACCGCGCCGGCAACATCGACTGGCATGCCGCCATCCTGCTCGCCGTCACGGTATTCATCGGCGCATGGCTCGGCGCCACGCTGGCCAACAATCTGCCGCCGCATCTGATGCGCACAGTGTTTGGAATCTTTCTGGTCGGCTTGGGTTTCTACACGCTTTTTCTGACGAAGTAGGTGCGCGGCCTCCAATGCAGGGCCATGTTTGCACGGAGGATAGCCTTGGGGAGTGGATTAGAGAAAAGGCGGATACGACCTATTCCGGCCGTTCGAGGCAGAGTTGGTTTAACGGCCGGTGTCCCAGGAAAGCAGTCGCCCAGTCTGGCTGCTACATGTGATCGGAAGCATGCCTCAATGGTCTCTGCTATTCATGCAATTCTCGATGAACGGTTATGGCCGTCAGTATGTATCCAGTCCTGTTGCCGAGAGCTACCCTTTCCCAGCCTCTTTGAAATGCGGTTACGGATTTTCTCCGCCCCGGATAGCGAATTTGTGCCTGGGTAACGATTAAATAGATCATTGGCTGTGGCGACCGCCTCGTCGTGTCGCTTGTTCCGGCATAAAACCATCGTTATCCGATCCACAGCTTTCACTAGCGGATTACAGCGATGAATTTTTCCGTAAGCTCGATCAACCTCTCCAAACAAGCTGTTTTCCAGTAGCAGATCCAACTGCTCTTCCCCCAACTTGAGCGCCTGTCGGTAGGCCTCCAGTGCATCATCCGGATTGACTTTTTCGACCAGCTTCCCGGAGTTAATCAGGGAATCAATTTGGTCTTTTAGCGCTCGATATTTCTCCTGCGTTTTTGCGTTGTGTTTCCGCCATGGGTTAGCGCGATTGAGTACAGTTTTAGCGTGCTTTTTGAGTAGTTTTTCTTTGAAGGCTCGTGCTTTTTTATAGGTAAGTTCATCATCCAGCAGGCGAAGATCATATTTCCCAGCCAGCATTTGCTCTGTGTAGAACGTCCAAATCGGATCCTTGTCGGGGATTGCTGATTGCCCCACGCGTACAGTTCGTACGTAAAAGCACTCTCCGGCCATGTTGAAATGGCCGTAAACCTCGCATTCTTCGTCATCGTCGCCGTTGTCGACGTAGAAATGGCGCAGATACCCGGCGTCAGGCTGCTTTTTTGTTCTCACTGCATCCCATAGAGCAATCGCCCGGATTGTGTCCCCTTGCGCCCTATGCGCCTTGCCGTCGGGGTTGATGCCGAACGCGGCGCAGGCGTCTTCCAGCTTATACGAGCGAAGATTCGGATGCTTCTCGCGCAGCAGTTCAAGCACACAACGGGATTCATTGTTGAATGATCGTCCCAGGCGCTTTGCGGCTGCTCGCAGAAAGCCCATGTCGAAATCGGCGTTGTAGGCATGCACATGATCGGCGCCGATATAGTCGAAAAACTTGTGAAGGACTTCCTCTCCCGGCTTGTCTGTCACCATTTCGTCAGTAATCCCGGTTAACTCGGCTACCCGCTGCGGGATTGGCCGGCCAGGATTAATCAGGGTACCCAGTCCATCATGGACGCTCTCCCCAAAAACCGCGCGCAACACGCAAATTTCGGTAATCCTGTCGTTCTCAGGATCGAGGCCTGTCGTTTCGAGATCGAGGAAAAGTGCATATTTCTTAGGTGTTTCGCCAAGTAGGCTAACTGCTGGCTCTGGCTCCGTTTGCGCGGGCTTTTTCTGAAACATGACCCATGCCGCAGCAAGGCCTAAGAGTGCAGCCAGGACTATCAGAATGTAAGACACGAAACCCTTTATTTTTTGGAATAGCGGTAGTTTGGCAGTGGTCGAATGACATTGCAATGAAGTCTTAACGCACTGCGTTCGCGGGATTGAGTAGCTGACGTTCGACGCGTTTTACAGCAGAAGAGTACGTGGCCAATAAATTGCCGATCGAACAGAACCAAAGGTCTAAGGTCGCCTTTGACCGAATAGCACGTATCGACGGTCAGGCAGCTTTCAGAGCGGAGTGTCCCCTTGTACATCAGATTTTTTGAAAAGGGGGTAGTCCGGTTGTAGCCGAATTCCACCCCACACTCTCTTTTTAACCCGCATACCAATCCAAATCTGACTTGCGTCCATCCCTGCAATAATCCGGATGCCCGTCATTACGAGATCGCGGCTGTGTTGAAACAGTTTGCAATCAGTTATTGCTCTGCTGAAACCGTTTAGCATCGATTTCCCCGGAAAATATAACCAACCGTACCGTTGACGGTTTTCAGCGGTTTTGAATGCCCCGATTGGAGCGCGATTGCGGGCGAGTGGCGGAGACGCGTTACCGAGTGTCTTCGACTTACGGCATATGTTTTCCGAGGAGTTTGTAGTGAGACATTTTCAGGTTTTTGAATCGGCCCGTTCTTTTCGGATTGGGTTGGTTGCCACATTTGGCCTTGTGATAAGCAGCGCCTTCATCGCCGGGTGTAGCGAGAGCCAGTCGGCTCCGAACATGGGCGGCAAAGCGCCCGAGGTGGGCGTCGTGACGCTTGCTGCCCAGCCGTTGACGCTGACCACCGAGTTGTCCGGCCGCACCTCCGCCTACATGGTCGCGCAGATCCGGCCGCAGGTCGGCGGCATCGTCCAGAAGCGCTCGTTTATCGAGGGCGCGATGGTGAAAGCCGGCGACCTTCTGTATCAGATCGACCCGGCCAGTTATCAGGCGGCCTACGCCAGCGCCAAAGCCAGCGTGGCGCGCGCCGAGGCGACGCTGAACGCCGCGCGGTTGAAGGCGCAACGGCAGGCCGAACTGCTCGCCATCGAAGCGATCAGCAAACAGGATCACGAGGACGCGCAGGCCAGCCTGCAACAGGCGGAGGCCGATCTGGCCGCGGCCAGGGCGGCGCTGGAAACGGCCCGCATCAACCTCGAACATACACGCATCACGTCGCCGATCAACGGCCGCATCGAGACCTCGTCGGTCACGCCCGGCGCGCTGGTGACGGCCAATCAGGATACGGCGCTGACAACCGTGCAGCAGCTCGATCCGATCTATGTGGATATTCCCCAGTCGAGCGCCGAAGTCCTGCAGTTGCGGCAGGCGCTGGCCAGCGGCAAATTGAAGGGCGCCGGCGACAACGAGGTGCGCATCCAGCTGCAACTGGAAGACGGCAGCACCTACACGCATGAAGGCAAGCTGCAGTTCAGCGGCGTCACGGTCAACACGACGACGGGCGCGGTAACGCTCCGGGCGCTCGTGCCCAATCCCGAACGCCTGCTGATGCCGGGCATGTACGTGCGCGCCAGGCTTGAGCAGGCCACCGATCCGCAGGCGTTGCTGGTGCCGCAGCAAGGCATCGGCCGCGACAACGCCGGGCGGGCGACGGCGCTCGTGGTGTTGCCGGAAGGCAAGGTCGAACAACGCAGCGTTACGGTAGCGGAGGCGGTCGATCATCGCTGGCGGGTGACGAGCGGGCTGGCGGCCGGTGACAAGGTCATCGTCGAGGGATCGGCCAAGGTCCGTCCGGGGCAGACGGTCAATGCCGTGGCGGCCGATGCCAAGGCGGCGCCGGCGACAGGCGAAAAGCCGGCGGCGAAGAACGCAACGGCCGGGTAAGGGGAAAACAATGGCCCGTTTTTTTATTGACCGCCCGATCTTCGCCTGGGTCATCGCCATCGTCATCATGCTGGCCGGCGCCCTGTCGATTCACCAACTGGCGCTGGAGCAGTACCCGGACATCGCGCCGACCCAGGTGTCCGTTTCTGCCACCTATACCGGCGCCTCGGCGAAGACGGTCGAGGATTCGGTGACGCAGGTCATCGAGCAGAAGATGAAGGGACTCGACCACCTGCAGTCGATGGCATCCTCCAGCAGCTCGAACGGCAGCGCGCGCGTGACGCTCGCCTTCACCGCCGGCACCAACCCCGACGTGGCGCAGATGCAGGTGCAGAACAAGGTGCAGCAAGCCTTGTCGCAGTTGCCGCAGGCCGTGCAGGACCAGGGCGTGACGGTGACCAAGTCGGGCACCGACTTCCTGATGATCGTGACGCTGACCTCGGACAATCCGGCGGTCACCGCGACCGATATCGGCGATTACATGTCGTCCAGCCTTGTCGATGTGATCAGCCGCATCGACGGCGTCGGCGAGGTGCAGGCGTTCGGTTCCGGCTACGCGATGCGGGTCTGGCTCGACCCCGGCAAGCTGGAGAAATACGCGCTGATGCCGTCCGACATCACGGCGGCGCTGGCTGCGCAGAACACGCAGGTCTCCGCCGGCCAGCTCGGCGCGCTGCCGGCCAAGGCGGGGCAAATGCTCAACGCGACGATTTCCGCGCGCAGCAAGTTGCGCACCGTCGATGAATTCAACAACGTCGTCGTTAAGTCGGCCAGCGACGGCACCATCGTCCGCCTGGCCGACGTGGCCCGCGTCGAACTGGGCAGCGAAAGCTACACGATCCAGACGCGTTTCGACGGCAAGCCGTCGGCCGCCATGGGCGTTAAGCTGGCCACCGGCGCCAACGCGCTCGGCGTCGCCGAGGCGGTGAAAGCCAAGATTGCCGAATTGCAGCCGTTCTTTCCGGATCAGATGAAAGCCGACATCGGCTACGACACGACGCCGTTCGTCAAAATCTCGATCGAGGAAGTGGTGATCACGCTGGTCGAGGCGATGATCCTTGTCGTCGCCATCATGTACCTGTTCATGCAGAACCTGCGCGCCACCCTGATTCCGGCGATTGCCGTGCCGGTGGTGCTGCTCGGCACCTTCGGCGTGTTGGCGGCGTTCGGCTACTCGATCAACACGCTAACCATGTTCGGCATGGTGCTGGCGATCGGCCTGCTCGTCGACGACGCCATCGTCGTCGTGGAGAACGTCGAGCGGCTGATGACCGACCGCGGCCTGTCGGCGCGCGAGGCGACGCGTGAATCGATGAATGAAATCACCGGCGCCCTGATCGGCATCGCGCTCGTCCTCTCGGCGGTGTTCATCCCGATGGCCTTCTTTGGCGGTTCGACCGGCGTCATCTACCGGCAATTTTCGATCACCATCGTGTCTTCGATGCTGCTTTCGGTGCTGGTGGCGATGACGCTGACCCCGGCGCTGTGCGCGTCGCTGTTGCGCCTCTCCGACGTCGATCATCACGAAGACGCCAAGCCGCATGGCCCGGCGCAACGTTTCTTCGCCGCCTTCAACCATGCCTTCGTGCGCGGCAGCGACCGTTACCAGAGCAGCGTCGCCGGCATCCTGCAGCGCGGCAAGCGCTTCATGGCCATCTACGCGCTGATTCTCGGCGTGCTGGCCGTGTCGTTCATGCGCCTGCCAACGTCCTTCCTGCCCGATGAGGATCAGGGCATGCTGATGGCGGTGGTCCAGATGCCTGCCGGCGCGACCTTCACGCGCACCGACGCCGTGTTGCGCCAGTTCGAGGACTACCTTTCGAAGCATCCCGACGTCAAGGACTACATCGCGCTCGTCGGTCTGAGCGGCGACCAGGCCTCGGCCAACGCCTTCATCAAGCTGAAGGACTGGAGCGAGCGCAAGGGCAAGGGCCACGATGCCGCCTCGCTGGCGCGCGAAATGACCGGCGCGATGAGCGGCCTGCGCGACGCCCGCCTGTTCGTCCTGCTTCCCCCGGCCGTGCGCGGCCTCGGCTCGAACGCCGGTTTCACCGTCGAATTGCAGGATCTCGCCGGCAACGGCCACGAGGCGATGGTCAAGGCGAGGGATCAATTCCTGCAATTGGCGCGTCAGGACAAGCGATTGACGCAGGTGCGCGCCAGCGGTCTCGACGACGTCGCCGAATTCTCGGTGGCCATCGACGATCGCAAAGCCTCGGCGATGAAACTGGCAACGAGCGACATCAACAGCACTCTATCTACGGCGCTCGGCGGCACTTACGTCAATGACTTCCTGAACAAGTCGCGCGTCAAGAAGGTGTATGTGCAGGGCGACGCCGACTTCCGCATGAAGCCGGACGACCTGGCACGTTGGCATGTGCGCAACAGCGCCGGCGAAATGGTGCCGTTCTCGACCTTCTCGAAAACCGACTGGACCTATGGCTCGCCGAAGCTGGAACGCTACAGCGGCATGTCGTCCTACGAGATCGTCGGCTCGCCGGCGGAAGGCGTCAGCTCCGGCGATGCGATGGCGGCGGTCGAGGAGATCATCAAGCAGCTGCCATCCGGCATCAGCTACGAATGGGCCGGGCAGTCGTACCAGGAGCGTCTGGCCGGTTCGCAGGCCCCCGCGCTGTACGCGATCTCGATCCTCTTCGTCTTTCTCTGTCTCGCGGCGCTTTATGAGAGCTGGACGATCCCGTTCTCCGTCCTGCTTGTCGTGCCGCTCGGCATCATCGGCGCGGTGCTGGCGACCTGGCTGGCCGGGCTGGAAAACGACGTCTATTTCCAGATCGGCTTGCTGACCACGGTCGGCCTGTCGGCGAAGAACGCCATCCTGATCGTCGAATTCGCCAAGGCGCTGCGCGAGCAGGGCAAGACGCTGGTCGAGGCGACGCTGGAAGCCGTGCGCTTGCGCTTGCGCCCGATCCTGATGACCTCGCTGGCTTTCATGTTCGGTGTGCTGCCGCTCGCCTTCAGCAGCGGCGCCGGTTCGGCCAGCCGCCGCGCCATCGGCACCGGCGTGCTCGGTGGCATGGCGACGGCGACAGTGCTCGGGCTGATCTTCGTGCCGCTGTTCTTTGTCCTCGTTTGCCGGCTGTTTGAGCGGCGGCGTCAGCCGTCAGAGGCGGCGGGCCTCGTCGTCGCCAACGCGGAAGGAGATGCTTGATGCGCCCGCTTGCCATCGTTACACCGTTGATTTGCTTCACTCTTCTCGCCGGTTGCGCCAATCTGGCGCCCGATTATGCCCGGCCGCACATGCCCGTGCCGGCGACCATCGACGGAAAATCCGTTTCGGCGCAGACCGTGGAAGGACTCGACTGGCAGCGCGTCGTCACCGAGGATCGCCTGCGGAAAACCGTCGAGCTGGCGCTCGCCAACAACCGCGATCTGCGCATCGCGGCGCTGAATATCGAAAAGGCGCGGGCGCAGTATCAAATTCAGGATGCGGCGCTGTATCCGGCGATCAATGCGACCGTTGGCGGCTCGTCGAGTCGCTACGAGGGCGCGATCAACCGCAAGTACAGTGCCGGGCTCGGCATCACGTCCTACGAGCTCGATTTCTTCGGCCGCTTGTCGAATCTATCGGAATCGGCGCTGCAGAGCTTCCTGACGACCGAGGCGACGCAACGCAGCGTGCGCACCAGCCTGATCGCGGAAGTTACCAGCGCGTGGCTTACGTTGGCTGCCACCCAGGATCTGCTGAAGCTGGCGCAGGAAACGCTGGAGAGCCGCACGAAGACGCTTGAGCTGACGCGCAAGCAACTGGCGCTGGGCGGCGTCTCGCGGCTGGCCGTCGCACAGGCGCAGGCGACGACGGAAGCGGCGCGCGGCGATGTGGCGAACTATACGAGTCTGGTCGAACAGGCGCGCAATGCGCTGAACCTGCTGGCCGGGACGGTTGTTCCCGACGACCTGCGGCCGGCAGCGACGAACAGCGTCGGCCAAAGCGCCTTGGCGCTGCTCGAGGTGCCGGCGGGTTTGTCGTCCGAGCAGCTGTTGCAGCGTCCGGACATCGTGGCCGCCGAGCATTCGCTGATCGCTTCCCATGCCGATATCGGCGCGGCGCGGGCGGCTTTCTTCCCGTCGATCACGCTGACCGGCAGCGCCGGCAGCGCGAGTTCCAGCCTGAATCAACTGTTCGATGCGGGCACGCGCGCGTGGGCGTTTGCGCCGACGTTGACGCTGCCGATCTTCAATGCCGGCGCGCTCCGGGCCTCGTTATCGGTGGCCGAAACCAGCCGCGACATCCAGGTTGCCACCTACGAGAAAACGGTGCAGACGGCGTTCCGCGAAGTCGCCGACGCGCTCGCCGAGCGCAGCACGCTGAACGAGCGCATGGAGGCGCAAAAGGCCGAGGTCGATGCCTATGCCACCAGCTTGCGCCTGTCCACGGAACGCTACCGCTCCGGTGCCGATAGTTACCTCAACGTGCTCGATTCGCAGCGTTCGCTCTACACGGCGCAGAAAAGTCTGATCAGTCTGCAGCTCTCCGAGCAGACGAACCGGATGACGCTGTTCAAGGTGCTGGGCGGGGAGTGATTCCGGCGGCGATATCGCGCAGTCTGTTGTGTTGTAAAGACAAAAGGGCAATCGTCGGATTGCCCTTTTTTGCAGGTTTACAGCCGGTCGTTGGGCTGGTGATCAAATATATTGGCCAGTGGAGAAAGCCGTGGTGGGGGCCGATTGCAGGGCGCGCAGCCGCGTTTCGAATTCGCGCCGCAATCCCCGGCGTACTTCGGCGGCGCGGTGACGCCGAATCTCGTCCTCGGTCTCCGGCTTGAGCGGAGGGACGGTGGCCGGCTTGCGATCGTCGCCGACGGCGACCATCGTGAAGAAGCAGCTGTTGGCGTGTCGGATGACCTGCGTGCGGATGTCTTCAGTCAGCACCTTGATCCCGATTTCCATTGACGTATTGCCGGTGTAATTGACGGAGGCCAGGAAGGTCACCAGCTCTCCAACGTGGATCGGTTCGCGGAACACGACCTGGTCGACGGACATCGTGACGACATAACGATTCGAGTAACGCGTTGCGCAGGCATAGGCGACCTGGTCGAGCAGCTTGAGAATCGCGCCGCCGTGAACGTTGCCGGAAAAATTGGCCATGTCCGGGGTCATCAGGACGGTCATGGCCAGTTTGTGTTTGGGTAGTTGCATGAGGCACCTCGCGGTTAGTGGGAGCGCCGAGTATAGCGAACTTCACGGAGCGAACCTCCAGCGCCGGCGCGGTTTGACGAGCGGCTGGGAGAAACGCCATATATTTCTGACGCGCATAACAAAATGCCGAAACGGTCTGATTTCGTATAAGCGGTACGCGTAAAATGGCGACTTTTCCCCGTGTGGGGATCGTTGTGCGATCCAGTTCAGTCGGGCCGCCGCTTTCGGTGCTTGAAATCTGCAGACGCACGGACTTCTTTGAGGCGCGAAAAACATGAAAAAACCTGGATTTACCACTGCCACGCTGCATAGCGACCGTTCGAAGCCGATTGAGCATGGCGCGACGCACAAGCCGATCCACAACTCGGCGGCGTTCTGTTATGCCGACGCCAATGAACTCGTCAAAGTCTTTCAGGGAGAAAAGGCCGGATTCGTCTATGGGCGCCAAGGCTCGCCGACCTCCGCCGCGCTGGAGGACAAAATCACGCGGATGGAGGACGGTCTCGCGACGATCTCCTTCAGCAGCGGCATGGCGGCGATCTCGACGACGCTGTTTGCCTTGTTGCGCGCCGGTGACCACATGGTTGCCAGCAGCTTCCTGTTCGGCAATACCACCAGCCTGTTTGAGACCTTCGCCCAGTTCGGCATCGAAGTCACCTTTGTCGATCCGACCGAGGCGGCCAACGTCGAAGCCGCGCTGAAGCCGAATACCCGCGTGGTTTTCGTTGAAACGATCGCCAACCCGCGTACGCAGGTGGCCGATCTGGCCGGCATCGGCGCCGTCTGTCAGGCGCGCAATGTCCTCTATGTTGTCGATAACACCATCACGACGCCTTTCCTGTTCCAGCCCAAGCGCGTCTGTGCCAGCCTCGTCATCAATTCGCTGACCAAGTACATCGGCGGCCACGGCAACGCGCTCGGCGGCGCGGTGACCGATACCGGGCTGTTCGACTGGTCGACGTACCCGAACATCTACGATCACTACAAGAAAGGCGAAACCAAGACGTGGGGCGTCGTGCAGATCCGCAAGAAGGGCTTGCGCGACGCGGGGGCCACGCTTGGCCCGGAAGCCGCGCACCATCTGGCGATCGGCGCCGAGACGCTGGCACTGCGCATGCAGCGCACCTGTTCCAACGCGCAACGGCTGGCCGAATTCCTCGCCGCGCATCCGAAGGTCAAGCGCGTCTACTACCCGGGCCTGTCGGATCATCCGCAGTACGAACGCGCCAAGTCGCTGTTCTGCGGCAACAGCGGCATCCTGTCGTTTGAACTGATCGACGGCATCGATTGCATCGCGGCGCTCGGCAAGCTGGAAATCGTGATTTCGTCGACCAACCTTGGTGACAACCGCACGCTGGCGATTCCCGTGGCACCGACGATCTATTTCGAAATGGGGGCGGAACGGCGCGCAAGCTTGGGTATCGCCGAATCGCTCATCCGCATTTCGACCGGGATCGAGGATATCGAGGACTTGATCGCCGATTTCACTGCGGCGCTGGCGGACTGACGCTTATTGCATTTGGAACGGCCGACGATGACAACTTCCGACTTTGAGCATTTCCCCAGCGCGCTGGCCGATTCGATGAAGTGGCATAAGTACGCCGGGCGGGACGTGCTGCCGATGTGGGTGGCCGACATGGACTTTGCCGCGCCGCCGCCAGTCCTCGCCGCGCTGCGGCAACGTCTCGACCACGGCATGATGACCTACAACGTGCCATCGTCGTCGCAGGTCGGATGCATCGTCGACCATCTCGCCAGTGAGTACGACTGGCCGATCGAAGCCGACTGGCTGGTGTGGCTGCCGGGACTGGTGCCGGGGCTGAATATCGCCTGCCGGGCGGTGGGTGAGCCCGATAGCGCGGTGTTCACGGCGACGCCGATCTATCCGCCGTTCATGAGCGCGCCACGCAATTCAGGGCGGCGTACCGTCGGGATTCCGCTGGCTCGGCAAAATGGTCGCTGGGGGTGGGACTTCGACCGGCTGTCATCGACGTTGGCCGATCATCCCGATGGTCGCCTGTTCCTCCTCTGTCACCCGCATAACCCGGTCGGCCGTGTGTGGCGTGACGATGAGTTGCAAGCGCTTGCCGCGCACATGGAGCGTCACGACCTGATCGTCTGCTCGGATGAGATTCACTGCGGTTTGCTGCTCGATGCCGGCCTGAAGCATCGGCCATTTGCCACTCTGTCGCCGGAAATCGAGCGGCGCAGCATCACCTTGATGGCCCCGTCCAAGACCTACAACTTGCCGGGTTTGGCCACGGCCTTTGCGATCATTCCCGACGCTTCACTCCGGCGCGCCTTCCGGACGGTGATGCAGGGCATCGTGCCTTCCTGCCCCAATACTCTGGGCATGGTCGCCGCCGAAGCTGCTTACCGCGATTGCGCCGAATGGCGTTCCGGGCTGCTCGCCACGCTACGCGGCAATCGTGATCGGCTGGAAGCGACCGTGGCCCGCTTGCCCGGCCTGAAGATGACGCACGTCGAGGCAACCTACCTTGGCTGGATAGACGCAAGCGAGCTGTGCAATCAGCACGGCATCGATCATCCACAACGATTTTTTGAGGAGGCCGGCGTTGGCTTGTCACCCGGCGCCGATTTCGGCCCGGATAGCCATCAGTTCGTGCGGCTCAATTTCGGGTGTCCGCAGGCGACGCTTGAAAAGGCGCTGGTGAGAATCACCACAGCGATCCAACGCTTGTGACAATCATCGCAGTTCAGGAGTTGTCGGCCATGCCGCGTGCCAGGTACTTATAAACGGCTTCGCGACTGATGCCGAACTCGCGTGCCAGTTGCGCCTTCGGCTCGCCGGCTGCGGCCCGCTGGCAAAGCTCACGGGCGCGGGTCGGGGTGAGGGTGGGCTTGCGTCCGGAATAGACGCCTTTCTTCCTGGCTTCTTCGATGCCCGCGCGCTGGCGTTCGCGGACCAAGGCCCGCTCGAACCCGGCTAGCGCCTCCAGCATCCGGATGTGTAGCTTCCCCATCGGTGTTTGTTCGGCGCCAAAAACCAGCTCCTCCTTGTGGAAGCGAATCGTCACCCCCTTGGCGGTCAGCGTTTCCACGGTCATGGACAAGTCGGCGAGATTTCCGGCCAGCCGATCCATCGAATCCACATGCAGCACGTCGCCGGAGAGCAGGTAGTCGATGCACGCCCGCAACACCGGGCGGTCATGCAGGCTCTTGGCGTTTAACGTTTCGTCAAATACCCGGTTGAGCGGTACGCCATCCAATTGCGGGGCGGTTTGGCCGACACAGGCGCGGATGTAACCGATGTGCCGGCCGCTCATGGTCAGGCTACCGAGGGGGCGAAATTGGGAGAATACTCGGCGACCAGCGCGCGGGCATTTTCGCCCAGACCGAGCGCTTCGGCTTTGGTCAGGAATTCCTGAACTTCTTCCTGTTTCGTGTGGTTGTAAGTCCAGTGGGCGCGTCCATCGTCATTCAGTTTTATGAGCGAGGTTTTGAGTTTCTCTCCCGGCATCCAGTCCCGCGACCAGATGAACTGGTCGCAGCTGCGGCCGCCGCGTTTATTGAGGCCGAGCAATTCGAAGCCGGCGATGAATTCAAGATCCTCGCCGGAGCGCTCGCACTCTTCCTCGGCCAGCGCGATGATGTCGCTTTCGGATTTATAGACCGTCGTTGTCCAACGGACTTCGGCACCGTTCTCGTTGCTTGTGCCGATCAGGGCGAAATAGGCTGCACTCATTCCGTCTACTCCAACAAAAAAAAGCCGTATTTTTTGGCTAATTCGATGGTGTGTCAAGAAATTGATTGTTAGACCCTATTTCAACACTCGGGTGCGTTGGCGGTGAGAATCCGAGTCAGGAAACGATCGAAGATTTCCCCGATCTCGGGCAGGACGCCGATGAGCCGGTGATCGCCATCAAATACGTGCAGTTCGGCACTCATTGTCTTGGCAAAACGGATGCCGTGTTCGACCGGAATGATTTCATCGTGCCAGCCAAAAACGACACAGGTGTGGCCGGCCCCGGACACCGGATTTTGCTCGGCGGACCCCGGGTAATAGAACGCCGGTGCCATGAGAAAGAGCCCTGCCGGTTTTAGCGTGGTCGAGGCGACGGTGGAGATGTAGCCGCCCATGCTGGAGCCGACCATGATCAACTGGCCGTGAGCTGGAAGCTCCGTCGCCAGCAAACGTTTTACCCGTTCGTCGGCATCGGGCAGGTCACCGTATTCGGGACTCAGGACCGCGCATCCGTGGTGCTCGGCGATACGAGCCAGATGCTGGATTTTGGTGCCCCACGGGCCGGATTCCTTGCCGTGGGCGAATAGGACGAGGGGCTTCGTGGTCATGGGAGGGGATGAAAGTCGGTGCTGCTTGGGGGCATGTCGCCTCGGGGAATTCCCCGAGGGACGTTAGCTGAAACCTTTTTACTTCTTGGCAACGGCGGCTTTGAAGCCGGCGCCAACGGCAAACTTGGGCACGGTTGCGGCCGGGATTTCGAGCTTTTCACCGGTCTTCGGGTTCTTGCCCTGGCGAGCCGCGCGCTCGGACGTTTTGAACGCGCCAAAGCCGATCAGATTGACCGCGTCGCCAGCGGCAACGGTTTCGACGATCGTATCGAGAAACGCGTCAAGCGCCTTGGTCGCATCGGCCTTCGAGATTTCTGCCTTGCCGGCGATGGCATCAATCAGTTCTGATTTGTTCATAGTGCATTCCTCGGAATAGGTAGATTTGTTGGGGGGCGAAGCATACCGAAAATTCGTCTTGGCGGCCAATCGAACGAGGCCATTTGCGCCCGAGGTGGCTTTGTTTTCCGACAGGGCACGGTCTATCTTGAAAGTGAAGGATGGGGAATAACAGATGAATCCGACTCAAGGAGTGTGCGGTTTCCGGTTAAGGACAACTTAAAAAGGAGGACTATGGTTACCCCAACTCAACAAGCCAGACAATATGCGCGCGATTGCGCAGCTTTGCTTCGTTCGATGGAACGCATTGATTTACGAGAGGCGTCTTATATCGCAGCAAGCGAAATTGACGTCTTCCACTTCGATGCTTTAAGGCTGATCAAGGAGGCAATTGAGAAAGGTGAGTTGTCCGCGTTTGTCGTTCGGGAGATGCATATGTGCTCTGCCGATGTACGTGGATATATTGACGCCGCTCAATCGAAGGTTTCGGTAGCCGAATTGACGAGGTGGCTTGAGGCATTGCAGGGTGGGTACAGAAGGAGCGTAGCCGCGTAGATGTGCGGCTTCGCCGAAAAAGGGAAGGTCTCCGGGGCATCAGGGCTTGGGATCTTCCCTTGTTGGCGGAAAATCCATTGCGAATGGCTTTTGTTTCATCGATGTCCCGAATAGGTGGGCGTTTGTGCCGCGGGAGGCAAGATGAAAAATGAAAGCGATTTTATCTTTGAGGAATGGGCCTTCCTGGCCCGGGTTGATCCCGAAGCGTTCGAAATCCGCCGCCGGAAGGCGATAGGGGAGTTTCTCGGCACGTCCGGACGACAACGAGTGCTGGGCGAAATGCTGCAGCGTCGGATCGACGCAGCGCGGGTCGAGGCCGAGACTCCCCAAGCGGCGCTTGTGGTTATCGCAAGAATGCTTTGCGAGGAACTGGATGTCCTCGGCAACGAGTTGCAGGCGCTGAGAGATCAAATGGGCAAAATCAGGCGGAACAGCGAGTTGCCGCCCGAAAACCCACCGTGTGCCTAATCGTACGTCATGTTGAAGCGCATGACTAAATGCCTCACCGCCAAGACACCACGAGCACAAAGATTCACCAAGAAAACAGGGTGTTAACTTGGTGCTCTCTTGGTGTGCTTGGTGCCTTGGTGGTTCGCTTTTTCCGTTGAATGACTACTGGTCGGCAGCGATGTTGAAGAGCAGGAAAAACTACTGCCGCTCAAAAACTCGCCTCCTTGTCACTCAAGGGTCTGTTGACTCAAAAGAAGCCAAGCTTCCCCTCGCCCAATACACCGGAAATGATCAGGATGAACTCACGTCCTTCTCTATCAATGCCGAAGTGAATAGCTTTCTCGCCATTTTTTATGGCCGGCTGCAAGTAGGTTGCCTCATCGAGGATTTCACTTGCTTCATCGAAAGTTAAATGTTTCATTTTCATGCGCTTGCGTGCCTCCTTCTGCTACGTCAGAGCGGTGCAACTTCCCGCTGCTGGAATTCAGTGCCGGGGAAGAATCGCCCGTGAGGGAGATTATTGTTGCTGCCGTTCATGGCAGGAATTACGGATGATGTTCCCGGAACTTAAGACCGCCCACGGCGGCGCTGTGTTCCCAACGGGCGCGATATTCTGAAAGAGGCTTTTAATCAATCGGTTATGTCGATATTGAATGTCTTCAGATGGGGGCTTTGGGAGGCCTCCCGTTGCTCATGGCTGAGCGCATTCGGCCGTAGTCGCGGCGTGTTCCGAATTTTGTCGGGCGGAAATACAAGACGTGAATTAATGTGAAAGGGTCGGGCGTTTTTTCCGTAACACCCGGTCAAGCTTGTCGTGGCCGTCTGTCGCCGCTTGGAACGAACGACGGTGATGCCGGTTTTAACGGTCGAACACGGCGAGTGCCCAAAAAAGGAGAAACGGCAATGGCGGATTTGCCTAAACCCAGCAACGGGAAAACGGCCGCAAGGCGTTTGTGGCCCACTCTAAAGAAAGCCAGCGGCCGCTTGCAGGATTGGTTCGCGATCCAATCGACGACCATCAGGCTGATGGTGGTGGTGATGGCATTGCTTGCTCCGGCAACGGGCATCTACACGTTCGCCCTCATGCAAAAGAGGGAAGCCCTGGCCGAGCAGGTGAAGGCGATGGACGTTGCCGGGAAGTCGGGGGAGGGAGTATGGAAATTCAACGATACGCTCCCCGTGGTCTTCGGGACCGGTTCGCTGCTCGTCTTTCTCGAAAACAACCCGATCGAGCGCATCAACGTGATCTACGAGCCGCTGATGTGGAACGTTGCCGAGCGCATCATTCTGGTCGAGTCGCAGGGCAACCAATATGCCTTTTACCCCAGCGACATGGAGACAAAGATCTTTACCGACCGGGCCGTTAGTGCGCCGTGGGGGCAGAAGCTCGATTTCATTCCGCGCGGTGAGCTGAGCGCCAGCCAGTTGGAGGTATTCGAGCGTTTGGACTATCGCTTTGCCAGCGCTCGTCCGCATCTCGAGCAGGCGAACTGGAAGGCGGGATTAAGTGCCTTGCTTTCGTCGGCGTTGATGCTCGGCCTGCTGATTTTTCTCTACTCCCAGTTCAAAGGACAGTTCAAATCGCTCAAATTCATTGAGCCGTCGCAGGTGCAAGGCTCCATTGACGACCTTGTCGGCATGGATGACATCAAAGCCGAAGTGGCGCAGATCAAGGATTTGTATCAGCGTCGGGCCGAGTATGCGGAGTATGGCGTCCGCAGACCGTTCAACGTGATGTTCAGCGGACCGGCCGGTACCGGCAAAACCAAGCTGGCCAGTTATCTCGCCAAGGAACTCGGGCTTCCCATCCTCTTTCATTCGGCGACCGACCTTGAAACCGGTTACGTCGCCGGTGGTTCAGGCACGCTCGGCCGGATCGTCGCCATGGCCAAGCGGCGCCGGCGTTGCATCGTGTTCCTGGATGAGGCGCAGGACCTTTTCATGAAGCGCGGCGGTCGTCGGAAATTCGACGACGATACGGCGAACACGCTCCTTTCCGTGCTGGACGGCGTGCGTAGCCGGGACGAAGCCGAGATCATCTGGATCGTGGCCAGCAACTTCAACAGCGAAACGATGCAGATGGACGAGGCCATGCTGCGGCGCTTCCAGATGAAGGTCGACTTCCGCATGCCCAACCGCGAGGAACGACTCGCCATCATCGGCCATTACCTGAGCCAGCGGGCCGGGAAGGTGCTTGCCGATCTCGATCTCGGACATCTGGTCGACGTGACCGAGGGCAGGAGTCCGGCGGATCTTGAAACGATCATCAATCAGGCGGGCATCATGGCCGTGCAGGCCGGCGGGATGATTGGCGCCGACATCCTGATGCAGGCGGCGGAGCGGGTGCTGGTGGGCAACGTCAACACGAGCACGACGGACGAGCGCGAGCGGGACCGGCGGATCATTGCGGTGCACGAGTGGGGGCATTTCCTCGTCGATCTCGCGCATGAACGTCAGCGGACCAACGACAATTGGGAACTGATCCTGGCCCACATGAAGACGATCAAGATTTCGCTCAAGGCCAATCCGCGCAGCAATGCGCTGGGCTTCGTCTTCCACAAGCAGGGCGTCAATCTGCTCAAGACCAAGGGCGACATCGAGCACGACGTACGCGTGTTGCTCGGCGGAATGGCCAACGAGGAACTTTTCTTCGGCGAGGACGGGACGACCAACGGCGCCTACAACGACATTACCCGCGTGACGCAACTGCTGCATCACGCCGTTGGCGAAATGGGCATGTACCGCAAGACCCGCCTGAATTTCGGCGCGCTGGGCGGTGAGGGCCAAGGTGCGCGAAGCCGTTCGCTGGACGAGGAAACGCGCAGCCTGATGGAAGCGCAGAGCGAGCGGTTGTATGCGGAAACGAAAGCCACCCTGGCCGAGTTCAAGCCGCTGACCGAGCATCTGGTCGACAAACTCCTCGACGCCGGCGAAATGAACCTGCATGAGGCATTGGCCGAGATCAGGCGTTTTGAGTCGCCCAATGCTTGAACGCCGTGCTCCGCTGGCTAGACTGAGACTGCAGGGCACGACTGGATCGTAAGTGGAGGTAGGTTTTTCCACCGTTCCAGAGCGGTTCGCGAGTGCCATTGATAAGAAAGGTGCGCCATGACGAATCGATCGTCCTTCCTGAAGTTGATCCTCTTGCTGGCGGCGGCATTGCTGTTATTGCTTGTCGCCGAGGTGGCGGGAGCGCAGGAGGCTCCCACAGCGACTCCCCCTGACCTTCCGGCGCAGAGTTCTGCTGTCAGGTCAGATGATGGGGCGGGGCTGGAAGCGGTGGACAGCGCCCCGGTCGTGATCGACGGCGTCGTCCTGTTCAAGGTGCGCGGCGTTTCGGCATTGCCCGCCGAAAAGCGGGCACAGGTTATCGCTGACCGAATTTCTGCACTGGCCGCCGATCCGGGCTTTTCACGGGAGGCTCTGCGTATCGATGAGTCGCGGCCCGGCCTCAGTGTGCTAATGGCCGGGAGCCACATGGTAATGGGCCTCACCGATGCGGATGCCCGTCTGGAGAATATTGAACGGCACATTCTGGCCTCGCTCTTTCTGACTCGGGTCGGCGATGCGGTTGACAACTGGCGCCATGATCGAACGCCCGCCACGTTGCAGCGCAACGCGCTGGTCGCCCTTGGTTCGACCTTTGTCCTCGCGTTGATTTTTTTGGCCGGAGCGCGGCTGTTTCGCAAGGCACGCGCATTCCTTGAGCAACGTCTGCGGCAGAGAATCCACGATGTCCAGTTCCAGACGTTCAGGGTTGTCAGGGCCCAGCAGCTTTGGGGGGTGCTGAATGGCGCGATCTCTTTGTTGTGGGTCGTCGTGGTACTGACGGCTGTTTATCTTTACTTGAGCAGCGTCCTCGTGTTGTTTCCCTGGACGCGCGGGCTGGCCGGCGACCTGATCGAACTGCTGCTGAATCCGTTGCGTACGCTGGGCCTTGGATTTCTTCAGGCGGTTCCCAAGCTGGCGTTTTTGGCAGTTCTTTTCTTCCTCCTTCGCTACACGCTGAAACTGGTCCGCCACTTTTTCGACAACATCCGCGACGGTACGGTCGTCATGGCGTCATTCGATCCGGAGTGGGCCATGCCCACCTACCGGTTGATTAGGCTCCTGCTGATCGCTCTTGGGGTGATCGTGGCCTATCCGTATATTCCTGGTTCGCAATCGGAAGCCTTCAAGGGGGTATCGATCTTTATCGGCGTCATTTTCTCGCTCGGTTCGTCCTCGGTGATAGGTAATCTGATCGCCGGTTATACGATGACCTATCGCCGCGTCTTCAAAGCCGGCGATCGGGTCAGCATCGGCAGTTATCTGGGCGATGTGGAACAGGTGCACCTGATGGTGACCCATCTGCGTACGCCGAAGAACGAGTTGGTGGCGATTCCCAACTCGACAATTCTCAACAGTGAGGTTGTCAATTTCAGCACTTTGGCTCGTACGCGGGGATTGATCCTTCATACCACGGTGGGGATTGGCTACGGGACTCCCTGGCGCCAGGTGGAGGCGATGCTGTTGGAAGCTGTCGCACGTACGCCCGACCTGCTTCGGGATCCGCCGCCTTTCGTTCGGCAGACTGCGCTCGGCGAGTTCAACGTCACTTACGAGATCAATGCCTACTGCGCCGATCCGAGGGAAATGTTCCGCCTCTATACGGAGTTGCACCGCAATATCCTCGATCTATTCAATGAGTATGGCGTCCAGATAATGACTCCATCCTACGAGGGCGATCCAGAGCAGCCGAAGGTTGTCCCTCCGGAGCGGTGGTATACCGCTCCGGCCCGGTCGCCGGAGAACTAAACGGCGCGGTGGATCATTCCTTTGCGCAACAGGTCGGCGGAGAAGCGATGTTGTAAGGGTAAAGCGGCTCGCTATATTGAAAGTGGTTATTACGCCGGAGATCATCATGACAAACCTCGTGGCAATATTCCGCCAATACCCGGAGCTGGCCATTTTCCTTACGCTGGCGCTGGGTTTTTTCATCGGCCGCCTCAGATTCGGCAATTTCTCGCTCGGCACCGTTGTGGGGACGTTGTTGGCCGGGGTGATCATCGGGCAAATGGAGATTATCGTTTCGCCGACCGTCAAGACGGTTTTCTTTAATCTCTTTCTCTTTGCTACTGGCTACAAGGTTGGACCGCAGTTCTTCCGTGGACTCAAAAAAGATGCTCTCCCTCAGCTGCTGCTGACGGTGATTATTTGCGTCTCGTCGCTCATCACGGCTGTCGTCGCAGCCAAGATCATGAAATATGACGCGGGAACAGCGGCCGGGATGCTGGCCGGTGCGTTTACCGAGTCGACGGTAATCGGGACCGCCGGTGATGCCATCAACCGGTTGCCAATCTCCGAAGCGGAAAAACTCCGGCTGGTGAACAACATTCCCGTTGCTTACGCCGTGACCTATCTCGTCGGCACGACATTCCTCGTCTGGTTCCTTTCGTTCCTGATGCCGCGGCTGATGCGCATTGACCTGCGCGCCGAGAGCAAAAAACTGGGCGTGGAAATGTCGGGCAAGGAAGAGCTTGAGCCGGGCATTCTTTCTTCCTACCGTGAATGGGATCTGCGCGCTTTCCAAGTCACCCAGCCGGGAATCGCCGGACAAACCGCCGGTCAGTTCGAGGCTTCCTTGCCGGGGGTGCGCTTCTTCGTAGAGCGTATCCGGCGCGGTGATGAATTGCTCGATACGGAAGCCGATACCGTGCTGCGGGAAGGTGACATCCTTGCCGTGACCGCCCGTCGTAATGCCATCCTTGAGGTTGGGGCGAAAATCGGGCCGGAAGTGGAAGATCGCGGGCTGTTGGAGTTCCATCTGGCCAACCTTGACGTGGTGCTTACCAACAAGGCGCTGGTGGGAGCGACGCTCCTCGAACTCGCGGAGCGTCACGGGCGAGGGGTGGCGTTGGTCAAACTTGTCCGCGCCGGTCAGGAAATTCCGTTTGTAGCCGGTACCCAGGTGTTTCGGGGCGACTTGCTCCAGATTACCGGCGAACGGCGCAATGTCGAACGGGCGGCGCAGGCCATCGGTTATGCCGATCCTGTATCCGAAGCCACGGATATGGTCTTTGTCGGTGTGGGGATCGTGCTGGGCGGGCTGGTCGGTTTGCTTTCGGTGACGATCGGGGGCGTTCTGATTACTCTCACCGCCAGTGGTGGCGCACTCGTTATGGGTTTGGTGTTCGGCTGGTTGCGTTCCATTCGTCCAACCTTCGGGCGTATCCCGGAAGCGGCGCTTTGGGTCTTCGATACGGTGGGGCTGTGTACGTTTATCGGGATCGTTGGTCTCGGGGCTGGGCCGACCTTTGTTGCCGGCGTGAAGCAGACGGGCATTGGTCTCGTATTCGTTGCCATCATCGTTGCGGTAGTGCCGCACATCATCGGCTTGCTGGTCGGGCGCTACGTCCTGCGAATGAATCCCGTCATCCTGCTGGGCGTGTGCACGGGGGCCGGAACGCTGACAGCGGGTTTGAAGGCGTTGCAGGACGAATCGCAGAGCAAGCTCCCCGTTCTCGGTTACACGGTTCCATATGCCGTGGGAAACATTCTGTTGACCGCATGGGGGCCGGTCATCGTGGCCTTTATGACTTGACGGGACTTTGGTGCATTGGCCGCGCAGCCCGGTTTCCTACATTTGTCGTTGGCGCGTAATCAGGAAAGGATATGAACATGTCGGTTCTCGATACCATCATCAGCAATGCCGCCGAGTCTTTGGGTATCTCGGAAGATGATCTTCGTGCAATTGCCGCGAAGGGCGAGCGGAAGCGTTATGCGCCCGGCGAATATCTGTTCCACGAATCGACGCCACGCCGCTGGGTCGGGTTTGTCGAGGAAGGCGAAGTGGCCATCGTGCGCGGTCTGCATGGTTCAGCGACACATCTCTCCACGCTCGCGCAGGGCGCGATGATTTCCGAAGGCGCGGCGATGGATGACGCGCCGCATTCGACCAGCGCATTTACCCGCGGCGGGGCGAGCGTTTGGCAGATTTCGCGTGAAGTATGGGAGGAGCTTCGGAAGAGCCGGCCGGAGGTCTTTTACCGTGTGGTCGCCCGGGGCGCCCAGCGGCAGAGCGAGCGCTTGCGGTATGCCGCCGATCAGCTGGCCGGCAAGGCCAGCCCCGATGCGCTGCTCACGGCCGTGCGCCGCGAACACGACCTTCTCGGCGACCGGGATGTACCACTTTTTGCCTATTACGGGGTCCAGACCTTGCGTGGCATGGAGAACTTCCCCATCTCAGGCATGCCGTTGAAGAATTTCGCCCACTTTGTCGATGCCCTGGCGATGGTGAAAAAGGCGGCAGCCCTCGCCAACGGCAAGCTGGGTGTGCTGGCGGAAGAAAAGATGGAGGCCATTGCTGCGGCCTGTGACGAAATTCTCGCCGGCAAGCTTCACGACCACTTCGTGGTGGACATGATTCAGGGCGGAGCCGGCACATCGACCAACATGAATGCCAACGAGGTTATCGCCAACCGTGCGCTGGAGCTGATGGGGCTCGCGAAAGGGGAGTACAAGCACCTTCACCCCAATGACGATGTTAACTGCTCCCAGTCCACCAACGATGCCTATCCGACGGCCATCAAGCTTGCCGTCTATTTTTCGCTGCAGGACACGCTGGGAGCTCTGGGCGAGCTGAAGGCGGCGCTGGAGGCCAAGGAACGGGAGTTTGCCCAGATCCTCAAGATGGGGCGGACGGAGAATCAGGATGCCGTCCCGATGACTCTCGGGCAGGAATTCGGCGCCTATGCTGTGATGATCGCCGGCGCCATGAAGAGCATGCGGACAGCTGCCGACGAGTTGCTCGAAATCAACATGGGTGCGACGGCGATTGGCACCGGCATCAACAGTCCGCCCGGATATGCCGATCTGGTTACCCAGGAACTTTCGGCGATCAGTGGCCTCAAGCTGCGCAAGGCAGAAAACCTGGTCGAGGCAACGCAGGATTCGGGCGTGTTTGCTCAGATGTCCGGCAACATGAAGCGCTCGGCCGTGCAGCTCTCGAAGATATGTAACGATTTGCGCTGGCTTTCTTCAGGTCCGCGTTGCGGTCTGTACGAGATCAGGTTGCCGGCGATGCAGCCCGGATCGTCCATCATGCCGGGAAAGGTCAATCCGGTGATTCCCGAAATGGTAAGTCAGGTCTGTTTCACCGTCATCGGCTACGACGTGACCGTTGCCATGGCCTCCGAGGCGAGCGAGCTGGAACTGAACATGGCCGAGCCGATCATCGCTTACTGTCTGCTGCATGGATTGATGATTCTCAAGAACGCGGCCATCGTCCTCAATAGCCGCTGCGTTGCCGGCATCGAGGCCAATGCCGAGCGTTGCCGTGAATATGTGCAGAACAGCATTGGACTCGTGACGGCGCTAAATCCGATCCTCGGTTACGAGAAGTCGGTAGCGATTGCCAAGGAGGCTTTGGCGACGAACGGCAGTGTCTACGACCTCGTTTTGCAGAAGGGATGGCTCAGCAAGGAAGCGCTCGATGACATCCTGACGCCGGAGAAAATGACTCAGCCGCGCAAAATATAGTCGCATCGGGGATCCCGGCTCTCAGCTGGCTGGCCAACCGTTCGCGGTTGGCCTTTCCGTTTCCGTGTTCCTTTTCCCCGATTCCTCGGGAAAGGAGGGCGGTTCAAATAATCATCGAATCAGTCAGGCCAAGTCCGCACAGCTTGGCCAAGGCATCTTCCAGGTCGCCAATGACAATCGTGCAGGACTCGGCGAGCATCAGATTCACGGGGTGGCCGAGATCTTCGACCATGTTTCCCTCGCGATCGCGCCAGAGGCCTTCGCCTTCAAAATAAGTGATTTCTCCGTACAGGCGCTGAATACGCTGCATCTGGGTTTCCGCCTTGCCGATGTAGCCAACGACGGGCTTGCCGAGTGCGATGGCGAACCCGACTTCGAACGCGGTGCCGGAATCGACTTCCGTGCCGCGAAAAGGATTGAGATTGGCGACTACGGCGTCTGCGCGTCGGATCAGGTCGATGTTCGTTTGGAAGATGTTGCCTGCCGTGGGGATCGGCTGATCAAAGGGGTGGTGAGGCTCGAATCCATACAATCGGCAGAGCGCCTTGTGCTTTTCGGCCAGTACCGGAGCTTCCTTATGGAAAACGTCGGGGCCGGCGAGATAGACGGCTTTCATACCGAAGAATTACCCTCTGACCCACGTAATCCAGGCAAGCCAGAGCTTGCGCAGCGGCGTCAACGAAGTGCGTTGGGTGAGGACTTTGCAGCCGTCACGCTTGATCTCTTCGAGCAGCGTGCGGTAGATAGCTGCCATGACCAGTCCGGGGCGTTGCGATTTTCGATCCGCCGTGGGGAGCTGGCTCATGGCTTGCGCGTAATACTGTTCCGCACGTGCGATCTGAAATTCCATGAGCGCCCGGAAATTGTCCGTTTGGCGGGCGTTGAGGATGTCGGAAACGGTGACGCCGAAGCGCTTCAACTCGTCCATTGGCAGATACACGCGTCCGCGCCGTGCATCTTCACCCACGTCACGGATGATGTTGGTCAGTTGGAACGCCATGCCGAGGTCGTGCGCATACTTCAACGTCTGGCGGTCGGTAAACCCGAAGATTTCCGCGGCCAGCAAGCCCACGACACTGGCGACACGGTAGCAGTAGAGCGAGAGCGCCTTGAAGTCGAGGTAGCGCGACTGCTGAAGATCCATCTCCATGCCGTCGATGATTTCGAGCAGTTGCTCCTTCGGAATGTTGAATTCACCCAGCAACGGTTGAATGGCTTTCGTGACCGGGTGCCCCGGCTGGCCTTCGTACATGTGGTCGAGTTCGGCTCGCCACCCGGCCAGCTTGGCGGCGGCGAGTTGCGGGTCGTCGCATTCGTCGACGACGTCGTCCACTTCTCGGCAAAACGCATAAAGCGCCGTGATGGCGCGCCGCCGGTTCGGAGGGAGGAAAAGAAAGCTGTAATAGAAACTGGAGCCGCTCGCGGCGGCCTTTTGCTGGCAATATTCTTCAGGGGTCATGCGCTGCTTCTCGGTCGGAATGGCCGCGATTCTTACATAAACAGCGCGCGGCTGCCCATGCGCAACCAATCGATCGGCTGCAATAACGGACGATGGCGGAAAATATCTCCTCGATCCCGCTGAATTTTGTCGAGGATGCGCAGTCCCCCTTGAACCGTCAGGCGAATTTCCCAGCCCATACGTCCGGGCAATTCTCGCACCAGCGGAGCGCCGTCGAGCATCAGTTGTCGCGAGCGTTCTATTTGGAAGTCGAGCAAGGCTGTCCATTCCGGAGTGCAGCGCTGTGCTTCGATCGAGTTTTCGCTGACGCCGAAGCGTACGAGTTCGTCCTGGGGGAGATAAACACGCCCCTTTTGCCAATCGATGCCGATATCCTGCCAGAAATTGATCAGTTGCAGTGCCGAGCAAATACTGTCGGAGCGGCGCAAATTCTCGTCACTTGCCCGATCGAAGAGATGCAGAAGCAGGCGACCGACCGGGTTTGCGGAGCGGCGGCAGTAGTCAAGAAGCTCCGGGTAATCGGCGTAGCGCTTCTTGACGACATCCTGAGCGAAAGCATCGAGCAGATCGCGAAAGAGTTGAATCGGCAGCTTCCAGCGCGCAATGACCTGAGCGAGTAGGCGAAACTGGATGCCATGGGGCGGTTCGCCACGTTCGATGCGATCAAGTTCCGATTTGTGGACGGCCAACTCCTTCAGGCGTTCGTCGTCGCTGGCATCACCCTCGTCGGCAATGTCATCGGCGCTACGGGCAAAACGGTAGATGGCTTCGATCGGTTCGCGCAGATGTTTGGGCAGTAGAATTGAAGCAACAGGGAAGTTTTCGTAGTGATCGACGGGCATCGGGCAACAGAGGATTAAGGCTTTACGGCAGGTCAAGCAGGGCAAGGCCTGCGAGGCTGCGTTTGGGGGCGATTCTGAAACTCACGGCTGACAGTATAGGGCGATCTCGGTTAGAATGCCCGATTGAGCGCGAGAGTGGCGGAATTGGTAGACGCACTGGATTTAGGTTCCAGCGCCGCAAGGCGTAAGGGTTCGAGTCCCTTCTTTCGCACCAGACTTTCCCGGCCATCAGAGCATCCTGTTCTCAGCCAGTATTTACAAGACTTTGAGGAATTTAATGGAAACGAACGCCACAACCACCGAAACTGCGCCGCAGCCCAATGCCCTTGAGCGTCGTCTGGACCTCACGGTGGCCATCGCCGAACTCGACAAGGAAATCGAACAGCGCCTGAAGCGCATCGGCAAAACGGCGAAAATGCCGGGCTTCCGTCAAGGGAAAGTGCCGGCCAATATCATCAAGCAGCACTATGGTCATGAAGCCCGGCTTGATGCATTGAACGAGTCGCTTGAGCGGGTGTTTGGAGAAGCGGTCAAAACGGCTGAGTTTCGTATTGCCGGTAATCCGAAGATCGATGCAAAGAAATCGGAAAGCACGACCCATCTTGAATTTACGGCGACGTTCGAGGTCTATCCTCAGATTACGCTTGGAGACTTGGCGGGTGTCGAGCTTGAGCGCCCGGTGCTCGAGGTTGGTCAGGCAGAAGTTGATAGCACCATTGATGTTCTGCGCAAGCAGCGCACCCGTTTCGAAGCCACCGATCGCGCCGCCGCCAAGGGCGATCGCGTGACGATCGATTTCCTCGGCAAGAAAGGCGGAGAGCCGTTCCCGGGTGGTCAGGCCAAGGATTTCCCGTTTACCCTCGGTGAAGGGTCCATGCTGGCTGATTTCGAAGCCGCTGTTACCGGAATGAAGGTGGGTGAGTCCAAGACGTTTGATATGACTTTCCCGGCTGACTATTTTTCGGCCGATCTCGCCGGGCAGGCCGTGTCGTTCGAGGTGACGGTCAAGCACGTGAGCGAGCCGGTTCTGCCGGAAGTGGATGCTGAATTTGCCAAGTCGCTCGGGATTGAAGGCGGCGATACGGCCAAGATGCGCGAAGAAATCGAAACGAACCTCAAACGCGAAGTCAAGAGCCGGTTGCAAAGCCAGCTTAAAGACAAAGTGATGGAAGCGGTGCTGAGCGCCAATCCGATCGATGTGCCGAATGCGCTCGTCGAAATGGAGATTGAACGTTTGATGGATTCGGCGCGCAAAGATATGGAACAGCGCACGGGCAAGAAGGACTTTCCGCTGCAGCGTGCTTGGTTCGTTGAGCAGGCGAAGCGCCGCGTCAGTCTCGGTCTGATTCTGGCCGAGCTTGTCAAGGTTAATGAGTTGCACGCCAAGCCCGAGCAGATCAAGGCGATCGTTGAAGAAATGGCTGAGAACTACGAGCAGCCTGAAGAGGTCGTACGGTGGTATTACGCACAGCCGCAACGGATCGCCGAGATTGAAGGTATCGCGATTGAGAATAACGTCGTCGAATGGGTTCTGTCGAAGGTTAAAGTGGTCGACAAGGCTGTTTCTTTTGACGAACTGATGGGACAACCGGGGCGTTAAACGGTAGTCACCGCAAGGATGGTAGGCCCGATTCCGGATATGGAGGAGATGTATGAGTCTTGATCGTAGTGAGTCTGAAAGTTTCTGGACGCCACAAGCGCTCGGCATGGTTCCGATGGTTGTCGAACAGAGTGGTCGCGGCGAGCGGGCTTATGACATTTATTCTCGTCTGCTCAAGGAGCGTGTGATCTTCTTGGTCGGGCCTGTCAATGATGCGACGGCCAATTTGGTTGTCGCCCAATTGCTCTTTCTTGAGGCGGAAAATCCTGACAAGGATATCCACTTCTACATCAACTCGCCTGGCGGTTCGGTAACGGCGGGTATGTCGATCTACGACACCATGCAATTCATCAAGCCGGATGTTTCGACGCTATGCATGGGGCAGGCGTGTTCGATGGGCGCCTTCCTGCTGACAGCAGGTGCAAAGGGTAAGCGTTTTGCATTGCCGAATTCGCGGGTGATGATTCACCAGCCGATGGGGGGCTTTCAGGGGCAGGCGTCTGATATCGCGATTCACGCCAAGGAGATATTGTCCTTGCGCGCAAAATTGAATGAAATCATGGCCCACCACACCGGGCAGCCGGTTGAACGCATTGAACGCGATACCGATCGGGACAACTTCCTGTCCTCGCAGGAGGCCGTTGAGTACGGCCTGATCGACAAGGTGCTGGTCAGCCGCGCAGCTGTTTGATCAGTTCCAATTTTTTGTAAGAAAAATGAGGTAGGCCGGAATGGCGGAAAAGAAAAGTGGCAGTGAAAAAATGCTTTACTGCTCGTTCTGCGGAAAAAGTCAGCATGAAGTAAAAAAACTGATTGCCGGTCCATCTGTGTTCATTTGCGACGAATGCATTGAACTCTGTAACGATATCGTTCGCGACGAACTTTCTCTTGATCAAGAGGGGGGCGTGGCGAAGAAGGAATTGCCGACGCCGAAAGAGATTTCTGCTCTGCTCGATCAGTACGTAATCGGTCAGGAACTGGCCAAGCGAATCCTGTCGGTGGCGGTTTACAACCACTACAAGCGCTTGCGTCATCAAGGCAAGGTGTCGGACGATGTGGAGTTGGCCAAGAGCAACATTTTGTTGATCGGTCCAACAGGATCCGGCAAGACGTTGCTTGCTCAGACTTTGGCGCGCATGCTCAACGTGCCATTTGTCATGGCAGACGCGACAACGCTGACTGAGGCCGGATACGTCGGCGAGGACGTCGAAAATATTATCCAGAAGCTGTTGCAGAAGTGCGATTACGATATCGACAAAGCGCAACAAGGTATCGTTTATATAGACGAGATCGACAAGATTTCGCGCAAGTCTGACAATCCCTCGATTACGCGCGACGTTTCTGGTGAAGGCGTCCAGCAAGCATTGCTCAAGCTGATTGAAGGAACTGTTGCCTCAGTGCCTCCTCAAGGGGGGCGCAAGCATCCGAACCAGGATTTCGTTCAGGTTGATACGACCAATATCCTTTTTATTTGCGGCGGTGCGTTCGATGGGCTTGAGAAGGTTATTCGTAACCGCTCGGAGCGCGGCGGCATGGGGTTTGGGGCAGAGGTTAAAAGCAAGGACGACAAGAAATCCATCGGTGAAATTTTCCGTACAGTCGAACCTGAGGATCTCATCAAGTTCGGCCTCATTCCCGAATTGATCGGGCGCCTGCCGGTGGTTGCAACGTTGGAGGAGCTTTCTACAGAGGCGCTCGTTCAGATCCTTGTCGAACCGAAAAATGCATTGGTCAAACAGTATCAAAAGCTGTTTGCCATGGAGGATGTGGAACTGGAGATTCGGTCTGTAGCGCTGACGGCGATTGCAAAGCGAGCCATCGAGCGCAAGACGGGGGCGCGTGGGTTGCGCTCCATTCTTGAGTCTGTCCTGCTGGATACGATGTACGAACTTCCAGGGATGGAAAATGTCTCTAAAGTCGTCATTGATGAAAACATGATCAATAGCGATGCGAAGCCCATTCTGATTTACGCCGACCAACCCAAGGTTGCCGGTTCCAACTGAAACCTGTCGCCGAAGCCTGTCGTTTGAAAGTGGGGTGGCTTGAAAATTGATTTCATGCCCCCACATGGGCGTCTGTACCTAATTATTAGAGCAAACTCATGGCTACGAATCTCCCTCTTTCAGCAGAATCTCTCGAATTGCCGCTTTTGCCATTGCGCGATGTCGTAGTCTTTCCGCATATGGTAATTCCGCTGTTTGTCGGGCGGCCAAAATCCATCAAGGCGCTTGAAGTGGCCATGGAAGGGGGGAAGGGCATTCTGCTGGTGGCGCAGAAATCGGCAGGGAAGGATGATCCCGCCGCGGAAGACCTCTATTCGATCGGCTGCGTTGCGAATATTTTGCAGATGTTGAAACTGCCGGACGGCACGGTAAAGGTGTTGGTCGAAGGGACCCAGCGTGCCTATGTTGAATCGATCGATGCGACTGGTGAGATGTTTGTCGCTTCCGCTCGTCCAGTGGCATCAGAGGGTGGCGTGGATCATGAGCTTGAGGCATTGCGGCGGGCCGTGATTTCGCAGTTCGACCAATACGTAAAACTGAATAAGAAAATCCCGCCCGAAATTCTGACGTCGATCGCAGGTATTGAAGAGGCTGGCCGACTTGCCGATACGATTGCGGCGCATTTGCCGCTCAAACTCGAACAGAAGCAGGAAGTGCTTGAGATGTTCGAAATTCGTGCTCGGATCGAGCGTCTGCTTTCCCAGCTAGAGACTGAAATCGATATTCTGCAGGTCGAAAAGCGTATCCGTGGCCGCGTGAAGCGGCAGATGGAAAAAAGCCAGCGCGAGTATTATCTGAATGAGCAGGTCAAGGCTATTCAAAAGGAGTTGGGCGAGGGGGAAGAAGGCGCCGACTTCGAAGAGCTCGAAAAGAAAATGAAGGCGGCTGGCATGAGCAAGGAAGCGCTTGCCAAAGCCCAGTCCGAATTGAAAAAGCTCAAATTGATGTCGCCGATGTCCGCCGAAGCGACCGTCGTGCGGAATTTTATCGAGACGCTGACCAATTTGCCGTGGCGCAAGAAAACGCGCATCAGCAAGGATCTGGTCGAAGCGGAAAAGGTTCTGAACAAGGATCACTGGGGGCTTGAAAAGGTCAAGGAGCGCATTCTTGAGTATTTGGCCGTACAGCAGCGTGTAGATCGTTTGAAGGCACCAATTCTGTGTTTGGTCGGCCCCCCCGGTGTTGGCAAGACGTCACTTGGTCAGTCGATCGCGAGCGCGACAGGGCGCAAGTTTGTCCGTATGAGTCTTGGCGGTGTTCGCGATGAAGCGGAGATTCGCGGTCACCGGCGCACATATATCGGTTCGATGCCGGGCAAGATTCTCCAGAATATGACGAAAGTAGCGGTCAAGAATCCATTGTTCCTCCTCGACGAAGTCGATAAGTTGGGGCAGGATTTTCGAGGTGATCCGAGCTCGGCGCTGCTTGAAGTGCTTGATCCGGAACAAAATTCGACTTTCGTCGATCACTATGTTGAGGTCGAATACGATTTGTCGGAAGTGATGTTCGTTGCAACTGCGAACACGCTGAATATTCCGGCACCGTTGCTGGATCGGATGGAGGTCATTCGTCTTTCAGGCTATACCGAGGATGAAAAGATCAACATTGCCCAGCGATATCTGTTGCCAAAGCAAATGAAGACGAATGGTCTGAAAAAGACCGAGCTCTCTGTCGCGGAGAGTGCTTTGCGCGACATCGTTCGTTACTACACCCGCGAGGCAGGGGTACGTGCGTTGGAGCGTGAAGTTTCAAAGATTTGTCGCAAAGTGGTGAAGACGCTGTTGCTCAAGAAGAGTCAGGCGCGCATAGCGGTCACCTCTCGCAATCTTGATAAGTTCCTTGGGGTGCGGCGTTACAGCTTTGGTGTTGCCGAACGTCAAAACCAGGTCGGGCAGGTCACCGGGCTTGCGTGGACCGAGGTTGGGGGGGAACTTCTGACCATTGAATCAGTCGCGTTGCCTGGAAAAGGCAAGACCATTACAACCGGGAAGTTGGGCGAGGTAATGCAGGAGTCAATCCAGGCGGCGATGTCGGTTGTCCGGAAGCGCTCTCGTTCACTTGGTATTGATGAAGATTTTTATCAAAAAAGCGATATTCATATTCATTTGCCCGAAGGTGCTATTCCAAAGGATGGGCCATCGGCTGGTATCGGGATTTGTACCGCCTTGGTTTCAGTGCTTACGGGTATTCCGGTGCGGTGTGACGTAGCGATGACCGGTGAAATTACGTTGCGAGGCGAGGTTCTGCCGATCGGAGGGCTGAAGGAAAAGCTGCTTGCCGCTGTTCGGGGTGGAATTGGCCGGGTATTGATTCCTGAAGAAAATGTGCGGGATTTGGCCGAGATCCCCGATAACATAAAAAACAAGTTGGAAATCGTACCCGTAAAGTGGATTGATCAGGTGCTTGAACTGGCGCTTGAAAGCAAGCCAGAACCGTTGCCGGAATCAGTTGCGGGACAAACGGTAGATTCCGAACGTGACAGTTCAGCCGCACAGTCAGTTGTGACCCATTGAATGAAATGGTCATACTGCCGAGTTGCTTTCAAAAGAAATTTGTTGGTTGTGTTTCCTTGATGTTCAAACATTGCTGACCGGAAATGTGATATAAAGTTACGCTGTTTTTTGATTCGTCATTTTGCTGGCTGGCCGAGTTTTGGCGGGGTTTTTAACGTCATCGGTTGTTGCGAAAGCGATGAATAATTTGGTTTTTTTGTAAGTTGTTTTATGAGGAAATGAAATGAGTAGACAGAACGACATGCAGGAGCGTTACGCTGAGCTGAAGCTTAACGAAGACCAGATCGCAGAAGTTGAAGAGGCGTTTGCGAAAGCAGATAAGGCTCAGAAAGAATTCGAAACCTGGAGCCAGGAAGCCATCGACCGCGCTATCCGTTCCGTGGCCCAGATCGTGTCCAACTCCAAGACCTTCCACGAACTGGTCGAGATGGGCATCGCCGAAAGTGCTTTCGGTGACCCGCTCAGCCGTGAAGCCAAGCGCTTCAAGATCCGCGGCATTCTGCGTGACTGCCTGCGCGAAAAGTCGGTCGGCATCATCGAGGAAGTCCCCGAGAAGCGCATCGTCAAGTACGCGAAGCCTGTTGGCGTCATCGCCTGCGTAATTCCGGCAACCAACCCCGACCTGACCCCGGCCGGCAATGCCATCTACGCTATCAAGGCACGTAATGCCATCATCTTCTCGCCGCACCCCCGCACTCTGAAGACCAGCCGCCGCACCGTCGAACTGATGCGCGAAGGCCTTCGTCGCGTTGGCGCTCCTGAAGACCTCGTTCAGGTTCTCGGCTACAAGGCCAAGATCAACAAGGGTATTTCCGAAGCTCTGATGACCAAGTGCGACCTGATCATCGCGACTGGCGGTCAAGGTGTTGTTCGCCGCGCTTACATGTCCGGTACGCCTGCTTACGCTGTTGGTGCCGGTAACGCCACGATGGTTTGGGATGAAACGGCTAAGCAAGACCTGAACAAGGCTGCTGCCAACACCATGCGTTCCAAGACATCCGACTTCGGTTCGGGTTGCTCGGCTGACGGTAACATCGTTATTCACGAAAGCATCTACGAAGACGCTCTGAAGGAGCTCGTGGCTGTTGGCGGCTACATGCTGTCGCCGTCGGAGCAAGAAGCTGTCAAGAAGGTCATGTGGGATGACGAAGGTCACCGCCTGCCCGATACGGTGGCTCTCTCCCCGCAAGACATGATGAAAGCAGCCGGTCTTTCGTTGGCCGCTGACCGCAAGTTCCTGATTGCCTCGCACGGTACCGGTGTATTCACGTCGGGTCCGGAAGGTATCTGGTGTGTTGAGAAGCTGACCACGCTGTTGGCTGTTCACAAGTATTGCGGTGAGTTCCAGAACGCGATCGACGCTGTTCAGGCTATCCACCAAGTTGGCGGTATTGGTCACTCGGTTGGTATCTTCTCGTTCGACGAAGATCACATCCACCGTCTCGCCAGCGTTGCCCGCGTCGGCCGTATCATGGTTCGTCAGCCGCAGTCGAAGGCCAACTCCGGCAGCATGAACAACGGCATGCCGATGACTTCGTCGATCGGTTGCGGTACCTGGGCTGGTAATGCGACTTCGGAAAATATTCATCTGCACCACTACATGAATGTGACCTGGGTTTCGCGTGAGTATGACAAGCCCGATTGGCAGACTGACGAAGAGCTGTTCGGCGAGTTCTACGATGCTGAACTTGAAAAGGTTCAGTACGGTAACTACTAAGCTGATTTAGTAGCTAGTCAGTTGAATGAAAAAACGGCACGGGATTTCCCGTGCCGTTTTTTTTAAAATGCCCAATGCTTCGGAAGGTGCTTTGATATTTGGCTGTTTGCGCGGATAGCGCGCACGATGTGCGACAATCGCGCAGAAAAGTGGCTATCTAATCGACGTGATGAGGCGCTAAAGCTAATATTTCAAGGCTTTAAAAGCTACCGGAGTTCGAGTGCTTAGTCGAGAGTCGCGGTGGTGTTTTGTTCACTCGGAGTCCGTAAACCTGCGCCTTTTCCGGTGATTCGGGCGATTTCGGATCCGTTTTTGTTTGATGGTGTTACGGTGCCCAGGTGGGAGGTATGCACTTGCGGTGGGATGGTGGTTTTGAGAGGTCTTGCCGAAGATGGCCGCTGCACCTATACTGCGCCGTCACAAAAGGTTGTGTAACAGAACTAAGTGATTTTGCACTGCTGTGTAGTCGCTGTGCTTACTGTTTTTTTTAGGAGCGTTAATTAATGAAAGACTTGGTATCTAATCAACTGGTGAGATATCTCGAAGCCCGCGGCGTCGAGCACATCTTCGGTCTCTGCGGCCACACCAACATCGCAGTTCTGGCTGCACTTGAGAAGAGCAAGAAGATCAAGTTCATCAACTCGCGTCATGAACAGATCGCTGCTCACATGGCTGACGGCTATGCCCGTGCTACCAAGAAGGCATCCGTTGTTCTGTCCCACTTGTCGCCGGGTATGACCAACGCGCTGACCGGTGTGGCGAACGCCTCGCTCGATTCGATCCCGATGGTTGTTATCGCCGGCGACGTTCCGACCCACTACTACGGTAAGCACCCGCACCAGGAAGTTAACCTGCATGCTGACGCTTCGCAGTGCGAAATCTATCGCCCGATCTGTAAGCGTGTATGGCGTGTTGACTCCGTGCATCTGATCCCGGAAATCCTTGAAAAGGCTTTCACGCTGGCTGAAAGCGGCCGCCCGGGTCCGGTTCTCGTTGATGTTCCGATGGACATCTTCTCCAAGGAAATCGACGTTGAGCTGTTCGACCGTGTTCTGGCCAACACCCGCCAGATCGCCAAGCCCTCGATGGACGAAGAAACCGCCGAGAAGATCGTCAAGCAATTGCTCGAAGCCAAGACCCCGCTGCTGTACGTTGGTGGCGGTATCATGCTGGCCGATTGCACGACCGAACTGCGCGAATTCGCAGAACACCTGCAGCTGCCGGTTGCTCACACCCTGATGGGTAAGGGCGCTCTGCCGGATGATCACCCCTTGATTCTTGGTATGACCGGTTTCTGGGGTACCAAGTTCATCAACGCCAAGACCAAAGGCGCTGACTGGATCCTCGGTCTGGGCACCCGCTTCTCCGAAGCTGACTGCTCGTCGTGGGAATCGGAATACACCTTCAACTTCCCGCCGACCAAGCTCATCCACATCGATATCGATCCGTCGGAAATCGGCCGTAACTACCCGGCTGCTATCGGCGTGATGGCTGACCTCAAGCAAGCGCTGACGGTTCTGATTCGCGTTGCCAAGCGCATCTGCCCGCAAGGCGTGAAGCGCGATGCGCTGGTTGCCGAAATGGCCGCCAACCGCAAGGAATTCGTTGAAGGCAACAAGGTGAACATGGAAAGCGACATGTTCCCGATGGCTCCGCAACGTATTCTGGCTGACCTGCGCAAGGCTCTGCCGCGTGACTCCTACATCTGCACGGACGTGGGCTGGAACAAGAACGGTCTTGCTCAGCAATATCCGGTTTACGAGCCGGGCACGATCTTCACCCCGGGCGGCTTCGCCACCATGGGCTTCGGTTCGCCGGCTGCCATGGGCGCCAAGGTTGCTCTGAAGGACAAGGTTGTTGTCGCGCTGACCGGTGACGGTGGCTGGGGTCAGAACCCGGCTGTCCTGGCAACCGCCAAGGAAAGCAACATCCCGGTTATCTGGGTCATCATGAACAACCACGCTTTCGGTACCATCGCTGGTCTGGAAAAGGCTCACTACGACACCACCTTCGGTACGGTGTTCGAAGTTGACGGCGAAACCTACTCGCCTGACTACGCCGCCATCGCCCGCGCTTACGGTATCGAGGGTATCACCATCAACAAGGCAGACGAACTGCTTCCGGCTCTGCAAAAGGCCGTTGCAATGAACAAGCCGGTGGTGATCGATGTTTACATGAAGAACATCCCGACCCCGACGTCCGGTCACTGGAACATCATGGACATTTACTCGCCCGGCAAGAAGATTCACCACGCCGAGACGAACTAATCGTCCAGCAGTTTTGTTGTAAGTAATAGTACTGGGGGACCTGTGGTGCCCCGGCTCGAAATCGGTTTCGTCATTCGGAGCCGAAGTTGGGTCGGGGCATTACGCTAGCAACTGATCCGTCGAAAGTGCGATCACAGGTCGCGCATTCGGCGATCTACGGAGGGAAGTATGGCATTGGAATTTTCACTAGCGCATCTGACCGTTCTTGGCTGCCCACCGCCAGAAATGGTTTACGTTGCTGCACGCGCCGGCTACGACTACGTCAGCCTGCGCAACATCTACATGGGCCTGCCCGGCGAACCGAACTACGCGCTCGCCGACAATCCTGAAATGCTGCGCGCCACCAAGCGCGCGCTGGCCGACACCGGCATGAAGCTCTACGACATTGAGCTCGCCCGTGTTTACGACGACATGCACCCGACCAAGTACCTGCCGGCGATGGAAGTCGCGGCCGAACTCGGCGGCAAGGCGGTTCTGTCCAGCATCTGGACCGACAAGATCGACTACGCGATCGAAAAGTTCGGCGAGATCTGTGATCTGGCCAAACAGTTCGACATGACCGTCAATCTGGAATACGTC
>NZ_SSSR01000019.1 GCF_009469695.1 Propionivibrio limicola
CGAAAAGACCTCCGTCAGCGAGACTCGTTGATTTGCCGTAGCCGCTTTCTCCGTCTCCATACGCCACCCAAAAAGACAGAAAACTACACAAATCAACGCCCTGTGAACAGCCCCTTTGTAACTGATTGATTGTGAACGGCTATTTTGGCATGTTCACGACGGTGGCATTTCGGGTTTGGTGCGATTGCCCTGGGGAAAATATCTTCCCCTTCAAGGTCACGGAAACCGTAAAATACGCGCCTTCTTAAAGGTTTCCGGGATTTTGCAATGTCCATCAAATCCGATAAATGGATTCGCCGCATGGCGGAGCAGCACGGCATGATCGAGCCGTTTTCGCCCGAGCTCGTGCGCGAAGTCAATGGCCAGAAAATCGTTTCCTACGGCACGTCGAGCTACGGCTACGATATCCGTTGCGCCGACGAATTCCGGGTGTTCACCAACATCAATTCAACGATCGTCGACCCGAAGGCGTTCGATCCGCAGTCTTTCGTCGAGGTATCTGGCAAGGGCTACTGCGTCATCCCGCCGAATTCCTTCGCGCTGGCGCGCACCGTCGAGTACTTCCGCATTCCGCGCAGCGTGCTGACGGTTTGCCTCGGCAAGAGCACCTATGCGCGGTGCGGCATCATCGTCAACGTGACGCCGTTCGAACCCGAATGGGAGGGCTATGTGACCCTCGAGTTCTCGAACACGACGCCGCTGCCCGCCAAGATCTATGCCGGCGAAGGCTGCGCCCAGGTGCTGTTCTTCGAGTCGGACGAGATTTGTGAGACTTCGTACAAGGACCGCGGCGGCAAGTACCAAGGGCAGGTCGGTGTGACCCTGCCGAAAATCTGATTACGCAATACGTCTGTCGTATTTCCGTCTTATTCTTTGACCCGCTGCGGCGGGTCGCTGCTTTTCAAGGATAGAGCCATGCGCTTCAATTTTCCGGTCATCATCATCGACGAGGACTTCCGTTCTGAGAACGCCAGCGGCCTCGGCATCCGCGCCCTGGCGGCGGCGATCGAGAAGGAAGGGCTGGAGGTGCTCGGTGTTACCAGTTACGGTGATCTGACTTCGTTCGCCCAGCAGCAGTCGCGGGCGAGCGCCTTCATCCTGTCGATCGACGACGAGGAGCTGGCGATGGAGCCCGAGGAAACGCTGGCCGAGCTGCGTGCCTTCGTTGCCGAGATCCGGCACCGCAACCGTGATATTCCGATCTTCCTGCACGGCGAGACGCGCACCTCGCGCCACATCCCGAACGACGTGCTGCGCGAGCTGCACGGCTTCATCCACATGTACGAAGACACGCCGGAATTCATCGCGCGCAGCATCAAGCGCGAGGCGACGGCTTACCTCGACTCGCTGCCGCCACCGTTCTTCCGCGCCCTGACGCACTATGCAGCGGACGGTTCGTACTCGTGGCACTGCCCGGGACATTCGGGCGGCGTCGCTTTCCTGAAGTCGCCGGTCGGCCAGATGTTCCACCAGTTCTTCGGCGAGAACATGCTGCGCGCCGACGTCTGCAACGCGGTTGAAGAGCTCGGCCAGCTGCTCGACCACACCGGGCCGGTGGCGGCCTCCGAGCGCAATGCGGCGCGTATTTTCAACGCCGATCATCTCTTCTTCGTCACCAACGGCACGTCGACGTCGAACAAGATCGTCTGGCATTCGACCGTGGCGCCCGGCGACATCGTTGTCGTCGACCGCAACTGCCACAAGTCGATCCTCCATTCGATCATCATGACCGGCGCCGTGCCGGTGTTCCTGATGCCGACGCGCAACCACTACGGCATCATCGGCCCGATCCCGAAGGAAGAGTTCCGCTGGGAAAACATCCAGAAAAAGATCGCCGCACAACCCTTTGCGAGTGACGTCAACGTCAAGCCGCGCGTGCTGACGATCACCCAGTCGACCTACGACGGGATTCTCTACAACGTCGAGGAAATCAAGGAGATGCTCGACGGCAAGATCGACACCCTGCATTTCGACGAGGCGTGGCTGCCGCATGCCGCCTTCCACGACTTTTACGGCGACTACCACGCCATCGGCGCCGACCGGCCGCGTTGTCAGGAGTCGATGGTGTTCTCGACGCAGTCGACGCACAAGCTCTTGGCCGGTCTGTCGCAGGCGTCGCAAATCCTCGTCCAGAACTCGGAGGAGCGCCAGCTCGACCGCGATGTGTTCAACGAAGCTTACCTGATGCACACCTCGACTTCGCCGCAGTACTCGATCATCGCCTCGTGCGACGTGGCGGCGGCGATGATGGAGGAACCGTCAGGCACCGCGCTGGTCGAGGAGTCGATCGCCGAGGCGCTCGATTTTCGCCGCGCCATGCGCAAGGTGGATGAGGAGTGGGGTGCCGACTGGTGGTTCAAGGTCTGGGGCCCGGACGACCTGTCCGAAGAAGGGATCGAGGAACGCGACGCCTGGATGCTGAAGCCCGGCGACCGCTGGCACGGTTTCGGCCAGGTTGCCGAAGGCTTCAACATGCTCGATCCGATCAAGGCGACCGTGATTACGCCGGGGCTGGATGTCGATGGCGATTTTGCCGAGTGGGGCATCCCGGCGGCGATCGTCACCAAGTATTTGGCCGAGCACGGCGTGATCGTCGAGAAGTGCGGTCTTTATTCGTTCTTCATCATGTTCACGATCGGCATCACCAAGGGCCGCTGGAACACGATGGTCACCGAGCTGCAGCAGTTCAAGGACGACTACGACAAGAATCAGCCGCTCTGGAAGGTGCTGCCGGAATTCGTTGCCAAGCACCCGCTCTACGAGCGCATCGGCCTCAAGGATTTGTGCCGGCAGATTCACGGCGTCTATGCCGCCAACGATGTGGCTCGCCTGACCACCGAGATGTATCTGTCCGACATGGTGCCGGCGATGAAGCCGACCGAGGCGTTCGCCAAAATGGCGCACCGCGAGATTGACCGCGTGCCGATCGATGAACTCGAAGGGCGCATCACCAGCATCCTGCTCACGCCGTATCCGCCGGGCATCCCGCTGCTGATTCCCGGCGAGCGCTTCAATGCGACGATCGTCCGCTACCTCAAGTTCGCGCGCGATTTCAACAACCAGTTCCCCGGCTTCGAAACCGACATTCACGGGCTGGTCAAGGAAGCGAATGGCGGGCGGGCGAAGTATTACGTCGATTGCGTGCGTTAGTAGTCAACGAAAAAAGCGAACCACCAAGTCACCAAGACACCAAGAGGGCACCAAGCTAACCCGCTGTTTTCTTGGTGAGTCTTTGTGTCTTGGTGTCTTGGTGGTGAAGCTTTTTCAATCTCCGGTATCTACGCGCTTTCCGGGCCAGTTGGGTCAGCGTCGTTGATAAACGGCAAACGAATACGGGAAAGCCGCTGGCTCTTGCGCTGGCGTGCGCGAGATTTCTTCCCAGTCTTGCGGCGTGAATTCGGGAAAGTGCGCGTCGCCGTCGAAGTCGGCAGCGATTTCGGTCAGGTACAGCCGGTGCGCGGCGGGCAGCGTTTCCTGATAGATCTCGGCGCCGCCGATGATGAAAACTTCTTCGGGGCTCGGCGAAGCTTGTGCGGCTATTTTCAGCGCCTCGGTCAGCGATCCGGCCAGCGTGGCGCCGGGGGCGGCGTAGTCGGCATTGCGGGAGACGACGATGTTCAGCCGGCCGGGCAGCGGCCGGAAGGCGTCGGGCAGCGATTCCCACGTTTTCCGGCCCATGATGACCGGCTTGCCGCGCGTCGTCGTACGGAAGTGGCGCATGTCCTCCGGCAGCTGCCAGAGCAGGCGGTTGTTCTTGCCGATGACGCGATGGTTGGCGACGGCAGCGATCAGGGAAATTTGCATTGGATGCCTTTCGTCAGACGGCGACCGGCGCCGCGATGTGCGGGTGCGGGTCGTAGCCGTCGAGCGTGAAGTCCTCGAAGCGGAAGCCGAAAATGTCCTTCACGTCCGGGTTGAGGCGCATCGTCGGTAGTGGCCGTGGCTCGCGGCCAAGCTGCAGGGCAACCTGTTCGAAATGGTTGGAATAGAGGTGCGCGTCACCAAAGGTGTGCACGAAATCGCCATAGCGATAATTGCAGACCTGTGCCAGCATCATCGTGAGCAACGCGTAGGAGGCGATGTTGAACGGCACGCCGAGGAAAATGTCAGCGCTGCGCTGGTAGAGCTGGCAGGAGAGCTTCGGGCGCGGATCGGCGTCGCCGGGCGCGGCGGGGGTGACGTACAGCTGGAAGAAGGCGTGGCACGGCGGCAGCGCCATGCTGTCGACGTCGGCCGGATTCCAGGCGGTGACGATGTGGCGCCGCGAGTCCGGGTTTTTCTTCAGGCTCTCGACGAGCTTCGCGATCTGGTCGATTTCGCGTCCATCCGGTGTTTTCCAGTGCCGCCATTGGTGGCCATAAACCGGCCCGAGGTCGCCGTTCGCGTCGGCCCACTCGTCCCATATTTTCACGCCGTTTTCGTGCAGGTAGCGGATGTTGGTGTCGCCGTTCAGGAACCAGAGCAGTTCGTGGATGATCGAGCGCAAGTGCAGCTTCTTCGTCGTCAAGAGCGGGAAGCCCGCCTCCAGGTCAAACCGCATCTGCCAGCCGAAGACCGAGCGGGTGCCGGTGCCGGTGCGGTCGGCTTTGTCCACGCCATGCTCAAGGACATGGCGCATCAGGTCGAGGTACTGTTTCATGGGAGGGCGTGCGGTCGGTTGGGGAGCGCGCATTGTAATTGAGGGCGTCGGCCGGCGCACTTGTGCCGCTTGCAGCTTTTGCCTTAGCCCTTATACTCACTGGATATTTTTGCACTTCAACGGGCCTTCTTTCGGCCGCCACTGGGGCGCCTCCATGATTCTGAATTTTTTCTCTTCGCGGCCGGACCATCCGCTCGGTGAGCCCAAGGAGCTCAAACGGGTGTTGGCTGAGGTGCCGCGCGACAATTCGTTCAAGGCGGTCGACGAAATTCACGGCTGGCTGGAGTCGCTGCTCGCGGCCGAGGGGTTTCGCGCCAGTCAGCTGTTCGATGTCGTGCGCCAGCTCGATGAGGCCGCGCAGCCCCATCTACGGCGTCTGGCGCGCGATTACTTGCAGACCGGCAAGCAGTCGAAGAGCGAAGAGCGGCAACGCTGGACGATGTCGTACAACTACTGGGGCGAAGTCGCGAGCCTGTACGCGCTGTGCATCGATATGGCCACGCGGAATCCGAAAGAGCGCGGCAACGATGCTTTCAAGTCTTCGTTGCCGCTCGCGGCGACGCGTCTGATGGCAGCGCGGACGGCTCAGCTCAAATGGGTCGAATTCCGCTACGGCCGGGTGGGCGAGGACTTGTGGCGCGGTCTCGGGCAACCGTACCTTGCCGCTGAAGCGGCGGGCTATGCGCAAAAATCGGTACAGCTTTATCCGGGGCAATCCGCGGTGACCAGCGTCGCCCAGCAATATCTGCAGGCGCTGGTGCTGCGCGCCTCGTCGATGGGGAGTTTGCGGCCGCTTGAAATCGAACTTGCCGACTGGCTGGTCGCGCATTTCCTACCCTTGTTTGCGGTGTCGCAAGAATGTCAGCCGCACAGCGTGTATTGGATCGATGCGGCGAATGGAACGCCGCCCATCCGTCTGGCGCGTCTGCCCGGCCAGCTAGGCCCGACGATCCGCTTTTTTTCTCCGGGCGAGGCGCCGCAAGCGCTGAGCGATCTGATGCATCGCGTCGAGCGTGGCGAGATGCCGTCCGATCTCAATCTCGGCGGTGAATTCCCCGCGCGGACGGTGTTGCCGGTGCTGCGTCATCTCGCCGTGCTCTGGTCGCCCGCGCCAAAGGTGCGCGCCCATCCGCGTCATCCGGTCAAAACCCGGATGGCCGTCCTGCACGGTTTTGACGACTGCTTCACCGTTTTTGCCGGCAACTTGGCCCGCTTGGGCAAGGAGCGTTCCGCCGAAAGCTGGGTCGTCGAGAATGTCAGCATGGGCGGTTTTGGCGCGGCCGCCGACGATGTGGCCGACTGGCTAGGGGTAGGGGTTCTGCTCTGCTTGCAGCCGGAAGGGGGCGACAATTGGGTGCTCGGCGTTGTCCGGCGCATCGGGCGTGACGACGACGGCCGGGTGTCAGTCGGTATCCAGACGCTGGCAAGGCAGGCCGCCGCCATCGAGTTGCGGCCGCGTTCGGCCGGTTTTTCCGCGACGGGCGCGATTCCGGGGATTCTGCTCAAAGGGGCGGCCCCGGCCGGGGAGGCGCGCGTGGTGCTGCCGGTCGCGGGGTTCGATCTGCGCGAGAACATGGAATTCATCGACGGCGATCAGCGTTGCGTTCTTTCCCCGGTTGAGCAGGAGACCGGTGGGGCCAGTTTTGAAATCGGGCGTTTCCGCGAAGAAAAAATGGATTGATGGTCCAGCGTCCCCGGGCTATTCGTCACCCTTGCCGGGCATGTTCTCGCAGTCCTTGAGCAACTGGAAAATGGCGCGGTAGCTGCGCGGCGGCTTGTTCTGTTCCTGTTCCTTGAGAGCGGAGCGGCGCAGCGAACGGAGATGCTGCAGGTCGAGCCCCGGGTAAAGCGTGGCGAGCTCGTGCAGCACCTTTTCGTCGGCCAGCAATTCCGTTCTGAGCTTTTCCAAGCGATGCAGCCTGGCCGTTTCGGCGGCCGATTCGCCGCGCACAGCGGCCAGGGCGGCGCGGATGGGCTCTTCGTCGACCGAGCGCATGAGCTTGCCGATGTACTGCATCTGCCGCCGCTTGGCTTCGCTGTTGCGCGGCATGCGCTGGGCGGCGGCGACCGCATTGCGCAGGTCCTCCGGAACGTCGATCTTCTTGAGGCGGTCGGTCGGGAGCGCGACCAGCTCTTCGCCGAGTACCTGAAGGTCTTCCATGGCCTGTTTGCGGCGCGTTTTTGAGAGAGGTTCAAGCGTTTCGTCGTCGTTAGTCATCGTGGCAGTTCTAGGGTTGGTCTGGGTTTTTCCGCTGCGCCCGGGGTGGGGGACGCCGGCGGCAAGCTGCTATGATAACGAGTTTCAACGTCCGAGCCTTCTTCACATGCCGAGAAAAGCCGCTACAACTGTTTCTGCCGCCGCTGCAAACCGCTTCAGCCACGAGCCTGGCACGCTCCAGCAGTTGGCTCAGGATGTCCTGGATCTGGCCCGGAACGCCGGCGCCAGCGATTGCGAAGTCGATGTCTCGGAAGGTTTCGGGCAGTCGGTGACCGTCCGTTGCGGCGAGGTTGAGACCATTGAGTACAACCGCGACAAGGGGATCGGCGTCACGATTTATCTCGGTCAGCAGAAGGGCCATGCCAGTACCTCCGATTTTTCGTCAAAGGCGCTGCGCCAGACGGTCGAGGCGGCGGTGAATATCGCCCGTTTTACGGCGGCCGATGACTGTGCCGGCTTGCCCGAGGTGGAGCTTTTTGCCACGCGTGAACAGGGCTTCGCTGATCTTGATCTGTACCATCCCTGGTGCCTTTCGGTCGACGAGGCGGCTGACCTGGCGCGTCGCTGCGAGGACGCCGCCTTTGCCGTCAGTCCGGTGGTTAGCAATTCGGAAGGAGCGACGGTCTCGGGGCAAGAGGGGCATTTCGTCTCGGCCAACAGCCGTGGCTTCATGGGCGGCTATCCGACGTCGCGACACTACCTTTCCTGTTCGGTGATCGCCGGTGCGGACGAGCAGATGCAGCGCGACGACTGGTACTCGACCTCGCGTGATCCGGCCAGACTCGCGACGCCGGAGGAGATCGGCGACTATGCGGCGCGCCGCGCACTGGCCCGTCTTGGCGCCCGCAAGATCAAGACCTGCAAGGTGCCGGTGCTGTTCGAAGCGCCACTGGCATCTTCCCTGATCGGCAGTTTTGTGCGCGCCGTCAGTGGCAGCAGTCTGTATCGGAAGTCTTCTTTCCTTGTCGATAGTCTCGGCAAGCGGGTCTTTTCGAAAAAAGTGCAGATCAGCGAGCGCCCGCATTTGCCGGGTGCCTTGGCCAGCAGCCCGTTCGACAACGACGGCGTGGCGACCCGCGACCGGGAAGTGGTCGAAGACGGCGTTTTGCAGGGCTACTTTCTGAGTGCCTATACCGCCCGCAAGCTGGGGATGCAGACGACCGGCAATGCCGGTGGGTCGCACAATCTGATTGTCCGTCCGGGCAAGCGCGATTTCGCCGGGTTGCTCAAGAAAATGGAGCGCGGCCTGCTCGTGACCGAGCTCCTCGGCCAGGGAATCAACTATGTGACGGGCGACTATTCGCGCGGCGCGGCCGGCTATTGGGTCGAGAACGGCAAAATCCAGTATCCCGTCGAGGAAATCACGATCGCCGGCAACCTGCGCGACATGTTCCGCAACATTGCGTCGATCGGCAACGATGTTCTCGTGCGCGGTTCACGGCAGGTTGGTTCGATCCTCGTCGAGGAAATGAAAGTCGCCGGTAGTTGATTTGACGGCCCGGTGGAGGACCACGTTTATGTTTTTCGCCCTGTCTGCAGGTTGGTTAATAACAATGTTCGGAGAAGAGAAACCATGGAAAGACGTTCCTTTTTGAAGTCGGCCGGTGTCGGATTGGCTGCGGGTGCGGCCGCCATGCCGGCGATCGCGCAGAATTCCAGTTTGCCGGTGATCAAGTGGCGGATGGCCTCGAGTTTCCCGAAAAGCCTCGATACGCTTTTCGGCACGGGTGAGTTCCTGATCAAGCGCCTCTCCGAAATTACCGGCGGCAAGTTCCAGATCCAGCATTTCGCCGCCGGCGAGATCGTGCCGGGGCCGGGCGTGCATGACGCCGTGCGCGACAACACCGTCGAGCTGGGTCACACCTGCGGCTACTACTATTACGGCAAGGACCCGACATACTGCATCGACACGGCGATTCCGTTCGGCATGAACAACCGGCAGACCGATGCCTGGTACCGCGAGGGCAACGGTTCCAAACTGATGAACGAATTTTTCGCCAAGTCGAACATCATCGCCTTCCCGTGCGGCAATACCGGCGTCCAGATGGGCGGTTGGTTCCGCAAGGAAATCAAGTCGGCGGCCGACCTTAAAGGACTGAAGATGCGCATCGCCGGGCTGGCCGGTGCGGTGCTCTCCAAAGTGGGTGTTGTGCCGCAGCAGATCGCCGGGCCGGATATCTATCCATCGCTGGAAAAGGGAACGATCGACGCCGCCGAGTGGGTCGGCCCGTACGACGACCACAAGTTGGGCTTCAACAAGGTGGCCAAGTACTACTACTACCCGGGCTGGTGGGAAGGCGGTCCGCAAGTCTCGGTGTATGTGAATACGAAGAAATGGGCTTCGTTGCCCAAGGAGTATCAGGCGGCCTTCCGCGCCGCCTGCGCCGATGCGCACACCGAGATGCGCACGAAGTACGACGCCAAGAATCCGGAAGCGCTCAAGAAACTGGTCGCCGCTGGTGCCCAGCTGCGCCCTTTTCCGAAGGATGTGATGGAGGTCTGCTACAAGGCGGCGATGGAGCTCTATGCCGAGATTTCGGCCAAGAATCCGAACTTCAAGCGTGTTTATGACGACTACAAGAAGTTCATGGACGATCAGAATGCCTGGTTCCGCGTCGCCGAAGGCTCGTACGCCAATTTCATGTTCAGTCGTCGGAAATAAAGCCGATCATCCACAAAAAAACGCCGGCAAGTCCGGCGTTTTTTGTGGGTCTAACCCGCTACGGTGTCTGCGCTGCCGCTCCTTCGGCCGGGAGCGAGAAATCCGGCGGAGCGTATTCGTAGCCTTCCACCTCGATCTCGATCTTCTCAAGATCGACCTGCTCCTGCTTCTCCAGATTGAATGTCACCATTTGCGGCAGGGCGATGACCAGGCAAACCATCAGGATCTGGATGCCCACGAACGGAATCGCGCCCCAGTAGATATCCGACGTTTTGACCGAAACCGGCGCTACGGAACGCAGGAAGAACAGGGCAAAACCGAACGGCGGGTGCAGGAAGGAGGTCTGCATGTTGATGCCGAGCAGAACGCCGAACCAGATCAGGTCGATGCCGAGTTTTTCGGCTACCGGGCCGAGCAGCGGCACGACGATGAAGGCCAGTTCGAAGTAGTCGAGGAAGAAGGCGAGCACGAAGATCATGATGTTGACCACGATCAGGAAGCCGATCTGCCCGCCCGGCAGGTCGCCGAGCAGGTGTTCGACCCAGTGGTGGCCTTCGGCGCCGTAGAAGGTCAGCGAGAAGACGCGGGCACCGATCAGGATGAAGATGACGAAGGTGGTCAGCTTGGCGGTGCTCTCCATCGCCTGCTTGAGCAACTGGCGGTCGAGTCGCTTGCGCAGGACGGCCATGATGAGTGCGCCTGCGGCCCCCATCGCCCCGCCTTCGGTCGGCGTGGCAATGCCGAGGAAGATCGTGCCGAGGACGAGGAAAATCAGCATGAGCGGCGGCAGCAGCGTCGTCAGTACGCGCAACATCAACTTGCTGCCGTAGGCCGTGCGGGCGGTGGCTGGCAGTGCCGGAACCCATTGTGGTTTGAAGAAGGCGATGCCTGCCACGTAAAGAACGTAAAGGCTGGTCAGAACGAGGCTGGGAATGAGTGCGCCGGCGTACATGTCATTCACCGGCTTGCCGAGCTGGTCGGCCATGATGATCAGCACCAGTGACGGCGGAATGATCTGGGCGAGCGTGCCGGAGGCAGCGATGACACCGGTCGCGAGCCGCTTGTCGTAGCCGTAGCGGAGCATGATCGGCAGGGAAATGAGTCCCATCGAGATGACCGATGCGGCGACAACGCCGGTAGTGGCCGCGAGCAGCGCACCGACGAAGATGACGGCGTAGGCCAGGCCGCCGCGCACCGGGCCGAAGAGCTGGCCGATCGTGTCGAGCAAGTCCTCGGCCATGCCGGAACGTTCGAGAATCAGCCCCATGAACGTGAAGAACGGGACGGCGAGCAGGTTCTCGCTGGCCATGACGCCGTAGATGCGGTCGGGCAACGCCTGGAAGAGTTGCGGGCCGAAAAGCCCGAGTTCGATGCCGATCAAGCCGAAGACGATGCCGTTGGCAGCCAGGGCAAAGGCGACCGGAAAGCCGGTCAGGAGAAAGACGACCATCGAGGCGAACATGATGGGCGCCATGTTGGCGATGAGAAACTCGGTCATTCCGCTTCTCCCCGGTTGGTTTTGATGGCGAGGGCCAGTTCTTCCTCAGCGGTGGGGTTTTTGCCCTTGTCGGTCGGGTCTGCGCACAGGCCTTTGAGGAAGCCGACGCGCTTGATCAATTCGGAGAGCGCCTGCAAGGAAAGCAGCAGGAAGCCGGCCGGAATCATCAGCCGGGCCGGCCAGACGATCAGGCCGCCGGCGCTGTTCGACATTTCGCCGCTTTCAAAGGCGTGAAGGAAAACGGGCCACGAGAAATAGATGATGGCGACCGCCATCGGCATCAGGAAGAAAATGATGCCCAGAATGTCGATCCACGCCTGGCCGCGCCTGGAAAATTTGCTGGCAATCAGGTCGATGCGCACATGCTCGTTGCGCAGCAGCGTGTAGCCCGAACAGGCAAAGAAAATGGCGCCGAACAGATACCACTGAATTTCCAGGAGGGCGTTCGAGCTGTAGCTGATCGTGTAGCGCATGACAGCGTTACCGGCGCTGATCAGGACGACAAGAAGAACGATCCAGGTGGCGGCCTTGCCGACGCTTTCCGTCATGGCGTCGACGCGGCGCGAGAAGTTGAGAAGCGCGTTCACGTCTGTTTCCTTTGTGGGCGAGGTTGTCCGGAGCGGGCAACCCGCGCAAGGGGCGAATCGCGAAGTGGCGATTCGGTTACATGGGAAAAGGGCGCGATTATCGCACACAATACGGAAAAGCGATTCCGGGTGGCTTTGTAGTGTTTGTTTTGTCCATTGATTTTTAATGCTTTTTGCCGGCTGTGGAACGCCTTTTTCGCATGATACAATTCGCCACTTTTCAACGGCTTGTGAGGCACACGATGTTTTCCGCGAAAGATACCCTGGCGAAAGTTGATCCAGAACTCTGGAAGGCGATTGAGGATGAAAATCGTCGTCAGGAAGAGCATATCGAACTGATCGCTTCTGAAAACTATGTCAGCAAGGCAGTCATGGAAGCGCAGGGCTCGCAGCTGACCAACAAATACGCCGAGGGTTATCCCGGCAAGCGTTACTACGGCGGCTGCGAGTATGTGGACGTGGCCGAGCAGATTGCCATCGATCGCCTGAAGAAGCTGTTCGGTGCCGATGCCGCCAACGTCCAGCCGAATTCCGGTTCGCAGGCCAACCAGGCCGTGCTGATGGCCTTCGCCAAGCCGGGCGACACGATCATGGGCATGAGCCTCGCCGAAGGCGGTCACCTGACGCACGGCATGCCGCTCAACATGTCCGGTAAATGGTTCAATGTCGTCGCCTACGGCCTCGATGCCAACGAAGCCATCGATTACGACAAGATGGAAGCGCTGGCGCGCGAGCACAAGCCGAAAATCATCGTCGCCGGTGCTTCGGCCTACTCGCTGCGCATCGACTTCGAGCGCTTCGCCAAGATCGCCAAGGAAGTCGGCGCGATTTTCTGGGTCGATATGGCGCACTATGCCGGCCTGATCGCCGCCGGTTGCTACCCGAACCCGGTGCCGTTCGCCGACGTCGTTACCTCGACGACGCACAAGACGTTGCGCGGCCCGCGCGGCGGCGTCATCCTGATGAAGGCCGAGCACGAAAAAGCCATCAATTCGGCGATCTTCCCCGGTCTGCAAGGTGGCCCGCTGATGCATGTCATCGCGGCCAAGGCCGTGGCCTTCAAGGAAGCCGCGACGCCGGAGTTCCGCAATTATCAGGAACAGGTTGTCGCCAACGCCCGTGTGCTGTCGCGCGTGCTGGCTGAAGAACGTGGCCTGCGCATCGTCTCCGGTCGCACCGAGTCGCACGTCTTCCTGATCGACCTGCGCGCCAAGAACATCACCGGCAAGGAAGCCGAAGCGGCGCTCGGCAAGGCGCACATCACGGTCAACAAGAACGGCATCCCGAACGATCCGCAGAAGCCGATGGTCACGTCCGGCATCCGTATCGGCACGCCGGCCATGACGACGCGTGGTTTCACCGAAATCGAGGCCGAGCAGGTCGCGCATCTGGTGGCCGACGTGCTCGATGCTCCGAACGACGAGGCCGTGCTGGCCCGCGTGCGCAGTGACGTTTCCGCGCTGTGCAAGAAGTTCCCGGTCTACGGCAACTGAAGCAGAGCCGATAAGCGATGAAGTGTCCTTTCTGCGGCGCGTCTGAAACGACTGTTGCAGATACCCGAGTCAACGAAGACGGCGACATCGTGCGTCGCCGTCGCCGTTGCCTTGCTTGTGACAAGCGGTTTTCGACTTACGAACGGGCCGAAATCCGCTTGCCGCAAGTCGTCAAGAAAAACGGTTCGCGGGCCGATTTCAGCCGCGAAAAGCTTTCCGCCAGCCTCTGGCTGGCCTTGCGCAAGCGGCCGGTGACGGTCGAGGCCGTCGATGCGGCAATCGCCCGGATCGAGGAAAAACTGCTGGCGCAGGGCGAACGGGAAATCCCCTCCGAGAAAATCGGCGAAATGGTCATGCGCGAACTGAAAAAGATCGACAAGGTCGCCTACGTCCGTTTTGCTTCCGTCTATAGAAACTTCGAGGATGTCGACGAGTTTTCCGATCTCGTGCGCGAAGTGACGCGCCCGGTTGCGGAGCGCGGCCGCTCCTGATTCCCATGTTTAGCGCCGCCGATCACGAGTTCATGGCGCGGGCGCTCCGCCTGGCCGAGCGTGGCCTGTATTCCACATCGCCGAATCCGCGCGTGGGGTGCGTTCTCGTCAAGGACGGCGTTGTCGTCGGTGAAGGCTGGCACGAACGGGCCGGCGAAGCGCATGCCGAGGTGCATGCCCTGCGTGCAGCCGGTGAGGCGGCATGCGGCGCGACGGCCTATGTGACGCTGGAGCCGTGCAGCCATCACGGGCGGACGCCGCCTTGTGCCGAAGCGCTGATCGCGGCGCGTGTGGCGCGCGTCGTCGCTGCAATGCAGGATCCGAACCCGCTGGTTGCCGGGCGCGGCATGGCGCTGCTGGAACAGGCCGGCATCGTGGCCGAAAGCGGGCTGATGGAGTCTGAGGCGCGCGAACTCAATATCGGTTTTGTTTCCCGCATGACGTGCGGCCGCCCTTGGGTGCGCCTGAAGCTGGCCGCCAGCCTCGATGGCAAGACCGCGTTGGAAAATGGCGTCAGTCAGTGGATTACCGGCCCGGCAGCCCGTCAGGACGGGCATCGCTGGCGCGCCCGCGCGTGCGCCATCCTGAGCGGTATCGGCACGGTGCGTGAAGACGATCCCCGCTTCAATGTGCGCGGGCTCCCTACGGAGCGTCAGCCCTTGAAAGTTGTACTCGATAGCCGGCTCGAATTGCGACCCGTGGCCAAGGTGTGCGAGGACGGCAATCTCCTGGTGGCGACGGCCGTTGAGGATGTGGAGCGCTATGAAGCGCTACGTGCGCGTGGCGCCGAGGTTGTTTGCTTGCCGGCGGCGGATGGGCGGGTAGATTTGTCGGCCGTGTTGGGCGAGTTAGGTCGGCGCGGTATCAACGAAGTGCATGTCGAAGGCGGCGCTCGTCTCAACGGCGCGCTTGTGGCGGCGGGGCTTGTCGACGAACTGCTGCTTTATCTGGCACCTTGTCTGCTCGGTGATGTGGCGCGCGGCATGTTCGGTTTGCCGGCGCTTCAATCGCTTGAAAACAAATCGCGTCTTGCGATCCGCGATGCTCGCATGGTTGGTGACGACCTGCGTATTCTGGCGCGATTCGTTCCGTCAGTTCAGGGCTGAACAGTTTCTCCGCACACCGTGCACGCCGGGTCCCGGCTGTAGGCCACGCTGCGCCATTGCATTGTCAGCGCGTCAAGCAAGAGCAGGCGGCCGATGCAGGGCTGGCCGGTGCCGGCAATCAGTTTCAGGGCTTCCGCTGCCTGGGTGGCGCCGATGATCCCGGTCAGTGGTGCGAAAACACCGGTGACGGAACAGCGCATTTCCTCGACATCTTCGCCCTCCGGAAAGAGGCAGTGATAGCAGGGGGCGTTTTCACGACGTGGGTCGAAGACGGTCAGCTGGCCGCTGAAACGGACGGCCGAACCCGAGACAAGCGGGGTGCGATGCTTGACGCAGGCGCGATTGACGGCATGGCGGGTGGCGAAGTTGTCGCAGCAGTCGAGCACGACATCGGCGGCGGCAATGCGCCGTTCGAGTTCTTCGCCTTCAAGGCGTTCGACGACTGTGTCGACGACGACTTCGGGATTTACTTCAGCGAGAGCGATTTTCCCCGATACGGCTTTTGACAGGCCGATGCGTTCATGGGTGTGCAGAATTTGGCGCTGCAGGTTCGTCAGGTCAACCGTGTCGCCATCGGCCAGGGTGATGTGTCCGACGCCGGCCGAGGCCAGATAAAGCGCTGCTGGCGAGCCCAGCCCGCCGGCGCCGATCACCAAAACACGGGAATCGATAATGCGGGTCTGGCCTTCGATGCCGAGTTCGTTCAGAAGAATGTGGCGGCTGTAGCGGAGTAGTTGGTCGTCGTTCATGTGAAAAACTCGGGCGCGCGGCGTTTCGGTGTACATTTCGCGCGACTGGCGTCATTTGTATTCTCGCCACTCGGGTGGTGTGTCGTCGTGATCGCCGTGCGGGTGCCGTTCCCAGGCTTGCGTATAGGCTTCGTGTTGCGATTTTTTGAGCGGATGGTTCGGCGCGTCAAGGTTGTGCAGCTGGGTTTCCTCGACGTAATGAATCAAGGCGCGAACGATTTTGTTGAGCAATGAACACTCGAGGCGGAACCCGTTGTCCATAAGCGCTATTTCCAGGGCTTCGAGCGAGTAATCGTGCAGGTCGTAAGTGACGCCGATTGCCCGATCTTCGGGGTGGGCGCGGACCTCCAGACGCTCCAGGCCGCTGAGAAAATCGGCGGCCTCTTGCGTCTGCCCGGGCGGGAATTCGCTGAACAGGATTGTCCGTTCCTTGCGGATCGGTGCTGGTCTGGGCGGCGTGGCCAGTCGTTTCATCGTCGTCATCCGGACAGGGCGGTGGCGAAACCGCGTTCTTCCCGCGTTTTCAGTCAGGGTCTGATGATCTGCAGGCCCTTGAGCAGGTTGAGCGCCTGATTGAGCTGATAGTCCTTTTTCGAGGCCAGTTCGCGGCTACTTTCGATCGGGTCTTCCGCGTCGTCCTCGGGTGGCTGGCCCTTCGGCTTGGCCGGCGCCTTGCCCTGTGGCTTGGGTGTGCCGCTGGCGTCCTTGTCGTGAGGTTCTCGCTTGTCCTCAAGATGGTTTTCGAGATCGGCTTCACGCAAGCGGACTAATGATGTGCCGTTGGCATTTTCTTCGACGACGATGTCGGGAACGATTCCCTTGGCCTGGATCGAGCGGCCAGACGGTGTGAAATAGCGCGCCGTAGTGAGCTTGATCGCCGCGTTGCCGGGGAGGGGCAGGACCGTCTGTACCGAGCCCTTGCCAAAGCTGGTGGTGCCCATGATGACGGCGCGCTTGTGGTCCTGCAGTGCGCCGGCCACGATCTCGGAGGCCGACGCCGAGCCGCCGTTGATCAGCACGACCATCGGTACCTTGCGTGTTTCGGTGGGCAGCGTTTTGATGAAATCGTCACGGTTGCCGCGCAGATAGTCGGTCGAGTCGGTATAGAACTGGTGCTTCGCATCCGGCGTTCGGCCGTCGGTCGAGGTGACCAGCGTTCGCGGCGGCAGGAAAGAGGCCGAGACGCCGATCGCCGAGTTCAGCAGACCGCCCGGATCGTTGCGCAGATCCAGGACCAGTCCCTTGAGCTGCCCGGATTTGTAGAGGTCTGTCAGGTGCTTGGCGACGGACGGCGCGGTATTTTCCTGGAATGAGGTGATTCGCAGATAGCCGTATCCTGGTTCGACCAGCTTCGATTTGACGCTTTGGACCTTGATGATTTCGCGCGTGAGCGTGATTTCCAGCGGCTTCGCTTCGCCCTTGCGCAGAATGGATAGCTTGATCTGGGTCTTTGGCTTGCCGCGCATGCGCTTGACCGCATCGCTCAAGGTCAGGCCCTTGACCAGGGTGTCGTCGAGCTTGAAGATCAGGTCGCCCGGTTTGATGCCGGCGCGGTCGGCCGGCGTGTCCTCGATCGGTGAAATGACCTTGACCAAGCCGTCTTCCATGCCGACCTCGATGCCCAGACCGCCAAATTCGCCCTGCGTGCCGACCTGCAAGTCCTTGTAGGCGTCTGCGTCGAGATAGGAAGAGTGGGGGTCGAGATTGGAGAGCATGCCGCTGATCGCGTGCGTGATCAGCTTTTTGTCTTCGATCGGCTCAACATAGCCTTGTTTGATGGCGCCGAATACCTCGGCAAACGTACGCAACTCTTCAATCGGAAGATTGGCGCGTGTTTCCTTCTCGGCCATGGCCGAGAACTGCAAGCTGATCAGAATTCCGCCTACCAGCCCGGCGCATACCAGTCCGGCCTGCTTCCACTTACTCATTACGTTTGCTCCAGCACGATGTCACTTCAGGCGGACCCACTGCATGGGGTCAACGGGTTTTCCCTGGTGACGAATTTCAAAGTATAAACCGGATTCCGGATTGCCACCGCTGTTGCCTACGGCGGCTATGGTGTCGCCGCCGCGCACTTCATCGCCGACGTGTTTGAACAAGGCGTCATTGTTGCCGTAAATCGACAGGAAACTGTTGCCGTGATCGACAATCAGCAGATTGCCGAAGCCGCGCATCCATTCGGAAAATACCACGCGTCCGGCGGCGATGGCTTTGACGTCGCCGCCGGTGCCGGCGCGGATGAACAGGCCGCGCCACGTACTGCCCTCTTGCCGGGGCGTGCCGAATCGGTTGCTGACAGCGCCGCGGGCCGGTAGCCGCAATTCGCCTTTCAGGCGCGCAAAATTGCCGGCGGGGCCCGGTTGCGGCACCGTGTCGTTCTGGATGTCGGGGGCTAGCTTGGCTTGTGGCTTTGTTCTTTCTGGCGGAGCGGATTGTGGAGGCTCCTTGCGTGGTGCGGGTTTGGCGGCGCTTAACTTGGTTAGCCTGTCGATGAGTTGCGAGAGCCGTTTTTCGTCGCGCCGAAGATTGCCGATTTCCTTTCGTTGTTCGGAAAGTTTGGCCGACAGGCTGCTGAGCAGGTTTTTCCGTTGCTCCCGCTGGGTCACGAGCTTGGCGTGTTGTTCTTTTTGCCGCTTTTCGATCTCGATCAATTCTTCCGCACGTGTTTTGGTGTTTTCGAGCAGCGCCTTTTTCTGCGCCAGCGACTGGCGAATTTCGTGCAGGAGTTCGCTGCGTGCGCGGCCGATCGTCGATAGATAATACAGATTGCGCGTCACCTGGTTTGGGTCGTTGCCGTTGAGCAGCAAGCGCAACGAGTCCGGGTTGCTCTGCAGATACTGGCGGTAGAGGAGCCGTTCCAGTTGCTGCTGCTGTCCGTGCAGGCGGGTTTCCAGTTCGTGCGACTGGTTTGTCAGGTCACTCAGGTTGTCTTCGACCTTGTTCTTTTGTGTCGTCAGTTCATGCAGTGTGCGCTGGGTGGTCGATATGTCCTGCTCGATCGTTTTAAGCTGATCGGCGGCGCCCGCCCGTTTGTTCTCCCCGCTGCTGATCTCTTTGCGCAAGGAATGGATCTGTTCGCGCAACTCGTTGAGGTCGTCTTTCTTCTCGTTGATTTCGGCCCGGCTGGGCGGGGTGGCAGGTGACGCCGGGCTGGAGGCGAGCAGCGCGCCCAGTAGCATGAGGGCGGCGAGCGATTCTCTGGCAAGCGTCCGGTGGGTAGGGGTCACGGTGTCTGTGGGTGTTTTCAAGCGACGGGCCGAGGGGCAGGGGTGCCCCCGGGGAAGGCAATTATTCTATAATGATTCGCTCGTCCTTAACGAGCGTCTGGTTGTTGCTACTGCAGTAGAGTGTCGAGGACAGGCGTCTTGGTGACGCGAGTGCCGCAAAGAGCCACGCTGCAGCCGCTGTCCGAGCGGGCGTTGTGTGCGTAAGGTTTCGGTGGTTTTTCTTTTTTAAAGCGGTTCTGGAGTATTCCTTGGAATTCGTTCAACAAAACATCATTTATATCGCGATGGCCGTCATCAGCGGGGGCCTTCTCTTTTCCTCTTCCTTTCGTCGTCCCGGTGGGCGTCATGCCGTTAGCCCGACTGAGGCGACGACGCTGATCAATCGTGAAAACGCGCGGGTCGTCGATGTGCGCGAGGCTGGTGATTTCGCGGCGGGGCACCTTGCCGATGCGCGTAATATTCCTGAAGCCAGCCTTGATGAGCGTGCGGGCGAACTCGACAGGTTCAAGGAACGCCCGGTGATTCTGGTCTGCCAGAACGGTTCCCGTTCGGCGGCTGCGTGCAAGAAGCTTGAGAAGCTCGGTTTTGCGCGCGTCTATAGTCTCAATGGAGGCGTCAAGGCATGGAGCGAAGCGGGTTTGCCCCTCAAAAAGGGGTGAAGTAAATGAAACAGCCTCATGTTCTGATGTATTCGACGGCGGTCTGTCCGTTTTGCGTTCGTGCCGAGAAGCTGCTGCTTGAACGCGGCGTGACCGGGGTCGAGAAAGTGCGGATTGATCTCGATCCTGAGCGGCGTGCCGAAATGATGGAAAAGACCGGACGTAGGACCGTACCGCAAATATTCATCGGGGAGCGGCACGTTGGCGGGTGCGACGATCTTATCGCACTCGATCGTGCGGGCGAGCTTGTTCCCATGTTGTCAGGTCAGTCGGAATGACCGCCTGGCCCTGTGTTTTGCCTTTATTTCAACCCTTAATAAAAGAAAATCCCAATCATGACTGAACAACAAGCCCCTTCGTTTGCCATCGAAAAACTCTACGTCAAGGATCTGTCGCTGGAAGTGCCCAATGCCCCGGCCGTTTTCGCCGAGCATGCAAATCCGGAAATTGGTATCCAGTTGCAGACGGCGGCGCAGAATCTGGGTGACGATGCCTACGAGGTGGTTCTGACTGTCACGGTGACGGCAAAGGTGGGCGAAAAAACCATGTTCCTCGTCGAAGTAAGCCAGTCGGGCATCTTCCGCGTGCGCAACGTGCCGGCCGAGAACCTCGAACCCCTGTTGTCGATCGCCTGCCCGAACATCCTCTTCCCCTATGCGCGCGAAGTCGTTTCCGAGTCGGTCAGCCGGGCCGGGTTCATGCCGGTCATCCTGCAACCGGTCAACTTCGAAGCGCTTTACGCGGCCCGCGCCCAACAGCAGCAGGCCGAGGCGACTCCCCAGTAAAGCAGGTATACGATGAAATCCTGGCTGTCTTGCGTTTGTCGCTGCTTCTTTGTCGCGGGCGTGGCTGTTTTCTCCGCGGCGGCGCTGGCGGGCGAGTACCGTTCGGTCAATGCCGCGACCGTGCTTTTCGATACCCCGTCCCAGAAGGGTAACAAGCTCTTCGTGATCAAGCGCGACACCCCGGTTGAAGTCGTGGTCAGCCTTGAGGGGTGGTCCAAGGTTCGTGATGCGGACGGCGGTCTGTCCTGGGTCGAGAAGACCTACCTGTCCGAGAAGCGTACCGTGCTCGTCAGTGCCAGTCGCGCCCAGATTCGGCAGAAAGCCGAAGAAGCCGCACCGCTGGTCTTCGAGGCGGAAAAGAACGTTGCGCTCGAGTATCTTGAGTCCGTTCCCGGTGGCTGGGTCAAGGTCCGTCACCCCGGCGGTCAATCGGGATTCGTTCGCGCCAACCAGGTCTGGGGGATTTGAGCGTGCGGCTCACCGTCTTGGCCGCAGGGGCCTGGGGAACGGCGCTGGCAATCGCCTTCAGCGCCAAACACCGGGTAACGCTGTGGACGCGCGAATCCGACGTTACGCAGGAAATGCTTTCGTTGCGTGAAAACCGGCGCTTCCTGCCCGGCTTCCCCCTGCCGGCCAACCTGCAGATCGGAACGGCTTTCGAGGCGGCTGTCGATGGCGCCGATCTCGTTATGGTGGCCGCGCCACTGGCGGGGTTTCGCGCGACTTTGCAGCGCCTTCGTGAATCCTGCCAGCCTGTCCCTGTCATCTGGGTGTGCAAGGGGCTGGAGGCGGGGACGGCCAAGTTTCCGCATCAGATCGTCGCGGAAGAACTTGGCGCGGATGTGTGTAGCGGCGTTCTGACCGGACCCAGCTTCGCGGAAGAGGTGGCCAAGGGGCTGCCGATGGCGATCACGCTTGCTTCTCGCGACGTTGAGTTTGCTCGCCGCATGGCGCGCGAACTGCACAGCCCGCGCATGCGCATCTACGCGAACGAGGATTTGATCGGGGCCGAGGTCGGGGGCGCCGTCAAAAACGTCATGGCGATCGCCACTGGTATTTGCGATGGCCTCGGCTTCGGGCTGAACGCTCGTGCCGCCTTGATGACCCGTGGCCTGGCCGAGATTGCCCGGCTCGGTGTTGCGTTGGGCGGGCAGCCGGGAACTTTCCTTGGCTTGGCCGGCATGGGCGACCTCGTCCTGACGTGTACCGGTGATTTGTCGCGGAACCGGCGTGTCGGCCTGGCGCTGGCGGCTGGCAAGAAATTGCCGGAAATCCTTGCCGAACTCGGCCACGTCGCCGAGGGCGTCGGCACGGCTCGCGAAGTGGCGCGTCTGGCGGCCGAGCTGGGGATCGAGATGCCGATTACGCAGGCGGTCGAAGCCATTCTCTATCGCGACGAACCGGCCGTACTGGCGGTCGAAAAGTTGCTGAGCCGCGATCCCAGGGACGAAGCACTCTGACCCACCTGTTGTTGCCGGGAGCGGTCGCTCCCGTTTCCGGGAGGGGCTTCGTCCTTCTCGATTTGTCCCCGTGCCAAGACTCCATTCCGCCCTTGCTACACGCCGCCGGCAAACCCGGCTTGTCGCCACGTCTCGAACACCGTGACAGCGACAGCGTTCGATAGATTCAGGCTGCGCTGCCCCGGTAGCATGGGAAGGCGCAGGCGGCGCTCTTCGGGGAACTCGGCCATGACCTCAGCGGGTAAGCCACTCGTTTCCCGGCCAAAGACCAGCACGTCATCGGGGAGGAAGCGAACGGCGTCGTAACGCTCTCCGCCCCGCGTCGTTACCGCGAAGAAGCGGCGGTTGGCGAGCGCCGATTTGCAGGTGTCCCAATTCGGATGGCGGAAGACGCGGGCAAATTCATGGTAATCGAGGCCGGCGCGCTTCAGCGAACGATCTTCCCAGCGGAAGCCGAGCGGTTCCACCAGATGCAGTTCCGTGCCCGTGTTGGCGCAAAGGCGAATGACGTTGCCGGTATTGGGCGGGATTTCCGGCTGGAAAAGTACAACAGCAGTCAAAACAGGCTCCAAGGAGAGGATGGGCCCAAAGTCTACCGCGTCTGTCGCGGAGAAGGGCGGTGCGGTGATGGCGGCTGCTCGTCGAGTGGCTTGCAGTCATGCCCGAATCTTCTGTGTTTTGCTCATGCGTTGGTTTGACTGAGGTGCACCGCGGGAGGATAATCCGCGCTTGTTTTTTCCTTGCACGCCGTGAATTTTCGGTGGTTGCGGCCCGGTTCCGGAAGGTCGCGGTGGATGGCTTCCGTATTCCGGCATTGCGTCAGATCAAATGTTTTTTTGTGCCGTTTTGACGGTGCAATCCCAGCTTTTCAATCATCAACGAGGAGTCATTCCCGAAATGTCGCTACCTTTCCCGATTCTTACCGCCGAAGAAGCGGCGGAACTCATCCAGAACGGCCAGAACATCGGCTTCAGCGGATTTACGGCGGCGGGCGCGGCGAAAGCTGTCCCCGTCGCTTTGGCAAAACGGGCACGGCGCGAGCATGAAGCCGGCCGTCCGTTCAAGGTCGGCGTGCTGACCGGTGCCTCCACCGGTAAATCGCTCGACGGCGCGCTGGCCGAAGCCGAGGCGATCAGCTTCCGCACTCCGTACCAAGGCAACGCGACCTTGCGCAAGCAGATCAACGTCGGCAACGTGAAATTCTTCGACATGCACCTGTCGATGGTGCCGCAGAGCGCTCGTTACGGCGCCCTCGGCAAGATCAACTGGGCGGTCGTCGAAGCCTGTGACATCACGGCCGGTGGCGGTATCGTGCTGACCACCTCGGTCGGCGCCTCGAACACCTACATGCGCCTCGCTGACAAGATCATCATCGAGCTCAACGCCAATCACCCGACCTCGCTGCTCGGCATGCACGACATTTTCGAGCCGCAGGATCCTCCGATGCGGACGGACATCCCGATCTTCAGCGCATCCGACCGCGTTGGCTCGCCGATCTGCGTTGTTGATCCGAAAAAGATCGTCGGCGTTGTGCTGACCAACCAGGCTGACGAAAGCGGTGCCTTCGACGAATCGACGCCGGTGACCGACAAGATTGGTCAGAACGTCGCCGACTTCCTCGTTGCCGAAATGCGTGCCGGCCGCATTCCGCCGCAGTTCCTGCCGCTGCAATCGGGTGTCGGCAACATCGCCAACGCCGTGCTCGCCGCGTTGGGGCGCAGCACCGAAATCCCGCCGTTCGAGATGTACACCGAAGTGCTGCAGGACTCCGTCGTGCCGCTGCTCGAAAACGGCCGCTGCAAGTTCGCCTCGACCTGCGCGCTGACGCTGAGCCCCGAAATGATGAAGAACGTCACCGGCAACATCGACTTCTTCCGCAACCGCGTTCTCCTGCGTCCGCAGGAAATATCGAACCATCCGGAAATCGTGCGCCGCCTCGGCATCGTGTCGATGAACACGGCGATTGAAGTCGACATCGCCGGCAACGTGAACTCAACGCACGTCATGGGCAAGACGCTGATGAACGGTATCGGCGGTTCGGGCGACTTCACCCGCAACGCCTATATGTCGATCTTCTCGTGCCCGTCGACGGCCAAGAACGGCATGATTTCGGCGATCGTGCCGCTGGCCACGCACATGGACCACAGCGAGCACTCGGTCAATATCGTCGTGACCGAACAGGGCGTGGCCGACCTGCGCGGCAAGGATCCGTACGAGCGCGCGAAAGTCCTCATCGACAACTGTGCCCACCCGGACTACCGCGAGCAGCTGTATGACTACCTCAAGCTGATTGAAGCCGGTTGCCATGAGCCGATGTCGCTGGAACTCGGTTTCGCCATGCACCGCCACTTCTTGAAGACCGGCGACATGCGCAACATCAACTGGGGCGATTACAAGTAATCCGATCGCTGCACAAAAAAGTGCGCCAGGCCCTGTCTTCATGGCAGGGCTTTTTTTCGCCCATCCGCAACGCGGTTAAGCCGGCGTTTTCGGGGCGGGAAGGCGTATGATGCGGACAAAATAAATCTCAAAAAAGGCGGGGGCGATGCTGGGGGGCGGGCTGTTCCGGCGGTTTTTCGACACGATGGGGATTCGCGGCAAGTTGATCGTTATTTTCGTGGCGATCAAAGTTGTGCCGCTTGTCTTGCTTGCCGGATATGCGTGGCAGTCGGCCCGCAATCTGGGGGCGGGCGTGTCTGCGCAAGGCGTCGAGATGGCCGATGCGATGCGCGAGGCGCAGCGCAAGACCGGAAAAATGGCGGTCGACGACGCCGTCCGCGCGCTCGACGAGCGTTCGCGCGAGGCGATTGAAGCGTTGACGACGAGCCTCGCCCGGCAGGTGGCCGATTTCCTTTACGAGCGGGATCGGGATGTATTGGCGGCGGCCAATCTCGCTCCGTCGGAGGCGGAATACCGCCGCTTCATGGCGAGCCACGTCCGTTCGCTCTACGTGCATGGCAAGTACGCTCCCTCTCCTGACGGCAAGGGATGGCAGCCAGAGTCACCTTTCGCGGCCGAGAACCCGGTTCGCCCGCCGTTGCCGGACAACGCCAAGGACTTCCATGCGCGCTCTCCGGAAAACTACGGTGCACGCGTATTGGCGCCGCTGTTTCTCGAAATGACCTTTGTCGATCCGGGCGGCCAGGAAAAGGTGAAGGTGCAGAACGGCGATCTCCTCAAGCCGGGCTTGCGCAACATCAGCCGGCGCGAGAATACGTTCATCAAGGCGGAAAACTACTGGCCGGCTCTGACGAAACTGAAGCCCGGCGAGATCTACGTTTCCGAAGTGATCGGCCCGTACGTCCGCACCGACTGGATCGGCCCCTACACGAAGGCCAAGGCAGACGAAATGGGGAGGCCGTTTGTGCCCGAGAATTCGGGGTATGCCGGTCTGGAAAATCCGCTTGGCAAAAGGTTTCGCGGCATCGCCCGCTGGGCGACGCCGGTTGCCAAGGAGGGAAAGATCATTGGCTACGTGACGCTCGCCCTTGACCATGCACATCTGATGGCCTTTACCAACGGCGTGCGGCCAACGCCGGAGCGCTTTGCGCCGATTGCCGACCCCGGTTCGGGCAACTACGCCTTCATCTGGGATCATCAGAGCCGGGCGATCGCCCATCCGCGCGACTATTTCATCGCCGGCTACGATCCCGAAACCGGAGAGCCGGCACCGCCGTGGATGGACGAGCAGTTGTGGAACGAATGGAAGGCCAGCGGCCAGTCATGGGCGGCCTTTTCGCGCGGGATTCCGCCTTTCCGCGAGCAATCGCTCAAACGCAAGCCGTCGCCGGAGTCGAGCCGTTCCGGCAGCGTCGGACTCGATTGCCGCTATCTCAATCATTCGCCGCAATGCCATGGCTGGGACGCACTGACCGAACATGGCGGCTCGGGCTCCTTCGTGATCTTCTTTTCCGGTTTGTGGAAGCTGACGACGGCGGCGGCCATTCCGTACTACACGGGCGATTACGGAGCGAGCAAGCGCGGTTTCGGCTACGTCACAATCGGTGCCAACGTCGACGATTTCCATAAGGCGGCCAACGAATCGGGCAAGCGCATCGACGCCCTGATCGACGCCGCCGACGACAAACTCCGGCAGGAGCGCGAGGGGTTGCTTGACGCGATCGGCAGTCATTTGAGCGCAACGGCGATCGGTCTTGTCTCGTCGACGCTGGTGATGATCGCGCTCGTTATCGTTATCGCCATCTGGATGGCGAATGTGTTGACCGGGCGTATTACCCAAATGGATGGCGGCGTTCGGCGCTTCCGCGAGGGCGATCTCGGGCACCGGCTGCCGGTGCGCAGCCGTGACGAACTGGGCAACCTGGCGCGGGCCTTCAATTTGATGGCCGATGAAGTGCAGCATTCCTTCGCCCGCCTTGACGAGGCGAGAAAAGCCGCCGAGGCGGCCAACAGTCTGAAGGGCGAGTTTCTGGCCAACATGTCGCACGAACTGCGTACGCCGCTCAACGGCATTCTCGGCTTTGCCGAGTTGCTCGAAAACGAGCTCAAGGACCCCGAACAACAGGATTACGCGCGGCATATCCGGACGAGTGGCGAGCACTTGCTCGAATTGGTGACGGACGTGCTTGATCTGGCCAAGATCGAAGCCGGGCGGCTCGATTTCGATCCGGAGCCGTTCGATCTGCCGGACTTTCTGCGCGAAGTCGTTGCGCTGCAAAATGGCCATGCCCTGAAGAAAGGGCTGAGGCTTGAACTGGTGGCGGATGGCGTGCCGGCGCAAGTGTTTGCCGACCCGGTCCGCCTGCGTCAGGTGATGCACAATCTGCTCAGCAACGCGCTCAAATTCACAGCGCAAGGCGGCGTCACCGTGCGCGCATTCGGCGTGCCCGGCAACGGCGAAACGGACGGATCGGCGAACGGTTGTTCGCGCGTCCGCATCGAAGTGAGCGATACCGGTCCGGGAATCCGGTTGGAGGACCTGACGCTCATCTTCGAGAAATTCCGGCAGGGCGAGTCCTTCGCCACGCGCACCCACGACGGCACCGGCCTTGGGCTGACGCTGGCTAAGGAATTGGTCGAACACATGGACGGGGAAATCGGCGTCGAATCGATCGTGGGCGCCGGTTCCACCTTCTTCGTCATCCTGCCGGCACACGAGAGAGGTACTGAGAAATGACGAACGAGTCGATCAAGCGGGCCTTGGTGGTGGATGACATTCCGGTCAATAGCAAGCTGGCTGTGGCCCTTCTGGCAAAGCTTGGCTGGGAGGCGGCTTCCGTCGGCGGCGGAGTGAGTGCGCTCGACTGGCTGGCCAGTCATCCGCCCGTCGACCTCGTGCTGCTCGACATCAGCATGCCCGATCTCAACGGAGAGGAAGTCTGCCGTCGTCTGCGCGCGGATCCCGATTTCGCTGGCCTGGCCATCGTGGCCTACACCGCGCATGCGTTGTCGGCCGATGTGCAGCGTTTTCTGGCGCATGGCTTCGACGGCGTGCTGCTCAAGCCGGTCTCGCTGCAAGGTCTGCGCGACGTCATCGCGGCGCTCGAGCGCCGCTGATGAAGCAGGGCGGGAAATTTACCGCGCTTGGCGCAATGGGTCGAGCAGCGACGCGAGGCCGTTGTGGTCGAGTTCGTGCATCAACGCCAGCAGGCGGCCGAGCTCGCCGGGCGGGAAGCCTTCGCGGGCGAACCAGTTGAGGTAGTGGCCGGGAAGGTCGGCCAGCAGGCGTCCCTTGTATTTGCCGAACGGCATCGTGCGCGTCACGAGCAACTGGAGACTTTCAGTGTTCATCGGGCGACCTTGGACTATCGCGCTTGCTTCTTGCGCATGAGCCGATCAGCGAGTTGCATCTCGGTGTCGAGGATGTTGGTGTCGGTGCCATAGCAGCCGCCGTCAACGTTGATTTCTTCGATGACGGGGGGCGCGTCGCTATCCAGCTTGCTTCCCGGACCGAAATGTTGGGCGCGCCAGCGGGCCAGCATCAGTTCGCTTTCGCTGAGACCAGTGTCCGCGCCGGGCGGCACGACGGCGCCGTTCTCGATCAGCACCTTGATGACTTCCTGCCTTTTGCCGCGGATGGCCATCGACAGCGGCGAGGCGGCGACGCTGTTGTCGGGGAAGTTGACGTGGGCGCCACGCAGGATGAGTTCGCGCACGATCTCGCTATGGCCCATGAAGCACGCCATGGCGATGGGCAGGCCGGGATGGCCGCTTTCGTCATTCAGTTCGCTGCCGGCACCCGCGTCGAGCGCGGCGATGACTTCCGGTAGCTTGCCGGTGCGAATCGCCTTGAGAAGATCGGCGGGGGAGGACACAACATGACTCCAGTAGGACGGCGGGAAGGCCGAATTGTACCGAAAAAGGTCAACCGCCCGCCGTTACGGCGTTGCTTGGGTGATGCCAAGGGCCACCGCTTCTGCCACCCGGATGCCGTCGATTCCCGCGGAGAGAATGCCGCCCGCGTAGCCCGCGCCTTCGCCGGCCGGATAGAGCCCCTTCACGTTCAGGCTCTGCAAGTCCTCGCCCCGGGTGAGGCGCAACGGCGACGAGGTGCGCGTCTCGACGCCGGTCAGGACGGCATCGGTCAGCGCGAAGCCGCGAATCTGCCGGTCGAAAGCCGGAATCGCCTCGCGGATGGCGGCGATGGCAAAGTCCGGCAGAGCGGTCGCCAGATCGGTCAGGTGCACTCCGGGCTGGTAGGAGGGAGTCACCGCGCCGAGTTGCGTCGATGGGCGGCCGGCCAGGAAGTCGCCGACGAGCTGGCCCGGCGCTTCATACGTGCCGCCGCCGAGTTCGAAGGCGTGCGCTTCGAGCTGGCGCTGGAAGGCGATGCCGGCGAGCGGATTGTTCGTGCCGCCGAAGTCTTCCGGCGAGATATTGACGACGAGGCCGGCGTTGGCGTTGCGTTCGGCGCGCGAATACTGGCTCATGCCGTTGGTGACGACGCAGTTCGGTTCCGAGGTGGCGGCGACGACCTGTCCGCCCGGACACATGCAGAAGCTATACACGGCGCGCCCGTTGCTGGCGTGATAGACGAGCTTGTAATCGGCGGCGCCGAGCAGCGGGTTGCCGGCGTTCGGGCCGTGCCGCGCCTTGTCGATCAGCGTTTGCGGGTGCTCGATGCGAAAGCCGACGGCGAACGGCTTGGCCTCCATGAACACGCCGGCTTCATGCAGCATGGCGAAGGTATCGCGCGCGCTGTGGCCGAGCGCCAGCACGACGTGGTCGGTGGCAATCTGTTCGCCATTCGCCAGCGTGACGCCGCGCACGTGCCCCGCTTCGATCTGCAGTCCGGTGACGCGGCTTTCGAAACGGATTTCGCCGCCCAGCGATTCGATCTCGTGGCGCATGCGCTCGACCATGCTGACGAGGCGGAAGGTGCCGATGTGTGGATGCGCGAGGTAGAGAATTTCCTCCGGCGCGCCGGCTTTGACGAATTCGGTCAGCACCTTGCGCCCGAGAAAGCGCGGGTCTTTCACCTGACTGTACAGCTTGCCGTCGGAGAACGTACCGGCACCGCCTTCGCCGAACTGCACGTTCGATTCCGGATTGAGCTGGTTCTCGCGCCACAGCTTCCACGTGTCCTTGGTGCGCTCGCGCACCGCCTTGCCGCGTTCGAGCACGATCGGCTTGAAGCCCATCTGCGCCAGCACCAGCGCGGCGAAGATGCCGGCCGGGCCGAAGCCGACGACGACCGGGCGGATCTTGAGATTCGCCGGCGCCTGCGTGACGAAGTGGTAGCTCGTGTCCGGTGCCGGGCCGATTTTCGTGTCGTCGGCGAACTGGCGCAGCAGAGCCGATTCGTTATCGACCTCGACATCGATCGTGTAGATGAACAGCAGGGCCGATTTCTTGCGCGCGTCGTGGCTGCGCTTGAAGACGGTCAGCTGGCGGATGGCCTGTTCGGCGATGCCGAGGCGCTGGGCAACGGCGGCAGGCAAGGCCTCCGGCGCGTGGTCGAGCGGCAGGCGGAGTTCGTTGATGCGGATCATGATGTGGGGTCCTGTTGGCCGTAGCCGGCGAATTTCGCGAGCACGATGGCCATTTCTTCGTTGTCGAGCAGCACCGGCGCGCCGAGCTGGCAGGCGCGCCAGTACTGCTCGCAGAGTTCTTCGAGTTCGACGCCTAGCGCCAGCGCCTGTTCAAGGTCGTGCCCGAAGACGAGCAGACCGTGGTTGGCGAGCAGGCAGGCGCAGCGGTCGCGCAGCGCGGTGAGGGCGTGGTCGGAAAGCTCCTGCGTGCCGAACGTGGCGTAGTCGGCGCAGCGGATCGTGTCGCCGCCGAAGCGGGCGATCATGTAGTGAAAGGGCGGAATGTCGCGGCGCAGGCAGGCGAGGCTGGTGGCAAACGGCGCGTGTGCGTGCAGGATGGCGCCGGCGTCCGCGCGGGCGGCGTAGATGTCGTGGTGAAAGCGCCATTCGGAAGAAGGCTGGCGCGGGCCGACCGGCGTGCCGTCCATGCGCATGAAGACGATGTCGGCCGGCGTCAACGCTTCGTAGGCCATGCCGGTCGGCGTGATCAGGTAACCAGATTCGCCGTTTTCGATGGCACGCACGCTGACGTTGCCGGCGGTGCCGCGATTGAGCCCGGCCGGGGCCATGCGGCGGGCCGTGTCGATCAACTGCTGGCGAAGCTCAGGCATGGCCGGCTTCCGGGTACAGGTTGCGCAAACCGGCGTCGCTCGCCGGGCACGTGCCGCGTTCGGTAATGAGGGCGCTGACGAAGCGGGCCGGTGTGACATCGAACGCCGGGTTGGCGACCGCCTCCTCGGCCGGGAGTTGGCGAACCTGTCCGGCTGCACCGCTCCCGTCGACACCGTGCACAACGCGCACTTCATCGCCGTGGCGCTCCTCGATCGGGATCGCGTCGCCGCTCGGGCAGGCGAAGTCGATCGTCGAGCGCGGGGCGGCGACGTAGAAAGGCACGTTGGCTTCGCGGGCGGCGAGCGCTTTCAGGTAGGTGCCGACCTTGTTGGCGACGTCGCCGTTGGCGGCGATGCGGTCGGCGCCGACGATCACCGCGTCCACCTCGCCGCGCGCCAGCAGCAGTCCGGCGGCATTGTCGGCGATCAGCGTGTGCGGTACGCCATGCTGCTTGAGTTCCCACGCCGTCAGCAATCCCTGGTTGCGCGGCCGGGTTTCGGACACCCAGACGCGCACGTCGATGCCGGCATCGAAGGCGGCGTAGATTGGCGACAGCGCCGTGCCGTAATCGACCGTGGCCAGCCAGCCAGCGTTGCAGTGGGTCATCAGGTCGAGGCGGCCGCGCTTCTCGGCCAGCGGCCGCAACAGGGCCAGACCGTGTTCGCCGATGCGCCGGCATTGTTCGGCGTCTTCCTCGGTGATGGCGGCGGCTTCCTGCCAGGCGGCGGTGGCGCGCGCGCCGGTGGCCAGGGAAGCCAGGCGAGCCTGCATTCGTTGGAGCGCCCAGTGCAGATTGACGGCGGTCGGCCGGGTGGCGGCGAGTGTGGCGACGGCGGACGTCAGCGTCGCCTCGTCATCCTTTTTCATGAGCGCCAGCGCCAGTCCATAGGCGGCGGTGACGCCGATCAGCGGCGCGCCGCGCACCTGCATGCTGCGGATGGCGTGGGCGGCATCTTCGAGGCTGGCGAGGCGCAGCGTCCGGTAGGCGTGCGGTAGCGCCGTCTGGTCGATGATGTCGACGGCGCGGGTGTCGGCCGCCGGGCGGATGGTGCGGGTGGGGATGTTATTGACCTTCACGGGAGCTTCCGGTGGAACGTGGCGATGCGTTTAGTCGGCGGACAGGGCGCGGCGTTCGGCTTCGATGCGCGCCATGAAGCGCTGGATCAGCACTTCGCTTGCCGGGGTGAGATCGACAAACCGGCAGCCCATGTGCCAGAGCGGTTTGCCGGTGCGGCTTTCGATGTTGGTGACGTAGCGGATTTCGAGCGTGACGTTGAGAAAACCGCTCTCGCGCAGGTCGATCCGGCAGTTTTCGAGCTTTTCGAGCTGCTCGTAGCGCAGTTCCTGCGAGGTCAGAATGCCGATGCCGCCGATGGAAATGTCATGCAGGGCGTGCGATTCGTCGCCATTCTCGCGCGGGATGCGGCACATGTACGGCTTGGTGCTGGGTAACGGGCAGCGAAACATGTCGCGCCGCTGCAGGCGCAGCATGGCGGTGGGAATCGGCACGGCCAGCGTGCGCTCGCCGTTGAGTTTCACTTCCTGCCCGGCCTTGGCCGAAAACTGCAGGCGTATGCCATCGACGATGGCCACGAAGGTGCTCTGCTCGGCCTTGAGAAAGGCTTGGTTGATCTCGTTGCTGCCGCCGATGTCGAAGTAGAGCCGGTTGTTCTTTTCGGAAACGTCGAGGAGCACGGTCAGAAAGGTCTGGCGGCCTTCCTGAAAAATGACGGAGACACGCTCGCCGCGTTTGATCAGGGTCTTGAGTTGAAAAACGATCTCGCGCGGATTGCGCAGCGTGCAACGTTCGATTTCCTCGTCGGAGTAGGTGTTTTCCATGGTGTTGTATATCGGGTGCGGCCGGCTTTTCCTTAAGTTGCCGCAATGGTAATGGCGATGGGGCTCTTCCGCCAGTGCGGGGCACCACGGATGCGCTGGCGGATGCGTTGGCGTAGACAGCGCGCCGGCCTGGTACGATGATTATGGTATTCCCGTTCAACTTGCCGACTGCATTCATGATTCCGACCGCCGTTGCCATCGATTCCAAGCTCCCCTGGGTGGGGACGACGATTTTCACCGTCATGTCCAAACTGGCCGCCGACTGCGGCGCGATCAACCTGTCGCAGGGATTCCCCGATTTTCAGGCCGACCCGTCGCTGTTCGAGGCGACCATGCGTGCCATGAGCGAGGGGCGCAACCAGTATGCGCCGATGACCGGGATGCCCGAACTGCGCCACGCCATTTCCGGCAAGGTCGAGGCGCTGTATGGCGTGCATTACGATGCCGAGACCGAGGTCACGGTAACGGCCGGGGCGACGCAGGCGCTGATGACTTCGATTGCCGCCTTTGTGCGCACGGGCGACGAAGTCATCGTCTTTGCGCCGTTCTACGACAGCTATGTGCCGTCGATCGAAACGGTGGGCGGCAAGGCGGTGTATGCCCGGCTCAATTTTCCCGACTACACGCCGGACTGGGAGCACGCGCGCTCGCTGATCACGCCGCGCACGCGCATGATCATCGTCAACTCGCCGCACAACCCGACCGGCAGCCTGCTCGGTGCGAACGACCTCGACGCTCTGGCTGAACTGACGCGCAATACCGATATCGTGGTCCTGTCCGACGAAGTGTATGAACACATCGTCTTCGACGGCGCCCAGCACCGCAGCGTGGCTGCGCATCCGGAGCTGGCCGCGCGCAGCCTCGTCGTCTCTTCGTTCGGCAAGACCTACCACATCACCGGCTGGAAGATCGGCTACGTGCTGGCTGGCGCCGAGCTGATGACCGAATTCCGCAAGGTGCATCAGTTCAACGTGTTCTCGGTCAATACGCCGTGCCAACTCGGCATTGCCGAGTACATGCGCGATGCTTCCCGTCATCTCGGACTGGGCGCGTTCTACGAGCGCAAGCGCGATTTCTTCCGCGCCCAGTTGCAGGGTTCCCGCTTCGAGTTGCTGCCGTGCCGCGGCACCTATTTCCAGCTGGCGCGCTACGACGCGATCTCGGATTTGCCCGACCGCGCGTTCGCCGAATGGCTGACGCGCGAGATTGGGGTGGCGGCGATCCCGGTCTCGGTCTTTTACGAGAACGGGCGTGATCACCGGGTGATTCGTTTCTGTTTTGCCAAGCAGGAGTCGACGCTGGCGGCAGCCGGCGAGAAGCTGCGGCGGGTTTGAATGTTTGAATCCGCCGTTTTTAGTTGTCGGTAGTTTTCAATCCACAAGGAGAAAAACATGAGCCTCGTTACGGAATTCAGGGAATTTGCCATTAAGGGTAACGTCATGGATCTCGCGGTCGGCGTGATCATCGGTGGCGCCTTCGGCAAGATCGTCGATTCGGTCGTCGGTGATTTGATCATGCCTTTCATCGCCTGGATCATGGGCGGCAAGCTCGACTTCTCCGGGCTCTTTTTCGTGCTCGGCGATGTGCCGCCGGGTACGGCGATGACCCTTGATGCACTCAAGAAAGCGCAGGTGCCGGTGTTCGCCTACGGCAATTTCATCACGATCCTCGTCAATTTCATCATTCTGGCCTTCATCATCTTCATGATGATCAAACAGATGAACCGCTTGCGCAAAGAGGCGCCCGCCGCCCCGGCGCCCGAGCCGGTGACGCCGGAAGATGTTCTGCTGTTGCGCGAGATCCGCGACAGTCTGAAGAAGTAACGAGGCCGGTCCTGGCTTTCTCTGGCCGCTGGTTCCCCGTTCGCGGGGAGCCGCGCACCCAAAGAGAGCCCGGAGGCCTGGCCGGGGCCACTCGCGGTTGGCGGGGATGCCGGCCGAGCAGTCGTACTATTCCTTCGTCGGTTCGCTGACCACGCCGCCGTGTTCGGAAGGCGTGCAATGGCAAGTGCTGAAGACGCCAGTCGTTATCTCCAAGGCGCAGTTGAAGGCGTTCCAGAAGCTTTACCCGATGAATGCACCGTCCGGTGCAGCCGCTCAACGGCCGCAAGGTCGAGGCCAGCTAAGCGTTTGCTTGGCGTTTGGCAGCGAAAAAGATCGAATGGCCAGTTCCGACTGGCCATTTTTTCAGGCATTCTTTGCTGCTTTGGTTCCGCCGTGGCGCCGAAAGAATGAGAAAAGAGGAGAGTGCGATGACGCACGACATCGCCGCCGTGATCTTCGATTGCGACGGTACGCTGGTTGATAGCGAGACACCGGGACTCGACGTCCTGCATGCCGAAGCCGTCAAAATCGGGGCAGCGATTGAGCGCGATGAGATCCATGCCCGCTTCCGTGGCAAACGCATGATGTGGTGCGCCGGGGTCGTTGGCGAGCGTCTGGCGAACAAGCCGAACGATTTTGAGGACGGCTTTACCAAGCAGGTGCGTGCCGCTATGACGGTGCGTTTTCGGGAGGGGCTTGATCCGCTGCCCGGCGCTTTCGACTTGCTACGGCGTTTGCAGATTCCCTTTTGCGTGGCGTCGAACGGCCCGCGCGAAAAGATGGAATTGACGCTCGGCCAGTGCGGCCTGTGGCCGCTGGTCAGCGACCGAATTTTCAGCGCCTACGAGGTCGGCAGCTTCAAGCCCGATCCGGGGCTTTTTTTGCACGCAGCGGCGGCGCTCGGCGTCGAACCGGCCCGCTGCGCCGTCATCGAAGACAGCCTGCCCGGCGTGCAGGCCGGCTTGGCGGCCGGGATGCAGGTCTTCTCATTGCATCCGCAACCGGGCCTGCCGGCCGAATTGGCGGACCGTGTCCGCTTCATCGACAGCCTCGTCGAACTCGACCGCCTGCTGCACGGCCAGGCGTGATCTGACGGTTTTCCCGCGGTTTTTTCACCACCAAGTCACCAAGAACACCAAGTTTCACCAAGAAAAACGCCGCAAGTTTTTTTGCTTTTCTTGGTGCTTCTTTGTGCCCTTGGTGACTTGGTGGTTCGCTTTTTTGACGGTTGCCTACCCAAGAACAGCCGCCCACAGCGCCTTGACCGCTTCGATGCGGCGGGCGTGTTCGGCGCGGTCGACGCGGGCGCCGCTGATGCCGTCGAGGCGGAAGGCGTGTTGCAGGCGGCGGTATTCGCGGTAGGTGTCGCGCACCGGGTCGGCCAGCTCGTGCGAAATGAGCCCGAGGTCGGCGGCGATGCCGAGCAGCGCGATGTTGCCGAGATTGCCGCACAGTTCCGCGTGGGCGTGGGCGTAGCCGAGAATCAGGTACTGGACGATGAACTCGACGTCGATCAGGCCGCCCGGGTCCTGCTTGATGTCGAACACGTCCTCGCTGTGCGAGGCGTGCGCGTCGAGCATGCGCTGGCGCATGGCCAGCACTTCTTCTCTGAGCTTGGCCAGATCGCGCGGCTGGCGCAGGATCTCGACGCGGATTTCCTCGAAGCGTTTGCCGAGCTCGGCATCGCCGGCGCAGAAGCGGGCGCGGGTCAGCGCCTGATGCTCCCAGACCCAGGCTTTTTCCAGCTGGTACTCGCGGAAGGCTTCGACCGGATTGACCAGCATGCCGGCGTCGCCGTTCGGGCGCAGACGGTAGTCGGTCTCGAACAGCATGCCGGCCGAGGTCTGGGTGCCGAGCCAGGTGCTCAGGCGCTGGCTGAGCCGGGAATAGAGCTCGCCGGCGCTTGATTCCGGATCGTTGTGCACGAAGACAAGGTCGAGGTCGGAGCCGTAGGCGAGTTCCTTGCCGCCGAGCTTGCCGTAGGCGATGACGGCGAATTTCGGCGGCTGCTCGGGGTGCGGGTGGCGCTCCTTGATCTTGCTCCAGCACAGGTCGAGCGTCGTCTGCACGACGATGTCGGCCAGTTGTGTCAGGTGGTCGGCGAGGCGTTCGACGGTTTGCATCCCCGCGATGTCCTGCGCCAGCAGGCGGAAAACCTGCGCGTGGTAGGCCTCGCGCATGACGTCCATTTCGCGCTCGGTCTCACCGTCTTCGTCGCGCAGGCGGCGCAGCAGGTTGGTGCGGAAATCCTGCCAGTCGGTGGCGATTTCGTAGAGGCGCGGATCGAGCACCTCATCGAGCAGGATCGGGTGGCGCGTCAGGAAGTTGGCGGCCCATACCGAGCTGCCGATGATCTCGGCCACTTTTCTGAGCGCTTGCGGGTATTGCTGTAACAGGGCCAGATAAGCGCCGCGGCGGCTGATCGTCTCGAAGAAGTCGAGACCGCGCTGCCAGGTGGCGTCGGGATGCTGCGTCGCGGCGGCCGCTTCGATCAGGCGCGGCGCGATGGTGTCGAGCCGCTCGCGGTTTTGCGTTGGCAGTTGCTGGTACTTGGCCCCTTCGCGGAAGCTGTGCAGCCGGTCGAGCGCGCTCTTCGCGTGCTGAAAACCGAGGTTGCCGAGCACTTCGAGCGCGTCGTCGCGTTCGAGCTGTTCCATCCACAGGCCGGCGAGCGCGTGCGTGCCTTCCTCCGGGTCGGAAAAGATCTGGCCGAAGTGGAAGGCGACGCGCTGGCGGTGGCCGTTGAGCACGTCGAGCATCGCCGGCCAGTCGGCAAAGCCCATCGAAACGGCGATTTGCAGGCGCTCATTCGCGCCGGTTGGCAACATGTGGGTTTGCGCGTCATTCACGTACTGCAGCCGATGTTCGAGTGTGCGCAAGAAGGCATAGGCATCGGTGAGTTCGCGCCGCGTTTCTTCGGGCAGCAGGCGCAGATTGACGAGCAGCGCAAGCACCTTGAGCGTTGGCCGGATCTGCAGCGCCGGATCGCCGCCGCCGCGAATCAACTGGAAGACCTGCGCCATGAACTCGATCTCGCGGATGCCGCCCGGGCCGAGCTTGATGTGGTCGGCCATGTCCTTGCGCGCCACTTCGCGGCGGATTTGCGTGTGCAGGTCGCGCATGGCGTTGATCGCGCCAAAATCCAGATACTTGCGGAAGACGAACGGCCGCGCCACTTTTTCGAGGGCGGTTTTCCATTCCGGTTGCAGGTTGTCGCCCTCGTTCATCACCCGCGCCTTGATCCAGGCGTAACGTTCCCATTCGCGGCCTTGCGCGATCAGGTAGTTTTCGAGCGAGACGATCGAGCAGACGAGCGGGCCCGAGTCGCCGTTCGGGCGCAGCCGCATGTCGACGCGGAACACCTGGCCGTCGCCGGTGATTTCGCCGATGGCCGCGATCAGACGTTTGCCGAGGCGGGTGAAGAATTCGTAAGCCTCGATCTTGCGCCCGCTCTGCGGCCCGCCGGCCGTCTCGCCTTCCTGCGGGTAGATGAAGATGTAATCGACGTCGGATGAGACATTGAGTTCGCGTCCGCCGAGCTTGCCCATGCCGACGACGAGCAGGCGCTGCGGCCGGCCCTGCCAGTCGAGCGGTTCGCCGAACTGGGCGGCGAGCTGGCGGTGCAGGAAGTCGAGCGCGAAGTTGGTCGTGATGTCGGCGAGCAGCGTCATTGTCTCGACGACTTCTTCGAGCGGCGCCTGGCCGCCGATGTCGCGCACGATGAGCGCCGCCATGACGCGCTGGCGCAGCTGGCGCAGGGCGCGTTTGAGCGCGTCCTCGTCGGACGGGGCGAGGACGGCGAGAAAATCGCGCATCCGCTGGCCGTCGATGGCGCTGCCGGCGTGTTCCTTGAGCCAGTCGACGATGGCCGGATAGGCGGCGAGTTGCTGGCGCAGGAAGTGGCTGTGCGCCAGTGCGGGTTGCCACGTAGCGGGGTAGGAGAGAGGTTCGGTCATGATGTTTTCGGTCGTCGGGGATATGAAGGCGCTGTGGCAGGGCTTGGCGTGTTCGGTGATTTCGGCGCGTCATGCGGGCGGTCGCGGCGGGAACTACCCATCGCTGGCCGGACCAAATGGACTTGAGCGTCCGCCGAATAGCCGTTAGCCGTTACAATTGGCGCCTTTGCTGGGCGCCGCAACCGGTTCGCGGGAGTTCCGCCATTTTAGTGAGGCTTTTTGACAATTGGCAAAATCTTCTCCCTCTGAATCGAAGATCCCGAGGGCTGCGTCATGACCCGGGAAAACGGGGGGCGCGGCGGCTTGCGCGCCGCGCTGTATCACCGTTTCCATGCATTCCTGCCGTTGTGCTTCAACCGCTGGGCGCGCGGTCTGCTGCGTGCGCTTGGTTGGGCGTCGCTGGCGGGGCTTCTGGCGTTCATCGCTCTTGTGCTGGCCTTGCGCTATGCCGTCCTGCCGCGCGTCGAAGACTATCGGCCCGAGATCGAGCGTCTGGCCAGTGAGCGGATGGGGCAGCCAGTCAGTATCGGGGGCATCCAGGCAAATTGGGAGGGATTGCATCCCGATCTGATCCTGTCCGATGTGAGCATCGCCGACGGCGAGGGGCGCCCGGCGCTCGCGTTGTCGCATGTCAAGGCCGTCGTGTCCTGGTGGTCGGTGCCGAGTTGGCAGGTTCGTTTGCGCCTGTTGCAGATCGATGAACCGACGTTGCACGTCCGGCGCGATGTTGACGGGCGTTTTTTCATCGCTGGCATTCCTCTCGATCAGGAGCAAAGCGACAGCGACCTCTCCGGCTGGTTGCTTGATCAGCGGCGCATCCGCATCAACGGTGCGATGCTGGTCTGGGAGGACGGCATGCGGGCGGCGCCGCCGCTGATCCTTGAGGACGTCAATCTGGCGCTGGACAATGAAGGCCGGCGCCATCGATTCGGGCTGACGGCGTTGCCGCCCGAGGGGCTGGCGTCGAAAATCGACATCCGCGGCGACTTCCGAGGCAGTGATCTGACGCGGCTCGATCGTTGGTCCGGCGATGGCTATGTCGACATCGGCCATGCCGATCTGGCGGTCTGGCGGCAGTGGGTCGATTACCCCGTCGAGCTGCCGCGCGGGCGGGGCGCCCTGCGCGTCTGGGCCGGATTCGACAAGGCGCAGTTGCGCGAGCTGACGGCGGATGTGGCATTGCGCGATGTCAATCTGCGCCTGGCGCCGGAACTGCCGGCGCTCGACCTTGAACACCTGAGCGGGCGCCTCTCCGCGAAGTTCGCCGAGAATGGATTCGACATCGAAGGGCGCGACGTCATGCTGGCGGCGCGGAAAGCCGTTGCGGAGGGCGATGCAGTTGCGGAATCGCCGGCGGTTCGTCTGGAGCCGATGCGTTTTCATGTCGTTTGGCAACCCGACGCCGGGGAGCAGAGCGCGCAGGGCAGCGCGACGGCGAATCAGGTCGACCTCGGTGCGCTGGCCGTGCTTTCTGCCTATGTGCCGCTCGATGCGTCAGCGCGGCAGACGCTGGAAGCCTATGGGCCACGTGGGCGGCTGAGCGAGTTGAGCGCGCGCTGGAAGACGCAGGGTGGGGCGCTGAAAACGTACGCGCTGAAAACCCGCTTCGACGATCTGGCGTTGAAGCCGCAGGGCGGGATGCCCGGTTTTGCCGGGATTGCCGGAACGGTCGATGCGACCGACAAGGGCGGAACGGCGACGTTGCTGACAGGAAAGTCATCGTTCGACTTGCCGGCCGTGTTCCCGGTGCCGCTGATCGAGCTCGATTCACTGAATGCGCTGGCCAAGTGGTCGTTCAAGAACGGCGAGCTGGAAGCGGAACTGTTGCGCGCCGGGTTCGCCGGTCCGGAAGCGGCCGGTTCGGCGCAGGGTACCTACCGCTCGGTGGCCGGCACACCGGGCGTCATCGACATGACGGCGGCGCTGACGCGCGCCGATGCGCGCGCCGTCTGGCGCTATCTGCCCCGTGTGGTCGGCGACGGCGCCCGTTACTGGCTGCGTGATTCGCTGCTGGCCGGCAATGCCAGCGAAGCGAAATTGACGCTCAAGGGCAATCTTGCCGACTTCCCCTTCCTTGACAAGCGCAAGGGGCAGTTCCTGGTGACGGTCAAGGCGCGCGATGTGCTGCTCGACTATGGCAAGGGCTGGCCGCGCATCAACGCTATCCACGGCGACCTGCGTTTCGAGGGCAATGGAATGTCCATCGAGGCGCAACGCGGCTCGATTCTCGGCGCCAAATTGTCGAACACCCATGTCGAGATTCCCGATTTCGATCTCGCCGTGCCGATGCTGCACGTGCGCGGCAAGGCCGAGGGGCCGACCGCCGAGTTCCTCAAGTTCATCGACCAGAGCCCCGTTGCCGAGCGGATCAACCGTTTTACCGAGGACATGCGCGCGGTCGGTAACGGCCAGCTCGACATCAACCTGACCATCCCGCTCGCCGAGGAGAAGCTGGATGATTCCGAAATCGAGGGAACGTACCGCTTCCTCGGCAACGAGGTGACGGTCGATCCGGCGCTGCCGCCGCTGCGGCAGGTCAAGGGCAGCCTCCGCTTTTCCGGCAGCGACCTGAACGTGCCGGAAATCAATGCCACCTTGCTGGGCGGCCCGCTCAGGATTCAGGGCGGCACGCAGAAGGATGGCCGCGTCCTGATTTCCGCCAACGGTTCCGTTTCCGTGGCGCAGTTGCGCAAGCAGGCCGACCATCCGTTGCTGGCGAGTCTCGGCGGGGCGGCGTCGTATCGCGGCGAGGTGCGCATCAACAAACGCAATGCCGACGTGGTCATCGAGTCCGGACTGGTGGGGTTGTCCTCGGCGCTGCCCGAGCCGTTCAACAAGCCGGCGACGGCGACTTTGCCGCTGCGCTTCGAAAAGAAACTGTTGCCGGAGGCTGGCAATACCACCGGCAAGGGCGAGGTTGTCGAGCGCGACCAGATCAACGTGTCGCTCGGCAATGGTGGCAACAGCCTCCTCTCGATGCAATTGCTGCGCCGCAAGCAGGCCGGCGTGCTGACCGTCGAGCGCGGGGCGATTGCCATCGGCCGGGCGCCCGAGCTGCCGGCGTCGGGCGTCGTGCTCGCCATTTCGGCCGGACAGCTCGACCTCGATGTCTGGCGCGCGCTGTGGCGGAAGGAAGACGGTGCCGTCGCGACAAACGGGGGCGATGGAGCTGCCGCGCAGCCGCCATCCCAGACGGGTTCGGTCGCGTCCTTTATCAACGCGATCAGCCTGAAGACGCCCGATTTGCATGCCTTCGGCCACCGCCTACGCGACGTCGACCTGTTGGCCACGGCGGCGGGCAGCGCGTGGCGGGCGCGCCTGAGTTCGCGGCAGGCTTCCGGCGACGTGCAATGGGATCCGTCGGCGGAGGCGGGCGGCGGCAAGCTGACGGCGCGCTTGAAGCAGATGCGGATCGATCCGTCGTCGATCGGTGCCGGCCAAGGGGAGTCGGTGCCGACGGAAACCTTGCCCGCCGTCGATTTTGTCGCCGATGACTTCCAAGTTGGCCCGCGGCGTTTTGGCCGCATCGAGGTGCAGGCCCGCAACGAAGGCGGCGTCTGGCTGCTCGACCGGATTCAGGCGTCCAATCCCGACGGCACGCTGAACGGCAGCGGACAGTGGCGGCGCGCCGGCGGCGCGAATCGCAGTCAGCTGGCTTTCAAACTCACTAGCGGCAACGTCGGCAAGTTGCTCGAACGCATGGATTACCCGGGAACCTTGCGCGGCGGCACCGCCGTTCTGGAGGGCAAACTTGGCTGGAACGGCTCGCCGGTCGATCTCGACTATGCCAGCCTGAGCGGCGACATGAAGCTCGACGCGGGCAAGGGACAGTTCGTCAAACTCGATCCGGGCGCCGCCGGCAAGCTGCTCGGGCTGATCAGCCTGCAGGGGCTGCCGCGCCGCATCTCGCTCGATTTCGGCGACGTGTTCAGCGACGGCTTCGCTTTCGATTCGGTGACGAGCAAGATTCGCGTCGACAATGGCGTGATGCGTACCGAGCGTTTGCAGATCGATGGGCCGTCGGCGCGTGTCCTCATGCGCGGCGAAGTCGATCTGAAACGCGAAACGCAGCGTCTGAACGTCACCGTGCAGCCCGAGCTTGGCGGCACGGCCGCGCTCGGCGTGGGCCTCGTCAACCCGGTGGCCGGCGTGGCGACGCTGCTCGCCCACAAAGTGCTGCAGAATCCGCTCAACCAGATGTTCGGTTTCGAATACCTTGTGACCGGCACGTGGGACGACCCGAAGGTCGAGAAAGCCGCGCGCTCGGCACCGGTTCAGACCGATCCAGCCAAGCCAGATAATCCAACAGGAGCCGCTCATGAGCCTTCCGCCAAATGAAGCCAAGAAGAACGCCCGCGTCGCCGCCGTGCAGATGGTGTCGACGCCGCGCGTCGCCGAAAACCTCAAAGTCGCCGGCGAATTGATTGCCGAAGCTGCCGCGCAGGGTGCCGAACTCGTCGCGCTGCCCGAATACTTTCCGATCATGGGCCTGCGCGATGCCGACAAGGTCGCCGTGCGCGAGGCCTACGGCAGCGGCCCGATCCAGGACTTTCTCGCCGAGACGGCGCAGAAGCACGGCATCTGGCTGGTCGGCGGTTCGATGCCGCTCGTTGCGCGCGAAGATGGCAAGGTGCTCAACACCTGTCTCGCCCACGATCCGAACGGCGCGTGCGTGGCGCGCTACGACAAGATCCACCTGTTCGGTTTCCAGAAAGGAGCCGAGCGCTACAACGAGAGCGCGACGATCGAGCCGGGCAGCGAGCCGGTGGCCTTCGATACGCCGTTCGGGCGTGTTGGCCTGTCGATCTGCTACGACCTGCGCTTCCCCGAGCTGTTCCGGGCGCTCGGCGAAGTCGACCTCCTGGTGCTGCCGGCTGCCTTCACCGAGATGACCGGGCGGGCGCACTGGGAAATCCTGCTGCGCGCGCGCGCCATCGAGAACCAGTGCTACGTGCTGGCCATCGGCCAGGGCGGCGTGCATGAGAACCGGCGCGAGACGCACGGCAACAGCATGCTGATCGACCCGTGGGGCGACATCGTCGGCCGCCACCCCAAAGGCGCCGGTATCGTCATCGGCGAACTCGACCACGCCCGCATCGCCGAAATCCGCACCAGCCTCCCGGCGCTTGCGCATCGGGTGTTGTAATGCAAAACATCCACCACCAAGGCACCAAGGGCACCAAGTTGCACCAAGAAAAGTCAGTACGGATTTTCTTGGTAAGTCTTTGTGAACTTGGTGTCTTGGTGGTGAAGCCTTTGAATCTGTTGGAACCGCAAATCCCATGACCGCCAAAACCGAATCCCTGCTCGTGCAGGCCAAGAAAACCCTGCTTACGCCGTATGGCCTCGATGTGGCTGATCTGACCAAGGTGCTTGGCCAGATCATGACGCACGAGGTCGATTACGCCGATCTTTACTTCCAGTACAGCCGCTCCGAGGCGTGGAGCCTGGAGGAGGGGATCGTCAAGTCGGGCAGCTTCAACATCGACGAAGGCGTCGGCGTGCGGGCTCTGTCGGGCGAGAAGACGGCCTTTGCCTACTCCGACGACATCAGCCTGCCGGCGCTCGGTGACGCGGCCGCCGCCGTGCGCGCCATCGCCGCCGCCGGACAGAAAAAGCGCGCCAAGGCCGGCACGGAGCTCCAGGCGCGCCGCGGCCATGCGCTCTACCTGCCGCATGATCCGCTCGCTTCGCTCGACGCGACGGCCAAGGTCAAGCTGCTCGAACGGCTGGAAGCCTACGCCCGCGCCGAGGATGCGCGCGTGACGCAGGTGATGGCACATATCGCCGGCGAATACGAGGTGGTCCTCGTCGCCGGCAGCGACGGCCGGCTGGCGGCGGATATCCGTCCGCTGGTGCGCGTCTCGATCAGCGTCATCATCGAGGACAAGGACGGCAAGCGCGAACAGGGTTCGGCGGGCGGCGGCGGGCGTACCGACTACAGCTATTTCACCGACGACGTGCTGCGCGGCTACGCCAGGGCCGCCGTGCATCAGGCAGTGGTCAACCTCGATGCCAAACCGGCGCCGGCGGGCACAATGAGCGTCGTGCTTGGTTCCGGCTGGCCGGGCATCCTCTTGCACGAGGCGGTCGGGCACGGGCTGGAGGGCGACTTCAACCGCAAGGGCAGTTCGACCTTCGCCGGCCGCGTCGGCAAGCGCGTCGCCGCCAAGGGCGTCACCGTCGTCGACGACGGCACGATCGCCGGCCGGCGCGGCTCGCTCAACATCGACGACGAGGGCAACCCGACGCAGCGCACGGTGCTGATCGAGAACGGCATCCTCAAGGGTTACATGCAGGACAGCCTGAACGCCCGCCTGATGGGCGTGCCGGTGACCGGCAACGCGCGGCGCGAATCGTTTGCGCACCTGCCGCTACCGCGCATGACCAACACCATGATGGAGAACGGCGACAAGAGCGTCGAGGAAATCATCAAGTCGGTGAAGAGGGGCATCTACGCCGTCAATTTCGGCGGCGGGCAGGTGGATATCACCAACGGCAAGTTCGTCTTCTCGATGTCCGAGGCGTACATGATCGAGGACGGCAAGGTCACTTACCCGGTCAAGGGCGCGACATTGATCGGCAACGGGCCGGAGGCGATGCACAACGTGTCGATGATCGGCAACGACCTCAAGCTCGATCCGGGCGTCGGCACCTGCGGCAAGGATGGGCAGAGCGTGCCGGTCGGCGTCGGTCAGCCGACCTTGCGCATCGACGGCCTGACCGTCGGCGGGACGGCCTGATCCAGGCCTGACAAAGCGGGGGCGAAGGCCCCCGTCATTCTTTGGGCGGTCGCTGACGCGTGGCACGGCCGCGCCTCGGCGGAAAAATCCACCAGGCCGCGATCACGCCGAGACCGAACGCGGTATAGAGCACGGCGAATACCCAAGCCGGCGCTTCGAAGAAGAGAATCTGCTGAATCCAGTGCGCGACAAAACTCCCGGCGTAGGGCGCCGCTCCGGCTTTCATGCGCAGCCAGGATTCCCAGGTGGTCAACGGGCAGTCGACACCAAGCCATGACTCGGCGACGACGGTGGCAATGGCGGCCAGGTGCGCGACGCGGAAGCACAAATTATTCACCCACCGCCAGCCGAGGAAATTGCCGGCGACGACCAGTGCAAATCCCCCGACGATGAAGATGACGATGCCCAGATGCGCGAACAGCACGGTGTCGGCGAGCAGTTGGTAGAAAGCGGCGGCGGACATGGCCGGTGCTGATTCCGTAACTTGGCTCATGGGATTGGGTTCGTTGTCGGAATGGCGAGCAGTATAGCCATTCGCCACGGCCTAGCCACGCTGGCCCGTCCCGCCGATGTTGCGCATCGACGGCCAGATAGAACCTCTTTCGACGCAGAGAGCGCAGAGATACAGAGGGCGCAGAGAAAACTCTCAAAAGTTTTTCTCTGTGTTCTCTGCGCTCTCTGCGTTAAAAGCGGTTTTCGCCGAGCGTCGACGATTCAGCCTTCCGACACCGGCATCAGGAAGTCCTGACTGATCCCCTCGCCGAGTTCGAAGATGTCGTCCATGAAGCCGGTGAGGAATTCGTGCGTTCCGGTTTTCAGGATGTCGTCGATGCGGGCGTAGTGGATGCGTGCATGCAGCATGCCGGCGCGGCGTTCGGTTTCGGCCGAATGGTCGTTCTTCACCGAGTCGAGGATGCGCACGATGCCCTTGGTGCAGGCGTGCAGCGAACGCGGCATGTCGAGGCGGAGAATGAGCAGCTCGGCGACGCGCGCCGGGGTGATGACGTCGCGATAGACCTTGCGATAGACCTCGAACGCCGACAGCGAACGCAGCAGCGCGCCCCATCGGTAGAAATCCGACGTTCCCTCGTCGCCGTTCGTGCGCAGTACGTGGTACTTCACGTCGAGGATGCGCGCCGTGTTGTCGGCGCGCTCGATCTGGCCGCCGAGGCGGATGAAGTGCAGCGCCTCGTCCTGCAGCATGGTGCCGAAGGTGACGCCGCGCGTGACGGCGGCGCGCAGTTTGACCCACTCGAAGAACTGGCCGATGCCGGTGGTCATCAGCTGCTCGAATTTCTGTTCGCGCAGTTCGATCCAGGTGGCGTTGGCGCTCTCCCACGTTTCCGAAGTCAGCGTGCCGCGCACGGCGTGGGCATTCTCGCGGGCGGCGCGCAGGCAGCTGTGGATCGATGACAGGTTGTTCGGGTCGGAGACCATGAAGCGCAGGACGTTCTCGGCGTTGACCTTGTCATAGGATTCGGCGAAAGCCGTCTCCAGGCTATTGAGAGCGAGGATGGCGCGCCAGTTCTGGTTTTCGGCGGCGACGGGCTTGGGCACGAGCGACATCTGGTAGGTGACGTCGAGCAGACGGGCCAGGTTTTCGGCGCGCTCGGTGTAGCGCGACATCCAGTAAAGGTGATCGGCGGTGCGGCTTAGCATTCTGTTCTCCCGGCTTTCTTAGTCTTCAAGAACCCACGTGTCTTTCGTACCGCCGCCCTGCGACGAGTTGACGACCAGCGACCCCTCGCGCAGTGCGACGCGCGTCAGGCCACCGGGCACCATCTGAATCTCCTTGCCGGAGAGCACGAACGGGCGCAGGTCGAGGTGGCGCGGGGCAATGCCTGATTCGACAAAGGTCGGGCAGTTGGAGAGTGCCAGCGTCGGCTGGGCGATGTATTTTTCCGGCGCGGCGAGGATGCGCTGGCGGAAGTCCTCGATCTGCGTCTTCGTCGATGCCGGGCCGACGAGCATGCCGTAGCCACCGGCGCCATGCACCTCCTTGACGACGAGTTCCGGCAAGTGGTCGAGCGCGTATTGGAGGTCGTCCGGCTTCCTCAGCATGTAGGTCGGCACGTTGTTGAGCAGCGGCTCCTCGCCGAGGTAGAAGCGCACCATGTCCGGCACGTACGGGTAGATCGACTTGTCGTCGGCGACGCCGGTGCCGATGGCGTTGGCCAGCGTGACGCGGCCGGCGCGGTAGGCCGAGAGCAGCCCCGGCACGCCGAGCATCGAATCCTTGCGGAAGGCGAGCGGATCGAGGAAGTCGTCGTCGAGGCGGCGGTAAATGACATCGACGCGCTGCGGCCCCTGCGTCGTGCGCATGAAGACGGTGTCGTCCTTGACGAACAGGTCGCGCCCTTCGACAAGCTCGACACCCATCTGCTGGGCAAGAAAGGTGTGCTCGAAATAGGCGCTGTTGTACGCGCCCGGCGTGAGCAGGACGACGGTCGGATCCTTTTCGACGCCGTGCGGCGCGACGGTGCGCAGGTTTTCGAGCAGCATGTCCGGATAGTGCGCGACCGGAGCGATCTTGTGCCGGGAGAAGAGTTCGGGGAAGAGCCGCATCGTCATCTTGCGGTCTTCGATCATGTACGAGACGCCGGACGGCACGCGCAGGTTGTCTTCGAGCACGTAGAACTCGCCTCCCCCCGCACGCACCAGATCGACGCCGGCGATATGCGCGTAAATGCCGGCCGCGACATCGACGCCCATCATTTCCGGGCGGAACTGGGCGTTGTTGAGCACCTGTTCGCGCGGAATGTGGCCGGCTTTCAGAATCGCCTGCTCGTGGTAGATGTCGTGCAGGAAGGCGTTGAGCGCCTTGACGCGCTGGCGCAGCCCTTTTTGCAGTTGCGTCCATTCATCGGCCGGAATGATGCGCGGAATGATGTCGAAGGGAATCAGCCGCTCCTTGCCCGCTTCCTCGCCATAAACGGCGAAGGTGATGCCGACGCGATGGAAGGCGATGTCGGCTTCGGCTCGCTTGCGCGCGATCTTCTCGGCCGGGGTCGCGGCCAGCCAGTCGGCATAGGCGCGATAGTGCGGCCGCACGGCGCCTGATGCATCGTACATTTCGTTGTAAAAGTTTATGCTCATGATCTCCGCCGGTGCTGTTGTTTCATGCGATATGAGCAGAAAGCGTGCCACCGGGTTTCCGGTGGCATGGGCCTAAGGCGGCGGGCCGATTCACCAGCGCCGGCGCGGCGTGTGAGACGCAAGACACCAGATCGCCGTCGGGCATAGCGATACGTCATGCACTAATGTTGTGCGGGAATTCTCCCGTCGGGTGGGGGAATGCTGTTCAGCTAAGCCGAATGGCTATTCGGCACTGAAATGAGGCGCCTGCGTCGCGACTTCCCCGGCGGGCATGACGGTGACCGCCACCTCTGGCATTTTGGCGTCGCCGCCGAGGATGACGCCGCGCAGCGGGGAAATGTCGCCGAAGTCGCGGCCCCAGGCGAGGGTGATGTGCTGGGTGTCGGGCAGCAGGTTGTTGGTCGGGTCGAAGTCGACCCAGAAGCCGCCTTCCTTGTCAGGGCAGAAGACCGAGATCCAGGCGTGCGAGGCGTCGGCGCCGATCATGCGCGGCTGGCCGGGCGGGGGCTGGGTCAGCAGGTAGCCGCTGACATAACGCGCCGCCAGCCCCAGCGAGCGCAGACAGGCGAGCATCAGGTGGGCGAAATCCTGGCAGACGCCGCGTTTTTGTTCGAGCACCTTGAGCACCGGTGTGGCGATGGTCGTGGCCTTGGGGTCGAACTTGAATTCCGTGAAGATCTTCTTCATCAGCGCCTGCACCGCTTCGAGCAGCGGCCGCCCCGGCGTGAAGCACGGCGCGGCGTAGGCGGAGAATTCGCGCTTGACGCGCACGTAGGGCGATTCGAAGAGATAGGGCGCGGCGTCGAGTTGAACCGGGTGGGCACCGTAAGCCAACCCGTCGCGCACGGTTTCCCAAGCCGGCGACTTGGCGAACGGCCGGGCCGTCAGGTGTGGATGCACATCGATCAGGCTTTCGGCGCGCACCAGCAGGCTGTCGTGCGGCGCTTCGATGGCGAACTGGCGCAGCGGATTGCCGAAACTGTCGAGCCGCGTTCCGTCATGCGTCGGCGTCGGGATAATGTCGATGGCGTGTTCGACGCACGTCTGCCAGGGGCAGTCGCGCGGCGTCAGATGCAGCAGCTGCTGCGAGAGCGACACCGGACATTCGTAGTCGTAGCGCGTCTCGTGAATGATGTGGTAGCGGGCCGTTGGCATGATGTGGGCGGGGTCAGGCGGCCAGCGTTTGCCGGCCGACGTCGCCGATGTGCGTGAAGTAGCGCATGGCCAGACGGTCGGAAAGGTTGGCCGCAGCGTTCGCGATTTCGTCGAGCAGGTCGGCGAGTTTGAGGCAGGTGCCGCAACTCTGACAGTCGCCGAAATCGCGGCTCTCGAAGCACTTGAGGTCGAATGCGGCCAGTCTTTGCACGGCGTCGTCCAGCGAGTCGCCGATTTCGTGCGACAGCCGGGAAAGGTAACGCTGGGCGCCTTGCAGCTGGAAGATGACCGAATGCGGATTGGTGTCGTCGAAGACGATCAGGTCGAGCGCCGGCATCAGTTCAGGCTGCGCCATGTAGCGCGAACGGTAGGTGATGATGCTGTCGGCGAGTTCGAGCAGCCATTCGATGCAGCCGGGGGCGCGCGTCGACTGCAGGCGCAGGAACTGACTGATGGCGTTGGCGAGGAAGATCAGGCGCTCGATGCGGCGGCCGATGATCAGGAAGCGCCAGCCGTCGTCGCGCGTCATGTCGTCCATGGCGAAGCCGGCCAGCGCCGAGGCGGCGAGCAGCATCTGGTCGAGGAAGGCGAGGGCGTCGCGGATCGCCGGTTTCTGCTTGTTGTAGCCCTGCAACTGGTGTTGCAGGCGGTTGAGGGCGTGCCAGTTGTCGAGCGAAAAACGCTCGCGCACCTGCGCACCGACCCAGAGCAGACGGCGGACGTTGCCGGCCAGTCCGTCGCCCCATTCGCTGGTGCACAGCCCGGCGAGAAGCCGGCCTTCGATTTCGGCGCGCGTCGGTATTTTGGGCGGAGTGTTCGCGGGTTCTTTCGACGTCGTTTCCTGTTGAGGCAGCTCAGTTTTTTCTTCCGTATTTTGAGGCAGCAAGCCGAGCGCCTTGCATACCTCAAACGCTGACAGCAGCGCCGGTATGTCCTCCGGGCCGGCGTCGACGAGGCGCGACAGGCCGACGCGCAGCAGGCGGGCGCCGTCCTCGCAGCGTTCGCTGTAGCGTCCGAACCAGAACAGGTTCTCGACGACGCGCGACGAGAGGTTGCTGCCGCTACGCACCAGATCGGCCTTGCCGAGCAGCGGCTTGATCAGGCTGAAGGTGCTGGGGGCGACGTCGCCCAGCACCCAGGTGTCCTTGCTCGACCCGCCGCGCTGCATCGAGATCATGCGCGCGTTGATGGCCGACGTGACACGGGTGAGTCCGCCCGGCATGACGGTGTAGCCGTTCGCCGTCGCGGCGACGAAGACGCGCAACGCGACGCCACGCGGCAGCAGGCGGCGCTCGTGCACCTTGCTCCAGGTCGGCGCCTGCGAGAAGCGCACGAGTTCTTGCGCCACGTAGGCCTGCGGACGCGTGCGCAGGCGATCGATCATCTCGTCGCGCTTGGCGCCTTTCAGTTCGTCGCCGAACGTCGGTTCGAGATGCTGTGACGGGAAGGCGCCCTTGATGACGAGCCGGTCGAGGTTGTCGATCACGAAGTCGAGCGCGCTCTCCTCGCCGCACCACCAGGTACCGACCGACGGCATGCGCAGTTCTTCGCCGAGCAGTTTTTCGCAGACGCCGGGCAGGAAGCCAGGCAGCGCCGCCGATTCGAGCAGGCCGCTGCCAAGGGCGTTGGCCATCAGCACGTGGCCGGCGCGCACGGCCTGCAGCAGGCCGGGAATGCCGAGCGCCGAATCGCCGCGCAATTCGAGCGGATCGCAGAAATCGTCGTCGAGGCGGCGTACGATGGCATGGACGCGCCTTAAGCCGGTCAGCGTTTTCAGATAAACGCGCTGGTTGCGCACCGTCAGGTCCTGCCCCTCGACGAGCGGGTAGCCGAGATAGCGGGCGAGGTAAGCGTGTTCGAAATAGGTTTCGTTGTACGGGCCCGGCGTGAGCAGCACGACGAGCGGTTTCTGGCCGTCTTCGCTGGTTGGCGCCCAGTGTGCGAGATTTTCCTGGAGGGCGGCGAAGAAGGCGGCGAGGTGCTGGACGCCGAGGTCGCGGAACTGCTCGGGAAAGACGCGCGAGACGATGACGCGGTTTTCCAGCGCATAACCGGCGCCGGACGGTGCTTGCGTGCGGTCGCCGATCACCCACCAGCGGCCGTCGGGCGAACGGGCGAGGTCGGCGGCGTAGAGGTGCAGCCAGGTGTCGCCGGGTGGGCGGATGCCCTGGCACGACCAGAGATAGTTGTTGTGCCCGTAGACGAGGGCTGGCGGAAGATTGCCATCCTTCAACAGCGTTTGTTCGCCGTAAAGGTCGACGAGCAGGGCGTTGAGCAGTCGGGCCCGCTGGGTGACCGCCGCCGAGATTTCGTCCCACTCGCCCGAGGAGAGAATCAGCGGCAACGGATCGAGCTCCCACGGCCGGTCGGCGCCTTCCGGGTCGGCATAGACGTTGTAGGTGATGCCGTTTTCGAGAATGCGGCGGTGCACGTAGTCGGTGCGGTGCCGCATCTGCTCGGCCGTGGCCGTGCTCAAGTGCTCCAAAAAGCCGCGCCAAGCCGGACGAAGCTCGCTGCCTTCAGCGAGCATTTCGTCGAAGCGGTCGGTTCGGCGCGGATAGTTCAGGAGCAGGGAGCGCGGCATGGGGGCAAGGTCGGCGAGGGGCTACTCAAAAGCGGCGCAAGTCTAGCGTAAACGGGAAATTGGCATTGCGCGGCGCGTCGGCCACCTCGATCCGTCCCGGCGTGTGGCCGAGCGTTGAAAAGCGCGCCAGCCGGCGGCCTTCCGCCTCGTAGGCGTTGATCGGGTAGCTTTCGAAGTTGCGACCGCCCGGATGTGCTACGTGGTACTCACAGCCGCCGAGCGAGCGCTTCATCCAGGTGTCGACGAGGTCGAAGGTGAGCGGCGCATGGACGCCGATCGTCGGGTGCAGGCAGGAGGGCGGTTGCCAGGCGCGGTAGCGCACGCCGGCAACGAATTCGCCGACTTTTCCCGTGTCCTGCAGCGGCACCGGGCGGCCGTTGCAGGCGAGCACGTAACGGTCGCTCGCCATGCCGGTGGCCTTGATCTGCAGGCGCTCGACCGATGAATCGACGTAGCGCACGGTGCCGCCGGGCGCCCCTTCCTCGCCCATGACGTGCCACGGCTCCAGCGCATGGCGCAGTTCGACCTCGATACCTTGCGCGGCGAATTGCCCGTGCAGCGGGAAGCGGAACTCGAAATGCGGTGCGAACCAGCGGGCGTCGAAGGCGTAACCGGCACTGTTGAGCTCGGCGATGACATCGTTGAAATCCTGCTGCACGAAATGCGGCAGCATGAAGCGGTCGTGCAGTTCGGTGTTCCAGCGCATCAGCCGTGGCGGGGCGTACGGCGCATGCCAGAAACGGGCGATCAGGGCGCGCAGCAGCAGTTGCTGGGCCAGCGACATGCGCGCATGCGGCGGCATCTCGAAGGCGCGCATTTCGAGCAGGCCGAGGCGGCCGGTGGCGCTGTCCGGCGAGTAGAGCTTGTCGATGCAGAATTCGGCGCGGTGCGTGTTGCCGGAAGAGTCGATCAGCAGGTTGCGCAGGATGCGGTCGATCAGCCAGGGCGGAACCGAATTTGCCAACAGCGGGCCGGCTTCGGGCAGCTGCTGGAAGGCGATCTCCAGTTCGTAAACCGAATCGTTGCGCGCTTCATCGACGCGCGGCGCCTGGCTGGTCGGGCCGATGAATAGGCCGGAGAACAGGTAGGAGAGCGACGGGTGGTTATGCCAGTACGAAATCAGGCTGCGCAATACATCCGGCCGGCGCAGGAAGGGCGAGTCGAGTGGCGTCGCCGCGCCAAGCACGAAGTGGTTGCCGCCGCCGGTGCCGGTGTGGCGGCCGTCGAGCATGAATTTCTCGCTGGTCAGGCGCGCCAGGCGGGCCGCCTCATACAGGTGCGTTGTGCGTTCGACGAGTTCGTCCCAGTCGGCGCACGGCTGGATGTTGACCTCGATGACGCCGGGGTCGGGCGTGACGCTGAATTTGACGAGGCGCGGGTCGGACGGCGGCTCGTAGCCCTCGAGAATCACCGGCGTCGCCAGTTCCTCGGCCGTGGCTTCGACGGCGGCGACGAGTTCGAGGTAGTCGTCGAGGCTTTGCGTCGGCGGCATGAAAATGTAGAGGATGCCGTCGCGCGCCTGCGCCGATATGGCCGTGCGCGTGATCCAGCTCGCGGACTCCTTGCTGTGCGGCCAGCGTTCGGATACGGAACCGGTTGCGTTGCTGGCCGGAGTGTTGGACTGTGGAGCTTCCCCGGATCGCCTGGCGAACTGGCGGCGGATTTCAGCCGCGGCGCGGAGCGGCGGGAACGACTGGGTCGGGTCGGCCGGGTTGATGTACGGGTAGTCGCTTTTCGCCACCCAGGGTTGCGAATCGAGCGGCAGACGGTAGCCGACCGGCGAGTCGCCGGGGATCAGGTAGCAGCGTTCGCTGCGCAGAAACCACGGCCCGGTCTGCCAGCCGCCGCCGGTGTTCTTCATCACCGGCAGCACGTGGCCGACGATTGCGTCGAGGCCTTGGCCGAAAACGCGTGCCAGTCGATCGCGTTCGAGCGGGTCGTCGAGCTTCGAATCATGCGGATCGACATTGGCCGGCAACCGGCGTTCGCGCCACAGGTAATAGAAGGCATCCTCGAAGGTCGGGAAAACGTACTGGCCATCGAGATCGAGCCGGTCAGCGACGCGGCGCAGGAAGCGGCCGGCGAGCTTCTCGTCGGCGCCGTAGGGTTTGGTCTCGTCGGCGACCAGCGCCGGATCGTTCCAGATCGGTTGGCCGTCGCGCCGCCAGAAGCAGTTGAGCGCCCAGCGCGGCAGTTGTTCGCCCGGATACCACTTGCCCTGTCCGAAATGGGCGAGACCGTGCGGCGCGTATTTCTCGCGCAGGCGGTGGAAAAGGTCGGCGGCGCGGATGCGTTTGGTCGGGCCGAGCGCTTCGGTGTTCCATTCGGCGCCGTCGGGATCGTCGATCGAGATGAAGGTCGGCTCGCCGCCCATGGTCAGGCGCACGTCGCTGTCGGCGAGGTCGGTGTCGATGCGGTGGCCGAGCGCTTCGATGCCAGCCCACTGCTCTTCCGTGTACGGCTTGGTGACGCGCGGCGCTTCCCACACACGTTCGATCTTCATCGTGTGCGAGAACTCGCATTCGCACTCGTCGGAAAAGCCGGTGATCGGCGCAGCCGAGGACGGCTCGGGCGAGCAGGCGATCGGGATGTGGCCTTCGCCGGCGAAGAGGCCGGAGGTCGGGTCGAGACCGACCCAGCCGGCGCCCGGCAGATAGACCTCGGTCCACGCGTGCAGGTCGGTGAAATCAACCTCGGTGCCGGAGGGGCCATCGAGCGATTTGACGTCCGGCGTGAGCTGGATCAGGTAGCCGGAGACGAAGCGCGCCGCCAGTCCGAGGTGGCGCAGCGTTTGTACCAGCAGCCAGGCCGAGTCGCGGCAGGAGCCGGTTTTCTTGGTCAGTGTTTCTTCCGGCGTTTGCACTCCCGGCTCCAGTCGGATGACGTAGCCGACGGCCTGTTGCACGCGCTGGTTGAGGTCGACGAGAAAGTCGACGCTCGGCTTGGCGGTGTGCGGAATGCCGGCGACAAACTTGTCGAGCAGCGGCGTCGCCGGCAGCGTTTCAAGAAAGGGCAGCAGTTCGTGGCGCTGCGCGGCGTCATAGGCAAATGGAAAGTCCTTGGCCGACGGTTCGAGAAAGAAGTCGAACGGATTGATCACCGACAATTCGGCGACGAGATCGACCTCGACCTTGAATTCGCGTGTTTTCTCCGGGAAAACGAGGCGCGCCAGATAGTTCGATTGCGGATCCTGCTGCCAGTTGATGAAGTGCTCGCCCGGCGTGACCTTCAGCGAGTAACTCAGGATCGGCGTGCGCGAGTGCGGTGCGGGGCGCAGGCGGACGATCTGTGGCGAGAGGCTGACCAGACGGTCGTAGCGATAGTGCGTTACGTGGGTGAGGGCAACATGAATCGACACATTAGGCTCCGTAACTGTGATGGCGAGAGTTCGCTAGCAAAAGGCGAGCCAAAATGTTTCAAGCGGCTGGCATGGGGCGCGAAGCAAAGGGCGTGGCTTGGTGCACCGCGCAGGTGCATCGGCCGCACAAGTCGAGTGCGTCCGATGCCGGACCAGAGGCCGAGAGGCGGATTAGCTGCCTTTGTTTTGCACCCACAGCACGTCGCCGCGCCCTTCGGCCTGGTTCAGCGTGCGGCCGAGGATGAACAGCAGGTCGGACAGGCGGTTGAGGTATTTGCGGGCGAAATCGGAAACCGGCTCGCTGTTGCCGAGATGGACAACCCGCCGTTCGACCCGGCGGCAGACGGAGCGAGCGAGATGGGCGAGCGACGCGGCGCGCGTGCCGCCGGGGAGGATGAAATTCTTGAGCGGGCTCAATTCGGCGTTGAAGCGTCCGGCCTGCTCTTCGAGGCGCAGGATATGGTTTTCGCTGATGTAGGCCGAATTCGGGATGCAGATCTCGCCGCCGAGGTCGAACAGGTCGTTCTGTACGCTGAGCAAGGTTTCGCGGACGGCGTCGGGCAGGGTTTCGGCCAGCAGGACGCCGATGCAGGAATTGAGTTCGTCGACTTCACCGATGCAGTCGATGCGCAGGCAGTCCTTGGTGACGCGCGATCCGTCGCCAAGGCCGGTGGTGCCGGCGTCGCCGGTGCGGGTGACGATTTTTGAGAGACGGTTGCCCATGAGATGATTCCTAAGGAGAATGTGCGGCTGTTGAAGGAGGTCGGGAATTATAGCGAATGCGGCTCAACCGTCTGGCGTAGGCGCCAGGTGCCGGCCGCACGAGTTTGTTCCTCGCCGCTGCAAAAGGTTTCCGGCATAAACCTCGGCGCGTTGCGCTCTACGAACAATAAATGAAACAAAAGGTGGGGAGTCATGGCATTCGATAAAGCGCTGCTCGACAGGTTGTCGGGCAACGAGGTCAAAAGCGTCAAACGCCTGATCGAGAAGGGCGTCACCATTCCGCCGCAACCGCGCGTACTCGTCGAGTTGGAGCAGAATCTGGCGAAGGGCGTCTCCGATGTGCGTGTGCTGGCCCGCGTCATCAGCCAGGACCCCGGGATTGTCGCCATGCTATTCAAGGTGGTGCAGAACGCCGCCTTCCGCAAATTCCAGCCGTTCGAATCGCTTGAACACATCCTGCAGGCGATCGGGTTGCAGCAGACGGGCAATCTGGTGCGGGCCATCGCGCTGGCGTCGTCGATGCCGGCCAAGCACAACCAGAAAGCCTTCGAAGCCTACTGGGCACGGTCGCGGACCATTTCCGAGCTGGCGATGATCATTGCTGACGAGCGGGTGGCCGTGTGCAACATCTTTCCCGATCAGGCTGGCCTGGCCGGCATCTTTCACGATTGCGGCGTGCCGGTGCTGATGCAGCGTTTCCAGACCTATTGCGCTGACATGCGGCTTGACCAGCCCGGGCACTGGCCCGACCTGGCCGAGGAGGATGCGCGCTTCAATGCTGACCATTGCGTGATCGGTTATCTCGTTGCCCGCCATTGGCGCTTGCCGGACTTTATTTGCGATTCCATCCGGTATCACCACGATATCGGGCGCATTGAGCATCACGCGGCGCGTACCATGGTCGCCATTCTGCAACTGGCAATCCAGATGTATTACCACGATCTGCATCAGCCCTACCCGGAATGGGCCGGAGTGCGCGCCGACGTGATCGAAGAGCTGGGCCTGGGCGACGAAACTTTGCCCGAATTCATCGATGTCGTCCTCGATCGTTATCATTCGATGAACCAGGCCTGAGCGGTTTTCCAACTTCTGCACGGAGAGTAATGCGCCATGGCCATCACCATTGACGCGTGTATCGCGCAGCATCAGGGCGACCGCAAGGAGCAGCAGGATCGCGTGGCGCTTGTTCCGCATCCGCGCGGCGGTGGCGTGGCGCTGGCGGTGGTCGCCGACGGGATGGGCGGCCACACCGGGGGGGCGCTGGCGGCGCAACAGGTCATCCACACGGTGCGCAACAATCTCGACCAGTTTTCTCCGCGTAGCGGCGATTTGCCGCGCGCTCTGTTGCAGTCGAGCCTCGATGAGGCACACCTGCTGATCAAGGCCTCGCGCTTCATCAACGAGAAGGACCCGCACAGCACGGCGGTCATGCTGTTGCTGCAACCGGGCCGGGTCAGCTGGGCGCATTGCGGCGACAGCCGCCTGTACCGGTTTCGCGGCGACAAGTTGCTGGCGCATACGGTCGACCATTCGTATGTCGAACAGCTGGTCGCGCGCGGCAAGATTACGGCCGAGCAGGCGCTCGTCCATCCCAACCGCAATATCCTGATCACGTCGCTCGGTGGCAACGACGTGCCGAAAGTCGATTTCGGCGAATCGGACGACCTGCGCGGCGGCGATGCTTTTTTACTGTGCTCGGATGGGCTGTGGGGATATTTCGATGCCGCCGAACTCGGCGGCGTGATTGCCGCCTATCCGGCGCGCGAAGCCTCGCAGCACCTCATTGAGCGGGCGCGCAAGCGGGCCCAGGGCGCGGGCGACAATGTGTCGCTGGCCATTCTTAAACTGGTCGAGGTGTCGGAGAAAAAGACGGCGAAGTAAGGTTGGCCGGTCGAATCTCGGACGCAGAGGCAGGTTGCCCACTGCGCCCGGTGTCGTGGAGCTTACTTCCGTCCGAGTCCGCCCAGGAGGGCGGCGACCGGCCGGCGCGGCTTGTGCGGGTGTTCCGCGTGGGCGATGGCCTTCGCTTTTTCGCTGTCGGTAACGGCGGCGGCCACCGATTTTGGCTCATACGGCTTGCTGAAATCGAAACCGTCCGCCGCGATGTGGCGTGGGCGCCTTTCGCTACGTCCTTCGTGACGTCCGCTGCGCGGCTTGGCCGAAGGGGCGACCGAGGTCGGCGGGGCCGGCGGATGCCGGTGCGACTTCTTCTTGCCGCTCGGCGGGTACTCGTAATCGTATTCGGGCTCGAAGCCAGTCACGATGACCTGTTCGATCTGCTTCTTGATCAACTGCTCGATGTCGACGAGGTATTGCACTTCGTCGGCGGAAACGAGTGAAACGGCGGTGCCGAGCTTGCCGGCGCGGCCGGTGCGGCCGATGCGGTGGACGTAGTCCTCCGGCGTGTGCGGCAGTTCGTAGTTGATGACGTGCGGCAGCTCGTCGATGTCGAGGCCGCGCGCGGCGACGTCGGTGGCGACCAGCACTTTCGTCGAGCCGTCCTTGAAGGCGTCGAGCGCCTTGATGCGGTCGAGCTGGCTCTTGTCGCCGTGGATCGAGTCGGCGGCGATGCCGGCGCGTTCGAGTTCGCGCGCCAGGCGGTTCGTTTCGATCTTGGTGCGCGTGAAGACGAGCACTTGATCGTATTCGGCCGAGCGTAGGAGCTTGACGAGCAGGGCGCGCTTGGCCTCGGAGCTGACCGGATGGACGCGGTGCGTGATTGTCTCCGAGACCGTATTGCGCTTCGCGACTTCGATCAGCACCGGCGATTGCAGCATCTTGTCGGCCAGTTTCTTGATCTCGTCGGAGAAAGTGGCCGAGAAGAGCAGGCTCTGCCGCTGTTGCGGCAACAGGCTGATGATGCGGGTGACGTCGGGGATGAAGCCCATGTCGAGCATGCGGTCGGCCTCGTCGAGGACCAGTGCCTGCACTTGCCCGAAGTTCAGGCAGCGTTGTTCAACGAGATCGAGCAGGCGGCCCGGCGTGGCGACGAGAACCTCGACGCCCAGGCGGATTTCCGCGATCTGCGGCTTGATGTCGACGCCGCCGTAAGCGCACAGGCTGCGAATCGGAACGTATTTGCTGTAGGCCTTGACCGATTCGTAAACCTGGATCGCCAGTTCGCGCGTCGGGGCCAGCATCAGTACGCGCACCGGGTGACGCGCCGGTGACGGGCTCGGGCTGGTGAAGGGCAGGATGCGCTGCAGCAGGGGCAGGGTGAAGGCAGCCGTTTTGCCCGTGCCGGTCTGGGCGCCGCCCATCAGATCCTTGCCGGAAAGAACAACGGGGATGGCTTGCGCCTGAATCGGCGTCGGGGTGGTGTACCCCTGGTCGGAAATGGCTCGCAACAGCTCGGGCGCAAGGCCGAGTTCATCAAAACGCATTAGAGGAAGGTGCCTGTAAATAAATTAGGAATCAATGGCATAGGGGAGCGACGATTATACACACTTTGTCGTTCCTGCCATTTTGCGCCGGCCGCGCGTTGGCTGGCGTCACGGTTGGCCGAGCCGGGCGAGTGCGTGTTCGGCCGCCTCGTCGAAAAGCCGGCCGTTGGAAACGATGCGTGCTTCGCCGCTCCGCAGTTGCCGATCAAGCAGGTCCGGTGCCATGGCCACCGCGTAACCCCACCCCGGGCTGAACAGCAGAGCGGTGCCGCTCGCGGCGGCTTGCCAGCAATAGAGTCCGCACAGGCGCTTGCCCTTGTTGCCATCTGCCAATTGAAAGTCGATCCAGTCGCCCAAGGACGCGATTGCGGTTCCCGTGGCGTTCTTTGCAGGGGGCGTGGTGGTGTGGCTGACATAGCGGACGAATTTCCCGCCTCTTTCAATCGTTTTGGCGTGGTACGGGGGCGTTCCGCTGGTGTCGTCAGGCGACTGTGGCGTGGCGGCTGTCGCGTTTGGCCGCGCTTCCGGTGCCGACAGCGCTTGGCCGCGCAAGGCGGCGGTCTGCAGCGCGAAAAAGGTATCGAGAAACGGGCGGCGGTCGTCGTCCGGGATTTTTAGCCAGTCCAGTCCGGTGTTGATGCGCTTGATTAAATCGGGGAGGCGTGCCGTCAGCAGTTTCCGTTCGCCGGGCGTGTTCTTGGGCTCGATGCTCCAGAGCAGGCTTTCGATGGTTTCGGCGCTTTCTTTCCAGTACGCGCCCGCCGTGCCGCCGTTCAGGCAGGCCAGCTGCATGACAGGCAGCCAGGTGCTCTCCAGAAACGTTGCAATCGCGGAGTGTTTGGCCTTGGGGCGGGTTCGGTCAAGCCAGTTCTGTGCGCTGGATTTTGCGGCCTCACGTCTTTCGTAACGGGTAACGACATCGGTGTAGGGGTCGGCCGCGGCTTTCAGCGAACGGTCGCGTGTGTCGATCAGCGCCTCGAGCTGGTCGAGAAGGGGCGTCAGGTCATTGTCGTTGCTTTCCAGTTGGGTGCGTACGGCGTCGGCCAGTTTGACGAGGGCGGTGCAGACCGGGTGCTCGCGACGCGTGTCGGCCGGCAAGCCGATGGCGGCGCGGGCCATGCGATTGATAAGGCGGCGCGCCGGATGATCGGTGTTGGCGAAGAAGGTGGGGTCGAGGATCGCTTGTTTGAGGAGCGGGATTTGCAGGCGTCCGATGGCCGTTTTGACGGTGTCGGGCAAATCGGGCGAGGAAAAAATGGCGTCGAAGATCAGGGCCAGTGTGTCGAGCGCGACCGTGGCCGGTGTGCCGGGTGGCAAATCCAGGTCGCGCGATGAGAGCGGGCGGCGCGGTTGGCCGTCCGTTGTGTCGGCGAGGGTAAGCTGCTGCAACTCGAGAGTTGTGAGGCGGGCGGTCAACTGGTTGAGCATGACCAGGGCGGTGGCGTTCAGCGCGGCGTTGCTGTTTGCCCCGGCCGGCAAAGTCAGCGCTGCGTCGGCGAGTTCCGCGTTTGCGCCGCCTGCCGCCTGCAGTTGAATGGCGTTGTGCAGCGTCGTCAAGGCGTTGGTGATGCCCTGCCCGACCGGCTCCGGCTGCGTGACTCCTCCGCTCGTCCCGCGCGCGATCGGCACTGGTGCCGCCTCGATGCCGTAGCGTTCGAGCAGTGCATTGAGCTCGGTGTATAGGTCCGGGAGCCGGAGCTGGAGCAGTTCTTCGAGGCGATCCAGGCGTTCGAGTTTCTGATCGAGCGTGCTGTTGTCTTCCCGACAGATGGCCCAGAGTCCCTCGCAGATCGGCGAGAGGCCGATCGGATTCTGTTCCGGAGTCATGCGCGGCCGCTGCAGCAGCGTCATGTACCGCAATTGCGCCCGCCAGTGGTCGATGCGATCGTTTTCACGCAGGCGGGCGAGGATGTCGTTGATGCGGATTTCGAGATCGAGATCGTCGAGGCCCATCAGGGAAATGCGCGATGCGGTCAGTCCGGCGGTCTGCTCGAATCCCTCTTGTGGCCGGGCGTCGGCCAGCGCGTCGTGGGTGCCGGCCAGCGTGCTGGAGAAGGCGGCGATGACCGTGCTATCGCTGATGCCGGATAGTTGGGCGATATCGGCAAGCCGTTTCTGAAAAAGTTCGAGGCAATCCTTGCGGACAAAGAATGAGTCGGCCATGGCGGATGTGTGAGTGGAGTGTAGAGCGCTGGGCATGGCGCGTTGCGACGATCAGTGTTTTTTCGCTTCGTTTTTTGCCGCGCTAGTCTCGTCGGTTTTCTCTCCAGCGGCAGATGCTTCCTCAGGAGCTGCCTGTTTTTTGATTTTCTTTGTCTTCTTTTTCGCGCTTGGCGGGGCTACTGGCGGAAGTTGCGGGGCGATGGTCTCGAGATTGTTTTCGCGCATGTACGCATCCATGTCGCGCCAGCCCTCGTAAATCGATGCTTTGGGGAGCCAGGAGTAAATCGAGTAGCAATCCTCGATGGCTCGGCCGGATTGCCGGCAGGCGCCGCCCACGGCTTTGCCATCGGCATTTTCCCGCTCGGCTTTGGCGATCGGATCCTCGATCCCCATCTTTTGCTGGACGGCATCGCAGCCGCTCAGGATCAGTGATACCGATGCGGCGATCAGGAATGCTTGCAATGGCGGTAAACGCTTGTCCGGCACAATGGTCCCCGAGTGTGTGATGGTGGGCGCGAAAAAGGCGGCGAACTGTCAAGCATGGCATTTTAACCAGAAAAAGCTCTGGCAAGGCGTTGTGGTATGGGAAGTGGTTGAAACGTAAGCGGTTTTTTTATGGTTTTCTTTTGTGACTATAATCGCCGCTCCTTTGATTCTCGCGAGGAAATACCATGTCTTTTCCCAGAATGCCGCTCGCCATTGGCGGGTGGATGCTGGCAGCCTCCGTAATCGCGGCGCCGTCCGCGCCGCAGTCGCCGGTCAGTATTGAACTTTCCCATCAACTCGATGAAGAACGCGCCGAACGCCTGGAGCCCTTGATCGAGAGTTTCAACAAGCAGCAAAAAAACGTGCAGGTCAAACTTGTGCGCCGGGTGGGAGGGGAGGCACCGAAACAGCTCAATCTCGTGACCCGTGAGGAACAGAAGCGTTTTGTCGATAACAAGGCGCAGTTCAAGCCGTTGCACCAGGTCATGCGCGAAGCCAAAGAAAAATTCGATGCCAGCAAGCTGTCGCCGGAGCTGCGTGAAGGACTGACCGACGGCAAGGGGCAGTTGATGGCGCTCCCGGTGGCGTATTCGACGCCGGTGCTTTACATCAACCGTGAAGCGTTCCGCAAAGCAGGCCTGGATCCGGACAAGCCGCCGAAAACCTGGTTCGAGGCGCAGGAAGTTGCCGGCAAGCTGGCCGATGCCGGCAACGCCTGTCCGTTCACCACTTCCTGGCCGGCGTGGGTGCTGCTCGACAACCTGAGTGCCTGGAACGGTGCCGAAACGAGCGATGGCTCGGGCAAGCTGGCGTTCAACGGCCTGGTGCAGGTCAAGCACGTGGCCATGATGGCGACCTGGTACAAGAGCAAGTATTTCTCCTACTTTGGCCGTCGTGACGAGGCCGACCGCCGTTTCGCCAACGGCGAATGCGGCATGCTGACCAGCTCGTCGTCGCTCTACGCCAGCTTTGCCGACAAGAAGCTCGATGTTGGCGTGGCGACGCTGCCCTACCACGACGACGTCTACGGTGCCCCTAAAGCAACGCTGGCCGACGGCGCCTCGCTGTGGGTGGCGAGCGGCCTGAAACCGGCTGAAACGAAGGGCGTCGCCAAATTCGTCAATTACGTGCTCGGGCCTGAGGTTCAGGTCAATTTGACGCTGGCGGGCGGTTTCCTCCCGATGACGCCGGTGGCGCGCGCGGCGGCAAACAGCAAGCTGCTCAAGTCGGATCTCGCCGGGCTGCATGTGGCGTATGCCGAGTTACAGGGCAAGCCCACCGCGTCGGCCGTGCGCGTTTCGCAGGTTGAGCCGCTCCGCACGATCGTCGAAGAAGAGCTCGAATCAGTTTGGGCGGACAAGAAGCCGGCCAAGGAAGCTCTGGATAACGCCGTGGCGCGCGGTAATGCCATCCTGCCGTCGTCCGCGTCTGCGCGGGTGGCGAAGTCCAAGCGTCGCATGTGATCGAAAGATATATATCGGTCGTGTGTGACTCCTGCTCAGGCGGGGGAAGGGTAAGTGCCGCGTTGCCCGCTGGCGGCGCGGTGCTTGCTTCGCCTGTGTCCAACCCCGAGGGACGTTTACGGTGAATGCCATTTTCCTGTGTCTTTTAAAATTCATTTGACTGTAAGCGATGTGTTTGATATAGTGCGGCCTTCGTTGGCCAGTTAGCTCAGTTGGTAGAGCAGCGGATTGAAAATCCGCGTGTCCGTGGTTCGATTCCGCGACTGGCCACCAAAATTCAGCGCCCAACTGTTCTCAGTTGGGCGTTTTCATTTCTGCTTCCCGCAAACCACGCGGGGTTCGCGCCCATTCTGCGTGTGCCAGGGGTAGGCATAGTGTCAGCTGGGAGGCTGCCGGTTTGACCCTGTTCTGCCCTATTTTCTCTCGAAACCTGCGCCAACTTCTCCGCCGTGGCACACGCAGACGGCGTTGTTCGCCAACTACTTATGCGTGCGCCGATGGGAATGGTTGGCTCGCGGGTTTGCACGAGCAAAGCAGCACGGCAAACCCGCGAGGCCAGCCTCCACGTCAACCTTTGGGCGGGAACGGATCGTCACCGTAGCTGTTGCGCTCACGGATTTGGCCGTTCCGCCCTTGGATGAGCATCTCGCTCTGCTGGTTGATGGCGATGTCCCGCGCACGGTCAATCGCCTGTTGCTGCGTGTCATGGATGGATGTGAGACGGCCGTTGCCTTCTCCCCGCACACCCCACTGATCACCGCCGTTGATGGGTACGACCCATTGGTTCTTTCCGCTCATTTTATTCACTCCAAAAATTGCAAAGGGCAGGCTCTTGAAGTCGGCGCGAGCCTGGGCGCATCGGTTGGGGAGATCACGTCATGGCGACCTCCTTTCCCGCCGCCGCGCACGGCATCGCGTACAACCCCGCACGTTGCTGTGTGACCACGAGCGCGCCGTAGGCAGCGTGCTGTGCAGCAGGCCCCGGCTTGCCCTTGTCCTTCGCCCTGACCTTGAACAGGTCGCTTGGCTTGGCGCTGTCCAAGCCTGCGCGCTGCATGATTCGATCCGCCGTCGTGGCTTGGCCCTTGAACGACCAGAGCGCATCGAACACCTTGGCCTGACCATCAGTGAACCGAATCGGCGTGCCGTCGCCTTCTGGCAGCGTCGCCCATTTGAAGTCCGCCGAGAACGGCCCGTTCACCGGCGTAGCCGGATCGGCTACGGCTGGCATCGCGGACGGCGATGGCGTGCCGAGGAGCATGATTCCACTACCGTAGAACGTGAAACGTTCCTCCAACGCCAGCCACTCGATGCCCACGCCGAATGGCGCCCCGCGTGTCGTGCGCGGCCTCGGCGTAATCACCCGGATGTCGCCGCCCGCCACGCGCACCCGATCCAACAGCGCGGGTTCTTGCAGCACGCGCGTCAGATCACGGGCCAGCAGGACGGGTGACCGGCGGGCATCGCCCAGTCGCCACACGCCATCACCCAGATCATCGATGCCGTCGTGGCTTTCGATGCCGAGTGCGAGGCGCATCTTCTGCCGTAGCCAGTCCTCGTCCAGGACTAGCGACGCACCGTCGTTCGCTTCAACGGTCACGGGGCCACAGTCCGGGCAACGGCACATCCGTCCACCCCGACCGTCACCCCAGACTTGCGCCCGATGCTGCTGGCAGTGCGGGCAGAGCACGAACGACTGATCCGCCGTCGTCGGTTTGACCGCTTTACCCAGGACGGACAGCGCGGCGACATCGCGTGGCGACAGCGTGGCGCGCAGCACGGGCGTACCGCCCGCGAACAGGCGGCAGACCAAGGCCCAGGCGTCGTGCGCCGCCATCGATCAATCCTCGAATGCCGACGAGGAACTGACCACGTCCGCCTCCGGTGGCAACTCCTGTGCGCTCAATGTCTGCCCCTTTTGCAGGATGCCGACCTTGACGAGGTAGCGCTCCAGTTGCGCCTGCAGCTTGTTGTCGAACTTGTGCAGATTGAGCCTCCCCCGGCTGGTGATCTCGATGGGAACCACTCGGGAACGCGTCCGGCCTGGTTCTGGCGGATAGTAGAGATTGACCTGCGCCGCCGTTACCGCCCACTGGCCTTCCAGCGGGCCGGGAAGTTTTTCCTTCAGCAACTCATGCACCGAGCGCTGCTGACTGGCCTGCATCGCCGTGCATTCGATCTTCAGGTCGCCGTCCGGGCTCAGCAGGGTGAGCGACTTGAGTTGCACCAGAGAGAATCCGTCGTCGAACACCTCCGGCACATCGAAGCCCGTGCGCAAGGTGGACAGGTCCAGACACGGCGCTTTGATCTTCTGTGCATTCGCCTTGACGCCCAGCACATGCTCCGCGAAGGCCTCGACCAGCATCTGCTGGACCTTATGGCCGCCGCGCACCAGCGTGCGCACGACGCCGGTGGCTTGGGAGTACTCCAACACCATGTGGATGTTCGGATTGCCGACCCGGCGCTTCAACACCACGCCTTCGAACTCGAGGCGCAGCATGGCCAGATCCTTGACATGGACCGTCAGTAGATAGACGCCGGGGCTGCGCTCCACCAGGTACGCGACGCAGCCATCGCCGCATTGCCGCTCGCGCTGGTAGAACGCCGAAATGGCTTGTCAACGGCGATTCAAAACTGATACAGATTTTTGTTGGGCAGCGATTCAAAACTGACACACCCCGGACACTTCATTTGCGCTGATCGCGTTGCCGAGAGGGAGGGGCGAAGGCCCGACCGGAAGGCGGCGCGATCAGCGC
>NZ_SSSR01000001.1 GCF_009469695.1 Propionivibrio limicola
GCCGAACATCCGGTCAATCGTGTCGACGAACTCCTGCCTTGGGCCGTGGCAACGCAGATCGCCTCGCCTGACAACGCTTCAGCCTGATTCCGGTTTCAATTTCAAGACGGCGTTGGCAGAACGCTTACGATTGTATTGCGCCCGTTATGGGCGATTCGTTTACTTCCCGCTCTTCGATGTCACCTTCTTTACGGAGAAAACGCGGACCGTGGAGAGACAATTGTGCAGATAGTCAGCGTGCCCTTGGAGTAGCAAAGTAAGGATGAACCAGCAGGAATCCGCGCCAACACGCGGGAGTAGGCGTAAAAAAACCGCCTGTAGAGGCGGTTTTCTTTGAATCCTGGCGGAGAGAGCGGGATTCGAACCCGCGGTAGGGTATTACCCTACACACGCTTTCCAGGCGTGCGACTTAAACCACTCATCCATCTCTCCAGCAAAGGACGCGAATTCTAACAGAAGAAGAACGATTCATCAAAGCAATCGGCAAAAAATTGGAGTAACAGCGCCTTCGACTTCAATTGCAACGACGCCTTACACCTTTGAGACTTCTTTACTGGTGTCGGCAACCAATGCCATCGCGACATCAACAGCCGCCAGATAGCGCGGATCGCGCTTCAAATCAGGCAACGTGGTTTGCGGCAGAAGGCGAGCGATCCGCGCCGAGCGAAGGGGATCGAATTCTGGCTCCCAGCGTGCCAACACATCGCCGACGGCATCCGGCGCATTGCAGACAAGCAGCATGTCACAGCCGGCATTCCATGCCGCAGTGGCGCGGGCCACAATGTCGCCAACGACACTGGCCCCTTCCATCGAGAGGTCATCGCTGAAGATGACGCCATCAAATCCGATTTCCTCACGCAATTTATTGATCCACACCGGCGAAAAACCGGCCGGCCGCGAGTCCACTTGCGGATAGATGACATGGGCTGGCATCACGGCATCAAGCTTGACTCGGCGATAGGGTTCAATGTCGGTGGCGATCCCGGCCAAATTACGCTCGTCGACCGGAATGGCGACGTGCGAATCTGCTTCTGCCCAGCCATGGCCGGGGAAATGTTTGCCGCAGGCCCCCATGCCTGCGCCACGAAGCCCTTCGATAAGGGCTCCGGCCAATCGGGCGACGACAAGCGGATCACGGTGGAAGGAACGATCACCGATGACACTGCTGCGCCCCCAATCCAGGTCGAGTACCGGAGTAAAGGAGAAATCGACACCGTGCTGCCGCAATTCGGCGGCCAGTACGTAGCCGATATCATACGCCGCCGCCAGCGCTTCGTCAGCGTTGCGCTCCCACAATTCGCCCAAACGGCGCATCGGCGGCAGTCGTGTAAATCCTTCACGGCAACGTTGTACCCTGCCCCCTTCGTGATCGATGGCAATCGGCAAAGCCGGAGTCCGTAGCGCGTGCACCTCGGCGGTCAACTTCGCCAACTGTTCCGGAGACTGGTAGTTGCGTGCAAACAGGATGAGTCCACCGACTAGGGGATGCGAGAGGCGTTCACGGTCAAGATCGGTCAATTCAAGCCCGGCGATGTCGATCATCAGCGGACCATGAGGAAGTTTCAGCGGTTTGATCATGTACGCTCCATGACAACAAAAGCGATGGCGAATTCCTGTTCGTCGCTTATCGAGAGATGGGCCACCAGCCCCCGCTCGCCGAGATATTCGGCAAGTTCATGGGCATAGGCGAAAATGGGTTTGCCGAGCGCATCATGCGTCACGGCAACGTTAGCGAGTGTCGCTGGCGGCGACACGCCGATCCCGAGCGCCTTGCCAAACGCCTCCTTGGCGGCAAAACGCTTGGCGAGAAAACGGGCCGGATTTTTCGCCTTGGCGAAATCATCTCGCTCGGACGGCGCGAGCAGCTTCTCCGCCGCCCGACCGCCATGACGCGCATAGAGCTTCTCAAGGCGTGCCACGGCGGCAATGTCGGTACCGACACCAACGATCATCGGCCAAACACCTGCGCTTCACGCATCAGCTGTTTCATTTCGCGCACCGCTTCGCGCAGGCCGACAAAAACGGCGCGGCTGACGATGGCGTGGCCGATATGCAGTTCGCGAATACCGGGCAAACGGGCAATCGGCTGTACATTGAAGTAATTCAGGGCATGGCCGGCATTGAAGCGCATGCCGAAGCCGCGAATGGCTTCGCCAGCGACGCGAATCTTTTCCAGTTCGGCCAGCACCGCCGGGCTCTCGGCGTCGCGCCCCTTGTCGTGGAAGGCGTGTGCGTACGGGCCGGTATGGATCTCGCAAACACGGGCACCGATGCGCGCCGCCGCTTCAATCTGGTCGAGCTCGGCATCGATGAAGACGCTGCTGACGATACCTGCATCGGTGAGCCGTTCGACGACCTGCTTCAGGCGTGTTTCCTGCGCGACGACGTCAAGCCCGCCTTCTGTCGTGATTTCGTGGCGCCCCTCCGGCACCAGCATCGCCATTTCCGGCTTGAGTCGACAGGCGATATCGACCATCTCGTCGGTCGCCGCCATTTCCAGATTCAGCTTGATGTGAGTCAGCGTGCGCAGCTTTTCGACGTCGGTATCCTGAATGTGCCGGCGATCTTCGCGCAGATGGACCGTAATACCGTCGGCGCCACCGAGGTGCGCCTCGACAGCCGCCCATGCCGGCTCCGGTTCATAGGTTCGACGCGCCTGACGAATCGTCGCCACGTGGTCGATATTGACGCCCAGTTCGATCATAGTTCCTGTAACTCCATAAAAATCTTGCGTGTCTCCAGGCTCTTGCCCCCCGTGTAATGCGCCACCAGAGTGCGCATCAACTGTTTAGCCTCCAGCAACGAGCGCGGATCGGAAAAGTCGTCGTTCGCCATGTCGAGCAGCGTCTTGCCGCCGACCGAAAGCGCCGAGGCGCCGGCCTGGTCGAGACGAATGGGGCCACGTTCGATCTCGTAGGCATAGAAAGCGGATGGATCGACCGGCTGCCCGGCCACATCCGTATCGAGCGTCAGCCCGTAACCCAATTCCTGCAGCAAGGCACGTTCGAAGCAGCGCAAGTCCGATTCTCTCAGGGACTCGCCAAGACGGCGTAGTGTAGCCGCGTACACATTGAATAACCGCTCATGCGCATCCTCGCGCGGTAGCAGGTTCATGAGAAGTTCGTTGAGATAGTAGCCGTAAAACAGCGCCCTGCCGGAAAGCAGCGGCTGCCCCCCCTGCCACTCGGCTTTCATCAGCGTCTGCACTTCCCCCTTACCAGCCCAACCGAGTTCGAGCGGCTGAAAGGCAAGCAGCAGGCCGCGCAAGGCGGAGCGCGGACGACGCGCGCCACGCGCCAGGAGGGCGACTCGTCCAAAGTCGCGCGAAAAAACCTCGACAATCAGGCTTGTTTCACGGAAGGGATAGCTGTGCAGCACAAATGCGGGCTGGCCGTCGACTTTGTGCCGATGCATCACGTCGCCTCCCCGTTCCGGGATTATTCGTAACCGAGACTCTTGAGCAAGCGTTCGTCGTCCGCCCAGCCGGATTTCACCTTGACGAACACTTCGAGGAACACCTTGCCATCGAACAGGCGCTCCATGTCCTGGCGCGCTTCCGTGGCGATTCGCTTCAAGGTCTCGCCGCCCTTGCCAATGATGATGCCCTTATGCGCCTGTCGATCAACGACAATGGTCGCACTGATGCGGCGCATCGCGCCGTCGATCTCGAACTTGTCAATTTCTACGGTAGACGAATACGGCAGTTCATCACCGACCAGGCGGAAAAGCTTTTCCCGAATGTATTCGGCGGCCAGAAAGCGCTCGCTCCGATCGGTGATTTCGTCCTCAGCGAACAGGAGTTCGTCGTTCGGCAGGTGCTTGCGTGCTTCGTCCAACAACTCGTCGATCTGGCTACCCTTCGCCGCGCTGACCGGAACGATCGCGGCAAACGGGTATTGCTCCGACAAACTGGCCAGCAATGGCAGCAACGTGGTTTTATCCTTGACCTGATCGATCTTATTGACGGCCAGAATGATCGGACGGTCCGGCGGTAGCAGCTTGATAACGGCCTTGTCCTTGGCATCGAAATGATCGGCGTCCACGACAAAGATGACGACATCGACATCGGCCAGCGCCTGCGTTACACCACGGTTCATCGTCCGGTTGAGGGCATTGGTGTGCTTTGTCTGAAACCCGGGAGTATCAACGAATACGAATTGGGCATCGGGCCGGGTCAAAATACCCATGATGCGGTGACGTGTCGTTTGCGCCTTGCGCGAGACGATGCTGATCTTCTCGCCGATCAAGCGATTGAGAAGCGTCGACTTACCGACATTGGGACGGCCGACGATGGCGATGAAGCCGGATTTGAGTTCGCTCATGATTGCTTCAATTCTTTCAATGCTTGTTCGGCCGCCATTTGTTCAGCCACCCGCCGGCTACTGCCGTGGCCTTGGGTACGCAAACGGGGCCGTTCGATTTCACAGGCGACCTTGAACATTTGGGCATGTGCTTCGCCCTCGGTCGCCGACAGGTTGTATTTGGGCAAAGGCAGACGCTTACCCTGCAGGTATTCCTGCAGACGCGTTTTCGCGTCCTTGATTGGCTTGCCGGGAACAATAGCGTCGAGCATCCCGCAATAGAGCCGGGCAATGACTCCACTGGCCGCATCGAAACCTCCATCAAGCCACACAGCGCCGAAGATTGCTTCCAGGGCGTCAGCAAGAATCGATGGGCGCTGGGCGCCACCACTTTTTAGTTCACCCTCACCCAGCCGGATATAGTTGCCCAAGGACAAGGAAATAGCGAGTTGATGAAGACTGTCCTGCCGGACAAGATTGGCCCGGAGCCGGGAAAGATCCCCCTCGGGAAGCTCAGGAAAACGTACGTACAGCAGCTGAGCAACAACGGCGTCAAGAATGGAATCGCCCAGAAACTCCAGTCGCTCGTTGTGGGGCGAGCTATGGCTGCGGTGCGTCAGTGCGTTCTGAAGCAGAAGGCTGTCGGAAAACTGGTATCCGATTGCCTGTTCGAGTCGCTTGATCATTCGCCCGACGAGTTTCCGGCTGATGAACCCTCGAATTCGATCAACAGGCTGACGTTGTGAAAAAGGTGAATCTGCTTGTCGTATGAAAAATCAATCATCACAGCGTTGCCCTGCTTTGAAATCTGGAGGTCGGCGGGTGTAATTTCCGATACATGCTCGACCTCCATGTATTTCCCGAACGCTGTCCTGATTTCCGGAACCGTTTTCCCGCCAGCGTCATTGGCGACTGCCTTCGTGGCTTTGAGAATCTTGAAATACGTAATGTATTCGGGCGTAACCTTCATCCCGAGAATTGCCACCAAAGAAATAATGACGCCCCAGAACAACAGCCCCGAAAGGCTAAGACCGCGCTGTTTTCTCATTACGGACTCCTAGTTGAATGAACCGATGCGTTTCAGGTCGCTAAAGTTAAGCCAGATGAAAAAGGCCTTGCCGACGATGTTTTCGTCCGGAACGAAGCCCCAGTAACGACTATCGCGGCTATTGTCCCGATTGTCACCCATCATGAAGTAGTGCCCTTCGGGCACCGTGCAAACCACCCCTGAATTGTTATAGAGGCAATTTTCACGAAAAGGAAATTGTGCCGCATCCGGAATAAAACTCGGAGCATCCTCGTCGTTGATCGTCCGGTACTCAACATCCCCGGCTTTTTCGACGAATTGCTTTGAATAGTAGAGCCGTTCCGTGTGCAGATAATCTTCAACCTTTCGTGTCTCGACTGGTTTCCCGTTAACCGTCAGCTTCTTGTTCTGGTACGCCACACGATCCCCAGGCACCCCCACGACGCGCTTGATGTAATCGACCGATGGATCCTCCGGGTAGCGAAACACCATGACATCGCCCCTTTGCGGCTGACTGATGTCGATGATTTTTTTATTAATGACCGGCAAACGAATCCCATACGTATATTTATTGACAAGAATGAAATCGCCAATCTGGAGCGTTGGAATCATCGAGCCCGAGGGAATCTTGAAGGGTTCCGCCACGAATGAACGCAGAACGAATACCAGCAGGATGACGGGGAAAAAGCTGGCGCCATACTCGACCCACCAAGGATCTTTTGCACCGGCAGGCCGACGCTTTCGGAGAAAAACAGCATCGACCATCCAGATCGCGCCGCTGACAAGAAGCAAGATGGCGAGTATCAACGGGAAATTCACAAAAAACTCCTTGTTCTTTACTTATCGACGCGCAACACAGCAAGGAAAGCTTCCTGCGGTATTTCCACCGACCCGACCTGCTTCATCCGCTTCTTGCCGGCCTTTTGTTTTTCGAGCAGCTTCTTTTTGCGGGTGATATCGCCGCCATAGCACTTGGCCAGCACGTCCTTGCGCATGGCCTTGACGTTCTCACGCGCGATGATGTTCGAACCGATGGCAGCCTGGATCGCCACATCGTACATCTGGCGCGGAATCAACTCCCGCATCTTCGAGGCCAATTCGCGCCCCCTGAAGACCGAATTGGCCCGGTGTACAATCATCGACAGAGCGTCGACTTTCTCGCCATTGATCAGGATATCGAGTTTCACCACGTCAGCCGGACGGAATTCCTTGAATTCATAATCCAGCGAGGCGTAACCGCGAGAGACGGACTTGAGTTTGTCGAAGAAGTCCATCACGACCTCGGCCATCGGCATCTCGTAAACCAGCTGAACCTGACGACCGTGGTAGGTCATGTCAATCTGGTTGCCGCGCTTCTGATTGCAAAGCGTGATCACATTACCGAGATACTCCTGCGGAACAAACACGGTGATCGTAATGATCGGCTCGCGGATTTCCTGTGTCTTTGTGACGTCCGGCAGCTTCGAAGGATTCTCGACCTGGATGACAGTGCCTTCGCGGGTCACAACCTCGTAAACCACGGTTGGAGCCGTCGTAATCAGATCCTGATCGAACTCTCTCTCAAGCCGTTCCTGCACGATCTCCATGTGCAGCAGGCCGAGGAAACCACAACGGAAGCCGAAACCGAGCGCCTGGGAAACCTCCGGCTCGAAATGCAGGGAGGCGTCATTCAGCTTGAGTTTCTCGAGAGAGTCCCGCAAAGCGTCATACTGGTTGGCTTCCACGGGATACAAGCCGGCGAACACCTGCGACTTGATTTCCTTGAAGCCGGGCAACGGATCTTTCGCAGGATTATCGGCAAGGGTCAACGTATCGCCGACCTTGGTCGCCTGGAGCTCTTTAATGCCCGAAATTACATAGCCGACCTCGCCCGCATTGAGTTCGCTGCGCTGCATCGCTTTGGGCGTAAAAACCCCGACCTGTTCGCAAAGATGGGTCGAGCCGGTTGCCATCAGACGAATCTTGTCCTTCGGACGTAAAACTCCATCAACTACGCGCACCAGCATGACCACACCAACATAGTTGTCAAACCAAGAGTCAATCAGCAGCGCTTTAAGCGGCGCTTCGGGATTCCCTTCAGGGGGAGGAATGCGCTCGATAATAGTTTCCAGAATATCTTCAACGCCCAAACCGGTCTTCGCCGACGCAAGGACTGCGTCTGTTGCATCAATGCCGATCACATCTTCAATTTCTTGACGCGCATTGTCGGGCATCGCCGACGGCAGATCGATCTTGTTTAAGACGGGCAAGACCTCGACCCCAAGATCAATCGCGGTATAACAGTTGGCAACTGTCTGCGCCTCAACCCCCTGTGACGCATCGACGACCAGCAACGCCCCCTCACAGGCCGAAAGGGAGCGCGAGACTTCATACGAAAAATCGACATGTCCGGGCGTGTCGATCAGATTGAGGTTATAGACCTGTCCATTGCGGGATTTATATTGAAGCGCAGCAGTCTGTGCTTTGATGGTGATACCGCGCTCGCGCTCGATATCCATCGAGTCAAGCACCTGCGCCTCCATCTCGCGGTCGGAAAGCCCGCCACAAAGATGAATGATGCGGTCGGCAAGTGTTGATTTGCCGTGGTCGATATGAGCAATGATTGAGAAATTACGGATGTGTTGCATTTGCATCGTTTGACTGTCACGGCAAAGGCCGCGCCTGAAAAAAAGGGTGCCGGCGGGCACCCTTGTCTGATTTGCCTGAGGGCCGAATTTTATCGGATTTTGTTCGGAGAATCACTTCGTCGTCTTAGCAACGCCGAACAATACAGCGTCTTCTTTCCTCATACGCTTAATCTTTGATAAACGGTTCAGAAGGGCATCTCACTCGGGAAAACCGAAAAAACAACCAGACGATAAAGAGTCCGGCAATACCTCCGACGATGGAACCGACCTCTCCTCCTGCCACCAACCCGAATACCGCTCCAAAAATCAATGCCATTAGCGGGAATCCGTATGAAAACAGAGCGCCCTTCCGGACAACACCCTCTTCAATCGAAATCACGACACACTGACCAATAGCGGCGCCTTTATCATTCCGCACACGGAACGTACGCGGAGCGGCATTAAACACCGACCCAACACTGACTCCACCACACCCGCCTGGTTCGTAGCACCGGCCACATCCTGCGTCGTCAATCCGGACGATCGCGTAACGCCCGTCATGCGCGACCACAACCCCTTGCACCTCAATCATCGGCACATCCGAAAATCAAAAGCAAAGAGAAAATGCCAGCGACGGAGTCACCACCGCCGATCTGGCGCCGTATCGAGCAGGGGCCGCAGCTTCTCGGCAACAGCTTCGCGCGCGCGAAATATCCGCGACCTGACCGTTCCAATCGGACAATTCATCTCCGCAGCGATCTCCTCATAGCTAAGCCCCTCAATTTCGCGAAGAATGATCGCGTTTCGCAGCTCTTCAGGCAATGCCTCCATCGCGGCGTTCACAGTTTCCCCAATCTGTTTCGATTGCAAGACGCGCTCAGGTGTATTGATGTCGCGCAGTTGATCGGCATCCTCAAAAGATTCCGCCTCATCGGCGTCGTAATCAGTCGTCGTGGGCGCCCTGCGGCCCTTCGCCACAAGGTAGTTCTTGGCCGTATTTATGCCAATCCTGTACAACCACGTGTAAAACGCACTATCCCCGCGAAATGATGGCAGAGCCCGATAAGCCTTAATGAACGCTTCCTGTGCCACATCTTCAACTTCTGCCTGATCGCGAATGAAACGCGACAAAAGCCGCCCCAGCTTGCGTTGATATTTTTCTACCAAACGCTCGAAGGCCTGCTTGTCCCCACTCTGTGCGCGTTGGACCAATTCAAGGTCTATCTCGCGATCGCTCATGCTATTACGATTCCTGTTCGTCCGTGTCGTAGCCTCGAAGTATAGCTTAACAACCCACCACCCAATGGCGGGTCGAAACGAAATGTAGAAACAGTTTGTCGGTTCCTGATTCCGGCAGACACCAAGTCCAAGCGATAGCCTAAGGATCAGCGTGCTATAGTTGATTTTTAATGTAGGTTAATCATTATCGGGGATAACGAAGTGGCGCTTCACTTTGACGTTTTGATTATTGGCAGCGGCCTAGCAGGCCAGTCGGCGGCGCTTCGCCTTGCACCAACATGTACAGTCGGCTTGATTAGCAAACGTACGCTGGAGGACAGCGCATCTGCTTGGGCGCAAGGGGGTATTGCCGCCGTTCTAGACAGCCAGGATTCAGTCGAGGCACATATTCAAGACACATTTACCGCCGGCGCTTATCTGAACGATCCAAAAGCAACCCGTTTTGTCATTGAAAATGGCAGGCGAGCGATTGAATGGCTCATCGACCAAGGCGTTCCCTTCACCCGCGACCAAGGCGACTACCACCTCACCCGGGAAGGCGGACACAGCGCGCGCCGGGTCATCCACGTTGCCGATGCAACTGGCCTTGCCGTCCAGGAAACACTTACCCGTTCTGTTCGCCAGCACCCGAACATCACAGTCCTGGAACATCACATCGCAATTGATCTGATTACCGGCGATAAGCTTGGACTACCCGAAAACCGCTGCTATGGGGCGTATGTCCTGGACAACATCAGCGGCGAAGTCAAAACAATCTCCGCATCCAATACGCTGATTGCCACTGGCGGCGCCGGCAAAGTTTACCTCTATACAACAAACCCGGACACATCAACCGGCGACGGGATTGCGATGGCTTGGCGAGCCGGTTGCCGGGTTGCCAACATGGAATTTATTCAGTTCCACCCAACGTGCCTTTACCACCCGCAGGCAAAATCGTTCCTGATTTCTGAAGCTGTTCGCGGCGAAGGCGGCATCCTTCGCTTGCCGGACGGAACGCGTTTCATGCCAGAGCACGACGCTCGAGCAGAACTTGCACCGCGCGATGTTGTGGCACGCGCCATCGACTTCGAGATGAAAAAACGGGGGTTAGACTGCGTCTATCTGGATATAACCCATAAACCGGCAGAATTCCTCAAAGAACACTTTCCCAACATTCTCGCACGCTGCTTGGAATTGGGCATCGATATTACAAAAGAACCAATCCCCGTTGTTCCTGCGGCACACTATACATGCGGCGGCATCGTCACAAACCTCAACGCTCGCACAGACCTTCCGGGCCTCTACGCGGCTGGCGAAGCCTCCTGCACAGGCCTTCACGGAGCCAACCGACTCGCTAGCAATTCTCTACTGGAGTGCATCGTTTATTCCGAGGCAGCCGTCAATGACATTTTGGCCCAGCCGAAAATCGAACCACCAAAACTACCCGAATGGGATGCAAGCCGCGTTACCGACCCGGATGAAGAAATAGTGATCTCCCACAATTGGGACGAACTGCGCCGATTCATGTGGGGATTCGTCGGAATTGTACGAACGACTAAACGCTTGCAGCGCGCCCGACATCGCATACACCTGCTAAGCAAAGAAATAAACGATTTCTATAAAAACTTTCGCGTCAGCAACGACCTGATTGAATTAAGAAACTTAGTCGTCACCGCGGATCTTATTGTTCGTTGCGCTCTTAAACGCCATGAGAGCCGCGGACTTCATTTCAGCCGCGATTACCCGGATACTCTGAGCAAAGCGAAAAACACCGTGCTTCGTCGATCAAAGCGGAGAACCACCAGAAAAATTCCAGCGTAACCAGACCTTCAAGAACCGGAATTGTTCCAGAGTCACCTGATCAGGAAGCAGAATCAGACTGCATTTCCGGCCATCTTCCTGATTGTGAAGATTTAACACAATCAGGAAGGGAAATACTGCGCTAGACTTCCTGACAGCCCAGTTTGTTTCGCGACCATTACCGTATGTGCAAAATAGGGCTGTAGAGTTTCTCTCAACCAGCAACCTGTTAGGTCTTGGCCTTCTCAATGACCAACAATAAGAGCCAACAACACCAAGAACAGAGGCCAGCTTTACGTACCAAAACCATGGAAGCACAAAAACACAAATAACAGCGAGGACATGCCCGAATCCAAGAAGGACAAAAAGAAAAACCGACCGGCGCAGTTCAACGTTAAACGGAAACTGCATCGGTCGGCTTTTTGCCTGCCGGCTTCTTAATCACACACGCTTAAAGACAAGCGTTGCATTCGTACCGCCGAAACCAAACGAGTTGGAAATCGCCACGTCAATTCTCATCTGGCGGGCTTCATTTGCGCAGTAATCAAGATCGCAAGACTCGTCCAGATTAAAGATATTGATCGTTGGTGGCGAAACCTGATTGTATATTGCCAACGTCGAAAACACGGCTTCCACACCGCCCGCCGCGCCAAGGAGATGGCCGGTCATCGATTTGGTAGAATTAACAACCAGCTTCTTAGCATGCTCGCCGAAGGCACGCTTAACCGCAACCGTTTCGGCCACGTCACCAAGTGGCGTAGACGTTCCGTGAGCATTCAAATATTGAACATCTTCCACATTCAGACCGGAGTTTCTGAGTGCATTTGTCATACACCGAGCAGCTCCCTCGCCGTCCTCACATGGCGCAGTCATGTGATTAGCATCAGCACTCATGCCGAATCCGGCCAATTCTGCATAAATCCGGGCACCACGCGCTTTCGCATGCTCATACTCTTCGAGAACCATCACGCCAGCCCCCTCACTGAGGACAAAGCCGTCGCGATCTTTATCCCAAGGACGACTAGCCGTTTGCGGATCGGCATTGCGAGTAGACAGAGCACGAGCCGCGCAAAATCCGCCCACACCTAACTGGGATACCGTACATTCCGCCCCGCCAGCAATCATGACATCCGCATCACCATATTCAATCAACCGGGCTGCATCACCGATGCTGTGCGTACCGGTGGAACATGCGCTCACAATAGCGATGTTCGGGCCTTTATACCCATACATAACAGAGAGATTACCTGAAATCATATTAATGATCGAACCCGGAACGAAAAACGGCGAAATCTTTCGCACACCGGAAGCGACGAAGTCGTCGCGCGTGGTCTCGATCATGGGCAAGCCGCCTATACCGGAACCGATCGAAACGCCAATTCTTTCAGCGTTCGCCGGATGCGCTTCAAGCCCGGCATCCTTGATCGCCTGAATTCCCGCCGCCAAACCGTAGTGAATAAATGTATCCATTCGGCGCGCATCTCGGGACGGCACATACTCGGTAATATCAAACCCTTTGACTTCTCCCGCAATCTGCACAGGGAATGAAGACGCATCAAAACGCGTGATCCGGTCAATTCCGGAACGACCGGCAACGATATTTTGCCAAGCTTGATCGATGGTATTTCCAACCGGGGACACAATCCCAAGGCCGGTGATAACAACTCTTCGACGAACCAATTTGTTCTCCGAGAAAAAACGGGGGGAACTTCAGCCTCAAATCGTGCTTAGGACCCTGCGGGCTCAATGAGCCTCGCCCGCAGTCAGCCTCGCACAAATTTACTTCTTGTTATTTACGACGTAATCAATTGCTTGCTGAACGCTAGTGATTTTCTCGGCTTGATCGTCCGGAATTTCGCATTCAAACTCTTCTTCAAGAGCCATCACAAGCTCAACCGTATCCAACGAGTCCGCGCCAAGGTCATCAACGAAGGACGATTCATTCTTGATATCGGCCTCATTGACACCGAGTTGTTCCGCAACAATTTTCTTGACGCGCTGTTCGATGTTTTCCATTAAATTGCTCCTTCCAAGGTTGTTGTGTAAACAAAACCAATAAATTCTAACAAAATGACCGGTTCTTACCAACCTAGCAGGCGAACCGGTCCAAGACGCCCGCTCCCCTTTCGGGTGTTAATCCAAATACATCCCGCCATTCACATGGATCGTCGTACCGGTAACGTAGCCGGCACCAGGCGACGCCAAGAACGCTACAGCCGCAGCAACATCTTCGGGCTGACCAAGCCGCCCCAACGGGACATTCGCAACAAGCGAACTCCGCTGCTTCTCATCCAGAACTTTGGTCATATCGGTATCAATAAATCCGGGCGCAACGCAGTTTACAGTAATATTTCTGCTTGCCAGTTCGCGCGCAAGAGACCGAGACATCCCCGTAACACCGGCCTTCGAAGCACAATAGTTAGCCTGGCCCGGATTGCCGGCATGCCCGACCACGGAAGTCACATTGATGATCCTACCGGTTCGGGCCTTCATCATGCCACGCATCACAGCTCTCGAAACGCGGAAAACGGACTTGAGGTTGGTTTCGATAACCGCATCCCACTCCTCGTCCTTCATGCGCATTGCCAAATTGTCACGCGTAATCCCAGCGTTATTAACCAGGATACCTACTGCCCCATATTCTTTTTCGACCAGGTCAATCGCCGCATCGACTTGCTCTTGGTCACGCACGTCCATAACAATCGCGCGCCCAACCACCCCGGCATCTCCCAACTGGCCGGAAAGGCGCTCGGCATCCGCATCATTGATAGCGGTTCCCACCACCGTAGCTCCCTGACGGGCAAGTTCCAACGCGATTGCAAACCCAATACCCCTTGTCGCACCGGTAACAAGTGCAACTTGACCTTTCAACGGCATAATCACTCCAGATTGAGATTGGCTTCGACCAATGCCAGATCCGCGAAAGCTATGCTGGCAAGACTATCGGCACAACGCTTTGTGAGCCCCGCCAAAACTTTTCCGGGACCGCATTCAACCACCGTTCCGACACCCATCGACGCAATTTTTTGGACAGTCTCGACCCAGCGCACCGGAGAATATGCTTGGCGAACCAAAGCATCCTTGATCTTCTCCGGATCACTTTCCGTAGCAACATCCACATTATTTACGACAGGAATCGTCGGCACCGCAAACTGGAGTTCCGCCAAGCGCTTTTCCAGCTTATCAGCAGCAGGACGGATTAACGAAGAATGGAAGGGTGCCGAAACGGGAAGAATAACCGCCCTTTTTGCCCCCCGCGCCTTACAAGCCTCGCAGGCTCGCTCAACCGCAGCCTTGCTACCAGCAATGACGGTTTGCCCAGGACCATTAAAGTTAACCGGCTCAACCACCCCCCCCGCCCCAACTTCAGCAACCGCTTCGGCACAGGCTTCGCGAATCTTTGCGTCATCCAGATTAAGAATTGCCGCCATAGCGCCAGCACCAACCGGAACAGCCTCCTGCATTGCCGAGGCACGCAGCCGCACCAGCGGAACAGCATCTCTGAAAGCGATCACGCCAGCCGCGACAAGCGCGGTGTATTCACCAAGACTGTGCCCGGCCACAACCGATGGCTGCCTTCCCCCTTTTTCAAGCCAGAGCCGATAAGTCGCAATGCCAGCCGTCAACATCAACGGCTGAGTATTGACTGTCTGCGCCAAAAGCTCGCTTGGCCCCTCAGCAACCATTTTCCACAGATCGTCCCCAAGCGAAGCCGAAGCCTCGTCAAAGGTCGAACGAACGACTGGAGAATCGCCATAGGCCGCCATCATCCCGACGGACTGAGACCCCTGACCAGGGAATACAAAAGCAAACGCCATATCTTCCTCTCTCAATACTCAAGCAGAACGGCGCCCCAGGTGAAGCCGCCACCTACGCCTTCCAACACGACCCGCTGCCCTCTTTTGACGCGCCCATCTCGAATCGCGGCGTCCAAAGCCAAAGGTACTGATGCAGCAGACGTATTGCCATGTTGATCTACGGTAACGACAACCTTCTCCATAGGCAGACCAAGCTTTTTCGCAGTTGACTCGATAATTCGGATATTTGCCTGATGAGGAACAAGCCAATCGATTGACTCCGAGCCAATGCCAGCGACGGCACAACACTCCTTAGCCACATCTGTCAAAGCACGCACAGCGAATTTAAAGACAGCCTGGCCATCCATGCGAAGGAAAGGATCGCCAACAACCTGCCCGCGGCTTACACAACCAGGAACCGACAGAATATGGTTGTAAGAACCGTCAGCATGAGTGGCAGTCGCCAAAACCCCGGGCTTATCAGAAGCCTCAAGCACAACGGCCCCGGCACCATCGCCAAACAGGACGCACGTAGCCCGGTCATTCCAATCCAGTATTCGGGAAAAAACTTCTGCACCAACAACAAGGGCCTTCTTATGACTTCCGGATCGGATAAATTTCTCAGCAATTGTAACGGCGTAGACAAAACCGCTGCACACCGCCTGTACATCAAACGCCATCGCCCCTTGGTTTCCGAGCTTTTCTTGCAGCAAGCACGCGGTGCTCGGAAAAATATAATCGGGAGTTGAAGTAGCGACGATGATCAAGTCGATATCTTCGGCGCGTATCCCGGCATCCGAAATCGCCAGACGACTTGCCTCAAACGCGAGTTCGCTCGAGGTGACACCGGCCTCAGCCAAGTAACGGGTCTTAATTCCTGTACGGGTGGAAATCCAGTCATCGCTGGTATCGACCCCACGTTGCGCCAGTTCATTATTACTCACTGGCTTCCCCGGCAAGTAACTACCAACCCCTGCAATGCGAGCAAACAACATATTTATGCAGCCTCCTGAATCGGTTGTTGCTGAGTCACGCGCTCCGCAATGCGACTCAAAACATCATTTCGCACGGTATCGGCAGCACGCTCAAGCGCATGACAGAATGAATACGCGTCCGCAGAACCATGGCTCTTGACGACAATTCCTTTAAGACCAAGGAGGCTCGCACCATTGTAATGGCGGTGATCGACGCGCGCTTTAAACCTCCGCAAGACAGGCAGCGCCACGACGGCAGCGAGTTTGGTCAAGAAATTGCGCCCAAATTCTTGCTTGAGAAAGGCTGCCAACATCTGCGCCAACCCCTCGGAAGCCTTCAAGGCGACGTTGCCAACAAAACCATCGCAAACGACCACCTCAGCATCACCTTTGTACAGGCCATCACCCTCTACATTACCAACAAAATTCAGCCCGGACTCTTTAAGAAGATCAGCCGCTTTTTTTACGACATCGTTTCCTTTGATATCTTCTTCGCCGATATTCAAAATTCCGACCGACGGGCGTTCCTTATGCTCAATCGCTGAAACAAGCGAACTCCCCATGATGCCAAACTGCACCAGATGCTCAGGCGTACAGTCCACGTTTGCACCGAGGTCGAGAACATGCACATGACCCTGCATTGTGGGCAACACTGCACAGATCGCCGGACGATCAATCCCCGGCAACATTTTTAAAACAAAACGAGAAATTGCCATCAGCGCACCGGTATTCCCGGCAGACACACAGGCATCCGCCTCACCAGACTTAACCAGATCCAACGCCACCCTCATCGAGGAATCCTTCTTGTTGCGAATTGCCAGAGCAGGAGACTCATCCATCAGGACAACCTCGCTCGCATGCTTTACCGCAACCCTCGACTTTCGTAAAACATCCAGACTATCGCTTATAAGCGGGCGGATTTGCTCCTCTATACCAACAAGAACGACTTGAACATCCTCGTGCTTGCACACGAACTCAAGAGCGGCACGCACAGTAACACGGGGACCAAAATCCCCACCCATGCAGTCCACAGCGACGGTTACTGTCATCTGAAAAATAGGCAAAAAAAAGGCAGACCATCCCTATGACGGGGATTCGCCTGCCCTAATCAAAAAAACTTATTCGCCCGAACCCTTGGCAACTTTCTTGCCACGGTAAAAGCCCGACGGGCTCACATGATGACGGAGATGAACCTCACCTGTCGTAGGCTCAACGGCCACCGGAGGATTATTCAAAAAGTCGTGAGCACGATGCATACCACGTTTTGAAGGGGATTTTTTGTTCTGCTGAACGGCCATAAATTACTCCATATCAAATTACCGAGCCTTACCTTTGAAGTCTTTCAGGACTGCAAACGGAGAAACCTTCTCATCCCCCGACTTCATAACAGGCAAAGCACATTTCTCATGTCGAGGCGCCGCCGGAAGATCGAGAATAATTTCATCTTCGATCAACGCAACAACATCAAGTTCTTTTTCATTCGACAGAAAGTCCTTGGAGTCATCCTCCATATCCTCCTGCGTCAACTCTTCTTCACTCTCGACAAACTCAAGCACGCTTCGCACCCGCAAGGGATAGCGAATTTCTTCCAGGCAACGCTGACAGCACAAGGATAGCAAACCATCCAACTGCACCAACAATTGAACCCTGTTACGCGGACCAAGCCTACCCTCAATATGGAAAGTCACGCTCCCCGATGGGTTGACCAGCATGTCGGCAACACGAAGAAGCTCTGCGAGCGGCAATTCACCCTGCAGCGAACGTGCCTCCCGAGCAAAAGCCTGACCGTCAATTACCATCCGCTCTGACATAAGGCGCGCATGATATTATTTTTACCCAGCGAAGTCAAAAAAGAAATCACCCCACCACTCCTTGCGAAAACACTTATTTCTCAGCACCTTATGGCTAAACACACGATCATCCTAGCCTCGACCTCGCCTTTCCGGCGAGAACTCCTGTCACGTTTGCAACTACCATTCCTCACAACAAACCCCTGCGTCGATGAAGCCGCATTACCCGGGGAACACCCACAGGATACGGCAATCAGACTTTCTGAAGCAAAAGCCCAAGCAGTTGCGGCCAACCACCCGCACGCGCTAATCATTGGCAGCGATCAGGTGGCATACTTGAACGACCAGATATTCGGCAAGCCGGTAACACACGATAACGCTGTCAAACAACTACGAGCGATGCGCGGCCAGACCGTCAGTTTTTTCACGGGGTTGTGCCTGCTCAACTCGGACACTGGACACGCGCATGTTCGCGGAGTGCCAACCCAAGTAACATTTCGCGAACTAACCGACAGCGAAATCGAACGCTACCTCCAAAAAGAAAAACCTTACAACTGTGCGGGCAGCGCAAAATCCGAAGGGTTAGGGATTTCCATTATCTCCAAGATAGAGGGCGGCGACCCAAATGCATTGATTGGCCTCCCCCTGATTGCACTTTGCGACCTTCTAAAAGAAGAAGGATATGAATATCTCTAACGCCACTGCAGAAAACACCGTGATCACCGCGGGACGCCTCTTTCTAATACCCGTCCCGCTTGGCCCCTCACCACTTACGGGCCTTCTGCCCGACGACGTACGCGCATGCGCCAGTCGTTTGCAGCATTTCGTCGCAGAAAATGCAAAATCAGCACGAGCTTTTCTGAAGACTCTTCCCTCCTGCACTCCACTCCAGCAGATAGACATTCGCGAACTTAATGAACACACAGCCCCACGCGACCTACCTGAATTACTCGCCCCGCTCCGGGCCGGCAAGGATATTGGGCTAATTTCCGAGGCAGGCTGCCCAGCCGTTGCCGACCCGGGATCAAGCCTAGTCGCACTCGCCCATGCTGAAGGCTTTATTGTTCAACCAATGGTCGGACCATCATCGATATTGCTCGCCTTAATGGGATCCGGACTGTCGGGACAAAACTTTGCCTTTCACGGCTACCTCCCCGCCAAGGAAGAGCAAAGACAAGCAAAAATACGCTCGCTTGAGAAAGATTCCCGACAAGAAAAAAGAACGCAAATTTTTATCGAAACCCCATACCGTAACAATCAAATGCTCAAAACACTGACGAGCATTTGCACCGACGGAACAAAAATTTGCGTAGCGACCGATTTGACCCTGGGTAGCCAAGAAATAACCACTCACACCTGCGCCGAATGGCTTAAAAGACCTCTACCGATGATCGATCGCAGACCCACTGTGTTCTTGCTTCAAGCCTAGGCGGCCAATACTCCAAAAACACCTCGACAGGGCGGCACATCTACCGAATCACCGCCCCACCAAAAAGACGAAACGCCAGACGCTCACCAACCTCTGCGCCAAGACGCTTTGCAAAACGCTCGGCGATGTTTTCCTTTACCGAATAATCAAGGATATTCGGCTGTTTAATAACATCCCTAGCAACCGAATCAACAGTTCCATACGCGTCAGCCAAGCCTTGTTCGATACTTTGACTGCCCGTCCACATCAAGCCTGAAAACGTTTCTGGAGTTTCCTTGAGCCGTTTTCCCCGCCCCTTGCGGACAACATCAATAAACTGCCTGTGGATCTCGGCCAAAAGTGTTTGCGCATGCGCCTTCTGCTTCACATCCTGAGGCGAAAAGGGATCGAGAAACCCTTTATTCTCACCGGCCGTCAGCAAGCGTCGCTCGACACCAAGCTTTTCCATTGTGCTGGTAAAGCCAAATCCATCCATCAGGACACCGATAGACCCCACGATACTGGCCTTATCGACAAAAATCTTATCCGCCGCCGATGCAATATAGTAACCACCAGACGCACACACGTCCTCAACAACTACGTAAAGCGGCGTCTTAGGATATTTCGCACGAAGACGCACAATTTCATCGTAAACGATGCCCGACTGCACAGGACTTCCGCCTGGGCTATTGATTCGCATGACGACACCAACAGTCCTTTTGTCTTCAAAGGCAGATTGCAGAGCCGCCGTAATCTTCTCGGCGCTGGTTTCTCCATTCGTTTCTATCGCCCCTTGCACGTTGATAAGAGCCGTATGAGTTTTGTCAGATATTTTCTCCGACGCTTCCCAATCCACCACAAACAGCAAAACCGCAACAAGATAGGCCAGAACAGCAAGTTTAAAAAAGTTTCCCCAACGCCGCTTCGTTTTCTGCTCTGAAATAGAAGCCAACGCGATCTTTTCCAAAAGCTGCCGCTCCCACTGGGGATTTTTTTCCGAATTTTCCACAACAACCCCTAATCAAATTAAGCGAAAAACAAAAAGTGACTTGCTCAGGGCACGCAGGCAACGCAATCCGAAAAGAAAGATCTGTAAGCCCCCAATTTTGCCTCTATGCATTTGAACGCAGCCATCGAGACAACTCCCCCACGGTATTAAGGCGCGCCAGTGGATCCAAGGCATCGAGCACACTTGAGGAATGCGCACCATAAGCCACAGCAAGCCCCGAAGCCCCTGCATTAACCGCCATTTGCAAGTCGTGGGTCGTATCTCCGATCATCAACGTTCTTTCCGCCGAGGCGCTGAGTTCCTCCATTAGCTCCTCAAGCATTTGCGGGTGGGGCTTTGAGAAGCATTCATCGGCGCACCGTGTCGCGGCAAAAAAATGCCTCATCCCCGACTGTTCGAGTGCCCGCTCCAATCCTCCCCGGCTTTTCCCCGTTGCAACCGCGAGCGTAAACCCAGAAACAAACAACTCTTCCACAAGCTCCTTGGCGCCATCGAAGAGAGATAATTCATTACAGAGCGATAGATAATGGTGCTTGTAACGCCCCATGAAAAGAGGGAGGTGCGCCTCCTCCAAATCGGGAGCTGAATGACGAAGCGCTTCAGCCAGACCAAGTCCAATTGCCTGTTTGGCGTGATTTGATGACGGCTCCGGCAATGACAGGTCGCGACAAGCCGCCTGTACCGCGCAAACGATAGCCGCAGTGGAATCGAGCAAGGTTCCATCCCAGTCAAATACGAGCAAATCAAATCGTCTGGCCATAATCTTGCGCCTCTTTTCTTGCAAGTTCGTTAACAAAGGACTCTAGTGCGCCAGGCATTGGCGCCTCCAATTCCAACTGCGCGCCGGTCAGCGGATGTGGAAATTTCAAACGCCACGCATGCAAAAACATACGCTTCAGCCCTTCCTTAACCAAACTCTTATTAAGCGCAAAATCGCCGTATTTTTCATCGCCGACAATCGGAAAACCAAGATGAGCGCAGTGAACTCTGATCTGATGCGTTCGCCCGGAACGGAGTTCCGCCTCAAGCAAGCTAAAATGCTGCCATCGGGCAAGAAGCCTGAAAACGGTATGGGACGCTTTTCCGTCATTAGACACACGTACACGACGCTCCCCGGAATCAAGAAGATATTTCAACAAGGGCAGCCTTACGTTTCTGACCGGGTCCATCCAACGCCCCTTTACAAGCACAAGATAGCGCTTATCAGCCCCTCGCCCCTCAGCACCTCCGGTTTCGCGAAACATATCGTGCAACCTGACAAGTGCCGATCGCTTTTTCCCAACCAACAATAATCCGGACGTTTCGCGGTCAAGTCGATGAGCAAGTTCCAAAAACCGCGCATCAGGACGCTGCCTCCGGAGCGCCTCAATGACGCCAAAACTCACGCCACTCCCCCCGTGCACAGCAATCCCGGAAGGCTTGTTGATCACCAATAACGCATCATCTTCATAGACAATTGGAAGCTCAGCCCTCATTTCCGCCCCCGCTACAACCGCTTCTTGGCGCTGGGCTATCCGAACGGGCGGAATGCGAAGACTGTCTCCTGCGACAAGACGCGACGAAGCTTCGGCCCGTTTTCCGTTAACCCGAACCTCGCCGCTTCTTATGATGCGATACACGTGGCTTTTAGGGACACCCTTGCAGAGCTTCAGTAGATAATTATCAAGGCGCTGACCGGCACCATCCTCTGCAACGAGAACTTGACCAACATTGTTTTTGCTTACTTCTGCCATTTTTAATATACTGGCCTTGATTTGCGTCTCGGATTGAAAGAGGCGCTGACCCGTGAGACCGTCGAGCGACGCCTTCTTTGGTTCGTCGCATTTTCCGGCAGGCCGATGCGGCCTCGCTTGCACCAACTGTGCAAGATCAATCTGCGCAAATCGCCTGGTTAAGTACGCTCACCAAAAGTAGCGATACTACTTGATTTGCGCGCGCCTAGCACGTCCGGATCGCCCCAAGCAGATTCCCGAGCCCTGAAAATCAGGGCTCAGAAAAAGAACAAACTCAGCGAGATATTTCTTTTAGTTGATCTTCCGGAAAGCCCATGAAGCCTCCCTCCAAAAACAACTAATCGTTCGCTGCCTGCCAAGGCGCTCCCCTCGAATTATCCGCGCGCGGGAGCCCATAAATGAAACGCATGCTATTTAACGCGACACAGGCCGAAGAACTTCGGGTCGCGATTGTCGATGGTCAAAAACTAATTGATCTCGACATTGAATCGGCCGCCAAAGAGCAGAAAAAGAGCAATATTTACAAAGCCATCATCACGCGAATCGAGCCTAGTCTCGAAGCAGCGTTCGTCGATTATGGTTCTGAACGCCACGGTTTTCTGCCCTTCAAGGAAATTTCACGCGCTTATTTCCAGCCGGGAGTGGATCCGAGCCGCACGACGATCCGCGAGGCACTGCGTGAAGGACAAGAACTGATTGTCCAAGTCGATAAGGATGAGCGTGGCAACAAAGGCGCTGCTCTGACAACATTTGTCAGCCTGGCAGGTCGTTATCTGGTACTGATGCCAAACAACCCGCGAGGCGGCGGTGTCTCTCGGCGCGTTGAAGGAGACGAGCGCGCTGAACTGCGGGATGCGATGGACCAATTGCAGACTCCTTCCGGCATGAGCCTGATCGCACGCACAGCCGCCATCGGACGTAGCGCCGAAGAACTGCAATGGGATTTGAATTATCTTTTACAGCTCTGGAAAGCCATCGAAGGTGCCGCCAACCAACAGCACGGCGCCTTTCTAATCTACCAAGAAGGCAGCTTGGTCATTCGCGCAATCCGCGATTATTTCCAACCCGACATCGGGGAAATCTTGATTGACACTGACGAAGTCTTTGACCAGGCACGTCAGTTCATGGAACACGTCATGCCGGCAACGGTTAACCGCATCAAGCGGTATAGCGATGACGTCCCCCTCTTCTCCAGATTCCAAATCGAACATCAGATCGAATCGGCCTATTCGCGTCAAGTCAACCTCCCTTCGGGAGGCGCTATCGTCATCGACCACACCGAAGCACTGGTGGCCATCGACGTAAACTCCGGACGCTCGACACGCGGCGCGGATATTGAGGAAACGGCCTTCAAAACGAACTTGGAAGCGGCTGAAGAGATCGCCCGTCAATTGCGCTTACGCGACCTCGGTGGTTTGATCATCATCGACTTCATCGACATGGAGAATCAGCGCAACCAGCGAGAAGTCGAAAATCGCATGCGTGACGGGCTCAGACTCGACCGCGCACGGGTTCAAACCGGCAAGATTAGTCGTTTCGGCCTGATGGAACTCTCCCGTCAGCGTTTGCGCCCAGCGCTTGCTGAAACCAGCTATATCCCCTGCCCGCGCTGCTCCGGCACAGGCCATATTCGTAGCGCCGAATCAGCTGCCCTTCATATTCTTCGCATCCTCGAAGAAGAAGCAATGAAAGACAACACGGCGGCGGTCCACACGCAAGTGCCGGTTGATGTTGCAACTTTCCTGCTAAATGAAAAGCGCCAAGACATTCAATCAATCGAGCTTCGGCACAAAGTCAATATTCTGCTGATTCCGAACATCCATCTTGAGACACCGCAACATACGATCACCCGTTTGCGCCATGATGAGTTGAATCAGGAAGATCTTAATTTGCCTTCCTACAAGCTTGTCGAGGTACCGACCGACGAGTCCAGCAAACAGGTTTCTTCCAGCACCGAAACGAAGCCCCCCCGCCAGGAAGCCGCAATCAAGGGGATTACCCCCTCTCAGCCCGCACCAATCGTCGGAGAGAAATCGAAAGATACAAGCGAAGGATTCTTCGCAAAGATTCTTGCGTTTTTCCGAGGCACCCCCGAACCTGAACCGCTAGCCAAGCCTGAGCGCAAACCACGCAATGCGAGCCAACGTGAAAGCAAGCGTGGGGGACGGAACAGCAACAGACGCGATGATGAACGTGACAACCGGGAACAGCGTCAGAATCGCGATACCAAGGAAGGACGTGACTCACGCGCTCAACAAAGCCCTATCAACGAGGAAGCACCCAAGAACCGAGAACCGAAAGAACCACGAGAAGCTCGCCGACAACGCAGCGAACAACGGCCTGAGCGTTCACGAGAGGCCGCGCCTTCCCCGGAACCCTCGGGCAAGAACGTCCAATCGGTCGATGGCAAGGACATTGTCGCCAACAAAACGGCTGAAGAAGGAAGCACTTCTGGCAGCCGGCGTCGTGGACGCCGCGGTGGACGTCGCGAACGAGTGGAGCGAACCGATACTGCTGCAGAGACCTCGGTCGCGGATTCCGTCATGACATCTGTTGCGGTGACCAACACTTCAGCAAGCATTGAGAGCGCCCTCCCGACGGTTGAAACGTCAGGCGTGGCGACCGCACCAGCCACCCTCATGGATCAGCCCCAAACGGCAGACCTTGCCGCCGCCGTTACTGCTCCTGCCGTTGCAACTGAACCAGCGATATCGACGACGCCAGAGGAAACTCGCGAGGAGCCAATCTCCTCTGCAAGCATCGTTCCGGCGGAAACTACAACAGCCACTGTGGCAGATTCGACAGATCAAGCCGTTGAAGCGATTACAACTCAGACCGCCATCGAACCCACGGCCGTAGCCGTAACCGAACCGGCAATCGCAGCCGTTATGCCTGACGTCGAGAAAGCGCTGGAGACCAACGGTCTTGTCATGGTGGAAACAAGCAGCGAGAAGATCGAAGCGTGGAAACCACAAGAATCCTCGACAGAGGAGACTGCCTCCCATCCCCGGCGCAAGCGGCCTGTGGTTGTGCCCCCACCCGAGGAACCGTTGGTCATGGTTGAGACAAACAAGTAAAAACCGACACCAACCAAATCTCGGGATCAAAGGCACGCCGTAAGCAACGCATCACATCCCAACGCAGCTTCATAAATTCTGCGTTGGGATGTGATTGAACTTTCCCGATGACCGGCCCCACGTTGGCCGACGTTTCTACTGCATGAAACGCGTTGGCGTTTCAAGATCGCTGTAGATTGTGCTTTTATATAATGCAGAGACGAATTTCCTCCATGCCGTATCTGCTTCCTTCAATTTAAAGCCGTAATAACCCATCTCACCTCCGTCGCTCTTGTCTCGCACCGGCATTGATATCAACCGGGACACATCTGAACGGCCGAGTTGTATTACCGTATCGCACCACATATCCAATGGCAAAGGCCTCCTTGCCCACGCCTTGAATCCATTTAGCGAGACCTCAACGACGACTATTGGCATCTCCGATGCCCCCCGAGAGTCTGAATGGACAACAATCCTAGCCGGACATTTGACCGAAAAACGTTGATGTCGCCGAATTTCTGCATTGCCTTTTACCTCCTGAATGGACGGAAGAACCGCCTTATAAGCCGGGAGATCGTAAATTGTGTGCAGAAGAAATTTTTTTCGATCACTTAGATTATCTAAAGTATTAGTTCTAATATTGAAAAAATAATCCAGCAATTCAGGCGTCAATACAGGATCGTTTGTGGTGAAAAACCGGCGATTGGGGAATTTTATGTTCGGCAATTTCACTTCTGTGAAATAGGCATAAAGATTCCGATGCGGCGGCTTTGACGAATAGTGCTTTCGAAAGATTCCTGGCGCTTCCCGCAAGTCCAACGTAGCACCAATTGCCGGCGCTCCATTCACGAAATCATAATTGTCCACTACGTTCGCCGATAACCTTTGAAAGAATAAGAAGGACTCATACATCTCAATATGGCGTGGATTAACGGCAATCACCAGATGCCGCGTATCGAAGAAGGTCGTGCAGTATTCATACATGAACTTCATCAACGGGAACAAGACGACGCCCCCCTTGTGACGGAACTTTCGATGCACGGCAAGCGCCGAGACCTCGGCGATTTGCCCTTTTTTCTGGCGCACGGAGGATAAATCGAAAATTTTTTGCAGTGGGACGCCAAGCGCGCTTTCGCGAATCAACGAAATAGTCCCTACGACTTGACCGTCAAACAGCGCGCATAGAGTTGTCGTTGTCGGGAGGGCATGATAGACCGTCACTCGCATTCCGGACGGATGCGGCTCCATGAAACCGCTATCGACATAGGCGTCGTGCAAAACCTTGAAACACGCCTCAAGCTCCTCTTTCGTTTCAGCAATTTTCAGCACCAACCGAGGCGTTGGGGCCAAATTGCAATCAACAAAAGAGCGAAGGATCCTGAAACGCTGCTTGCGTGGCAACCAGGAGATCAGCCTCCTAATAACCAGGCGTATCAGCCTGCGTGCGCTTAAGCGAGCTATCGCGAGCATTTCTTCTCCTCAAAAGGAGTGCTTTTTTCATGATATAGCCTTCCTCACGAAAACCAAGAAATGTGGACGCCCACTTATCTTTATATAGCAGCCGAGAATTCCTCTCGCCGTTGCCTGACTGCCTCAAAGAGGCAAATTGCCACTGCGGCCCCAACATTGAGCGATTCTGTGGAACCAGGCATCGGTATTTTGACCTGTCGCCTTGCGTGGGCTGAAACCTCAGGCCGGACTCCTTGCCCCTCATTCCCGAAGATCCAGGCAATGCTACGCCGTAAATCCAGGGAGAAATAAGTGGCTTGCGCCTCAAGCGAGGTGACGATGGATTCGCCTTGGTAGTGCGCGAGAAATGTCGGCAAGTCCTCGCTCTCGAAAATATCGAGTAAAAAATGAGCGCCCATCGCCGCACGAAGGACTTTAGGTGACCATGCTTGGGCGCATGCGCTTGACAACAGCACTTGCCCGACTCCCGCCGCAGCGGCAGTACGAAAAATAGATCCGAGATTGCCGGGATCCTGGACTCCATCAAGCAACACGGCATCCGCCCCGACATCGGGATCGCGCAGTGTTTTCGGACACCCCGCTATGGCCATGATGCCGCTGGGTGTTTCAACCTGCGCCAGGTCAGCGTACAGCCCGTCCAGCAACACGCAAACCTTCGTATCCTGCGGTACGCATTCTACGAATGCCCTGATTTCAGGATGCTCCAAGCCGGTACGGCTAACAATTACTTCGTCGAGATGACCAATATGCTGAGCGTAACTCTCCAAGAGATGCATACCGTCAAGAATGATGAGACCACTCTTACGGCGCTCACGCCCGCTGTTACAAAGGCGCTTGAGAAGCTTGAAGTGCGGATTGTCGCGAGAAACGATATGTTTCATAGGAGAGGCAATTGGGAAACTGGAGCGAAACTGCGCCGATGTATTGGACTAGCGCCATGCGCACGCAAAACCGCCAAATGGTAAGCCGTTGGATAGCCCATATGGCGATCAAAACCGTACATCGGGTAGATCTTGTGCAGCCCACGCATTCCTTCGTCACGCACGGTCTTGGCAAGAATTGACGCGGCAGCTATCGAAGCGACCTTTCCGTCACCCCCGACAATAGCCCGAGATTGGCAAGGAAGAAGCGGACACCGATTTCCATCGATAAGGGCGAGTTCGGGACGAATCTGAAGGGCCGCAACAGCGCGTTGCATGGCCAATAAACTGGCTTGGAGAATATTGATCCTGTCGATTTCCTCGACACTCGCCTCCGCCACAGCCCATGCCAACGCCTTGCATCGAATCTCAACGGCTAACGCTTCGCGCCTTCTCGCTGACAATTTCTTTGAATCGTCGAGCCCCTCGATCGGATTGGCAGGATCGAGGATCACTGCAGCCGCAACAACAGGGCCGGCCAAAGGGCCTCGCCCGGCCTCATCCACACCACACGTCAGTACATCAGACATCGAACGGCCTCAGACTGTTCTATGCGGCAGGTATGCCAGGATAGCTTCGGCGGCCTTCTCGGCGGCATTTTGCCGAAGCTGTAAATGGATCCCGCGGAAAGCGTCGGCGATTCGCTGACTTGTCAATTTATCGCCCACAATGTTCAACAACGCTTGAGCAAGATTTTCGGGCGTTGCATCGTCCTGAATGAATTCGGGGACAATAAACTTCCCGGCGAGGATATTCGGCAACCCTACATATGGCAGATACCCCATGCGCTGCATCAGGCGGAAGGACAAACGCGCCATTTTGTAGGCAATAACCATCGGCCTTTTCAACAGCGCCGCCTCAAGCGTCGCCGTACCGCTAGCGACGAGAACGGCATCGGCCGCCATCATTGCCTCGTGAGCATGACCGAAGAGCATACGGAACGGCACCTCTTCTGCCCCCTCACGGTACAGCGCCTCTTCAAACAGCAAGCGCGTCTCCCGGGTCGCTAAAGGCACGAGAAACAGTGCATTAGGCAATCTCTTATGGATGACCTTCGCCGTCGCGATGAACGTATCCGCCAAGTATTCGAGTTCAGACTGCCGACTCCCTGGCAATAGAGCGAAAACAGGCTGATGGTTCGGCAGATTGAATAACTGTCGGGCACTAGCCCGCCCATCGTCAACAGGCAGCATATCGGCTAACGGATGCCCTACATAGCTGACAGGCATACCAATCTTTTCATAGAGCGCCGGTTCGAACGGGAAGAGCGCCAAAACCCGGGAGGCGGCCTCGGCAATCTTATGGATGCGCTTCCCACGCCACGCCCAGATCGACGGGCTGACATAGTGGATCGTCGGCACGCCGCGCCGCTTGAGCGCCTTTTCCAACGCCAAATTGAAATCCGGGGCATCGACACCGATAAAAATATCGGGCGGGTCGGCAAGCAGGCGCTTTTTCAGATCGCGGCGTATTCCGGAAATTTCCCGATAATGCTTGAGAACCTCCACATAACCGCGTACGGCCAGAGCCTCAAGCGGATGCAGAACCTGGAAGCCCCGCCCTTCCATTTTGGGACCACCAATCCCATAAAACACGGCATTAGGCAGCCGGTCTTTGAGCGCCTGAATCAAGTGACTAGCCAGCAAATCTCCCGATGCCTCGCCTGCCACCATGGCAATACGGACAACGTTTGGAGTCATCGTATGATGCCGCGCTTTGATACCGCAAGAAAATCCAGGATTGGTTGAATTTCCGGATGGACTTTTGCATCTTCTTCCAGCTTGGTACGCGCTTCCTCAAGCATCAGACCGGACTTATACAAGGTCCGATAGGCACGCTTCAACGCCATCAATGATTCCGGAGAGAAACCGCGCCGCTTGAGTCCTTCGGCATTTATCCCGAACGGCGATGCCGTATTACCGGCAGCCATCACATATGGAGGAATGTCCTGCAGCACAACGGTACCCACTGCCGTCATCGTATGGGCACCGATCCTGCAGAATTGATGAATACCTGTATAACCACCGAGGATTGCCCAGTCGTCGACATGAACATGGCCGGCCAACTGCGAATTGTTAGCAAACGTCGTCCGATTGCCAACATAACAATCGTGCGCGATGTGCACATAGGCCATGATCCAGTTATCGTCGCCAATACGCGTAAGACCACCGTCCTGAACCGTCCCAAGATTGAAGGTACAAAATTCGCGGATAGTATTCCGGTCTCCGATCTCCAGTCGCGTCGGTTCCCCAGCATACTTTTTATCCTGAGGAACCTCGCCAAGCGAGCAAAACTGGAAAATCCTGTTGTCACAACCAATCTTTGTATGACCGGAAATAACGACATGCGGAGCGATCACGGTATTGTCACCGACTTCTACATGCTCGCCGATAATTGAATACGGACCAACCGTTACGTTGGAGCCGATTCTCGCCCCTGGATGAATGATTGCGGTTGGATGAATCATATTCTCTATCCTGCTTATGTCAAACAACATCCCGCTTTGCACACATCAGCTCGGCATCAGCCACCACCTCACCGTCAACACGAGCCTCTACCTTGTATTTCCAGATACCACGCATCTGACGAACAATTTCCACGTGCAGGTGAAGTTGATCACCCGCGGTAACTGGCTTCTTGAAGCGGGCGTTATCAATTCCAACAAAATAAAAAACCGAGTTTTCGTCGGGCAAGCTATCCATTGTCTTGAAAGACAAGATTCCTGCCGCCTGCGCCAACGCCTCCATGATCAGCACTCCCGGCATAACCGGATGATGTGGGAAGTGGCCGACAAAGAAGGGCTCATTGATAGTTACATTTTTGTAGGCATGAATGGATTTTCCAGGCTCGCAATCCAGCACCCTATCAACAAGCAGAAACGGATAGCGGTGCGGAAGGTGCTTTAAAATTTCGTGGATATCCATCGTGTTCAACATGCTTTCTCCATTTGTTCCAGTTTCTTCTCAAGTTCATCCACACGCGCAGCCAACTTGGCTAACCGCTTTATCTGGACCGCGTTTTGCAACCAATCCTCATGCGATTCAAGAGGAAAAATACTCGTGTATTGCCCCGGCTTGCGGATACTTTTAGTCACCATGGTCCCGGCAGAGACATGAACATCGTCTGCCAACTCAAGGTGCCCAATGATCATTCCCGCTCCCGCAATGGTGCAACGACTCCCGATACGCGTGCTCCCCGCGACCCCGACACAGCCGGCCATCGCCGTGTGATCGCCGATTACGACGTTATGGGCAATCTGAATCTGATTATCCAACTTAACGTCATTGCCGATCACTGTATCGTCCAGAGCCCCCCGGTCAATTGACGTATTCGCGCCAATCTCGACATCATCGCCGATGACAACCCGACCGATTTGCGGAATCTTGACCCACGAATCACCATCTTTAGCGAACCCGAATCCGTCGCTACCCACAACGGATCCCGAATGGATGATGGCTCGCTGCCCGATTTGGCAGCCATCATAAATAACGACGTTCGGATAGATCACAGAGCCGCAACCGACTGAAACATCATCGCCAATCACTACTCCGGGATAAACGACGACGTTTTCTCCAATCGCCACCCGCTTACCAACAACAACGTTCTCACCAATACTTGCGGAGGCAGGGATATCAGAATGCACGACGGCCGTGGGGTGAATGCCGACCTGCCGTGATTTAACGGGATTCAGTAGCGTAACAACGCGCGCGTAGTATGCATAGGGATTGGAATGCACGATGCACGGCAATGACGTCTCGCCGGTATGACGAGGCGAAATGATGACAGCCGCCGCTTTTGTCTGTCGCAACTGCTGGCGGAATTTCTGATTGGCAAAAAATGCAATCTGGCCCGGAAGTGCCGATGCCAAGCTACCGACTTGGGATACGACTACCGAACCATCGCCTCTTACCGCACCGCCGAGGCGGCCAACGATTTCATCGAGCCGCCAACCATTACCCCCTGCCACTCTGTTACTTACCTTCCGACAACGCCTTGATGACTTTGTCGGTAACATCAAGACGTGGGCTGACCCAAACGACATCCTGCAAAATCAGGTCATATTTTTCGCTTTCAGCAAGCTGCTTGATGGCCTTGTTAGCCTTTTCAATAATTGCCGCATTTTCCTCGTTCTGACGAAGGTTCAGATCCTCGCGGAATTCCCGTTGCTTGCGCTGGAATTCTCTTGAGAGATCGTTGAGGTCCTTCTCTTTAGCACGACGCTCGGACTCGGACATCGTCACTGCATTCTTTTCGAGCGACTCCTGAAGAGACTGGAGCTGTTTAGCCAAACGCTGCAGATCCTGATCACGCTTGGAGAACTCGGCCTCGATTTTCTTGGCCGCCCTCACAGCAGCGGGCGCATCGCGAAAAATACGCTGCGTATTTACGTATCCAACTTTCAGTGTTTCCGATGCCGACGCGTAAGACATTGGCAACACAGCCATCAATGCAACCAGCAACATAGCAAATTTCGTCTTCAAGCTGTTTCTCCTTGATTAGAAGGTTGTTCCCATCTGGAACTGGAATTTCTGGATATTATCATTCTTCTGTTCGTTAAGCGGCTGCGCGAAGCTGAATTTGAGCGGCCCAAAAGGCGAAAGCCACGTGGCCGCAAGCCCCACGGACATGCGAACAGGACCGCTGTCATACACATCGGAATTCTTGTCGGCAGCATCGGAGTAAACCTGACCGGCATCGAAGAACGGCCCGAACCGCATCGATTTGTCAGCGCCAAAGCCAGGAAGGGGCATCGTTAACTCGGCATTAAACACAAAGCGTTTTGTACCCCCCAATCGCACCTCATCACCGTCAGAGTCAATCTCATACGGCCCCAAACTTGCCGTATCGTAGCCACGTACCGAGCCAACGCCTCCGGCATAAAGGTTCTTGAAAAATGGTAGCTCCTGCCCGCCCAAGCCATTCGCATATCCAACTTCACCATTGAGCATAAGAACCATAGTACGTGTTACGGGGTAGAACCTTTGATGCTGATACGTAGCCCGATAGTAATTGAGGTCTCCCAGTGGACTTACCTCAAAGCTCGCCTTTTGATAAACACCCCGCGTGGGATTGATTGCACTATCCTTGGTATTGCTGACCCAGCTTGCCGTTAGAGGAACAGATGTATTGCCGCATTTGTAGGTATCCGTACCACAGAACTCATCGATAAAATCGACATACTGAAGTGGCGTATCCGTATCTGTACGATCAATTTCAACCTTTGTGTAATCAATGGCCGCACCGAAATTAAGCGTCTGCTTCTCGCTTATCGGAAAACCGAAGCGAATCCCACCCCCTGTCGAATGAGTTTTATAAACGTAACCAAGCGAGGTCGGGTCTGTCTTCCTTTCGTAGATATCAAACCCTTGGCTTACCCCATCAACCGTAAAGTAGGGGTTTGTGTAACTAATACCCAATGTCCGGTTAACACTACCGGTGGACAGTTGCAACGAAGCAAATTTACCACTGCCGAAAATATTAGCCTGCGAAATGGAGCCGGAAAGAATAACGTTTTCAGAGTCAGAATACCCGACCCCAAGTGAAATGTTGCCGGTCGACTTTTCCGTGACATTGAAATTCACATCGACCTGATCAGTTGTACCTACCACCGGAAGCGTTTCGACATTCACCTCGGAAAAATAGTCAGTCTTGTCAATACGTTGACGCGACAATTTAACTCTCTCGTCGTCGTACCACGCACCTTCCATCTGACGAACTTCCTGACGGACGACTTCATCACGTGTTTTGGTGTTACCGGTCACATTGATTCGTCGCACGTAAACGCGCTTCCCCGGATCGATGAACACGGTAAACGCAACCCGTCTTTTTTCCTTGTCTATTTCCGGTGCCGCATTAACGTTCGCGAAGGCATATCCGCGTGATGACAACTTGTCACTAATTGCCTTGGTACTCTCATTCAGATTTTCACGCGAAAAAACGTCACCGGGCTTGATTTTCATCGCGGCCCTTAACTCTTCTTCCGGCAACGTCAATTCCCCGGCGAGTTTGATGGACGAGACGATATAACGCTCCCCTTCGGAGACCGTCGCCGTAATGTAGATATCCTTCTTGTCAGGACTGATCGAAACCTGGGTCGACTCAATATTGAATTCGAGAAAACCGCGATTGAGGTAGAAAGAGCGCAAGGCCTCCAAATCGGCGGACAGCTTTTGCTTCGAGTATTGGTCGTTTTTGGTATACCAACTGATCCAGTTGGGCGTCTGCAACTGAAAAACCTCAAGCAATTCTTTTTCGCGGAATGAATTAGCCCCAACGATATTGATCTGCTTGATCGTTGCCGCATCGCCCTCGTCGATCTTGAAATTGATTCCGACACGATTCCGTTCAAGCGGCGTGACCGTTGTCGTAATTGACACGGAGTATTTACCACGTGTCAGATACTGACGTTTCAACTCCTGTTCAGCTTTCTCAAGCATGCTGCGATCAAATGACCGTGATACGGCAAAACCGGCTTCTTTAAGCCCTTTGATCATTTGATCCTTATCGAATTCCTTGAGACCGGTAAAATCGATCTGAGCAATAGCCGGGCGCTCTTCAACCGCCACCACAACGACATCGCTCTCGATCTCGATACGGACATCCTTGAAAAACCCGGTGGCAAACAAAGCCTTGATGGCCTGCGCCGCCTTGTCGTCCGTCAACGTATCGCCCACTTTAATCGGAAGATAGCTGAAGACCGTACCGGCTTCGGTCCGTTGGATGCCGTCGACACGGATGTCTTTTACGGTAAAAGGCTCAAAAGCGGAGGCGCCGGACACAAAAAGGGATGCCACCAGCCCTGCCAACAAGTTCTTTTTCATATGATCAGCCGGGAATTAAACGATTGATATCATTGTAGAAAGCAAGCGTCATCAACATGGCCAGGATCGCCAGACCAATTCTCTGGCCAATCTCCCTTGAACGCTCGGACAGGGGCTTGCCTCTCACAATTTCGACGGAATAATACAGTAAATGACCGCCGTCCAGAACCGGGACAGGAAGCAGATTGAGCACCCCAAGGCTGACACTCACCAACGCCAGGAATGCCACGTATTTGGTCAAACCAAGCTTCGCCGACTGCCCCGCATAATCGGCAATCGTCACCGGCCCGCTGATATTTCGCCACGAAACCTCCCCGGTAAGCATTTTTCCGATCATTACGACGCTGAAGATCGATTTCTCCCACGTTTCCTGAATGGCTTTCGCGACCGAACCCACAGCGCCATAGCTGATCTTGACCATCAACAAATCACGCACCTGGCTGTCTTCTGCAACCGCCGCACCGATACGCCCGATTGAGCCGCCGGTACCGGGCACGACCGCCGGCTCGATCACCAATTGCCTGCGCGCCCCCTGCCTCTCGATATCGACATTCAACCGCTTGCCGGGAGAATTACGCACCACATTGACAGCATCCGACCAGGCGGCAATCTCCAGCCCCCCAATCGCCAGAATACGATCACCCGGCAGCAATCCAGCCACTTCGGCCGGGCTGCCCTTACCAATGGCGCCAACAACAGCGGGAACCTCTGGCCGATACGGAGCCAGCCCAAGCCTTTCGATGAAGTCGCCTTCCAGGCCGTTGCCACGGGCGGCGGAGACATCCAGCAACCGCCGAATGGAAACAACGGTAGCAAGACCCACTGTTTCCAGCTCGACAACATCACCTTTCACTGCTTGCCGAAGTAGTTCCCAGTGAAATTCTTGCCAACTTAGAACCGGCACCCCACCAACCTTAATCACGCGATCGCCGTTTTCGACACCGGCAGCAAATGCCGCAGTCTGTATAGCAGGCCGGGCAAGAATCGGCTTGAACTCTTCGACGCCATAGAAGAAGAGGCCCCAGTAAAGCAGCACCGCCAGCAGAAGGTTGGCGCAGGGGCCGGCAAGAACGATAGCGACCCGCCGCCAAACGCTCTGGCGGTTGAAACTACGCGCCAACTCTTCCGGCAACACGCACGCCTCTTCCTCATCAAGCATCTTCACGTAACCGCCAAGAGGGAATACCCCGATGACCCATTCGGTCCCATCCCGACCGAACCTTCTTGACCAAATGCCCCGCCCAAAACCTACCGAAAAGCGAAGTACCTTCACGCCAAGAAGCCGCGCGGCAGAATAATGCCCCAACTCATGAACAACAATGAGCACCCCGAGCATCAGGGCAAAGGCACCTGCATGGAGAAGCCAGGCACTCATGCCGAAATACGCTCGACGACCATATGCCTCGCCAGCTGGCGAGCCGAAGCGTCGGCCGCGATTACATCCGAAAGAGAATGCAGCTGACTTGGCACGCTACGATCCATAACGCGCGCGATTATTGAGGGTATTTCCGTGAAACCAATTTCTTCGTCCAGGAACGCCTGAACGGCGACCTCATTAGCCGCATTGAGAACAGCCGGCATGCTTTCACCTTCTTCCAATGCCCGATAAGCGAGTGCCAGACAGGGAAAACGGACGAAATCCGGCGATTCGAAATGCAGACTCGCCACCTTGAAAAGATCCAGCGGCGCGACACCGGCTTCAATCCGCTCTGGATACGCCAAAGCATGCGCGATTGGCGTCCTCATATCGGGATTCCCCAATTCGGCAATCACCGACCCGTCGACATATTGAACCAATGAATGTACGACGCTTTGCGGATGAATAACGACCCTGATCCGCTCTGCCGGCACATTGAACAGCCAATGGGCTTCGATCATCTCCAGCCCCTTGTTCATCATGGTTGCCGAATCGACTGAAATCTTCCGCCCCATGACCCAATTCGGGTGAGCACACGCCTCAACCGGCGTAACGTGTCTGAGTTCGTGCAGTGCCGTCTTCCGGAACGGCCCTCCTGAAGCGGTCAACAACAGCCCGGAGATGCCCGAATCCTCCAGGTTGCCGGCGTAATCATGAGGCAGTGACTGAAAAATGGCATTGTGTTCGCTGTCGATGGGAAGCAATTTCGCGCCATGCTCCCGAACCGCTCGCATGAAAACGGGACCAGCGGTCACCAGCGCCTCTTTGTTGGCCAGCAACACTCTTTTCCCGGCCATTACCGCCGCCAGGGTTGGTGGCAGACCGGCGGCCCCCACGATGGCCGCCATCACGGTATCGACCTCCGCCAATTCCGCCATGCGCACCAGCGCTTCAGTTCCAGACTCGACCTGTGTGCCGCAATTGCTCTCTCTCAAGCGATTCCGGAGCGTCTCGGCCAACGGCTCGTCTCTGACCACGGCGAAGCGAGGCCTGAACTCGACACATTGCTCAAACAAACGGTCGATCTGAGCATGAGCGCACAAAGCCACAATTTCATACCGCCGACGATGCCGACGAATCACATCGAGCGTACTGACACCAATCGAGCCGGTAGAACCTAGAATGGTGAGCTTTTGCAGGGGCATTTTGAAGACTTAATCAGGAAAGGGTGCCCAGCCAGACGAGCGCGACCAAGGGCAACATTGACGTAAGACTGTCGATCCTGTCCAGCACGCCACCATGGCCAGGCAATATCGAACTACTATCCTTGAGCCCCGCCTGCCGCTTGAGCAATGATTCAAACAAATCGCCAATCACACTGATGATCGTTAGTAGAACGGCAAATGCAAAAAACAAATACCATGGAAAACGGTCAGCGAATTCCGTCGGAAGGCGCGGAAATACAATGAAGAAAACATAAACAACGACGGCAGCCGCACCCCCGAACGCCCCTTCCCATGTTTTGCCGGGGCTAATCGTCGGGGCCAGTTTGTGGCGACCGAACGCCCTTCCGGAAAAATAGGCCGCAACATCCGCAACCCAAGCAACCGCCATGACAGCAATCAGTGTCCACGCACCCAGCATGCGGAGCTGCACAAGCGCCAGCCAAGCCGGAAGAATCACAACAACACCGGTCAGAACACCCCACACCGCCCCGAGCCGGTCACCGGACAGAGCCCAACGGCTACGCATCCACAAAGGCACCACTCCAAACCAGAATATTGCGGCAGGAATGTAGAACCAGCGGCCAAGCGACCACGCTGCCTGATCGATTCCACGTCCACCAACGCCAATTCCAAGCGCTTCAGGCACCAACCAGACAAACATGCCGCATATGCCGGCGAAAAAAATGGCCAGTCCCAGCCGCCCTTCCTTGCCGAGGCGCATCAAGCCGCCCCACTCCCAGGCGGCAATCGCGGCAACAAGCGTCGCCACCAGCGTCCAGCCAAGGGAGGACAGTCGAAAGAGAGCGAAACAAAAAGCTGCAAGCAGGACCACCGCGGTAATGATCCGCGTCTTAAGCATCGTTTCTCACTTCCGACGCGCCGTCTGTGGGCTCGTTACGTGAAGTAGCCACAGCAGAACCGTCGCCCAGCTGTTCACTCGTCCGACCGAACCGCCGTTCACGCTTTTGATAGGAAGCGATTGCTCTATCAAACGCGGTCGAATCGAACTCCGGCCAGAGGGTTTTGGTAAAGTAGAACTCTGAATACGCCAGTTGCCAGAGAAGGAAATTACTGATTCGCTCTTCACCACCGGTGCGAATAAACAAATCCGGCTCCGGAGCAAAACTCATTGCCAGATACGGCGTCAAATCGGCTTCATCCCAATGCCCGCCTTTTTCTGGATGTTCCAGTGCCAGACGATTAACTGCCTGCAATATATCCCACCGTCCACCATAATTGGCAGCAACGGTAAGCGTCAGCCTTGTATTTGACGCTGTTTGCAGTTCGGAGGCCTTAATCAAAGCCTGCAATTCGGAATCAAAACGGGACAGATCACCAACGACTTTTAAACACACACCGTTCCGATCCAGTTTGGCGACCTCTTGCCGCAAAGCGCGCACAAAAAGTTCCATCAGCAGCCGGACTTCCTCTTCGGGACGTCGCCAGTTTTCGGAACTGAATGCAAAAAGCGTCAGGTATTCGATATTGTGCGCCAGGCAGTATTTAACCGCGTTCCGCACCGTCACAACGCCACGATGATGGCCAGCGACACGAGGAAGGAGCCGTTTTTTAGCCCAGCGCCCGTTGCCATCCATGATGATGGCAACGTGCTTCGGGGCAGACGTGCCTTCAGGCACATCGCGTGTCGTACTCTTGAAAATACCCACTTACCGCCTCCCGACGAGGCCTTAGATGGCCATCAGTTCGGTTTCTTTCTGCGCGAACTGTTTGTCGACCTCGGCAACATGCTTGTCGGTGAGCTTCTGGATGTCGTCCTGAGCGCGACGCTCATCGTCTTCGGAACATTCCTTGTTTTTAACCAAATCCTTGAGCGTCGCATTCGCGTCGCGTCGCAGGTTGCGAATAGCGACGCGTGTATTTTCACACTCATGCTTGACAACCTTGATCAGGTCACGGCGCCGCTCCTCCGTCAACGCCGGCATCGGAACCCTGATCAAATCACCCTGCGAGGCAGGATTCAGGCCGAGATCAGAATCACGAATAGCCTTCTCCACTTTGGAGGCCATCCCCTTTTCCCAGGGCTGAACCCCCAACGTCCGTGGATCAAGCAAGGTAATGTTGGCAACGGTATTTACCGGGACCAACGAACCGTAGTAATCGACCTGCACATGATCGAGCAACCCCACATGGGCACGTCCCGTACGAATCTTTGCCAAATCGAGCTTGAGCGCCTCAAGCGATTTTTGCATCTTGTGTTCTGCAGTGCTTTTCACATCAGCAACCGACATTTCATTCTCCTCAGCAATAGACCAACGTGCCTTCGTTCTCGCCAAGTACTACGCGCTTGAGCGCGCCCTGTTTGAAAATCGAAAAGACGTTGATAGGCAGTTTCTGGTCCCGGCATAGGGCGAACGCAGTGGCATCCATGACCGCCAGATTCCGGGAAATGGCCTCATCGAAAGTAATCGTGTCGAAACGGGTTGCGGCCGGATCCTTTTTAGGATCAGCGGTATAAATGCCGTCCACCTTGGTTGCCTTGAGGACAATTTCCGCGCCAATCTCGGCACCACGAAGCGCGGCGGCCGTATCGGTCGTAAAAAACGGATTGCCGGTGCCGCCAGCAAAAATAACCGTGCGCCCCTGCTCCAGATAGCGGATTGCCCGCCCACGAATGTAGGGCTCAACCACCTGTTCAATATTGAGCGCGGACTGGACGCGGGCCACCATACCCGAAACCCGCATCGCATCCTGGAGTGCGAGACCGTTCATAACGGTCGCCAGCATTCCCATGTAGTCTGCCTGCGCCCGATCCATGCCATTGGCTGCCGGAGCAACACCGCGAAAGATGTTGCCCCCGCCGATGACGACGCCGACCTGCACCCCCATATCAACAACGCTTTTAACCTCACCAACAATTTCGGAAATAGTCTGGCGGTTGATTCCATACGCATCCGACCCCATCAGGGCTTCGCCGGACAGCTTTAGCAGGATGCGCTTGAACTTGGGGGTACGAGTCTCACTCATGGCAGAAAATACCTTTGTCAAAATTACTTTTGAGCGGCAGCAGCAGCCTGGGCAGCAACTTCAGCGGCGAAATCGGTTACTTTCTTTTCCAGACCTTCACCAACCAAATACAACGTAAAGCCGGCGACGGAGGCCCCCTTGGCCTTAAGCAACTGCTCGATGGTCTGCTTACCATCTTCGGCCTTGACGAACACTTGCGCCAGCAGCGTCACTTCCTTCAGATATTTCTGAACAGTGCCTTCGGCGATCTTCTCAAGCATGGCTTCCGGCTTGTTGTCAGCACGCGCCTTCTCGATAGCGATCCGACGTTCGGTATCCAACAACTCCTGCGACACGCCGGCGGCATCCAGCGCTTTGGGCTTCGACGCAGCAATGTGCATAGCCAAGTCTTTGCCGAGTTGTTCGTCACCACCGACGATATCCAGCAGAACGCCGATCTTGGCGCCACCGTGGATATAGGAAACCAGCTTGCCCTTGGCTTCAACGCGGACGAAACGACGGATCGTCATGTTTTCGCCGATCTTGCCAACAAGCGCCGCACGGGTCGATTCAACAGAACCCTCACCCATCGGCAGTGCCGAGAGGGCTTCAACACTTTCCGGATTCTTCGAAGCGACGAGTTCGGCACAGCCATTGACGAGCGCCAGAAAATCGTCGTTCTTCGCCACGAAGTCGGTTTCGCAGTTAACTTCAATGATCGAACCAAGCTTGCCGTCAGCGGAAATGCTCACACCGACAATACCCTCAGCAGCAACACGAGACGCAGCCTTGGTCGCCTTATTACCCAGCTTCACACGCAGAATCTCTTCAGCCTTGGCAAGATCGCCATCAGCTTCGGTCAGCGCCTTCTTGCATTCCATCATCGGTGCATCAGTCTTAGCACGCAGCTCAGCCACCATGCTCGCGGTAATTGCAGCCATTTTTTCTCTCCACTTAAGGTTGCGGCCGGGAATCCGGCCGCACTTATTACTTACTCTCTACAAACATCAGCCGCCAGAGAGCTACAGCCCTCTGCAACGACCAATGACGGGCAAAAGGCCCGCTACGTAATTATTCTTCGCCTTCTTCTACGAATTCGTCGCCAGACGTCGCCGCAACAATTTCCTCGACGAACTGGCTGCGACCTTCGAGAACCGAGTCGGCCACGCCACGAGCGTAGAGACGAATCGCGCTGGACGAGTCATCGTTACCCGGAATGACGTAATCAACACCTTCAGGCGAGTGGTTGGTATCGACAACGGCAATAACCGGAATACCCAGCTTGTTAGCCTCGGTAATGGCAATTTTATGGTAGCCAACATCGATAACAAACAGCGCATCAGGCAGAGTGTTCATTTCCTTGATACCGCCGATCGACTTCTGCAGCTTGACGAGTTCACGCTGAGCCATCAGCGCTTCTTTCTTGCCGAGCTTCTCAAGCGAGCCTTCCTCGACCATGACTTCCATATCCTTCAGGCGCTTGATCGACTGCTTGACGGTCTTGAAGTTGGTCAACATACCGCCGAGCCAACGCTGATCGACGTAGGGTGAATTTGCACGCGCAGCTTCCTCGGCGATGATCTCGCGCGACTGGCGCTTGGTTCCGACAAAGAGAATATTTCCCTTGTTGGCGGACAGCTTGCGAACAAAAGCCATCGCTTCATTGTACTTCGCGAGCGTTTTTTCCAGATTGACAATATGAATCTTGCTGCGGGCACCGAAAATATACGGTGCCATCTTGGGATTCCAGAAACGGGTCTGGTGGCCAAAATGGACACCGGCCTCAAGCATCTGACGCATAGTTGTAGACATACTTATCTCTTTCTCAATATCAGGGTTAAGCCACCATTCACCCACCTACGCCTGTCACACTTACCGTGACAGACACCCTTGAACGGGCGAATGTGCGTATTAAGCAACCAAAAACATTACTTCGATTTGGTCAACATCGCGCCCACATCGGACGCCTTGTTACCCTGCCGGTCACCCAGCAAAGCCGAAAAATTCTATCACCCTGCCGACAAAAACTCCAGATTGAAGTATCTGCGTCGATCTGACTTCAACAACGCCTTGACATCCCCAACTGGCACATGACGTGACGAAGACCCTCTTGCAAGGGGCGAAATTGCCTCACGCACGCTCTTAATTTATCCTTCGACTCTTGAATATCTACCCGAGACCATCGAAAAACATGAGCCGCATTACTCTCAAAACTCCAGAAGAAATCGAAAAAATGCGGATTGCGGGACGTCTCGCTGCCGAGGTTCTCGATTACATAACACCGTTCGTCAAGCCTGGCGTCACGACCGGTGAACTGGACCGTCTTTGCCATGATTACATGGTCAAGGAACAGGACAGCATTCCCGCCCCCCTGAACTACGCGCCGTCGGGCTACAACCCCTATCCGAAAGCAACCTGCATCTCGGTCAACCACCAGATCTGCCACGGCATACCGGGTGACAAGCAACTCAAGAACGGGGACATCGCCAACATCGACATCACGATCATCAAGGATGGTTATCACGGCGACACCAGCCGCATGTTCCAGGTAGGCGAGGTGTCTATCCAGGCCAAGCGTTTGTGCGAAATCACTTTTGAGTGCATGTGGCTCGGCATCGCCCAGGTCAGACCCGGCGCCCGCCTTGGCGATATTGGGCACGCCATCCAGCTATATGCCGAAAAAGCCGGTTACTCGGTCGTACGCGAGTTTTGCGGACACGGAATCGGCGCTCGCTTTCACGAAGACCCGCAGGTGGTGCATTTCGGCAAACCCGGGACCGGCGTCGAACTCAAAACGAATATGATTTTCACGATTGAGCCAATGATCAATGCCGGCAAGGCGGCGATCCGCCAACTCGCCGACGGCTGGACAGTCGTCACAAAGGATCACAGCCTGTCAGCCCAGTGGGAGCATACTGTGCTTGTCACCGAAACCGGGTTCGAAATTCTCACCCTGTCCGCTGGCACACGCCCCGCCCCTGATTGGATCAAAACGCCCGCATGATACTCGACACCGCCGAACGCATCGATCTTCTTTCCCGTTACCGCTCACGACTGCAGACCGGCCAGACAGCGCTTCGCGAACGCTACCTGGCCGAACCGGACGCATCGCGTCTCCTCTACGAGCGTAGCCATCTGATCGACGGCGTCCTGCGGGATTTATGGAAAGAGCTCAAATTCCCCGAGGACTTGGCCTTGGTGGCTGTCGGGGGCTACGGGCGGGGCGAATTATGGCCGGCCTCGGACATCGACCTCTTGATCCTGCTACCCGAAACGCCGGACGCAACCCTCGCCACCCAACTTGAGCAACTGGTCGGACTGTTCTGGGATATCGGCCTCGACATCGGCCATAGTGTCCGCACACTGGACGAATGCTTGGCCGAAGCCGCGGCCGACCTCACCGTCCAGACGGCGCTCGTCGAAGCGCGGCTTCTCGTCGGCGACTATGGGCTTTTTACCCGTTTCTACTCCGAATTCAGGCTTCGCCTCGATCCGCAAACCTTTTATCGCACGAAGCGGAGCGAGCAAGACGAGCGCTATCTGAAGTATCAGGAGTCTCCCTACAGCCTGGAACCCAACTGCAAGGAAAGCCCGGGCGGATTGCGCGACCTGCAAACGATTCTGTGGATCGCTCAAGTCGCCGGCTATGGAAACAGCTGGCGCGATCTCAAACGGCACGGTTTCATCACGCATCAGGAAGAACAAGGACTGGAGCGACGCGAGAAATTCCTGCAACGCCTTCGCATCCAGCTGCACTTGCTGGCGGGACGGCACGAAGACCGCTTGCTCTTCGACTTCCAGACCGCCCTCGCCGAGCAAATGGGATTCAAGGCCACTCCGACCCGGCGCGCCAGCGAGCAGTTGATGCAAGAGTATTACCGGAACGCCAAGACGATCATGCAGCTCAACACGATTTTGCTGCAGAACATGGGCGCGGCCATTTTCCCCTCGAACAAGCAGCCGCCGATCCCGATCAACGAGCGCTTCCAGAATGCGCACCAGCTCCTCGACGTCACACACGAAAATGTGTTCCACGAAACGCCGGGCGCCATGCTTGAAGCGTTCCTCGTCATGCAGCAGCACCCAGAGCTGAAAGGCCTCACAGCCCGCACGATCCGGACGCTCTGGCGCGCCAGAACGGCGATCGACGACGACTTTCGCAACGACCCGGTCAACAAGGCGCGCTTCATTGAACTTTTCAAACAGCCGCGCGGCGTGTTGCACGAACTCCGGCGCATGAACCAGTTCGACATTCTGGGACGCTACCTGCCGAATTTCGGTGAAATCGTCGGCCAGATGCAGCATGACCTGTTCCACGTTTACACAGTGGACCAGCACTCGATGCAGGTACTGCGCAACCTGCGCCGCTTTTCTGAAACCGAGTTTGCCCACGAATATCCGTTCTGCAGCCAGCTGATCAGCGAATTCGAGCGGCCGTGGGTGCTCTACATCGCCGCACTTTTCCACGATATCGCCAAGGGCCGCGGTGGGAGCCACTCGGAACTTGGCGCGGTCGACGCCAAGGAATTTTGCGACAGCCACGGTCTGGCCGAAGAAGACAGCGAACTCATCGTCTGGCTGGTTCGCCAGCACCTTGTCATGTCGGCCGTCGCCCAGAAGCAGGACACGTCAGATCCGGACGTCGTCGCCGCCTTTGCCGCCATCGTCGGCGACGAACGCCATCTGACCGCGCTTTACCTCCTGACCGTGGCCGACATTCGCGGCACCAGCCCGAAAGTCTGGAATTCCTGGAAAGGGCAGTTGCTTGAAGACCTGTTCCGACAGACCCGGCGCCTGCTCCAATCCGGCGGCAAAGCGCCGGTACGGCACGGCATCATCCAGGAACGCCAGGAAGAAGCGCTGCGCCTCATCCGCTACTACGGCATTCACGAATCCGGACACGAAAACCTCTGGCGCCAGCTCGACACCGTGTATTTCCTGCGCCACTCGCCCGAGGATATCGCTTGGCATGCGCGGGCGCTGCACTACCGCGTCGACGCCGAACAACCCGTCGTCAAGGCCCGTCTGAATCCGCACGGCGACGGCATCGAGGTCATGGTTTACACCCGGGATCAAAGCTACCTGTTTGCCCGTCTGGTCGGATTCTTCAGCCGCGCGGGCTACAACATCATGGATGCGAAGATCCACACCACGCGCCACGGCTACGCGCTCGACAGCTTCATGCTGCTCGACGTCAGCGGGCGCGACAGCGACCGGAGCATGATCAGCTATATCGAGCATGAACTGGAAGACCGGCTCACCAAGCAAGCCGCGCCGGAAGCTCCATCGAACGGACGCATCTCGCGCCAGGTCAAACACTTCCCGATCCAGCCGCAGGTCAACATCCAGCCCGACGACAAAGGCACGTATTACATTCTTTCGGTCAGCGCGGCTGATCGCCCCGGCTTGCTTTATACCGTCGCCATGGCACTCGCCGACTACGGCGCCGACCTGCATACCGCAAAGATCGCCACGCTCGGCGAACGGGTCGAGGACACCTTCCTGATTACAGGAAACAATCTCGAAGAGAGCGCCGCCCGGGTCAAGCTTGAAACCCACTTGCTGAACCAGCTTGAGCATTGAGGAAAAGAGCCCTGGCAAAAGACTGGGGCTCTCTCCTCCTCGGTCTTCTTCGGCCTGCGTCAGATCAGGCAACAAGTCCCGAAAACCGAAGAGGCGGAATTGCCACCGCTATTCGCCGCTCACCATCGCGTCAATGATCGTCCGCACTTGGCCCATCGATTCCTGCAAGACGTCCTGAATCGCATCAAAATGGATGCCGTAGCGGCTGTCGGAGCGACCGGCCGCGTAATTGGCCACAACGCTGATTGCTGCATACGGAACATCAAGTTCGCGGGCAAGCGCCGCCTCCGGCATGCCGGTCATACCGACAATATCGGCGCCATCACGCTCCAGGCGGTTGATTTCGGCAGCGGTTTCGAGCCGAGGTCCTTGCGTCGCCGCATACACGGCCGAGTCGCTGACCGGGATGCCGACGCGTACTGCCGCCGCAATCAATTGCTGTCGCAGAAGCCCATCGTACGGCTCGGTAAAGTCGACATGTGTCACCGCGCAATCCCGTCCCTCGTGGAATGTCGATTTCCGCCCCCATGTGTAATCGATGATCTGGTGCGGGATGATCACGTCGCCGGGCTTCAGGTCGGCACGGATGCTCCCGACCGAAGCCACTGAGACAATCGCCCGCGCACCACTGCGCGAAAGCGCCCAGATGTTCGCCCGGTAGTTCACTTCGTGCGGCGGGATCGTGTGGCCGTAGCCGTGGCGGGCGAGAAAGACAACGGGCTTACCACCGATCTGCCCGAACGTCACCGCACCGGACGGATCGCCGTACGGGGTACGCAATACTTCGCGATGCGATACATCGAGGTTGGCCAGTTGGGTCAGGCCGGTTCCACCAATAACTGCCAGCATGTCAATCATCCTTCATTGCATAAATGGCCGGCAGATTGCGCCAGGCGCCGCGCACATCCATCCCATAGCCAAAGACGAAGCGATCCGGAACGGTCAGCGCCACAAAATCGGCCTTGATCGGCTTGTTTTTACCGTTGAGCTTATCCGTCGCCACAGCGGTATAGCAGGCCTTGGCGCCCAGATGCTTCAGGCGATCCACAACAGCGGCCAAGGTGACGCCTTCATCAAGAATATCGTCGATGACGATCACCGTGCGCCCCTTGATCGGTGTCCACGGGGCGGCCCGCCACGAGAGTGCGCCGCCCGACGTATCCTGGCCGTAGCGCGTCACGTGCAGGTAGTCGAAATCGAGCGGGAAGTTCAGTTGCGTCATCAGCTGGCCGGCGAAAGGCACGCCGCCGCTCATCACGCACAGCAGTAGTGGAAAGGTTTCTCCGAGTTTCTGCGTAATCTCGCCCGCCACACGGCTGACCGCCACGGCCACTTCCTCGGCGGAGTAAATGAGATCGGCGTTGGCGAGAAGGTCTTTCGCCTCTTGTGAATCCGTCATACGTTGGTTGCCTCTTGTTGATCCTTTTAACCCTTATTCCTTGTCCAGAATCAGGTTGTTCAAATAGTTCGAGAACGCCGCCCCCACTTCGGGATGACGACGACCGAATTCGATCGTTGCTTCGAGATAGCCGAGCTTCGATCCGCAATCAAAACGCCGGCCATGATACCGGTAGGCGAGTACCTGCTCTTCGCGCAGCAGCGCCGCGATGCCATCGGTCAGCTGTATTTCGCCGCCGGTACCGGGCGCCACCTGCTCCAGGTGATGGAAAATGCGTGGCGTCAGCACATAGCGCCCGACGACGGCCAGATTGGACGGCGCCTCTTCCGGCCTTGGTTTTTCGACGATGCTCTCGATGCGCTCGATCCGCTCGGCAAGGCCATTCGATTTGACGATGCCGTAGCTCTTCGTCTCGGCCGGAGGAACATCCATCACCCCGATCACGGAACAGCGGTAATGGTTATACACATCGGTCATTTGTTTCATGACGGGCGGCTCGCCGTCGAGCAAATCGTCGGCCAGCAGCACGGCGAACGGTTCGTCGCCAACAACCGGCTTCGCGCAAAGCACGGCGTGCCCCAGGCCGAGCGCTTCCTGCTGCCGGATATAGATGCAATGAATGTTTTTCGGCAAGAGGTTATGCACGAAATCAAGCATTTCCGTTTTCTGCCGCCGCGCCAGTTCACTTTCCAGTTCGTAGGCCTTGTCGAAATGATCCTCGATCGCCCGCTTCGTCCGGCCAGTCACAAAAATCATCTCGGTGATACCCGCCGCAACTGCTTCCTCGACCGCATACTGGATCAGCGGCTTATCGACGATCGGCATCATCTCCTTCGGATTCGCCTTCGTCGCCGGCAAAAAACGGGTACCAAGACCGGCCACCGGGAAAACGGCTTTTGTGACTTTTTTCATGATTTCCCTCTTTTATTCGTCAACCAGGCCGAGCAGTTGCGTCTCATCGATCACCGCGACGCCCAGTTCAGTCGCCTTGGCGAGTTTCGATCCGGCCTCTGCGCCGGCCACGACATAATCGGTCTTTTTCGACACCGAACCGCTCACTTTACCGCCCGCCGCCTCGATGCGTGCTTTCGCCTCATCGCGCGTCAAGCCGGGGAGAGTACCCGTCAGCACAAACACTTTCCCGGCCAGCTTTCCCGTCGTGGCGGACGCGCCTTCCCCCTCTTCCCAGACAACCCCCAAGGCGCGCAGTTGTTCGATGACTTCGAGATTGTGCGGCTCACTGAGAAACTGTAGCAGCGACTCGGCAACCACCGGACCAATGTCAGGCACCAGCATCAGTTGCTCCCGATCGGCCGCCAGCAAACGCTCAAGCGCGCCGAAATGCCGCGCCAGATCCTTGGCCGTCGCTTCTCCGACGTTGCGGATGCCGAGCGCGTAGATGAAACGCGCCAGCGTCGTTTTCTTGCTTCGTTCAATGGCGACCAGAAGATTAGCGGCTGACTTTTCGGCCATGCGCTCGAGGTTAACCAGCGCTTCCATGCCAAGCCGGTAAACATCCGCTGGCGTGCGCACAAGGTCATGATCGACGAGTTGCTCGACCAGTTTGTCACCCAATCCCTCGATATCCATCGCGCGACGCGAGGCAAAATGAATCAGCGCTTGCTTGCGTTGGGCCGGGCAATACAGGCCGCCACTACAACGAGCAATCGCCTCATCCGCCGAACGTGTGACATGCGATCCGCACACTGGGCAAATCTTGGGCATGACGAATTCGGGCGCCAGAATCGGCCGTTTTTCGGGAAGAATGCGCACCACTTCGGGAATCACATCGCCGGCCCGCCGAACGACGACGGTATCCCCGACGCGCACATCCTTGCGCCGAACTTCATCCTCATTGTGCAGCGTCGCGTTGGTCACGGTCACGCCACCGACAAACACCGGCGCCAGCCGCGCCACCGGCGTCAGCGCCCCGGTCCGCCCGACCTGAATGTCGATGCCGAGCACTTCGGTCATCGCCTCTTCAGCCGGATATTTATGCGCCACCGCCCAGCGCGGCTCGCGGGAAACAAAGCCCAGCACCTGCTGCAAAGCCAGTGAATTGACTTTGTACACGACACCATCGATATCGAACGGCAAGCGACTCCGTTCGCCGCCGATTCTGGCGTGAAAATCGGCCAGCGCCTGCGGCCCCTGCACGACGGCACGCTCACGGCAAACCGGCAAGCCGAAGGCCATCAGCGCATCAAGAATGGCGCTGTGCGTCGGCGGCAGCACCCAGCCTTGCACTTCGCCCAGACCGTAAGCAAAAAAGGAAAGCGGCCGATTGGCCGCAATGCGTGAATCGAGCTGGCGGATGCTGCCGGCGGCGGCGTTGCGCGGATTGACCAGTGTTTTTTTGCCGGCCGCCAGGGCACGCGCGTTGAAGCGCTCAAAATCGGCGCGCTTCATGTAGATCTCGCCGCGCACTTCGAGCACCGGCGGCGGAGCATCTGTCACCAGACGCAGAGGAACATCGCGAACGGTGCGCACATTTTCCGTCACCTCCTCGCCGGTCTCGCCATCACCGCGTGTAGCGGCCCGAACAAGAACGCCGTCTTCGTAGCGCAAGTTGATCGCCAGACCGTCGAATTTGAGTTCCGCCGCGTATTCGACAGCGGGATCGCTCTCACCCAGCTTGAGCTGACTACGCACACGGCTGTCGAAGGCAAACGCACCGCTCACCTCGGTATCGGTTTCGGTGCGGATCGACAGCATCGGCACGGCATGACGAACCGGAGCAAACGTATCAAGCGCCTTGCCTCCCACCCGCCGGGTCGGCGAATCGGGCGTCACCAGTTCCGGATGCGCGGCTTCGATGGTCTGCAACTCGCGGAACAGCCGGTCATATTCCGCGTCCGGAATCAGCGGATCATCCAGAACGTAGTAGCGATGATCGTGCTCCGCGATCTCGGCCCGCAGCTGACGGGCACGCTCACTCATGCTCATGCGTCAATCGGCTTTCGGGAACCTGATCAAGAAAACAGACGCAAGGCCACCGGACTGCCCGCCGGAAGATTTTGCGCGGCCATCAACGACTGATACTGGGCAATCTGCCGACGGATCGGTTCAAGCGAACCTTCCGACAAGGGCCGACGGTTGTCATCGACCAGCGTCCCGCGCAACACTTCGGCGAAACGGCGAGCCTGCTCGACCATCTGGTTGAAAACGCGCTCGCCATGCGCGACACGCGGCACATCAAGCAGGAAGGTGACGGCTGGCGTCAGCAACAACCGTATCGTTTCCGGCTTGAAACCAGCTGGGTCCTGATTCATCAACACATAGAGCACGTTGCCTTCGTCATCGCAGCGAACGAACCGCCCCTGAGCGTCGATGACCATTCCCGCCGCCTCGGCCAGCGCGCGCAGTTTGGTTCCCGAGAACGGCTGGCCCTGGCTGATCACGTTGATGCCAATCTGGATATCGACGCCGGCGCAGAATTCGTCGAGCTTGGCCGCTGCCGCCTGAGCCGGCTGACGTGAAGGAAGATCGACCATCGCCATCAGACTGACGGCCAAATCCTGCATGGTGCTCTGGAACCGCGCCAGATCCGCCTCGCTTACCGCCCCCTGCCGATCAACCAACTGCAAGCCGGCGCGCAACTGCCGATAGGCGCCGGTGCCGCCGGCAACAACCGGCTCCCACTCGGATGCTGCTTCGTTATAGCCGACCCAGTTCACCGGTTTGCTGACCCGGGCCCGCACCTGACGCTGGATTTCGAGAACCTGCGCGACCGGCACAGGATCGGCCGCTTCAAGTGTTGCGATGTAATCGACCTGCTCGCACAGAAGCTGATCCGTCGTGCCCGTCACGTCAGGCAAACTGGCTGGCTGCCGTTCGGGCAAAATTTCTTCCGCTGACGAAACCGCCGGATTGACGACCGGTTCGGGCACCTGCGTCGCTACGGTCTCTTGCACAGGCTCGATCTGCAAAACGGGTTCGATACGCTCGCTTCCCACCGGTGCGTCAACGAAGGGTTCGATCCGGCTCTCCGGATAGCTCATTTCTGCGCCGGCTTGTTCCCCGCTGGCCGGGGCTTCCTGTGCCGGCTCGGCACAGTCGGCAACAGCGGGCTCCTTCGGTATCGCGCCGGCCTCGCCGTCGAACAGCACATCCGGATGCGACTTCCTGAGCACCTGCTCGACAAGTTTGCGGTGACGGTATTCCTGCCATTTGTTGAAGGCGAACACGCCCACGACAACCACGCCCCCAAAACCAATCAACCCCATCTGCAATTCGGTCATAGTCGTTCCTAAACAATCTGTTCGCGCATGCGCAACGCTTCTTCCATATCGACTTCCACGATGCGCGATACGCCGGATTCCTGCATGGTAACGCCAACCAACTGCTCGGCCATCTCCATGGCGATCTTGTTGTGGCTGATAAAAAGAAACTGCGTGTTGGTCGACATGCGTCGAACCATCGCGCAAAAACGTTCGGTATTCGTATCGTCCAGCGGCGCGTCGACCTCGTCAAGCAGGCAGAACGGCGCCGGATTGAGCTGGAACATCGAAAACACGAGGGCAATCGCCGTCAGCGCCTTCTCGCCGCCGGACAGCAGGTGAATCGTCGAGTTTTTCTTGCCCGGCGGCTGCGCCATCACCTGCACGCCGGCGTCGAGGATTTCCTCGCCGGTCATGATCAGCTTCGCCTCACCGCCGCCGAAGAGCGTCGGAAAAAGCTGGCCGAAGTTGCGGTTGACCGTGTCGTAGGTCGACTGCAGCAGGTCGCGCGTTTCGCGGTCGATACGACGGATCGCATTTTCCAGCGTTTCCATCGCCTGCGTCAGATCCTCCAACTGCGCATCGAGGAAGCCTTTGCGCTCGCGCGCGGTCTCCAACTCTTCGAGCGCCGCAAGATTAACAGCGCCCAACGCTTCGATCGATCGTTGCAGCGAGGAAATCGAACTCTGCAACGCACCCGGCCGGACGCCCGCCATGTTTCCGGCGAGTTCGGCGGCCAGGCTCTGCTCGTCGGCCTGCGCCTCCTGCAACTGGGCGGCAAGCTGTTCGCAACTGAGACCAGCGGCCTGCTCCTTGAGCTTGAGTTCGCTGATCCGCTGGCGCAAGGGTTCGAGACTTTGCTCGATCTTCATGCGCTGCTCTTCCAGGCCGCGCAGTCCGCTCGTCGCCGCTTCGAGCGCATCCCGCGCCGCCGCCAGCGCCTGTTCGCGCGCCACACGGTGATCGAGCGCCTCCTGCAATTTCGGTTCGAGGTCGTCGGCCTGCAGGGCGACGGCATTTTCCTCGCAGCGCGCCAGCTCTTCCTCAACGCGGCCGATCTGTTTGCGTGCCAGCGCCAAGTTGTTGGCAATCTCGGCGATTTTGGAACGGCACTCGCGCTGCGAGAATTGCGCCTCGCGCAAGTCGCGCTCGACGGCCGATACGCGCTCGCGCTCGTCGCGCAAGGTTCGCTCAATCTGTTCGAAACGTGCCATCGCCGCACTGACGGCCTGCTGCTGAACGCGAATCTCTTCGCGCTGTTCCTCGATCGCCTCTTCGGCCACGAACAGGCGTTCGTTTTCGCTTTCTTCTTCCGCCGCCATTTCTTCAAGCGTGGCGTCGATCTGCGCCTGCCGCTCGCGGAAGCGATCAAGCGCCTGCGAAAGCTTGAGCGTCTCGACCTGGATGGCGTGCGCCCGTTCCTGCAGTTCGTCGAGGCGGCGGCGCGCCTCTTTCTGCGCGAATTGAGCCTCTTCCATCGCCGCTTCGACCTCGCCCAGCCGCGCTTGCGTCAGTTCGAAGCGTTCATCGAGTGCGTCAATCGCTGCGCCGAGTTCCTCGATCTCGCGCTGCCGTTCGAGCAAACCGTGCTGCGCCGTATCGGGCGCGAACAGGGTCACGCTCTGGTGGCAGACGATGTCGCCACTCGGCGTTACGCAACAGGCGGAACCGGCGAGCGTTTCGCGAAGCGCCAGCGCGGTCGGCAAATCGGGAGCTGTATGCACCTCAGCCAGCCAGTCGTGCAGGATCGAAGCAAGCGCCGGATCATCGCAACGGACGCGGGCGGCCAGCCGCCCTTCCCCCGCTTCGGACGAGCGCCCCTCACCCGGCAGCAGAAGCGTCAGCTTGCCGGCCGGACGATCATTGCCCCACGCGGGATCGATGTGATCGGCCCGCAGCGCATTGATCCGCTCGCGCAACACGGCTTCGACGGCATCTTCCCAGCCCGCGTCGACATGCAGCGATTTCCAGAGGGGGAAAGAACCATCCAGATGGTAGCGACGCAGCCACTCAGTCAGCTTGCCGTCGCCCTGTGTGCGTTTCTGCAATTGTTCGAGCGCGACACGTCGCGCATTCGCCTCGGCGCGTTCCTTTTGCGCCTGTTGAAGTTGCGTCAGGACGTCGCGCCGCTGCTGTTCGAGTTGCGGCAACTGAGCCTGCTTGTCCGCCAATTCCTCCTGGGCAAGCACAATGCGCTCGCGCAACTCGGCCAGTTCCTCCTGCTTGCCGTCGAATTCGGCCGTATCCGGCACCGGCAGGGCTTCCCGCTCCTGCACCAGACGTTCGCGCCGTCCGGCGATGATTTGCAGCGAGCGTTGCGCATGACCGCGATTGGTCAGTTCAACCTGCAGCCGCTGATCGGCCTGCGCCAATACGCCGCGTTGCCGCTCAACCGCTTCCTGCGCCTCGGCATGCGCTTCCTCGGCCATCGGCAAACGCTCCTGCTGCGCGGCCAGACGCATCTCGCCCTGCTCGACGCGGTCGTCGGCAAGCAAGGAAAGCTCCTGCCAGCGCTCAAGATCGCTCTCGAATTTTTCGAGCTGCGCCTGCCAATGGATCTGATCGTCCTGCAACTGCGTGAGTCGCGTTTCATATTCGCGCTGCGATTCGCGGCGATGGCGGATTTCGGCCTCAAGGCGCGCCACCTCGGCATTGGCGGTGAACAACTGGCTTTGCGCGTTGTGCAGTCCGTCGCTCGCCGAGAAATGGCTCTCGCGGGTTTCCTCGAGCCGGGCTTCGGTTTCGCGCAAGGCGGCTGTCTGCGCTTCGAGCTCATTGATGGCGCGCGCGACCTCTCCCGCCAGCCGGTCGCGTTCAGCCTGCGCCTCGTTGCGCCGCAACAGCCAAAGCAACTGCTGCTTGCGGGTCAGTTCGTCGTGGTATTCGCGGTACTGACGCGCCACAGCGGCCTGACTTTCGAGGCGCTCCATCTGGGTGCCGAGTTCGGTACGAATATCCTCAACGCGGGTCAGGTTCTCGCGCGTGTCGGCCAGACGCCCTTCCGTCTCCTTGCGCCGCTCCTTGTATTTGGTGACGCCGGCGGCTTCTTCGAGAAAGACGCGCAACTCCTCCGGCCGCGCCTCGATGATGCGGGAAATGGTGCCTTGCCCGATGATGGCGTAGGCGCGCGGTCCGAGGCCGGTGCCAAGAAAGAGGTCGGTAATATCCTTGCGCCGGACGTGCAGGTTGTTGATGTAGTACTCGGACTGGCCGTTACGCGTCAGCAGTCGCTTGACCGACAGCTCGGTGTATTGCGACCACTGGCCGGCGATGCGCCCGAGCGAGTTGTCGAACACCAGCTCGACCGAAGCACGCGACACCGGCTTGCGCGAACCGGACCCGTTGAAAATCACGTCCTGCATCGACTCGCCGCGCAGCTCGGACGCCTTTGATTCGCCGAGCACCCAGCGCACGGCATCCATGACGTTCGATTTGCCGCAGCCGTTCGGCCCGACAACGCCGACCAATTGCCCCGGCAGGGCAATTGTCGTCGGATCGACAAACGACTTGAATCCGGCGAGTTTGAGTTTGGTCAGGCGCATGAAATAGAACGCAGCCCTGTAGGCTGCGCGACTAAGGTTCCGTAATCACTGTACCAGTGCTTCATTCATGTATGACAGGGCACTGGCACGTTTGGGCGCCTATAATATCATTTTGCTTTTCTGCCTTTACGAATCTTGAACACTCACGGATTCCAATCCTTTTCCCACTCAATTATGTCGACCCAACCTTCCAAGACGCTTGAAACCTTCCCGAACCCGGCTCCACATCGCGATTTCCACATACATATGGAAATTCCGGAATTCACCTGCCTGTGCCCGAAAACCGGGCAACCGGATTTCGCCACGCTGATCCTCGATTACATTCCGGAACAGACCTGCGTCGAACTGAAGAGTCTCAAGCTCTATGTCTGGTCGTTCCGCGAGGAAGGCTGCTTCCATGAGGACGTCACCAACCGCATCCTCGACGATCTGGTCAAGGCCACGCAACCGCGCTTCATGCGCCTGACCGCCAAATTCTTCGTGCGCGGCGGCATCTTCACCAACGTCGTCGCCGAGCATCGCGCCGCGGGCTGGACGCTGCAACCGCGCGTCGAACTCGCGCAATTCGATACCCAATCCAACACCCGAGGCTGATTAACATGAGCAACTCCACCGAACCGCAAGCCCAACTCGACGACGCGCTCCTTGACCGCCTCGAAAACCTTCTCGACGAACCGGCGCTCGACGAAGCCATGCGCCTTGACGAAATCCAGGGCTACCTGTGCGCGGCACTGTCCGGTCCGCAACCGATCCCGGAAGATGACCGCCTGATCGACATTCTCGGCAGCGAAGAAGCCCTCGACAGCGATGCAGGAAGAGAAGCGGCAGAAATCATCAACCAGTTCGCCACCGCGCTCGAAGCCGAAATGGCCGCCGGCGAGCCCCCCGTCCTGCTTCTCTATCCCAAGAACGAAAGCGAAGACAGCCCGAGCGATTACGAGCCGTGGTGCCAAGCGTATCTGAGCGCCGTCGATCAGGCCGAAGAAGACTGGTTCGAAGCGTTGGAGAACGGAAATTCGGAAGACGCCGAAGACGAAATGGCCTACCTCGACGAACGGCTGTTCCCGATGATGGTCCTTACCGGCGAGGCCGAAACTGCCGCCACGGAACACGGCGAAGAGTGGCCGGAAGGCGAAGAGCGTGCCGAGATGGAAAACGAATGCGAGGAAACGCTGCCGCAGGCCGTGACCGACATTTACCGTTTCTGGCTGGCCAAGCGTGGCGTCGGCACCATTCAGCGCGAAACGCCGAAGGTTGGACGCAACGATCCGTGCCCTTGCGGCAGCGGAAAGAAATTCAAGCAGTGTTGCGGGAACTGAAATCGCGCTGACTTGATGGCCAGATCATGATGACCGTTTTCGCCCCCAAGGAAATTCGGCCGCAACGTTCGCGGGCGTCCCTCTCTAAATTGCTGAGCACGTTGGCAGTTTGCGCGGCGGCGACGGTGTTTTCCGCCTGCAGTCCGAAAGACGACGCGAACGAGCCGGTGGTGGTCAACGGTGATGTTTTCCCCATCGCCGAGCCCGCGCTTTCCAAGGCCGTCATCGAAGACAACCTGAAACAGGTTCGGAAACTGCTGGATGAAGGGGCCGATGTGCAGACCAAGGACGCGCTGGGTCGGACCCCCCTTCACATGGCAGCTTTCTACGGCCGCGCCAAATCCACGGAAATGCTGATTGCCGCAGGAGCCGACATTGAGGCACGCGACGGCGTTGGCATGACTCCACTGCACATCGCCACGATTTCGAGCGGTCGTCAGCATGTCCGGCTGTTGCTCAACCACAAGGCAGACATTCAAGCCAAGACGGATTCCGGTCAAACAGCGCTCCATCTCGCGGCGTCGACCGGTCAGCCGAAACTCTCCAAGCTGCTTATCGATCGTGGCGCGGATCCGCAAGCCAAGGACGCCAACGACAAGACGCCACTGTTCTACGCGAAGCAGAACAAGCATCCGCAAACCACCGCCCTGCTTCAAAAGTACGGGAAAGAATAGGGACCGGCGAAAAGCCGATCCCTCTTGCAAACTCCTGTTCCTGAAACCACAGCCCTACGCCCGGCCGCACCCTTCGCCAGTCCTCACATCGCCTCGCCACGAATGAGACCAACGGCGATGCCTTCGATCACCAGCGGCTGCTCGCTGGTGTCAACGACGATTGGTTCGAAATCCGGGTTCTCGGCGATCAGTTCGACAACGCTGCCTTTCTGCTGGAAGCGCTTGACCGTCACATCATCGTCGAGTCGCGCCACGACAATCTGACCATTGCGCGCTTCGCCGCAACGATGCACGGCCAGCAAATCGCCCTCCAGAATGCCGGCATTGATCATCGACAAGCCGCGCACGCGCAGCAGGAAGTCGGCCCGCGGCTTGAACAGACTGGCATCAACCGCGTAACGTCCCTGCACATTCTCCACCGCTAGAATCGGGCTTCCAGCCGCGACGCTGCCGATCAACGGCAAGCCGAGTTGCTCGACAAGCCGGATGCCGCGCGCCGAACCGGGCTCCAGCACGATGATGCCCTTTTTGGCGAGCGCCTTGAGGTGCTCCTCCGCCGCGTTGTGCGAGGCAAAACCGAACGCATTGGCAATCTCGGCCCGGGTGGGTGGCGCCCCCAACACCTCAAGGGAAGTCTTGATGAAATCGAGGATTTCCTGCTGCCGGGGCGTGAGTTTGATCATGGCGCGCGCTGAATCGATTGACGAAATGGCTGTATTTTTATACAGCCAACCATCGGAACGCAAGCCCTGGATTAAAACCGGTTTTCGCCCAGGCGCTTCAGGTCGGCGTCCCGCAAGGCCACCAAGCGTGGCTCGCCGTCCGGTCCGACGCGAAACTCGCCGTAGCGTGCCAGCCGGTAACGCGGCTCACCCCCCTCCTGAAAGAAGAAGGCGTTGGTCGCGATTCGCACCTGATGGTTGCGAACACGGTAACGAATCGCCATTTCATCGTCGGCCGGCGCCGAATCCGCCGCCGGCAAACCGGGCTCGGTGCGAACCAGCGAAGCCACGCCGTTCGCGTCGAGTCGCAACACGGCATAACCATCCGCACGCGACCAATGCGAGCCGATTTCGTTATTCAGTGCATAGTTGAGCGCCATGTAATCGCCTTGCATCAGCGAACGGGGATCGACCGGCGCGAGTTCAAGCAAGACGGTACGCCCTTCGGCCAGGATTCGCTCATTCGACCAGACGCCCCAGCCGGCGCCGCCCAAGACAATCGCCAGCCCCAGCCAGATCAGTATCGACCGCTTCATTTCTGATCTCCTTTCAAGCCGACAAGCCACCGTACCGACAACAGCAAAACACCGCCGAGAACCATGAGGCCGGACTTGTCGAGAAGCGTCAATTGCAGGTCGTAGTAAAACCGCCCGACGCCCCAAACCAGCACGACACCACCCAATGCCAGCAACCAGCGATGCCCGCGCGCAAATCCGAACAGCAGCACGAGCATCCCCATGCCGATGGCCGGCGCCCGCCACGTCAGCCCGATCACGGCCAGCATCAGCACGGCGGCGAGAACATGGTTCCACGCCGTCAAAGCCGGCCGCGCCGGTACGGCCAGGGAAATCACGTTGACCGCGCATACCGCTGCAAGCGGATAAACACCGCCATAAGCACCGATCCCGCGCAGGGGCATGCTGAAATCCAGGAAAAGGCCGAGCGATCCACCCAATACAACCAGCATCAGGCCGGTTGCCAGTGCGTAAAGCGCTTCACTCTGGAAACTTGCCTGCCAGCGCGATTCCGACAACCACAAAGCACTTACGGCCGCCCAGTAAAGCGGCGGCCAGAACGCCGCAAATTCGGGTGCAAGCAGCTTGTTGAAGGACACCAACAGACAGCCGCCGAACATCAGCGCCGACACGATGCGGTGCGGCATCCACCTCACCCACAGCAACATGAAACTCTCGAACAGAGCCACCATCGCCAAGGCAATACCGCGCTCATGGGAAGAAGTTTCCATGGTGCCGACCAGCAATGCGCCATGCCCCGCCAGACTGGCAACCAACAGAAACTGGCGCCACACCGGGCTTCCCGCCATCACCTCTTTACGGCCCATCAGCGCCCCGGTCGCGCCGATAATCAGCACGCCGACGACGAACCACGCCTCCGCCGAATCGATCAACGGGGCTGCGCCAACACCAAGGAACAGCAGCAGAAACAAAGCCGACAGCCAGCCGCCGGCCATTTGCAACGCCAACACCCACGGAGAAAGGTCGTGCCCAGCGTCTGCCTCGGCAAACACATCGCCGGTATCGCCTTGCAGATACCCTTCCGCCCGCAGCTGCTCCAGAACACGCTCAAGCATGATGTTTCTCCCCGACGCCCACCATCCCGGCCTCGGACCAGTGGCGCAAGACCCGCCGCAGCCACACCGCCGCAACAGCCGTCATCGCGGCAACCGAAATGCCCAGCATAAAAAACGCGGCCATTCCGTCCCGCCAGAACTGATCGGACAACCCGTCGATCAACCCGGCCGTAAGCACCACAATCGCCGACAGCGCCCCGAACACCAAAGGCACAATGTCGCGCCGATGCTGACTGTAAAACCAGAACGTCGCCGCCAGCCAGGGCACATAAACCAGCGGCACATACGGCATCGCATTCCAGTGCGTCCCGCTACCGAGAAACCACCAACTCACTCCAAGCGTCGTTCCCGCGACGGCGGAAAAAGCAGCGATCAGGCGCGGCGCGTAAGCCGCACGCATCCAGACAATGCGCGGCCACAACGCTTCCCACAGCGCGAGCGCCAGCGCATTGACGAGCAGTGGCGCCCAGAACATTGCATCGTTGAAGAAGAAAAACACCCAGACGTCGAGCCGCCCGACCAGAAACACCGTCAGCGCCGTATTCACCAGCACCAGCCAGAACAGCCAGAGCCACGGCGCACGCCCGGCCACCACCCAGGGCAGCGTCAGCACGGCCCAGCCGGCAAACAACAGTTCACTATCGGCACCGGTCTGGTAAATCTGGCCGATCACCGCCAGCAACACACCGGCCAACACCACCCCGGACGCGAGCCAGGCCTTGCCTTCGGCGCGATCGACACCGACCAGCACCGCACGCGAAGCGGCCACGATCAACGGCAGCGAAACCAGCGCCATCTTCTGGAATCGGTGCAATCCGGTCCAGTTGAATGCAAAGAAGAAGATGATCCCGGCGAGGATCAACAACGCGCCACCGCCCAGCAAAAGACGGTCGACAAACCGATGCCAGCGTTCGGCATCGGGCAACACCCCACACCGCTGCAGACCGATTTCAAGCCCTGTGGATGACAACTGACCAGAATGCGCCAACGATTGCAGATAGCGCCGCAATGACGACTGCCCCATGCTTTTCCCCAAGCGAAAAGGCCGAAACTACGAACCCGCCGCGGCCTGGTGCCAGCGCCGTCGATCCCCAGGCGTGGATATCGACGGCGTAGCCCGAATCAACTCTCCAAGGCAAGCACGATGGAGTAGATCTCGTCACCCGATGCGGCGATCACGTCGTTCACCATCGCCTGATCGAATCCCAGAGCGAGGGCGTTGTTGGCGACCGGCACCACGCGCGCGTCAAGTTCCTTGAACGGATCGGGGCGCGGCGACAACACGCCGGCGACAAACAGCACATCGCCCAGGCTTTCCAAGGGCATCTTTCCGCTGAACTGACGCGAAGCGATCACCGCTTCAACAACACTCGGCGGCAGCGCCAGCTCGTCAAGCACGAGTCGGTTCGCGCGGGCGGCAAGATCATTGATCGTCTCGGCGAGGACGGTCGTGTTTTCGAGCATTTCGGGAAATTCCGCCGCCTGCGCCAGCAGGTAAAACCGCCCCAAGTCGTGCACGATGCCGGCAAACATCGCCTCGTCGGCACTGAGTTTCGTCAGTTTTTTGGCGATCACGAACGACAGCGCCGCCACATGGACGCTGCGCTCCCACAACTTGTCCGAAAAACGACAGCAGCCGTTGTGCCGCTGCGACTGGCGCAACTGGTTCATGATCAGCACCATCGCCAGCGATTTGATCGACTCCATACCGATGCGCACCACCGCCTGCCGCACATCGCGCACCGGCTGGTTGGTCGGATTGAGCGCAACGGAATTCGCCAGCCGGATCACCTTGGCCGACAGCAGCGGCTCGGCCACCACGATCTTGGCCAGCGCCGCCAGGCCGATGTCGGGATTTTCGACAGCACGCAGGACCCGACGACTCGCCTCAAGACTGGTCGGAAAATTCAGCTCACCGAGCTTCGCACTGGCAAAGGCCTCACGAAACGCCTCGGATAACGGGTGGATGTCCTGACTCACACTGCGCTCCTTTGCTATCAAAACTGCACCGCATTCTAGCAGGTTGAATGACGGAGGCCTGATCGCCGCCGATATTCAGGATTTAACCTGAATTTCCCGGTTCCAGCGCTCCGTGAGAATGCGAGGATCGGGAAAATCAGGCATCGCTTAACGAGGAGAAATCCATGCGCACCGCAAGCATCCAACCGCTCAAACTCCTGCTGACCGTCATTTCAGGCAGCCTGATACTGGCCGCCTGCAGCACACCGTCCGGCGGCGGGATGGGGGGAATGGGCGGAGCCGGTGGAGGAATGGGGCGCTTCTGATTTCAGTCTGTGAGACTGCGCCGGCCTGCCCCCGCACCCCGCCGGGACAGGCCGAGCGAACATCAATTCCAGCTGATCATCGCGTAGTTCTTTTTTCCGCGACGCAGCAGGGTAAAGCGCCCAAACAGGCGCTCTGCGTCGCCAATCTGGTGATCGAGCGCCTCGACCTTGCTGCCATTGACGGTCACGCTGCCGCTTTGCAGGAAGCCGCGCGCTTCGCTCTTCGATTTCGCCAGCTTGGCGGCGACCAGCGCGTCGATCAGGCCGGATTCCGTCTTTTCCAACACCATGCCCGGCACGCCGTCCTGCGCCAGTTGTTCGAAATCCGATTCAGTCAGCGCGTCCAGACTGCCGGAGAACAAGCTCTGGCTGATGCGCTTCGCCGCTTCGACGGCGGTCTTGCCATGCACGAGTTCCGTCGCCTGCTCGGCGAGGATGCGCTGCGCTTCCGGCTTCTGGCCGCTGGCGCGATCAGCGTCTTCGATGGCCTCGATCTCGTCCACCGACAGGAAAGTGAAGTAGCGCAGGAACTTGTAGACGTCGGCATCGGCCGTGTTGAGCCAGAACTGGTAGAAGGCGTAGGGCGACGTTTTCTTCGCGTCGAGCCAGATCGCGCCCGACTCGGTCTTGCCGAACTTGGTGCCGTCGGCCTTGGTGACGAGCGGCAGCGTCATGCCGAACACGTGCTTCTGGTTGAGGCGGCGGGTCAGATCGGCACCGGCCGTGATGTTGCCCCACTGGTCCGAACCGCCAACCTGCAGGACGCAGCCGTGACGGCGGTTCAGTTCAGCGAAGTCGTAGCCCTGCAACAGGCTGTAGGAAAATTCGGTGTAGGAGATGCCCTGCTCGTCACGGTTGATACGCTGCTGCACCGACTCTTTCTTGATCATCGCGTTGACCGAGAAATGCTTGCCGATGTCGCGCAGGAAATCGAGCGCGCCCATGCCGCCGAACCAGTCGTAGTTATTGGCCATGATCGCCGCGTTCGGCCCCTCAAAATCGAGGAACGGCGCGACCTGACCACGGATTTTGTCGACCCAGCCAGCGATCACGTCCGGCGTATTGAGCTTGCGCTCGGTCGCCTTGAAGCTCGGATCGCCGATCATCCCGGTGGCACCGCCGACCAGTGCGATCGGCTTGTGGCCCGCCTGCTGGAAGCGCTTGAGCAAAAGCACCGGCACCAGATGCCCGAGGTGCAGACTGTCCGCCGTCGGATCGAACCCGCAATACAGCGTCACCGACTCCCTGAGCAAAAGTTCATCAAGCGCTTTCGCATCCGTGATCTGGGCGATCAAGCCACGCGCGTTCAGGTCCTGGATCAGGGCAGACTGGTACATTCAAAAATCTCCACAGTAGGGGCGGCAACTCATTGCCGTTGCAGTTCGACGAGGGGCGAAATTTTAGCACGCGACATGCCCGCTCCCGCTTTCCTGCCAACCCGCAGCGCCTTCCAGGTAGCGCCCCACATGCTGGTTCGGCATTCCCGACCCGGACGGCCCGGATGCCGCCATCGACTACAACGCCATCCCGGCCAACGGCATCGCCATGCATTAGGGCGGAATCGGCTTCGAATTGCGCACCCCGGACGACTTCAATATCTACGGCATCGTCGTCGACCGGGATGAACTGGCGCGCTACGCCGCCGAAGTCGAGGCCATCGAACCGGAAATTCTGCTCGGGCAAAGCAACGTGCTGCTCGTCGACGTCGACGCCAAAAAACGCCTATGCCAGCGCATCACCCACCTGCTCGACGAAGCCAGCCATCTCGAACCCCGACCCATCGACAACACCGAAGATTTCCAGCAAATCACGCAAGACCGCATCCTCGGCGCGCTCGTCAGCGTCCTGATGACGCGCAGCGGCGAGAACGCACCGGAACGCCACGCCCAGACACGCCTCCACCGCTGGCAAACCGTCCGCCGCATCCGCGAATACATCACCGAAAACGCCGATGCCGGCGTCAATGTGCCCGAGCTGTGCCGCCAGTTCCACATGAGCCGGCGGACGCTGCAATACAGCTTCGAGGAAGTCACCGGCCTTTCCCCCACCGCCTACATCCGCAACATCCGCCTCAACGGCGCCCGCCGCGAGCTGCGGCGTCTGCAGCGCGGCGACCGCTCCGTCTCGGAAATCGCCCTCGACGGGGGCTTCTCGCACTTCGGACAATTTTCACAGGACTACCGCCAACTCTTCGCCGAACTGCCGTCGGCAACGTTGCGTTCGGTTGCTGGCTGAAACGCGGCAACAGTTGCGGTTTTTCACCTCGCCTGACCAACCCGCAAATGGCCAGCCGCCGCTCTTCGCATAGCCGCCATTCGTACGGGCGGTGTAGTTCTGAACCTGCCGGAAGGGCAATCCGAACTGATCGGCCTTCGCTGTCCTAGATATGCCCTCCCTGAATCGTCAGTAATGGGACAGATTGCTGACGGAGTAGGCCCCCCGCTGTTCAGCATTCCTGGCTCACTCCATACCCGTTACGACTATCGATCCATCAGAATCCAGATACAAGCCCTTGCAGATGCAGTTTCAAAAGATTTTTCTTTCATCGTGACTTTCCTTCCAAAGAAAGGATGAGCTGTCCAAGAAGCCTCATGCCGGCTTCGCAATCATCATTCCAGGGGGCGCCGTAATTCAGTCGAATGCTGTTGCGGTACTGCCGACTGGCCGAGAAAATTGGTCCTGGCGTGATGCTGATTCCTTCCTGCGCGGCAAGCTGATGCAAGGCCAGCGTGTCGACGTTTTCTGAAAATTCCACCCAGAGGAAATAGCCGCCAGAAGGTTTGGTCACGCGAACGTTTTCCGGAAAATAGCGGCGGATAGCCTCGCTCATCTGGCTCAGTTGCGATTCCAGGGTATAGCGCAGTTTACGCAGGTGCTTGTCGTAACCCCCGTTCTGTAAGTAGTCGGCGAGCGCGACTTGGGCCGGCACACTGGCGGAGAGCGTCGTCATCAGCTTGAGCTGCTCAATCTTCTTGCCGAAGCGGCCGGGCGCCACCCAGCCAATGCGATAACCGGGCGCGAGGCTCTTGGAAAAAGAACTGCAATGCATCACCAGCCCTGCGCGGTCATAGGCTTTTGCAGGCAGCGGCGGGCGAGCACCGAAATAGAGCTCGCCATAGACATCGTCTTCAATCAATGGAATCTGGTGTTGTTCCAACAAGGCGACCAGCGCTTGCTTGTCGGCGTCGCTCATCGTCGTACCCATCGGGTTCTGGAAGTTCGTCATGAACCAACAGGCTTTGACTGAATGTTGCTCGATGGCTTGCGCCAATGCGCCAAGATCGATCCCGCGTTTAGGATGAATCGGAATTTCGAGCGCTTTCATCTTCAGCCGCTCAAGCGCCTGCGCGGCGGCATAAAATCCCGGCGATTCAATCGCGACCACATCACCGGGGCCGGCCACGGCCGACAAACACAGATTGAGCGCTTCGATGGCCCCGTTGGTGATCACGATATGCTCCGGCGGCTGCGGCATGCCCATCGCCAAGTAACGCAAGGCGATTTGCTGGCGTAGTGGCCAATGACCGGGCGCCAGGCTGGCAACCGTCTCCCAGGGGTCGATAAAGCGGGCCGTCGAAGCGAGTGACTTGGCTAGGCGTTTCAGAGGAAACAGCTTGGGCGAGGCGAAGGCGGAGCCCAGCGGCAAGATATCGCGGTCCTGGGTGGCTTCCAGCACGGAGAAGACAAGACTATTGATGTCGACGGCAGGAGACAATCGTGGTGCCGAGGCCGTCTCGGGCTCCGGTAGAGCGGCGCCCCCCGTGCTTGTTACGAAATACCCGGATCGTTCGCGAGCACGCACCAAGCCGAGGTTTTCCAGGCGGTAGTACGCCTGAAAGACTGTTGATGGGCTGACTTCGTGCTGCCGCACGATGGTCCGAACCGAGGGCAGACGGGTTCCTGCAGGAAATTTGCCGCTGCGGATATCGTTTGCCAACAACTCTGCCAACTGCTCATAACGTTTCATCGCGTCCGTTCTCTCGTCCTGCTCTTGCCGTCTTGTCGCATCTGATACGCAAATCAAACGCGTTTCTGATTCTGTTACGCATTTGTCCAGTATCGCATACTCCGTCGCTCAGGCTGGGACGCGGTGTCTGGCCTCATTGCTTCCGGTCGCACGCCTACAGTCGTCCGGATGGATTTCAGGGGAAACGATGTATCTGTACGATGATTACGACAAATCGCTTATCCGGCAGCGTGTCGAGCAATTCCGCGACCAGGTCGTGCGCCATCAGCGAGGAGAGCTTTCGGATGAGCAGTTTCTCCCCCTGCGCTTGCAGAATGGGGTGTATCACCAACGCCATTCGCACATGCTGCGCGTCGCCATTCCCTATGGCACCTTGTCATCGCGCCAAATGCGGGCACTGGCGGAAGTCAGCGAGCAATGGGATCGCGGCGTTGGCCATTTCACCACACGGCACAACGTTCAGTTCAACTGGGTACGGCTGGAAGATACCCCGGAAATTCTGGCGTATCTGGCGGACTTCGATATGCACACCATTCAGACCTCCGGGAATTGTGTTCGTGGCATTACCATCGATGCGCTCGCCGGCGTGGCGGCGGATGAAGCGGTCGATCCACGCCCGTTTGCCGAGCTCTTGCGCCAATGGGCGACGTTGAATCCAGAGTTCGCTTTCCTGCCACGCAAATTCAAGATCGCCCTCTCCGGCGCGGAGGAAGATCGCGTCTTGCTGCGCTCGAACGATGTCGGACTGCAGCTATATCACAATGCGAGCGGAGAAATCGTCGCGCGCGTCTTTGCCGGCGGCGGGCTGGGGCGTACGCCGATCATCGGCCGCCTGATTTGCGACGCGTTGCCCTGGCAACACTTCCTCAGTTACATCACGGCCATCGTGCGCGTCTTCAACCGCTACGGGCGCCGTGACAACAAATACAAGGCGCGGATCAAGATTCTCCTGCAAGCTTTGGGCATCGAAAATTTCGTCCGTGAAATTGAAAGCGAATGGCAACACCTCAAGGACGGCCCAGCCAAGCTGACCGAAACCGAATATCGGCGCGTTGCCGCGTGTTTTGCGACAGCGCTACCGCCCGTATCGGCCGATGACGCAACAACGCCACTCTGTCACGACAAGGAATTCCTGCGCTGGAAAAAACGGAACGTTCGCCCCCACAAAATTGACGGTTACGCGAACGTAACCCTGTCGACCAAACCGGGACCCGGTGCGGCGCCCGGCGACCTCATCAGTTTTCAGATGCAGGCCATCGCCGACTGGGCCGAGCGTTTTTGTCGCGGCGAGATTCGCATCAGTCATGAACAGAACGTCGTGCTGGCCGGCATTCGCCAAGAGGATCTATACACCTTGTGGTCTCTGGCCAAACCGTTTGCGCTGGCCGCTTCGAACATCGGCCTGATCACCGACATCATGGCCTGTCCCGGCACGGATTTCTGCGGCATTGGCAACGCCCGCTCCATTCCGCTCGTTCATGCCATCCAGTCGCGTTTTGACGATCTGGATTATGTGCATGACCTCGGCGACCTGACCCTGAAACTCAATGGCTGCATGAACGCCTGCGCGCATCATCAACTCGCCGACATTGGCATTCTCGGTGTGGAAAAGAACGGCGAGGAATGGTTCCAGATCACGCTGGGCGGCGAGGCCGGCAATCGGCCCAAGCTGGGGAAGGTGGTAGGGGCCGCTTTAAAAGCCGATCAAGTCGCGGAGACCGTCGAGAAAATCGTCGCGGTATTCCTGTCTCACCGTCGTGAGAGCGAAGTGTTTGCCGACACCTTCGAGCGTATCGGCATCGCGGCATTCAAAGCCGCGATTTATTCAAACAAGAACGGGAGCAGCGCCTCATGAAAAAAATCATTAACGGTCAAATTCAACCACCCGCGGTCGTCGAAGATCACTGGAAACTGGTGCGCGGCTCGCTGGCCGAAATCAGTAATCATGGACAATCGGCAACGATCCTCCCCTTCAGCTTATGGCGCGAACTGCGTCAGGCGGGGGCCCAACTCGACCCGGACAAAACCGCGATCTGGCTTTCGGCGGAAGACGACTTCCGCGATGAAATCGACGCCATATTGGCGCTGCCGCTCGTCGCTATCGATTTCCCTGACTTCAGGGACGGACGAGGCTATTCGATCGCCTACCTGTTGCGCACGCGCTATGGATTCAAGGGCGAGTTGCGCGCCATTGGCGATGTACTGCGTGATCAGTTGTTCTACATGCACCGCTGCGGCTTCACGAGCTTCGATGTGCGTGCGGACAAAGATATTGCCGAAGCCCTGAAGGGGCTGCAAACAGGATTCAGTGTCAGGTATCAGGGTTCAGCCGATGACCCGGTGCCGCTCTTCCGTAAACGTCAAGAAGCCGAGCTGGCCGGGGAGTAGTCGCATGTTTGACCACATCGATCACTACCCAGGCGATCCCATTTTGTCTCTGGCGCAAGCCTATCTGCGCGATCCATGCCCGGAAAAGGTCAACCTTGGCATCGGCATGTACTACGATGAAGCCGGCCGGACGCCGATGCTTGAGGCAGTCCAAGGTGCCAAGGCTATCTTGGCAGCCGATCTGGAAGTAACTGGAATCGACAAGGACGTGGCTGGATACCTGCCCATGGAAGGCTGCCCGGAATACCGGCATGCCATTCAGTGCCTTTTGTTTGGAGAAGACAGTAGCGCGGTAGAAGGCGGTCGCATCGCAACGATACAAACACTGGGGGGATCCGGTGCTCTGAAAGTCGGTGCCGATTTGCTCAAGCAGTTCTTTCCGAGCAGCGAAGTCTGGGTTAGCCAGCCCACTTGGGATAACCATCAGGCCCTGTTTGCAGGCGCCGGATTCAAGGTCAATGGCTATCCCTATTACGACCGGTCGCGTGGCGGGATCGTGTTCGACGAGATGACGAGGGTGCTGCGCAGTTTGCCCGCACAAAGCATCGTCTTGATGCACCCTTGTTGCCACAATCCAACCGGAGCTGATCTGACCCGCCGGCAATGGCAGGAGGTGATTGACGTTATCGCAGCTCGCGGTCTGATTCCCTTCCTTGACATCGCTTATCAGGGGCTTGGCGAGGATCTGGAGGGCGATGCACACGTGATTCGCTCGATGGCTGTTGCGGGTATCCGTTTTCTTGTGGCCAATTCCTTCTCCAAAAATCTGGCGCTTTATGGTGAGCGATGCGGTGGACTGTCCGTCGTGTGCCAGGACGCGGAGGAGGCCTCCCGTGTGCTGGGACAGCTCAAAGCGACGGTGCGCAAGAATTACTCCAGCCCGCCGACTTACGGCGCACGCCTTGCCGCGACGGTCTTGAGCAATGCGGAATTGAAACGTCTATGGAAAGAGGAACTTGATGCCATGCGCGCACGGATCCAGCGGATGCGCGGACGCCTCTGCCACGCCTTGGCTTCCCGGATGCCGATGCATGATTTCAGTTACCTCATCCGGCAACGAGGCATGTTCAGCTATACGAATCTGACCGTGGCGCAAATCGATCAATTGCGCGAGGACTACTCCGTCTATCTCGTCAGGTCAGGCCGCCTGTGTTTGACGGGGCTTAACGACCGTAATGTGGACTACGTGGCCGAAGCAATCGCGACGGTCGTGGGAAGAGCGTAATGGAGACGACTGCTCAAGTGATGAAGGCCGGCAACGAACAGGAGACAGAGCGCGCACAGCGCCTTGCGGCGATGCGGAGTTCAGGCAAGGAGGCTCCGCAACGCCCCGAACTGCTTTGTCCGGCCGGCAATCTCGCCGCCCTCAAGGTCGCCATCGATAACGGCGCCGATGCGGTGTATGTGGGGTTCAAGAATCCCACCAATGCCCGTAATTTTGCCGGGCTCAATTTCACCAATGAACAGATATCGGCTGGAATCCGCTACGCGCAGAGCCGGGGCCGTCAGGTGCATATCGCAATCAATACGTTTGCCCAAGCGGGTCGGGTCAGTGAGTGGCGAGCCAGTATCGACAAGGCGGCCGAAATGGGCGCCGATGCGGTGTTGCTGGCCGATATGGGGCTGCTGTCCTATGCGGCGGCCAGACATCCCGCTCTCAAACTTCATCTGTCCGTTCAAGGTTCTGCGACGAACTTCGAAGCGATCAATTTTGCCTACGAGATGTTCGGGATCAAACGCGCGGTACTCCCCCGCGTCCTGACGCTTGCTCAGATCGAGCAGGTCATTCAGAACACGTCCGTCGAGATTGAGACCTTCGGTTTTGGCAGTCTTTGCGTCATGGTCGAAGGACGCTGCATCCTTTCATCGTACGCAACGGGGCAATCGCCGAATACGCACGGGGTATGTTCGCCGGCGGCATTCGTTCGCTGGGAGCCGCAGAATGGCCGAATGAATGCGCGTCTCAACGGCATCATGATCGACCACTTTGAAGAAGGCGAGCGCGCGGGCTATCCAACGCTGTGCAAAGGACGCTTTAACGCTCAAGGCGAAGACTATTACGCGCTTGAAGAGCCGACGAGTCTGAATGTTCTGGCCATCCTGCCTGAACTCGTGCGCATGGGCGTTCGCTCAATCAAGATCGAAGGGCGCCAACGCGGCCCCGCCTACGTTGGCGAGGTCACCCGTATCTTGCGGGCCGCAATCGATGCGGCGATGAAAGCCGATTACACCGTCAAACCCATGTGGTCCGAAGTGCTCGACAAAATGTCGGAAGGACAACAACACACACTGGGCGCGTACAGCCGCCCCTGGAAGTAAACAATGAAACTTGCTCTCGGCCCTTTGCTTTATTACTGGCCCCGCCAGAAAACGCTCGATTTCTACGCAGAGGCGATGAATTGGCCAGTTGACTGCGTATACCTCGGCGAAATGGTTTGTGGTCGCCGCCATGAACTACGCACCGATGACTGGCTGCGCCTTGCGCAGGAATTCAGCGCAGCAGGAAAAAACGTCGTCTTCTCGTCTCAAGCCTTGTTGGAATCGGCTGGCGACCTTGCCAATCTGCGGAAACTGGCAGGGACCGACTGGCCGCTGGAAGCCAATGACCTGGGTGCTGTCAAAATCGCTCGGGAACGGAAAAAACCATTTATTGCCGGGCCTCACCTCAACGTTTATAACGGTGCGACGCTTGACTGGCTGGCCGAACAAGGCGCCGTACGCTGGATTCCCCCCTTGGAAATGAGCCGTTCCGGACTCGCGGCGGTTCTCGAAGAAAAAACAGGCGCCATCGAAACGGAGTTGTTTGCGCATGGCCGATTGCCGCTCGCTTTTTCGGCACGATGCTTTACCGCGCGGCACTACAACCTGACAAAAGACAGCTGTGAGTTCCGTTGTCTGGCGGATTCAGATGGGCTGGTTGTGCGCACTCGCGAGGGGCAGGATTTTCTCCGAATCAACGGCATTCAGACTCAATCGGCCGCTTGCCACTCGCTCTGGCCCTACTGGCATGAACTTGGTATTGCCCAGTATCTCCGTATCAGCCCGCAGGGCGAACACACCGCCAAAATCGTGCGAGCCTTCGCCGACCGGATTGCCGGCAGATCGCCACAGGAGGATTTCGCTTCCTGGAATCCGGAGGGAATCGTCAATGGCTATTGGCAGGCCAAGCCGGGAATCGAGAGCACAGCGTTGTCGGTGAATGAGATTTAGTCGAGCGAGATTTTTCCGATGACGTCACCGCTATCGCTGCGCCATTTTTTTCTTGCTCTGGCTGTGGTCGCGGTCTGGGGTACCAATTTCGTCGTCATCAAGGTGGCGCTTGGTGATCTGCCGCCGCTTCTTTTCGCCGCATTACGTTTTATTTTGGTGTTTCTGCCGGCGGCGGTTGTTTTCCCGCGCCCGTCTGTTTTCTTGGGTAATCTGGCCTTGTACGGCATCCTGATTGGTGTAGGGCAGTTCGGCCTGCTTTACATCGCAATGAATGGGTTGATATCTCCGGGAATTGCGTCGCTTGTCATCCAGTCGCAAGTTTTCTTTACGATTGGGCTTGCGGCGTGGCTGGCTGGCGAACGTATCCGGATTCATCAATACCTCGCCCTGCTGCTCGCCACTGGCGGAGTCGCCCTCCTCATTTATCACACGGATGGCACGACGACCGTGGGCGGACTGGGGCTGGTGCTTTGTGCGGCACTTTCGTGGGCTGGCGCAAACATGGCAGCAAAAATCGGACGTCCAGACAACATGATGGCGTATGTCGTCTGGTCCAGCGCTTTCGCGATACCTCCGCTCTTGCTGCTCTCTCTTGCTTTCGACGGGCCGGAGGCAATTCGACTTGCCTTCGGGCAGATGAGCATGTTCTCTTGGCTGGCGGTGGCATGGCAGGCGTGGGGCAATACGCTTTTCGGCTACGTAGCCTGGGGTTGGCTGCTGGCACGTTATCCCACGACAACAATTGCGCCCATGGCCTTGTTGGTTCCGATCTTCGGCATAGGCGCCTCAACGCTGCTGCTTGGCGAATCACTCCCCTCATGGAAACTCGCAGCCGCCAGTTTCGTGATGGTGGGTCTGGCTTTGAATCTTCTTTGGCCACGCCTGCGTGCGTGGTTGCAGTCGAGATAAGCCGTTAATCCACAGCCATGCGGATGATTGGGCAGGGAAGTTCCTTGCCTCCGCATTCACACTGCCGAACGAGCTGCCGTAAAGCATTCGCAATGGTATTGAGGCGGTCGATCCGCATTTCGATATCCGCAACCTTTTCGCTCGCCAGTTGCCGAGCAGTCTGATGATCTTGGCTGTCGTTGAGCGAAAGCAGTTCGGCGATTTCCTCTAACGTAAAGCCAACACTCTGTGCGCGCTTGATGAAGCGCAGTCGCTGCACATGCTCGTCCGAGTAGCGACGCACGCTACCAACATCCTGCGGTGTTTCCAGTAACCCGCGTCGCTGGTAATAGCGCACGGTTTCCACCCCCACATCGGCGGCCTTGGCAAGTTTGCCAATCGTCAGAAATTGCTCCATAGCCCCCCTTGACTCCGTACCAAGGTACGGAATTTAGACTGCCTTTTATCAGTCATCCAGAGGAAATTGAAACGCTATGAATTACCCCGAGAAAACGATGGAAGTGCTGGACTTGGTTATCGGCGGCATGAGTTGCGCCGCGTGCGCGGCACGCATCGAGAAGCAACTCAACAAATTACCGGGCGTCGAGGCCGCCGTGAATTTCGCGGCTGAACGCGCGCGCATCCGCTTCTCTGCAGGCGCGGCAAGCGCGGAGCATCTACAGGCGATTGTTGAGAAAACCGGTTTTACTGCCCGCCTTGCCTCCAACGACACATGCGAAGGCGAAAAGGTGCGCAAACTCGCCTTGTATCGCCGCGAATTGATCCACTTCTGGATCGCGGCCCTACTGACATTGCCGCTGGTCGCCCAGATGCTCTTCATGTCGGGTGACAACGGTCACGACGATGCGCTACCGCGTTGGCTGCAACTTGTTCTGGCAACGCCTGTTCAGTTCTGGATCGGCGCCCGTTTCTACCGTGGAGCCTGGAAGGCGCTACGCAACGGCGCCGGAAACATGGATGTACTTGTCGTGCTGGGCACCAGTATGGCTTGGGGTTATAGCTTGGCGGTAACGCTCATGGGGCAATACCAACAGCATGTCTATTTTGAAGCGTCCGCGACGGTCATTACGCTGGTGTTGCTCGGCAAAATCCTCGAAGGAAGGGCCAAGGCCAAGACCTCTGCCGCGATCGAGGCGCTGGTCAAACTTCAGCCGCAGACAGCCCTTATCGAGCGCGACGGTCAGCTCGCGGAAGTACCGGTCGATTTGCTGATTCCAGGCGATATTTTCATGGTTAAACCGGGGGAGGCGATTCCTGTCGATGGTGAGGTGATCGACGGCGTATCAAACACCAACGAAGCCATGCTGACCGGTGAGTCAATGCCCGTCGCGAAAATGGCCGGCAGCCGTGTCTTTGCCGCAACGATGAATGGTGATGGCTTGCTGCGTTGCCGGGCAACCGGCGTCGGCACACAGACATTGCTTGCCGGCATCATTCGCCTCGTCGAGGAAGCCCAAGGTTCAAAGGCACCGGTTCAACGCCTCGCCGACCAGGTAGCGTCCATCTTTGTGCCGGCTGTGGTGGCCATTGCCAGCGCGACATTTATCGGATGGTGGTTTTACAGCGGCGATTTGACGTTGGCCATGATCAATGCAGTCGCCGTGCTGGTGATCGCTTGTCCCTGCGCACTGGGTCTGGCGACGCCGACAGCAATTATGGTCGGTACAGGACAAGGCGCCAAAGCGGGGGTGTTGATTCGTAACGCCGAAGCGTTGGAACTGGCGGAAAAACTTGAGGTTCTGGCGGTGGACAAAACGGGCACCCTGACCGCCGGGCAGCCGGTGGTCACGGATGTCGTCTCCGTATTCGGTGCAGTAAGCACGCAACAGGTTTTGAGGATAGCGGCCAGTCTTGAGCAAGGATCGACGCACCCGCTGGCCAATGCCATCGTCGACAAGGCAAAAGGCGAAGGAATCACTCTCGAAATGCCGCGGAATATGGTGGCTATTGCCGGTTACGGGATAAAAGGAGAGGTCGCCGGGCAACATGTGCGGGTTGGCTCCCCTGCTTGGTTCATGGCTGAACAACAAGCCGTATCTAATGCAGCAGCAGCCCTGCAAGCGGCTGGCCGAAGTGTCGTAGTCGTCGCAGCGAATGACGAAGTGGTGGGAGTCATCGGCATTGCCGATCCGTTGCGAGAAAGCTCACGCCGTGCCGTGATGCGCTTGCGGCAACTTGGCGTCGACGTCGTAATGCTCACCGGAGATAACGCCGGGACGGCTGCTGCGATCGCTCTCGAAGCGGGCATCGATTACTACGAAGCGGAAGTCCTACCGGAAGAAAAGTCGTCGGCCATCAAACGTCTCAAAAATGCCGAAGGAGGGATTCAGCGGCGGGTGGGCATGGCGGGCGACGGTATCAACGATGCACCAGCGCTGGCGGTAGCCGATGTCAGTTTCGCCATGGGGGCTGGGTCCGATGTGGCCATGCAGGCCGCCGATGTAACGCTAATGCGTAACGACTTGAATGGTGTCGCCGATGCGGTTTCGCTGTCGCGTGCAACGCTTGCAAAGATTCGCCAGAACCTGTTCTTCGCGTTTATCTACAACGTACTGGGCATCCCGCTCGCGGCTTTCGGCTTGTTGAACCCCGTTGTTGCGGGTGCAGCGATGGCGGCAAGCTCAGTGTCGGTAGTCTGCAGCTCTCTTCTTCTCAAAAACTGGAAACCAGGAAAGGAATAATCATGGAACGCACAACGATCAAAATCAGTGGAATGTCCTGCGGTGGCTGCGTAAGGAATGTAACCAGTGCTCTCACCGCAATGCCGGGCGTGATGCAAGCGGAGGTCTCGCTGGAACAGGCGCTTGCGACGGTTGAATTCGATGCGGTGCAGGTGTCGCGTCATCAGCTGATAGACGCAGTTGAGGCGGCCGGATTCGATGCCTCCTGAGGTTTTCAGGTCGGGGGGCACTGGTGGTCACCATTTATGGCAGAGCGGGAGGTAACTGGCGTATTACCGCCTGAGTCTGACAACAGGCACAAGATCAGCTCAGGCCGATCACCAAGCCGACAGTTTGCAGGAGCAACAGACCGGTTTCGGATCAGTCACCTGCCGGTCGGGCGGCTCGATTTTTCGAGGCCACTACAGCCGGAACTGGCCGACATCGGCTAATGCCCGCGGGCTGGTCAAGCGCCAAACAGAGGTGATCAGACACGATGATCTCACCCGGTCACGTCCACTGCGATTGGGCGGTCAACCGGGACAAGATTTCGCACGAGAAAAAAGGGAGTCTGGATTCCACCAGACTCCCCTTCCCGTTCAGGCGTAGGCCGGCGCGAAGGCGTTTTCTTGTGAGGCCGGGCCGTTTTCGCTCCAATACGGCGAGAGCTTGCGCAACTGGGCGATGATCGGCGGGACGGCGGCGATGACGCGGTCGATTTCCTCTTCGGTGTTGTAGCGCGACAGCGAGAAGCGGATCGTGCCGTGCGCCGCCGTGTAGGGAATGCCCATGGCGCGCATGACGTGCGACGGTTCGAGCGAGCCGGAGGTGCAGGCCGAGCCGCTGGAGGCGGCGATGCCCTGCTTGTTGAGCAGTAGCAGGATCGCCTCCCCCTCGACGTACTCGAAGGCGATGTTGGCGGTATTCGGCAGTCGGTTGGCCGGATCGCCGGTCACGAAGGCGTGCGGCACTTGCGCCAGGATGCCGGCTTCGAGCTTGTCGCGCAGGCGCTTCACCTCGTTGTTTTCGAAATCCATGTGCTGCATGGCGAGTTCCGCCGCCTTGCCGAGGCCGACGATGGAGGCGGAGTTTTCCGTTCCGGCGCGCCGGCCGCGCTCCTGGTGGCCACCGCGCAGCAGCGGACGGAAACGCGTATTGCGGCGCAGGTAGAGAACGCCGATGCCCTTCGGCGCGTGCAGCTTGTGGCCGGACAGCGAGAGCATGTCGATCTTCGTCTTCTTGAGGTCGATCGGCACCTTGCCGACCGCCTGCACGGCATCGGAGTGGAACATGGCGCCCACCGAACGGGCCATGGCGGCCATCTGTTCGACGGGGAACAGCGTGCCGGTTTCGTTGTTCGCCCACATCACCGACACGATGGCGGTGCGCGGCGAGAGCAGCGACTTGTACTCGTCGAGATCGAGCCGCCCTTTCTTGTCGACCTTGAGCCGGTGGACGACATAGCCTTCCTTTTCAAGATAGTCGCAGAGCGACAGGATGGCCGGGTGCTCGACGACGGTGGTGATGATCTGGTTGCGCTCCGGCTGCGCCTTCAGCGCCGAGAGGATCGCCGTCGAGTCGGATTCGGTGCCGCAGGAGGTAAAGATGATTTCCGTATCGAATTCGGCACCGAGCAGCTGCTGCACGTTGGTGCGCGCTTCCTTGAGCGCCAGCGCGACCTTGTTGCCGAAGCTGTGCATCGACGAGGCATTGCCGAACTGCTCGGTGAAAAACGGCAGCATCGCTTCGACAACGGCGGGATCGCAGGCCGTCGTCGCGTTGTTGTCGAGATAGATGGGATTCATGGTGTTATCTCCGTGGCGACATGGCCAGATAGCTGGCGGGCAGCAGTTGAACGAATTCCCCCAGGGCTTCGATGAGTTGCTCCTGGATTCCGGCGAGCGTCGCCTGCTCCATCATGCAGCCCTGACAGGCGCCCTTGAGATTAACGAAGATGTTCTTGCCGTCGATTTCGACGACTTCGATGTCGCCGTGGTCGCGCTGCAGCATTGGGCGGACCGATTCGATCGTTTCCTCGATCTTGCGCATGCGCTGGAAATTGGTGAGTTTCGGCTTGGCCGTCGGCGTGGCTGGTACTTCGGCAACCGGGGCTTCGGCAGACGGCACCGAGGGATGGAAGGTCATCGGTTGCGCGACGGGTTCAGGAGCGGGGATCGGGGCAGTACAGCGTTCAGCTGACACTTTCGCGAGAATTTCTTCGATGCCTTCGTGGCAGCTGGAGCAGCCGCCGCCAGCTTTCGTGTAATTGGTCACCTGTTCGACCGTGGTGAGGTTGTTTGCGCGCACCACGTCTTCGATCAGGACCGAATCGACGGCGAAACACTTGCAGACCATGGCGCCTTCTTCGTGGTCATCGATCCACGTTTCGCCGCGATAGTTGGCCACCGCCGCCTGCAGGGCCTCGCGCCCCATCACCGAGCAGTGCATCTTTTCCGGCGGCAGACCGTCGAGGTAATCGGCGATTTCCTGATTGGAAACCTTCAACGCTTCGTCGAGCGTCTTGCCTTTGACGATTTCGGTCAGCGCAGACGACGAAGCGATGGCCGAGCCGCAGCCGAAGGTCTGGAAGCGCGCGTCGAGGATTCGTTCGTCGGCCGTATCGACCTTGAGCATCAGGCGCAGCGCATCGCCGCACTGGATGGAGCCAACGTCGCCAATCGCGTTGGCACCTTCCAGCAAGCCCGCATTGCGCGGGTTGAAGAAATGTTCACGAACTTTTTCGGTGTAATCCCACATGGCGCTGCTCCTTTGATGGCCTGGAAACCACAGAGACACAGAAGGGCAGCAAAATGCCGGCAAGAAAAGACCAGGACTGGCGTCTAAAACGAGTGACTCATTACACCAAGTCGAGCTCTTCTCTTTTTACCCTGTGTGTTCGTGTTCTCCGCGGTTAATAACTTCGGTTAAAGATTCTTTGGCTGAAGCCTTGCGGCCCCAGCGGTCATGCGTGTGACGTCAGGCCTGAACCGGGCTCGCCGCGTAGCTGTAGCACTCCTTCGGACAGACGCGTCCGCAGGCGCCGCAGCCGATGCAATCCTTGGCGTTCTTGACCGACATCACCGACGCGGTGTCGTCCTCGTCGTAATCCTCGTCATCGAGTTCGACCTCCTCGCCACGAACAACGAGGTCGAGCACGTCACGCGGGCAGACCTTGAAGCAGCGGCCGCAGCCGATGCATTTTTTGGGATCGATCGCGGTGACGAACTGCGGTTCCCACTCCGTTCCCCCGAGGGTCAATCCAGTAATGTTTGCCATGTAGCTTCCCTTTCAGTATCTAAAATCATTGCCATGTGATTGGCCGACAACTCACAGCCCGGCGACGTCTGGGTATTTGCCGACGATTTCGAGCGCGACAGACAGGTATTTGTCGGCCTCGTTCTTCATCTTCGACAGGCTCTCGAAGCCGAAGCGATGCACGTCGCGCAGCGCCCGGTCGAGAACAACCAATTTGCCGACCGTGATCAACACGCGCCCGAAACCTTCGTGCGTGAGATGAACCAGCGGGACGGCCATCAAACCGCACTCTTTTTCGATGAGTACGGAGATTCCGTTGTAAAACGCCCGGACGCACGCCACCGTCGTCTCGTCCGGATCGCCAATCAGCGGGATCTCGGCCCGGCGTTCCTTGGTCAGCACAAAGGCGCCAAGCAACGTCTCGACGGGCTTGCCGTCGTACTGGCCGTAGCTATCCAGCGCGCGCATCTGGCGCACCATTTCCTTGATGAAATCCGACTCGCGAATGGGGTCCTTGGCGATATCGGAAACAGTCGTTGCATTCATGCGTCTTCCCTCACTGTGATTCGGTTTTGGATTCGAAAAAAGCTGTCGTCGGTGCGCCGCTCTGGCAAACGGTTGGCTGGAAGCCCTGCCCCAGCGCGGAACGGACGATCAGTCGGGCGACCAGCAATCCGGCAAAAAATCCGGCCGCCGCGCCGAGCGATGGCGCGACGTCGCCTGCGAAAATAGATGAGGCCACAATGGCCCCGGCGAGCAGGCCGACCGGCGGCACCACATAGCCGAGCAAGGCGGCCCAAGTCAACGTGGAAGCCGGCAGCGAAACGGAAACGAAATCACCCACCCGCGCGCCTGCCCGCACGTCCGACGGCAGCGCCAGTTCGACGAGCTTTCCCTCGGCCGTGCCGCAAGAACTGCGGCTACCGCAGCTCGCGCAGGCTGGCTCCTGTTCGAGCCGAATCTTCGCCTTGCCGCGCACGATCTGGATGACTTGCCCCTCGCGTTTGATCGTTTCCATCACTCGCTCCACCCTTCCTCCGCCATGCGGTCGAAACGCGCTTTATCGCTCTCGCGCTTGACGAGCTTGTCGATCCACGTCACGCCGCCTTCGCGGATGGCGCGGCGCAGCTCGACGAGCAAACTCTCGATTTCGGTTTCTTCCTCCATGCGCACCGGCTGAATGCCGCTCGCCAGCAACTGGCGAATCGCCGATCCGCCGACAGCGAGGCAATACACGGCGGCGCAACCGGCGAGCGCGCTGATCTTGTCGGCAAGCTTGTTCTCGTTGCCGTCCATCGACTCTTCGGGGAACTCGGCCACCTGCACGAGCTTCGCCCGTTCGCCGTCGACAGCGTAGATGGCGAAGCCGACCGTGGCGCCGAAGTGCTGATCGACGGTGGCGCGATCCGAGGTAGCAAAGGCAACTCTGAGCATGTTCGGCACTCCGTCAGTGGCTGACCACGCCAGCGCGAGCTTCCGTCCGCACGGGTGCTGACACGGGTTCGCTTCTGTAGATGGATCGGTAGGCAGGAATGTCATGGTGCTGCCCCAGGAAAAGGTTAGCGATATCGAAAAGGGCCTGCCGCGCATTGCGGTAGCCCGACCAGCCGCGCGCGAAGCCGCCGACCCAGTCGAACTGCGGGAAACCGGCGCGCAGAAGCGCAATGCCGAGGCGCTTGGCGACCTCGCTGCCGTGCGACGACGCGACAAGCATCCGGGCGCCCTGCTCTGCTGCCGAACGTTCCAGATCCTCGAAATCGCCGATCTGGACTTTCGCGCAGGGCATACTTGCCAGCACATCGGCACGCGTCGGCGAGACAGCGGTGACGACCTGCGCACCCATGCTGTGGAAGAAGTCCGACAAGCCTTTGAGCAGATCGGGATCGAGCGCCAGCGCAATACGGGCGAAGCCGGTCATGAAGTGCGCATCGACCATCGCATCCTGCAACTGCGAACGCTGCCGTTCGAGCTTGGCCGGCACCGGCAGGCCGGACAGGTCGGACAGCGTTTGCGTGAAGGCGTCGCACGCGTCGAGGCCGATCAGATGGTCGAAACGGTAGGTCGGCACACCGGTGCGCGCCTCGAGCAGATTCGCCGCCGCCGCGATCGAGCGGCCAATGGCCAGCGTGGCGATCGACTCGCCCATCGTTTCGATCTCGCAACGCGGCGCGCCGCCGATGGTCAGTGCCGAATAATCCTTCTCGGTCAGATGGCCATCCATCGAATCGCCGATATCCGGCACGACGACGGCGCGCAGGCCGAAGGCTTCGATCCACTCCTTGATCGCTTCGATGTCGCCCGGCGAGAGCATCGACGAGGTGAGCACGTTGACCTGCCGCAACCGGCGCCCGGCATGCTGGCTGACCGGCACCATCACATCGATGATCGCCTCGACGGCCAGCGCGAAGCCCGATTCGAAGCAGCCGGAAAAGTCCGGCGAATTGACCGGGATCACCACCGTGTCGGCGAACTGCGGATACTTGATGCGGAATTCGCGGACGAGGCGTTCGATGTCGGTGCCTTGTGTTTCCGACAAGCCGGTGGTCGGCAGCCCGATCACCTCCGGCTTCGATTTCTCGCAAATCGTTTTCAGGCCCTCGATCACGCTGTCGTCGGCGTTCATCACCGTCGCGATCTGGTCCATCGCCGTCGTTTGCAGCGGGATCGGTTCGCGGAAGTGGCGTACCAGAAAGACCTTGCCGAAGGCCGTGCAGCCTTGCGCGCCGTGCAGCATCGGCAGGCAGTTGCGCAGACCAAGGAAGGCGAGCGCGGCACCGACCGGCTGGCTCGACTTGAGCGGACCGACCGTCAGCGGCTTGGCGAATTTGAAGATTTCAGCCATGTTTTCCCTTTCAGAAACCTTGAACCACAGAGGCACAGAGACACAGAGAAAACCCAGAGAAACGTTCATAAGCGAGGCATTTCTCTGTGCCTCTGTGTCTCTGTGGTGAATGGTTTTCAACCATCGCTACGCCCTCACCGGCATACCTGCCGCCTTGTCGGCCGCCCACGGCGCCGGCTTGCGCACGGCCGGCCAGACCGGGTTTTCGATGGTCAGCGCCAGTTGCCGCGCCATTTCGACCATGCCGGCATAACCGGCGTAGGCGTACTCGCGCTCCTGATTGATATCGAGGAACGGAATGCGCGCCTTCAGCGCCGTGTAGAGGTTGCGGCCGCCGGCGATCAGCACGTCGGCGCCGCCTTCGTGGTAGGTCTTGAGCAGACCGGCCGGGTTGCCGTCCTCAATCATGTGCGCGTCCTCGCCCATCAGGTCGCGGATGCGTTCCTTGTCGTCTTCGGTCGACTTGCGCGTGCCGGTGGCGACGACTTCCATGCCGAGATCCTTGAGCGCCGAAACGATCGACCAGGATTTGACGCCGCCGGTGTAAAGCAGCGCCTTCTTTCCCTTGAGGCGAGTACGCCAGGGCTCGAGTTCGGCATTGACCTTGGCTTCTTCGCGGGCGATCAGGGCTTCGGTACGGGCGGCGAGATCGGAATCGCCGAGCAGGCGGGCGAATTCGCGCAGCGCATTCGACATGTCGGAAACGCCGTAAAAACTGCCTTCGAAGTACGGCACGCCGTGGCTCTCGTTGAGCCGGCGGGCGACGTTGAGCAGCGCGTTCGAGCAGACGACCATCGAGGCTTCGGCGCGGTGCATCGTTTGCACTTCGCGATAACGGGCATCGCCGGAGAGCGAGCCGATGATGCGCAGGCCGAGTTCGTCGAGCAGCGGCGCGACGTTCCAGAACTCGCCACGGATGTTGTATTCGGCGATCAGCGAGATGTCGTGCACCTTGATGCCGGGACGTTGCGCCGATTCGGGCACCGGGTCCGGCTCGCGCGTGCCGATCACGTAATCGAGCATGGCTTCGCCGGCGATGCGGTTGCCGAGTTTCTTGGAGCCGTAGAAGCCGGCCGAGTCGACCGGCACCACCGGCACGCCCCAGCGCTCCTCGGCCGCCTTGCAGATGGCGATCAGATCGTCGCCGATCATCGCCGTCACGCAGGTCGAATAGACAAAGACGGCGGCCGGCGCGTGCGTGTCGATGGCCTGCTTGATCGAATGGAACAGCCGCTTCTCGCTGCGCCCCATCACGATATCCTGCTCGGAGAGATCGGTCGTCATGCCGATCCTGAACAGCGACGGCCCGGTCGTGCGGGTACCGCGGTTATCCCACGAGTCGCCGGCACAGGCGATCGGCCCATGCACGATGTGCGCGACGTCAGCGATCGGGAACAGCGTAATCTGGGCGCCGTCGAACGAGCAACCGCCCGCCGTGGCACCGGGTTTCGGACGCGTGCAACCGCCCTTGGCCTTGTTCGCGTTGTTCGAACAGGCCGGCTCGTTGATCAGAAGTGCAATGTCGCTTGCTTTCATGGTGGCATCCTTTCGGGCCTATCCATGCAATCGCTGTGCCAGCTGCAAGCCGATGATTTCCAATAGCTAAATCAGCTGGCGTTTGTGACGATCACGACAGGCGAAACGAACATTCGGGCCACGTTTGTCTGAAACGCGACATCGCCGGACAAGCGTGCCGAACATGCCATTCATTCGCTTGCCCAACGTCTGTCATACGCCGCTCCCATCGACGCTGGAGAACCGTTGGGTGGAATCGGCCACGGCATCGGATCGACAGGAGATTTGTTGAGCACGACACCCTGTGGACAGACTCTTGCTAGAGGAGAGGTGTGTCACTCCGTGTCTTGAGGCCGCCATGCTGAACGAACTCGCTCCCCCGATACACCATTCATCCCGGCCTGCCGAACTGGCAACGCTGGCCATCGTCTGCGTCATCGATCAGTCGCTGCGCCAGAACCGCCTCCCGGTCATTCGAGGCCTCAGTCGGGACGGGCTCGACAGGCTACTCGACAACTGCTGCCCAGGGGTTATTGCCAGCCCGGGAACACCAACGCCGGACACACCGGCTCTCGTCGACGAATTTGACGATCTCGTCGAACTGCTGCTCGAACATTCTGCCGATCTCGGCGAACCGGGCCGCTGGCTGGTCCACGCCATCGCCACCGCCGCGATGGGCGAAAACCACCTGTGGCAGGACATGGGCCTGCCCAACCGCGCCGTCCTCAGCGAACTGATGCAAACCCATTTCCCGGCGCTTGCCGCGAGGAACGTCGGCGACATGAAGTGGAAGAAATTCTTCTACCGCCAGCTGTGCGAACGCGCCGACGTGCTCATCTGCAAATCGCCGAACTGCGCCGACTGCTGCGACTACCGCATCTGCTTTGGCCCCGAGAACTGATCGCCCCATGGACATCGACATCGGCTTCGCCCACGAAAACGACATCGAACCGCTCTGCGATCTGTTGAGTGAATTGTTCGCGCTGGAAAGCGACTTCACGCCGGACCGCGACAAGCAACGGCGCGGCCTGCGCCTGATCCTCGACAACCCGCCAATCGGGCAGTTGTTCGTGCTGCGCATCGCCGGTGAGATCGCCGGCATGGCCAACGCCCTGATCACCGTCAGCACCGCCGAAGGCCGGCCGGTCGTCCTGCTCGAAGACGTCATCGTCAAGGCCGCGTACCGAGGCCGGCAGCTCGGGCGGCGTCTCGTCGAACACGTCTTCGACTGGGCGCGCGCCAACGGCATGCCGCGCGTCACGCTGCTCGCGGACAAGGACAATGCCCCCGCCCTCGCCTTTTACCAACGCCTCGGTTTCGGCCGCTCCGCCATGACGGTGTTGCGGAAGAACCTGTCCGAATAGCAAGCAGAGTCTCGCCCTCTTGACCATGTAATCTCGGTGCACCTGACCATGGCGGTTCCATAGGATGATGATTGGCCTTGAATACGGGGAAAAAGATGCTTGAATCGAAAGGTAAATAGTCATCCTTTACAGCATATAACCCCTGTGACAACTGATCGCGAAACTTAGACTTGCGTCAAAGGTCAGGGGTGTTTCTCGAGAGGTACGCCATGAATACCAAGAGCATTGAGAAAAACTTCCTGCTGTGCGCCGCCTTATCAGGCGCACTCTTTCTTTGGTCTTGCGGCGGCAGTGGCGGTGGGGGCAGTAGTGGTAGCAGCACGCCCACCGGGACGGTGAATGTGCAGCTTACTGATTCGCCTGCCTGCGGTTTTAACAGCGTAAATATCACCGTCGATCATGTGGAAATTTCTGCAGATGGAAATAGCTGGACGACTATCCCGGTTGACTCGGCGGTGGGGCGCATCGACTTGCTTAGTCTGACCAATGGCGTGCTGGTTACCTTGGGGCAGACACCTCTCCCTGCGGGAACATACCAGCAGGTACGGCTGGTTCTGAAAGAGAATGGCAGTGCAGCGCCTTGGGCCAATTCGGTGGTGATTACGGGTGCGACATCCGAAACGGCACTCAAGACACCCAGTGCGCAACAAAGCGGTTACAAGATCATAGGGCCCTTCACGGTGCAGGAAGGGAAACTTACCGATCTGGTTCTCGACTTTGATGCATGCAAGTCCGTCGTGGTAGCAGGCAAGAGTGGGCAATATCTGCTGAAGCCTGTGGTGACCGCCATTGCCAAGGATGCCAGCGGGTCGATTTCAGGAACGACGGTAGCAAACTCGCAAGTACTCGCCGAACAGCAATCGACATCCGGCCCGGTCGTAGTAAAGGGCACTGTGGCTGATTCCACAGGCGCGTTCACCCTGGCGTTCATGGAAAGCGGCAGCAACGTTGATGTCGTGGTCGTTCCACCGCCGACGGCAATGCGTGCTACGGCGATTGTTCAAAACGTTCCAGTCGCCACGGGAGCCGCCACCAGTATTGGTAACATCAACCCGGCGACCAGCACCATCAATACCGTATCGGGTACTGTCACGGAGAAATCGACAGGGTCGGCGATTGCAGCCAACCTCGTGGCAGAACAGACGATTACCGGCACGAATCGAACCTATGTGGTCACTTCAACAGTAACCGATACGGGGCCTTACAGCATACCGCTGGCCGCCTCCGGACCGTGGGTGGGAACCTTCGGTTCGCTGCCGATACTGTTGATCCAAGACATAGCCGTCGCTGACGTCGGGGTCTACAGCATCACGGCAACGGATGCGCTTGGTTATTCGTCGACCCAACAGACCAACGTGAGCACAGGGCCGGCGTCCGTCAACTTTAATCTCGGGCCATAACCCAAAACGGGAAGGGCGAACCGCAAGGTCTACCCTTCCCGTTTCATATCTCTCGACTGCGTTTTTAACGCATGAACAATGGAATGAACTTATTCCCCAAATAATGGAAGTCCACAAGGGGAAGATCGGACGGCTGAGCACTTACCGCCGTCCGTCGTGATGTGTCAGTAGATTGTCCCCACCGTCGAGGTCAGTTCTCCGTTGATAACATTGACCTGGTAGCCTGTCTCATTACCCACGGCCGGTATCTTTTGCACTTTGACATTCGTAAATGTGAGGGGCTGCCCCGGGGAAACAACCAGCTGACTACCTGAACCTACGCTCAGAACGTAGGCAGCCCCACTGACACCCGGATTGACGATGCTTTTGTAGCTGTATTTTGGGGCGGCCGCCGACGAAACCGTCTTGTCATCATATTCCATCAACAAAGCTGTTTCCTGATCGACGCCAATTGCACGCGCATTGGGCGTATTAGTCCATTTGTCATTGATGACGCGAGCCAGGAAGGTAACCAATCGCCCCATGCGGTCACGGGTATCGAAGTGTGAATCGGTGACCGTCGACACGAGGGGAGGAAAAGGCGTTCTGTCGCGCCAGAAATCACGTCTTAACGCCACGCACCTTGAGTAAGGGTCGGCCAATGCATCCAAGGAAGTGATCGTGCATGGGTCAGCGGTATAAACGAACTCGCTGAGGATCATCATTCCCGCACTGGTTCCGCCAATCGGAACACTTCGGTTCTTGACCTGCTCCGACACCAGGCGTTCCAGTAGCGAGCCTTTCCAGAAATTGTAGTAATCGCCTTGATCGCCACCGGTGAGCCAGATCGCGCCAGCGTTCCGGATATAGGGTTCGATGGCGGGGTCGTTAGCGGTCTCGATAGTAGGGACCACCAGTGTTACTACCGAGGCTACAGCGCCGAGTTTGTTGATATAACTATCGTACGAGGGATTACCGCCGGCACGGATAACGACAAAATTTCCCAGTCTGCCCATACTGCCGTCGCCGCATTGGGTCATCTTGGCAATCATCCAGCTGTAGGCGTCTTTGACATCAATACCGCCGCCCATCAGTACAGCGGTTCGTGTACGCAGAGGAACACCGCCACAGGGCAGGTAATCGACCGGCTTGCCATGCTGATAGATACTCAGCTGCGACTTGTTGGCTGCCTTGACCGGCCCGATACCCGTGGCGAGCGCAACAACGACGACCGTCGTAGCCGTCATTAAATCTTTTATCCCGGAGTGCGGTTGTTTACGAGCGGAAAAAAGCCATTGCGCGAACAATTTCATTTTCATCTCCTCGTTTTTACTCCCCAGAAAACAGCGCTCAACGAATGGGGCATGACCTACTTTTTTATACAGCTTTACGGAAGTAAAGAGATAGATCCTCTTTACCACAGCGCCAGGTTCTCTTTTGTCAAAATAGAGCATGAAACGCTCAGGCAGCAAGTGATTGCCATGCTTTGATTCGCCGTCACACAATCGCAAGAAGGATGAATGTCAGCGACGGGCAACGACAGCCGGCCATCGACCTGTCGTGAATCCGCAAGAGCGTGAAATGGCCGGGGTGGCGTAAAATGCCGCCCCATGACTGAACTGATACTCAAACCGGGCAAGGAGCGTTCGCTCTTTCGCCGTCATCCCTGGATTTTCGAAGGCTCCGTGGCCCACCTGAACGGGCGGGCGCGACCGGGCGATACCGTTGATGTGATTGACGACAACGGGCGCCGGCTGGCGCGGGCCGCGTGGAGTCCGAAGTCGCAGATTCGCGCACGCGTGTGGAGCTTCGATCCGGACGCGATCATCGACGACGCCTTCTTCAAGCGGCGCGTCGCCGAGGCCTTGGCACGGCGCGAGGCCATGCCGCAACTCGCCGGACAAGAGGGCATGCGCCTGATTCACGGCGAATCGGACGGTCTGCCGGGCGTCATCGCCGACCGCTACGGCGACACGATCTGCCTGCAGCTCACCGCCGCCGGCCCCGACAAATGGCGCAACGCCATCGTCGGCGCGCTGGTCAAGGCGACGGGCGTGGCCCGCATCTACGAGCGTTCGGATTCGGACGTGCGCGGCCTCGAAGGACTGGAGCCGGTCACCGGCTGGGTGCATGGCGAGGCGCCGGAAGCGAAGCTGTCCATCGACGAAAACGGTGTGCGGCTCGGCGTCGATGTCGTCGGCGGCCACAAGACGGGCTTCTATCTCGACCAGCGCGACAACCGCCTGCTGACACGCGATCTGGCCAAAGGGAAATCGGTGCTCAACTGTTTCTGCTACACCGGCGGCTTTTCGCTGCAGGCGCTCGCCGGCGGCGCGGCCAGCGTGGTGTCGATCGACTCGTCCGGCCCGGCGCTCGCCGGCGCACAGGCCAATCTGGCGACGAATCCGCAACTCGACGCATCACGCGCCGAATGGCTTGAAGCCGATGTATTCGAGGCGTTGCGCGTGTTCAGGAAAGAGGGACGCCGCTTCGACCTGATCGTCCTCGACCCGCCGAAGTTTGCGCCCTCGGCGGCGCACGCCGACCGTGCCGCGCGGGCTTACAAGGACATCAACCTGCTCGGCTTCCGCCTGCTCAATCCGGGCGGCTATCTGATGACCTACTCGTGCTCCGGTGGTATCGGGCTGGAGTTGTTCCAGAAGATCGTCGCCGGCGCCGCCGTCGATGCCGGGCGCGACGCGCGCATCCTGCGCCGCCTCTCCGCCGGCCCCGACCATCCCATCGCCCTCCACTTCCCGGAAGGCGAGTACCTCAAGGGGCTGCTTGTTCAGGCGGATTAACGCTGTAAACCGCTTTTAACGCAGAGGGCGCAGAGATACAGAGATCGCAGAGAAAAAAACGGGGAACAAAACTTGTCGTTTTGTTCCCCGTTTTTTGGTTTTCTCTGCGCCCTCTGCGTCGAAAGCGGTTCTCCTGACGTTCAGTCGATCTCGATCCGCTTCACATCGCCGAGGATGAAGACGTACGAGAAGACGCCGAGCATGGCGGCTGCGCCAACGTAGGTCAGCGCATAGAAGAACGAACCGGTCGCCGAGACGATGAAGCCGATGACGAGCGGCGTCAGGATGCCGGACAGGTTGGTGCAGAAATTGAACAAGCCGCCGGTCAGGCCCATCAGCTTTTTCGGTGCCACGTCGGTGATCAGCGTCCAGCCGAGGCCGACCATGCCCTGACCGAAGAAGGCAACGGACAGGATGGCGATGACAAGTTGGTCGCTCTCGACGAAGTTGGCCCCAATAATCGTTGAAGCCAGCACCAGACCGCCCACGATGGGCAGCTTGCGGGCAATATTGGCTGAACCGGTGCTCTTGAGCAGACGATCCGAAATCCAGCCACCGAACATGACGCCGATCGCGGCCGCGAGGAACGGCATGATGGCGAAAAAGCCGACCTTGATCCAGCCCATGTGCCGCTCGGTCGCCAGGTACGTCGGGAACCAGGTCAGGAAGAAGACGAGCACGGTATTGCCGGCGAACTGGCCAATCGAGGCGCCGAGGATCTGGCGGTATTTCAGCAAGCGGCCAGCACTGGCCAGCGTAAACGGTGTTTTTGTCTTGCTCTGCACTTCAAGACCACCACCGGCGGCGATGTAATCGAGTTCCGCCTTGTTAACCTTCTTGCAGTCTTTCGGCTCGCGATAAATCTTCCACCAGAAAATCGCAAAGACAATACCGACAGCCCCGACGATGATGAACAGCGCGCGCCAGCCAAAGCTGCCGAGAATCCAGAACAGCAGCGGCGAGAAGCAGGCGAGGCCCAAGTATTCGCCAACCGTGTAGATCGCGGTCGCGCGTGCACGTTCCTGCTGCGGGAACCAGGTGCTGACAACGCGGCTGTTGGTCGGGAAGCACGGGGCTTCGCTGACGCCAAGGCCAAAGCGGAACAGCAACAGCGATTTCAGACCGACGGCTGCGCCCTGCAAAGCCGTAAACGCCGACCAGAATGTCAATGCCAGAAAATAGGTGATCTTGCTGCCGAAGCGGTCAAGAAACACGCCCCCCGGCACCTGGGCGAGAACGTAGGTCCACGAAAACGCCGAGAAAACGACGCCCATCACCGCCGCGCTGATGCCGAGTTCCTGCGTCATCGTCGGAGCTGCGATACCGAGCACGGTTCGATCGAGATAGTTGATCATGGTGCCGATCGCCAACAGGGCGAGCATGACAAAACGCACACGCGTGGCCCCTTGTTGTGGTGCTGACGTCGCGGCCTGAACTTCTGCCGCGACTTCATCTTCGGTCGAAACCGTTGTTGCTAAGCTATTCATGCATGACTCCATGCGCCGGGTTGCTGAAGCCGAACGGCCAGTGGCGCTTTCTGGCCGAACATTTTGTGAAACAAGACAACGAATTGGCAAAAAAAAACGCGGCAAAGCGACCGTTCGAACCCGATCACCTTACCGCGTCGAATCACCTTTTTTATTAGAAGCTGTACGGCCGGTGCAGCCAGTCTTTTACGACCTTCACGTCACGCTCCGGCAGGTAGCTGAAGCCGGATTGTACATCGTCGATCACCGCACTAGCGACGGCGTGCGGCACGGTCTTTGTCGTTAGCATATGAAAGAACCAGGCCATCGGGTAGCCGATCTGGCGGTCGAACTTCTGGATCACCTGATACAGCGCCAGCCCTTTCGCGCCATAGACGATCTCGAATTTCGGCGGAAAACCGTTCATCGCGCACACTGGCGTCGCCTGCAGGATGGTCTGCTGGAAGCGGTCGAGATATTCGCGCACGGCCACCACCCAGTGATTGCTGAACTGCGTCGTATTGCCGGCGCTGCTTGCCTGCCAGGCGTCGAAAAAGCGATGCACGATCTGCGGCTCCGGCTTCTGGGCGGCCATGCGGCGAAGGAAATCGGACACATCGACGATCCGGCGCAAACTGTAGAACGGCGTCCCGACCGGGATCGTCAGGCTTTTTCCCGAATCGCCGCTCGGCGGCTCGTACAGTTCTTCGAGGCTGCCCGGCTCATCGCCGGAAAACAGCTCGTGACTGACGACTTCCTGCAACTCCTCGATTTCGATCTGGATGAAATCGGCCGCCTGTGACCCGGTCGCGGCAACAAGGTAATGCGTTTTGCCTAGGTAACGGGTCGCCTTAAAGCCGCTCTCCAGGTAGGCATCGACAAGCGCGTGGATGTCGTCGCCGTGCGCCGCCAGTTCGGCTTCCGCCCACAGTGCCAGATCGTCGGCGATATGTGCGCCAGCCGCATCGACCACGCCTCCGAGCCGATACCAGCCGCCGCGGGTCAAAACATCGCGAAAGTTGAAATCGGAAAGGATCGACGAGAGCTCGCGGGCAAGGCCCGAGGCGCCGGTCGAGACGGGCACCTTGGCGCACAGCAGCGCCACCGCCTTGTCGAGTTCGTACCCCTTGGCGAACGGCAGCGCGATTTCGGCGTTCATTCGACATCCCCTTCGCACAGGGCAACGACGATGCCACTCGCCTGCTCGGAATCGTTGGTCAGGTTCAGGCAATGGCCGCCGGAATTGACGTAGTAAAGACGGCAGAAATCGTTTGCCGCAACATGCTGGATGCGCGACGGAATGTCATCGTCGCTGCAGATGGAAAAATGAACGTCGGGGAACGTCCGGCGCAGATGGGATGCCAACTGGTCGCTGTAATCCCTGGCGTGACTGGCCACCTGATCCATCACTTTAGGTAGCAAAGAAGCCTCGATCATTCCTCTTCCTCCACTAATTCAGCGTATTTTTCGAGTGACGGCGGCTTGACGCCCATGACCTTGGCAAGCCAGGGCGGCGGGCTGTCCAGCGATTTTTGCAGGCGCGACATGACTGCCCGCGCCGATTCGGCACGCGGAATCTTGACCGGATGTACCCCTGCGCGAACGACCTTGGCCGCCGCCGGCCCGCCGATCGACTGGACACAGACGACTTGGCAATCGGCGACAAGTTGCGCCCGCGCTGCGTTTCGGTCGTCTTCATCGTGGTCAGCTTCCAGCGTCGGACGCACCGCGATGAGGCGCAACTCGCTCGTCGTCAGCTGATAAATCAGGAAATTGACACAGGAGCCGAAATGTCCGTCGAGCACCTCCCCCGCGTTCGAGGCACAGGCTACCCGGATCGACGCCGGCATGTCGCCGTCGGTGTAGGCGTCGACGATGGGAAGGTCGCTGCCCGAAACGTCTTCGCCCCAGAGCAGGCGAACGGCCCGCTTGAGCGCGTCGTCATCGACGCCGATCACGCAATTCTCATCGGCGTGGTCACCGGCCAGAATCTCCCGCAGATCGGTCACGGTAATACTGGCGAGCTTGGTTTCGGTCAGGGGCAAATCGAGTCTGTTGGCCAGCGCCTGAACCAGCCCGGGAACGCTGACGCTGTTGAGTTCCTTGGCGGCCAGCCCCATGCGTAAAGCGGCTTCACGCGTCATTGATGCAGACATGATTTCCTCCTGAAGGTGCCGGCCGCTAATTTGCTGCTCTGCGCGCCGGCACGTTGGTCTTGTTAAGACATGGTTAGAGATAAACGATGCAACTGTCGCCCGACGGGCAGGTGTCCTGACACTTAGGCGAGTCGGCGACGCCGTCGCATTCGGTGCAGGTATCGGCATTGATTTTGAAGATACCGCCCTTCTCGACGATTGACTTGGTCGGACAAACGGCGGCGCAATCGCCGCAGGATGCACATTCCGCCTGAACAATCTTCATTGCCATGATGCTTCTCCTTGCTTGGCTTGGGGGTTGATAAACCTTGAAATACGACGTCCGGCTATTTACTCGACGCCGTCGATGCGCTTGGCACGGACTGAATACGGCAACCGTTCCGGCGCGACCTGGGGTTCGATGTAGTAAATGCCGCCGTTGCCGAGCTTGATTTCTCCGCCCCACTTCTCGGGAGAGTCAAACTCCATCGAGACGATGCTGTCCTCGATGTCGCGCTTCGGCATGTAAAACACGTATCCCTTGTCGCTCTTGCGGATCATGATGTTGGCCATGATTTCTTCCCATTAGGAGTGAGGACCGGAAGGCCAGGGCTCCTCTCCTGACCTTCCCTTCCTCTCTGACCGGCCCGCTTAGCGGATGAGGTCAAAGTTGTAGTCCGTCTTGCCGAGCAGCTTGGTTTCCTGATCGAGTTGCTCCAGAACCGCGTTGGTCAGCGTGGTGAGGATGTACATGCCACCCTCGTAGCCCAGCGTCGTCATGCGGTGCAGGTGGTGACGGTCGAAGATCGGGAAGCCGAGACGGATCAGCGGTACTTCGAACTCCGGCCCCTTGTACAGCGTGTCGCGCTGGATGAACTTGCCGAGGCTGCTACCGATGATGAAATCGGGCTTGTCGGTGAAGCACAGGCTGCGCAGGTGCCAGAGATCGCATCCCGGATACAGCTTGGCATGGATGCCGTAGGGCGAGTCCTCGAGCATCTTCTTCATCGCCTTTTCCCAACGCTTGTTGCTGTTGTTGCAGACGATGTGGGTCGGTTCGATACCCAGTTCGAGCATGAACTTGACGAGGCCCATGACGAAGTCCGGATCGCCGAAGACGGCCATCTTCTTGCCGTGCAGCCACTGGTGCGAGTCGGTCATCATGTCGATGAGGCGGCCGCGCTCCTTGGTGATCGACGCCGGAACTTCCTTGCCGGTGGCTTCGGACACCTTCATCAGGAACGCATCGGTCCACTCGACGCCCATCGGGATGTTGAGCTTCGGAATTTCGTGGTTCCAGGTGTTTTCGATGAACTTCTTCGACTTTTCCAGCGTCGTCGATTGCAGCATGAAGGTAGTGATGGCGTTCGGCGCGTCCTGCACTTCCTCGATCGTCGTGCCGCCGGCGTACATTTCGTACTCGCCGGTCGCCGGGGTGTCGAGCACCTCGTCTGGATCGCAGAGATAGGTGTAATCGACGCCCATCTCATTCATGTAGCGCTTGATGACGCGGTAGTTGCCCAGGTAGGTTTCGAAGCCCGGCACGATGTTGATCTTGCCGTTCTTGCCCGGTGCCTTGTCTTCCATCTTGCCGTTCGTGAAGTACTTGACGATCCCCTCGAACATGTTGTCCCAGCCGGTGACGTGCGAACCGACGAAGGACGGCGTGTTGGCGTAGGGAACGGGGAAGTCCTTGTCGACGTAGCCTTCCTTCTTGGCATTGCCGATGAAGGCGCCCAGGTCGTCACCGATGACTTCGGCGATACACGTCGTGCACACGGCGATCATCTTTGCGTCATACAGCTTGGTCGCGTTCTGCAAACCTTCATGCACGTTCTTCTGGCCACCGAACACCGCCGCGTCTTCCGTCATCGAGTCGGCGATGAAAGCGATCGGCTCCTTGAAGTGACGGTTGAAGTAGGTGCGGAAGTAGGCCACGCAACCTTGCGACCCGTGGATGTAGACCATGGTCTTTTCGAAACCAAGACCGCAGAGAGCGCCGCCGAGCGGCTGGCAGGCCTTGGCCGCGTTGACGGTCAGGGCTTCGCGCTTGAAGTTGAGGTCCTGATACTCCTTGGTGGTCGTCCACTCGAACACCTCGGCGACCTTTTCCTTCGGATGACGTTCTTCGTAGGCGCGCTTGGTCTCGAAGATGTTCTGATATTCCGGCTCGTTGAAGAGCGGGAAACAGGGTTTGACTTTTTCGGTGGTTTGCATTTCGCTTCTCCTGACCCGGCCAACTAGCTGTGGACGCGGGTCGAAAGGTGATTCTGTTTGCCGCAACCGCTTCGATTACGCGGCCTTGGCATCGTCGGCGCTCCGGAAAACGTCAGGCCACCTTCTGCTCGGCCTCGACTTCCTCCTGTTGCCACGGAGCCTTGAACATCGACCAGCACGGGTTGTTCACCGTCATGTCCATGTCACGGGCGAAGACGGCGAAACCGTCATAGCCGTGGTACGGGCCGGAGTAATCCCACGAGTGCATCTGGCGGAACGGCACGCCCATCTTGTGGAAGGCATACTTTTCCTTGATCCCGGAACCGACGAGGTCAGGCTTGACCTGGCGCACGAATTCTTCGAGCTCGTACCCGGTCGCATCGTCGTAGATCAGGGTGGCGTCCTTCATCTCCTTGATCGTGCGGTCGTAGTCGTCGTTGTGCGCGAACTCGTAGCCGGCGCCGACCACTTCCATGCCGAGGTCCTCGTAGGCGCCGATGGTGTGGCGCGGACGCAGGCCGCCGACGTAGAGCATGACTTTCTTGCCTTCGAGACGCGGCTTGTACTTGGCGATGATGGCATCCATCATCGGTTGGTACTTGGCGATCACGCGCTCGGCACCTTCCTTGATCGTGTCGTCAAAGTGCGAGGCGATTTCGCGCAGACTCTCGGCGATCTTGGACGGACCGAAGAAGTTGTATTCCATCCAGGGGATGTTGTACTTTTCTTCCATGTGCCGCGCGATGTAGTTCATCGAACGGTAGCAGTGCAGAAGGTTGAGCTTGACCTTCGGCGTATTCTCGATTTCGACGATGGTGCCGTCGCCCGACCACTGGGCAACCACGTTGAGGCCCATCTCTTCGAGCAGGATGCGCGAGGCCCAGGCATCGCCGCCGATGTTGTAGTCACCGAGGATGGCCACGTCGTAGGGCGTGCCTTCGTCGAGCTTGCCGTCACGCGCCGGCAGAATCCAGTCACGGATGGCATCGTTCGAAATGTGGTGACCGAGCGATTGCGACACACCCCGGAAACCTTCGCAGCGCACCGGCACGACAGTTTTTCCAATCTCGGCCGCCTTTTTCTTGGAGACGGCTTCAATGTCGTCACCGATCAGGCCAATCGGACACTCGGACTGTACCGAGAGCGCCTTGGAGAGCGGGAACAGCCCTTCCACTTCGTCGATCAGCTTGGCGAGTTTCTTGTCGCCACCGAAAACAACGTCCTTCTCCTGGAAATCGGAGGAGAACATCACGTCGCAAAACGAATCGACGCCAGAGATGCCCGCAAAGTAGTTACGGCGACCGCCACGCGAATACTGGCCACAGCCGATCGGGCCGTGCGAAATGGCGATGATGTCCTTGAACGGCCCCCAAACCACACCCCGTGCGCCGGCGTAAGCACAACCGCGCTGCGTCATGACCCCCGGCACCGACTTGCGGTTCGAGGTGATGCACTTCTTCGACTGGGTGATGGTCTTGTCGTTGACCATGAGGTGTTTGGCGCGGTCTTTCTTCGCCTTCTCTGGATAAACCTCAAGCACCTCCTGGATGAGGGCTTCGGCTTCTTCGCGGTTGAGCAAACCCATTTTGCTTCTCCTTGACGGGTGTCGGTCTTTAGCCAGGCACGACACCCTTGGTCGTTGAATCAGATTGCTGTCAAAACAATGAGGTCACGGATCAGGCGACTGCTTCCGCCGCCAGTTCTGCAGCTGTCTTGCCGACGATCGATTCGTCTTCGGCTTCCATGATGCCGAATTCCATCAGCAGCTCTTCGAGCTCTTCCATTTCGAGCGGCGTCGGGATAACGAACAACTTGTTATCGACGATCTTCTTGGCCAGCGCACGGTACTCGTCGGCCTGCTTGGCGGTCGGATCGAATTCGATCACGGTCATGCGGCGGATTTCTGCGTGCTGAACGACGTTGTCACGCGGCACGAAGTGGATCATCTGCGTACCGAGCTTGGCGGCCAGCGCTTCGATCAACTCGTCTTCGCGGTCGGTCTTGCGGCTGTTGCAGATCAGACCAGCCAGACGGACGCTACCGGAGTTGGCGTACTTGACGATGCCCTTGGCGATGTTGTTGGCGGCGTACATGGCCATCATTTCGCCGGAGCAGACGATGTAGATTTCCTGCGCCTTGTTCTCGCGAATCGGCATGGCGAAACCACCGCACACCACGTCACCGAGAACGTCGTAGAAAACAAAGTCGAGCTCGTCGTCGTAAGCGCCTTCTTCTTCGAGGAAGTTAATGGCGGTGATAACGCCGCGGCCAGCGCAACCAACGCCTGGCTCAGGACCACCCGATTCAACGCACTTGACGCCGCCGTAACCGACGGCCAGTACGTCTTCGAGCTCAAGATCCTCGACCGAGCCGGCTTCGGCCGCAAGGTGCATAACCGTGTTTTGCGCCTTGCTGTGCAGGATGAGGCGGGTCGAGTCGGCTTTCGGGTCGCAACCAACGATCATCACTTTCTTGCCGGCTTCGGCAAGCGCCGCGACCAGATTTTGTGTTGTGGTAGACTTTCCGATACCACCTTTGCCATAAATGGCGGCTTGGCGCAGTTTTGCCATGGTGCAATCTCCTTTGTCTGTTTAACTTTCGGGTGAAGGACAATTTCCGTGTTCCCGAGCTATGATTCGCAAAGACCATGCCAACCTGGTTATTTATGGATAACTTGCTGAAATGAAAGAACTAATCCGTCGCACGACCGGTTTTGAGGTCGCGATGGAACCTGACAAAGACCACGTCGTTTGTAGTAGTACCGACAATGACACGGCCACCCTCCCCCGCTACGCGCGCCTACCCATCAACCGCTGCAACCTGCCGGCCATTATTCTCGGCAGCCTGACGTTCCAGCACGCGCCAGCGCCATTGCAGATCGATGGCGTCGCCGAGTTGCATCGGGATTTATTCCGCCGCCTCGACAATTGTGACGAGCGGGAAAAGCGGGCCGAGGTCTTCGGCGATTACCTGACGGTTCGCTTCTGCCTCGAAGACCTCGCAGAGGCCGGTCTGACCGAGCGTTCGGAAAAAAGGGCCAACGCCAACTGGATGCGCGTTCTGCGCGGCTGGAGCTTCAATTCGGACAGCCGCGAGGGCGCCATCCTCAAAGGATGGGTGGAGTCGCGCTTCGGCCTCTTGCCCCGCTTCCATAAAGAACCACTGCGCGACTTCTCGGGAGCCGCCTATCTGCGCTATCTGGAGATGCGTTCATCCGGCCTTTATGGAACAAACGCGCTGGAAAGCCAGCTCGACCTCGTGTTTTCATACGGCCAGTACGAATACCAGCGCAGCCAACAGGCCGGCGAATCGCTGCTGCTTTACCGTGGCATCAACCGGCTCAACGAACATGAAGTCCTTAGCAAAACCGGCAAGCGCCAGATCGTGTTGTTCAACAACCTGACCTCATTCACCGCCTCGCGCGAGCGGGCCAGCGAATTTGGCGACTACATCCTGTCCACGCGCGTACCAACCGACAAGATTTTTTTCCATCACGACCTGGTGCCCGGCGTTCTCAAGGGCGAAGACGAATATCTCGTCATCGGCGGCATCTACGACGTCGACATCCGGACTTTCTGACTTGTCGTAGACGCGACAAAACGGCCGCGGCGTAGTTCTTGCAAGAGACCGGGCAACACATCTCTTGCAAGGATCTCCCCATGAATTCCACTCTCCGCAACCAGCTCATTGCCGGACTCAAGGACGGCAGCATCGTCCCTTATATTGGCCCGGGTGCGCTCACCGATGTCGTTTCCGGCACCGGCGCCCCGATGCCGGCCACCAGCGACGACATGATCATCGCCATGAATGGCGGCAAGCCGATGTCGCCCAAGCTGATGTATGAGTTTTCGCGTGCGGCGATGAACATCGAGCTCAAGCGCGGCCGCGCTACCGTCACCCGCTTCCTGAACACGACATACGGCGAAACGGCATGGAGCCGTTCGGCGCTGCACGACTGGCTGAAGGAAATCCGCCCCGCCTACGTCATCGACATCAACCGCGATACGCAGATCATCGACAGCTACGCCGGTACGCCGCACAACCTGATCCTCGGCTGCGCCCGCATCGGCGGCACGAGCTACCGGTTCAAGCTGTATGCGCATGACGGCACGACATACCGCGAGATCACGCCCGACCAGGCTGACCCGAACCTGCCGGCACTCTTCAAGCCGATGGGCTCGCCCAAACCGGAGCCGAGCTACATCGCTTCCGACGCCGACTACGTCGACTTCATCACCGAACTGATGGGCGGTTTCGGCGTTCCTCCGTTCCTTAAAAGATCGAGAAAAGGGAAACGCTACCTGCTGCTCGGCATGCGCCTGAACCGCGACACCGAACGCATGGTGCTTTCCGACATCATCCACGGCGCCGGGGAGCCGGCTGGCTGGGCGTTGATCGAGACCCCGACAGCGAAGGAAAGACGCTTCCTCGCCCGCCAGAAAATCGAGCTCGTGGAATGCAACTGGCGGGAATTGATGAGCGAATCAGCCGCTCTTCAGCTTTCCGAATAAACAACGGAATAGTCAACGGCGTTGCACGGCCCCCAGACGGCGCATCAAGAAGCGGCTGACCACGCCCGATCAGGCTTCCACCTCGCGACCCAGGCCGGGAATTCGGCGGCGGGCATGGGCCTCGCGATGCCATAGCCCTGAACCAGCACGCATCCGAGGTCCAACAGCCGCGAGCCGTGCTCAACAGTTTCGACCCCTTCCGCGATCACCCGCCGGCCAAAGGCCTCGGCAAGACCGACGACGCCCTGAACGATCGCCAGATCATTGGGGTCATCGAGCATACCGCGCACGAAGCTCTGATCGATCTTGAGCACGGCGGCCGGCAATCGCTTGAGATACGTGAGCGACGCGTAGCCCGTGCCAAAGTCATCGAGTGCGAAACTCACGCCGAGATCAAGACAGGCGTACATGAGTTCGGAAACCTGCGTCAAATCCTCCAGGGCACTCGTTTCCAGAATCTCCAGCTCCAGACGATCATGCGGCACTTCCGGGTGCGCCGCCAGCAAGGCCAACAGCCGATCCCGGAAAGTCCCACCCAGCAGTTGTCGCGCACCAATGTTGACGCTGACCGGAATATCCAGCCCCAAATCGCGCCACACCCCAAGCTGACTCAGCGCAGCATCAATCACCCATTCGCCGATTTCAACGCTGACCGCGTGTTTTTCGATCATCGGCAGGAAAGCGGAAGGCGGCAACAGCCCGCGCTCCGGATGCTGCCAGCGTATCAACGCCTCGGCGCCGATGACCGTCCCGGTCCGCATATCAACCTTGGGCTGGTAGTACAGCACGAATTCATCGCGGGCGAGCGCGCCGCGAATGCCATCGACAAGCTCTTTCTGCCGCAGCGTCGCCTCATCCTGCACGACATCGAACACGTAATAGCGGTTCTTGCCCTCCTGCTTGGCGTGATACATCGCCTGATCGGCGTGGCGCATGAGCAGATCGGCATCCCCCTTGTCCTGAGGATAAAAAGTGACACCAATGCTGGCGGAGACTTCGATCGTGTGGCCATTGACAGGCAAAGGCATCGAGGCGGCATGCAGCAGCCGTTCCAATACCGGCAGGCAATCCGGTTCATGTTCGAGATCGACCAATACGGCGACGAACTCATCGCCGCCAATGCGCGAAATCGTATCCCCCTCGCGCAAGACATCTTTCATGCGCTGGGCGACGGTCTGCAAAAGCTTGTCGCCAACATCATGGCCATAGCGATCATTGACCGGTTTGAACCCATCGAGATCCAGATAAAGCACCGCCAGCGAAAGACCACGACGCATACTCAGGACCATCGACTGGCGCAAGCGGTCGGCCAGCAGAACCCGGTTGGGCAGGCCGGTAAGCGAATCGTAGTGGGCCACATGCTCCAGTTGCCGCTGGTACTCCTTCATCTGGGTGATGTCGGAGAAGAGTGCAACGTAGTTCTGGACCTTCCCCGCCGCATCGTAGACCGCCGTGATGTCGGTCAGAGCCGCAAAAAGCTCACCGCTTTTGTTTCTGTTCCAAAGCTCGCCGTACCAGTAACCGCTCTGAATGAGCGACTCCCACATACTGCGATAGAAATCGGCATCCTGGAAACCTGACTTGATTATCCGCGGATTTTGGCCAATCGCTTCCTCGTACGTGTAGCCGGTAATGCGGCTAAAAGCCTCATTGACTTCAACAATCGTGCCGTCCGCCTCGGTAATCATGATGCCTTCGCGGGCATGGGAGAACACGCTGGCGGCACGTTGCTGGCGGACTTCATTCTGTCGCCGCTCGGTGATATCGGAGAACGTGGCCAGCAACCGTTTGTCAGGCAAGCGCTGGGCAGTCACTTCGAGGTCGCGACATTGTCCATCGGGACGGCGAATCCTGATTTGGTCGGCGCCGGCCGTGGCATGCTCGCCATCGATTTGCGCCTGCCAGTCCGCAATCGCTCTTGTCGAACGCTCCCTATCCGCACAGACAAGCGGCCACCAAGCCTCCAGGTCCGGAACATCCCCTGCCGAATGACCGAACAAGCGCGTGAAGGCGGCATTGGCCAGCACGAACCGCTCCCGCTCGTCGAGCAGCGCAATGCCTTGCGGCACGCTCTCCACCAGCATGCGGAAGTTCGTTTCACTTTCGCGCAACCGGGCCTCACGCTCCAGCACCGCCCCGGCCATGCTACGCATATGCTGCGCAAGGCTCTCAATTTCGTCGATTCCGGAATGCGGAATTCCCGCGTGGTAGTTCCCGCCCGCCACGGCCTCCATGTGCGCGGCGAACTCGCCGACTTTCCGCATCATGCTCCGGCTCGCAATCAGTGCGGAAATAACGGCCAGAAGCAGCGCAAAAGCACTCCCCGCCGCGAGCGAAACCAGCGTTGAGCGGACGATGGCAAACGCTTTATCCGTCGGTTGTCCGACCAGCGCCGTCCAGCCGGTTTCGGCAATCGGCGTCGTACTCCCGAGGTATTGCATCGCATCGAGTTCGAAATACCCGGATGCAGGCGAATCCACCTCTCCCTGCAGAAGTTCCAGATTCCTGAAATTCTCTTGCCGCAACGCCCGCACGGCATCGGGATGGCCGACGACATTGCCGCGGCGATCGAGAATGACGGTCAATACGTCATCCGCTGTGCTCAGCAGCCCGGCGAACCGCGATACTTCCTCAAGGTTCAATTCGCCGACCAGCACCCCATCGATGGCGGTCTCGCCCGCTTTCCGGAGCGGAATGTTCAGCGGCAGCGCCAACGCGACGACGATGTTCCCGCGCGCCGAGAGGTAGGTATCCGACCAGACTTTGCGCCCGACCTGACGCGATGCGCGGGCAAAAACACGGGCCGAGAAATCGATCCCCAACAGGTTTTCCCGCCGGGAACGACCTTCTTTCGGCAAACCGACTTCGATCACGCGATCGTCGGCATCCAGAACGTAAAGCGCCTCAAGGCCCTTATTGGCGTGGGCGACAGTATCGACCATCGTCTGCAACTGCGCTTCCGACAACGTCGGGCGGGAAGCGATGTCATTCTCCAGATTGTCCAGTTGGGAGGAAAAATCGGTGAGGAAGTGATCGATTTGCGTCGCAGCCACCCGGCTGAGCATTAGATTCTGGTGCTCGACGTCCCTGTTGAGCCGGGGCACGAGAACGCCAAGCAGGATGAGAATGACGGAAACAACAGCCAGCGCCACCAGCGTCGATAAACCGAGCGAGAGCCAGAAGCGGATTGAACGTGACATTGCTCTAGCGTCCGATCAGGGTAGCCGCACAAACGTGCCGTTGCGGATAGTCGTCATATACGTCTCGCGCCTCGCGTCGCCGGCCGCATCGAAACGTATCTCCGACTGGACCCCCGCAAAAACCCGACGTTCGAGAATGGCCTGCTTCAACGGCTGCCCCTCCTTTTTTGCGGCCAGAGCGTCGAGCACCACATTCGCCGCATCAAACGCAGTCACGCCACCAAAGCCCGGTTCGAGTGCAAAGCGCTCGACATACGCCTTGCGAAACGCCTGATAAGCTGGAGCCTGGCTGTCGCGATCAAGGAACTGGGCGATGGTCATGCCCTCAACGGCCTTGCCACCCAGCTCCGTGAGCCGCTCGGTTGCCGCCCACTCCGACGTCGCGATACGGATAGCGGCATCGCGTTTGCGCAGTTGCTGGGCCAGCATCGCCGTATCGACCGAATTGGCAATGACGAGCACGGCATCCGACTGCGAACGAAGAAGAGTTTCGGCCATGCGCGCGAAATCCGTGTCATCACCGGAAAGATACGGCTCGGTCATCACCACCTCGCCGCCATGCGCGGCAAAAGCCGCACGATAGTCGGCCAACCAGCTCGCGCTGTACGCTTTATTCCGCAGATCGTAAGCCACCGCAATCCGGCGCAGCCCCTGGGTCGTGTACTGATAGTCGGCAATCTTGTGGGCGTACTCGCTGGTTGGCGAAATAACGCGCAGGAAATAATCATCCCGTCCGGACAGCTCGGTTGTAGACACGGTCGGACTGACCATCAGCATCTGCGCTTCATTCGCCCGCGGCACACAGGCCATCGCCATCGCGCTCGTCATCGGGCCGATGATGGCCTCAACCTTGCGGTCAATCAGACGGGCGACGGCCTGCTTCGCCACCTCCTCGTCCTGAACGTCATCCTCGACGATCAGCTCGACCATTCTGCCATTCACACCACCCGCCTTGTTGCGCATTTCGATGGCCAATGCCGCGCCATTCCGCCCACTGATGCCGAGATCGGCCACACGCCCCGAAACACCGCCGATAAAACCGATACGGATTGGCTCACGCGGCGAACACCCCACGAGGACTGCGGCCAAGGCGAGCAGCCATAAGCAGTTTTTTACTATCGCATTGATCATATCGTCCCTGACATACCGGCTGATCTCCCTTTACCGACGTCCACGACTCCGCTTCCAGCCCCTTGTTTGATACTAGCAATTTATCGCGCTTTTTTGCATGCCCTTATCGTTGCAATACAACCGCCAAGGGAAACGGCGCTCGGGCGACGGTGGGAGCCGTGCGGCAGCCTACCTGATCGACTATGATTATTTATCACCACCGGCATAGGGAATCGTCATGCAAATTCTGGGCATTGACGTCGGCGGCACGGGGATCAAGGCAGCGATTGTTGAAACCGAGACCGGCGAACTGATCAGCGAACGCCTCCGGATCTTGACGCCTCGCCCCGCCACGCCGGAAGCCATCGGCCTTGCACTGAAGGATATCGTCGATCAGCATCGCTGGACGGGCCCGCTCGGCATCGGGTTCCCGGCCGCCATCCAGCACGGTATCGCGCGCACCGCTTCCAACATCGACAAATCGTTCATCGGCTTGGCCGTGGCCGACTTTTTCGCCGCGCAAACCGGTTGCCCGGTTTATATCGCCAACGATGCCGACGTGGCCGGTCTGGCCGAAATGCGTTTCGGCGCCGGCAAGGATACCGCCGGCGTCGTTCTGATCGTCACCATCGGCACGGGGCTCGGCACCGCGCTGTTTTCGAATGGCCACTTGCTGCCCAATACCGAACTCGGCCACGTCCTGCTCGGCAAAGGCATCGAAGCCGAGCGCTACGCGTCGGAATCCGTCCGGGTGACCAAGAAGCTCAGGTGGAAAACATGGGGAAAGCGTTTCAACACCTACCTCGAAACGATGGAAAACCTTTTCTGGCCCGACCTGATCGTGCTCGGCGGCGGCGCCAGCCATAAACTGCACAAGTTCGCCCCCCTCATCACCGTCGTCACGCCGGTCATCCCGGCCAGCTTCCTCAACCAGGCCGGCATCGTCGGCGCGGCACTGTATGCCGAGGAATGCCTGCGCGCTCCGAATCGAATTAGCGCCTGAGAAACTCTGTTTGAACCGCTTTCAACGCAGAGAGCGCAGAGCCGCAGAGAACGCAGAGAAAAATCGAGAAAGGGCAAGGAGGAAGCACAAAGGGTGAATTTCACCCATCGGATTGGAATGAAGCTTCTCTCTGCGATCTCTGTATCTCTGCGACCTCTGCGTTGAAAGCGGTTCCAGCCGACGTTTTCCGGCTTATTCGTCTTCCTCAATAGCCTGTGGTTTGGCCGCCCACGAGGCCAGCCATTGAGCAAGTTCGTTCGCCGGGAGGGGCTTGCTGAAGTAGTAGCCCTGCAGTTCGTCGCAGCCGGCGGACGTGAGGGCAAAGCGCTGTTCGAGGCTTTCGACGCCTTCGGCGACGACGCGCAGGCCGAGCGTATGGCCGAGCCCGATGATGGCCTGGGTAATTGCCTTGTCTTTCGGATCGGTCAGCATGTCGCTGACGAACGACTGGTCGATCTTCAGCTTGTCGATCGGGAAGCGATAGAGGTAGTTGAGGCTCGAATAGCCGGTGCCGAAATCGTCGACCGACAATCCGATGCCCAGCGCCTTGATGCCCTGCAACTGTTCGATCGTGCGCACGCGGTCGACCATCAGCAGCGACTCGGTCAGCTCCAGTTCGATGCTGCCGGGCGTGTTGCCGAATTGCTCCAGCGCCTGCCGCAAGTTGGCGAGCAAGGCGTCGTCCTTGAACTGGGCTGCCGACAGATTGACCGAAACCTGGATATTCCCGATGCCTGACTCGCTCCATTCCTTCTGTTGCCGGCAGGCTTCCCCGAAAATCCAGTAGCCGAGCGGGACGATCAGGCCGGTTTCCTCAGCCACCGGAATGAATTCGGACGGCGACACCAGCCCGCGTTGCGGATGGCGCCAGCGCACCAGTGCCTCGACGCCGAGCACTTCGCCGCTGAGTACGTCGACGCGCGGTTGGTAGAAAAGACACAGTTCGTTCTGACCGATGGCGGCACGCAGGTCGCGTTCGATTTGCAGGCGCTCGCGTTCGGCGCGATCCATTTCGGCGGTGAAGAAATGCGCGGCATGACGGCCTTCGCGCCCTTCCTGCTTGGCGTAGTACATGGCCGCATCGGCGTTGCGCATCAACGCTTCGACGCTCTGCCCATGGTCGGGGTAAACGGCGATGCCGACGCTGCACCCGACGTTGAGCTCGACGCCGTTAATCACGTGCGGCGCGCGGATCAGTGGCACCAGCCGCTGTTCGACGATCTGGCCGACTTCCTGCGCCGTCGCGACATCGCTGAAGATGACGACGAACTCGTCGCCGCCCAGCCGGCTCACCGTATCGCCGGCCCGCACCACCTGCAACAAGCGGCTGGCGACCGATTGCAGCAAGCCGTCGCCGACATGGTGGCCGAGCGTGTCGTTGATGCTCTTGAAGCGGTCGAGATCCATGAATAACACGCCAACGCGCCGGTCGTTGCGTTTCGCCTGCTGGATCGCCATGTTCAGGCGATCGAGACAGAGCGCCCGATTCGGCAGATCGGTCAGCGTATCGTGATGCGCGAGATGGCTGATGCGGCGCTCGCTCTCCTTGCGCTCGCTGATGTCGAGGAAGGTCGCTACAAAATGGACGATCTCGCCGTCGCGGTTGCGCACGGCGTTGATGACCGTCCAGATCGGGAAAGTGTCGCCATTCTTGCGCCGCAGAAGGAGTTCGCCCTGCCAGCTGCCGCGCCATTTGGCGGTGCTCCACGCCTGCTCGAAAAGGCTTTCCTGAGCCACGCCGGGACGGAGAAAGTCAGGGTGGCGGCCGACCACTTCCGAATGCTCGTAGGCCGTACTGCGGACAAAAGCACGGTTCACGGTCACGATCTCGTGCTCGGCGTTCGTAACCATGACGCTTTCCGACGACGCCTCGAACACGCGCGCCCACAATTCGAGCCGGGATTCCATCTGCTTGATACGGCCAATCGGCGTGAAGGCCGTCAGCACCGCATCGCGATTCTGGTAGGTCAGGCGGCGCGCCGAAAGCAGCGCCCAGCGGTTCTCCGGCTCGCCGCGCCAAAGCGCCTCGAATTCATCGACACCGCCCTGGTCGGACAACTGCTGGAAAAACGCCGCTCGCTGAGCCCGCGCCAACCCCTTTTTCCAGGGGTCGGCTTGCGGATCGTGCAACCAGTCGAGCGCCGGTGCATTGGCGTGCAACACCTCATGATCGGGAATCGCCGTCACCATCAGCGGAATCGGAATGGCCTCGATCAACTCGCGCTGCGCTTCGGCGGCACGGGCGCTGGCGGCCAGTTCCTGCTGCGTCAGACGGAAGCGGTCGAGTTGCTCAAGCATGCCGTTGAAGGCGTCGACAAGGCAGCCCAGTTCATCACCGGACGACCATTTGGCGCGCAACGAATAATCGGCTGTCCGGCTCACCTCGGTCGCCACCGTCGCCAGCCGCCGGATCGGCAGCGCGATCATCCGCGCCACGAAGAAGACCAAAGACAGAATAACCAGCAACAGGAAAACCGCCGCGCCGAGGTGCCACCACATGCGCCAGAAAAGCTTATCGACGCGCGCTTCGAGCAAGCCATTCAACGCCCAGCCGGCTTCTTGCCAGGTCACCGCGAGGCTCTCATCGAGCGCTGCCTCGTTGTTGCGAATGTTCGCTACGGAAGCCGCGTCGAAACGAACCATCGCCGCGCGGTGCGTCGCTTCGCGAAAAGATTCAACCGCCGTCAACAGCACGTTAAGTGATGGCGACAGATACTGCCCCAATACGCCATCACCGCCCCCCAAGACCTCCGTGTAATCCAGCACGATCCTGTTGACCAGGGCATCAAGACGTCCTTCGGCGATCAGATACGCAGCCTGCCGCCGCTGCCGGCTCTGTGCCGTGCTCGCTTCGCCGACCGCCAGCGCCGTCTGGCTAACCCTGAACGAGACATCGACCAATTCAGGGAAACGCAACACGACGAGCGACATCGTGTAGTAGCTGTCGATATCCGGGTCGAGAATCAGATTGGACTGATTACCGATACGTGTCACAAGCGACTGCAGTGCATAGGATGCACCCAACCTGGCCTCCACTGCACGGGCATTACCGGACGCATCAGATGCCGTATCCAATCGACGTAGTTGTTCCGCCAGTTCCCCTGCGAGTTTCTCGCTCTGCATTCGGCTGCCATACCTGCGTTCCGCTGCTTCAATCCGAGCGGCGCGGCTAGCCCCTTCGCTGTCGTGCCTGGCGAACATCGTTTCCCGAATCTCGCTGATGTAGGCGTTGCCGGCAATTTCCTTGCGCGCAAAGTCGATCGCGATGTATTTCTCGTTGATCAGGATCGACGAGACGAAGATGACGGCCGACAGGTCAAGAATGTAGATGAGCACCAGCTTGCGGCTGACGCTCAGCTTCCCGATCAACTCCTGAATGAAATGCCGCACGCTCAAGCTCCGCTCCGGCCACGCTGACAGCCCTGAAGCCGGCCCCCCTTCTCAAGCTGCGTCATCCAGCCGTCAATTTCCCGACCCAGCGCTTCCCCGGCGTCAACGAGCGCCCGGACGCCGCCGGCCGCATTCGGCGTCGCCGCCGCCTGCTCAATCGTATGCGAACGCGTGGCAAGCACTTGCCGCTTGCCGTCGATCAGGGTGGCGCGGGCATGCAAGACCCCCCGGCTTTTCTCTGCAGCATCGAAGACGTGCGAAAACTCGAGCAGATCAATCCGCAACAGGCACTCGACCGCTGTGCTTGCCGAAGAGCCGTTCGCCCCAAGCTGCTGCCGCAGGTGCTGAGCGAGCAGGCTGGCCGGCGCCCCTGCCCAGCGGCTGGTCGCGTATTCGCGCAACTTCAGCGGATCGTCATAGGCCAGACGGTAATCGACCGGCAGCGCATCGAACCAGGCCGGCGCCTTGACGTCGACGACCAGCTTCGGCCATCCCGCGCCCAGGGGCTGCGCCGGCAATCCGAAATCGTAAATGGCGGATGCGTCGTTCCGGATGCCTCCGGCGCAACCGCCCAGCAGCAGCGCCGCGCAGAAAATGAACCGATATCGCATGAATTTCCCCTATTTTCTTATTGTCCGGCCCCGGCAGGCGCCACAAAACCGGCCTCGCCGGGACCTGGCGGGTTTTGGCGGCCAAAAATCAGACTTTGCGGCGATTCTTCGACCATTTGCAAAACGCGGTTGAGTTGCTGCGAACTCGCCGAAAGTTCATCCGACAGCGCGTTGAGCCGAGGAACGAGACTGCTGGCGCCGGCAGCCGATGAATCGCCGAGCGCCAGTTCGACTTTCTCGGTCGTCGATTGCAGGCGCGCCACCAGTCCGCGCGCCTCGGCGAAGAACGGCCCGGCCTGCGCCACCGTGTATTCGGCATGACTCAACGTAGTATTGAGTCGCTGCACGTTTTCCGGCGACAGCAACTGCTTGAGTTGAGCCGTCGTCTCCCGCGTGTTGCGCGACGTCGCCTCAAGATTGACGAGCGTGTGCGAAATGGCCTGCCGGTTCTCGGGCGTCAGGATTTCATTGACGCTGGCCAGCAGATCGCGGGCGTTGCGCAGCGTGTCGCCACCGACATCGGTCAGCTCCTCAATCAGTGAATCCTGCATGACGATGCGCGCCGGCCGGTCACCGCTTGTCCCGAGCGGCAATCCGTCCCCGCCGTTTTCTTCGAGCAGGACATGGGCGATACCGGTCACGCCCTGGTAACCGAGTTTGGCCGTCGTGCCGCGGGTGATCGGGATGTCTTTACGGACGCTGATGCGGATCAGCGTGTTGCGCGGGTCATCGCGATCGAGTTCGATCGATTCGACCTTGCCGACGCTGATGCCGCGATAACGCACCTGCGCCTGCGGGCTGAGGCCGGTGACATTGCGATGCGTCTGCACCTCGAAGGTGCTGGTCTCATCCTGCTTGCCGCCAAACCACCACACCGAGGCAACGGCGGCCACGCCAAGGAGCAGCGTGAAAAGTCCGGCGATCAGGGCATGCGAGCGATTTTCCATGGGGTTTCCAACCTATTGATCAGCTGACGGCGACGTCTTTCTTTTCATGACGGCTCGGGCATGTTCGGAGCAGAAAAAGCTGTGGATGAACGGGTGATCGACGTTCAGCACCTCGGCCGGCGAACAACAGACGATGATACGCCGCTCGGCCAGCACCGCGACACGCGTCGCCAGCCCGGCCAGCGTATCGAGGTCGTGCGTCACCATGACGACCGAGAAGCCGAGCTGTCTCTGCAAGGTACCGATCAGATGCACGAAATTGTCCGCGAGGTCGGGATCGAGCCCCGCCGTCGGCTCGTCGAGCACCAGCAGTTCGGGTTCGAGCGACAAGGCGCGCGCCAGCGCCACGCGCTTGACCATGCCGCCGGACAGCTCCGCCGGCATCAGCCGGGCATGATCCGGCCCCAGTTCGACCATCGCCAGCTTCATGTAGACGAGATCGCGAATGGTGTCTTCGTCGAGCAGGCGCAGTTCGCGCAACGGAAAGGCAATGTTGTCGAACACCGAGAGCGCGGAAAACAGCGCACCGTGCTGGAAGAGCATGCCGAAACGGCGCCGCACGTCGCGACGCACGCGCGGGTCGGGATCGAGCACGCGCTCGCCGAACAGACGCACTTCGCCGGCGCTTGGCTCGAGCAGGCCGACGATCTCGCGCAGCAGCGTCGTCTTGCCGCTGCCGGAACCGCCGACCAGGCAAAGAATCTGGCCGGACTCAACATCAAGGTCGATGCCGTCGTGAATCACCGTTCTGCCGAAACGGGTCACGATGCCGCGCAACTGGATCACCGGAGTCATGGTCGGTCTCACTACACCGGCATCCCGACGCCGCGCGTCAGCACCGCAAAAATGGCATCGACAATGATCACCACGGTAATCGCCGTCACCACCGAAGACGTCGTCCGCGCCGAGAGGCTTTCCGTGTTCGGCCGCACCTTGAGGCCGAAGTGGCAGGCAATCAGCGCGATCAGAAAGCCGAACAGGAAACCCTTGCCGATGCCGATCCAGACGTTCGCCACCGGCACCACCCTGGGCAGCGTGTCGATGAAAAAGCCATAGGCCAGTCCCATTTCCACATTCGCCGACACCATGCCGCCGATGATCCCGGCCGCCGCGCACCAGACGACGAGCAGCGGCATGGTCACGGCCAGCGCCAGCACTTTGGGCAGCACGAGACGCAAGGTGCGCGAAATGCCCATCGTCGCCAGCGCGTCGATTTCCTCCGTCACGCGCATGACGCCGATTTGTGCCGTCATCGCCGAGCCGGAACGCCCGGCCACCAGCACGGCGACGATGACCGGCCCCAGTTCGCGGATGATCGAAATGCCGAGCAGGTTGACGATGTAGATGTCGGCGCCGAAGGTCTTGAGCTGCAGCGACGAGAGATACGACAGCACGATGCCGATCAGGAAGCCGACGAGCGCCGTCACCGGCAAGGCCAGCGCGCCGCTCTTGTAGAGCGTGGCCGAAAACTCGCGCCACGGAATATCACGCGGATGCGCAAAGAGATAGCCGAGATCAAGCACGAGCTGGCCGATCAGCGTCACGACCTCGCGCAGGTTCCTTACCGCCTTGAACAACAGGGTTCCGACGACGATCAACGGCCACGACAGCCAGTCGAGCCGCTGTTGCGCACGCGTCCCTCTGCCGCGGGAAAACTCGGCCGACGGCGGCAAGGCGGCGGCCCGTTCGAGAATCGCGCGCTGCTCTGCGGTCGCCGTCAGCGCCTCCGGCCAGCGCCGCCCCCACGCCTGCCAGAGCAACACGGCCCCGGCACTGTCGAGACGCGCCACGTCGGTCAAGTCCCACACCGGACGCCGCGCCGCGTGCTCGCGCAACGTCGCTTGCAGCGCCGCGACAGGCGCCGGCAAAGCGGTTAGCGTCCAGTCGCCGGACAACCTGAGTTCGCGCTGTCCGTCTTTCCCGACGCGCTCGTCGATCGCCAACGCCGGACGGGCCACCGACCTACCCCTCCAGCCCGGCCATCCGGCGCTTGATGCGCAAGGTCATGCCAATCGCCTGCCAGTACTGCACGCCATCGGCCAATGCGCCGGCCGTCAGCGGATTGGCATTCATCCAGGCGGCAGGTAGTTCAATCAGAAAAGCCGTCGCTGTCTGCTTGACCCGGCAGTCGGGCGGCGGCACGTTGCTGCGCGAGCGGTTCAGAATCGCCGCCAGCCGCAAACAGAAAAGCAGGCGCCACATCGGATCGGAAGACGGCATCAACGGCAACTTGTCGAGCTTGCCGCGCTGACCCACCACGAGCAGCGACAACCGCTCCTGATCCTTCTTGGAGAATCCCGGCATGTCGGCGTTGCCGATGATGTAAGCGCCATGCTTGTGAAAACCGCTCTGGGCAATCGACATGCCGATTTCGTGCAACGCCACCGCCCAGCGCAGAAAGCGTACTTCGCACTCGCAGTCCGGCGCGTCGATCGGGATCAATTGGCCGAGCAAGGCGAGCGCCGTCTTTTCGACGCGGGCAACCTGCTTGGTATCGACCTGATAGCGGCGCATGAACTGCTGCACGGTCACTTCGCGCATGTCGTTATGCTGATAGCGGCCGAGCAGGTCATACAGCACGCCGAGACGCAAGGCGCCGTCGGAATAAATCATGCGCTCAATGCCCAGCTCGGAAAAGATGGCCGACATGATGGCGAGACCGCCGGGGAATACAGGCAGACGGTCGGGCCGCAAGCCGGAAAGCTTCATGGCGCTTGCCGAACCGGCGCGAATCAGCATCGCTTTGAGCTTCGCCAGGCCTTCGCGCGTGATGCCGGTGACGCCATCCGGGTTGAGATTATTCTCTTCGAGCAGATCGGCAATCGCCCGCGCCGTACCGGACGAGGCCACCGACTCGGTCCAGCCGAGGCGCCGGTAGTCCTCGGCGATGAGCTGGATTTCGCTCGCCGCCGCCACTTCCGCTTCCGTAAACCGCTTTTTATCGACCCGCCCGTCGGGGAAGAAGCGCAGCGAATAGCTGACGCAGCCCATGAACAGCGATTCCAGCGCCTGCGGCTCGAATTTCTGGCCGATGATGAACTCGGTCGAGCCACCGCCGATATCGACGACCAGCCGCTTGTGACGGTCGTTTTGTGGCAGCGCGTGGGCGACGCCGATATAGATCAGGCGAGCTTCTTCGCGTCCGGCAATGATTTCGATCGGGAAGCCGAGCGCCGCTTCGGCGCGCGGCAGAAACACCTTGGCATTCCTCGCCACGCGCAGGGTGTTCGTCGCCACAGCACGCACCGCCTCCGGCTTGAAGCCGCGCAAGCGTTCGCCGAACCGGCTCAGCGTTTCCAGGGCGCGTTGCTGGGCCTCGTCATCGAGAATCTTCTCGCGGTTCAGCCCGGAGGCCAGCCGCACCGGCTCTTTCAACGAATCGAGCGGGTAAATCTGATCCTCAACCAGGCGCCCGATTTCCAGGCGGAAACTGTTTGACCCAAGATCGACTGCTGCAATCTGTGAATAACCCATTTTGTTTTTTTCAGTCTGCGCGGGAAAGTGAGATCGAGCATTCTAGCATCGGGGATAGGCTGAATATTCGCTCAAGTTTCGCTACCCTTTCCCCGTTTTTCGCTGCCGTTACGGTCATCTCTCTGTAACAAAAGCGTCATAAAATCCGGTGGTCGATTGCATTGCCAGCCCACGCCAGCTTGTCCACTTACCTCATTCCTGCTTCAATGCACCCATGACTTCAAACACCGTTATCATGCGCGGCAACGTGCCGCCCTCCCCGTATAACCGTCCCGAAAACTTTTTGAACCGCGAGCTGGGCATCCTCGCCTTCAACCGGCGCGTGCTCGCCCAAGCCAAGAATCCGCGCAAACCCCTGCTCGAACGCCTGCGCTTTCTGTGCATTGTCAGCAGCAATCTGGACGAATTTTTCGAGATCCGCGTCGCGGGACTCAAGGAACAGGTCAAACTCCACTCGGAAGCCATCAGCACCGACGGCCTGACGGCGCGCGAAGCCTTGCAACGCATCAGCGAAGAAGCGCACGCGCTGGTCGATGAGCAATACGATCTGTTCAACAACGACCTCGTGCCCCACCTCGAAGAAGCGGGCATCAAGTTCTTTCGCCGCGGCTCATGGACCGAGGCCCAGCACGCCTGGATCAAGGATTATTTCCTGCGCGAAGTCATGCCGGTACTCACGCCGATCGGGCTCGATCCGTCGCACCCTTTCCCGCGCGTACTCAACAAGAGCCTCAACTTCGCCGTCGAACTCGAAGGCAAGGATGCTTTCGGCCGCAGCTCAGACGCCGCCATCGTGCAGGCACCGCGCGTGCTGCCGCGCGTCATCCGCCTGCCCAAGCACCTGTGCGACTGCGAATACGGGTTCGTTTTCTTCTCGTCCGTGCTGCACGAATTCGTCGGCGAACTGTTTGCCGGCATGCATGTGCTCGGCTGCTACCAGTTTCGGGTTACGCGCAACAGCGACCTGTTCGTCGACGAGGAAGAAGTCAAGAACCTGCGCACCCAGATACAGGGCGAACTGCCGCAGCGCCATTTCGGCGATGCCGTGCGGCTCGAGATTGCCGATAATTGCTCCGAAACGATGGCCGGCTTCCTGCTTTCCCAGTTCGGACTGGAACCGTCCGACCTCTACCGCGTCAACGGTCCGGTCAATCTGGTGCGGCTGATGCAGATTCCCGATCAGGTGGCGCGCAACGACCTCAAGTTCAAACCGTTCCAGCCGGGCATCCCGAAACCGCTGCAAAAAAATCGCGCCCTCTTCGACGCCATTCGCGCCGGCGACATCCTGCTCCACCATCCGTACCAAAGCTTCATGCCGGTCATCGAGCTACTGAATCAGGCCGCCGATGATCCGCACGTCGTCGCCATCAAGATGACCGTGTACCGCACCGGCACCGACTCCGTGCTCATGCAGTCGCTCATCCGCGCCGCCCAGAACGGCAAGGAAGTCACCGTCGTCGTCGAGCTGATGGCGCGCTTCGACGAGGAAGCGAACATCGGCTGGGCCACCAAGCTTGAGGAAGTCGGCGCGCATGTCGTCTATGGCGTCGTCGGCTACAAGACGCACGCCAAGATGCTGATGATCGTGCGTCGCGAGGACAGCAAGGGCGGCAGCCACCTGCGCCGCTACGTGCATCTGGGAACCGGCAACTACCACCCGAAAACGGCTCGCCTCTACTCGGACTTCGGCCTTTTGACCTGCAACGAGGAAATCGGCGCCGACGTCAATGAAGTGTTCAAGCAGCTGACCGGCCTCGGTCGCGCCGAATCGCTGAAACACCTGTGGCAGGCGCCGTTTACGCTGCACGCCAACATTCTCGTCGCCATCCGCAACGAAATCGCCGCCGCCCGCGACGGCAAGCGCGGGCGCATCATGGCCAAGATGAATTCGCTGCTCGAACCGGAGGTCATCGCCGCGCTCTACGAAGCTTCGCAGGCCGGCGTGCGCATCGACCTCATCGTGCGCGGCGTGTGCGCGCTGCGTCCCGGCATCAAGGGATTGTCCGAGAACATCCGCGTCCGCTCGGTCATCGGCCGCATCCTCGAACACCACCGGATCTTCTACTTCTATGCCGGGGGCGAGGAAAAGGTTTATCTCTCCAGCGCCGACTGGATGGACCGCAACTTCTTCCGCCGCATCGAACTTGCTTTCCCGCTGGTCGACAAGAAGCTTAAGCGCCGCGTGATCTCCGAGGGACTACGCATCTATCTGGCGGACAACCTGCAGTCGTGGGAAATGGAAGGCAACGGCAACTACCACCCGCGCCGCGTCTCGCGCACCCGTCCGCGCAGCTCGCAAAGCGAATTGATCGACCTGCTCAAGCCATGATTCGGGAAGGCAGTCCGTGCGCCTGCCTTCCTTTGGAAAAACAAACTGACGCCCCCGGGTTATCACTTGGGGGCGACTGGGCAGTACCAGGAAACCAACCAGCGATCAGCGCGAGAACTGCTGCACCTTCTGCTCGACAAGCGCCGTGAGATCAGGCCCCAGCTTGCCGGTTTGGCGAGCACGCAGGAACATATCGCGAGCCTCGGGCAACTTGCCCTCCGCTTCCAGCGCCAACCCAAGCCCCAGCCACCACCGCCCGTCGGCCGGAGCCAAACGCGTTGCAACCTGGTAATGGGCAATGGCGTCACGGCTACGCCCCTGCTTATAAAGCACATGACCGGCGAAGCCCTGATAGTCGGCGTTATCGCCGCCCGCCGGCAATGAGGACTCCAGCGTTTTCCACGCATCGGCCAGGCTTCCACGCTCGACTTGCAGGCGTGCCAGAGTCATTGCCCAGCCCACTTGCGCAGGCCGCAAGGCGATCCCTTCCTGCAACAGGACGACGGCCTCATCCAGGCGACGGGCGTCGAGCAACAGCTTCACCAGCCATTGTCTGGCGGCCACATGGGAAGCATCCAGACGCAGCGCTCCGCGTAACAGTTCCAGCGCGTCGTTCGTCTGTCCCTGGTTGAGCGCCGTCATGGACTTTCGATATTCCGCCTCAGCTTTCTCCTTCGGCGACGATGATTCGGCTTTTTCGATAACAACCGTTTTGCCAGGCGTATCCGCATGGCGGTCATCACGTGCCTTCTGCTCAGGCACGGATTCCTTCACTGCTCCCGAGGGTTCGGCCTGACTCAGAGGCGCCGCCTCCTTGCCGATCTCGCTCACCTTGGCGGCCGGTGCCGGATTCTGGCGGGAATCAACAGCCTCTTGCGGCACCGGCACCTCGGCGCCAATAACGTCGGACATTCGCAGACTCAACGCCAACGCAGACAAATTGTCGTCGTGCGTCCGGACATCATCGGAACCGTCTTTCGTTGTCGGCAAGGGGGGATTCAGAAGTGACGGTATCGCAGCGGCCTCACCCGGCCCCATGAAAGAATAGGCGATCCAGAAGGCCGAAATCACGACAAGACAGCCGAGAGAAATCAGCCAAACGCGCGACCGGCGCGACGCAAGCGGCGGCAGCGGGCGAACGTTGTCCAGCAGCCCCTTGCGGTCGGTTGCTGCGCGGCGCGCATCGAGATCCCGCAGCATCTGATTGACTAGACTCATGATCCCCTTTCCACCGCCCCGCTCACCATAGCCAGAGCCCGCGGCGGGCACTCTCGGTGTCCCGCCAGGCCAGCCGGACGTGGCGGGCTTTGACATCCGTCTTCCCCTCGCCGAATGAGGCGAGCAGAGCTTTATGCGCCAGGATATTGATCAGGCGCGGCATACCACCACTGGCGCGGAGCAGCACCCTCAACGCACCAGACGAAAACATTGCCTCGCCACGATAGCCGGCGACCCGCAAGCGGTGGGCGACGTAATTGCCGACCTCCTCCCGACCAAGACCACGCAAGCGATAATGAAATGCAATGCGCTGCAGGATCTGGCGCACCTCCGGCCGACGCAGCTTTTCGTCGAGTTCGGGCTGGCCGAAGAGGACGATATGCAGCAGCTTGCTTTTTTCCGTTTCCAGATTCGACAGCAAGCGTAAAGCCTCCAGCGCCTCGAGCGGCAACACCTGCGCCTCGTCGATACAAACGACGATGCGCTGCCCGTTTCGGGCGTATGCGAGCAATGCCTGGTTCAATTCGCGCAGCAGATGAAAGGCATCAGGGCGGGTGGCGGGATCGGAAGTAACAGGCAAAGCGACGCCCAATTCCTCGGCCAGCGCCTGCAACAACATGGTGGCATCGAGATTCGGATTGGGCAGATAGGCCGTCACCCAGCCCTCGCCGAGCATCTGCAACAGCCGGCGACAAAGCAGCGTCTTGCCGGTGCCGACCTCGCCGGTGATCTTGACGAATCCCTCGCCACCTTCAAGCGCCAGCAACAGGGTATTCAATGCCTCCTGATGCTGGCGATGCGAATAGGAAAAATCCGTATCCGGCGTGATGCCGAACGGCATCGCGGTCATTCCGAAATGGCTCAGATACAACGCAGTCTCGATCTAACGTTATCGAACCGTAGGCACTCTTCCCCGCAAACGCGGATCGAGCTGCTCGATGCGCTGCTGCGTCTCGGCCAGATCGTCTTTCCAGCCCGATTCGTTACGGATGATCGTCGGCTTGATCAGGATGACCAGCTCACGCTTGCTCAGATAGCTGCCCTTGGTGCCGAACAGCCAACCGAGGCCGGATGCCGCCGACGCCCCCGGCAAGCCGGTTCCGCCGGCCGACTGCTCCTGCTTCATCAACCCGCCGATGGCCACGATGTTGCGGTCCTGCACGCGCACGATGCTATCCGTCTCATTGACCGAGCTGCTGGCGAGCGGCAGCGTGTAGGTACCGAGTTCGCCAAGATCGATGACTTTCTGGTTCTCGGTCACCACACTGACCGAGGGATGCACGTGCAGCATGACGTTGTTTTCCGCGTCGATCTGCGGCGTCACGTCCAGCGCGATCCCCGAGAAGAATGGCTGCAGGGTAATCGTCGGCGTCGTCACGTTGCTGGTACCGGTTGAAGTCACCGTTGAGCTGACGTTGGTGACGTAGAAGTCGTCGTTGCCAACCTTGAGCACGGCCTTCTGGTTGTTGACGGTGGCAATGCGCGGGCTGGAGAGTACCTGTACGTTGCCCTGCGTTTCGAGGAAATTCAGCAGCGAGGCGAAACTGGCCGTCTGGATCGCCAAACCAAACAATCCTTGACCGAGTTGCGTCGCCACGGCGGATGTGTTGCTGGAATCGACGGTGATACCGCCGCTCGTGCTGGTCAGGGTGCCCGTGGTATTCAAAGAGGTCCCGGGGTTGAGCGATCCCAACGAGTAGCGGTTGTTATTCCCGGCAAACGCCATCCAGTTGATGCCGGCCTGGAACTCCTCGTTGAGGCTCACTTCAAGAATTTTTGCCTCAAGCATCACCTGGCGCTCGACGACCAGTTGCGTGAGCTTCAGGTACTGCTCGACCGCCCGGATGTCGGAGGGAAAGGCCTTGACCACCACCACACCCGACGCCGGATTGACGATCACGGCGCGCCCGTTCTCACTGCCAACGATGCTGACGAGCGCTTTCCCCAGATCGCCCCAGAAATCGCTGTTCTGGGCCGTAGATATCTGGCTGCTCGGAATCGTCGTATTGGTACTGCCGGATGTCGTCGTTGGATAGGTCGTGCCGGTCGTTGTATTCGTCGGATTGGTCGTCGAAAGCGAGCTCGACGTTACCCGCACATCCGTCTGCCCCTGGCGCTTCCCGGCCAGATAGTTGAGTTGGAAGATTCGCGTCTGCAGGGCATTCGGCAGGATATGGATACGCGTTCCCTGGATCTTGAACTCGTATCCGTACAACTCACGCAACGTTTCGAGCGATTCCTTTACCGTCACGTTTTTCAAATTCACCGTCACGCTGCCCGAAACTTCGGGCGATACCAGCATGCTGTAACGCGTGCCGCTGACCAACGCCATGAACACCTGCGTCGCCGGCGCATTACTCACCGCGAGGTCGAAACGCGGCTCGACTTCCTTGGCCGGCGCGGGCAAATCGAGTTGCACGGGCGGCATCATGGCCTGAGTGACGGCCTCGTCGACACTCTTCGGTCTCGACGCCACGGCCCCCTGCAATTCCTGCCCAACGCGATCAAACGTTTGCGCGGGCGCTTTCTGATGGCTGGCACAGCCGCCCAGCATGACGGACAGGAATACCGATGCCGATAGCGGCAAGGTCAACCGCAACGTTTTCAGCAACGTTGAACTGCACTTCATTGTTCGCTCCTTGTTGGCGCCTTGGCGGCAGCCTTCTTTGTTTTTGTTGCGGTTCTCGGGGGATTGTTCGCGGGATTATGGGCGGCAGCCGGCTTCCTTTCGATGCCCGGCGTAAGCAACAGCCGCTCGGTTCCGGACGGGCCTTCGAGCACCGCTTCACGCTCGGTAACGCGGACGAGACGGCTATCCCCGAACGGCTCACCGAGCGTCACGTTTCTCCCGCCAATCACGGCCACGGGACGACCTTTCTTCGGAACCATGACCGACTGCAACACCGGCCCGTCCATGACCGACGGCTCGGCTGACGGAGAGGAGAACGCGGTGGGCGGCCGGGTTGGATCGGGGGGCGACGGTTCCGCCGCGGCAGTGCCGGCGATCATAAGAAGAAGCAGTGTCAAACGATAAGCCATGCCTTATCCATGCTCAGTGTGTAAACCGTCAGTGTCAGGACCAGCTTCGGATATTTCTCGGCCGACAGATCCACGTTGCTCCACAACAACTTCATCTTTGACTGTTCAAGCCGGTCAAGATAAGCCAGCAATTCCGCATAACTGCCCTCCAGCCGAATCTCGACGCCATGTTTGAACAGTCCCTCCCGTAGCGCAGTATCCGCGGTGCCGCCGGGAGCGGCCTTTCCGTCGCTCTTTTCATCGCTCTTTCCGGCAACAGCTCCGTCGCCGCGCTGGCCGGCAGGCTTTCCATCCAGCAACGGTGCTACCGGCAACGTTTTCAGGCTAAGCAGACGCAAGCCAGTGCCCTGCCCGACCATGGCTTCCAGCAAGACAGGCATTTTCTGCGGAAGGACCAGCGATCCTTCGAACACGCTGAGACGCCCGGCCAGGTCCGCCAGTTGCCGGTTGAGCATTTCCAGTTCAACACGCGCAGCGACATCGGGGTGCCGTTCCGGGGCTTGCAGCGCCGTCAACTGCTGACGGACATTCGCCAGTTGCGCCTGCTGCTCGGTGAGCGTGCGTGACGCCGCCCCGGCCCGTTTGAGCGAAGGATCGATAAACAGCGAATAGCCGACCAGCACAATACCGCCGAGCAACGCCGCGGCAATCAACCAGCGCTCGCGCAACTGCAAGGAATCGTAACGCCCGGCCAAGCGTTGCCAGAGTACCTTCATGATCCGGCGCCTCCACGTGTAGCGTTGCTTCCCGATACCGCCGGCAATTCGGAACGCAGGGTAAATTCAACGTAACGCGGCAACTTCGCTGTCGCATTGCCACTCGTCGTCGACCTGGCCGGAGCACTCTGCGCAAGCGCACTGTCCTTGCTTTCGGCTTCCGGCTCGATGCCCTGCATGTCGAGCGAAGCAAAGCGGCGACCTTGAAAAACCGGGTCGCCACTCAAGCCCTGCACGTACGTCGGCAAGCGCGCGGGGTCGAACATGCGCCCGCGAATCTCGATCTCCTCGCCGCCGCGCGTCATGCGAAAGCCGGTCAGCCAGATATCCAGCGACGCCTGGCGGGCAAACCCGGAAAAGAAACGGGAAAACCCCGAGGTATTCCCCAGTTGCCCGGACTCAAGCACGCTCATCACTTCGGTACGACCGGCCAGCGTCGCCCGCGCCTTATCCAGTTCGGCTGCCAGCGCCGGCGACACGCGGCGCTCGCTGACAAGGCGCGACTGGGCGACCAGTTTTTCCTGTTCGGCGGCCAGTTGCTTTTGCAGCGCCGCCGCTGCCGCCGTCTTTTGCGTTGCGGTGTGACCGCTCCATGCGGCCAGCCCCGACACCGCCACCAGAGTCACCAGGGCCGCGACACCCAGATTCCGCGCGGTAGCCAAGTCGCGACGCGGCCTCAGACGCTCTTCGTAAAGATTGATATCTTGACTCACGCGCTCTCCGCCGTACGCAAGGCCGCACCGATGGCCAGCAGATGACGCCCCTGTACACGTCGGTCACGCAATTCCGGCACCGGCTCGAAGTCGAGAACAGCTGAAAGATCCATTTCCTGCACACTCACATAGGTACTGTTGGCGAGTTCTGCCGCCAGGTTTTCGACCGGCCGGTCACTGGCCACCACGACCTTGGATACCGGAATGTGGCTGTACTGGCGATCGAAGTTGTCGAGGCTGCGCTGCAACTCCAGACCAAGCCGCTCCAGAACACGGGAGCGCACATCCGGGTCGTCGCTCGTCAGTTGCTGCGTATTCATCTCGCCGCGCCGAACCGCAATCAGCTCGCCACGGAAAGTCAGCGTCAGCATCATCCCGTTTTCATCGAGGCGCAGAAACACCAGGCCACGATTTTCGTCCTCCAGCAATCTCGCCACATTGCGCTGGGCAAGCTCGGGGATATCGACCGCCGCCAGCGCAATGCCGGCAGACTCAAACGGCGCCGTTCGCGCCCGCACGGCGGCCTCGGGCGCCGACACGACCAGCACACCCGGTGATCGGCCAGACGACGAGCCATTGTTCGGGATGTCGAGCACGTCGATGCAGGCGCTATCGACCGGATACGTCACCAGATCGCGCAACGACCAGCGCAAGGCTTCCTTGCGTTCTTCTTCAGGCACGGGCGGCGCATCGAGTTGCGACAGCATGTATTCACCCTCGCCCATCAGCGTCGTGCAAGCATGGGATGCCAGTTGGCAGGCAGTACGCAGTCGCCGGAAGGTAGCCTCCGTACCGTTCTCGATCGCGAAACTATCCAGGCGCTGAACGACGGGCCTGGAGCCGGTAGCGCCTACCACATGCGCCAGCGTCACCCGGTCGGCGTGTGGAAGGACAGCGAGCCACCCCGGTTTGCGTCGTGCAGAAAAAAACGGAAACATCTGATCGCCCTAATTATTTTTGTGCTGAAAGATACCGATTAAACCGTTAAACAACAAGAATTTCTCTTCATAGAATCGACGCCGGAGAAGCGACAAACACGCCAATCCATAGCCTCCGCGCCCCTCCGGTTCAGTAATTCTCGCGAAAATGATGAATGGGTCCAGCGCCCTTGTACAGGCCGAACGCAGCAACCGCCGAGGGATTCCTGTTGTATTGCGAGGGCGAAGTTGCTCCGAGCCAGCGCCCGCCCAAGTACGACATGCCAGCGTTATTCACATCAGCGGTCAACAACACCGAACCGTCGTTCCCGGCGCCCGGCGCGGAAAACCCGATCGTTCCCTTGCCCGAGACGATTTTCAGCGGACCGGAGGTCAGGACCGTTTCGCCAGCAGAAAGATTCTTCTTCCAATCCGACAAGCCCAGAAGGGACGCACCGACTACGGTGCAGTCATCATCGCCGTTCGGAACGAACGCCGCACCGTTCCAGCGCAAAATCTCGGCGCGCATCGCAAGCGGCAGGCGCTCGGAGCCGATGGCAGGAATCAGGCGAAGCTGGCCGAAATACAATGTCGTCGTCGCTAGTTTCGTGTGATCCGTACTCCCCGAGTTGTCCGTATCGAGGTCGTAAGTCGTAATCCGGACTCCGTCCTGATCGACGGGCGCAATACCGAGCACCAGATTGGTGAACGGTCCGTCGGGCGTAACACGATTATTGACCGGCGTAGTCAGGCTCGACACGATCACCGTCCCGTCGAAAGCCACCATTCCCGCACTGCTGTCACCAGCGGCCGGCCAGGCCGTCGCAAACCCGCTTCCCGCGATCCGCGCGCTCGACACGGCCTTGAACGGCGTCTGCACGGCGGCACCGAAGGAGAACTCCGAGCCATCGGCCGAGAGAGGGAGACGGGCGAGGCTGCCGACGTAATTCTTCGTAACGGCTTCGCCGCCATTCAGCGCCTTAAGCGTGAAGGAGAGCCCCATTCCCTCGTCGAGGTAACTGAACGCCGAAGCCGGCGAACACGCCGCGATCTTCCGGTTACTCAGTACCGGCGAGACGACAACGAACTCATACGGAACGAATCGCCCGATGAGCGACGTGTCGGAAATCAGCCCGAAGTTGCAACCGTACTTTCCGCTGGAATTCTTCACGTTGGAGTAGCTGTCGGCGACGCAATCGCCCGCCGAGGCGACGCTGTCGATCCCGGTCCACGTCGACGACAGCTTCAGTGAATCGCACTGCGCGGAAGTCTGCCCCGAACAGTCGGTCGCCGTCTGGATGCCGTCGTAGACGCCCCGGATCGACGTCGCGTCGGTGTCCGGGCTGAATCCTTTCAGGTAGAAACGTCCGACTTCGCTGTAGGCGAAACTCCCCGTCGCCGTCGACGATCCGGTTCCCGGCGTTGCCTCCGGGAAGGCCAAAGGCGCGAGATCGCCGGCAACCCATTCCGGCCCGGCCGACGGGAACACCGCCGCGCCTATCCTCGCCGTTCCCGTGTAGCCGCTCGCAACACCGGCGACTCCGCTCGTGGTGAGCTGCAGCGAGAACTTGTCGGACCCGGCCTTGAAAATCGGGCTGCCGTCCTCCTTGTTATTCGTCGCATCGCTCGAAACCACCGACGCGATGCCGGTCGGCCTGACCGAGAACGAGTCGGTCGAGCACGCCGTCGTCGTCCCGTCCGAAATGATCGCGACGAGGTTCTTGTACGCCGTGTTCAGCGTGAAATCGCCCGACGTCTTCTGCCCGGCGTTGGAGGATGAAAAGGTCAGGGTCTGGCTGCCGCCCGGAATGGCGCTCTTCGATTTGCACGTCGAACTGCAGTAATTGGCTTTCGAGCTGTCGAGGACGCAGGCGCCGTCGCTGTTATCGACAAGCTTGACCGTGACGCTCTTCGAACTCCCCGCCGCATAGGTCGTCAGGATCTGATTGTTGTCTATCGCGGCGACATTGAGCTTGAACGGCTTGCCGACCACTTTCATGTAGATGTGCCCGGTCAGGTAGTTCTGCACCGCCAACGGCGTCGAACCGTAGCCCTCGTCAATCGCGCTGAAGCCGCTCGCGACGCCTCCCGAAGGCGGGAAAATCATCTGCGCGCAGATTTTCAGCCCCGAGATTTCGTGAATGTTCGTCGAACTCCCGGTCGATCCGGTGAACGAAATCTGCCAGTTGGCCGGCACCGCCGCCTGCGTGTAACCCGAGGGCACCGCCGTATAGACGTTCGGGATGCTGACGAGCTCCGAGTAGCCGCTCCCGGTGTCGCGATTGACGACCACCGAAGTGCCCTTGGGCGTACTGAACTCGTTGCGCGCATCGATGATGACCTGGTACGCGTAGCCGGGGGATGGCGAGGTCGCCGACTGGTTGTCGATTCCCGGCGAAACCGGCAACTTCCCACCGAGCCAGGGATACCCGCTCGTCCCCGAACCTGAGCCGCGAACGCCGACCGAATTCTCCTTGAATCCTGGACCGGTGACCCGCCCCTCGGTCGGATTGGGATAGTTGCCGTACTCGTCGAGCGCAACGCCGATCCAACCGCCGGCAAAACCGTTGATCCCGGTTTTCTGTGCATAGCCCAGCGACCCACCGTAAGCGCCCGGCACAGGGGGCACCGAGTAGTCGGAGAACGTCACAGCGACCCCATCGGCGCCGGAGCCGTTGTACGCGTAGTGTTTAAACTCGACCGAAATGTAATTGCCTGCTGCCGGGAAGATCCCCGGCACCGTCGCCGCCTTGGCGTTGTTCGTCGTCTTGTCCGTCAGGCGAAGGTAGCCGGATTTCTCGATCTTGGGCAGGATGCGGGTCGAGTCGCTCGTCGAAAGAATCCAGTCCGATCCGAAAATCGTCGACGGATTCAGGCTCGTCCGGCCGAAGTTGTCGCAGACGCAGGTCAGGGTGACACCTGATGGGGCGTTCGAGGGAGGGGAGCACGAAGACGGCGTAGTTCCTCCTGTGCAGCGCGGATACTGCGAGGGATTGATAAGCGAATTGGAGTCCGACGTACACACCCCGTGAACGGTGCTCGTATCGTCGATCGAGAGCGCACCGGGCCAATTACCAGCCGTCACGTTTCCATAAATCGTCGTCGACGTCTTGAGCGTCACCTTGTTGTTGCCGGTCACATTGACCGCACTCGACGACGATCCGAGCGTGCTGCCGGAAATCGTGATGGGCACGTTCGTCGCTGTAAGGCTCCCGCTCGTAACCGTGGCATTAGTAATGGAAATTCCACTGCCGCCGCTGGAGGAAATTGCCCCGGACACGGTTCCGCCGGTAATCGAGACCGTGTTGCTCGAACTGCTGACTCCGCCGGCAATATTGGTATTCGACGTGGTTACCTTGCAGCATTCCGACGTCACGCCGTTGGCGACCGATCCGCCCGAAAGGGAAATCGAACCGTTGGACGCGGCAACGCTTCCCCCGAAGACGGTGCCGTTGGTTGAGGTCACGCCATTGTTGGCGGTTACGTTTCCTGAAATGGAGCCGCCCGAAGTCGTTAGCGTGCCGTCACTGATCACGCCGCCGCTAACGGTGGTCCCGGTAAGGGAGATCGACCCGGAATCGCTGGAGACTCCTCCATAAATCTGGCTGGAACTACCGACGGAAAGATTCCCCCAAGCGACCTCCAGATTCACCGGAACCGACGAGCTTCCAACAACATTGTTGCCGGGTAGCGTCATTCCGCCCTTCGCCACGATCGTGATCGACGACGACGGCAAGATTGCGTCGCCGCTCCCGAGGCTCACTGAACCCGAGCACGTCCATATCGAACCACTGTGCGACCAGTCGCCCGAACAAGGCGCCCTCTCGGTTTTTTTGGAAAACGTGTAGGTTTCAGCCATCGCGGGCGCCGCGCAAAAAAAGACCGCCATGGCAAGCCACAACGCATGCAGGAAGCGGCGCCCGGGAAGGGACCACCGCGACAGCCATTGCGAAGCCTGCGAAACGACACCGTTTCTCATGTGAAATTCTCTGGGTTCATCTCTGTCAGCCATATTCATCGCCCGGCGACCACGGCAATTTCGCGCTCGATGTAGTTGGCGCCCGGCGCGAGATTCGGGCAGGTGCCGGGCGCAGCGCCGGTCGGCTGGTTGCAGGCGGTCGCGACGATGCGGCGGATGACGAGCGGGACATCGCTCCCATCGTCGCCGACCTCGTTGTTCGTCGTCGCAACCTCCGCAAGCTCGCACCTCACGGTCACCGTGAAGCCGGCCAGATTGCCGCCGGGCGCGAACGGCGCGCTCGCCCCGCAGGCGCCGTTTTTCAACAGGTTATAGACGCCCCACTCGGCCCCGGCGCGCGCCGCCTGGTACGCACAGCTGCCCTGGATGTCGGCCGCGTGGCCGATGTGCTGTCGCGTCGAGACATGGACGATGAACGCCGCCAGCGCGGAGAGAATCACGAGCAGGAAAATCGCCGAGGCGAGCGCGAACCCTTGCCCGGCCCGCCGCGCGGAAAAAGTCGGCAGAAACTTCGAGCCCGTTTTCATGGCGCGTTAACCACCTGCATCTGATGGACGAGCCGGACCGACTCGCCCGCATCCTCAAGCCGCAGGATCAGCGTCACGAGCCCGGTCCGCGTGTGCACGCCCGCGCTCGCAATGACCTCGTTGTAGTCGAAATCGCATTCGGCAACGTGGCCGACGAGCACTTGCGCCGCGACCCCGGCGGGCGGCGTCGGCTGGGCGGAGGAAAACGGATAATCGGCATAGCGGAGCAGCCCGCCGGCAGCGGGCGTCCCGAAGTTCGGCGCACAGGCGTAAGTCACCGGCCGTCGCACCACATGGAAGCGCGCGGAAGGCGACGGCGCCGGGAACTGAATCGAGGAGAAAGTCAGCGTATGCGCGGCGGCGTCCGTGCTGAAAAGGCTCGCATTGGAATTGGAGGTGGAGAGCGCCGCACGGTTATTGCCGGCGTAGGCATCGGACGCACTCCCCGGCCCGAGGTTGAAGAGCACGACGCTCTCGCCCGCCGCGTAGACGGGAACCGGCCCGAGCACGTCGAACGACGAATCGGCGTTGCTGAAATCGAGGACGTCACCGGCCCCGCCGGCCGTCGGATACTGGCGGTAGCGCCCGCCGCCCGACGTGGGAATGAATTCGAGGTAGGTCACGCCGCCCGAGACGACGACGCGCACGCTGTTCGGCAGCGCCGTTCGCAGGTCGCGGGCGATGCGCCGAATCGCCGTATCGGCGTTTTCCGTCAATTCGGCGCGCCGCGCGGTATCGACGTACGCATTGATCGGCCCCGGGATGAAAACGGCGACCATCGAAGCGATGATGCCGGTGATCACGATCACCGTGATCAGCTCGACAAGCGTGAATCCGCCGGACCGGGCGGCGGGAGGGGGGCGGAAAAAACGGTGATCGTTCATGGGATGTCGTTCGGCGCGTAGCGGGCGCGGTAGCCTTCGAGCGTGAAGGACTGGCCGCCCGGGCCGGTCGCCGTCACGGAGATCCTGAGCGCGTTGCCGCTCGCCTCGGTGATCGTGTTCAGCACCACCGGCGCCACGGCCACGCTCGCCGAATAGCCGCCGAGGTAAGGCACGGCAACGCCGGCCACGTCGGTGATCGCTGCCAGCGCGAGGCCGTTGTAGTCGTTCACGTTGTCGAACGGCCGCGCATCACCAGCCTCCGGCCCCATCGCCTCCGGCGTCGTGGCGCAATCGCCGGGTCCCGTCGCCGTTTCGGCCTTCGCGTCGTCGGGATCGCAGTAGGTAAACGCCGCCTGCTGGACTTCCTCCATCAGCGCTTCGGCGATCGAGACGAGCTGCCGCTCGACCATCGGGTCGGCGCTGCCGCGAACGCTGACGTTGAACGCCAAAAGGATTCCGGCCAGCCCGACCGAGATGACAACCATCGCGACGATCAGCTCGACGAGCGTCACGCCGCGCTGGCGGGAACGCTGCCCAGTCACGCGGCGATCAGGGGCAGACGACGGCATGGACATACCCCGTTCCCGCCTCGACGGCGAGGCAGAAGGCGCCGTCGCCATTGACTCTCAAGCCCGCCGCGTCGGCCTGGCCCAGCGCATCAAAACGGATCGTCGCAGGAAGCGCCGCCGTTGCGCCGTTCGCCGCGAGCGAAACGCCGTCCGGCATCGCGACCGACAGCGCCGCGCCGGTCGCAGGATCGACCACCGCTCGCCCGTCGCACGCCGCCGGCGGCGGCGACGAAGCCTGCGTCACTCCCAGCCCACCCGACGTCACCGCGACGCACACCTGCCGCCGCTGCGCGACCGCCTGCTGGCGGGCAAAGCGCAAGGACGACGAAACCTCGTCGAAAGCGCCCCGCGTGTCAAACGTCTGCCGGTCGGCGAAGCGTGGAATGATCGCGACCGACAGGATGCCGACGAGGACGAGGATCACGATGAGCTCGACAAGCGTGAAACCGCCAGTCAAGGCCGGATAGGAAGCGGGATGTGTTTTATTCACAAGAAAAAGACCGCCACGGAATCGTGGATTGGACGCCTTGCGCGACCTGACACAAGAAGAGGGGCCAAGCCCCTCTTCTCTCATCGAAAAACCGGGGTCTGTCCCCTATTTGGTGCTATTTTTTCCTATCAGTTCGTACACGCCACATATGCTGTAGCAGACTGCTCCGCTGAACCCAGCGTTCTCTTGATAGTGCATTGCACAGTCGTCCCCGAAGAACATGCTTTAGGCGTTCCACCTTCAATCTGTGCTTTATCCTTCGCTGTTGCCGCACCACTCTGAAGAGTGATGCTACCCGTAAGAAGGTTAGTCTGATTTGCAAGAACAGAGTTCGCGGCTCCTGCGCAAGCATCAGTAGTATCCGAAACATTCACACAAGTCCCACCAGACTTGCACTTAGCATAATTAAGATTCGATGCGCCAGTAATCGCTCCGGCAACCGCTTCAATTGCAGCCTTATCCGCCTCGTCAGTCATGCTAATGAATTTCGGCAGCGCGGTCGCAGCCAGAATGCCGAGGATCACGATGACGACGACGAGTTCGATGAGGGTAAAGCCTTGTTGCGTGTGTTTCATGGTTTTCACTCCATTTAGGTAAAAATCAACAGCCGGTGATCGTGAGCCCGCTGACCGTGGCGGCGGCGTTGGCCGCGGTCGATTGGGTGTAGGTGAAGTTGCAGTTGCCCGGCGTCGGCGCGCCGAGGACGCCGAACGTCGCGACGGTTCCGGAGATCGAGTAGGTGTAGCCTTCGGCCTGCAGTTCGGTTTGCGTCGGTTTGAACACACCGGTCAACCCGGCGGCCGAAAGGATTCCGGCGTTGCCGGAAAAATCGGTGACGGCCGGGTAGCCATAGACCATGTAAACGAGGCCATTCTCGGTGCAGACGGTTCCGGTGGCGCCGGCGGCGTTCGACGCCGTTCCGCCGTCCGAACAGGCGGTCGTGTCAGCGATCCCGCCCCGCGCCAGCGTCGTGGCGTGGACAAGCGTCGAAGCGGCCATGACGCTGCCGCGCGCGGCTTGCAGCTTGGCGATCCGCGCGTCGCGCTGGAGGTTGGTGAAGCGCGGCAACGCGACAGCCGCGAGGATGCCAAGGATGATCACAACGACGATCAGTTCGATCAGCGTGAAGCCGCGCTCGCTCCGTGGGAGGCTACGGTCACGCCAGTCATTCATTCGGTAGTTCACTCTGTTTTCCAAGGAATATCCAAAGTAGCGGAATGGCATTTAACCACAACGTCCTCGGCAAACACAATGAAGAATCAAAAGCTTGAAGGACTTTTACCAACGCCCCCCGAATCGGCGTGGCTAATACACCACTCTTCGACCCGCTGCAGTCCGATTCCGGAAAGACTCGCGCGTGCGTTAGCCGCCTGCGGGCCGTCGACGAGGCGGAAACGCGCCTCGCGGCCGGAGCGGAAGCGGTAGGCAAGCTCACCGCGCACGCGGTCGTAGAACCAGACGCCGTCCCCGGAGGACGCCGGAGGCGCGCCGTCGATCTCGCCGAGGTAGTTCGGCGGACGCCGGCCGATCCAGACCAGCGGGTTGCCGCTCGCCGGCAGTTCGCCGCCGACGGCCTGGTGGTGGGCGATCCGGTCGAGGAGTTCGATGCGGATCGCCGCCGCCTCGCTCTGGACAGCGGCTTCCTCGAAGTCCTCGCGCACCCGCTCAAGCGCGCGGGCCAAAAGAAGCGCGAGGACGCCGACGACCGCGATCGAGATCGCGAACTCGAATTTCCGCATGCCGGCCCGCCCCATCACCTTACCGCTTGACCGCGACCTTGCCGAGGTCCCACATCGGCAGGAAGATGCCGAGCGCGAGAATCAGCACCATCACGCCGAGCAGCACGATGAGGATCGGCTCGATTTGCTGACCGAGCGTTTTGAGTTCGTATTCGACTTCCTGCCGGTACATGTCGCCGATTTCGGCCATCATGTCGTCGACCGCGCCCGACTCTTCGCCAACAGCAATCATCTGCAGGACGACCGGGGTAAAGATGCCGGCGCTGATCGCGGCGCGCAGCAGGCTTTCGCCGCGCTCGACGTTCTCGCGCATGCTCTCGACGCGGCGCGAAATGAAGACGTTATCGACTGTCTGCGCCGAATTGGAGAGCGCCTGCATCACCGGCACGCCACTGCGAATGCCGAGCGCGAAACTGCGCGAGAAGCGCGACAGCGCCGCCTTGTGCAGGATTTTCCCGGCAATCGGGATTTTCAGCGACAGCCTATCCCAATCATGCCGCCCGGCGGCCGTCTTGACCCATGCGCGGAAGGCGCCAATCGCTGCCAGCAAGCCGACCAACATAACCGGCCAATAATCAACCATGAAATTCGAGAACCCGAGCAGCACGCGCGTCATCAATGGCAACTGGGCACCGAAACCGGCAAACACTTTGGCAAAAGCCGGAATGACGAAGATGTTGACGACGACGATCGCCGCTGCCATCGCCAGCACGACGAACATCGGATAACGCAGCGCCGATTTGACCTGTTCGCGCATGTAGCGTTCGAACTCCAGATGCTCGAAGAGACGGAAGAACACTTCTTCGAGCAAACCAGTCGCTTCGCCGACGCGCACCATCGACAGGTAGAACGGAGAAAACACGCGCGGATGGCGAGCCAGCGCCTGTGATAGTTCGCGCCCCGCTTCCAGACTCTCGCGCACTTCACCGATCACGCGCCGCAGTTCCGGATTGATCGCCGCCTCCTGCAAACCGGCCAGCGCGCGCATGATTGGAACGCCGGACTTGAGCAGCGTGTGCAACTGGCGGCTGAACAACAGCAGGTCGATATGGGAGACGCGCGCCGGGAGCAGGGAAACATTCAGACCGGCACCTGCTTTCCCGGCCGCCCCGTCCGTGCGCGTTTTCGTTTCCCGGATTTCAACGGGAATCAGCCCCTGCCCCGACAGCATCTCGGCAACACTGCCCGGACTTACGTTTTCGACGACGCCTTCGACGAGACCGCCTCCGGCATTGCGTGCTTTGTAGGCAAAGGTCGCCACCGTCAATCCTCGAACTGGACGCTGATCCGCATGGCTTCCTCAACGGTCGTCCGTCCCTGCACGACCTGCCGCACGGCATCGCGGCGCAAGGTTTCACCGGCCATCTGCCGGCGCGCCGCCTGGACAAACAGTGCCAAGTCCTCGCCGTTGAGCGCCTCGACGAGATCGTTGCTCATTTCGAGCATCTCGTAGACGGCCGTCCGCCCCTGGTAGCCCGTTCCACCGCAGTGCGCGCAGCCACGCCCGCGCTGGTAATGCTGCCGATCGACGGTATCGCCCAACTCGTAGCGCAGCCATTCGCGTTCGTTCGGGGTCGGCGTATAGGATTCGGCGCAGTTTTCGCAGACGAGGCGGACTAGCCGCTGGGCCAGCACCAGCTGCAGCGACAACGCCACCATGTAGCGCGGCACGCCCATGTCGAGCAAGCGAATCGGCGTTGAAACCACGTCGTTGGTGTGCAGCGTCGAAAGCACCATGTGGCCGGTCATCGCGGCCCGCATGCCGATTTCCGCCGTCATCTGATCGCGCATTTCGCCGACCAGAATGATGTCCGGGTCCTGCCGCAGCGCCGACCGCAGCACCCGTTCGAAAGAGAGATCGATTTTCTCGTGCACCTGGACCTGATTGATGCCGGGCAAGCGGTATTCGACCGGGTCTTCGACGGTGATGACCTTTTTTTCCGTCGTATTGAGTTCGGCCAGCGTCGCGTAAAGCGTCGTCGTCTTGCCGCTCCCCGTGGGGCCGGTGACCAGCACCATGCCGCTCGGCCGCCGAACGGCTTTGCGCAGACGTTCCAGAACAGGCGCCGGCATATTGAGCCGCTCAAGACCGAGCAGGCCCGTGTTCTGGTTGAGCAATCGCATGACCACCGATTCGCCGAACTGCGTCGGCATGGTCGATATGCGCACGTCGACCATCGTATTGCGCACCTTGATGGCGAAACGACCGTCGAGGGGCAAGCGCTTCTCCGAGATATCGAGACCGGATATCAACTTCAGGCGCAAGGCCAGTGCCGACGCAATCTTGCTGTCGGCCTCCATCTGCACATAGAGAACGCCGTCGATGCGGAAGCGGACGCGCAGCGAGCGCTCCTGCGGCTCGATGTGGATATCGGACGCCCGCGTGCGCATGGCCTCTTCGAAAACCGTTTGCAACAGCTTGACGACGGGCGCTTCTTCAGCGCCCGTGGCCGCCCCGAGCAGTTCGCCGAACTCGACCGGCACGTCGCCCAAGTCCTCGGTCAATTCGCGCGCCAGGCCGCTGATCTCGTCGGTGCGCCGATAAACGCGGTCGATGAGCGCCAGCAACTGGCTTTCGGCCACCACGGCCAGTTCGACCTCGCGGCGCGTCAGACGCAGGATGTCATCGTAAGCCTGCAGATCGGTCGGATCGACAAACCCGACCTGTAAATGCCCATGAATCTCGCCGAGCACAACGGCGCGAAAACGCCGCGCCTGCGCTTCTGTGAGCAGGTTGATCAATTCCGGATTCGGGTTGAACTGCTTGAGATCAACAAAAGGCGCGTTCAACTGGCGGGCCAGCGCACGCGAGATCGCTTCCTCGGTGGCAAACGAGCTTTCGACGACAATGCGCCCGAGCTTACGGCCACTGCGTTTCTGTTCCTCAAGGGCAAATTTGAGCTGCTCTTCGGTCAGCACTCCTTGCTGGATCAGCAAGTCACCGAGTCTGATTTTTTCCGGACGCGCCATTCAGATTCCAGTCGTTTTTATGGGTGGTACGCGGGGCCACCGATTCTATCCGAATCATGGTCGCAAAGTGTTTTCAAGGTTTCCTGAACCAACCGAAAACCTGCACCTCTCCCCTGATCGGCGACGCCATGGATCAAGAACCCGCGGGAGTTTCTCTTTCGTAAAACCGGATCGTATTGCGCCCGGCCTCCTTGGCCTGGTACATCGCCACGTCGGCCCATTTGAGAACGTCGGGCGGCGTCGCTTCGTGGTTGATGAAAATGACGACACCGATGCTGGCCGTGCAGCGATGCTCGATGAGCTGGTCAGGCGCGCCGGCTTTCTTCACGGTCAGCACATGCGGTTCGGCCAGCACATGCGGTTCGGCCAGCACATGGTGGATTTTCTCGGCGACGATGCGCGCCTGCACGGTCGATTCGGCGCGGCTCGTGTCGAGTTCGCTCAAGACGACGACAAACTCGTCGCCACCGAAGCGTGCAACGGTGTCGGTTTCACGCACGCAATCGGTCAGCCGCCGGGCGACCTGCTCCAGCAGAAGGTCGCCGACGGGATGGCCGTGCGTATCGTTAAGCGGCTTGAAATTATCGAGATCGAGGAACATCAGCGCGGCATAACGACCGCTGCGCCGGCTGGCGGCCATCACCAGCCCAAGCCGGTCGTCGAGCAGGCGACGATTCGGCAAGCCGGTCAGCGCATCGTAGAAGGCCAGGCCGCGAATCTTCTCTTCGGCCTGATGGCGTTCGATGACGAGCAGCACCAGATTGGCGTAGCTCTTGATCAGTTCGATGCTGTCGTCCGCGTCAATTCCCGCCCCCTGAACTGACTCGCGCCGGTAGAGCGCGATTGAGCCGAGCACCTTGCCGGACGGGTCCTTGAGAAGATGCGTGAGGCAAGCGCGCAGACCAATTTGCTCCGCCATCTCGCGGCGAGGCCCGGACGCCGGATGCGCCAGAAGATTGTCGATAACAAGCGTATCGGCAAAATCCCGGCCGAGGTCGGCATAACGTTCGGCCACGACGGTACGATCCACGGCCCGCACATAGTCTTCCGGCAAACTCGGCGCCGCCACCACTCGCAGCGCCTCCCCTGCTTCATCGAGCAGCCGGATCGAGCAAAAAACGCCGGGATGCAAGGCTTCGATCCGATGCGCGAGCAAATCGAGGACTTCATGCAGCATTTGTCCCGCGTTGATCCGGCAGAGGATCTCGTTGTTCAGTTCAAGCTCCCGCGTACGCCGGAGCAACGCCAGCTCGGCCACTTTTCTCGCCGTAATGTCCTGCATGGCGCCGACCAGTCTTACGGTCTTGCCATCGCGCTGGATAGCCTCGCCACGGCTATGAATCCACACCTAGCGCCCGCTCGGCAGCGTCAGCAGCGACTCGTGCTCCCACGGCGTGCCGTCGTTGATCGCCCGTTCGACCTCGGCCATCCGGGCCGGGCGTTCTTCCGGCGCGTAGAACGACAACGCCTCCTCGGCCTTGAGCACACTTCCCGGCGGCAGCTCACGGATGCGCGCCGCTTCGGCGCTGAGGATGATCGTATGCGAACCGATATCGCGCTCCCAGCCACCGATACGCGCCATCTCGTTGGTACGCCGCAGGCTTGAGTTCAAACGCATCAGCCGCTCCTCCGCGCTCTTGCGCAAAACGACTTCCTTGCGCAGACGGTAAAGCATCACCCCCATCGCCGACACGATGGCCAGCGCGGCGAGAATCCCCCACAGCAGCCCCCAAACGATGCGGCGCATGCGATTCTCGCTCGCCCCCACATCCGGGTCGTAAATAAATCCGTCGAGCCGCGCATCGCTCGCCGCCATGCCGGTTTCCTTGAAGGCATCAACCATGCTCTGCCAGCGCCAGCGGTTCATGTGCCCGATTTCGACCATGGCCGGCAAGACCAGCGACCGCATGGCCTCGGCCTCGAACTGCAAATGCTCGCGCGTCTTCGGGACACGGTACTTGTCGAGCAGCAGGTCGATCACTTCGTCCGGATGCTCCATGGCGTAGTTCCAGCCGCGCAGCGTGGCGGCACGGAACATTTTTACGCGTTCCGGGTGCTGACGCAGCTCATCCTCCGACGTGAAGAGGATGTCGCCGTAGTAGTCGATGCCGTAATGACTCGGATTGATGACGTTATATTCGATGCCGAGCTGACGCAGGACGAACGGTTCGTTGGTGAGATAGGAATTGAACGCATCGACCTTGCCCGCAACAAGATCCTTGATGTCGTAGCTGGTCGGCTGGATATTGACCGTTTCCGGCTTGACGCCTTCGTGCAGCAGCATGGCGTAAAAATCCGAGTCATGCCGACCGCGCATGAGCATGACTTTCTTGCCGACCAGATCATGCGGCGTGCGGATTCCGGAATCGGCCCGCGTCACCAGCACCGACGGCGAATGCTGGAAGATCGCCGCCAGCGCGACCAGCGGCTGTCCGCGCAAGCGCTCGTACAGCACCTCGCTGTTGGCGGCGCCATATTGCGCCCGGCCGGAGAGCACTTCATCGACCGGCAGCTTGCCGGGGCCACCCTCGAGCAAGCGCACATCAAGCCCGGCTTCCTGGTAGAAGCCCTTTTCGAGCGCCACGTAATAGCCTGCAAACTGGAACTGGTGCATCCAGCGCAGTTGCACGTTGACCGTTTCGGATGCATTGGACTCGGCGCGACTGGCCCATGCCCCGAACAGGCCGGACAGCGCGAACAACACGGAAAGCAGGCGGATCAGCGTCAGTTTCAAGGCCGGGCTCACAAAAGGTTGAAGACGAACAACCCACGAAGGACGCTGAACGTTTGAACAGCGGCTTGCCGATTATGCCACTTGCCCAACAGCCGTGTGTTTTCTGATCGCTTTTGCGCTTGGCAAGACAAAGACGTATTCACCACCAAGGCACCAAGAACACAAAGTTTCACCAAGAAAACCCTCGAAAGGCTGTTGCCTGTCTTGTTTCTTTTCTTGGTGCGATCTTGGTGCCCTTGGTGACTTGGTGGTTCGCTTTTTTCTATCCTCTGGCACACGCAAGGGCAACAAGTTCGCGCGCCTGCGCCCGACACGCCTTGCAGGTCGCCGGTTCGAGCGCTTTCAGCCAGCGCTTGGGGATGGCGTCGTAGCCGTAGAGCGCGCCGCCGAGCATGCCGGCGATGGCGCCGGTGGTATCGGCATCGCCGCCGCGGTTGGTCACGTCGATCAGGTAGTGCTCGAAGGTATCGGTATCGACCAGTCCCTGCAGGACGACGTGCAGGGTGTGGACGATCCAGCCGCTCGGGTTTTCCTGCCGTTTGCTGCGGTAGGAAAACTCGGGGAATGCCTGCAGCAACGGCTCGATGCGTTGGCGATAAACCGAGCGCAACGGAAGGCCGAGTAAAAAATCCTGCACCGCGAAGGTGAGAAAGTCGCAGGCGCCGTCGGACACCGGGTTGTTGTGCGTCGCATGCGCCTGCGCGCGCACCGCCTGCCGGACGACCTCGGGCGATTTCCCAAGCGTCGCCAGCGCAACCGGCAGGACGCGCATCGCGGCACCGTTGCCGGCATCGTATTCGGACGGCGCGGCCTCCGGATTGCCCGTACGCCGGAAGGAAATCAGGTTGCGCCGCACGGTGTTGCCGATATCGACCGGCTTGCTGCGCATCCAGCCGTCGAAGGCATGGGCGCAGGAAAGCGGCACGACCTCGCCACCGTCAGACAGAATCGCCGCGCCCAGCGCCAGCGACATCGTCGTGTCGTCGGTCACTTTCCCCGGCTTGAGATTGAGCCAGCCGCCACCGCAGATGTCGCGATGCTCGCCGTACTTGGCCGCAATCTCGTGCGGCGTCATGAACTCGACCGTGGCGCCGAGCGCGTCGCCGATGGCCAAGCCAAGGTAGGCGGCTTCGGCGCGGGAGGTCAGTTCCGTGAGCGAAGAATTCACACTCATGCCTTATCGATGTAAATGGCCGGACGCCATCAGGCCGGGATGACGACCACCTCGCCCTTGAGCACTTGCGCCTGGCACGCCAGCCGGTGATGGCGCGGCGCCATGTTGTCCTTGAGCACCTGATCCTCCAGCGCCGACGGCGCACCGAGATTCTCGTGGCCGCTGATCACTTTCGTCAGGCAGGTGCAGCACTCGCCTTCACGACAGCCGTAGGTGATGCCGGCGCCGACCTTCTCGGAGACCTCGATCAGGCGCGTGCCGGCCGGCACGGATACGGTCACATTGACGTCGGCGAAAGTTACGTTTGCCTTGGGCATGGATTGAGTCCTTTCTCTTTTCCGTTCAGGCCAGTGTGGCCATATCGATAATCTGGTTTTCCATCTGGCCGGTCAGGTGCAAGGCCAGGTCGCGGCCGAAGGAGCGACACTCGGCGAGCTCCACCTCGGTCGGGATCAGCCGCGCCCGCACGCCTTTCATCGGCACGCGCAGCTTCAGGCCGCGCAGGCGGTCCTCGATCATGCCGACTGCTTCGCCGGTCCAGCCATAGGAACCGAAGGCGCCGCCCATCTTGCTACGCACCTGGATGGTGGCCAACGACGAGAGCAAATCCCATACCGGTTTGACCGCATCGCCGTTGATCGTCGGACTACCGACGACAAGCGCGTCGGCCTCCTCGATCAGATCGACGAACGGCGCCACTTCACCGCCCTCGATGTCGTACAGCGAAACGAGCACGCCGCCGGCTTCTTCGGCACCGGCCGCGATTTCCTCGGCCATGGCGCGGGTGCTGCCGTAGGCGGAAATGTAAAAGACGAGCAGCGTCTTCAACTCACCCGTCTCTTTTCCAAGCGCGGGCGACGACAACTCGCGGTAGCGCTGCAGGTAGCGTTGCGGCCGGTCGCGCAAGACCGGGCCGTGCGACGGCGCGACGATCCGCACCGGCAGCGCCTCGATCTGTTCGAGCGCTTCGAGCACATGCGCGCGGAACGGCCGCATGATGTGCGCGTAGTAGTAATCGAACGAGAAGCGGAAATCGCCGACCGCGTCGTTGAACAGGCGCGCATCGCAATAGTGGCAGCCGAAGGCGTCGCCGGAGAACAGGATGCCTTCGTCGGCCAGCCAGGTGCACATCGTGTCCGGCCAGTGCAGGAACGGCGTCTGGAAGAAGCGCAACGTGCGCCCGCCCAGATCGACCGAGTCACCCGTATGCACGGCGGTGAATTCGAGCCGGTCGCCGTGCAGCAAGCCTTTCAGCATCGGGCGACCGCGGCCGGAAATGTACAGCTTCGCCTGCGGCGCGCGCTTGAGCAGCTCCGGCAGCGAACCGGAATGGTCGGGCTCCATGTGGTTGAGCACAATGGCCCGGATTTCGTCGTAACGGGCAATCGATTCGATGCGCCGGAAAAAATCGTCGGCGAAGTTGGCCTTGACCGTATCGATGATCGCCACGCCGTCGTTGCCGCGCACGGCGTAGGCGTTGTAGGTCGTCCCGTTGGCCGTTTTCAGGATGATGTCGAAGGTGCGCAAGTCGGGATCGCGCACGCCGATCCAATGCACGCCCGGCGCAATTTCGACGGCACCTTCGCTCTGAGCAACGCCCGGCCTGTTCATCGTCCGCTCCTAACGCGCCGAGATTTCGGCCTGCACTGCTGCCCAGCGCTCGGGCGGGATGCCGGTCAGCGAGCCGGGAGGGTTCATTTCCTCGCCAGCCGAGTTGAGGATAGCGCCCTCGACCGGACAGATCGACGCGCACTGTGGGTCGTCGAACTCGCCGGCGCACTCGTTGCACTTGTCGGCGTCAATCAAATAATGCGGCTTGGCCGCAAAAATCGCCTTGCTCGGGCAAAGCGGCTCGCACGCCGAGCAATTCACGCAACTGTCGATAATCTCAAGGGCCATGACCTGTTTTCTCCACAATTTCCCTGTCGGGACTCACGCCCGCCGTTCGCCTTGCCCTACGCCGCCCAGCTTGCCGGCCTCCAGCAGGCTGCGCCAGACGGCCATCACCGCTTCTTCGACCGGCTCCATCGCGTGTTCGACGTTCGGGCAGATACCCGCCGCCTCCAGCGCGCCCCACGGCTCGATGCCGATCCGTGAGCACAGCACGACTTCGCAGCCTTCAAGCGCCCGGATGATGCGGTCGATACGCGACTCACCGTCGCCACACGTCTCGCTACCGCCGCAGTACTTGTCGGTCTTGCGATGGCCGATCAGCTTGACGCCCGCTTCGGTCGCTTCATAGACGAGGAATTCGCGCGCGTAACCGAAATGCTCGTTCACCACGCCGGAGCCCTTGGTCGCCACGGCCATCAGCACCGGACGGCCCTGCGGCTTGCGTGCCGGACGGTGAAAGGTAACCACCTGCGTCGTTGGTGCCGGCGCGTGCGCCCGCGCCCGTTTCGCTTCGAGTTCGGCATTCGCCTTTTCGCGGAACGCCTGCCGGCGCGCCAACGCGGCTTCGTGGTCAATTTCCATGGCTTCGACCTTCTCCATGGTGAATTCGGCGCCGCGGTCCTCGCCGAGCATGCCGACCGCGTCGGCCCGGCACTGGCGGCAGTGGCGCATCATGTTCATGTTGCCTTCGCAGGCATCCTGCAAGGCTTTCAGCTCATCAGCCGTCGGGCTGCGCTGGCCCATGAGACCGAAGAAGGTGCCATGTTCGGGCTCGGCGATCAGCGGCATCACGTTATGCAGGAAGGCGCCCTTGGCCTTGACGATGCGCGAGACTTCCTTGAGATGCTCGTCGTTGACGCCGGGGATCATCACCGAATTGACCTTGACCAGAATGCCGCGCGCCACCAGCATCTCCAGGCCCTTCTGCTGCTGCTCGATGAGGATCGCCGCCGCCTCGCGGCCACGCACGCGCTGGTTCTTCCAGAAGATCCACGGATAAATCTTGGCGCCGATGTCGGGATCGACACAATTGATGGTGATCGTCACGTGCTCGATGTTGTGCCTGGCGAGTTCGTCCACGCACTCGGGCAGCGCCAGACCGTTCGTCGACACGCAGAGCTTGATGTCCGGCGCCTTCTCGGCCAGCTGGCGGAAGGTGGCGAAAGTGCGCTGCGGGTTGGCCAGAGGATCGCCCGGGCCGGCGATGCCGAGCACCGACATTTGCGGGATGTGCGCGGCCACGGCCAGCGTCTTTTTCACCGCCTGCTCGGGCGTCAGCACTTCCGACACGACGCCGGGACGCGACTCGTTGGCGCAATCGTATTTGCGATTGCAGTAGTTGCACTGAATGTTGCATGCCGGCGCCACGGCCGCATGCATGCGCGCAAAGTAGTGGTGTGCGTCTTCCGAATAGCAGGGATGGTCCTGCACTTTGGCACGCACCTCGTCGGACAAGCCGTTCATCTGCGAGGCCGTCGACCCGCAACTGCCCGCGCCGCATCCGCCGCCTGCAGGGGCAAAGGCCGGCGAAACCGTTTGTTCTGTCGTTTGAAGGCTCACGTCGTTCTCCGCGAAGTCTGTTCGACCTTCTAGGAGCAATGGCTGTGCCACACCAACGACAAGAAACAATGCCTTGTTTTTAAACAAACTATTATCAACAGGCGTTTGTCGCGTTACGAACAAGACAATGACAACGCGACGACCTGTGATAAAAACGACAGCCCATCCATCGCCCGCAGCAACCTACCGACATGACCACCGCCCGCTTTTCCCTGGACACCGTTCGCACCCTCGCCAACGAAAAAACCTTCGCCCGCGGCATGGCCTATTTTCATGAAGGCGCCGTCGGCGTGATCGACGAGGATGGCCACACAATCAGCGCCACCTCAACGGCACATACCCCTATCGCGTCGAACTCACCGCCAGCGACGACGAACTCGATTACGACTGCACCTGCCCGGTCGGACAGGACGGTGAGTTCTGCAAACACGCCGTCGCGCTGGCGCTGGCCTGGCTCGAAAACAGCGGCGAGGAAGTCTTCCACGACGGCGAGCCGGAAAAACCGAAGAAAAAACGCGCCACCAAGGCCGACACGCTCCGCGACTACCTCGAAACGCTCTCCGAAAGCGAATTGCGCGAGGTTCTGATTGATGCAGCGGACCGCGACCGGAATCTGCGCGACCGCCTGCTGTTTGCCGCCAAGGGCCGCGACAGCCGAGGCATTGCCGACCTGAGCGGACTCATCAACCAAGCCACGAAAATCGAGGGTTTCCTCGCCTGGGACGAGGCATGGAAGTACGAAGAACGCCTCAACGACTTGGCCACGATGCTCGAAAAACGCATCGACAGCAGCGACGCCCAACTCGTCGAACTGATCGAACAGGCCATCACCCAGGCAGAATCGGCCCTCGAACACATCGACGACTCGAATGGCGACGTGTATCCCGCTATCCAAGGGCTGCGGGAGGTTCATCAACTCGCCTGTACCCGCCTCCACCCGGACCCGGTCGACCTGGCCGAGCGGTTGTTCCACTACCAGATGGAGGGAGACTGGGACACTTTCCATACCATCCTGCCGGCCTACGAATCGGCGCTCGGTGCGCAGGGGCTGGCGCGCTACCAGGAACTGATTGAAGCGGAATACGACGAACTACCGATCCTCACGGCCAAAGACGCCAATAAATCGTGGAACTCGCGCCGCAATCGTCTCGAAGCCGCGCTGACCGCCTTGGCCAAACAGCGCGGCGACATCGACGCCATCGTCGCCATCAAATCGCGCGACCTGTCGTCGCCCATGCAGCATCTCGAAATTGCCCAACTGCTCGCCGAACACCAGCGCTTCGACGAAGCCCTGACCTGGGCCAACGACGGCATCGCCGCTTTTCCGGAGAACAACCGCACCGACGATCTACTCACCTTCTGCATCGACGAACACCTGCGACGCGGCAACGCCGACGACGTCGAACGACTGGCCTGGCAACGCTTCGAACACCGCCCCAACCAGGAGGCGTTCGCCTTGCTGCTCAAGACCGCAACACACATCGGTCGCCACGACGATATGCGCCAAAAAGCGCTGGCGTTCCTCGAAGCCCGCGTCGCCGCCGAAGAATCCTCAGGGGAAAAGCCGAGCGTCTGGTCACCCTGTACCCGCAACACCCTCGTCGAAATCCATCTCACCGAGGGCAACGGCGAAGCAATGTGGGCGACGCTCAAGGGCGGACGAACCAGCAAAAACCTTTGGGAACGCTGCGCCGCCATGCGCGGCAAAACCCACCCGGACGACGCCATCGCCCTCTATTTCAAGATGCTGCCAATGGCCATCGAGGAAGGCACGCGCAACGCCCGCTACGAACAGGCATTCCGACTGGTCCAGTCAATCGGCAAACTGCGCGGACAACAAGGCAAAACGACTGAATTCGCCGCGGAACTCGCCCGCATCCGCCTTGAATACAAGGCTAAACGTAATTTCATCAAGGCGCTTTCGGTGTTGTAGGCGAGGCGGCAGAACTTCGGAGGGCGTCGCGTAGCCCTGTTTCGCGACGCCCTCCAAGAAAGTCATGAAGACTGAGTCACGATGATGTTCTGTGCAGGCATCGGGGCGGGGAAGCCGGCTCCGGCCAGAGACTCTTTGATCATGCGATTCGTGTCGAAATAGACCTGCCAGTAGTGATCGTTGTGGCAATAAGGGCGAACGACCAGAACGGGCCCCACGAGATTGAACTCCAGTATGGCGACATCGACAACGGGTTCCGCCAGCACATTCGGGATAGTGGCCACTTTGTCGCGTAGCAACTGCATGGCCGTTTGGTGATCGGCGGCACCGGACAATTGCGCTTTCAGATCAACCCGGCGGAAAGGGTTGCTGGAGTAGTTCTGGATGGTATCCGAGAAAATCTTGTTGTTTCCGATGATGGTTTGCACATTGTCTGGCGTGTTGATCGTTGTCGTGAACAAGCCAAGTTCGGTCACGGTGCCGGTAATACCGCCAATGGTCACAAAATCACCAACCTTGATGGGACGCAGTACGACCATAAACGCGCCCGCCGCAAAATTGGCCAGCAACCCCGACCACGCCAAACCGATGGCGACGCCTGCGGCAGCAATCAGCGCGGCAAACGTGGTGGTCTGGATGCCGAAATAACCGAGGATGCCAATCACCAGCAGCACGTTCAAAGTGACCGTGATGATTGACCCCAGATAGCGCAATACGGTGGGATCGACCTTTTGTTTTTCCAGCGAGTTGCGAACCAGTCTGACCGCAAAGCCGATCAACCAGCGGCCGATGACCCAGAAAAGGATCGCCGCAATGATCTTGACGCCGAAATCGCTCGCATATTGAATCGCCAGATCCTGGTAACGCGAGAATTGTTGAGCATTCATCGCCTGTTCTCCTTTGCGCTTGTTATCTTGTGATGGGCAAATGCTGCTGGGTCAATGCAATTCGATTGGCCGGAAAATTTGCGGACAACACAGTCACACCAATAATTTGGTTCATCGCGCTTTGCCGGAAAAAGCGCGATGAACCAATTTTCATACCTCGCTTATTTTTTTTCCGGAGCGGTGGCCTCGTTGGCCTTCTTCATCGCCTCTTCGGCGGCGTTTTTCGCTTCGGTAGCCGCCTTGTCGGCAGCCTCCTTGGTTTTGTCGACCGCTGTGTTGGCGACTTCGCCGACTTTTTCCGCGGCTTCTTTGCCCGCTTCAGTCACGGCCTCGCCGGTCTTTAGTGCCGCTTCCTTGCTGGCTTCGCCGGCCGCTTTGATCGCTTCAGCCGCTTCTTTTGCGGCAGACTCTGCCGCCGTCGGGGCGGCTACCGCGGGTTCTTCCTTTTTGCCGCAGGCAACGATAAACGGCAGACAGATCATGGTGGCGAGCAGGGTTCGGGAAAGAATTCTCATGAGATGGCATCTCCATTCTGACAAATCGGAATTGTTTGGGACTGCGCAGCATTCATACCGGGAGTGCGATGACGATGCCGACCGTGCAATACGACGACATCGTCTTGCGTGCGGGGGTTACTTGGTGCCCTTTGCATCGGCCTGACACTTCTTGATGAAGGAGGCTTTGGCTGCGCCGGTCAGAGGTTTCCCATCTTTACCGACAGCTTTTGCTTCGCAATTTGCCCCGGAGGCCGCACCACCCCGGGCCTCATTTTCACATTTCTTCATAAATGACATTTTGGCGGCCCCAGTCAGAGGCTTGCCATTTTTCCCAATGGCCCTGGCTTCACAATCGGATGCCATAGGCGCGGATACCGTTGCGGCGGGAGCTGGTTTTGTCGAGGCGGCGGGCGCTTGGGCGAAAGCGGTCGCGGTGACAAACAAGCTGGAGAGTACGACGACAAGTAGCTTGGACATACGAAACCTCCTTATTCGTGAGCACTGGCGATAGGCCGATTCCACAAGAGCAAGGCCGGAAAACATGGGGGCACGCCGGAACAAAGGTGTTGCCTTTGCAACATGTGGCGTCTATGTCACCACAGCTCAAGAATAGCGCCACGAAGAAGAAATACAAGAACCGCAAGTCGGCGACTCTGTGGTGATTTTTGGTTGTTCGCCTTGTTTCGTGCGATTGCCCTGCTCATCGCCACGCTACGGCTGCCTCAGTGACATAAGCTGTTAAAATCCGCCACCGGAGATGGCATTCCTCCTTTAACCGCCCTTCGGGCTGATGATGCCTACATAGTTCCCTGGCCCCATCGGGAGAATGTAGACGCTCGTCCATTTCTTCTCTGCGTGTCCAGATTCATTCAACAAACCCGATGGACACGCATGAAATCCTCCAAGCGCCCCGAACAGATCGATCTGCTGCCTTACCTTGGCAAATGGATTTTGTTGTCGATGGCCGTTGCCGCGCTGGCCGGCTCGGCATCCGCCTTCTTCCTCCTATCGCTCGACTGGGCGACTGAAACCCGTAACACCCACCGCTGGCTCATCTGGCTGCTGCCGTTCGCCGGGTTTTTCGTCGGCTGGCTGTACCTGAAATTCGGCCAGCAGGTCGAAGCAGGCAACAATCTGCTCATCGACGAAATTCACGATCCGAAGAAAGTGATTCCCCTCCGCATGGCACCGCTGGTGCTCGGTGGCACAGTGATTTCCCACCTGTTCGGCGCCTCGGTCGGACGCGAGGGAACCGCCGTTCAAATGGGCGGCGCACTGGCCGATCAGCTCACCCATCTTTTCAAGCTGAAGCACGAAGACCGCCGCATCATCCTGATGGCCGGCATCAGCGCCGGCTTCGCTTCGGTCTTCGGCACCCCGCTCGCGGGCGCCGTCTGGGGGCTGGAGGTATTGGCCATCGGACGGTTGCGCTACGACGCCCTGCTCGCCTGCACGGTAGCGGCCATCGTGGCTGACCAGGTCTGCGCTTTCTGGGGCGTGCATCACACCCACTACATCATCCCCGCGATTCCGCCTGTTACGGCCTGGGGACTTGGCGCCACAGTCCTCGCCGGCATGGTCTTCGGCCTGGCCGGCAAGGCATTCGCCGACGCCACACACGCACTCAGCGGATGGGTCAAGAAGACGATCAGCTACGCGCCGTTCCGCCCCTTGCTCGGCGGCGCAATTCTGGCCATCGTCATCATGTGTTTTGCCGTGGACCGTTACATCGGCCTCGGCGTGCCTGTCATCGTGGAAGCCTTTCAAAAGCCGCTGCCGGCTTACGACTTTCTCGGCAAGATGGTCTTTACCGTATTTTCACTGGGCGTCGGATTCAAGGGCGGCGAAGTCACACCGTTGTTTTACATCGGCGCCACGCTGGGCAATGCCCTTGCCCCTCTGCTCAACATGCCGTTCCCGCTCTTGGCCGGCATAGGTTTCGTCGCCGTCTTCGCCGGCGCCGCCAACACGCCGATCGCCTCGACACTGATGGCCATCGAACTGTTCGGCGCCGAAATCGGCGTCTATGCCGGCATCGCCTGCGTCATCAGTTACCTGTTTTCCGGCCACACCGGCATCTACCGGTCGCAACGCTTTGGTCAAGGAAAGCACAAGCACGCGCCCGAGGGGATGAAGCTGGGAGAACTGCCCGCCTATCGCAAGCAACTCCAGACCAAGGCGAGCCAGCCTGGCGCAACGGAAGACAAAGCGGATGAGCAATCATGAGCGAATGTCGGCCCGCCGCGCATACCGCGCCGACAGCATCGAGCAGACGTCATGTAGAAGCAGTCGCCGCAACCGAGCGGCTCGTAGTATTTGAGGACGACCTTGTAGCCGTCCAAGTCACCCGCCCCCTTGTCTGACGCGGTATCGGCACATTGCCTATCTCAAGAATCGAACGGCTTCTATAGACAACGTTGAGCTTGCCGGTCGCCTCCAGATAGCGCGCCACATCGGCCGCCGACAGCGCGCTCGCCTCGGATTCGTTGATTCGGGTAATCATCGATTCACCAACAAAAGCCGCAAAGGGAAGGACTCGGGATGATAAAGGCACACCTTGGCGGTGAGAAGTGAAAGAAGCGAAACGAGCGTTATTGCACGGGGATCACGCGCTCGCCGCGCCGGAGCTGGTTGCGCAGTTGCTGGACCCGCGCATCGATGGCTTCGAGTTCGGCGAGGTGGTCTCGCTCCTCCTGACTGGTCGCCAGAATGCTGGCGATGCCGCCGTTGCGGATGATGAGCCGCTGCTCGGCCATCAGCGCCAGAATCGGGTCGTGCGTGGCCATGAGGACGATCTTTTCCTGCCGCACGAGGAGCTGCAGCGCCTTCTTGCGGTCGATGCCGGCGTTTTCCACTTCGTCGATCAGCACCACCGGCGAGGCGGAAAGGAAGGCGGTGTCGGCGATCATCAGCGCCCGCGACTGGCCGCCGGACAGCGCCGTAACGGGCGTTGTCGCACTGAACGACTCGCCGGCCAGCCGGTTGGCCTGCAGGATGATGTCGTCAACGATCGTTTCGCTGTCGATCTGCCGGCTTTCGGCGTGCATGCGGATGAAGTCGCCGGCCGCGAGGTCCATGACGAAGTTCATGTTCTGCGAGAGCTGGGCGACGAGCTTGTGCTCCAGCGCAAAGCGCAACTCCGGGTCGGGTGCGGCACCGTTGATCAGGATGCGCCGGCCGGTCGGTGTGTCGCCCTGCGCCATCCATTCGATGTCGGCGAGCAGGCGGCTTTTGCCCGAGCCGGTCGGGCCGACGATGCTGGTGATGCTGCCGGGGTGGAGCGTGAGTTCGCAATTTTCCGGCTCGCCGGTCTTGTTGCGCCCGCCGATGACGGTCAGGCACTCGACCTTGAGCGGTGAATGCCGGACCGGTGGATGCAGCAGCCGGTCGATGTGGTGCAGCAGTTGTTCCGGGCCGATGCCGACATGCTCAAAGTGATCGCTGGGCAGTTGCGCCATATAAGCTGCCAGCGTCACCGAACCATCCGGCGGCGGTTCGATGCCGAAATCGGCAAGCTGCATTTTCAGCAAGGGATACGCGGTCAGCAGTTCGGTCAGAGGCCGCTGCCACCAAGGGGGGGCTGTAGTCGACGAATCGTTCATCTGAAAAACCTCAGTTTGAACCGCTTTCAACGCAGAGATCGCGGAGATACAGAGGGCGCAGAGAAAAGCATTGAGTTGCAAGGCGCGTGGAGTGCGTACTTGTGCGCTGGGCTTGCGTCTTCTCTGCCTTTTCTCGGTTTTTCTCTGCGTTCTCTGCGTCGAATGCGGTTTGCTTTTTCATCGTCACACCTTGATCTTGCGGATGTTGCCTTCCTGGAAGTCGTCGCCGATGCGCGTCTCGCCGAGGCAGTAGGAACAGAGGGCGGCCGGTAGCGTGAAGCGTAGCGCGCCGCCTTCCAGCGTCGGCACGTCGGCCGCGTCGTTGAGCAGTGTCGTCAGCTCGTAGGCGCCCTGCCCGGTGATGCCGTTCACGTGCAGGATGCGCGCCTTGCTGTTGGCCTGCCGCACCTTGAAGGCGAACACTTCGCGCTCGGCTTGCGAGACGATGTCGCCCTTGGTGATGACGACGATGTCGGCCATCTTGAGCATCGGCCCGACCTTCTTCGGCGTGTTGATGCCCATCAGGTTGTCGATCACGCAGATCGCCAGCACGCCGCGGATGTGCGGCGAGCAGCGGTTGCACAGGCCGGCGCTCTCGGAAATCAGCAGGTCGAACCCCTCGCCGACGCCCCAGCGCACGCAGTCGTCGATGTTGCTGACGAAGTAGTGGTCCGGACACAGATTGCCCGACAGCCCCACCCGTACCGGCACGTCGAGCGCGGCGTAGCGTTCGTCGTCATCGGTGGCAAGGCAGTCGAACTTGACGACGCCGACCTGGCGCCCCTCGCCGTGCAGCACGCGGATGACGTTGGCCAGCACCGACGTCTTGCCGGACGACGGCGGGCCGGAGACGGTGATCAGCTTCATCCGCGAATCCTCAACCTTTCCTTACGCTGGCCGGCAAACCCGCCTGAAACTCGGCATCGAGCACGTTCGACAATTCGTTGAAATCACTCGACGCCAGCGTATCCATGTCGGCCATCGAATACGGCTGCGACCAGTCCATCGCATCGACGGTGTGGATATCGCCCTTGGCCAGCACGTCGCGCAGCGACTCGCCCCAGAAGAACGGCAGCACGTCGCGGCAGGCGTCGAGCTGGTCGTGCTTCACGAAGAGCAGCATCGGCGTCAGGATCGGGCCGTCGCTCAGCTTCACCTCGACGACGCGCTTGCGGCTCGGAATCTGGCGGATCGCCGCGCTCGGCATGAGCACGAAGCGGGCGCGCTCCGGGTCGCTCGAATCCATGCTCTTGATGATCTGCGAAAAATGCTTGAGGTAGCGAATATTGGCGGCGAACTGGCGCGGCGCGCCCTCGCCCAGCCGCGTGCGCAACACCATCAGCAGCGCCGTGCCGGAGACATGGCCGCTGCACCCATGCATGCCGATTTCGCCGGCGTAGCAGGGTTTGACGAGGTCGTTCCAGGTCGTCGGCACCGGGCTCGACGATTCGACGCTTTCGTCCATCACCATGCCCCACGAGCCGAAGCCAAGGAAGCCGAGGTTGTGCTTTTCTCCAACGGCGCGGAATTCCGGCGAAAGCAAGTCCGCCCATTCCGGTCGCGTCAGGCCGACGTAGAGACCGGAATCGATGAAGCGCGACTTGAACGGCTGCGTGAACAGCGCGTGGTAGTTGTTGGTCAGCCAAACGTCCGGCACGTCGTTGAGCGTCTCCGCGACGGCCATGTCGTCCTCCACCGAATGCGGCTCGCCTTCGAGCAGCGTCGGGCTGTGGAGCGGCACGTCGTGCGTCGCGTTGTACTCGGCGACGAAACTTTCCAGCACGCCCTTCAGCCGCACCTTGAGCGGACACGGCACGCTGATGTGCAGATTGATCGCATCGGGGCGCAACAACGGCACCGGCTCGGCGCTGACCTGCGCCAGAAAGTCGAGAAAATGGTTGGATTTGTCCGAAATGTCGGATTGAACGCTCACGGAAAGCTCCGGAAAAAGGCAGATTCCGGAACCGTGCAAGTTCGATGCCAAGGTCGCTTTTCAGGTGACAGGCCAATAAAAAGCAAACCACCAAGTCACCAAGAACACCAAGGTGGCACCAAGAAAACATTCCAACGCTCTGTTTTTCTTGGTGAAACTTTGTGCCCTTGGTGACTTGGTGGTGAAACGCTTTTATCCAGAGGCCAGAACGAATGTCAGCTTTGAAACATTCGCTGTCGCAAACGGCGCGACGAGGCGGCGCGGCTTAGTGCTTTTTTCCCATCCACTGGCCCGACTTGCCGTCGCTCGTCTTTTCGCAAACGACGTCGACGCCCGCGAGGGTAGCCTTCTCGCCCACGTTGAAGAACTTGCCGTGATCGCCGGAATAGCATTGCGGGACTTTGGCGGCCACAGCCGGTTTCGCCGCTTCGGCGGGTTTTGCAGGAGCGGTCGATTGGGAAGCGCAGGCCGTCAGCGCGAGAACGGCGGCGGTAAGGATGAACAGGGAACGCATGAAACAAATCTCCTTGATGGGTTGAACTGCGCCGGCGATTCTCTTGCATCGATGTTGCAGATTCATTGCAGCCGCGTCCGAACAAAATCCCATCGCAGCGCGCACGATGCAGGGATAATTCAAGGCTTCGCTCTCACCCGCCATTACGGAAAGCCCCCCATGGCCGCCAAGGAAGCCAAAGCCCGCATCAAGATCAACAAACTGCTCGACGAAACCGGCAAACCGCTGCTCGTACTCGAAGCCAAGTCGGAGGACAAGAACCCGCTGGTCGGCAAGAAACTGGCACTTTTGTTGCCGAAACCAATCCGTGTTCCCCTAACTGCTTTCAGATCCCCGGAGAGACGTTGAAACCATGAATGCCAATCCTTCCTCCCAAGGACTCACGCGCGGCCTGCGCAATCGCCACATTCAACTCATCGCGCTGGGCGGTGCCATCGGCACCGGGCTCTTTCTCGGTGTGGCGCAGACCATCAAGCTGGCGGGGCCGTCCGTTCTTCTCGGTTATGCAGTGGCCGGCCTGATTGCCTTCTTCATCATGCGCCAGCTTGGCGAGATGGTGGTCGAGGAGCCTGTCGCCGGTTCATTCAGCCATTTTGCGAACAAATACTGGGGCAGTCTGGCGGGATTTGCTTCGGGCTGGAATTACTGGGTGCTGTACGTACTGGTCAGCATGGCCGAACTGACGGCGGTCGGCATTTATGTGCAATTCTGGTTTCCCGGCGTGCCGACCTGGGCCTCCGCGCTGGCGTTCTACCTGTTGATCAACGCCATCAATATGCTGCACGTCAAACTCTTCGGCGAGATGGAATTCTGGTTTTCGATCATCAAGGTGCTGGCGATCGTCAGCATGATCGTTTTCGGTCTTTTCCTGCTGTTGAGCGGCCAGGCCGGGCCACAGGCCAGCGTTGCCAATCTGTGGCAACTCGGCGGCTTTTTCCCGCATGGGGTGAGCGGGCTGGTCATGGCCATGGCGATCATCATGTTCTCGTTCGGCGGGCTCGAACTCGTCGGCATCACGGCCGCCGAGGCCGACAATCCCGAGGTGAGCATTCCGAAAGCGACGAATCAGGTGATCTACCGCATCCTGATCTTCTACGTCGGCGCACTGGCCATCCTGCTTTCGCTCTATCCGTGGGACAAGGTGCAGGAAGGCGGCAGCCCCTTCGTGATGATTTTCCACGCGCTCGACAGCCAGATCGTCGCCAATCTGCTCAATTTTGTCGTGCTGACGGCGGCGCTGTCGGTCTATAACAGTTGCGTCTATTGCAACAGCCGCATGCTGCTCGGGCTGGCCGCGCAGGGCAATGCTCCGGCCGTGCTGGCGCGCGTCAATAAGCGCGGCATCCCGCTGCTGGCGCTCGGCGTCTCGGCGGCAGCGACCGGGCTTTGCGTTCTGATCAATTTCCTGATGCCAGGAAAAGCCTTTGAGCTGCTAATGGCGCTGGTCGTCGCGGCGCTAATCATCAACTGGGCCATGATCAGCGCGACCCATCTGATGTTCCGCAAAGCGCTGCAGGAACGTCGCCAGACGCCGCGCTACCGCAGCTGGGGGCAGCCATATAGCAATTACATCTGTCTGGTCTTCATGGCCGGCATTCTGGCGGTGATGTGGCAGGTGCCGGACATGCGCCTGTCGGTCACCCTGATCCCGGTCTGGCTGGCCGTGCTGGCCCTCGGCTTCTGGTTCAAGCAGCGTCGCAATACGCTGGATGCCACTGAACCCACGCTCTTGACCCCCGCCTACGCCGAGGATGAGCAGTGATGACACCATCGCCATCAATCACCGTCCCAACCGCTATCTTTCCTGATCCGTCTGACCGGCCTGACTTAACCTGAAAGGAAAAACCATGAAACTCGCCTGGATCGTTACCGCCACCAGCCTGCTTTTCTCGCCATTGTCGATGGCGCAGGAGACTCCGGCTTCGCGCCTGGATACTGTCATCAAGACGCAAAAACTGCGCGTCTGCTCACCCGGCGACTATCGCCCGTTCAGCCTGGCGCGAACGGATGGCACCTTCGAAGGACTGGACATCGACCTCGTTCAATCGGCCGCCAAGGCTCTGGGCGCCCAGGTCGAGATGGTCAAAACAAGCTGGCCTACCCTGATGAAGGATTTCCAGGAAAAATGCGATATCGCCATCGGCGGCATTTCGGTCACGCTGGAACGCCAGAAGAGCGCCTTTTTCACCGCGCCTTACATGGTCAATGGCAAGGCGCCGATTACCCGCTGTGAAAACGTGGCGCGCTTCCAGAGCATTGCCGACATCGACAAGCCGAACGTGACGGTGGTCGAGAATCCTGGCGGCAGCAACGAGCGTTTTGCCCGCGCCAATTTCAAACAGGCCAAGATCGTCATCTTCAATGACAACACGACGATCTTCGACGAAATTCTCAAGGGCAACGCCGACCTGATGATCTCGGAATCGGTCGAAACGATCGTGCAACAGAAACTGCGCCCCGGCCTCTGCGCGGTCAATCCCGAGAAGCCGCTCCAGTACGGCGAAATGGCCTGGCTGCTGCCGCGTGGCGATAGCGTCTTCAAAGCCTGGATCGACCAGTGGCTGCACCTGGCCAAGGCCACGGGCGAATACGACAAGATCGTTGCGCAGTGGGTGCGCTGAGTAGCACCCACGGCAAACCACTCCCCAGTTGACCGGTCAATTTCATCGAGACTTGACCATATCAATCGGGCACTTGCCCCCCGATGGTTATGAGGCAGAACTTGTCTGCGGTCGGCCAACTGCCGTCCTTTGCCCTTCCTCTTGAGCAGTAGTTCAGGTGTCTGGTTCACTCTGAAACCAGCCGAGTGATCCACAGAAGGCGCTCGGCCACAGACAACCTTGGGACGTACTGAAAAACTCCTGTCATTTTGCATCAACGAAAGAGCCAGTCTGAGAAAATAGGGGAAGTGATTTCGGATGTTGAGAGATGAAACAGATCAGTTTTTCGGAAGGGGAGTTTTCGGGGAAAAAGCGGGTAACGCGTCGGGAGCGGTTCCTGAGCGAAATCGAACGCGTGGTTCCGTGGCAAAAGCTCATTGACGTCATTGCCCCGCACTACACCAAAGGGGGCAAGACAGGGCGGCCGCCAATTCCGCTGGAACGCCTGCTTCGAATGTACCTGGTCCAGCAATGCTTCGCTCTCTCGGACGAAGGCACGGAAGACGCCCTGTACGACAGCCAGGCGATCCGTGACTTTGTCGGCATGGATCTGGCGCGCGAAAAAGCCCCGGACGCCACCACGCTGCTGAACTTCCGCCATCTGCTGGAGAAGCACCGCCTCACCGAAGGCCTTTTCGCCGCGATCAACACCCATCTAACCGAGAAAGGCCTGATCCTCAAGGAAGGCACGATCATCGATGCCACCCTGATCGCCGCCCCCTCCTCGACCAAGAACAAGGAAGGGAAGCGCGACCCGGAAATGCACCAGACCAAGAAAGGCAACCAATGGCATTTCGGCATGAAAGCGCACATCGGCGTCGACGCCGCCTCCGGGATCATCCACACCGTCGTCACTACGCCCGCCAACGACCATGACGTCACTCAGGCCGGAAATCTGTTGCACGGCGAAGAGAAAAGCGTGTTTGGCGACGCCGGATACCAGGGTGTCGAAAAGCGCGAAGAAAACAAGGATTGCCAGATCAACTGGCATGTGGCCATGCGCCCGGGCAAGCGGCGCGCCCTGCCGGACGATGAAATCGGCCGGATCGACGAAGCCATCGAAAAGCTCAAGGCCAAGGTTCGAGCCAAGGTGGAACACCCGTTCCACATCCTCAAGAACCGCCTGGGGATGAAGAAGACCCGTTACCGGGGACTCATGAAGAACACGGCGCAACTCTTTACCCTGTTCGGCATCGCCAATCTGCTGATCGCCAAACGGAAACTCTTTGCTCTTGACGGGGGAGGTGCATCCTGAAAACAGGAAAAGCCCGTAAAACGGGCTTTTCAAGGTCGGGGAACGGCTAAAAACGACAATTTTTTTCGGGAAAAACCGAAAAAAATTCCCAACAACGATACTTGCGAAAAATTTGGCGTGTTGTTCAGCGCTTCCCTCCGCTCTGAAACTTGCCGTGTGGTCAATTCACAGTGATTGGACAAAGCTGACCTTGGCCCAGTGGCTAGATTTAGGCGGTAATGCGACAGTCAACTGCCGTTCAACTGCTGACGGCAGATCAGTGTGTTCCTAGAGCTGGCCTTAGATATTACAGTGAGCAAATATATAGGGCGGACTCATTTGGGACGGGAATGTCTAATTGAAGGCCAAATTCCATAGCTTCCGCCAGGACCAGTGAATCGAACGAATCCGCCACCACTCTAAGTCCTATTATTTTTGCTTTGTAGAGGCGCTTTTTGCCAACATATATCGTATCCCCAACTGATACGGATTGCTCCGCAGAAGCAACGACACCATAAATATTTCCGGTAAACCGCTTCTTAATTGTTCCAAAAATCGACGACAAATTACAACGAACACTGTCTTTTATAAGAGTAGAACGTAGCAGATCACCCAATGACTTAGCTACCAGACGAGAGAACTCGCTGTATCTTTTAATCTCACCCGCGGCAGCCACAGTGCCGACGTCACCATGCGCTGTATCATTCCTGTGCTTAACAAACTCGGCAAGATAGGTCTCTGGATTATACTGACCGCCAAGTTCATTAAGGCAAAATTCATTTATATCTTCGCTTTGATTTACCCACGAGAAGGCTGAGTCAAAACCAATCTTCTTAAAGACTCTATTTAAAGTGTCTGGGCGATAATTGTCTGAATCAGTAAGAAATGCTTCGGGAAGCAGCCTATATGCATTCCCACGTAGACCGTCGACCAATCCACACGCAATTTGGTCTTCCGTCAGCTTTCCGTAGATAGGTTGGGTAGTGCTCCACTTCATGAGAACATGTCCGATACCAATTCGGTGGCTGGTTCTCAAGTCCTGACAAAGATCAATATATCCGGAATAAATCCGCGGCAAGTACCCAACATACTCTTCAACCAATTCGGCTATGCACTGTTCAAAAACAGCGTAAATTCGTGTAACTGCTGCATAGTGGTCAAACAGCTGCCAATCCAACTTAACCGGCGCCAACTGCTTAAGAAGCTCTAATGAAGCCGGATCGATTCGAAAGGGCTCATCAGGTAAGTTGCCATAGATCAACGTTCGAATTGAATCATGCCACTGAACAACGGCCGTTAATGCATCTATTTCTTTGTCTAGACGAGCAAGAACGTTGTCAAACATTAATATTATTCCCCGCGAATTACCGAGGAGAATAAGTCACGGAAAAGACTAATTCTATTTTGGATGGAATCTTTTGTATTCCCTTGGCCTGTAAATGTGCCTGGATTGGCTGTCTCGATCAGCTGTTTTGCCTTAGAAGCTATAATTTCTCGCCTTGCGGTTAGAACATCGGCTTGGTCCTGCAATTCACTCAGACTAACCATAATAGCGTCAGCATACGCAATCTGGGGCTTCGTCGCCCAGTCGCCAGATTTCTGAATCCAAGGGCGGAACAACTTGTCTCCAAATATCTGGTTAGCCAAGACGATCGTATTAATAAACAGAATTTCAAGAAACGATATATCATCGCTATTGAAGTTTCGGCTACGGACCATGTACTGATTCAAGAAACTCTGCATTCCGCCACGATAATATTCAACATGCCTGAGTGCGAAAAATCGGAGTACAAACTCCACATCTCGCATTTTGCTAAAGTGGGGGTTTTTCAGCAAAGTGTCTGGCGGGTTTTCAATTTCTTGTTCACTAAATCTTTGCAGCCCCCAAACAGACCTCATTAAATCGTGCCGCGACAGTTTGATTAACAACCGGTCAAATTCATTGTGGTAAATACAGTGACGAACTTCTTGATTTTCGAGTTCTACACCGCCTGTATTTAGTCTTTCGAAAACCTGCTGCCGGAGCAACATTTCTTCATCTTTAGACGTTGCCGACTCCTTTAATAAAACGATATACGAGATAGACCTTCGATCTAAACCTTTCTTAATCTCGGAGGGCAATTTGGAATATATTTTCCCATTCAACTCTGGCCACTGTTCCAAGCCTTTTAGTTTGAACTTGTTCTCGTAGAAGTCAAAAATAGCCGAGATGCGCTGTTGTCCGTCCATTACCTCATAACGAGCCAAATCCGATTCATATAAAAAACACGGCGGCACCGGAATGTTCATGATAAAAGACTCAATGAGCTTGGATTTCCTTTTGTCATCCCATCGCTGACGACGCTGGTAGAACGGCTGCAGCTTTAGCCATCCTTCCCGCTTTATGGCCGAAACAAAATTTGGCAATTGCTCCCTATTAGTTTCAGTGACAATTCTAAGCTCACGCCGACCATATTTAAGATTGATTTCGTCATCGGTAACCGGATCCCTTGATTCCAGTGAAACGTTTCTCCACATTACTCTCTCAGTCGGGGAGTGTTTTACCATTATTACTTCCTTTCAGATTACCGGCGCCAGTTCATGCTTTCAGCATCCGTTCCGAGGGAGGATATTCAGCGATATCTTCCGGAGGTTGCCAATATGCAAATTCCTTACCATCCTGCCCTGAAATGCTTAGATTTTCAAGGTAACACCTCCACCATCCGGATTGTCTGAAACCAATTTTTCTTAAGCAACTACAGGCTACCGATCTTCGTCACCTTCCCATGTCTCACTGCCGGCAAAATCCACGACGCCATCCGAACGACAGTTTTGGCGCGAATGCACGAATTCATCCGCGCAGAAAGCAGCCGCTTGAAGGATCGTAAGCTTGAACTGCTGATCACGACGGCGCGATTTAACACCGGCAAAGCCGTCCAGAACGGGCCCGCCTTCACGGCGGGCTTTTTCATGGTATCGGCTACAGCTTCTTCACCTCGATATCCAGCGTCTGGATGCGGTAGGCGATCTGGCGGGGGGTCATGCCGAGGAGGCGGGCGGCGCGGGCCTGGACCCAGCCGGCTTGTTCGAGGGCGGCGATAACACGCTCGCGTTCGTCGAGTTCGATGTCGTCGGCGGGCTCCGTTGGAACGGGTGACCGCACGGGCGGCGCCGACGGCGCACGCGGGGCGGCATACGGCAGCGGCGAGGGGACACCACTCGGCGCACCGTGGTCGCGATGCCGGTCGATCAGGACCAGTTCGGCTTCGATGTTGCCCGTTTCCGACATGACGGAGGCACGCTCCAGGCAGTTCTCCAGTTCGCGTACGTTGCCCGGCCACGCGTACTGCGACAATTTGCGCAGCGCGCCTTCGGTCAGCGTGAGGCGCCGCCCCTGCGCCTTGCCGATGCGGCCGACCATGAAATTGGCGAGATCGGACACATCCTCCAGCCGGTCGCGCAGGGCTGGCAGCACGATCGGCATGACGTTCAGGCGGTAGTACAAATCCTCGCGGAATTCGCCGGCGTCGACCGCCGCTTCGAGGTCGCGGTGGGTAGCGGCAATCACGCGCACGTCGACCTTGATCGTCGCCGAGCCGCCGACGCGTTCGAGCTCGCCCTCCTGCAGAACGCGCAACAACTTGGCCTGGAAGGCCGGCGAGATTTCGCCGATTTCGTCGAGGAAGAGCGTGCCGCCATTGGCCGCTTCGAAGCGGCCGCGCCGGGCGGCAATGGCGCCGGTGAAGGCGCCCTTCTCGTGGCCGAAGAGTTCGGATTCGAGCAGGTTTTCCGGCAACGAGGCGCAGTTGAGCCGGACGTACGGCGCGCTGGAGCGCGGCGAATGGTAGTGGATGGCGTTGGCGATCAACTCCTTGCCGGTACCGGTTTCGCCGCGCAGCAGCACGGTCGTGTTCCACTTCGACACCATGCGCACCTGATCGAAGACGCGGCGCATGGCCATCGAGCGGCCGACGATGTTGTCGAAGCCGTACTGGTGGCGCACGGTGCGGCGCAGGGTGTCGCGCTCTTCGGCGATGGTTTTCTTTTCCTTTTCGATTTCGAGCGACAGGCGCACGCTCTGCCCGATCAGGCTGGCGACCATTTCGACGAAGCGGGTGCGCTCTTCGAGCATGCCGTCGTCGGGCGTGTTCGGCTGCACGGCAAGCACGCCCTGCAGCGTTCCGCCGAGGCTGATCGGCGCGGCGATGAACGGCAGCCGCCGGTCGTAGATACCGACGCGGTTGAGAAAGCGCAGGTCGTCGCCGGTGCGGGCAACGGCGATGGTGCGCTTCTCTTCAAGGATCAGGCCGAGCAGACCTTCGCCCGACTGGTAGCGCACCGACGCCAGTTCGCCGTCGTCGATGCCATTGACGGCGTTGGCGACGAGGTCGCCCGTCTCCGGATCGAGCACCGTCACCATGCTGCGGCTCATGCCGGCCTGCTCGTCGAGCGCGCGCAGGATTTCCTTCGAGGTCCGCCGGAAATCAAGCGAACGCGAAAGGATGTCGCCGACACGGTAGAGCGTTTCCAGCTCGACCCGGCGCAGGACGCTGAGATTCAAATTGTTGCTAGCACTCATCATGGCCATGTTTTTATCTTTACTGCGCCGGAAGCGTGATGCGGACGCGGCAGCCGCCGCGGCTCGTTTCGTCGAGTTCGATGACGCCGTTGTGATCGGCGGCGACCTGCTGGGCCGATGACAGCCCGGTGCCGAGATGCTGGCCGCCGGCCTTGCGCGTCGAGAAGAAGGGCTCGAAGACCTTGAGCCGGAGTTCCGGCGGGATGCCGGGGCCGCTGTCCTCGATCACCACTTCGACGCTGTCGCCATTGGTTCCGGTGGCGCGCGTCGTCACGAACAGGTCGCGCTGGCGCCAGCCCTTGGTATTCATGGCGTCGATGGCGTTATCGACGATGGCCTTGAACATCATCCGCACGCGGTTCGGATAGGCGTTGACGCTCGGCAGCACGGCTTGCGGCCGCCATTGCACGGTCACGCCGGCCGAGAGCATGCGCATCGTGGTGAGATCGAGCACGTCGCGGATGGCTTCATTGACATTGACCGACGTGCGCGATTCGGCCAGATGCCCGGGAATCGCGCTGCGCAGGCTTTCCACCGCTTCGCGCCCGGCGTGCATGGCTTCGGCCAGAACGCCCGCCGCGGGCGAGGGGCTGCCGGAATGTCCATTATTCCCACTCCGCCGCTCCATCGTCGCCAGCACCGAGGCCATGATGTTGAGCGGCCCTTCGATCTTGAACACGGCGGCGGTGAGGATTTCGCGCAGGCCGTCGACGCGCGATTCCTCGGCCATCATCGCCTGCAGCAGCGCGAGGCGCGTTTTTTCCTGCTCCATTTTCTGGCGCGTCGTTTCCTTGGCGACCAGCAGCAGATACAACGCATTGCGCTGATCGAAAAAACGGTCGGGATCGCTGTCGTTGCGCTGCACCCAGATGCCGGAACAGGAGAACCAGCGCGGCGCGCCGCCCGGCGTGTCGATGCGCACTTCGCGGTCGTTGAAGGCGTAGCGGCCGCGCCCCGGCAGGCTGGTATAGGAGCCATCGTTCGCACGTATGGCGGCCAGAATCTGCGCCGCCGGATCGGCGACATGCAGGTCGATCATCAGCTTCTTGTACTCGTGGTTGTCGAGCACGACCTTTTCCTCGGCATCGAGCAGCGCCAGCACGACCGGTGCCGAATCGACGACCGACTCGATCAGCGCTTTCTGGCCGATCACCTCGCATTCGAGTTCGTGCAGCGTCGTGATGTCGCGGTGGATGCCGAGAAAGCGGGTCACACCGCCGTCGGCATCGGCCACCGGCGTAATCAGCAGATCGGCCAAATACTTGGCGCCGTCCTTGCGCCGGTTCACGAGGCGGCCGCTCCACGCGTGCCCGGCATGCAGTTGCGCCCACATCTGCTTGTAAATCTCCTCCGGCGTCGCCTTGTGCGAGAGCACCGACGAATTGGCGCCGATCACGTCGTCCGGCGCATAGCCAGTCACGCGGGTGAATGCCGGATTGACATAGAGAATGTTGGCGTCGGCGTCGGTGATGGAGATGGCGATATCCGCCTGTTCGACCGCTTGCTGGAACACTTCCGGCGCGATGGCCGGCTTGGCGTCATGCGGGGTGTGCAGTTGAATTTCCACGTTGGCTCCCTTTCCTGATGCCTGGCTAACAGCAATTTTCAAGCCAAGGCCCGGATGAGCGGCGATGCGAGGCCGCCGGTTTTTCGCCCGCCGCACGCCTGACGCTGTCGCGTTTCTCGCAAAGTGTAGGGATTGCGACATACGGCACGCCCGATAACGGCCGCGAAATCAGGCCGCCTTCCGCCGTTGGCCGTACGCGCAGCCGACGGCTCCAACCCCCGCAAAACCCCGATGCGGTGCAGGTTTTTCCGTCGTCGCACGTTTTTGGACGGCCCTCTGCCCGCCGCCGGACAAGGCCACTGGCACGGATCGTGATAGGGCGACAGTGACTTCCCCCTGGAACACTGACATGAGCGAATACTTTTTCCTGCTGATCACAACGGCCCTCGTCAACAACGTGGTGATGGTCAAGTTCCTTGGCCTCTGCCCGTTCATGGGCGTTTCCAAGCGTATCGACAGCGCCCTCGGCATGGGGCTCGCCACCACGTTCGTCATCGTGCTGGCCGCCTCCGTGTGCTGGAACATCGAACACTGGCTGCTGGCGCCGCTCGGTCTTGGCTACCTGCGCCTGCTGACCTTCATTCTCGTGATTGCCGCCGTCGTGCAATTCACCGAGATGGTGGTGCACAAGATGGCGCCGAGCCTGTACCAGATGCTCGGCATCTACCTGCCGCTGATCGCCACCAACTGCGCGGTGCTCGGTCTGGCGCTGATCAACATTCAGGAAAAACACAGCTTCGTCACCACCGTGATTTACGACTTCGGATCGGCGTTGGGCTTCACCTTGGCCATGGTCATGTTCGCCGGCATGCGCGAACGTCTGTCACTGGCGCGGGTACCGGCTGTCTTTACCGGAGCGCCGATCGCCTTCGTTCTGGCCAGCCTGATGTCGCTCGCCTTCATGGGCTTTTCCGGCCTCAACTTCAAATAACAGGAAAAGGAGACAACGATGCTTGCCGCCGTTACTAGCCTGACCGCCCTGGGTGCCATCCTCGGCTGCGGACTCGGCGTCGCCGCCCGCAAATTCGCCGTCGAAGGCGACCCGCTTGCCGATGAAATCGAAGCCATGATGCCCGGCTCGAACTGCGGCCAGTGCGGCATGGCCGGCTGCTCGGCCGTAGCCAAGGCGATCGCCGAAGGATCGGCCACCGTCACCATCTGTCCGCCGGGCGGCAAGGCCCTGGCCACGGCGCTGGCCGCCAAGCTCGGAATTTCCGTGGATCTTGGCGACGTCGTCGATAGCGGTCCGCAAATCGCGCAGGTCAAGGAAGAAATCTGCATCGGTTGCTGCCGCTGCATGAAAGCCTGCCCGACCGACGCCGTCGTCGGCGCCGCCAAACAGATTCACAACGTCATCCGCGAAGCGTGCACCGGTTGCGGCAGCTGCGTCGAACGCTGCCCGACCGAGGCGATCACGCTCCGCCCGGTTCCGGTGACCCTGCAGCACTGGGTCTGGCCGAAACCCGAGATTGAAGCCGAAGCCTGAGGTAAATCATGGGACTCATCGAAAAGTTTCTCCACAACCTGAAAGCCCCGCACTGGGGCGTTCATCCGGATGACCACAAACGCCCGGCCGCCGACGCGCCAATACGCGTCCTCCCCCTGCCCGCACGGCTCTATGTGCCGTTGCAACAGCACGTCGGTCAGGCCGCGCGTCCCATCGTTCTCGTCGGTCAGAAAGTCCTGAAGGGACAGCTGATCGGCGAGCCGCAGGGACGCATCTCGGCGCCGGTGCATGCGCCGACCTCGGGCACGATCACGGCGATTGGCGATATTACGGCGCCGCACGCTTCCGGCCTGCCCTTCGACGCGATCACGATCACTTCGGACGGGCTCGATCAGGCGATTGAGGTCGATGTGCCGGCCGATCCGTTTGCCTTGTCGCCGACCGAAATCACCAATCTGATCGCTGCCGCCGGTATCGTCGGCCTCGGCGGCGCGACTTTCCCGGCCTCGGTGAAGATGGCGCTCGGCAAGCGCAGCGAGATCACGACGCTGATCGTCAACGGCGGCGAATGCGAGCCCTACCTCTCCTGTGACGACCGCGTCATGCGCGACCACGCCGCCGATGTCGTCGATGGCGTCCGCCTGATGATGTACGGCATGGGCGCCAAGGAGGCGCTGGTCGGCATCGAGGACAACAAGCCGGAAGCCATTGCCGCCATGCGCAAGGCGGCGTCGCACTTCCCCAAAGTCAAGATCCGGCCGGTGCCGGCACGCTACCCGATGGGTTCCGACCGCCAGCTGATCCAGACGCTGACCGGCAAGGAAGTCCCGTCCGACTGTCGCGCCGCCGATGTCGGCGTGATCGTCAACAACGTTAATACCGCCTACTGCGTGCATCGCGCCCTGCGCTTCGGCGAGCCGCTGATCCGCCGCATCGTCACCATCAACGGCGGCGCCGTCTGGCAGCCGGGCAACCTCATGGTGCCGATCGGCACGCTGGCCGCCGACCTGTTCGAGTTCGTCGGCCTGAAGAGCGAACCGGCGCGGCTGGTCATGGGCGGCCCGATGATGGGCACCGTGATTTCTCATGCCAACATTCCGGTCGTCAAAGGTACATCGGGCTTTCTGGCGCTCAGCGAAGAAGAAATCCCGCATAGCGAAGCCGGTCCGTGCATCCGTTGCGGCAATTGCACCAGCGTCTGTCCGATTGGTCTGCTGCCGCTCGAGATGGCCGCCCGCGTGCGCGCCGGCGATCTCGATGGCGCCTCGACGATGGGGCTGTCGGACTGCATTTCCTGCGGTTGCTGCTCGTACATCTGCCCGTCGCACATTCCGCTCGTTCAATACTTCTCGCACGCCAAGGGTGACCTGTGGGCGCAGGAGCGTAGCAAGCTGAAGATGGAAGCGGCCAAGAAGCTGGCTGTCGACCGCGCCGCTCGCCTCGAACGCGAAGCCAAGGAAAAAGCCGAAGCCGCCGCCCGCCGCAAGGCCGAACGCGATGCGGCGAAAGCCGCCGAAGCCGCCGCGAAAGCCGCGGCGGCAGCAACCGAAAGCACCGCAACCACTACGGAGACCGTGTCATGATTCCCGTCCTTCCGGCCAGCGCGCCCGCCACGGCGCCCCATACCGTCACCGGCAGCAGCGTCACGCGCATCATGCTGATCCTGCTCGCCACGCTGGTGCCGGCCACCGTTTATGGCTTCTGGCTGTATGGCTGGCCGAGCATCTTCCTGTGGATCGTCACTGTCCTCTCCGCCCTGCTCGGCGAAGCAGCATGCCTGAAAATGGCCGGACGCCGTGCCATGCCGTCGCTGCTCGACGGTTCGGCACTCGTCACCGGCTGGCTGCTGGCGCTCTCGTTGCCGCCCTGGGCGCCTTGGTGGATCGGCTGCATCGGCGGCCTGTTCGCCACGATTCTGGCCAAGCAGGTGTTCGGCGGTCTCGGCTACAACCTGTTCAATCCGGCGATGGTCGCCCGCGTCTTCTTGCTGATTTCGTTCCCGGTGCAGATGACAATCTGGATCGCTCCGATGCCGATCACGGCGCCGGCCGCGCTCAATTTCCACGACGGACTGCTCGTCTTCATCCGCGGCATCCCGGATCTGGACGCGGTGACCAGCGCTTCCCTGCTCGGCTTCGCCAAGACGGAACTGTCGCGCGGTATCGATCTGTTCCACTCGCTGGCCGCTTCGACGGCGCCGGTCACCACGTTCTCCGGAAATCGCACCGGCAGCCTCGGCGAAACGGCGGCCTTGCTGATCGCCGCCGGCGGGCTCGTGCTCATGGCGTTCCGCATCATCAGCTGGCACATTCCGGTCGCCATGCTGGCCGGCATCGCCATCCCGGCGCTCATCTTCAACAGCATCGACCCGGCGCGCTATCTCGATGTCTCGGCACACCTGCTCTCGGGTGCGGCGATGCTGGGTGCTTTCTATATCGCCACCGATTACGTCACCTCGCCCAACACCAAGTACGGGCAACTTGTCTTCGGATTCGGCTGCGGCTTTTTGACCTACGTCATCCGCACCTGGGGCGGCTATCCCGAAGGCGTTGCGTTCGCTGTGCTGCTGATGAACGCCGTCACGCCGGTCATCGACCGCTACCTCAAACCGCGCATCCTCGGCCGCGACTGGCGCGGCGCTCCCCTTGACCCGGCAATCGAAAAGGCAAAGTCATGAGCAAACTTGACGAATTGAGAGATCGCCTCTTCTATCAACCGCTGTCGCTCGGCCTCATCGCCTTAGCCACCAGCGCCGCGCTGTCCTTTGCCAACCAATCGACGCAGGAAGGCATCGCCGACGCGGAAAAACGCGACCTGCAAACCTCGTTGAGCGAGGTGTTGCCGGCCGGACATGGCGATAATGACCTGCTCAAGGACACGGTGACGGTCGCCGACAACGACGGCAAGGAAGTCACCATCTACCGCTCGCGCAAGGCCGGTACGGTCAACGGCGTCGTGTTCAAGACCGCCGCGCGGGGTTACGCCGGCGACATCGTGGTCCTCATCGGCCTGGATGAAAAAGGCACGATGCTCGGCGCCCGCGTCATCAAGCACCAGGAAACGCCGGGGCTTGGCGACAAGATCGAAGTCGCCAAGTCGAAATGGATTCACGACTTCGAGGGCAAATCGCTCGACAACCTGCCGGCCGAAAAATGGGCGGTGAAGAAGGACGGCGGCGTCTTCGACCAGTTCGCCGGCGCCACCATCACGCCACGCGCCGTCGTCAAGGCGGTCAAACAGGGGCTGGATTTCTACGCCGGCCACCGAGAGGAAATCCTGTCCGCGCCCACGCAAGGAGAAGCGAAATGAATATCCGCGAAATCATGAAGAACGGCCTCTGGGACCAGAACATCGTTTTCGCCCAAGTGCTCGGCATGTGCCCGACGATGGCCGTCACCACCAGTGGCACCAACGGTCTCGGAATGGGGCTGGCGACCACCGCCGTGCTCGTCGGCTCGAACATGATCATTTCGTCGATTCGCAATTTCGTCTCGCCGCAGGTGCGGATTCCGGTCTACATCGTGCTCATCGCCACGCTGGTCACGATTGTCGACATGGTGCTCAACGCCTGGATGCACGATCTGTACCGCGTGCTCGGGCTGTTCATCGCGCTGATCGTCGTCAACTGCGCAGTGCTCGGACGGGCGGAATCATTCGCCTCCAAGTCCGGCATCGTCGCCTCGGCGTTCGATGGCTTGTTCATGGGACTCGGTTTCACACTCGCCCTCACCGCCATCGGACTGATCCGCGAACTCATCGGCATGGGAACGTTATTCAGTCAGGCGAGCCTGTTGCTCGGGCCCAAATTCGCCTTCCTCGAAATGACGGTCATCCCGAACTACGGCGGCGTGCTGATGATGATTCTGCCGCCGGCCGGTTTTCTGGTACTCGGCCTGATGCTGGCGGTCAAACGCTTCTATGAACTCCGCGCCGCCGCGAAGGAAACGGCCAAGACCACTGCCTCGCCCACTCCGCTGGCCGAAGGCGCCATCGGTTGCCATTGAGAGGAGAAAACACCATGCAAATCGGAGTTGCCTATTCGGAGCAGGCCCAGCAGATCTGGATGAACATCGAGGTGCCGGAGGAAGCGACCGTCAAGGACGCGATCGACAAGTCGGGCATTCTGAAGATGTTTCCCCATATCGATCTCGACGCACAGAAAGTCGGGGTCTTCGGCAAGGTCGTGAAACTTCAGGCGGGATTGAAAGCGGGCGACCGGGTCGAGATTTACCGCCCGATCATCTGTGATCCGCAAACCGTGCCGCGCCGCGACGGCGCGGGGGATGACGAATAACGCCACCGGCCGATCGCGTTAGCGTCGGCCGTTTCCGTTGCTCGGAGAACTGGAGGCAAGATAAGCAGCGAATTCGCGCGCCGGAAGCGGCGGGCTGTAGTAATACCCCTGCACTTCGTCGCAATGATAGAGGTGCAAGAGATCCAGCACCGGCTTTGTCTCGACGCCTTCGGCGATGGTCCGCAAACCGAGGCTGCGCGCCATCTGGATGATGGCGCGGACGATGGCCGCATCTTCCTGCTCTGTCGCCAGCCCGCGGATGAAGGCTTGATCGATTTTCAGCTTGTCGACTTCGAAGCGCTTCAGGTAAGCCAAACTTGAGTAGCCGGTACCGAAGTCGTCGATCGACAGTTTGACGCCCATCAGCTTGAGCCTTTTGACGGTGGCCAGCACATTCTCCGTATCGCGGATCAGGATCGACTCGGTCAATTCGAGTTCGAGCATGGCGGGATCAAGCCCAGACTCTTCAAGGGCGCGGGCGACCGAGTACTCGATGTTGCCGCGCTTGAATTGCAGCGCCGACAGATTGACGGCGACCGTCGGCGCGGCCGCCCCGAGCGTCTGCCAGCGCACCGCCTCGCGGCACGCTTCGCGCAACACCCAGTCGCCAATCTCGATAATGAGCCCGGTTTCCTCGGCCACCGGGATGAAGCGGCCGGGGGATACCACACCGAGGTCGGGATGCTTCCAGCGGATAAGCGCTTCGGCGCCGATCAACTCGCCGCTCGCGATGTTGATTTGCGGCTGGTAGTGCAGCACGAACTGGTGATTCTCAAGGCCACGCCGCAATCCGGCATGCAGCATGACCTGCTCGACAGCGTCATCGTTCATGCCGTCGTTGAAGAAGCGATACGTATTGCGCCCCGCCTCCTTGGCGCGGTACATCGCCATGTCCGCTTTCTTCAGCAAGGTGGCGAAATCCGCGCCGTCTTCGGGATAGATGACGATCCCCGCCGACAGTGAGGTCGTCACCTCCTTGCCCTCGATGTCGAACGGCTCATGCAGCCGCTCCATCAATTCGCCCAGGAACGTGACAATCGCGTCAGGCTCGGCGAGATTGGCGAGCAGCAGCACGAATTCGTCGCCGCTCTGCCGGCTCAAGGTGTCCGTACCGCGCAACGATTCGCTGATCCGGGCGGCGATTTCGATCAAAAGCCGATCAGCCGCCGTGCGGCCAAGAAAATCGTTGAGCTTTTTGAAGCGATCAAGGTCAAGGACGATCAGCGCGACCTTGGTGCCAGCCTTGGTCGAAAAGGCGATCGACTGCTGCAATCGGTCCTGCAACAGCACCTGGTTGGGCAGGCCGGTCAGCGAATCGTGGTAAGAAAGAAAGCGCGCCTTTTCTTCGGCCCGCTTCCGTTCGGAGATGTCCGAGACGATCCAGATGCTCCCCTCGTCGGGTCTTTCGGGATCAATGGCGCGGCCAGCCAGTTCGCACCAGAATGTGCTCCCGTCGGCACGCATCATGCGCAGTGTCGCGGAAAAATTTCCGCCCCCGCCAATCCCTCCATAGGCCTCCTCGCCCAAGGCGGCGAAGGTTGCATCGCTATCGTATAAGGCTCTGGTCGTCTGGCCGATGAGCGAGCCATGCGGGTAGCCGTAGATTTCCTCGTAACGTCTGTTGCATGAGACGATCTTGCGTTGGCGGAGCATCACAATGCCGACCAGCGCGTTATCCAGCAAGGCGTCCTTTTCCGCCAGCAGCGCTTCGACCATTTCGAGACTGCGTTGCCGCTCGGTCACGTCGCGCCCAACCATCACGCCGTACGGACGACCTTCAAGCACCGTTACCCGGTAGGTGAGCTCGATGGAAAGGCGGGAGTCGCAGCACTGGTGGTCGATAATGAGCGTATGGCCCGGCGACTCGGCGCTACCCGCTTGAGCGGAGCCTCGGGCCTCACCCACTTCGCGACGAAGTTCCTGCAGCACATGCGCCGTATCGCCCAGCCCCAATTCGGCGAATGGGCGGCCAATCACCGTCTCGACGGGCTTGCAGACAACGCGGCCAAGTGCAACGTTGGCATCGACTATCGTTCCTGCGCCAAGATCGACGAGGATGACGAAATCCGTCGTCCGATCAAGCAGCGTACGGAACCGTTCGAGGCGATCCATGTTCTGCCGCAACTGCGGGTAGTAGCTCTTGTGGAACGACCGTTCGCCCAGCCCGATAATGCTGTCTTTGCGCGACCCCCAGTCGTCGCCGTCAGATGGCTTCACCATAAATAGCCTTTACATCTGCTGCGCCTGCATGACGCGGATTCGTAACGAGGCAGGCATCCTTGATCGCATGAACGGCAAGCTCCTCTATATCCGCCACGCGTACGCCACGCTGGCCAAGGCCGCCCGTTATGCCCAAACGATGCCTTAGCTGATTGAGTACTCCGGAAATCCGGTCCGCACATTCCTGATCTGTCAGACCGCGCGCATACATGCCCATGGCCTCGCCGATCTGGCGGTACCGTTCCGGCGCAGCGGCGAAATTGAACCGAACAACATGCTCGAGCAGCAACGCATTGCATTCGCCGTGTGGAAGATCGAGAAAACCGCCCAGTGAATGAGCCATCGCGTGCACCGCGCCGAGGCTGGCGTTCGAAAAGGCCAGACCGGCCTGCAGGCTGGCCAACGACATGTTCTCCCTTGCGTTCAGATCATCGGGGATGAAGACGGCATGTTCGATGTTTTTCCAGATCAGGCGTATCGCGGCCAACGCGTGCACATCGACCACGGGGGAACTTGCCGAGGACACATAAGCCTCGATGGCGTGCGTCAAAGCATCGACGCCCGTGCACGCGGTCAGGTAGGGATCCATGGTGAGCGTCGTTGCCGGATCGACCAGCGCCACATCGGGAATGACAGTCTTGCTGATGATCGCCATCTTGTAGCGATTCAGCGAATTCACGATGATGCAGAACTGCGAGATGTCGGCCGCCGTTCCGGAGGTTGTCGGGATGCAAATGAGCGGCGGGCCGGGTACTTCAACGCAATCGATGCCCTCGAATTTGCCGACGTGACAGCGATTAGCGTGCACAATCCCGATAGCCTTCGCGCAATCGATTACGCTTCCACCGCCCAGCGCGACGATGACATCACAGCGTTCTGCCGCATAGGCTTCCGCCCCGGCCATGACTTCATGATCTTTTGGATTTGGCGAAAGGCCGAGAAAAACCACGGCGTCGACGCCTACGTCGGAGAGATCTTCGCAAACTTGCGCCAGCCAGCCGGCCGCTGCCACTCCGGCATCGCAAACGATAAACACCCGCCTCGCCATCATATTGCGCGCATAAAACCCGACGCGCCGGCGCGATTCAACACCGAATATGAATTCCGGCGCAACGAACTTGCGCATTTCGTACAGAGCCAATTTGCCCCCCGATCCAATCCAGATACCAAGGCTGAACTCGGACGTGCGTTTGCTGCACCCGAGTTTCCCTTCATTCCCTCATTCATTTCTGAGTATAGCGACAGACTCCAACTTTTTGCCCGCAAGCCGCGTGCGGGATGCGTTCCATTGGTGTCCTCCGTTTGGCAAATTCTACAAAACGGCGGACTTTTTTATTTCCCGCCTACGCCACTCCGTCTGGGGTTTGGGGAAAATCGCCCCCTCGTGTAGTTACGCAACAACGCCCCGTAACCTCACTTCCACGACGGGCTAATCCGAATTGCGGTGCTTTACGATCGACCAATTTGCATCGTTTCGAATTCCCAGCATTGTAATTTCCCCATCTTCAACCCTGACCAATCGATCGGCCTTGGCGATGACTCGTTTGTCATGCGTCGAGAAAATAAACGTTGTGCCGTCCGACTGGTTAATCTGCTTCATCAGATTAAGGATTTCCTCGCCAGTTTTGTGATCGAGATTGGCGGTCGGTTCATCGGCCAACACGATAGCCGGATGAATCGCCAGCGCTCGAGCAATCGCTACGCGCTGCCGCTGCCCACCGCTGAGCTGGTTCGGACGATGATCATGAAATTTCGTCAGGCCAACCACAGCAAGGAATTTTGCCACCCTCTCTTTTCGCTCGTGTGACGAAATATCTTTTCGCTGAAGTAACGGATACTCGACGTTCTCAGCAGCCGTAAGAACGGGAAGCAAGTTAAAGGTTTGGAAGACAAACCCGATCGTCTTGTTGCGCAATTCGGCAAGTTGATCGGGCGTCCTTCCGCTGACATCGTTATCGTTGATAAAGATCCTGCCGCTTGTCGGCGTATCGATACATCCGATCAAATTGAGCAATGTGGTCTTGCCACTCCCGGAGGGACCGGCTATCGCCAGAAATACCCCCCGCTCAAACGACAAGGTGATGTCCTTAAGTGCCCGAACTGTCTGATTTCCGAGCGAATAATCTTTATAGACATGTTCTACGCGGACTATACTCATTCGAACTCGTCCTAACGACACAGTTGAAGTTGAAGAATCAGTTACGGCAGGAACATAGCATGGCGATCGAAATTCCTCTTAAGCGTGCCATAAAATTTGGCAAACTATTGTGCGCTTCCCTGATGATACTTCCCACCTGCGCGGCCTACGCCGCAGACCCGGTGCTGCCGAGTGCAACCTCCTCAACTATAGACGTCCGCGCGATTGTCGAAAAAGCCGATTTGGTCCGCTTTCCCGCAGAGAGCTTTCAAGTCGACGTCGCGATCACCACCACACATTCTGGCAATGCAGCCGAAGAACGGAAGTACCGGGTCCTCTCCAAAGGGAACGCCAACACGATCGTCATGGTGACAGAGCCAGCTGCAGAACGCGGCCAGATCATTCTCATGAAGGAGCGTGACCTGTGGATATTTATGCCCGACGTCTCGCAACCGATACGAATAGCGCTATCACAGCGACTCACGGGGCAAGTCGCCAACGGAGATTTGGCGCGTGCGAACTTCGCCGGTGACTACGATCCAAAACTACTCCGCACCGAACTTATTGATTCAGAAATATATTACGTACTCGAGCTCAACGCGATCGACAAGAGCGTCACGTATCAAAAGGTTATTTACTGGGTCCGCCAAAAGGACCATTGGCCTTATAAAGCCGAGTTCTACTCCTTATCGAGTAGACTGCTAAAAACCTGCAGGTATGAGAGCTTCAAACTTCTTGAAGGGCGAACCAGGCCAACGCGACTGATAATGGACGACGCAATACGGGATGGCTCCCGCTCCATTCTTCAATACAGCAACATGAAGCTAAAAGATCTTCCCGACAAACTATTCACCAAAGATTATCTGAAAAAACTTGATTGATAGTCAGCAATTTTCTGACTTGGGACCTGTAGGTATGGGGAAATCAATCAGTCATCCATACAAAAAAACGCCCTGAAAACCAGGGCGTTTTTCCTTCCTGAATTACAAAAGCATCAAAGCGATTGCGAAAGCGTGTACGCGCATAACCACATCAGACCGTTAGGAAAAACTCCAAGCAAAGCGACCAACAATCCGTTCGCTGAGATAAGAACTTTTACTCCGAGAGGCGCAACGACCCGCGCTTCCTCTACCGGCTGATCAAAATACATGACCTTTACAACGCGAAGGTAATAAAACGCTCCAACCAACGAGAAGAACACCGCCGCTATCGCTAGCCAAAGATACCCGGCCGCCACAACCGCCTGAAGAACTGAAAACTTCGCGAAAAATCCCACAAAAAATGGAATACCGGCCATCGAGAACATCATCATCATCAGAAGAGCCGCATACCACGGATTGCGCTTGTTAAGCCCGGCTAGATCCTTAATCTCCTCAGACTCAAACCCGGTCCGTGCAAGCAAGGTCAGCATGCCAAATGCCCCGGCACTGGTCAGCACGTACGTAATGACATAAAACATCGACGAACTATAGGCATTCAGCGCAAACCTGGCGTCCCCCCCCACAACCCCGGTCACCATCCCAAGCAACATGAAGCCCATGTGCGAAATTGCGGAATATGCAAGCATCCGCTTGATATTACTCTGCGAAATCGCGGCGAAGTTTCCAAGCGCCATCGACAGAACGGAAAGGATCAGGAACATTATTTGCCAATCTGCCGACGCAATAAGCAATCCATTGACCAGCATCCGGACCATGATTGCGAAGGCAGCAAGTTTGGGCGCACTGGCGATAAATAGCGTAACAGCCGTCGGGGCTCCTTGATAAACATCCGGGATCCACATATGAAATGGCACGACACCAAGCTTGAATGCAACTCCGGAGACCAAAAATACCAAACCAAACGCAAGAATCGTCCTGTTAATTTGGCCATTGAATGCCTGCTCGGCAACTGCAGTAATCTCAAGCGTACCGGTTGCGCCGTAAATCATCGACATTCCATAGAGCAAGAGGCCCGAAGCGAGCGCCCCAAGCACAAAATACTTCATCGCAGCTTCCGTTGATGTCACAGAATCACGATTAAGGGCAACCATCGCGTACAACGAAAGGGACAACAGTTCAATACCGATATACACCGTTAAGAAATGATTGGCCGAAATCATGACCATCATTCCAAGTGTCGCAAACAACGTAAGCACGTAAAACTCGCCTCGTGCCAATTGTGGTCGGTCGTTAACATACCCGCGTGAATAAAACAGAACGACGGATACGGTCACATATACGCACAACTTGAGCAGATCTCCCATGAGATCTCCGACGTACATGTTATTGAACGTGTAAAGGATTTGCCCGGAGCTGGTCAACAGCGTAGCTACCGCTGCCCCAAGTAGCGAAACCTGTATCAACGCAAATGTGAGCGTACGTTTCTTGTCCTGCACGAATACATCAACGATAAGAACCAAGCATGCCATAGCCAAAACCACGATCTCCGCACTGGCTAAACGAAGATCAGGAACCACAAATTGCATATCGGCGAGCGTCATAAAAACACCACTTATAAAATCTTACTAACGGCAACGTGGCGCAAAAGTTCATTCACGGAACTATGCAAAACTTCCGTAAATGGATATGGGTAAACCCCCATTCCAAGCGCACCAACGGCTAGCAACGCGAGTACAAAAAACTCTCTCGCGCTGATGTCTGACAACTCCGCGACATGATGATTTCCGACGTCCCCAAACACGACACGCTTATACATCCATAACGTGTAGGCGGCACCCAGTATCATCGTTGAAGCGGCTGTGAACGCAACCCAGAAATTAAACTTAACTGATGCAAGAATCACCATAAATTCCCCGACAAACCCTGAGGTCGCGGGAAGCCCGGCGTTTGCCATGGCAAATAACATAAAAAAGGCAGCGAATTTCGGCATCGTGTTAACGACACCACCATAGTCCGCGATCTGCCGGGAATGGACCCGATCATACATAACCCCAATGCAGAAGAACATGGCACCGGCAACAAATCCATGCGACACCATTTGCACGATGGCCCCTTCCAAGGCTAGAGGACTAAACATGAAAAAGCCGAGGGTAACGAATCCCATGTGTGCGATCGAAGAATACGCAACCAGCTTTTTCATATCCTGTTGGACGAGTGCGACGAGCCCGATGTAGACCACCGCAATAAGGGAAAGTCCAATCAATAAGCCAGAAAATTCGTGTGAGGCATCCGGTGCAATCGGCAACGAGAATCGTAAAAACCCGTATGCACCAAGCTTTAGCGCAATGGCTGCCAAAACAATAGAACCGCCCGTTGGTGCTTCTACGTGAGCGTCAGGCAACCAGGTATGAACCGGCCACATCGGAACTTTCACCGCAAAGGCCACCATAAATGCCAAAAACACCCACTTTTGCGCATCCAAAGCCATCGGTAGCTGGTGCCATTCCAAAATCGAGAAGCTATTCCCCGACACAAAATACAAATAAATCAGAGCGATCAAGAAGAGCAGCGAACCCAGCAACGTGAAAAGAAAAAACTTAAACGCGGCATAAACTCGATTCGGGCCACCCCACACACCGATTATGAGATAAAGAGGAATAAGTGAGGCTTCAAAAAAAACATAAAACAACATTCCATCAAGCGAAGCGAAAATTCCGTTAAGGAATCCCGACATGATCAGAAAGCCCGCGTTGTACTGCGCGACCCTGAAATTGATTACTTTCCACCCGGCAACAACGACGATGAACGTAATAAAACTGTTGAGAATTATGAACAGCACCGATATCCCATCGACGCCCAGGTGGTAATTAATATTGAAACGCGGGATCCATGGCATTAGCTCAACGAACTGCATGGTGGGCGTCGACACATCAAATCCCGTATAAAGGGGAATCGTAACTAAAAAACCTATTCCAGCACCGATCAGCGCAAATTTCCGCGCCAGCGACGCATTACGCTCCGCCCCGCTAGTCAATACAACAAGACCGGCAAGTATCGGCACCCAGATCGCGAGAGATAGTAGAGGCATTTCTGACATTTTTAGACTCGATTATTCGGTTTTAGGCACGCAACAGCCAGAAGGAAAGCAACGCACAGACGCCAAATATCATTGAGAATGCGTAATGATAAATATGACCGGACTGAAGCAGCTTGGCTAATAAAGAGAAAATCTCCACGACGCGTACCGAACCACCGACGATAACCCCGTCGATAACGCCTGCATCGCCCCCCCTCCAAAGCCCCTTCCCAAGCAATCTTGCCCCGCCCGCAATGATCCTCTCGTTAAACTCATCAAAGTAATATTTATTTTCGAGAACTTTGTATAACGGATCGAATACCGACTTGATCGCTGCTGGAATATTCGGGCACTTCAAATAAAAAACCCAAGCGGTTACAACTCCAGAAACTGCCAAGAAAAACACGGGAGTAGAAAAACTGTGCAAAGCCATCGCTACTGCCCCGTGAAACTCCTTCCCCATTTCCTCAATTGCAGGATGGATATGTGAATTGATAAACACCGCGCCATCAAAGTAGCCGCCAAATAGCATTGGCTCAACCGCGAAATATCCAATAAATAGCGAAGGAATGGCTAACAAAATCAGCGGCAATGTTACGACGAGCGGGGGCTCATGCGGCTTTTCTCCCGGCCCCAATCCGTGATGGTGATCGGGCGAGACTTCTTCATCGTCATGATCACCATCGTGCGAATGCGTCCCATGGCTGGATTCATGCTTCCCGAAACGCTCCTTGCCGTGGAATACGAGAAAAAACATCCTGAAAGAATAAAACGCGGTGATAAACACTCCCGCCATTACAGCGAAATACGCGAACCCGGATCCAAAAACATTCGACAAGGCGACTGCCTCAATGATCGAATCCTTTGAATAAAAACCGGAAAAGAACGGTGTTCCAATCAAGGCTAAAGAACCGACCAGCGAAGTCATCCATGTAATCGGCATATATTTCCGCAAACCACCCATGTTCCGAATATCCTGATCGTGATGCATACCGATAATCACGGCACCAGCCCCAAGAAACAACAACGCTTTGAAAAAGGCATGTGTCATCAAATGAAAGATGGCAATTGAATATGCGGAGGCGCCCAAAGCCACCGTCATGTAGCCGAGCTGAGATAAGGTCGAATAAGCGACAACCCGCTTGATATCATTTTGAATGATCCCGAGAAAGCCCATGAACAAAGCCGTGATCGAACCGATAATAATGACGAACGACAACGCGGTTTCAGAGAGTTCAAACAGCGGCGACATTCTTGCGACCATAAAAATACCGGCGGTAACCATTGTGGCTGCATGGATGAGCGCGGAAATCGGAGTCGGACCCTCCATTGAATCAGGAAGCCAGACGTGTAGCGGGACCTGCGCCGATTTCCCCATCGCTCCAATGAACAGCAGAATACAAGTCGCGCTCATAAGTGAGACGGTGCCCCACTCAACGCCGGGAACAATAGGCACAAGCACATCGGCGAGTGCGGCAGCCTGCGAGAAGACGGTCTTATAATCAAGCGATCCGAAGTGGGCCAAGACCAAACCAATTCCAAGGATGAATCCGAAGTCACCGACCCGATTTACCAAGAAAGCCTTCATATTGGCAACAATCGCCGTCGGTCTCGTATACCAGAAGCCGATCAACAGATAAGAAACGAGACCAACCGCTTCCCAGCCGAAAAAAAGCTGCATGAAATTGTTGCTCATCACCAGCATTAGCATGGCGAAGGTAAATAACGAAATATAACTGAAGAACCGATTATATCCGGGGTCATCCTGCATATAACCAATAGTATAAATATGCACCATGAGCGATACAAACGTCACAACGAGCATCATTGTTACCGTAAGTTGATCGATCAGAAAACCAACCTCAAACGAGTAATCGCCAGACGTCATCCAGTGATATACCGTCCCGTTAAAGGTATTTCCGGCTAAAACATCTTGAAAGATGAGTATCGAGGCTAAAAATGCGGTCGCCACACCGGCAATGGTGACAGTGTGAGCTAGCGGTCGCGAAATAATCCTGCAAAACAGACCAGCAATCATGGCCCCGAGCAACGGAGCCAACGGGACCAGCAGGTAAAGCTTTTGCATATCCATTGTATTAACCCTTCAGGCTGTCCAGATCATCAACGTGGATGGTCCGTAGATTTCTGAACAACACCACAAGAATAGCAAGCCCAATTGCAGATTCAGCCGCCGCTACGGTGAGAATAAAAAACACGAACAACTGGCCAGCCAAGTCCTGCATATAGTGCGAAAACGCAACAAAATTCATATTAACCGCGAGCAGCATCAACTCAATCGACATCAATAGAACAATTAAATTCTTACGATTGAGAAATATGCCGACGACACCGACCGAAAAGAGTATCGCACCTAGCACGAGAAAATGTGACAGTGTAAGCAAGTTGCCTCCTGGAGCTTTTTTGATATCTCGACGACTTTGTTATCCAGCGGATTAACGCACAACCCACGACAACAACTGATTGATTACTCACGAGCCTCGGCCGGAATCTTCAAAACCCGAACACGATCCTTGGCTTTTACAAAAACTTGCTCGGACGGGCTGACCGACTTGCTCTTTGTTTTGCCGCGTAACGTGAGCGCGACAGCAGCAACGACCCCAACGAGTAGAATCACCGAAGCAAGCTCGAAAGGATATACGTACTCTGTGAACAACAACCTGCCCAAAGCCTTGGAATTACTGTATTGGCTATCCTGTTGGGGAATGTCGCTCTCAAGAAGGCCGGAATATGTTCCACCCAAGACAAGCGCCATTTCGGCAACCATAAGCAAAGAAACAATCGAGGCCAATGGAAGATATTTCCAAAAGCCTTCTCTTAACCTATCAACATTAATGTCCAGAAGCATAACCACAAACAGGAAAAGCACCATTACCGCGCCAACGTAAACTAGCACCAAGGCGATGGCTAAAAACTCCGCCTGCAACAATATCCAAACCCCACTCGCACTAAAAAAAGCGAGGATAAGATGCAGAGCTGCGTGAACGGGATTCTTTAGCGTTACGACCCGTAAACTGGCAAACACCAAGACAGCGGAAATAAAATAAAAAACGAACGTCTTGAATTCCATCGTGTAGTCGCCTCTTAGCGGTATTTAGAATCCAAAGCACGATCTTCGGCAATTTGGTTTTCGTACTTGTCGCCATTCGCCAAAAGCATCGCTTTGGTATAATAAAGGTCATTGCGTGATTCACCGTGGTACTCGAACACACGGGTCTCAACAATGGCGTCGACGGGACATGCCTCCTCGCAGAAACCACAGAAAATGCACTTGTTCAGGTCTATGTCATAGCGCGTCGTGCGCCGCGAACCATCATCGCGTTCGCCGCACTCAATCGTAATCGCCATTGCCGGGCACACCGCCTCGCACAGCTTGCAAGCGATACAACGTTCTTCACCATTCGGATACCGGCGCAGCGCATGCAACCCCCGGAACCGGTAACTCTGTGGAGTCTTCTCTTCAGGATATTGAACCGTGATCTTGCGCGAAAAAAGATGCCGGCCCGTAACAGATAGTCCTTTTAACAGTTCCTTAAGCAGGAGACTATTTAATATTTCTTTCACCGATCCCATGAGTATTTAGCCTCTCACTTCCAGATATTCCAAGGCGACATCATCCAGCAACCGACAATGAGAAGCCAAACAAGACAAACCGGAATAAATACCTTCCAGCCAAGTCGCATCACTTGATCGTATCGATAGCGTGGGAATGTCGCTCGGGCCCAAAAAAAGACTACCAGAAGAGCAAACATCTTAAAGAACAGCCAAAAGGCGCTGTCCGGCAGGAACCCAAAAGGTGACGACCATCCACCCAAGAACAGCAGGGAGATCAACGCAGTACCAAGAATCATTGCAGAATATTCGGCGAGTTGGAATACAGCAAAACTCATACCGGCATATTCAACATGATAGCCAACAATCTCGGACTCTCCCTCGGGCAAATCAAACGGAGCCCGTCCGCACTCTGCAAAAATCGAGACAAGATAGACAACAAACATGGGCAGCAAGGGCAACCAATTCCACGAAAGGAAATTCAAGCCCATATCGGCGAATCTTCCCTGACCCTGCGCTTGTACGATATCAACAACATTCAGGCTGTTCGAAATCATTAGCACCACGACCAGCGAAAGCCCCATCGCAACTTCATACGAAATCATCTGAGCGGCAGAGCGCATGCTGCCCAAAAATGCGTATTTCGAATTTGATGACCAGCCAGCGAGAATGATCCCGTAAACGCTGATAGACGTCACAGCCATGATGAATAGCAGGCTTGCGTTCACATTCGCCAGTACCAAAAAGTCGCTGAACGGAATTACAGCCCACGCCAACACCGCCGGGGTAAAGGCGAAGACGGGCGCAATCAGGAATACGAATTTGTCCGCACCCGATGGAATCGTCACTTCTTTCAGCAGCAGCTTGAGACCATCGGCCAAAGGTTGAATAAGTCCCCAAGGCCCAACCCGGTTTGGCCCGATCCGAACCTGCATCCAGCCAATCACCTTACGCTCAGCAAAGGTTGTATACGCCACACCAAGCAGCAGCGGCGCAATTATGAGCATCACTTTAATGACTGTCCAGACGACAGTAAGAATATCTTGCCAGGCGCCGCCAAATAATTCCTGTCCGAACTGCATGAACCGATCCAGATATGGAAGCAAGAACCCCGGCAAAATTAGCTGAAGCGTATCGACCATTATGCGGACTCCATTTTTATCGCGCCGAACATATCGCCGAGCATTGAAGTTGACGCGTGCGCTGCCGAAATCTGTACGCAGCCAAAGGGCACCGCATTATCTACCGCTATGGATAGAACAGTCTCACCCGAAGACTGAACAACACGAGTCAATGAGCTATCAGCGATCCCAAGACTTTTCAGCGTGCCAGCACTAACTCGCGCAGTTGGCGATACTGAATCACGGGTTTCCTGAAGGCTATTCGCGCGCCGTACCAAGGAATCTGCGAAATAAATAGGCACATCCGAAATGCGCTGCAAATCCATCTGCGCTGCCTCAAGTCGGACCGAGACACCGGCAACGGAATTGTCCAACCCGCCCGCAAACTCACCGGGATTACCGACAATCTCGTTTCGAACCGCCTCACTCGACTCTTGATCGAAACCGCCGAAGTCAAGCAAGTTACCTAAAACGCGCAATACTTTCCACGCGGGGCGCGCATCCCCAGGGGTCTGACACACTCCAGCAACACTCTGAATCCTGCCTTCGGCGCTCACAAACGTACCCGACGTTTCCGTAAACGCAGCAACCGGCAACAACACATCCGCCGTATCGAGCATCGCCTGACTTTTAAATGGCGTGAGCATCACGACAAGGGATGCCTGCTTGAGCGCGGCACTAGCCATTCCTGGATTGTGGCAATCCAATTCTGGCTCTACGCCCAGCAGGATATAGGCCTTGCGAGGCTCAACGAACATATCATAGGCATTACCGGAACTTGGCAAAGCACCTGCGAGATGACCACCAACGCAATTGGCCCCCTCGCCAATAAACCCAACAACCGCACCGGAAAGCCGGCCTAGTTCGTTCGCAAGAACATGAATCGTCGATGCGGACGGATGTTGCTCGGCGAGATTCCCCAAAAATACGGCCTTTTTCCCGTCCGCCAGTAGGCTTTCGGCAATCGAAACGCTAGCCGCGTCGGGCTGGACATTTTCAAGCTCGTCTAGGGTCTCGATTCCTTTCAACGCCGCCACGGCCTTCACCACCGCCGCCAGAGCGAAAGGGAGCTGACTAGGCGCTACGGTAATCCGGGCATTAAGATTGATCAGCGGATCATCTCCCGTAACGGAAATTAGGCTGACTTTTCCAGACTTTCTGGCTAATTGACGAAGCCGCTGGGCAAATAACGGATGATCCTTGCGCAGGACACTGCCGACGACGACGGCCGCATCAAGTTCTTTAATCTCGGAAAGGCGCAACCCAAGCCATGGCGCCCCTACCATCTTGGCGTCAGTTGCGAAATCGCGGCGACGCGGTCGGAAATCAACGCAACCAGAACCAAGTCCCCGCGTCAACTTCTGGAGAAGGTAAAGCTCCTCCAACGTCGACGAAGGTGACGCCAAGGATGCAATGGCATTTCCCCCATGAGTCCTTGCGACATCCTTCAGCCCGTGAGCCACATAGTCGAGGGCCACACTCCAATCGACTTCTCGCAAACTCCCATCCACCCGCACCATTGGCTTCAGCAAGCGATCACTGCAGTTAAGCGCCTCATAGGAAAAGCGATCACGGTCGCTAATCCAGCACTCATTGACATCTTCGTTTTCGCGCGGCAGCACGCGCATAACGCGATTGTTCTTTACCTGAACATACAGATTTGTACCGAGGCTATCGTGCGGACTTACCGATTTCCGACGCGACAGCTCCCAGCTACGCGCCTTATAACGGAAAGGTTTCGAGGTAAGAGCTCCAACCGGGCAGAGATCAATCATGTTTCCGGAAAGCTCGGAATCGACGGTTCTCCCAACGAACGTCTGGATTTCGGAATGCATATTCCGATTCGCCATACCAAGTTCCATCACTCCGGCGATTTCCTGACCGAATCGAACACAGCGCGTGCAGTGAATGCAACGTGACATTTCCTGCATTGATATCAACGGACCAACGTTCTTCTGGAAAACGACGCGCTTATCCTCCCGATATCGTGCTTCAGATCCGCCGTAACCGACCGCGAGATCCTGCAATTGACATTCTCCCCCCTGATCGCAAATCGGACAATCAAGAGGATGGTTGATCAGAAGGAACTCCATGACGCCTTTTTGCGCATTCACGGCAAGTTCAGAATGCGTAAACACCTTCATTCCGTTCGTGACAGGAGTAGCGCACGCGGGCAGTGGTTTGGGGGCTTTCTCGACCTGAACAAGGCACATCCGGCAGTTAGCCGAAATCGACAGCTTTTTGTGATAACAAAAATGCGGAATATAAGCGCCCACAAGCTGAGCCGCATCCATGATGGTGCTTCCCGCCGGGACTTGGGTTTGCTTTCCGTCTATTTCAATTTCAAGCATATCGAACTACCTTAAGACAACGCACTAAAGAAACCGCTACCCGCCCGTTGAATATCGACCGGTACGAGGCATTTCTTCTGTTCGATGTGGTAAATGAATTCGTCGCGGAAGTGCTTAACGAAACTCTGTACCGGCAATGCAGCAGCATCTCCCAGAGCGCAAATGGTGCGCCCCATAATATTTCCGGTAATACTTTCCAGCAATTCCAAGTCGTCCTCACGTCCATTACCATTTTCGATCCGATGAACGATTTTATATAACCAACTCGTCCCTTCGCGACATGGCGTGCACTGGCCGCAAGATTCCTCGTAATAAAAATATGAAAGTCGCTCCAGCGCTTTCACCATACACACAGTCTCATCGATAATGATTACGGCCCCCGACCCCAGCATTGATCCTGCCTTGGCGATCGAATCGTAGTCCATGGTGCATTGCATCATGACGTCGCCTGGCACGACCGGCGATGATGAACCGCCGGGAATGCATGCCTTGAGTCGCCGCCCACCGCGCATACCTCCAGCCATTTCGAGCAATGTCGAAAATGGCGTACCAAGCGGAATTTCGTAATTGCCTGGCTTATTAACATGACCCGAGATCGAAAAAATCTTTGTACCGCCGTTATTCGGTTTACCAGCATTCAGGAAGGCATCACCGCCAAGATTTACAATCCACGGAATAGAAGCGAACGTCTCGGTATTGTTGATCGTTGTGGGCTTGCCATACAGACCAAAATTGGCCGGAAATGGCGGCTTGTATCGCGGCTGCCCCTTTTTCCCCTCGATGGATTCGAGCAGTGCAGTCTCTTCTCCGCAAATGTATGCCCCATAGCCATGGTGAGCGAAGAGGTCAAAATCGAACCCCGACCCTAAAATGTTCGCCCCCAAGAGTCCGGCCGACCGCGCTTCATCCAAGGCTTCTTCAAATCGCTTGTAAATTTCCCATATCTCGCCATGGATATAGTTATACCCACACGAAGCACCCATCGCATATCCGGCGATCGCCATCCCCTCAATTACGGAATGGGGGTTATAACGCAAAATATCGCGATCTTTGAACGTACCGGGTTCGCCTTCGTCGGAATTACAGACTACGTATTTATTGCCTTGATAGTCGCGCGGCATGAAGCTCCACTTAAGCCCTGTGGGGAATCCCGCCCCCCCACGGCCTCGCAGACCCGACTTCTTAACCTCACCGATAATTTCGTCAGGAGAAATTTTTTCTGCCAAAACTTTTTTAAGCGCCGAATATCCACCGCGCTTCAAATAATGCTCAAGTCGCCAAGCATTGTCACCGTCCAAGCCCGACGTAAGCATTGGTTGAATTGCACCCAAAATGGTCATTACTCAAGCTCCGCCAACAGTCTGTCGATTTGCTCCGGCCCCATGCAGCTACACATCCGCCGGTTACTGACCAGCATTACAGGCGCATCACCGCACGCCCCCATGCATTCACCCTCTTTGAGAGTGAACTTGCCGTCCACCGTTGTTTCGTTAAAACCAATACCCAACTTCGCCTTTAAATACTCGGCCGCATCAACTCCGCCGGATAACATGCAGGGTAGATTGGTACACACTGTGAGCTTGTATTTTCCAACCGGGTTCAGGTCGTACATCGAGTAAAAACTCGCTACTTCATAGGCTGCGATCGGCGCCATGCCCAGATAGTTAGCAACGAACTCAATCGTCTCGTTAGACAACCACCCCCGCTCCTCTTGCGCAATAGCCAGCGCCGCCATAACGGCAGACTGTTTTTGGTCAGCGGGATATTTTTCGATCTCTCGATCGATTCTCTGCAGAGATTCAGTAGTAAGCATCAACGGTCAATCTCGCCAAAAACGATATCAATAGTGCCCACCATCGTCACAACGTCCGCAATCATGTGGCCCCGTACCAACTCATCCATAGCCGACAGATGGACATAGCCCGGCGAGCGGATCTTCAAGCGATAGGGTTTGTTCGCACCGTCAGAAATCGCATAGATACCGAACTCACCCTTCGGGTGTTCCACTGCGGAATACACTTGCCCTTCAGGAACATGGATACCTTCAGTGCACAATTTGAAATGGTGCACAAGTTCTTCCATATTCGATTTCATCTTCGCCCGTGATGGCGGCGCAACCTTATGGTTATCGCTTATCACCGGACCAGGATTGACACGCAACCAGTCTATACACTGCCGGAGGATTCTGTTCGATTGCCGCATTTCTTCAACGCGGACGAGATAGCGATCATAACTATCACCAGTCACGCCAACAGGAATATCAAAGTCAAGCCTGTCATAAACCGCATATGGCTGTTTCTTTCGCAGATCCCACGCCACGCCAGAACCACGCAACATTGCACCGGAAAAACCGAGTTGCATCGCACGCTCCGGAGAAACCACGCCAACGTTCACCAGGCGCTGCTTCCAGATCCGGTTGTCTGTCAGAAGCGTCTCGTATTCATCGATAATTTTCGGGAAACGAACAACAAAATCGTCAAGAAAATCAAGCAACGTCCCACTGCGCACTTCATTCAGTTTTTTGACTTCAGCCGCACTTTTCCATTTTGATTCTTTGTACATCGGCATCGTATCGGGCAAGTCGCGATACACGCCACCCGGCCGGTAATAGGCGGCGTGCCAACGTGTTCCCGAGACGGCTTCGTAGCAATCGACCAGATCCTCACGCTCTCTCATGGCGTAAAGCATCATCGTCATGGCGCCAACATCAAGGCCATGCGCACCGATCCACAGCAGGTGATTCAGGACACGAGTAATCTCGTCAAACATCACTCGGATGTACTGAGCACGAACGGGCACATCAATGCCAAGCATTTTCTCGATGGCCAGGCAGTAGGCATGCTCGCTGCACATCATGGACATGTAGTCGAGACGGTCCATATAGGGGACCGATTGAATCCACGTTTTTGTCTCGGCAAGCTTCTCGGTCGCCCGATGCAACATGCCAATGTGCGGATCAGCCCGCACCACAACTTCACCATCCAGTTCGAGCACCATACGCAAAACCCCATGCGCTGCGGGGTGCTGCGGACCGAAATTTATTGTGTAATTCTGAATATCCGCCATGCTAAACATCCCCGTAAGTGTTTTCACGCACAACGCGCGGGGTAATTTCTCGTTCCTCGATCGTTACCGGCTGATAAACAACGCGGCGCTGCTCGGAGTCGTAACGCATTTCAACATACCCACAGACAGGAAAGTCTTTCCGGAATGGATGACCAACGAACCCGTAATCCGTCAAAATACGACGCAGATCGGGATGCCCCGGGAACACAATTCCGTATAAATCAAACGCTTCACGCTCAAACCAATTTACCGAGTTCCATACTTCCACCACAGACGGTACGGAAGGAAAATCGTCATTCTCGGCAAAGCAGCGGACGCGTACCCGCCAGTTGTTGGAAATTGACAAAAGCTGACTAACAACAGCGAAACGCTTTCCAGTCCACGTGCCATTCCCATACGCCGAATAGTCGACGCCACACAAGTCAATTAACTCTTCGCACCGCAATTCAGGGTTATCACGAAGAATAAACATCGACTCAAGGTATGTATCGACCTTGACGTCAAGATTAACCTCCCCAAATGCAACTTGGAGCGATTCGACCCGTTCCCCGAGATGCTTACGCAAGGCTTGACAGAGCGATTCCAGCTTGGACGACATATAGGACTTCCAGCGAATTAACGAGCAATGGTACTAGTACGGCGGATCTTGTTCTGCAACTGAATCAGCCCATAGATAAGAGCTTCTGCAGTAGGCGGACACCCGGGAATGTAAATATCAACCGGAACAATCCGGTCACACCCGCGAACAACCGAGTAGGCGTAGTGGTAATACCCACCACCGTTGGCGCACGACCCCATTGAGATCACCCAACGTGGCTCGGCCATCTGGTCATAAACCTTGCGCAAAGCCGGCGCCATCTTATTTGTCAGCGTACCCGCCACGATCATCACATCAGACTGACGGGGGCTGGGGCGAAAAACAATCCCGAAACGGTCAAGGTCGTAGCGAGAACAACCGGAGTGAATCATCTCAATCGCACAACACGCCAGACCAAACGTCATGGGCCACATCGACCCTGTGCGCATATAGTTGATAAGCTTGTCGGCGGTCGTGGTAATAAAGCCTTCTTGAAGGATGCCTTCAATACTCATGTCTCACTCCCAATCCAGCCCGCCCTTGGCCCAGGCATATGCATAGCCAACGACCAGAATCGCGATAAACACAATCATTTCAACAAAGCCGAAGAACTTTATCGATTCGGTGGCAACAATTTCCTTGAAGATCGTTGCCCAAGGCACAAGAAAGGCAACTTCCAGATCAAAAAGGATAAAAAGAATCGAAATAAGGTAATAACGCACATCGAATTTCATACGTGCGTCTTCGAATGCCTCAAACCCGCATTCGTAAGGCGATAACTTTTCCGGATTCGGCCGGTGCGGAGCGACGACCATACCGGTTATTACCGGTGCAATACCAAAAACCAAGCCGATCAAGACAAAGACAAGCACCGGGAAATACGTTTCCAGCATGATTCGCCACACCTTTTGTCAAAAACAAAGGGGCCGCTAGAGACGCCACCCCTTCGATTGGTGCCGACGATGAGACTCGAACTCATACGACCAAGGTCACTACCCCCTCAAGATAGCGTGTCTACCAATTTCACCACGTCGGCACAACCCAGTTCAGATGGCGCCCAAGAGGGATAAGGGCACCATCATTACGAAACCCAGCTTTTACTTTGGAATTTCTTTCGACTTCGATCCGGGCTCTTGAGAACTTCCAGCCGGATTCTCAGACGTTGTTGCAACTCCGGAAACAGCGCCGGATTCTACCGCTTTCTCCATAACGCTTCCAGTCGTTTTTGGCTTGCTTGCCGCCATATAGGCCAAAGAGAGGCTGGTGGCAAAAAAAACGGCCGCCAAAATCGCGGTTGTTCTGCTCAGGAAATTGGCAGAGCCTGTCGCACCAAAAAGACTTCCCGATGCGCCGCTACCGAACGCTGCCCCCATGTCAGCCCCTTTGCCATGCTGAAGCAGCACCAAGCCGATAATCCCCAAACTAGCCAGAATATGAACCAGCAAAATAATCGAAAACAAGTACCCCATACTTCCTCTTTAGCAAACAGCTGCTGAACATATTGCAAGAAAATCGGCCGCCACCAAGGACGCCCCCCCCACTAAGCCGCCATCAATATCAGGCATCGCAAACAACTCAGCCGCATTCGAGGGCTTGACACTCCCCCCGTACAGTATCTGCAGTTTTTGCGCCACTTCCGGATCGAAAGATGCAATCAACGCACGGATAGCCGCATGAACCTCCTGCGCCTGCTCCGAACTCGCAGTCCTTCCCGTACCGATCGCCCAAACTGGCTCATAGGCAACAACAGCGGTTGAAAAGGCCGTGACCCCCACTTTATCCAGAACAGCCCTTATCTGCGAGGACACCACCTGAATAGTCGCTCCGCTCTCGCGTTCGGACAATGTTTCCCCAACACAAAGCACTGGCAACAACCCCGACGACAAAGCCAGCGAGAACTTTTCCGCAACCACTGCGTCCGACTCACCGTAAATCGAACGTCGCTCAGAATGACCAACAAGCACATAGCGACAAGCAAAATCTTGCAGCATTGATACGCTGACTTCGCCCGTATAAGCACCCTGCGGATACTCGCTTACGTTCTGAGCCCCCCAGGCAACGGGAGTCGCACTCAAGATTGATTGAGCTTGAAAAAGATACGGATAAGGGACAAAGACAGCGACAGAAACGCCCCGCAAGACCGCCGAGCCTGCCACGATGGCTTGCAGCAGATCTTGATTGGTGGCTAGACCACCATGCATTTTCCAGTTCCCGGCAACCAGCTTCTGACGCATATATTCTCCCCGACAAAGCCGAACGATTATAGACAGCCCGGAGCATTCCGGTCAATTTGAAAACGGTTACCCATCTACATCGCATCTTTCGGCGGGAACCCGCACAACGCCCACCAGCATCCCGACATTCACAACCCGACAAGAAATGGGCCGCTTGAAGCGGCCCGCCATTGACTTACAACACGACTACCCGAAGCGACCCGTAATATAGTCCTCGGTTTCCTTCCGTTTTGGTTTGATGAAGATCTGGTCGGTAATGCCGAACTCGACCATCTCGCCAAGATACATGTAAGCGGTATAGTCGGAGATACGTGCAGCTTGCTGCATGTTGTGCGTCACGATCAGAATCGTTACTTTTTCCTTGAGCTCCGAAATAAGCTCCTCAATGCTGGCGGTAGCGATGGGATCCAGCGCAGAAGTTGGCTCATCGAAGAGCAACAATTCAGGGTCAGTCGCCAAGGCACGGGCAATGCACAAGCGTTGCTGCTGCCCCCCCGAAAGATTAGCCCCCAAGTCCTTTAACCGATCCTTGACCTCGCTCCAAAGGGCTGCACCGCGCAACGCGGCTTCAACCTTATCGTCGATTACCGAACGCGCCGTTTCGCCGCGCACGCGCAGCCCGTAAGCCACATTCTCGTAAATCGATTTCGGAAAAGGATTGGGCTTCTGAAAGACCATGCTGATCCGCATGCGCACCTCGATCGGATCGACTGCTTTCGAAAGCAGATTGGTGCGATCCGGATGAAACTCGATCGCACCTTCATAGCGGTTCCCGGGGTACAAATCGTGCATACGGTTAAAACAACGCAGGTACGTTGACTTGCCACACCCCGACGGACCGATCAGCGAGGTCACCTTCTTGTCGTAAACTGGCATGTTAATGCCCTTCAGGGCCTTAAAGTCACCGTAGTAAAAGCTCAGATTTCGAGCCTCTGCCTTGAGAACGGTGCTATTAGCCACCGCCAAATCTTCGGTATTCACATTCATCGATATCACCGTCAAATTCTTACCATTTGATGTTCTTGCGCAAACGATAGCGCAACCAGATTGCCAGTCCGTTCATGGCCAGAGTCATGAGAACCAGTATGAAACCAGCTGCCGCGGCGTTATTCAGAAACGCCGCCTCGGGGCGCGATGTCCAGTTGAACATCTGGATGGGCATCACGGTAAAGGGGGCAAAGAGCCAGTCGAACACACCGGCCGGCGGATCCCCCGCAAACGGCATCGGCGGCAGGAACGCGATAAAGGTCAGCGCCCCCACTGTAATGATCGGCGCCGTTTCCCCGATCGCACGCGCCATGCCGATAATCACGCCGGTCAAAATACCGGGGCTGGAATAAGGGACAATGTGGTCGCTAACAACCTGCCAGGTCGTAGCCCCACAGGCGTACGCGCCCTCGCGGATAATTTGCGGAATCGACCGAATGGCTTCCCGGGTCGCAACGATCACGACTGGCAGAATAAGCAGCGCGAGCGTCAATCCGGCGGTCAAAATACTTTGACCGAAGCCGAATGTATAAACAAACAACCCCAAAGCCAGCAAACCGTAAATGATCGACGGAACGCCAGCCAGATTGGTCACATTGATTTCAATGACGTCAGTCAGCCAGTTCTTGGGCGCATATTCTTCAAGATAGACACCTGCCGCAACGCCAAGGGGAACGGCGGCACATGCCGTCACCAGCATAACGAGCACCGAGCCGACCCAAGCCGAGAGAATCCCGGCATTTGCCGCGCGACGGGACGGGAAGGAGGTCAGAAAATCGATATCGATCCGCCCCAGGCCATTTATCGCCATGTCGATGAACAGCGAAGCGAAGGTCATCAAAGCGACCATCAAGGCCAGAATACCAAGCACGCCGAACATCCAATCCCAGCGCTTGTGCGCCGCGATGATGGCGCGAAGGGCTTGTAAATCCTGCTCTTTCATCAATACACCTCGCGATATTTCTTGCGCATGTAATAACCAACCAGATTGAAGGAGAGCGTCAGCAGCATCAACGTCAATCCCGCAGCAAAAATGGTCTGGTAGCCGATACTGCCGTGCGGCAAGTCTCCCAACGCCACCTGAACGATAAATGAAGTGACCGTTGCCCCCGGTTCGGTTGGATTGAACGTCAGGTTCGGCTGCATACCCGCCGCGACCGCGAGGATCATCGTCTCGCCGACTGCCCGGGAAACCCCCAGAATAAACGCGGCTGCAATCCCGGAGATGGCCGATGGCACCACGACCCGAAGCGCCGTCTGCAGACGGGTCGCACCGGTCGCGTACGACCCCTCGCGCAACGCCATCGGCACCGCCCGCATTGCATCCTCCGAGAGTGAAGCGACATACGGGATAATCATGATTCCCATGACGATACCGGCAGAGAGAAGGTTAAACCCGGGCAAATCCGGATAGACCTTCTGCAACAATGGCGTCAGGAAGAGCAGTGCGAAATAGCCGTAAATAATGGTCGGGATACCGCCCAGCAACTCCAAGAATGGCTTGGCGATTTCACGCACAGAAAACGGAGCGAACTCAGAGAGATAAATCGCGATGACTGTCCCGAGCGGAATTGCCACGAGCAAGGCCACGGCTGAACTTGTAATCGTCCCCGACAGCAAGACCATGATGCCGTAATGTGCATCATCGAAAAGCGGGGTCCACTGTGTGTCGAACAGAAAGTCGGTCAGCGGAACATGCTGGAAAAAGACCCACGATTCCTTTATCAAAATATAGACAATAGCTGTCGTGGTGAAGACTGACACACAGGCAGCAAGCAACAAAACGGCTTCGATCAGCCGTTCTTTAATGTGACGCGTATGGTCTTTTTTTAGACGATCACTGGGTACGGTCATAAAATCAAGCCTTTCGGCGGTTGTAGCACACGAATCCAACGACTCCTCCCATCATCCGGGCAGAGCACAGTTTTTCCGGCTGCGCCCGGGAACCCACATTTCACTCCAGCCGGAACTCCCCCGGCCGGAGCGGAAAGCGGAGTTACTTGGCTTCCAGTTTCATCAACTGTTCGATCGTAATACCAACCTTGTTTTCGCCACCAAATTTGGTGCCCTTGGCACGCTTGGCAAGTTGGTCAAGGTTGTAAGCATAAGCCTTGGCTGGCAACGGAACGTACTTCACTTCCTTGGTCAGTTTTTCGCCGTTCTTCATGTAGAACTCGACAAATTCCTTGACTTCGGGACGCTCAGCCGCTTTGGCGTTAACGTAGATAAAGATGGGGCGCGCCAACGGCTGATACGTACCGTTCACCACTGCCTCAAGCGACGGAGCCACCGCCGGCTTGCCCGGAGCAGCTACGACAGAAACAGCACCCAGCTTCTCTTTGTTCTCGATGTAATAAGCAAAGCCAAAATACCCGAGACCACCAACGTCGCGCGAAACGCCCTGCACGAGCACGTTATCGTCTTCCGAAGCGGTAAAGTCGCCACGCGTCGCCTTGGACTTGCCGTTAATCGCCTCAGTAAAGTATTCAAACGTCCCCGAGTCGGCACCCGGACCATACAACTTCAATGGCCGATCAGGCCATGCCGGATTGACCTGCTTCCAGCTGGTGATTTTACCCTGCGCCGCCGGCTCCCAGATCGCCTTGAGTTCGGCGACAGTCATGTTCTTTGCCCAGTCATTCTTCGGGTTGATCACAACCGTCAGCGCATCGTAAGCAACAGGCATCTCGATGTACTCAACACCAGCCGCCTTGCAGCTTTCCATTTCCTTTTTGGTAATGGGGCGGGAAGCATCCGCAACATCCGTCTCCCCGCGGCAGAATTTCTTAAAACCACCACCGGTACCGGAAATACCCACCGTCACACGAACTGCGTTCTTTTTGGCTTTCTGGAAGTCCTCGGCCACAGCCTCGGTAATCGGATACACCGTAGAGGAGCCATCAATCTTGACCAGCGCCTGGGCATAAGAAACGCTGGTTGCGACAACCCCGGTCAGCGCGAACGCAGCGGCAGCAGCATATTTCGTCATCTTCATGCAACACTCTCCTTGAATAGTTACGATGGGTTTTCATGCAACGAAATCAAGTCTATCCATGGAATATTACAGCTCTGTTACATGACGCCACTATCAGGATGCAGAGCATCGCGCACGGCTGACGCGAGCTTTTCCGCCGCAGCCAGAACCTTGGCCGCATCGCGCCCCTCGACCATCACCCGCAAAAGAGGCTCAGTGCCGGAGGCTCTCAACAGAACCCTGCCCTGCCCGGCCAATTCGGACTCGACCAGCTGCCTCGCCTCATCGATACGCGGATGCGCGTTCCACGGGAACCCCTTGATCAGAGGCACATTGATCAGTTGCTGCGGATACAGCGCCAGTTTGCCGAGCAGCGATTGCAGGCTGCCGCCTTCCTCACACAAAGCAGAAAGCACTTGCAGCGCCGAAACGATGCCGTCGCCGGTCGAATGCTTGTCGAGGCATAAGATATGACCGGAGTTCTCGCCGCCAAACAGCCAGTTTTTTTCGCGCAGCATTTCCACGACATAGCGGTCGCCCACGGCTGCCCGCGCAAAAGGCACCCCGAGTTCATCCAATGCATGCTCCAGAGCAAGATTCGTCATCAGCGTGCCAACCACCCCGGCCACCGGTCCTTGTCGCAAGCGACTGCGGACAACCGCCAGCAACAACTGGTCGCCGTCATACACGTTACCCGCCGCATCGACCATCATCACGCGGTCGGCATCGCCATCCAGCGCAATCCCGAGGTCGGCCCGGTGAGCGAGGACAGCCTTGCTCAGCGTATTTGGCGCCGTGGCTCCCACATCCTTGTTGATATTCAGGCCATTCGGCTCGGCACCGATCGCAATGACCTCCGCACCCAGTTCATGAAAGACGTGAGGGGCGATGTGGTAGGCCGCGCCGTTCGCGCAATCGACAACGATCTTGAGTCCGCGCAGGTCGAAGTCGTTAGGAAAAGTACTTTTACAGAATTCGATGTAGCGTCCCGCCGCGTCGTCGATGCGACGGGCCCGCCCCAGCTCAGCCGAGGAGACACAAACCAGAGGTTCATCGATCCCGGCTTCGATTTCGGCTTCGATCGAATCGTCGAGCTTGGTTCCCTGCGCCGAAAAGAATTTTATCCCGTTATCGTAATAGGGGTTGTGGGAGGCGGAGATCACGATCCCGGCCTGCAAACGCAGCGCGCGCGTCAGATAAGCAACGGCCGCCGTGGGCATCGGCCCGACAAGACAGACATCCACTCCAGCCGCCGCGAAACCTGCCTCCAGCGCCGCCTCCAGCATGTAACCGGAAATACGGGTGTCTTTGCCGATGAGAACGGCCGGTCGTTCCCCGGCCTTCAGATAACCGCGCTCGGCGCCATGGGCAACCAGCACCTTCCCGGCCGAGTAACCAAGGCGCATGACAAAATCGGGAGTGATGGGTGATTGCCCCACGCGGCCACGCACACCATCCGTTCCGAAATATTTTCTCGCCACTCTGTTCTCCTTTCCCGGGCCAATTCCGCCCCACTTCAAGCCGGCCCAATCAAAAAGTGCGGCCAACCTAACTAAAAGCCCGTCATTGTACTGAAACCTTCGCCCGCTAAGCTAAACCTGAACACATCCCCACCAGGAGCCTCCATCATGCATGCGGCGATGGCCAACATCCGACCTTCTTCAGTTCTCCACGTCGACTTCAATCCGCGCAACGGCCATCAAGGGGAAGCAGCCGCGCTGGCTGAAATCATTCAAACCGGCAAATTGACGGCGGTATTCCAGCCGATAATGGATTTTCGCAACAATGCGTATATTGCATTTGAAGGGCTCATTCGCGGCCCCGAGGGAACGGAGCTTCATTCTCCGCATCAGCTTTTCTCGGCCGCCGAACGCCACGGCCTGTACCGCGAACTGGAGCGTGCGAGCAGGGAGGCCGTTTTCCGAAGCTTCGCCCGTCAAAATCTTCCCGGCAAGCTCTTCATCAACGCCACGCCGGACAGCCTTTGCGACGAATTCTTCCTTGGCGATGCGACCCTTGAACTGCTGTATCAGCTCGGGCTGGCCCCCAACCGGATCGTCATTGAAATCACGGAAAACCAGCGCATCCATGACTTTCCAGGGCTTCAAGCCGCCCTCGGACAATTCCGCAACATGGGCTGCCAGATTGCCATCGACGATCTCGGCGAAGGCTTCTCCAATCTGCGCATGTGGTCAGAAATTCGCCCGGACTTTATCAAAATCGACCGGCACTTCATCAACGGCATCGCCGAAGACAATATCAAGCATCAATTCGTCAAAGCGATGCAAAGTCTTGCCGAGATATGTTCCGCCAAAATTGTGGCCGAAGGCATCGAAAGCGAGGCGGACTGCCTCGCCGTACGCGATCTCGGCATCGCACTCGGACAAGGCTACCTGATCGCGATGCCAGTCGCCGAACCGAGACCAACGCCGTGCGAGACGTTGATCCGCATCATCAGGCAGCGAACGATCTCGGTTTTCCCGCCGACGACCCGGATGGCCGGAAAAATCACGGTCCGCAGCCTCACCCGCCCGGTCGGACCAGTCACCCCGCAAACTCCCATCGAAACACTGTATCGGCGCTTCGAAAGCGAACCGGAGCTTACGTCGATGCCCGTCGTCGCCGAAGACACCCCGCTCGGGCTGATCAACCGGCACGAGATGTCCGATCGCCTCGCCAAGCCGTATTTCCGCGAACTCTATGGGCGCAAATCCTGCTCCCAGTTCATGGACGCTTTGCCGCTGTGCATCGACGAGTCCTCGACCGTTCAGGACGCAGCATTGCTGATCAGCCGCTCGGCGCGCCACCATATCTACGACGGCTTCATCGTTACCCGCCATGGAAAATATTGCGGCATCGGCAGCGCGCACGATTTGATGGGCATGATCACGGAAATGCAGATTCAGGCGGCCCGCTATGCAAATCCGCTCACCCAACTGCCCGGCAACGTACCGATCAACGAGCATATCGACCGCTTACTCGAACACCGCGCCAGTTTTCACGCCTGCTATTTCGACATCGACAATTTCAAGCCTTTCAACGACGTCTTCGGCTACCGGCGGGGCGACGACGTCATCGTCATGCTTGCACAGGTACTTGGCCAGATCACCAACCCGTCCATCGACTTTTGCGGCCACATTGGCGGCGACGACTTCATGGTGCTGTTCCAAAGCTCAGACTGGGAAAAGCGTTGCCAAGACGCGCTCGATCTTTTCGATCGCAAGATCAGCACGCTCATCGATGAGACTGAGTTGATGGACAATCATTACCAAGGCGAAAACCGCCGGGGCGAAACGGTTTCCTATTCACTCCCCAGCCTCTCCATCGGCGCCGTACCGGTCGATAACGCCACGGCACTTGATTCGCACCGGGAAATTTCTGCCGCGGCGACGGAAGCAAAACGTAACGCCAAGAAGACGCCGGGCAGTTGCCTGTTCATCGAACGGCGTCAGTTGCATCGAAAGGCAGAATAATCGCCTCCTCCTTGGGACTCTTCACGCCCTACGGAGGCTCTCCGTTCAGTCCCGCAACGACTTGATCATGAACGCCGCGGATGCCTCGTAAGCGGACAGTTTCGCCGACAAATGATGAAGAACAACACGGCGGAACCCCTGCTTTTCCCAGAACGACCGGGAGCCATTGACCGCAACGAGGCTCATCGAGTCGAATCCCCACGCCGCTGCGTCGGCCGCCATCTGCGCCACGACATTTCTGGCTGCACCGATTCCTTGAGCTGCCGTTAGCAAAGCGAGGTCGTGAATGTAGTACGTCGTCCGCTGAATCACCGATCGTGGCAGCTCGACCAACAGACTGTTCAGCGCCGGTATCGCCTCAGGCCACCACGGGTGGCTGATCAGATAACCGCAGGGCTGGCGATCGATCTCAAGCAACCTGGCACCTTTCGGAAACAAACGTTGCCGCTCTGCAAAAACGGCCCTCTCCTCGTAAAGCCCTGGGTGCACCTGGCTGGCGATAAGCTCCACCGAATCCACATCGCTGGGGAGCATCTCGCGCCACGCCACGCTCTTCATGAACACGGACTCACCATGGCTGCTTTAGCGTCATGAAGCGACCCAATTCCTTATCGAGCGCAGAAACGAGTAAATGTTTGCGTCCGGCAATCCACCCCTTGAGCAGCGGAACTGATTTTCCTTCGGGCTGCATTTCCATGATCAAGCGGGACGCCGTTTCCTGATCATTGAGTGTTCCCAACAGATCCTGAAGGGCCGACAACGAAGCTTGGTAGGCCACGAGTCGCCTCCCCCCCAGGATCGGGGCGAAGAAATCAAGCGCATAACGCAGCTTCTTGAAAGCAATACGCAACTGGTGACGCCGCTCGGCACTCATCTTGCCGCGCTCGTTGATGATCCGCTCAATCACTCCCGCACGCCGCGCCAACCGGCGCGACGCAAACTTGTGCAAATTCGCAACGGGGCGAGCGTCCACCTGTTCAATCGTTGGCGGTTCAACCCGGAACAGCGCTGCCAAAAAGGCGAGCAGCAGTTGGCTGTACTCTTTCTCTTTCAAGGCGATACGAGCCGCCGCTTGCGCTTGCCCCTGTGCCGTTTCGGCATGGGTGCGCAGTGCTGCGAGATCGGGATTGGCAGGGAACGCATCCTCCAATGGAGCGAGCGTTTCCGACAAGAAAACATCCCAATCGCGCGCGCCCCCCAACCGGCTCGCCGATGCTCCCCAGCGAGGCGCATAGACATCGATGAACGCCGGCATGAGCACAGGCGCGAATACCTTGAATGCCGATCGCAAGCGCCGGATCGCCACGCGTGCCTGATGAAGATATTCGGGCTGACTCCCCGCAATGGCCCCGCCTTCGTTCCGTTGCAAGTGCAGCACGCATGACAACGCTATCGCCCGGAAGGCGTCGACGGCCGACATGTCACTGTTGATCGGCGAACACACCGCTTTGGCGGGCTGCGACATTTCGGAACCCGCAAGTAAATAGCCGCGCTCGGCCTTGCTCAGAATCTCGGGATGCAATTCGAAATCCTGGGCCAACTCAATCGCAATTTCGAAAAGTGCGTCGGGTGAATCTCCAGAGAGAAGTTCAAGTTCAAGCTCGCAAATCGGCTCGCTGGAGACAGATGATTTGCCTCCGCCATCCGCCGGCTTGATTTCACCCCGATCCAGCGCCACCTCAACGACCGCTCGGGCACGCTCGAGCCGCCACGTAATACGCGTGAAATCGGTCGAAAACACGGGCTGCAGAAGCGCCCGCTTGCACTCCAAAAACTCGCGCAATCCCTCGTCGGTCACGATACTCAAATCGAACACTCCGGGCTGCGTGGGCGCCTCCCACTCCCGACGTTGCGCAAGTGCCCCGCCGTTTGGATCGCTGCCCTTGACGGTAATCAGCCACGAGGACCAGCCTTTGCGCCGAAGGCGTAACGCGATGCACTGCTTGCGCAGATCGGAATCAGGCGTGTCGTAGTAAGTGTTGAACAAGCGGAATTTCTGCCCGGGGGTGGCGACCAGCAACCGGTGCTTTATCAATTGCCTGGCCTCAGCGGGCGACAAACGCAGCTTGAGTTCAATTTCCGTTGGCAATCTTCTTCCTCCCCTCTCGCTTGAAGAGCAGCAATTCCAATCGGTAGTAAATCAGACTAGCAGAGATTCCACGACCAAACCATGCCATAAAGATTTCGTGGCAATAGAACAACCGATCCCTTTTTCGGAGCGTTGATACCGCGACGTCAGCATTCGAACGCGCTTACTGCCTGCCAAACAGCCAGCGCATCGCGCGTCGCCGCAACGTCATGCACGCGCACGATCCGGGCTCCTCGCTGCACGGCGATCAATGCGGCCGTCACGCTTGCTGGCAAGCGCTCATTGACTGGTTGCCCGGTAATTGCGCCAAGCATTGATTTGCGCGACATGCCGGCGAGAATCGGGAAACTTCCGATGGAAGTTCGAAGCTTTGTTTTCTCCAGCCTGGCCAGCAGTATCAGATTGTGCTCGAGGGTCTTGCCAAAACCAAAGCCGGGATCAAGGACGATGCGCTCAGGAGCGATCCCGGCGGCCACGGCCGCCTCAACCCGATTCTTCAGAAAATCACGTACGTCACCAAGCACATCTGAATAGTCGGGATGGGCCTGCATGGTCAGGGGCTCGCCTTGCATGTGCATCAGGCAAACACCGCAGTCGCTGGCCGCAACGGCTTCGAGAGCACCTGGGCGCCGCAAAGCGTAAATGTCGTTGATCAGGGCGGCACCGTTTTCGATTGCCGCACGCATGACCTCCGGTTTGTAGGTGTCGATGGAAATCGGTACACCACACCCAGCCAAGGCCTCGAGTACGGGCACCAAACGCTCCAGTTCCTGTTCCTGCGTTGCTGGAATTGCTCCCGGCCGCGACGATTCTGCGCCCAAATCCAGAATGTCAGCACCCGCCGCAATCTGCTGGTGGGCGTGCTCAACGGCGCGAGCCGTATTTGCCGCCACGCCATCCCCGGAAAAAGAGTCAGGGGTGAGATTGACAATCCCCATAATCAATGGACGATCAAGTGAAAGCTCAAATTTCCCGCAACGGAACATAGGATTAAACCCGACAGAGAAGAATTACTGGGTCCGAATTCCACATAGGACCAAAAACAAAAATGCCGGGGTTGTGTCCCGGCATCAAAGAATACGTTTCAGGTATCAGCCGCCATCACTTACCGCAGCTGGCGCACTGGGCGCAGCGCTCGGTGGAGTATCGGCCGGAGCCGACATTTTCGGACGAATGTCCTTGGGCGGCCGCGGCGGATTCCCCGCCATGATGTCATCGATCTGTTCTGCATCGATCGTTTCCCATTCAAGCAACGCTTTGGTCATTGCCTCCACCTTGTCGCGATTCTCATCCAGGAGGCGGCGGGCCAAAGCATATTGCTCGTCGATGATGCGCCGGATTTCGCCATCAACTTTCTGCATCGTCGCTTCCGAAACATTCTTGTGGGTCGTCACCGAACGACCCAGAAACACCTCGCCCTCATTCTCGCCGTAGACCATCGGCCCGAGCGCATCTGACATTCCGTAGCGGGTCACCATGTCACGCGCCATCTGCGTCGCACGCTCGAAGTCGTTCGAAGCCCCGGTGGTCATCTGGTTCATGAACAGTTCCTCGGCAATTCGGCCGCCGAACAGCACTGCAATACGGCTCAGCAAATAAGTGCGGTCATAGGCATAACGATCCTCTTCGGGCAACTGCATGGTCAGTCCCAATGCACGCCCACGCGGAATGATCGTCACCTTATGCACGGGGTCGGATTTCGGTACCAGCTTGGCGACTACGGCATGCCCGGACTCGTGGTAGGCCGTATTGCGCTTTTCTTCCTCGTTCATGACCATGCTGCGGCGCTCTGCCCCCATCATGATCTTGTCTTTGGCCTTTTCGAAATCCTCCATATCGACCAGACGCTTGTTGCCACGCGCCGCAAACAGCGCCGCCTCATTCACGAGGTTGGCAAGATCGGCTCCCGAAAAGCCCGGCGTACCTCGCGCAATGATGTCGGCCTTGACGTCCGGCGCCAACGGCACCTTGCGCATGTGCACCATGAGAATCTGCTCACGCCCCCGGATATCGGGCAGCGGCACAACGACCTGACGGTCAAAACGCCCCGGTCGCATCAACGCGGGATCAAGTACGTCCGGACGGTTGGTCGCGGCGACAACAATCACCCCGGAACTGGCTTCGAAGCCGTCCATTTCGACCAGCATCTGGTTCAGGGTCTGTTCCCGCTCATCGTTACCGCCCCCCAGTCCGGCGCCGCGCTGCCGCCCCACGGCATCCAGTTCATCGATAAAAATGATGCACGGTGAGTGTTTCTTGGCGTTCTCGAACATGTCGCGCACCCGCGCCGCCCCTACGCCAACAAACATTTCAACGAAATCCGAACCCGAAATCGAGAAGAAAGGCACCTTCGCCTCCCCGGCAATCGCTTTCGCCAATAGCGTCTTGCCAGTCCCCGGATTGCCAACCAGCAGCACCCCCTTCGGAATCCGGCCGCCGAGTTTCTGGAATTTCGACGGGTCACGCAGAAAGTCGACAAGCTCTGATACTTCCTCCTTGGCTTCGTCACAGCCCGCTACATCAGCAAACGTAATCGTATTGGTGGATTCGTCAAGCAGTCGCGCCTTGCTTTTTCCGAACGAGAAAGCGCCGCCTTTGCCCCCGCCTTGCATTTGGCGCATGAAAAACACCCAGACGCCGATCAGGAGAAGCATCGGGAACCAGCTGACGAAAATGCTCATCAAAAACGATTGCTCTTCCTCAGGCTTCGCTTCGACCTTCACACCATGCTTCAAAAGATCAGAGACCATCCACAGATCCGCCGGCGCATAGCTTGTCAGCTTGCGGCCATCACTCGTCGTTGCTTTGAGAACACGCCCTTCAATCACGACCTTGGAAATGGCTCCCCGCCCCACCTCTTCCATGAATTGGGAATACTCCATGGTCGATTGGCTGACCTGACGCGAACTGAATTGGTTAAACACCGTCATCAGAACTACACCAATCACCAGCCAAATGGCCAGATTCTTGAACATGTTATTCACTGCGCAATTTCCTCATAACCCCTCGCAACGTGCCGGAGGGCTTGCTGTTGCAGAAAAGATCTCATTCTAAACCTACTCCGCTGCTTCAGGCACTTATCCAACACCTTCCCTGCAGCCCAACAAGCAAATAGCAGCGCCAAATGACTGCCATCCGTGACCGATGCACCGCTTACTCAAGTCCCGCCTATTTCAGTCCTTTTCCGAGCAAATAAACTTCCGAACTACGATCTCTCGACGCATCAGGCTTGCGCGTCACGACGGTCCGAAACACCCGGCGCATTTCGCCGACAAATTCCTCATAGCCATATCCCTGAAACAATTTGACCAGGAAAGCGCCATCCGGTTTCAGCCAGTTTCTCGAGAAATCAAGCCCCAATTCGGCCAAATGCATCACGCGAGCCTGGTCTGACACGGGTACGCCAGAGATGTTGGGCGCCATATCGGACAGCACCAAGCCGACTTTTTCTCCGCCAAGTGTCGCCTCCAGCTGTTGCAGCACCGCGTCTTCCCGAAAATCGCCCTGAATGAAGACCACGCCGGCCAAGCCATCCATTTCAAGCAGATCGAGTGCAACGACACGCCCCTTCCCCTTCATCCGTTGCGCAGCCACCTGCGACCAGCCTCCCGGCGCAGCCCCCAGATCAACCACGACATCCCCCGCCCGAATCAGATGATCCCGGTCGTCAATTTCCATCAGCTTGAAGGAAGCGCGGGAGCGATAACCCTCCGCCTTGGCACGTTGAACATAGGAATCGGTGACGTGCTCGTGCATCCACGCCTTGCTCGTCCGAGTTCGCTTCATTTTTGATCCTCCTGCAAACAGCGCCCATCGAAACATGGGCTAATCTCTGCCTAAATACGGCCCAACCCGGTAAAATGCACGTTTTTAAAGGTCTCCGAATGCTCGAAATCGATCCCCATCAACGTCGCGCCCTGCGCGCCAGCGCTCACGCCCTCAATCCGGTCGTCATCATCAGCCAGAACGGGTTATCCGACTCCGTTCTAAAAGAAATAGACACCTGCCTGAGCCGGCATGAGCTAATCAAGATTCGCGTTTTCAGCGATGAACGCGAAATTCGCGACCAATATCTTCAAAGCATTTGTGAAAAACTCGAAGCGGCGCCGGTACAGCATATCGGAAAGCTGCTGGTCGTATGGCGGCCATCCCCAGACGACGCGTCAACGCACGCAGGACTCAAGTCCTCAATGGCGTCTCGCCATGGAAAAGCCATCTCGCGTCGCAACGAACCCCGTCGCACAAAACGCAGTTTTCAGAGCGGCGGCTAACGTTAAGTTGATAGCAGCCGTAGCCCCCTGATCTCCGAACTTCACCTGGCGAAGGCAGCCTTAATCCAGCTGCCTTCTCTGAAAAGACTCCGAGAGCCATCCGGAGCCCCGCGCGAGACTCACTCGTAGCGGACGTCCAGCACCTCGTATTCACGCAATCCGCCAGGCGCCTGGACCTGGGCGATATCGCCTGCATATTTCCCGATCAACGCACGCGCAATCGGCGAATTAACCGAGATCTTGCCGGCTTTGATATCAGCCTCGTCCTCACCGACTATCTGATAGGTCACCTGATCGCCGGAATCCTGATCCTCAAGATCAACCGTCGAACCGAACACGCAACGACCATCCGCATCCAATAGCGCTGGATCGATGATCTGCGAATTCGCCAGCTTTCCTTCTACTTCCTGAATTCTGCCTTCGACAAACGCCTGCCGCTCCTTCGCTGCATCGTATTCAGCATTCTCGGAAAGATCGCCATAGGAACGGGCTTCCGCAATCGCGGCAATCACATTAGGGCGCTCAACAGACTTCAGGTGCTGCAATTCGGCACGGAGCTTCTCAGCCCCCTTGATTGTGAGAGGAACCTTACTCATAGTCAGTCGTACCACCAAAACAAAACCGCCGGCTGGCCCAAGGCCCAGTTCCCGGCGGCTCAAGGATTGAAAAAATTAAAGCTGGGTGTGGAGTTCCTGGATCGGATAAACCATCAACTCACCGCGGTTCTTGATGCCGACGGCGGCTGCTTCAGCTCCCCAGACCGTGGTAAACATCGTCACCCGTGCAGCCAACCCAGACGTCCGGATGGAGCGCGAATCGTTGATCGCCTTGCGCTTCTCCTCCACGGTGTTAATGATCAAGGAAATTTCATTGTTCTTGATCATATCCACAATATGCGGACGCCCTTCGGTCATCTTATTGACCGCGACCACGGGGATACCTGCAGCGGCAATCGTCGACGCGGTACCGCGCGTCGCCAAGATGTGGAAACCAGACTCATGCAGATCCTGGGCGATTGCCACGACCTTGTCCTTGTCGGAATCCTTGACACTGATGAAGACCTTACCGGACGTCGGCAATTTGACGTTCGTCGCCATCTGGCTCTTGACAAACGCTTCCTCGAACGTCTTGCCGACCCCCATTACTTCGCCGGTAGATTTCATCTCCGGCCCGAGAATCGTATCCACGCCGGGGAATTTATTGAACGGGAAAACGGCTTCCTTGACCGAGAAATACGGCGGCACGACTTCGCGGGTCACACCCTGGCTGACGAGCGAACGCCCCGCCATGCAACGGGCCGCAATCTTGGCCAACGGCAAGCCGGTCGCCTTGGAAACAAAGGGAACCGTTCGCGAAGCACGCGGATTCACTTCCAGCACGTAAACCACATCGTTCTGGATAGCAAACTGCACATTCATCAGGCCACAGACATTAAGTCCTTTCGCCATCAGCTTGGTCTGGCGGCGCAGTTCATCCTGAACTTCCTGCGACAGCGAGTACGGCGGCAGCGAGCACGCCGAATCCCCGGAATGGACGCCTGCTTGTTCGATGTGCTCCATGACACCGCCAATAATGACCTCGTTGCCGTCGGACAAGGCATCGACGTCCACTTCGCAGGCATCGTTAAGGAAGCGGTCCAGCAGCACCGGAGAGTCGTTCGAAACCTTGACGGCTTCACGCATGTAGCGTTCGAGGTCGCGCGACTCATGCACGATTTCCATGGCCCGGCCGCCCAGCACGTAAGATGGGCGAACAACGAGCGGATAACCGATTTCATCGGCCAGACGAAGCGCTTCCTCTTCGTTGCGGGCCGTCCGGTTGGGCGGCTGCTTGAGCCCGAGGTCCTGGAGCAGTTTCTGAAAGCGCTCGCGGTCTTCAGCCGCATCGATCATGTCAGGAGACGTACCGATGATCGGCACACCGTTGGCTTCAAGATCACGCGCGAGTTTCAGCGGCGTCTGTCCACCAAACTGGACGATCACGCCAACTGGCTTCTCGATGGCCACGATTTCCAGCACATCCTCAAGCGTCAGCGGCTCAAAATAAAGACGATCCGACGTATCGTAGTCGGTCGACACCGTCTCCGGGTTGCAGTTGACCATGATCGTTTCGTAACCGTCTTCGCGCATGGCCAGCGCAGCATGCACACAGCAGTAGTCGAATTCGATCCCCTGGCCAATGCGGTTCGGGCCACCGCCGAGTACCATGATCTTCTTTTTGTCGCTCGGATTGGCCTCGCACTCTTCCTCGTAAGTCGAGTACATGTAGGCGGTCCCCGTCGCAAACTCGGCGGCACAGGTATCGACCCGCTTGTACACCGGCCGGATACCGAGAAGGTGCCGACGGGCACGCACGTCCGCTTCACTCACTTTCAGTAGCTTGGCGAGCCGGCGATCCGAGAAACCTTTGCGCTTCAGCTGGAACAAGGTAGGCGCATCGATGTTGTTCAACGACATGTCGTCCAGCATCATTTCGATGCGCACGATGTCCTCGATCTGCGCCAGGAACCACGGATCAATGTGGGTCAGTTTGTGGACTTCATCAAGCGTGAAACCGTTTTCGAAGGCATCGCCCACGTACCAGATGCGCTCGGGACCGGGCTCGCCGAGTTCCTTTTCCAGTTCTTCGCGGTCGGTCGTGCGCTGATTCATGCCATCAACGCCAACTTCCAGACCACGCAGGGCCTTCTGGAACGATTCCTGGAAAGTGCGGCCAATCGCCATCACCTCACCAACCGACTTCATCTGCGTCGTCAGGCGCGAATCGGCGGTCGGGAATTTCTCGAACGCGAAGCGCGGCACCTTGGTAACGACATAGTCGATCGACGGCTCGAATGACGCCGGCGTCTTGCCACCGGTAATTTCGTTGGCCAGTTCGTCAAGGGTGTAACCGACAGCCAGTTTGGCCGCCACCTTGGCGATCGGGAAACCAGTCGCCTTCGAAGCCAGCGCCGACGAACGCGAAACGCGCGGATTCATCTCGATGACGATCATCCGACCGTCATCCGGATTGATCGAGAACTGGACGTTGGAGCCGCCAGTATCGACGCCGATCTCGCGCAGCACGGCAACCGACGCGTCGCGCATGATCTGGTATTCCTTGTCAGTCAGCGTCTGTGCCGGCGCGACCGTAATCGAGTCGCCGGTGTGCACGCCCATCGGATCAAGGTTCTCGATCGAGCAAACGATGATGCAGTTGTCCTTTTTATCACGAACAACTTCCATCTCGAATTCTTTCCAGCCGATCAGCGATTCCTCGATCAGCAGTTCCTGCGTCGGGCTCGCTTCGAGTCCGCGCTTGCAGATATCGACAAACTCTTCCTGGTTGTAGGCAATGCCACCACCCGAACCACCCATCGTAAACGACGGGCGGATGATCACCGGGAAGCCGATCATCGCCTGCACCTGCTGCGCCTCTTCCATCGAGTGCGCAACGGCGGAGCGCGCCGAACCGAGACCGATCTTGGTCATCGCCTCCTTGAACTTCTGGCGATCCTCAGCCTTGTCGATTGCCTCCTCGGAGGCGCCGATCATTTCGACGTTGTACTTCTCGAGCACACCGTTGTGCGCGAGATCGAGTGCGCAGTTGAGGGCCGTTTGCCCGCCCATCGTCGGCAACAGCGCGTCGGGACGCTCCTTCGCGATGATCTTCTCGACGACTTTCCAGTTGATCGGCTCGATATAGGTCACATCGGCCATTTCCGGATCGGTCATGATCGTCGCCGGATTGGAGTTCACCAGAATGACCCGGTAACCCTCTTCACGCAGGGCCTTGCACGCTTGCGCGCCGGAATAGTCGAATTCGCAGGCCTGACCAATGATGATCGGGCCAGCGCCAATAATCAGAATGCTTTTAATGTCTGTACGCTTCGGCATGAGTTACTTCCCCTCGGCCTTTTTGTCTTGCATCATCTTAATGAACCGGTCGAACAGGTACGCCACGTCGTGCGGACCCGGACTCGCTTCGGGGTGCCCCTGGAAAGAAAACGCCGGCACATCGGTGCGGGCAATTCCCTGCAGGGAGCCATCGAACAACGACACGTGTGTTGCACGTACGTTCGCCGGCAACGTGTTGGCATCGGCAGCGAAGCCATGGTTCTGACTGGTGATCATCACCTGTCCCGTTTCGAGATCCTTGACCGGATGGTTCGCGCCATGATGGCCGAACTTCATCTTGGCGGTCTTGGCACCGGAGGCCAGTGCCAGCAACTGGTGGCCGAGGCAAATGCCGTAGATCGGCATGCCCACGGCGAGCAGTTCGCGAATCGCCGTGATTGCGTAATCACAAGGCTCAGGGTCGCCGGGGCCGTTGGACAGAAAAACGCCGTCCGGCTTGTACTTGAGCACTTCCGACGCCGGCGTCTGTGCAGGAACTACCGTCACTTTGCAACCACGCGAAGCCAGCATGCGCAGGATGTTGTATTTGACGCCAAAATCGTACGCGACCACGTGGTACTTGGCTTCAGTCGGAGACGCATAGCCTTTCAGCGTCCATTCGCCTTGCCCCCACTCGTAAGGCGCATCGACGCTCACTTCCTTGGCCAGGTCCATGCCAGACAAGCCGGGGAAGGCACGTGCCTCGGCAAGCGCCTTGGCTTCGTCAACATCGCCAGCCATGATGCAGCCGGACTGGGCGCCCTTTTCACGCAGGATGCGCGTCAGCTTGCGCGTATCGATACCGGCAATCGCCACGACTCCATGCTTCTTGAGGTAGTCGGACAACGTATCCTGCAAACGCCAGTTTTCGGCGCGCAGCGGCAGATCCCGAATAACGAGGCCGGCAGCAAAGTTGGCGCGAGATTCAAAATCTTCTTCATTACAGCCAACATTGCCGATATGCGGATAGGTCAACGTAACAATCTGGCGGCAATATGACGGGTCGGTGAGAATTTCCTGATAGCCGGTAATCGCGGTATTGAACACCACCTCACCACTGGTGGAGCCAAGAGCGCCAATGGCGTGACCGCGAAAGACGGTCCCATCGGCAAGTACGAGAACAGCGGGCGGAAGAGAGGGTAGCAATGACACGAAGGACTCCTGTTCCGTAGCTTAGATACGCAAAAGCGGGCAAGGCACGATGCCTTCCCGCTTAATTGTTTGATAACAGAAGAATTGTACCGGAGAGCACAGTTTTCGGCAATTTTCCCGCAGTGCTTTTTTAACCAGTGCTTTATTGCCGTACCACCGTACAGCGGCGCCTAGTTTCCTCCATCGGAGCCATCGGCCGGCGGTTGCTCAAGCGCCCCCAACGCCCAACCAAGATTCAGTTCGCGATCAAGAAGAGCAAGCAACGGCAACAAGCGACTGCCGAGCGCTTTGAGATGCGGAAGAACATCGTCCTCTCGCCCCATTTCGATGAACGAGAGCGCTCGCTCGAGCGTCAACGCAGGCGTCGCCCGCTCCACCGCCCCCCGACCGCCGCCCACAACCTGGTTGCCACCACCCCGCTGCGCCGCGTTCATCCGCGCCACCGCCAGTTCGATCAGCGCGCCCGCCGAAGCGACATTGTCAGCCGGACTATTGGCGACCCCGGCACTGACCGACAACTGCAAGCGCTGACCGTGCACGGCAACGTTCGCTGCATTGATCGCCTCGCGCAGGCGATTGGCAAACGATTCGCAGGCCGCGACTGTCGTCCCGGGCGCCACCACAACCAACTGGCTCCCGGCAAAATGGCCGAGACTGTCCTCCTTGCGGACCTTGCCGAGCAGCATCGTGACGAAACGTTTTTGCAACTGCTCGACGATCTCCGCTCCATGCTCGTCACGCAAAGCACCAATATTGTCAAAACAGAGGACGATTACGCTCACTTCGCCACCGTGGCGCAGCGCGTGCGACATGGCCTGGGCGGCCTGCAACTCAATATATTTACGGGTAAAAAGCCCCGTTTCCGGATTCTGCACCTGCTGCTCGAGGCTATCTTTGAGCTCGCTTTGCACGTGCGAGAAGCGGAGTAGCGAATCGACACGAGACAGCAATTCGGAAGTCCCGGCAGCGCGATTGATGAAGTCGGAAGCACCAAGGGATTTGGCGCGCCCGATCGCCTCCTCGTTATCGCCGGCGATCATCAGCATCGGCATTTGCGCCAAGCGGGGCAAGCGCGACGAACGCAGCCGCGCCAGCAAACCGTTGCCATCAAGCACCGGCAACGAGAGCGAACAAATCACCAGCTTGATGGAATGGTCCAGAACCAGCACCTGCCACGCCGCCTCGCCATCCGACTCCTCCCGATAATCATAGAGATCGCGTATTTGCCGTGCGAGCATGGCCCGCACCATCCGCGACGCATCAACAATCAGGATACGAGGCAATTGGTTCGTTTTTTCCATTGTTCCCTCAGCCATTCAATCCGCATCGCACATCAAAACACCCGCCAACTATCTGGCTCTTTCAAGAATAACAACCCTCTTCGCCGCTTTCCAGCGATCCGGATGACTATATTGCCTCAAGAAAACAAAGCAACCCGACAAACCCCCAATCCCGGCACATTTCACGCCTGTGCCGATCAACAAAATGACAACTTTTCGTCATAAAACAAAAACATGATTCGTAGTTGCAGTGTCGGAAAAGTTTACACATCGCAAATTTTCTTTTAGATTGCGCCCCCATGTCTGCAAAGAAATCCCTCACCATTTTGCTCAGCGCTCTCGCCATGACGCTTGCCAGCCCGCTTTCCGGGCTCAGCGCGGCGCACGCTGCCGAGCAGCAAGGGTTCCCGGAGGAGCAGTCCTTTTTCGAGCGCTACACCAACAGCGCTCAGGACTTGGTGCTCAAAGGCCTGGAACTGGTGGGGATCGGCTACCGGTTTGGGGGCACTAACCCGGACACCGGCCTCGATTGTAGCGGCTTCGTTCAGATCGTTTTCAAAGACGCGATCGGCAAGCTCTTACCGAGAACAGCCAGGGAGCAAAGCGAGATCGGCGTCGCGATCGACGCTAAGGAGCTAAAGCCGGGCGATCTCGTGTTTTTCAACACCATGCGCCGCGCCTTCTCCCATGTCGGCATCTACCTCGGCAACAACCAGTTCCTGCATGCTCCGCGCACCGGTTCCCAAGTCCGGGTTGACGACATGAGCAAGAGCTACTGGGTTCAACGCTACAACGGTGCCCGCCGGGTGCTTGAGCGCTAACGGCTCCGCGCATCCCACACCATTCCTATAAGCCGGCCGGCAGGCGTAGAATTCCGACTTTCCGAATTCAATCCAGCCAAGCAGCGTCTTCCCCATGATCGGCGTTTTCGATAGCGGCCTCGGTGGCCTCTCTGTACTGGCAGCCATTGCCCGTTCACTCCCCCTCACCGACCTCGTCTATTTTGCAGATACAGCGCACGTTCCCTACGGCGACAGGGACGATACCTTTATCCGCCAACGCGTGCTGCGCATCGGACACCATCTTGCCGATTCGGGATGCCGCCAAATCGTCGTCGCCTGCAACACCGCCACCGCCGCCGCTGTCGCGGTATTGCGTGAAAGCCTGCCGGAAATTCCCGTTGTCGGCATCGAGCCTGGGGTCAAGCCCGCGGTTGCTGCTTCGAAAAGCGGCCGTATTGCCGTATTGACGACACCGTCCACGGCCCGTAGCGAGCGACTGGCCCGCCTTATCCGCCAACACGCCAAAAACACCCACGTCGACGTCCTTCCCTGCCCCGGATGGGCGACACGCGTGGAGACGCTGAACCTGAGTGACGCAGACTTCGCCGCCGCTGCCCGCCGTCACCTTGAACCGGCGCTGGAAGCAGGCGCCGACCAGATCGTCCTCGGCTGCACGCACTACAGCTTTCTCTCACCGGTGCTTGAACCGATCGCCACCGGGCGAGCGGCGCTCGTCGACGTCGCCAATGCGGTCGCCCGCCAATGCGTGCGCCTCGCTCACAGTTCGCAAGGTGCCAGTGGCCGCCTGACCCTGCTCGCCTCAGCCCACCCGGAACGGCTCCAAGCCTCCTTTCCTGTGCTCGGCTTGAGCCACCTTGCCCCCCGTCTGGCCGGTCCGGCCCGACTGGTCACGGCCTGACCCGATGCACGGGGGCAAGACAATCGCCATCGTCGGCGGAGGCCCCGCCGGCTTGATGGCGGCCGAGCGGCTGAGCCACTCAGAGAGAAACATCGACGTCGTCGTTTTCGACGCCATGCCGTCGGTCGGACGCAAATTCCTGATGGCCGGCAAAGGGGGGATGAACATCACGCATTCGGAGCCGGCCGCCGATTTTTATTCCCGCTATGGCAAGCAGCAAAATCGTCTCGCGCCGCTGCTCGACGCCTTCGGACCAGCGGCGATACGCGACTGGATGGGGACGTTGGGCGTCGATTCGTTTGTTGGCTCCTCGGGGCGCGTTTTCCCGGTCGGCATGAAAGCGGCGCCTCTTTTGCGTGCCTGGCTGCATCGACTGCGCGACGGCGGCGTGCGATTCCATGTTCGCCACCGCATGCACGCGCTCCAGCAACTGCCAAATGGCCGCTACGCGTTGCTTTTTTCCACCCCGGGCGGCGAAGAGCGCTACGAGGCGGATGCCGTGGTGCTCGCGCTGGGCGGCGGCAGTTGGCCGCAACTGGGTTCCGACGGTCGCTGGGTTCCGCTGCTCGAACATCTGGGCCTTCCGGTCGCCCCCTTACGCCCGGCCAATTGCGGCTTTAACGTCGCCTGGAGTAATTTTCTGCGCCAGCGCTTCGCCGGGGAGCCGGTCAAATCCGTGGAAGCAAGCCTGCTGGATGCAGACGGCCACTGGCATCGACGCCGCGGGGAATTTCTGATCACCCAACACGGCATCGAAGGCTCCTTGATCTACGCGCTGTCCGCTCCGATCCGCAACACCATCGACGCATCGGGAAACACCACCCTCCAACTCGATCTGTTACCCGACGTCGACGAAGCACGGGTCATTGAGGAAGTCTTCCACCCACGCGGTTCGCGCTCCCTTTCGAGCCACTTGCAAAGTCGGCTTGGGCTGAAGGGCATCAAGACGGCACTCCTGCATGAATGCCTCCCGCGTGACGACCTGGCCGATCCGTTGAAGCTGGCTAAAGCCATCAAACATTTGCCGTTGCAACTGATCTCACCACGCCCCCTGGAAGAGGCCATCAGCAGCGCCGGCGGCGTGAAATTCGAAGCGCTCGACGATGAACTCATGCTGCGCGATCTGCCTGGCGTTTTTTGCGCCGGCGAGATGCTCGACTGGGAAGCGCCGACCGGCGGGTATCTGCTAACCGCCTGCCTGGCCACCGGCCGCGCCGCCGGGGCTGGCGCGCTCCGTCACTGCACCGGACACGATTCCCCATGACCAATCCCGGCCAACCGACCTTTCACGACTACACGTCCTGGATACTCGCCGCGCTCGGCATCCTCTTCGTGCTGCATTTCCGGTTGCTGCCGGCGCTCATTGCCGGCCTGCTGGTATATGAACTGGTGCACGCCCTCTATCCACTGTTTTCGTGGCGCCTCCCCACCTGTCGAGCCAAGGGCGTGGCGGTCGTCGTTGTCGTCCTGATCGTCGTCGCGCTGGTGTCGGCGGCCGGATTTGGCGTCTTTGCCTTCATCAAACGCGAGGGAAGCCTGCCCACCCTGCTCGCGAAGATGGCGGAAATTCTCGAAGACTCGCGGGCGCATCTGCCGGCCTGGCTGGGCAGTCTGCTTCCGAACAGCGCGCAAGGCATCAGTGAAGGCGCCAGCCGCTGGCTGCGCGAACATGCGAACGATTTGCAGCAGTTCGGCAAGGAGACGGCGCATTCGCTCGCCCACGTCCTGATCGGCATGGTCATCGGTGCCATGGTTTCGTTGCACGAGGTGCTGGACCGCGATGCGCGCGGCCCGTTGGCCAGAGCGCTCGTCGAACGGCTTTTCCGGCTCGGCGAAGCCTTCCGCCGCATCGTATTCGCGCAGGTCCGCATTTCCGCCGTGAATACCACGCTGACCGCCCTTTACCTCGCCGTGGCGCTGCCGCTGTTTGGCGTCTCGCTGCCGCTCACGAAGACGATGATCGTCGTCACCTTCATTGCCGGCCTGCTGCCCGTCATCGGCAACCTGATCTCGAACACAGTGATCTTTGTCGTCAGCCTCGCGCATTCGACGCTGGTGGCGTTTTCATCGCTCGGCTTCCTGATCGTGATCCACAAGCTCGAATATTTCCTCAACGCCCGCATCGTCGGCGGCCAGATCAACGCCAAGGCCTGGGAGCTGCTCACCGCCATGCTGATCATGGAAAGCGCGTTCGGCGTCAGCGGGCTGATTGCCGCGCCGATCTGCTACGCGTGGCTCAAGGACGAGCTCGGCAAGCGCTGCCTGATCTGAATCGTCCGACGGGAAAGCCGGGAGCACCCGCTTCTTCGGTATACTCCCGCCCTTGTTTTTTGCCGTGGAACCCTGCCCGATGAGCACCACCAGCCCCTTCCCTCCCGAAATTCTGCGCGACGTGCAGAAGCGCCGCACGTTTGCGATCATCTCGCACCCGGACGCGGGCAAGACAACGTTGACCGAGAAACTGCTGCTGTTCGGCGGCGCCATCCAGCTCGCCGGCACGGTCAAAGGGCGGAAAAGCGCTCGCCACGCCACCTCCGACTGGATGGAAGTGGAAAAGCAGCGCGGCATTTCGGTGACCAGCTCGGTGATGCAGTTCGAGTACCAGGACCACACCGTCAACCTGCTCGACACGCCGGGCCACGAGGACTTCTCGGAAGACACCTATCGCGTGCTGACCGCCGTCGATGCAGCGGTGATGGTCATCGACGCCGCCAAGGGCGTCGAGGCGCAGACGATCAAGCTGCTCGACGTTTGCCGCATGCGCAACACGCCGATCATCACCTTCATCAACAAGCTCGACCGCGAAGTGCGCGACCCGTTCGACCTGCTCGAAGAAATCGAATCGGTACTCAACATCGAATGTGCGCCGATCACCTGGCCGATCGGCATGGGCAAGGCCTTCCGCGGCGTCTATCACCTCGGCAACGACAGCCTGCTCCGCTTCACCCCCGGTGAAGAAAAGGTCACGGAAGCCGAAAAGATCGACGGCATCGACAACCCGGTGCTCGACCGCGACTTCCCGCTCGAAGTCGGCAAGCTGCGCGAGGACGTCGATCTGATCCGCAGCGCCAGCAGTCCGTTCAACCTGGTCGACTTCCTCGCCGGCCAGCAGACGCCAATCTTCTTCGGCTCCGGGATCAACAACTTCGGCGTGCAGGAAATCCTGCAGGCGCTGCTCGACTGGGCACCGCCACCGCAGCCGCGCAACGCCGGCGCGCGCATGGTCGAACCGGCCGAAGCGCCCTTTTCCGGTTTCGTCTTCAAGATTCAGGCCAACATGGATCCGAAGCACCGCGACCGCATCGCGTTTTTCCGTGTCTGCTCCGGCCGCTACGCCTCGGGCATGAAGGTGCATCATGTGCGCATGGGGCGCGAGATGAAACTCGCCAACGCGCTGACCTTCATGGCCAACGAACGGGTACTGATGGAAGACGCCGTCGCCGGCGACATCATCGGCATCCACAACCACGGCCAGCTGCACATCGGCGACACGCTGACTGAAGGCGAGAAGCTCGGCTTCAAGGGCATTCCCTACTTCTCGCCCGAACTCTTCCGCGTCGCCCGTCTGCGCGATCCGATGAAGAGCAAGCAGTTGCAGAAAGGCTTGCAGGAACTCGGCGAGGAAGGCGCTATCCAGGTCTTTGAAAATCTCGCTTCCGGCGAACTGATGCTCGGTGCCGTCGGCGTCCTGCAGTTCGAAGTCGTCGCCCAGCGTCTGCAGACCGAGTACAAGGTCGATGCCATCTTCGAACAGGCGGACATCCACACCGCCCGCTGGCTCACCTTCCCGGACGATCTGACCCGCCGCAATTTCGAGCGCGAACAGCAGCACCGCATGGCAAAAGATGTGGACGGCAACCTCGTCTATCTGGCCAGCACGCGTTACAACCTCGACGTCACGCGCGAGAAGTGGACCAAGGTCGGCTTCCACGCCTCGCGTGAGCACGGGCAGGTTTTCGGCTGACAAGCGGCACCATGCCCAACATCTTCTTCTTCGACATCGATAACACGCTGCTCGACCTGCGCACGCTGACCATCCCGCCGTCGGCACTCACCGCCATCGGCGACCTTCATCGCGCAGGCCATACGGTAGTCGTCGCTACCGGACGGGCCCATGCCCACGCAAAACCATTTATCGACCAGGTGCAGCCCGCCTACGTCATCACCCAGAATGGCGCCCGCATCCTGCGCGACGAAGAAGAAGTTTTCAGCCTCCCGATGCCCCGCGCCCGACTCGTCGCCTTGTTTGACTGGATGGAGGCGCAGGGCTACCACTTTGGCGTCAATGGGGGAACATCGGGCTACCTCAGCACCCAGGTTCCGATGACGACCGAACCGCTCGACACGGTGGAGATGCCTTACCAGTCAGACGACCCATTCCACCTCGAACGGGACGTCTACCAAGGCTGGTTGTTCTTCGACGAAGCGCTCGACGCGACGCTGATTCCAGCGATCCGGGAGCGCTTTCCCGAATTCGACATCGTGCGCTGGCACCGCTGGGCCGTCGACGTGCAGCTTCGTGACGTCAACAAGTGGAGCGGTTGCCAGTGGGTCATGGCCCAAACCGGCTTCAGCAACGAACAGGCCATTGCCTTCGGCGACGGCTTGAACGATCTGGAAATGCTGCGGGGAGTTGGCTTGGGGATCGCCATGGACAACGGTCACCCCGACCTCATGGCGGTCGCCGACAAAATTGCGCCGGCGGTGCACTGCAACGGCGTCGCACGCATGTTAGCGGAACTCATCCCGACGCAAGGAAACTGATCTTCATCGCTGCAATTGGCGGAATGCGGCGATCTCCCATTCGCGTAGCGCCAGCAGCATACCGACACCGCGCCGTTTGGCCAGCGGTGAGGCCAGACTTTCATCATGCAGTTCAGCCAGACACTGCCGCAACCGATCGAGCATCACCAGTTTCCGGACGCACTCGGCTTCGCTTATTTGATACGTCGCCACAATATCCTTGACCGTCCAGTGGTTCAGTGAGCAGAACCACCTTCACTCAGGAACGGAGCAAAGACATGAGACCCGCTTTCAGGCACCTCCCCATCGCCGTCGTCACCCTGCTCGCCTTAGCGGCGCTGTGGTACGGCCCGATCGCTCAACTGCCGAACTACCACGCGTTCGCCGACCAGCGCACGCTATTCGGCATCGCGCATTTTGCCGATGTGGCATCGAATATTGGTTTCGCACTGGTCGCCGTAGTGGGGGGATACGCTTTGATTCCGCACACCTCCGATGAAACTCTGGTGCACGGTTGGGCAGGCTACCGGCTCTTCCTCGCCGGTTTGCTGCTCACCGCTTTCGGCTCTTCTTACTACCATCTGGCACCGGACAACGCCCGCCTCGTATGGGATCGTTTGCCGATCGCCCTCGCCTGCGGAGGCCTGCTGGCTGGCGTTTGGGGAGACGTGATGAAAAAATCCGCCGCCACGCTGGCGGGCTGGCTAGCTTTGCTCTCGCTCTGGAGTGTCGGTTGGTGGTACGTCACTGAGATGACGGGCAACGGTGATCTGCGGCCCTACCTGATGTTCCAGGCCTTGCCGTTTGTACTCATCCCCCTCTGGCACTGGATATACCGGTCGCCAACCGGAGATCGTCTGGCCTTCGGTGTCGCTCTGCTGCTTTATGCCCTTGCAAAAATTGCCGAACTAATCGATCACGAAATTGCCACCGCGACCGGCCTACTGACGGGGCACACGCTCAAGCATCTGCTCGCCACGGTAGCCGCCGCAATCATTGTCTTGCGTCTTCATCAGCGCAGACGTACCAGCAAAACATAGGCAAACTCATCACCAACAATGGGAAAATGGACGCCTTGGTTGCCTTTTCCATTTTCCCTTCCCCTTTTCCGATAGCCTTCCCGCGCCTGTCGCTCCGCACAATCTTTCCATGATCAACACCTTAACCTTGTTGCTGCTCTTTCAGCTGGGAGGCGAGTTGTTCGTTCGCCTGCTGGGTTTGCCGATTCCCGGCGCCGTCATTGGCATGAGCCTGCTTTTCCTGACCTTACTCGTCCGGGGCGAAGCGAGCCATGCGCTGAAAAAGGACACCAGCGCCTTGTTGCAACATCTCTCGCTGCTGTTCGTGCCGGCCGGCGTCGGGATCATGTTGCATCTGCAGCGGGTCGGCCGCGAATGGCTGCCGATCACGCTCGCACTCGTCATCAGCACGTTTCTCGGGATGGCGGTCGCGGCCGGCATCATTGGCTGGCTGGCGCTCAAAGACACTCGGAGAGAAGAAAGGGGAAAGCCGTGACTCCGCTGCCGCTGACCGATATCTGGACGCTCCTGAGCGGCACGCCGCTCCTCGGCCTCACCGTCACGCTGATCGCCTATCTGTGTGGTGGCTGGCTGTTCAAACGCAGCCGCCAGCACGCGCTCGCCAACCCGGTCCTGATCGCCATCGTGCTGATCACGCTCCTGCTGTGGGCCACCGAAACGCCTTATCCGCGCTACTTCGAAAGCGCCAGCCTGATCCATTTCCTGCTTGGTCCGGCGACAGTGGCGCTGGCGGTTCCGCTGCACGCGTACTGGCGGCGCCTCCGGCAAATGGCGTTGCCGCTGCTGCTTGCCCTGCTCGCCGGATCGGCGACGGCTGCGTTCTCGGCCATGATCATCGCCGACCTGCTCGGCGCGTCGCCGGAAACTGTCCATTCCCTCGCCCCCAAGTCGGTGACGACGCCGATCGCCATGGGTGTCGCCGAACAGATCGGCGGCATTCCGTCGCTCACGGCGGTACTCGTCATCCTCACCGGCATTCTGGGTGCGGTCGGATTTCCTGCGTTTTTCCGCCTGCTCCGCATCCGCAGCCATGCGGCGCAGGGCTTCGCGGTCGGTCTCGCCTCGCACGGGCTCGGCACGGCGCGCGCCTTCCTCGTCAGCGAGGAGATGGGCGCCTTTTCGGCCCTGGCCATGGGACTGAACGGCATCCTGACGGCCGTTTTTTTGCCGCTACTACTGCATCGCTGACCCGGCCTGGAATCGCGCTGCCCCCGTCGGCCATCACGAAAGGGCGGAAATTTGGCGCGCGACACCGCCGCGGGTTCATTTATACTCATGCCATAAAAACTCCCCCGCCACCGGCGCGTAACAATCACGTAGTGCCCGACCTGGAAAGCGTCCTATGAGTATTTTTACGCAAATCCGTTCGATTCTCGGCAAGACGGATGAAGCCCCTCCCCCTGCCGACAGGCTGCCGGACGAGCCGGTCGAGCGCCGGCACCGCAAGCGGTTGAGCCACAAGGGGCGACGCATCCTCATCATCGACGACTCGCCGACGATCGTTGCCGCCCTGAGGAAAATGCTGCAATCGGCCGGGTGCATTACCTTCGAAGCGCTCACGGCGGAAAAGGGACTCGAAATCGTCGAGACCGAAAAGCCCGACCTCGTCTTTCTCGACATCGTGCTTCCCGGCATGAACGGATTCGCCGCCCTGCGGCTGATCCGCCGCAATCCCGCCACAGGTGACACACCGATCATCATGATCAGCGGCAACGAGCAGGCGACCGAGCAGTTCTACGCGAAGAGGATCGGGGCCAACGACTTCATGAAGAAGCCCTTCTCCCGCCATGAGGTTTTCGCCCGTATCGAGCAATTGGTACTAAACAACACGTTGACCAGACTTTCCACGCTCCCCGGAAGCGTTACCCGCGCTCCGGCCGCGCCCGCGGCGGTACAGGAAGTCGCAGCTTCCTTCCTCGAAGCGCGCAGACAACTGACGGCGATGGGCCTGCAGTATTACAGCCAGGAACAATACCTCGCCGCCATCGAGCGCGGCGACACGCTGGCCGCCGATCTTTTTGTCGCCGGCGGCGGCATCAAACCCGTCGGCCAGACAACCGCTCCGTCCGCATGAAGGAACTCCAGTTCATCGCGTCCCGGCAGCATGAATGGGCGGCGTGGGATCACTGGTTGCGCACGGGCAGTCATTCCTCCAGCCGCAAGGCGCGCGAAGAGAAAGCCGCCGCCGAAGATGACACCGTGCAGCCAATGGCCATTGCTGATCTGCCGGCGGCCTATCGCCGACTGTGCCGCGATCTGTCGCTGGCACGCGATCGCCACTATTCGAGCGCCCTCGTTCACGCGCTGCACGACCGGGTGCTGGCCGCCCACCAGCGCGTTTATGGAGCGCGCAAGCGCGTTGCCGGCGCGTGGCTCGAATTCATCGCCAGCGGTTTCCCGCGCCTCGTGCGGCAGGAAGCCGGCTTCGTTCTCGCGGCGGCAGCGCTGTTTTTCATCCCGCTCCTGCTGTCGCTGGCCCTGCTCCAGATTTACCCGGATGGCGTCTATCTGGTGCTGTCCTCGGACAGTGCCGCGCAATACGAAGAAATGTACGCGCCCGACGCCCAGCGCCTCGGCCGTCCGGCCGCACACGGCGCCGCCCGGGAGTTGTCGATGCTGGCGTTTTACATCAGCAACAACGTGCGCATCGATTTCCAGTGCTTCGCCGGCGGCATCGCTTTCGGTCTCGGCAGCCTGTTTTTCCTCGGCTATAACGGGCTGATGATCGGCGCCACGGCCGGTCATCTGACACAACTCGGATACATCGAGACGTTCTGGGGCTTTGTCGCCGGCCACAGCGCGCCGGAATTGATCGGTGCGGTTCTGTCGGGCGCGGCCGGACTGAAGATCGGCCTTGCGCTGATCGCTCCCGGCAGGAAACGGCGGCTCGACGCGCTGAAGCAGGCGGCGCATCCGGCAATCCGGCTGCTCTATGGCGCCGCCGCCCTGACTTTCAGCGCGGCGTTCATCGAGGCGCTGTGGTCGCCGAACCGGGCATTGCCTTTCGCGGTGAAGATCGGCACCGGCATCGCCGTCTGGCTGTTGTTGCTGGCCTATCTGCTCTTCGCCGGACGGGGGTCGCGTGCAGCTTGACCGGATCGAGCTCAACCTGCGTCGCCGCCATCCGTGGGAAGCGATCGACCTCGGCCTTGTCATGCTTCGCCAATGGCACAAGCCGGTTTATCTGGCGTGGCTATCCACCTTTATCGCCTTCGCCGCGCTGACCAGCGCGGTCCTCTGGCAATGGCCGATGCTCGTCATGTTCATCGTCTGGTGGTTGAAGCCGCTGTTCGACCGGATTTTGCTGAAAGTATTCGCCGAAGCCACCTTTGGCGCGCCGCCATCGATACGCGATGTCTGGCGCGCCCTACCCGGACTCATCGGTCACACGGGCCTGTTTTCCGCACTGACTTTTCGCCGCTTCAATCCGCACCGTTCGTTCGACCTCCCCATCTGGCAGCTCGAAGGCCAGCGCGGCAAAGGCGCCCGGAACCGGCGCCGCGTGCTCAGCCGAAAGACGGCCGGGTACGCCTTCTGGCTGACCTTTGTCTGCACGCACTTCATCGTGATTTTCGAGTTCGGACTCGTCGGTCTCGTGAGCTTCCTGACGCCCGGCGACGGCATCGACGATCCTTCGCTGTTCGGCATGTTTTTCGGGGATGCCGAATTGTGGCAATTGCATCTGTTCAACGTCGCCTGGTTGGTCGCCGAAACGATCGTCGAACCGTTCTACATCGCCGCCGGATTTTCCCTTTACATCAACCGCCGCAGCGACCTCGAAGGCTGGGATATCGAAGTGGCTTTCCGACGCATGGCGGCACAGCACGCCCATCGCGGGGAATTTTCAACGGCTCCGCGCCGGGCCGGTGCAATTTCGCTGCTGATTCTGGCGTGCCTGCCGGCACTCCTGACGATAACCCTTGCCTCCACGCCGGCAATGGCACAGGAAGCTTCACCGCCCGCCATTTCGGCCTCACCGGCCCCACCATCGCCGCAGCCGCCAAGCGGACGGATCAAAAAGACGGCCGAAACCATCGTCGCCGATCCAGTTTTTGGTCGCGAAGTCGAGGAACTAAGCTGGCAGCCCAAGAAAAAAGAGAATAAGGAAACCTCCGAGGCCATGCCGCCATGGATCGAGCGCCTCGCCAAGGTCGCCGACTGGCTGGCCTTCGGTCTGCGCGGCATCGTCTATGCGGCGCTCGCCGTCGGTGCCGTCGCGCTGATGCTTCTCCTCTACCGCAACCGCCACCGTTTCGTGCGCACTGGCGGAGTGTCGAACAAGGCGCCCTCCACCCTGTTCGGCCTCGACTTGCGCCCCGACGCGCTGCCCGACAACATCCCCGCCGCCGCGCACGCCGAACTTGATGCCGGCCGCGTGACGGCCGCCCTCTCCCTGCTCTATCGCGGCGCCCTCGTCTCGCTGATCGAACATCACGGCATCGAATTTGCGGAAGGCGATACGGAAGGGAATTGCCTGTCGCGCGTCAAAGGCCGCATCGCGCCCAACGCCGTGCAGTATTTCGGCGAACTCCTCGACGCGTGGACGCATGCCGCCTATGCCGCCGAACCGCCCGCGAAAAACACGGCCAGCGACCTCTGCCAGCGCTGGGCGACGCACTTCAGCGAACGGAAATCGGCCGCATGATGCGACGACTGATCTGGGCACTGGTCGCCGTCGCCGGTCTCGGAACGCTGGCGACGTTCTGGTTCTTCGAGAATTTCGAACGCGTCCCGAAAAAACACTGGGAATCGCCGCAAAAGGAAGCGCGCCGGAACTCCTTTCTGGCCACCGAACGCCTGTTCAGCCACCTGCAACGACCGATCGACCGGATCCGTTCGCCAAAGTCGCTCGACGCGATGACGCCCAACGGCACGCTGATCCTCGCCGCCAACCGGCACCGGCTCATCGACCGCCAGCGCGCCAACCGGCTGCTGCAATGGGTCGAAGCCGGCGGCTATCTCATCGTCGAAGCCGAACGGGCCGGCACCGACCCGCTGCTCGAACGGCTCGGCGTATCGCGTTACAAAAAGCCGCCCGCACCGCCACAGCCAGAAGGCGAAAAGAAACAACCGGTAGCGAAAAAAACGCCAGCCAACCCGCCCGTCGCCAACGTCGTTCTCTCCGACCAGAATATCCGTTACCGACTCATTTTCCACGGCAACGGCCTGATCCGTCAGGCCGAACGGGCTCCCGCGTCCGCGTGGCGCGCCGGCCCGAGCGAGGAAGAAAGCTCCGTCATTCACCTCGCCTGGGGCAAAGGCCAGATCACCGTCTTCGATTCGCTGCATTTCCTGCACTTCCGGCAAATCGCCAAGGAGGATCATGCCGAGCTGATCTGGGCGCTCGTGCAGCACTACCAGCCGCGCGGCGCGATCCACCTCGCCGCCCGCATGGATTTCCAGACGCTGTGGCAATGGCTCGCGGAATCGGCGTGGATGGCCCTCATCAGCGGCATTGTGCTGATCCTGCTCTGGCTCTGGCGGATCGTGCCGCGCTTCGGCGGCATGCAGCAGGCGCGCCTTGATGAGCGCCGCGACCTCGCGCAGCATCTCCACGCCATCGGCCGCAGCCTCTGGCGTGAAGGCGGACTCGCTCATCTACGCGAAATCGTCCGCCAGTCCGTCCTGCAACGGCTGGCCCTGCGGCATCCCCGGCTCGCCCGACAGACGCGCCCCAAACAGCACAGGGCGCTCGCACGCCTCGCCGGCTACAGCCAGCGCGACATCAATGCTGCGCTGTCCTCCGCCGCCGCGCCGACGCCCGACACTTTCACCAAGGCCATGCGCATCCTGCAGCGCCTCGAACGCAAACTCTGACTTTCCGGAACCCACATGAACACGCTCAACGAAGAACAGACGACCAAAGCCACCTCCCTGCTCAACGCCCTGCGCGCCGAACTGCGCAAGGTCATCATCGGCCAATCGGCGGTGGTCGACGAAGTGCTCATCGGCCTCCTGGCCGAAGCGCACGTCCTGCTCGAAGGCGTGCCGGGCCTCGGCAAGACGCTGCTCGTCAAGGCGCTGGCCAAGACTTTTTCCGGCCAGTTCGCGCGCATCCAGTTCACGCCCGACCTGATGCCGTCCGACGTAATCGGCCATTCCATCTTCGATCTGGCCAGCAACACCTTCGTCACCCGGCGCGGGCCAGTATTCACCAATCTGCTGCTCGCCGACGAGATCAACCGCGCCCCGGCCAAAACGCAGTCGGCGCTGCTCGAGGCGATGCAGGAATATCAGGTCACGCTCGAAGGAACGGCCTGCCCGCTGCCCAAGCCGTTCATGGTGCTGGCCACGCAAAACCCGATCGAGCAGGAAGGCACCTATCCGTTGCCGGAAGCGCAGCTCGACCGCTTCCTGCTCAAAATCCGCATCGACTACCCGGATGCGCGTGAAGAAGCCGCCCTGACGCGTAGCGTCACCGAGCGCAACACCGGCGCCGACCTCGGCGTCGACCGCATTTCCACGCTGATCGGTCCAAAGCATGTCGAATCGCTGCAAATGGCCGCCGCACTGGTCGATGTCGATGAGCGCGTGCTCGACTATGCGGTCAAGATCGTGCGCGCCACGCGCGAAAACAACGGTTTTTCGATCGGCGCCGGACCGCGCGGCAGCATCGCCCTCGTTCGCGCCGCCCGGGGCGCCGCCCTGTTGCAAGGACGCGCCTTCGTCACGCCCGACGATATCAAGCGCATCGCCCTGCCCGCCCTGCGCCACCGGGTCACGATTTCGCCGGATGCCGAAATCGAAGGTTTCACCAACGACGCCCTGCTCACCTCGCTGCTCGACAGCGTGCCGGCGCCTCGCCTCTGATCGGCGTTTGAGCGTTTTTCATGCTGATTCCACACCGCCACCTGCTACTCGTCGTCGGTCTCTGGCTGGCCGGATCGTTTGTCGCCATCTGGCTGCCACCGGCCCTGGAAATCTGGCAATCGGCTGGCCTTGCCTTGCTGATCCTCGGCCTCGGCGACGCGTGGAGCGCCATCCGGCTGGGCAATCCGATCGTGCTCGAACGCAAGATGGCACAAGTCTGGCCCGTCGGCGTCGAGCAGACGATTCGCCTGCGCCTGATGCTGCGCGACGGAAGCGATGGCTGGGGGTCAGTGCGCGGTCAAATTTACGACCGCCATCCGGACGACTTCGCCGCCCGGACGCTGCCGCTGGCGTTCAAGGCCACACCCGGCGAATGGGTCGAAACGGCTTACCACCTGCAACCCGACGAGCGCGGCGACCACACCTTCCGGCCGGCGCACATCAGAATCGACTCACCGCTCCGGCTCTGGCAAACGCAACATGAGGTCGGCGACACGGAAACTGTCCGCGTCTTCCCGAACTTTGCCCGCATCACCCAATACGCCCTGCTGGCGACCGATAACCGGCTGGCGCAGATCGGCGTCCTGCGCCGCCGCCGGCGTGGCGAAGGTTCCGACTTCGACCAACTGCGCGAATACCGGCGCGACGATTCGCCGCGCCATATCGACTGGAAAGCCACGGCCCGCCTGCGCAAGCCGATCGTGCGCGAGTTCCAGGACGAGCGCGACCAGCAAATCGTCTTTCTGCTCGACTGCGGCCAACGCATGCGCAGCCGCGACGACGCGCTGTCGCACTTTGACCACACGCTCAACGCCATGCTGCTGCTCTCGTACGTCGCACTGCGCCAGGGCGATGCGGTGGGTTTCGGCACCTTCGCCCATGCCGACCCGCGTTTCTTTGCGCCGCGCAAATCGCTGGCCACCGTGCAGATGCTGCTCAACGCCACCTACGACCTGCAACCAACGCTGCACACTCCCGATTATCTGGCCGCCAGCGACCTGCTCGTCCGCCGGCTGCGCAAACGTTCGCTCGTCGTTCTGCTCACCAATCTGCGCGACGAGGATGATTCGACCTTGCAGCCGGCGCTCGCCCAACTGCGCCGGCATCATCTCATGCTCGTCGCCAGCCTGCGCGAAACGGGGCTGGAGCGGCTGCGGCACACGTCGGTCGGTGACTTTGACGAGGCGCTCGGTTATGCTGCCGCAATGGACTATGCGCTGGCGCGTCAGAAGCAACAGGCCCGTTTGCGGGCCCAAGGAATCAGCGTGCTCGACACACAAGCCGCACAGTTGCCGGTCGCCTTGGTCAATCGCTACTGGGATATCAAACGCAGCGGTCTTTTTTAATCCGTCTTACCAACAACATCAAACACGACCCACGGGAGGGAAATCATGTCTGACAGCAATTCTTCCGATAAGAACCAGCGGCCAATCCCCGCGGCTTGGACCAAAAATCCATTTGAAGCGCCGACAGCACACGTCGAGGATCCGAAAACACACGTCGACGAATCGCTGGCCAGCGAGCCGAACCGTTGCGAAGCCGGTCGCGGCTCCGCGTGGTGGGGCGAGGGCTGGGGTCTCTTCCGCGAAGCAACCGGCACCTGGATCGGCATCGCCGTCGTTCTCGTGCTGATCAACATTGTGCTGGGGCTCATTCCGGTCATTGGCGACTTCGCCACCACTTTCCTGATGCCGGTTTTCGGCGCCGGACTGATGCTCGGTTGCCGCAGTCTCGACTCGGGCGAGGAACTGACATTGGGCCACCTGTTCGCCGGCTTCCAGAAGAATTTCGGCCAACTGATTCTCGTCAGCGTGTTTTACCTCGTGGGCTTCATCCTCGTCTTTCTTGTCGGCTTCGCGCTCGGCTTTGGCGGCGGTTTCGCCGGAGCCATGAGCGGTGGCGCGAACGGTGTTGCGGCCGGAGTCGGCTTGGCCGTACTCGTCGTTCTGGCGCTCAGCATTCCGCTGGCGATGTCCATCTGGTTCGCGCCGGCGCTCGTCGCGCTCAATGACGTGCCCGCTTTCGAGGCCATGAAGCTGAGTTTCCGCGGCTGCCTGCGCAACATGCTGCCGTTCCTGATCTACGGCATCCTGTTCATCCTGCTCGCCATCGTCGCCACCATTCCGCTCGCGCTCGGCTGGCTGGCCCTGCTGCCGACGATGTTCTGTTCAACCTACGCTTCCTACCGGGACATCTTCACGCACGGGAACTAGGAATTGGCGGGCTTGCACAACATCCGGCCCGCCCCGGCGCGGCTTCCGCAACCACTTTGCGCACCGCTCGACACGGTGCGGAAAGTGGCCACGCCGGAAGGCTGCGAACTCAGCCTGCGGCTCGCCGGCCCCGCCGTTCGCGTACGCGCCTGGCTCTTCGATTTCGTCATCCGTCTGATGATTTTTGCCGGCGCGATGATCGTGGCCGGCTATCTGGGCCGCCTCGGGGCCGGCGTCGCGGCACTGCTCGCGTTTGTGCTTGAATGGCTGTATCCGACGCTGTTCGAGGTTCTCTGGCACGGTCAAACCCCCGGCAAGAAGTTTTCGAACCTCGTCGTGCTGAACGACGACGGAACCCCGGTCGGCTGGGGCGCCTCATTCGCGCGCAACACCCTGCGTTTTGTCGACTTTCTGCCCTTTGCCTATGCCTGCGGGCTGTTCAGCCTCTGGCTCACCCCCGATGCAAAGCGCCTTGGCGACCTGCTTGCCGGCACCGTGGTTGTTTATCGCGACGAGACCAGATTTCCTAAGCTGGCGGATGACCACTTCCAGAGCGAACCGCCCCCCTTCCCGCTCACGCTGGCCGAACAACGGGCCTTGATCGAATACCGGTTAAGAGCAACAAACCTGACGACGGCCCGCGCCGAAGAATTGGCGGAACTGGCCTTGCCGCTCACCGAAGGAATGCACCCCGAAGCCGCTCAGGCACGCCTCTTCCGCATCGCCAACGGCCTGCTCGGCCGGCACAAGCAGGGCTGAAGCCCCCCCGCTAAGCCAAGGTCGCGCAGGCCAGCTTGATGCCGAAGCCGACAAACAACCCGCCGACCCCGCCCGTCGCCGAAGCCGACAGCCAGCGATGACGCCGGAAGCGGGCCGCCAGGCGCGCGCCACCGAAAATCAGCGCGGACAGGTAGACGAAGCTGCATGTCTGGACGATCGCGCCGAGAATCAGGAAAGACACCGCCGGCCGTTCATAGCCGGGCGAAACGAACTGGATGAAGAAAGAAATGAAAAACAGGATGGCCTTCGGGTTCATCAGGCTGATGAGCAAGGCCGTTCGCAATGGGCGTGCGGCGACGAGAGAAGAATTCCCGGCTAGCGCTTCCTGCTCCATCCGCGTCGAAGACTCTTCCTTACGGCGCCAGGTTCGCAACGCCGAGCGCAACATGCTGACGCCAAGCCAGGCCAGATAACCACCCCCGGCATACTTGAGCACCATGAAAAGCGCCGGGATGCCATGCAATAGCGACGCGACACCCATCGCCGAAAGCGCCATCAGGATCGTATCGCCGATGAAAATGCCCATCGCCCCGCGATAGCCCATCGCCACGCCCTGCCGGGAAGCCACCGTCATCACATAAAGCGAATTCGGGCCGGGCAGAAGAACGATAAAGATCGTGCCCAGGATGAAAGTCGTGATGTCCGTAATGCCGTAGAACATGGGATAACCACCGCGCAAAGGTTAGATTCTAAATCCAGCAGAACCTTCACGACCGCTATCAAACGCTCTCGCTTCTGTCACGCATGAACAAGGAGGCGCATAGCCCGCGGAGCCAGCGATTTCCCGGATCGTTGTGATAGCGCGAGTGCCAATGCTGCTTGACCGTAAACCCCGGGATGGGAATCGGGCAGGAAAAGACGCGCAGCCCGCCGAGCTTGGCTAGCGTCTCGCCAATCTGCCGCGGCAACGTCACGAGAAGGTCGGTCGTGGAAATAATCGCGGTCAGGCCGAGAAAGCCTGGCAGTTCCAGCGCGACACGCCGGTCGAGATGATGCCGCTCCAGGCTGGCATCGAGCAGGTGATGGCCCGTGCCGGAAACAATCGTGACGTGTTTCTCCTGCTGATACGCCGCCTCGCCAAGCGCATCGGTAATGCGCGGATGGTTCGGATTCACCAGACACACCCAGTCCTGGTTGAACAGGCTCTGCTGGTAAAAGCCAGCCCCCAGCTCCGGAATCAAGCCCACCGCCAGATCGGCCTCGCCTGATTCCAGACGCTGGGCGATCCGGTCGTCGATCCGTTCGGCGCCGAGACGGACATTCGGGGCCACCGACTGCATGTGCGCCAAAAGTTGCGGCAGCAAGGTGATGTGGCTCGCGTCAGTCATGCAGATACGGAAGCGCCGTTCGCTAGTCGCCGGATCGAAGCGGGATTCGCGCTGGGCGAGAAAACGCAGCGAATCGATGGCCTGCCGCACCGTCCCGATGAGCGCATCGGCCTCCGGCGTCGGCAGCATGCCGGACGGCGTGCGGACAAACAGCGGATCGTTGAGCTGCTGCCGGAGCTTGGCAAGCCAGATGCTCACCGTCGGCTGCGCCAGTCCGAGGTGTTCGGCGGCGCGCGTCACGCTGCGCGTGTCGTAAAGCAACTCGAACAGGAGCAGGAGGTTGGCATCGAGCAACGGCAGCGGAGGCGTACTTTTTTTTACCATTCGGATCGGCGGACAACAGGTCTCTGTGATTACGCGGGGTGCTCAAAGCATGATAACGATGCCGCAGCTTTCCTGAAACCCGTCCCGATAAAGCGAAAACCGGCCGGAGCCGGTTTTTCCTGCGATTGGCGCCCGAGCTTACTTGTGCGCGCTGCGATATTTCTGCAGTTCGGACATCATTTCGCCGACAAACTCCGGACCGATCTGCTGGGTGTGCTTCTCGATGACGGGCTTCAGACGGTCACGCATCTTGTCCAGTTCGGCGGGCGGCAGAACGGTGACGGTCACGCCCTTGGCCTTCAACTGGTCGAGTGACTTGGCAGCCACGTCGCGCGACAGCTTGCGTTGATAAACCCCGGCTTCGGTGGCCGCTTCCTCGATGATCTTCCTTTCATCGGCGGTCAGCTTGTCGTAGAGCCGCTTGCTCATGCCGAGGAAGGACGGCTGATAAACGTGATTGGTAATCGCCAGGTTCGGGCTGACTTCGTAGAACTTGCCATCCACCATGTTGATCAGCGGGTTCGACATGCCGTCGATCGTGCCTTGCTCAAGCGCGGTATAGGTTTCGTTGAAGCCCATCGGAACGGCATTGGCGCCCAGTCCGTTGACGAGATCGATATACACCGCCGTCGTTTGCACGCGCAGCTTCTTGCCATTGAAGTCGTCGGCTGTCTTGATCGGCGCACCCTTGCGCGTATGGAAGTGGCGGAATCCGAGTTCGAAGAAGGCGAGGTCGACGATGCCCTTCTCGGCCATCTTGTCCTTGATCTTCTTGCCGATCGGGCCGTCCATGATGAAGTCAGCTTCGTCCGCCGACTTGAACAGGAACGGGAATTCAAGCGCCAGCGTTTCCTTGACGGTACCGCCAAAGTTGTTGAGCGTGCCGATCATCATGTCCAGCGATCCACCCTGCAAGGCCGCCATGCTCTGACCATCGTTACCGAGCGCGCCGTTCGAGAACATCTTGGCCTTCATCTTGCCGCCGCTCTTCTTTTCGAGCAGTTCGGCAAATTTGAATCCCCCCTGGTTTTGCGGGTGGGTTTCACTGTTGGCCGCAGAGATTCTGAACAGGTGGGTATTGACCTGTGCGGAAGCGTTGCCGATCGCCGAGAAATACATGACGCCCGGAACAATCAATGCAGCAAGCAATGGCGAAATCCGTTTGACCATCATCCTTCTCCTTAAGACATGAGTGTATTGCCGGTTCTAGTTGTGAGAGCTGGATCCGCCCGACCGGCGCGGGCGGATCCTGTTGCTACGAGATAGGTAATTCCTCCGTTTTTTTAACGACAAGACAGGCGTTGCGCGGCATCAACCGCGAGTCAACCACGGTTGCGCCACTCGTCCTTGATGCCCATGATTTCCGGACGGAACATGCGCTCATCCATGGTCTTGAGATTGGCCGCCATCTTCGGCTGGAAGTCCATGTGCGCGAGGATGTCGCGTTCGATATCGACGCCCAGCGCGACTTCGGTCAGTTCGACGCCTTCGTTGGTCAGACGGAACACGGCGCGCTCGGTGACGAAGACGACCTCCTGGCCGCGCCGCACGGCGTCGGCGCCGTTGAAGGTCACTTCCGGCACATTCGCGATCAGCTTGCGGAACTTGCCTTCGTTGTCGATCTTCAGCTTGCCGTCGGCGAACGAGACCTTGAGGCCGCCGGCGGTCAGCGTGCCGCAGAAGACGACTTTCTTGCTGTTCTGCGAGATGTTGATGAAGCCGCCGGTGCCGACGATCTTGCCGTTGAAGCGGTGCACGTTGACGTTGCCCTGCTGGTCGAACTCGGCAAAACTCAGGAAGCTGGCGTTGAGACCACCGCCGTCGTAGAAGTCGAACTGCGACGGCATCTCCATCAGCGCCTGCATGTTGGCGGTGGCGCCGAAGAAAATGCCTTGCGCGCCGACGCCGCCGACCGGGCCGGTTTCGACGGTGAGCGTGAAGTCCTCATTGACACCTTCTTCGCGGGCGATGACGCCGATGCCGTCAGCGATACCGACGCCGACGTTGCCAACGTTGCCCGGGCCGATTTCCATCAGGGCGCGACGGGCGACCAGCTTGCGCTCGGTCAACGGCAGCGGCACAACGTCGCCTTCTTCCATGGTGAAGTCGCCGGAGAAGAAGCGGCTGGTGCCGGTGTAGAGCTGGGTCTGTTCCGGGACGACGACCAGCGCATCCACGAGGTAGCCGGGGATGCGGACGGTGCGCGGGTGCAGCGTCCGCGCCTTGACGACCTTCTCGACCTGACAGATGACGAGGCCGCCGTTGTTGTGCGCGGCTTGCGCCAGCGCCAGCGTGTCGAGGTAGCAGATTTCGTCTTCCATGCTGATGTAGCCGTCGGCGTCAGCGGTGGTGCCGCGAATGAAGGCGACATCGATCGGTACGGTCTTGTAGAACAGGCATTCCTTGCCATCGATGTTCATCAGCGTGACGAGGTCATCCTTGGTGCGCTCGTTCAGCTTGCCGCCGGTCTGGCGCGGATCGATGAAGGTGCCGAGGCCGACGTGCGTCAGGATGCCGGGCTGGCCAGCGGCGGCGGCGCGCACGAGCTGGCTCATGACGCCTTGTGGCAGGTTGTAGGCTTCGATTTCGTTGTTCTGTGCCATGTCGGCGAGACGCGGCGATTGCGCCCAGTGGCCGCCGACGGCACCCTTGACGAGCCCGGGCTGGGCCAGCACCGACATGCCGCGCTCGGCGCGATCGCCCATGCCCGTCGAATGATAGAAGGTCAGGTCGCGCGGTTGCTGCGTAGCCTTGAACCGGTCGGCCAACGCGTTGATCAGCGCGGTCGGCTCGACCACGCCACCGCCGGCGCCGCAGATGGCCACCGTGGCTCCCGACGGGATCAGGTTGATGGCCTCATCGGCCGACATCTGGTTAACACGGGTGCCTTTGCGTTTCAGTCTCGTTTCCATGTTGCCTCCTCGAAAATTGAGGCCATGGTATAGTGGCGCGAATGAAACATAATTAGCACTTTTATTGATTCACTATCAACACATCGTGGATAACCTACCTGCACTTTCGGATCTCAGTCTGTTCTGCGTCGCGGCGCGTCGCTCGAGCTTTGTGGCGACGGCGACCGAGCTCGGAAAATCGTCGGCCTTCGTCAGTAAACGCATCGCCATCCTGGAAAAAACGCTCGGCGTCAAACTCTTTCACCGGACGACCCGGCAAGTGGCGATTACCGAGGATGGCGAGTCTGTTTTCCAGTGGGCGCAGCAGATCCTCGAAGCGGCCAACGGCCTGACCGAGATGGTGGGCGGGCGCGACGTCGAACCGAAGGGGATGGTGCGCATCACCTCAAACTTCCGTATCGGGCGATTGCATCTGGCGCCGCTGCTGTCAGAACTGGAGCAGCGTCACCCGGGACTGGAAATCTGGCTGGAGGCGATCGACCGCCCGGTCGACCTGATCCGCGACGGCATCGATATCGATATTCGCATCGGCACTGTGACCGAACCGCATTTGTTCGCGCACCGCATCGTCGAGTCCCGGCGCATCCTGTGCGCCGCGCCTTCCTATCTCGAAAAGCGCGGGGTCCCGAAATCGCTCAACGAGCTGTCACAACACGCCTGTCTGGTCCTCCGGGAGCGCGATCAGGCATTCGGCGTCTGGCGGCTCGATGGGCCGAACGGCCTCGAAACCGTGAAGGCCACCGGCTCGATGTCGACGAACAACGGTGATGTCGCCCGCGTCTGGGCACACGCCGGACAGGGCATTTTTCTCGTCTCGGATCGCGACGTCGCCGACAGCCTGGCGAACGGGGAATTGGTGCACATCCTTCCCGACTACTTCCAGCCCGCCGACGTGTGGGCGGTGTGCCGGACTCGCCTTTCCGATTCGCTGAAACTCCGCGTTTGCGTGGAGTTCCTGCGCGAGCAACTGACCTCGGGGCCGTACGCGCTGGTCAAGCCCAAGGTCGAACAGAGCTGATTTCAGACCGAGCCCGATCATAAGCAGACGAAACTGGTTTCCGTCTCGATAGAGCCTTCGCCGAGGTAGCGCGCAATCTGCGGATACGGACAGAGTGGGCGCGTCCTACCTTCGGGCCACGTAGGATTGGTTTCGCTGTTTTCTCTGACCGGTCGAGTAGAAGCCACGATGCGTTGCGGGGCGATGCCTTTCTCAACCCAATCGACGATGGCGGTCACCATGTCGAACTTGTCAGCCGCCGGCCCACCATAGGAATGCAGCATGCCGGGAACAACGAACAGCCGGACGAATTCCGCCCGATTACGGTGATTTTTTGCCAGCGCCTCGTACCAGCGGATCGTGTCATTGACCGAGAAAACCGGATCGGCGGTGCCGTGATAAACAATCATCTTTGCGCCGCGCTGACGAAATGCCGCCAGATCGTCTGGGTGCGGCGGCGTGTATTCGTCATAGGGCGCCTCCGCGTAGCCGTTGCCCGTGGCAAAGATTTTCAGCGCATCGGCGCCTTCGCCATTCATGCGAAAACCCATGACGTAGTCGAAGATCGTTGTCCCCTGACCGGTAAGAACATCCGGAGATTGCGGCGGATTCGAAAACATGAACGCCATCCCCGGGCCGGTCAGCGTCATGATCCGGCTGGTCGGATTGCTGGCGGATGCCGGGCCCTGGGCATTCGCAAAATCGCCCATCTGCCATTGCCGCCAGCCAAGCGCTCGCATGCCGGGGTCGAATGGCCATTCGGCGTAAAGCGCGTTCCCGTGCCGGTCTTTCGGCCCCTGCATCATTTTGTCGAGCGTGTTTTTCTTCGCCGCCGTCAGGCAATTGGTTTCCAGCGCCGACGAGCAGGTCGGCACATCGTCCTTCAACGAAAAAGCCTGACGACACGCTTGGATGTCGAACACCAGACCATCGTCGAGTCCATCGAGAGCATCGCAGCGCTCCAGAACCCTGTTGGCGACGAGGTCCATGTCCGCTTGGGAAAAACTGCGCGAGATATCGGCCTTGCCATCAACGAGCGGCGCAATGGCTGCCATCGCCTGCGCATTCCAGATCGCGGCCAGCACCGCTTTCGGCAGGTTGAACGCCGGCGGACCGGAAACGATACCGTCGAACAACGCCGGATAGCGCGCCGCCGTAACCATGCCGACACGCCCGCCGTTTGAGGTGCCGACCATGTACGAGCGATCTGGCGCTTTTCCGTAGGCCGCTGCGATCAACTTTTTGGCCATCGGCGTCACGACAGCTACGTAGCCGTGGGCGTTTTCCGTGCGCGCCTGCGGATCGATCCCGAACACTTGCTGCCGGATGGCGGGAGCGACGGAAGTATTGGCACTACCGTCATGCCCGGAATCAGTCGTGACCACGGCAAAGCCGCGCTGCAACGCCGTATCGACGGGACTGCCGCCCAGCGTTCGTCCGTAGGCCTGAACCATCGGTACGGCCAACGAGCCCTCCACGCCACCGTTAGGCTGGAAAAACAGGCGGCCGTTCCAGTCCTTCGGCAAGCTCATCTCGAAACGGATGGCATAGCCTTGCCCGTCGACAGGACTCGTGCGCTCGTTCATGCGCCCGCGCACGTAGCAGTGCTCGGGCAATTGGTAGGCCACGCCGTCGATGCTGACCTGCTTGCCGTGCGGGATCGTCTCGGCGGAAAGCATACGCAGGCTGGTGTGCGAGAAATCTAGCAATTCGGCACATTTCTCACGCACCGCACCAGACGCCACCGTGAGTTGCGGCACGGCCGGTTCGGCGCCGGCGCCGGCGGGCGGTCGCCCAGCGCATCCTCCGACAAACGTACAGAGCAATGCGCCAGCGGCCACGACCAGCGTTTTATTCCTGTTTTTTTGCATACGCGCCTCCTGTGGGAAGCGCTCATTATTCAATTGTCACGCAAGCCACGCGACACGCAGGGCGTGAATAGTGAATTCACGTTTGAAAAAGAACAATTGGCTGAAGGCCACACCTTCGATCTGCAAACACCGCTTGGATCGCACCGCGCGTTCTTATTGTTCCGGACCGATGAAGTAGAAAGTTGTCGTCATACCGGCGAAGGCCGGTATCCCGTGTCGGAGAGCCATCGCCGACTGTACCCCGGCGTTCGCCGGGGTGACGAATTCAAACATCAACGGGCCGGATCAATAACGTTCGGAGCGGGATCAAAAGCAGTCGTTACTGTCGCTTCGGGATATCGATCTATTGTTTCCCTACTAACGAAGTCGATGCGTTACCACACCGGGTACCGTCTGTAACGCATCGCTCTTCTCCGTTCTTGCCTGCAGGATTGCCGGCAACTTAACTTCAATCCAATCTGCGAGATCACGAACTAGAAGTCCCACTTCATTCCCGAGTGGAGTTAACGAGTATTCCACACGAGGCGGGATGACCGGATAAGACACGCGCAGCACAAAACCATCCGTTTCAAGCCATTGCAGCGTCTGCGCGAGCATCTTTTCGCTGACACCGCCAATCTTGCGCCGTAGATCACTGAAACGATGTGTCCCGGTCAGCAGCGCTACGAGGACTAATACCCCCCAGCGACTGGTCACGTGCTTCAGAACTTCACGCGACGGACAGGCCTCGGCAAACAGATTCCCACGTAAAAACTGCTCTGTAAGCGTGACAGGCATGTCTGCGGATTTGTCGGTTGACTTTGATTGCATACACTAACCTTTAAGTGCGTACTTACGAGAAGTAAGTATAAGCGATAATGTAGGCGCTCCTTCAATACATCACACAGGAGCATTTACCATGATTGTTATTACCGGAGCTTCCGGCCAACTCGGCCGTCTCGTTATCAAGTCTTTGCTGGCCAAGGTTCCTGCATCGCAAATCGCCGCCACTGTACGTAATCCCGAGCGCGTTTCCGATCTCGCGGCTTTGGGGGTGCAAATCCGAAAAGCGGATTATTCAAACCCGGCATCTCTCGAAACGGCGTTTCAGGGCGCTGAAAAGGTATTGCTGATTTCATCGAGTGAAGTCGGGCAACGTCTTGCTCAACACAAGAATGTCATCGATGCCGCCAAGAAGGCGGGCGTCGCTCTGCTGGCCTATACGAGCTTGCTGCACGTCGACACGTCGCCTCTGTTCTTGGCCGGGGAACACAAAGAAACCGAAGCCTATCTCAGGCTGTCGGGTGTCCCGTTCGTGTTGCTGCGCAACGGTTGGTATACGGAGAATTATCTGGCGAGCATCCAGCCCGCTCTGCAACATGGAGCATTCATTGGCAGCGCAGGCGAAGGCCGCATCGCCTCTGCCGCACGTGCTGATTATGCGGAGGCCGCCGCCGTTGTGCTTACCAGTGCCGGACAAACTGGCAAGGTATATGAACTCGCCGGCGAGGAGTCCTATACGCTGGCAGAATTTGCTGCTGAATTGAGCCGTCAGTCAGGCAAACAGATTCCATATGTCAATCTGCCGGAAGCCGAGTTCAAGGCCGCATTGGTTGGCGCTGGATTGCCAGAGCCGCTCGCCGGGGTTCTGGCGGGCTCGGATGTTGGTGCCTCCAAAGGGGGGCTGTTTGATGACAAACGCCAACTCAGCGCTTTGATTGGTCGAGCGACAACACCACTTTCCTCGCTTATCCAAGCGGCTTTGAAGTAATCAACCAAAGCGGCGTCGGTTTAGTCGGCATAAGTGTTGAAGCTCCGGGGCGACGTGGAGTTCCTGCGCGAGCAACTGACCTCCGGGCCGTATGCATTGGTCAGGACGCCAGCCAGCAACAAATGCAACATTGCTTATTGATCCGGCCCGTTGATGTTTGAATTCGTCACCCCGGCGAACGCCGGGGTCCAGTCGGCGATGGCTCTCCGACACGGGATACCGGCCTTCGCCGGTATGACCGCAACTTTCTACTTCATCGGGCCGGAACAATAGCGAGTCGTTGTGGCGCGGATTGTTGCAGCAGTCTGACCAGAATCGCTCCGAATACGCCGACCAGTATTACGCCAGCCAAACCGGAAAGTGCAGTGGAAATAGCCCCTTCTCCCAAAGCAGGAAGCGTGTAGTCAGGCAGCGGCGCAATGAACAACGGGGCTCCTTCTTTCAAGAAGCCATATTGCCCGGCCACCCATTCCAGACCGTCTGGATAGGTGCAGGCAAATGGGCTCAACAGCGTAGCGGTCAGCAATGCGCCCAGGAATGGCGCGGCGTGTTTGCATTGGTTTGTCGTAGCATTCTTGCTATCGAGGGTGCGAACCAGAATCAGCGTAACGAGTGCTTCACCGACCCCGATCAAGGCGTGGACGCTGAGCATGGCGGGCACTACTTTGCCCGCCGCAATTGTGTCGCTGACCGCCAGTTCAATGCTGCAAGCGGTTGCGGCCAGCAAAGTAGAAGTCCATCCCGCCAGTATCAGGGCAATGTTGTCGTTCGCCCCCCGTTTCAGCAAGAATTCGTACAGCAACCTAGTTGGACACCCGCCCCTGCCACTCTCCCACGTCAATTGTAAAAAGCAATTTTATTGATTGTATCCATTGCATAGCAGAGACCGAATCTGACGACTAGAGTGACTGCAACGTTCAACGACATTCAAAAACGTGGCAAGGAGCTCGAAGTGAAAATTTGCATATTGGGCGCAGGCGCCTTGGGTTGCTCGATCGGCGGCGTGCTGGCCATGGGCGGTTCGGATGTGATCCTGATTGACCGCAATCAGCCGCACGTCGATGCCATCAACGGCGCAGGCCTGAAGATGCGCATCGGCGACGAAGAGAAAACCGTCAAGGTCAAAGCCTACACCAGCCCGGCCGGGCTTGAGCCGGTCGACCTCGTGGTCATCCTCGTCAAATCGTTTGCCACGCGGGCGGCCATCGAATCGGCACGCAATCTGGTCGGCCCGGACACGCTGGTCATGTCGATCCAGAACGGGCTGGGGCATGAGGAAATCCTCGCCGAGGTCGTCGGCCGCGAACACGTACTGGCCGGCAAGACCTACGTCGGCGGCGTTTTCCTCGAACCGGGCCGCATCATCTCCGGCTACAAGGGCAAGCACACCTACATCGGCGAACTCGATGGCCGGCTGACGCCGCGCCTGCAGGCCGTCGTCGGCGAGTTCAACAAGGCCGATCTATTGACCACGGCCAGCACCAACATCATGGGCACCATGTGGGACAAGCTGATGGTCAACGTCGCCGCCGGCGCGCTGTGCGGCATCACGCGGCTGCCCTATGGCTGGCTGTACAAGATTCCCGAAATCGAGGAAGCCGGCGTGGCGGCGGTGGCCGAAGCCATCGCCGTGGCCAAGGCCAACCACATCAGGCTGACATCGGAAGAACCCAAGTACTACTGGGATCTGGCGGCCGAAGGGCTGCCCGCCGACTTCAAGACTTCCATGCTGCAAAGCCTGGAAAAGGGGCAGATGACCGAGATCGATTTCATCAACGGCGCCGTCGTCCGCTGGGGCGAGCGTTCCGGTATCCCGACGCCGGTCAACAGGACGCTCGTCGCCTGCATCAAGGGCATCGAAAACTGGATCGTCAGTTTCGGCAACCAATAACACAACACGCCGAAACGGCGCGGGGGCGCACACGCGTAACAAGAGTAACGAGATTCGTCAGGACAGGGCTTTCCCGGTCATCGAATGCGGAGATTCCGCGCAATGCTTCAAGTCTTTTTTCAACAGGAGGTTCAAATGCATCTGAAGAAGAAAATCGGTCTGGCAGTTGCCGCAGCGTGCTGCATGATGATGGTCGGCGGGGCGCAAGCGGAGATTCGCGAGCATTCCTTCCGTTTCTCGACGACGAACCCGAAAGGCCACCCGATCCCGGCCGGCGGTGAAAAATTCGGCGAACTGCTCGCCAAGAAGAGCGGCGGCAAGATGACCGTCAAGCAATTCCCGGGCGGCGTGCTCGGCGGCGACGTGCAGGTCCTCTCCGCCGTGCAGGGCGGCACCATCGACCTGACCTCGATGAACGCCGGCATCCTGCAGGGCCAGATCAAGGAATTCGCGATCGTCGACCTGCCCTTCCTCTTCGCCAACGGCAAGGAAGCCGACGCCGTACTCGACGGCCCGGTCGGCCAGAAGATGGCCGCGCTGATGCCGGCCAAGGGCATGATCAACCTCGCCTACTTCGACCTTGGCTTCCGCCAGCTGACCAACAGCAAGAAGCCGGTCAAGACGGCAGACGACATCCCCGGTTTGAAGCTGCGCGTCGTCCAGTCGCCGACCTACATCGACACCTGGACCGCGCTCGGCGCCAACGCCGTCCCGATGCCGATCACCGAGGTCTACACCGGCATGGAACAAAAGATGATCGACGGCCAGGAGAACCCGTTCTCCGTAATCGAGATCAACAAGTTCTACGAAGTACAAAAGTACCTGACGGTGACCAACCACATGTACAACCCGCAAGCCTTCTTCATGAGCAAGAAGTCGTGGGACAAGCTCAACGCCGACGAGCAGAAGGTCGTCATGGAAGCGGCCAAGGAAGCCGCCGTCTGGCAACGCCAGTTCTCGCGTGACTCGCAAGACAAGGCGCTGGCCAACCTGAAGAAGACGATGGAAGTGAGCGAACTGACGCCGGCCGAAGTGGCCAAGCTGCGCGCCAAGGTCAAGCCGGTGATCGACAAGTACAGCACCACGATCGGCGCCGACTTTACCAAGGAATTCCTCGCCGAGATCGAGAAGGTCCGCAAGTAAGCATAATGCGTTCGGCTGAGTCAGCCCGATAGTTTGGGCTCCGGTGACTCTATGCGGCGACCTCCTAGCGCCGCATGCCGGAGCTGTTTTTAGACCCGTGACAACCAGATTGGCCTGACCGGGCTAGAGGAAGAAGAGGAAGCAAAAATGGCCTACACGAAAAAAGCGTACGTCGAACATGTCGCGATCCGCGTCAGGGATATCGACTGGCACATCCGCTTCTTTCGCGACGTGCTCGGCATGACGGTGAAGGAAGTGCATGGATCGGAAGAAGCACCGATCAGAGCCTGGACGATCGGCGGCATGCAATTCAACCTCGATCAGGATTTTCAGCGCCCGGACGGGCTGCTCGATCACATCGGCCTCATGGTCGAGGACCTCGAAGCCGTACTGCGCGAGGCGCAAGGCTGGGGCATCAAGGAAGGGCCGATGGGGCGCAACTGGCTTCAATTGCCGGAGGGCCTGATGCTCGAGATTAACCAAGCACATGGCAACGCGGTAGCGGAAGCGCTTGCCGTCCAGCCACAACCGAAACCGTAACGATTTCAAGTGAGACCGCAATGACCAAGAAAGAACTGTATTTCGACGAAATCAAGGTGGGCGACAAAGGCATCAGCCCGACCTACACCTTCACCGAAGCACGCATCAACGCCTACGCCGAACTGACCGGTGATTTCACCCCGGTGCACGTCGACGAGGAATACGCGAAAAAGACACCGTTCGGCACGCGCGTCGCACACGGCCTATTCGGCCTGTCGGTGGCCGACGGCCTGAAGACACAAAGCGAATACTGCTTCCAGCCGGGCATGTCGCTGGGCTGGGAATGGAGCTTCGTTCTGCCGATCAAAATCGGCGACACGTGTCATATCGAGTTTGTGGTGGCAAGCACGCGCGAGTCGAAAAGCCGCCCGGGCTGGGGCATCGTCGTCGTGCCGGTGGAACTCATCAACCAGCGCGGCGAAGTCGTGCAGAAGGGCGAGCATCGCGTCATGGTGCCGTGCCGTCCGAAGGCATAAGCCAAAATCAGAAGTCCATCATGAAAACCCAACCTCTTCCGCTATCCGGTATTCGTGTCATCGATTACAGCCACTTTCTGGCCGGCCCCTATGTGTCGCGGTGTCTGGCGGCGCTCGGCGCCGAAGTAATCAAGGTCGAGCGCCCGACGGAAGGGGAAGCCGGCCGGGCGCATCCCTATTTCATCAAGGGACAGAGCGGCTATTACCTGCAGCAGAACATGGGCAAGGAAGGTCTCCGCATCGATATGAAAGACCCGCGCGGTCTCGCGTTGATGCAGAAACTGGTGGCATCCGCCGACATCTTCGTCGAGAACTACCGGCCGGGAACGCTCAAGAAGCTTGGGCTGGGCTACGAAGAGCTGTCGCAGATCAATCCCGGGCTCATCTACTGCTCCATTTCGGCCTACGGGCACACCGGGCCGGATTCGCACCGCCCGGGATATGGACTGATTGCGGAAGCCAAGAGCGGCATCATGTCGATGATCGGCTCGTCCGGCGAAGCGCCGCCGCTTCTGCGCATCGCGCTGGGCGACGTGCATACCGGGGCGAACGCCGTCGGCGCCATCTGCGCCGCGTTATTCGGGCGAGTCAAATCCGGGCGCGGCCAGCATATCGACATGGCGTTGTACGACAGCCTTGTGTCGATGCACGAGTACGCGGTGCAGTGCTACACGCTGTCCGGCGGCAAGGAAATCCCCGTGCAGACGGGGCACGACCTGCCGACATCGACGCTCTACGGTGTGTTCACGGCAACTGACGGCTACGTGGTCATCGCCGCGCAGGTCGATGAGGCCTGGAAACGCTTCGCCAAGCGGGTGGGCGGCGAGGCCCTGGCGGCCGATCGCCGCCTCCATTCCGCAGCGGGGCGCAACGCGCACCGTCTGAAAATTCTGGCGATCGTGCGCCCGTGGGTGGCACAGCGCCGCGTCGCCGAGTGTCTGGCAGCGCTGGAGGAAATCGATGTACCCGCCGCCAAGGTGCAGAACATCGAAGAAGTGCTTGCCGATCCGCAGATCAAAGCGCGCGGCATGCTGGTCGAGCAGGAACATCCGGTGCTCGGGAAGGTGCAGTTGGCCAACCTTCCGTATCACTTCTCCGAATGCGATACCACGTTAAAGACAGCGGCTCCGTTGCTGGGCCAGCATAACCGCGCCATTGCCGCCCGTTTGGGCTACAGCTCGTCGGAAATCGATGCACTGGTCCGCGATGGCGTTTTGTACGCCGAAGCGGCCGTCGCAGAAATCACCGAGAGTGCCACGAAATAATTGGAGCTTTGACAATGACTGACAAGTACGCCGTGATCGGCAACCCCATCGGCCACACCAAGTCGCCGCTGATTCACATGACGTTCGCCGAGCAGACCGGCCAGGACATCGAGTACACGGCCATCGAAGGCTCGCTCGGCGGCTTCCGCGAAGCGGCCGAGGCGTTCCGCGCGGCCGGCGGCTGCGGCATGAACGTCACCGCGCCGTTCAAGCTCGACGCCTTCGCCTACGCGACCGACCTGACCGAACAGGCGCAGCTCGCCGGCGCCGTCAATGCGCTGAAGTTCGCCGACGGCAAGGTGTACGCGCAGAACTTCGACGGCATCGGCCTGACCCGCGACATCGTGCATAACCTCGGCTACCCGATGCGCGGCAAGCGCGTCCTGCTGCTCGGCGCCGGTGGGGCCGCGCGCGGCGCGATGCTGCCGTTCCTCAAGGAGAAGCCCGCCCAGTTGGTGCTGGTCAACCGGACCGTCAGCAAGGCCAAGGAATTGTTCGAGCAATTTTCTCCCTATGCCGGCGATACCGATTTTTCATTCTGCGCGTATCCCGAACTCGGCGACTTGTCCGTTCAGTTCGACATGGTCATCAACGCCACCTCGGCCAGCCTGCGCGGCGAGTTGCCGCCGGTGCATACCGGCGTCTTCAAGCCGGGATGTCTGGCCTATGAACTGGCTTACGGCAAGGGGCTGACACCGTTCCTGCGGTTGGCCCAAGGCGCGGGTGCACAAAAACTCGCCGACGGCGTCGGCATGCTCGTCGAGCAGGCCGCCGAAGCCTTCGAGTGGTGGCGCAGCGTGCGCCCGGAAACCGCACCGATGATTGCCACCCTGACGGTTCCGCTGGTTTGAGCGGGACGTTTGAATAGTGTTTCTTGATCGTCTGTTTAATTTTTTCAAAGGAGTGAAATCATGAAAGTTCTGATGCTGCACGGGATCAACCACAACATGTTCGGCAAACGCGACCCGAAGCAATACGGCACGATCACGCTCGACGAAATCGACGCCACGCTGCGTGAAGTCGGCGAGGAACTCGGTTGCGAAATCGAGAGCTTCCAGACCAACGACGAAGGCGCGATGTGCCTGCGCATTCACCAGGGCTTCCTCGACGGTGTCGACGCCGTGCTGATCAACGCCGGCGCCTGGACGCACTACAGCTACGGCATCCGCGACGCACTGGCCATCCTGACCTGCCCGATCGTCGAACTGCACATGTCGAACATCCATTCCCGCGAGAAGTTCCGCCACTACTCGTGCTTCGGCGAAATCGTCAATGGCTCGATCTGCGGCTTCGGCGTCGACAGCTACACGCTGGCCCTGCGCGCCGCCGTATCGGCCGCCAAGGCGAAGAAGGCCTGACAGGTCAAAAACGGGGCAGACAAATGCTTCACCACCAAGACACCAAGAGCACAAAGATTCACCAAGAAAACAGAGCTTTTACTTGGTGCTCTCTTGGTGTCTTGGTGCCTTGGTGGTTCGCGTTTTTCGCTGTCTGATTACCAGCGTTGTCTTTCCCCTGCTGTTTCAAAAGGAGTTACGCATCATGAGTCAAATGACCAATGAAGAAAAAGTGAAGGCGGCGTCGGACTGGTGGTCGACGAGCATCATCGACGTTCAGCGAGGCGCAATCGGTATTCGCGGCTATGCCATTCAGGATCTGATTGGCAAGGTCAGCTTCCCCGAGATGATCTGGCTGATGTTGAAAGGCGATTTGCCGTCGCGCGCCCAGGCGCAACTCCTCGAAGCAGCGATGGTTCCCTGCGTTGACCACGGGCCGCAGGCTCCCTCGTGCGCCATCGCCCGCATGGCGGTGACGTGCGGCTTGCCGGTCAATGGCGCCCTGGCTTCGGCCATCAACGCGCTCGACGACATTCACGGCGGGCCGGCGCAACGGTGCATGGAGATTTACAACGAAATCGATGCCGAAGCCGGGGCGGATGGCGACCTGCTGGCCGCAACGGCCGCGGTGCTGGCGCGCAGCGAGAAATACATGCCGGGCTTTGGCCACCGCTGGCATCCGATCGACCCGCGCGTCGCGCCGCTGTTTTCGCTGGTCGACAAGGCCGTTGCCGACGGCACGATCTCCGGTCGCTTCGCCGCCATTGGCCGCGCCGTGGAAGTGGTGCTCAAGGAGAAAAAAGGCCGCACGATCCCGATGAACATCGACGGCGTCACCGCCGCCATCTTCTGCGAACTCGGCTTCCCGCCCGAACTCGGACGGGGGATTTTCATCCTTGCCCGGTCGGTCGGCCTCTTAGCGCATGCCTGGGAACAGAAGCAGGCAGGAGTGCGCATCAAGGGGCCGCTGCCGAAGGAAATCCCTTATACCTACACGGGGCCGGCGCCACGGGAATTGCCCGAACGGTAACCGAATCGAGCAACTTAAGGGAACGCTGAAGTATTCGTCACCCCGGCGAAAGCCGGGGTCCAGTTCGTTGATTTTGTGGATTCCGGCGTTCGCCGGAATGACGAATCTGGCCTAAATCAGCACTTCATCAAAAATGCAGCGGCCGCTTGTCGCAGGCCAGCGCGGCTTCGTGCACAACTTCCGACAGCGTCGGATGGGCATGGCAGATACGGGCGAGATCCTCGCTCGCGGCGCCGAATTCCATGGCGACGACGCCTTCTGAAATCAGCTCGGAGGCGTTCGCGCCGATGATGTGCACGCCGAGGATGCGGTCGGTCGCCGCATCGGCCAACATCTTGACGAAACCGGTCGTCTCGCCAACGCCGAGCGCCCGGCCGTTGGCGGCGAACGGAATCTTGCCGACCTTGTAGGCCACACCCTCTTCCTTGAGCTGCTGCTCGGTCTTGCCAACCCAAGCGATTTCGGGGCTGGTGTAGAGCACCCAAGGGATCGTGTCGAAGTTGCAATGCCCGGCCTGACCGGCCATCAGTTCAGCGACCATCACCGCTTCTTCCATCGCCTTGTGCGCCAGCATCGGGCCGCGCACGACGTCGCCGACCGCCCAGACACCCGGCAGGTTGGTGCGGCAGTGGTCGTCAACGGCGATGCGGCCACGTTCGTCGATTTGCAGCCCGACAGTCTCGGCATTGAGGCCCTCGGTATTCGGCACGCGCCCGATCGAAACGATCAATCGGTCGGCCTCCAGTTGTTTTGCCGCGCCGTCCTTGGCGGTGTAAGCCACCGAAACGCCCTTCTTGGTCGTCTTGACTTCGCCTATGCTGACGCCGAGTTCGATCGCCAACCCCTGCTTGGCGAACACCTTGGCGGCTTCCTTGGCGACGTCGGTATCGGCCGCGCCGAGAAAATCAGGCAAGGCTTCGAGGATCGCCACTTCGGCGCCGAGACGGCTCCAGACGCTGCCCATTTCGAGGCCGATCACACCGGCACCGATGATCGCCAGCTTCTTGGGCACGGCGTCGATGTCGAGCGCCCCAACGTTGTCGCAAACGCGGACGTTGTCGACCGGCACGCCGGGCAAATGCCGCGCCCGCGAGCCGGTGGCGACGAGGACCTGTTTGGCCTCGACCACCTCCTCGCCCACCTTCACCTGCCAGCCGTTCTCCGTCTGGCCGACGAAGGCGCCGTGGCCGTTGAGCAGCGTGACCTTGTTCTTCTTGAACAGCCCCTTGATGCCGGTAGTGAGCTGGCCGACGATCGTGTTCTTGCGCTTGACCATCGTCGGCACGTCGATTTTCGGCGTATCAACGAGAATCCCTTGCGCGGCGAAACCATGCGCGGCTTCGGCAAACAGGTGCGAGGTATGGAGCAGCGCCTTCGACGGGATGCACCCCACGTTCAGACAGGTGCCGCCCAGACGCGGCTCGCCCTTCGGATCAGCATAGGGATTGGACTCGCAACAAGCGACCGAAAAGCCGAGCTGGGCCGCACGGATAGCACCCACGTAGCCGCCGGGACCACCACCGATGACCAGCACATCAAAATTCTTTGCCATACAAACTCCTAAATCTTCACCACCAAGACACCAAGGGCACCAAGATTCACCAAGAAATACTTGGTGCAACTTTGTGTTCTTGGTGCCTTGGTGGTTTGCATTTTTTTCATTAAACGCCGAGCAGCAGACGAGTCGGATCTTCCAGCGCTTCCTTCATGGCGACCAGGCCGAGGACGGCTTCGCGGCCGTCGATGATGCGGTGGTCGTAGGACATCGCCAGGTAGTTCATCGGGCGGATGACGATCTGGCCGTCTTCGACGACCGGCCGGTCCTTGGTCGCATGCACGCCGAGGATCGCCGATTGCGGCGGGTTGATGATCGGCGTCGACAGCATCGAGCCGAACACGCCGCCGTTCGAAATCGAGAACGTGCCGCCGGCAAGGTCTTCCATCGACAGCTTGCCGTCCTTGGCCTTCTGCCCGAATTCAGCGATCTTCTTCTCGATGTCGGCAAAGCTCATCTGGTCGGCATCGCGCAGGATCGGCACGACCAGACCGCGCGGACTGCCGACGGCCACGCCGATGTCGATATAGCCGTGATAGACGATGTCGTTGCCGTCGACCGAGGCGTTGAGGATCGGGTATTTCTGCAGCGCGGCCACGGCGGCCTTGACGAAGAAGGCCATGAAGCCGAGGCGCACGCCGTGTGCCTTCTCGAACTTCTCGCCGTACAGCTTGCGCAGCTCCATCACCGGCGCCATGTTGACCTCGTTGAAAGTGGTCAGGATGGCGTTGGTCGATTGCGACTGGATGAGCCGTTCGGCGACGCGGGCGCGCAGGCGGGACATCGGCACGCGCTGCTCCGGACGGTTGGCCAGCGGCACGGGCACCGGGGGCGCTGGCGGCAGCGTTGGCGAAACAGCCGCTACCGTCGCCGGAGCAGCAACGGTCGCCGGCGCTGCGGCTGGTTTGACGGCCGCCAGCGCATCGGCCTTGGTCACCCGCCCGCCGCGACCGGTGCCGGGCACCTCATCCACGGCAATCCCCTTTTCATCGAGGATCTTGCGCGCCGCCGGCATGGCGACGCCTTTGGCGTCCGGCACAGCCGGAGCAGGTGCTGCACTTGGCTGCGGCGTGGACTTGGCAACCGGCGCCGCAGATTCGGCGCTGGGCGATTCGGTGGCCGTCGCGTCTGTATCGATGCGGGCGATCACCTCCTCGGCCACGACGGTCGCGCCGTTGGCCTTGATGATTTCAACCAGCACGCCGTTCGCCGGCGCCGGCAGTTCGAGCACGACCTTGTCGGTTTCGATGTCGATCAGGTTCTCGTTGCGTTTGACGGCCTCGCCAGCTTTCCGGTACCAGGACAGCAGGGTGGCTTCGGCGATGGACTCCGAGAGTTGGGGAACTTTGACGTCGATCAGCATGATCAGTGACTCCGATTAAGCGGGTTTGTACGGTCCGATGGCACCCAGAGCGGACTCGATCAGCGCTTTCTTTTGCGCGTTGTGTTTGCTCAGATAGCCTACCGCCGGCGAGGGCGACGCGGGGCGCGAAACCAGCAACAGGTGCTGGTTTTTCTTCAACGACCGGTCGAGGTGTTGGCGCGAGGCGATCCAGTACCAGGCGCCCTGATTGCGCGGCTCATCCTGGCACCAGAGGATTTCGGTGGCGTTCGGGTATTTGGCCAGTTCCTCGTCGAACGCCTTTTGCGGGAACGGGTAAAGTTGCTCGATCCGCGCAATCGTGATGTGGTCGATGTTCTTCTCGCGACGGGCCGCCAAGAGATCGAAGTAGATCTTGCCGGAGCAGAAGACGAGGCGCGTCACCTTCTTCGGGTCGATCGGATCGACTTCGCCGATCAGCGGCTGGAAGCGCCCCTTGGCCAGCTCGTCAAGCGTCGACACGGCGTCCTTGTGGCGCAGCAGCGATTTCGGCGTGAAGACGATCAGCGGCTTGCGCTGCTTGCGGATGGCCTGCCGGCGCAGCATGTGGAAGACCTGCGCCGGCGTCGTCGGCTGGCAGACTTCCATGTTCATCTCGGCGCAAAGCTGCATGAAACGCTCGATGCGCGCCGACGAGTGTTCCGGCCCCTGCCCTTCGTAACCATGCGGCAGCAGCAGCACAAGCCCACACGCCTTGCCCCACTTTGTTTCGCCCGAGGCGATGAACTGGTCGATCACCACCTGCGCGGTATTGGCAAAGTCGCCGAACTGCGCTTCCCAGACAACCAGATCGAACGGGTTCGAGGTCGCGTAGCCGTATTCGAAGGCGAGCACGGCTTCTTCCGACAACACTGAATCGAAGCACTGGAACGACGCCTGCTTCTCCTGCAAATGGGCCAGCGGGTAATGGACGCGGTGCTCGTAAATATCGCAACCCTGATCGTGCACCGAAGCGTGCCGATGGAAGAAGGTGCCGCGACACACATCCTCGCCCGACAGGCGCACGCCGTGCCCGGAAACGAGCAGCGAGGCATAGGCGAGGTTCTCGGCCATTCCCCAATCGAAGGAGAGGTCACCCTGTCCCATCCGGCGGCGGTCGTCGATGATCTTGCGCACGCGGCTGTGCAGCGTGAAATCGTCCGGAATCGCCGTCAGGCGCTCGGCCAGGCGCTTGATCTCCTTCAACGGCACCGTCGTATCGCAGTTCTCGATGTATTTCTTGGGCAGGAACGGCGTCCAGTCGATCAGCAACGGGTTCGTGTAGCCGGCGAGCACCGGGTTGTAGAGCAGTTCGCCGCGGTCGAGGTGATCGCGGTAGCTTTCGATCATGTCGTCGGGGCCGCTTGCCGGAAGTACGCCCTCGGCCACCAGCCGGTCGGCGTACAGCTTGCGCGTGCCGGGATGCTCGGCGATGCGGCGGTACATCGAGGGCTGCGTGACCATCGGCTCGTCCTGCTCGTTGTGACCCAAGCGGCGGAAGCAGACGATATCGACAACGGTGTCCTTCTTGAATTCCTGCCGGAACTCGAAAGCAAGGCGGATGGCCAGCGCCACGGCTTCCGGGTCGTCACCATTGACGTGGAAGATCGGCGCCTCGGCCATCTTGAACACGTCGGTGCAGTAGAGCGAGGAGCGCAGATCGCGCGGGTCGGACGTCGTAAAGCCGATCTGGTTATTGACGACGATGTGCACCGTGCCGCCGGTCCCGTAGCCGCGCGTTTGCGCGAAGTTGAGCATCTCCTGATTGACGCCCTGACCGGCCACGGCGGCGTCGCCGTGGATGAGGACCGGCAATACTTTTTCCTGCGCGCCTTCGCCGCGTCGGTGTTGGCGGGAATAAACGGCACCGGCGACGACCGGATTGACGATTTCCAGATGCGACGGATTGAACGCGAGCGTCAGCTGGCACGGGCCGCCCGGCGTCGACACGGAAGAGGAGTAACCAAGGTGGTATTTGACGTCGCCAGACGCAAGTTCCTGCGCCTTTTTGCCTTCGAACTCCTCGAACAGCATTGAGGGTTCCTTGCCCAGCGTATTGACCAGCACGTTCAGACGACCGCGGTGCGCCATACCGATCACGATGTCATCGACTCCGGCGCCGCCGGCAACGTTGACCAACTCATCGAGCGCCACGATCAGCGATTCGCCGCCTTCGAGCGAGAAACGCTTCTGGCCGACGTAACGCGTGTGCAGGTAACGCTCCAGCGTCTCGGCGGCAGTCAGCCGTTCCAGAAAGCGCAGCTTCTGCGCCGGCATATAGGTCGCCTTGGCGCGGATCGGTTCCAGCCGCGCCTGCAGCCAGCGCCCTTCGGTGATGGTATTGATGTACATGTACTCGACACCGATCGAGCCGCAGTAGGTTTCCCGCAGGGCGTCGAGAATCTGGCCGAAGCTGGAGTGTTCCGGCACGCCGAGGAAGGAGCCGACGTTGAACACCGCGTTGGCGTCGGCATCGGAAAAACCATAGAACGACGGCTCAAGCTCGTTAATTTTCGGCCGCGTTTGCCGCTTGAGCGGATCGAGGTCGGCCCAGCGCACGCCGAGCGTCCGGTAGGCCCGGATCATCTGCAGCACGCGCACCTGTTTCTTGTCGTTCACCGGTTGGGCGGCGACTGCCCGGTAGCCGCCCTGCTTCGCCTGTTCGGCAAAGGCGTGAATCACCGGCTGGTGCGGCACATCGCGCGCGACGGGCGCGGGCAACTGGGCGAGCTTGTCGAAATAGGCCCGCCATTCATCAGGCACCGAAGTGGGGTCGCCGAGATAGTTTTCGTAGAGTTCCTCGATGAACGGCGCGTTGCCGCCGAAGAGATACGAGGTCGAGAAAAGCTGATCGAGCTGAGTCGTCATGTCGGTCACTTGCCGTTAGAAGATCCTGGATAAATAGAGACGCAATCCTCAGATGACGATTTTGCGCTCCGCGAAATCGCCTCCAAAGTTGCCGCGATATCGATACTCGTTTGGGCGGCGCGTTCGAAGCTGGCGGTGTCGTTTTCCCGAACAAGCTTTGCAAACGCTTCTGCCGCGAACAGGAAGCCGCTCCCCGTTGCTGCCTGAATTTCCTCAAACGGAATATTGAAGGCAATGCCGCGTCGCATCCGCAGCTGGCTTGGCAAATAACCGTAGGGGTTGTCGCCCGGCTGAGCGGCCGTATGGTTCAGATATTCCGTTTCGATGACGCCCTGGCTGCCAACGATGGTTGCCCGCCGGTGATTGGCTGCATTCATGGCGCAGGAAACCTGGGCGCGCCGACCATCCGCGTAAAAAAGCGTCGCCACCGTGCTGATATCGACGCCGGAATCAACCCACGAGGACTTTGCCATTACCTTGACCGGCGCTTCGCCCATCACCAGCCGGATCAGGGCCACCGGATAGCTGCCGGCATCCAATAGCGCGCCCCCGCCCATCTCCGGACTCATGCGGATGTTGCCGTCCGGCGAAAGCAGGGTAAAGCCGAAGGATGCCTGAACGCTGCGCACTTCGCCGATAACGCCTTCATTCAGCAAAGACGCCATCTCGCGAATCTGCGGCTGGAAGTAGAAAGGATAGGCTTCGAGCAAAAACACACCGTTGCGCCGCCCGGCATCGAACATCGCTGCGGCCTCTTCACGGTTCAGCGCCAGCGGCTTCTCGCACAGGACATGTTTGCCCGCCTCGGCCGCCTTGATCGCCCATTCCGCATGCAGACTGTTCGGCAGCGGCACATAGACGGCCTCGATCTGAGGATCACGGAGCAGCGCTTCGTAGCTGTCAAAGTATTCGGGCAGACCAAACTTCTCCGCAAACTCCCTGGCTTTGGCCGCGTCGCGGCTGGCAACCGTCTGAATCTGAACAATCGAACTGCCTGCAACATCGCGCACGAATTGTTTTGCAATGTTCGCGCAACCGAGCACACCGAGTTTTAGTGGTGAAGCAACTGACATGAACACTCCCTTTTAGAGACCGGCTGTTTGGCATTCACGCGCTATTTTTGTTCCCAACGTGTCGCGTGAAGATCACCCATTGGCGGAAACTGACATACAAAAAAGCCGCCTGTCCGAAAACGGCTCAGGCGGCTTGCCGAATAATTAAGAGTGTTGATTACTTCTTGGCGCGGCCTTTATCGAGCTCAGTCTGCAATTCCTTGACCAGTTCCGGTCCGGCAGTGGCGCTGTACTTGTCAAGCACGGGTTTGATCTTGGCCCGAATCTTGGCAATCTCTTCCGGCGCCAGAACGGTGACCTGCAAGGATTTTTTCAGCGCATTCAGCGACTGGTCGGCAAGTTTGCGTGCATTTTCACGCTGCCATTTCGTGGCTTCCGCAGCCGTCGACATCAGCAGTTCTTGCTCATCCTTGGTCAACGCATCCCATTTCTTTTTGCTCATCAGCACGGACTGAGGGTTATAGATATGGTTGGTGACTGTCAGATATTTTTGTACTTCATAGAGCTTGCTGGTCTCGATCACCGAGAAGGGATTTTCCTGCCCGTCGATGATCTTCTGCTCGAGGCCGGTATAAACCTCGGTAAAAGGCATCGGAACAGTGTTCGCCCCAAGCGCGTTGAAGGTATCAAGGTAGATCGGCGACTGGATCACGCGGATTTTCAGCCCCGCCATGTCCTCCATCTTGGCGACCGGCCGCTTGCTGTTGGTCAGTTCGCGGAAACCCAGTTCCCAATAGCCCATGCTAACCAGCCCCTTGGCCGGTAGCAGGGCGGCAATTTTCTTGCCGAAAGCACCGTCAAGAATGGCATCTGCCTCCTTGCCCGACTCAAACATGAACGGCAAATCGAAAATGGCGAATTCTTTAATCTGCGACTGCAGGATGCCGGAGTTCATCGCAGTCAGGTCGATCGTCCCACCCTGAACGGCGGAAAGAACTTGCAAGTCACCACCGAGCGTGCCGTTGGAAAACACTTTGAGCTGTAGTTTTCCGCCACTCTTCTGTTTAAGAAGCTCAGACCATTTTTCGGCCCCCATGACTGCCGGGTGCCCAGGTGCGCCAGCGGTTGCAAAACGGAACGTGCGATCGTTAATTTGAGCCTGACTTGCCGACGCGGCAAACAGAGCCAAAAGCGCCAACGATGTCCCCTTAATGATTCCCGAAAATTTCATGTTTGATCCCTCAAAGAAACGACAACAATTCACGTAGTTGTTGCAAACAATCTCATGAGATCGGTCAAGTCATACTGCGCTTACCGACAGGAATGAGCGGCAGCGTACGAGTAAATACTTACGCGCTCACCGGGGCAACAATACAAGAAACATCCGTTCTGATAATTATCAAATTTGTTTTTTGACAATTAGCCACAGGTCAATAATCAACCAAAGAAGATCGCCTTTGTTGCACAAAACAAAGCGCAAATCACACTCACACGATCACCTGATTTTGATTTCTAACGCTTGTCGAGGGACGGCACGTCGCGCCGTGGCGCACCGACATAAAGCTGGCGTGGGCGGCCAATTTTGTACTCGGGGTCGGAAATCATCTCCTCCCACTGCACCATCCAGCCGACAGTCCGCGCCAGGGCGAAGATGCAGGTAAACATCGACGTCGGAATACCGATCGCCTTCTGAACGATGCCGGAATAGAAATCGACGTTCGGATAGAGTTTCTTCTCGACGAAGTAGTCGTCCTCAAGCGCGATCCGCTCAAGTTCGAGCGCCAACTCAAAGAGACGGTCATTCACCAGCCCCAGTTCATGAAGCACTTCGGCGCAAATCTTGCGCATCAGCTTGGCGCGCGGATCGAAGTTCTTATAGACGCGATGACCAAAGCCCATCAGCTTGAACGGATCATCCTTGTCCTTGGCGCGGCGGATGTATTCGGGCACACGCGAGATGTCGCCGATCTCTTCGAGCATCTTGAGGCATGCCTCGTTGGCACCACCGTGCGCCGGCCCCCAGAGACAGCCGATACCGGCAGAAATGCAGGCGTAGGGGTTGGCCCCCGACGAACCGGCCAGACGAACCGTCGATGTCGAGGCATTTTGTTCGTGGTCGGCATGCAGAATAAAGATCGTGTCGAGCGCCTTGACCACCACCGGATTCGGCACATATTCCTCGCACGGCGTACCGAACATCATGTGCAGGAAATTGGCCGTGTAGCTCAAATTGTTGCGCGGGTACATGAACGGCTCGCCCATCGAGTACTTGTAGGCAAGCGCCACGATGGTCGGCAGTTTGGCGACAATGCGATTGAAATTGATGTTGCGCTGCCGCGGGTCGGTGAAGTCCTCGGCTTCGTGGTAGAACGCCGACAACGCGCCCACCACACCGACCATCACCGCCATCGGATGCGCATCACGACGAAAGCCCTGATAGAACCTGGCCATCTGTTCGTGAATCATCGTGTGCGTCTTGATGATGTTCTCGAATTCTGCCTTCTGTTGGGTATTTGGCAGTTCGCCGTGCTTCAGCAGGTAGGCGACATCGAGGAAGTTGCACTGCTCGGCCAACTGTTCGATCGGATAGCCGCGGTAAAGCAACTCGCCCTTGTCGCCATCAATATAAGTAATCGCCGAGCGGCACGACGCCGTCGACATATAGCCGGAATCGTAGGAGAACATCCCGGTTTTGGCGGCAAGATTCCGGAAATCGACACACTCGTTGCCATGCACTGGCGTCAATACAGGAAACTCTTGAGGCTCATGCCCTTCGATGATCAGTGTTGCCTTGCGTTCGCTCGTCATACCAACCTCCCGTTCAATCTTGTCAATTCAGAAAGCAGAAAGCCATCGAGATTCCGGTGATGCATTTGCCGCACTTCAAGTTCTGCGCTACGCCACCTTCAAATTGCGCAACATCGACACAACCTCTGCCTGCACTGGATTGACACATTCACGCCGCCCGCTGACCAGCGCCCATAAATCGAGATCTTCCATTTCGACCAGTTGCTCGAATGCTGCGGTCTGCGCCGGGTTCAACCCGACGTAATATTTATCGAGAAAACTCCCGAGCAGGTAATCGGCTTCCGCCATCGAGCGCCGCGTGCATTTCCAACGCAACCGGCCCAGCTTCTTTTCCGTATCCATTCAATCTTCCTTTGCATTGTTGAGAACTCCACTCGCCCTCAGTGTAGCCGGGGAAAGAGCAAAAATGGCCGTTCACGTTGCCTGTAGATTTCTTTGCTTTTACGACCCGACGCCTTTTGGAAAGTTCAAGTGCATTAAAACGCCTCTCGCGCCAAGTGCCATACGCCGCGCCGGCTGGCGCCCTTGGCCTCAAACCAGTTCGTTCCGATAGTGAAGATGCCGAGTGGAAAAAATGCTACGACGGAACTCGACCGGTCTGTCGGAGTAACTGAACGTCGTGCGTTCGACGAGCAATAATGGCTCACCCTCCGCGACCTGCAGAAATCTCGCACTGACGGGATCCGCCAAAATCGCCCGCACACGCTCCTCTGCCCGGATAACGCGTACGCCAAACTGGCTTTCGTAGAGACCATAGAGCGACACATCCCCCGCCAAGAGCGTTTCCTGTGTCAGATCCGCGAAGAAATCCGCCGCCAGATAGACCTCATCGAAGATGGCGGGCATTTCGCCCGACAGCACCACCCGACGCACCAGCATGACGGAGGCACCTTCTTCGACATTCAGGGCATGGCAAATATCGCTCCCCGCTTTCACGCGCCAACACCCGAGCGGCTCACTGCGCAGGGGCTGCAGATCTCCGTCGTTTGCAGCAACGCGCAGGAAGCGCGAAAAAATCCTTGGATCAGCATGAGTCGCAACGAACGTCCCCTTGCCTTGGCGGCGCACAAGAAGATGCTCCGCAGCCAGTTCGTCGATCGCCTTACGCACCGTCCCCTGGCTCACCCCATAGCGTGCCGCCAGCAATGTTTCGCTCGGAATGACCTCACCAGGCTTCCACTCGCCAGACTCCAGACTCCGCATCACGAGTCCGATCACTTGGCGATAGAGCGGATTGAGCGTTGGCGAATGCGAGGAGGGAAGCGTAACCATGGGCGGCACTTTCAGAATGCATCGTTTCTGCACCCATCATAACCCCAAGTCTTATATAAGATATAGGTCAAGTAGTGGCCAATTGACACTACCCGACGTTCGCTCTTATGATCCCGCACTGTTATTAATTGCGTCGAATGGATCAGTGTAGGCCTAAACAGGACCACCTCTGGTTTTTTCAAGCTCAAAGTTACCCACAGGAGCCGTAACATGTCGAAACCTCCGGTCCGGATCGCCATCACGGGTGCAGCCGGTCAAATTGGTTACAGTCTGCTATTTCGCATTGCCTCTGGCGAAATGCTGGGCAAGGACCAGCCTGTCATCCTTCAGCTTCTTGACCTGCCGGAAGCCCAAAAGATCTGTGACGGCGTAATGATGGAACTCGACGATTGCGCTTTCCCGCTGCTTTCCGGAATGTTCGCGACCGATGTACCTGACAAGGCGTTTTCAGATGCCGATCTCTGCCTGCTCGTCGGCGCCCGCCCCCGCGGCCCGGGCATGGAACGTGCGGACCTGCTTGCCGCCAACGGCGCGATCTTTTCCCAACAGGGAAAATCAATCGCCGAAAACGCAAAAGAAGACGTCAAGGTGCTGGTCGTCGGCAACCCTTGCAACACGAACGCTTACATCGCGGCAGCCGCCGCCAAAAAAGTCGGCCGCACCAACCCGGCCAACTACCACGCAAAGATGCGCCTGGACCACAATCGCGCTCTTTCAATGCTCGCACACAAAACCGGCCGCCCGGTCGATAGCATCAAGCAGCTGGCCGTTTGGGGCAACCATTCGCCGGCCATGTATGCCGACTACCGCAACTGTGTCTCCAACGGCGACAGCGTCAAGGACCTGATCAACGATCACGCCTGGAACAACGACGTTTTCCTGCCGACGATCGGAAAGCGCGGCGCCGCCATTATTGCTGCGCGCGGCCTCTCGTCCGCCGCCTCCGCCGCCAACGCTTCAATCGGTTACATGCGCGACTGGGTTCTCGGCTCGGATGACTGGGTCACCATGGGCGTACAAAGCGACGGCTCTTATGGCATTCCAGAAGGGCTGGTGTTTGGCTTTCCCTGTGAATGCAAGAATGGGAACTTCAAAATCGTCGAAGGCATCGAAATTGACGATTACGCGCGCTCCAAGATCGACGCCAGCGTCAAGGAACTGAGCGAAGAGCTGGAAGCCGTCAAACATCTGCTTTGATACGCAACATCTAAAAAAGCCGCAGACCGCTGCGGTTTTTTTTCGTCCTCGTTTTTTTACCCTGATTCCTGCACGGCTCCATCCGTAAAACCTCAGGGTAAAATCAAACTTTTCCTCATTTTGGGAATACGTCATGCAACACCCCAGCGATGTCCTTTTCCCGGGCGAGAAGCCCTTCCCCATCCTGCCCGCCGTTGATCACTACGCCGGGTCTGAAAAGCTCATGAAGAAAGCCCTCCAGCTCCAAAACGAACTCGGGCCGATTTTTGACATTACCTGTGACTGCGAGGACGGAGCGCACGCGGGCGCCGAGCGCGAACACGCCGAAATGGCCGCCGGCCTCATCATGAGCAGTGGCAACCAGCATGGCCGCATGGCGGCGCGTATCCACGACATCACACACCCCCACTGGCAACAGGATATCGACATCATCGTCTCGATCGCCGGTAGCCGACTCCCGTTCATCACGTTGCCGAAGCCGCGTGGCGTTGCTGACGTGCGCACGCAAATCGCCGCCTTGCGCAAAGCCGAGGCGGCTGCGGGCATGCAGCGCGAAATCCCGGTGCACGTACTGATTGAAACCCTGAGCGCCTTGCACGAAGTCTGGGAAATCGCCTCAACCCCCGGCGTAGAATCGCTCGACTTTGGCCTCATGGATTTCGTGTCCGACCACCACGGCGCCGTTCCGGGATCCGCCATGAAGAGCCCGGGCCAGTTCGACCACCCGCTGGTAGCTCGCGCCAAATGTGAAATATCAACCGCCTCGCTGGCCAACGGCGTCGTGCCCACGCACAACGTCACCACCGAACTGAAGGATCTCGACATCATTCGCAACGATGCCCGGCGGGCGCGCAACGAATTCGGTTTCCTGCGCATGTGGAGCATCCACCCGAACCAGATCATCCCGATCGTCGAAGCGATGCGCCCGGACTTTTCGGAAGTTGAGAAAGCCGTTGCCATCCTGATCGCCGCCCAAGACAAGGGCTGGGGGCCGATCGCGCACGAGGGACTATTGCACGACCGTGCCTCTTACCGCTACTACTGGGAACTGCTGGCAAGGGCCCACGCAACGGGAATGGCGCTGCCGACCGAAGCTCAACAGCGCTTCTTCAGCTAACAAAATGGAGCTTCAGGCACTGACGCAGGCTTTGCTGAAATTTCGCGACGAGCGCGATTGGGCGCAATTTCACAGCCTGCGCAACCTGATCGTCTCCCTCAATCTGGAAGCGGCAGAGTTGCTCGAACTGACGCAGTGGAAAAGCGATTCCGACATCGCGACACTCCCCACCAACCCGGATACGCTCGAAGCACTGCGTGACGAATCCGCGGACGTTCTACTCTATCTGCTTCTGATTGCGAACCGGGCAGGCTTTGACCTGGGCGAAGCAGCAAAGAATAAGCTTGAAAAAAACGCTGCCAAATATCCGGTCGAGAAATGCTATGGCTCAAGCCTGAAATACACGCAATTACACGACACGTAAAGCCAATGAAAGACGCCTGACGACGCCGCGGTCGTCAGGCCGCCGCTTCTTGCTCCAAAGTAAAACCGGCTCCGGCATCGACGCCGAGCGTTTTCACCAGATAAGGCATCACCTCGGCCATCGTGTCAGGCAGCGTCCATGGTGGATTGACGACGAACATTCCGCTGCCGTGCATTCCGAACCCGTCCTTTGCCGGCTCCTTGACGCGCAATGCAACATTCATCCAGCCCTTGACCGGCAAACGCTTTAATCGCCGCGGGAGTTCGTGCGCTTCCAGCCGCGTCAGCTGCGGATACCAGACCGCATAGGTCCCGCCCGGGAAGCGGACCAGCGCATCCTTGAGCGCGTGATAGACACGATCGTAATCCTGTTTTTCCTCATACGAGGGATCGATCAGCACCACTGCCCGCCGTGGCGGTGGTGGCAAAGAGGCTTTCAGCCCGGCAAAACCGTCGTTCGCCTCGACATGCACTTGCTTCCCTGCGTTCTCGAAGTTCTGCTGCAACAAACGTGCGTCTTTGCTGTGCAACTCGAACAAGCGCAACCGATCCTGAGGGCGCATCGCCCACAGTGCGAAGAAAGGCGATCCGGGGTAGTGCTGCAAACGGCCATCCGCGTTAAATTGCCGGACAAGATCGACGTAGTCGGCAACCGGCTGGGGGTAATCAGCCCGCTTCCACAAGCGCCCAATCCCTCCCTCGAATTCCCCCAGCTTCTGCGCAAAGCCTTCGGTGAGCGAATAAGCGCCCGCACCCGAATGCGTATCGATATACCAGAACGGCTTATCCTTCTGCCCCAGATAGCGGATCAGCTGGATGAGCACGATATGCTTGAGCACGTCGGCATGATTGCCGGCATGGAAAGCGTGGCGGTAACTGAGCATGGTTTATCGTCCCGCCGCCTATTCCGGCAAAGCAATCCTGTTGTCGGCACTGAATTGATAATCACGGAAGACATGTTCTGCCGTGAGCATCTGGTAACTTCCGTCCTCAAGTTTCCGCGTCGTATCCTTCAGGCGATACGTATAGTGCCCGCACGTCCACAGATCGAAGTTGCGCATCTGCGTGCACAAGCAGGTTTTGTCCACCACCGACACGCGCTTGGCGCCGGGATGCGCCGCCACTTCGCGGTTATAGGAGGTGACGTACGAACAATGCCCGTTGGCGTCGAGCAGGTACCCATAGGCTTCGCAATTCGGCCGGATGCCGTCGCCAATCGCCGGACTGTTGGAAAGCATCCGCATCGGGTAGCCGGTGGGAGAAATCTGGTTGACCTCGATCCGGTCTTCCGTGGCCTTGAAATACTCCTGCTTTACATCTTCCGGAAGCCCGCATTCGTTAGTCACGGTAAAGCGCGTCGCCACCTGCACGGCGGCCGCCCCGTTTTCCAGGAACGAAACGGCATCGCTGCCCGTAAAAATACCGCCAGCGGGAATCAACGGAATGGCGAGACCTTCAGCGTCGAGATACTGGCGGATCTCTGCCACGATCGTTGCCAGATCGTATTCGGACCAATCCATGCCGAACCCCAGATGTCCGCCGGCCAACGGCCCTTCGACAACCACATAATCGGGCAAACGGTTGCTGCGCGCCGTCTTGCGCAGGAACAGCTGTAGCGCGCGCAGGGAAGAAACGATGATGCCCAGTTTGGCATCGCGGAAACGCGGGTGATCCTCGATCAGCGCAAACGAACCGAGATGCAAGCCGGCGGCCAATGTAATCCCGTCGACACCAGCATCCAGCGCGGCACGCAAACGGACGCGCAGCGTTTCCTTCGGCGCGTTCATCGTCAGCTTTTCCATGCAATTGACGAAAATCAAGCCTTCACCCCGCTTGGCCTCCATTGTCTTGCCGACATGAAGCTTGGTCGCTTCTTCCAGTTGCCCAAGATCGAACTGAACGACCGACTTGTCCGGGTTGGCCACGTTGAACTTGTACTGTTTCAGCTTTTCCTTGACGTACTTCGTATCGAAGCGGCGATCCGTCACCGTGTTGACCATGGCATCCGATATGTGCCCGATCCCGCCCAGCCGGGCGGCTTCAAGCGCTAGACTGGCCGTTGAGATATCAACTCCCATACCGCCAATTACGATTGGCACCAGTTCTTTACGGCCAAGCTTCAGACGGAAATCATCAACACGTTTCATCAAGATCCTTCCAGTATTCCCTTCCGACGACTGCGGAGCGGGCAAATCTACGCAAGCCCGGTATTATCTCTCATGAAACGCCAACACGGCGTTTTTTATGGAGAAATTGGCAAATACGGGTTCGCCCGCCTCGTGCAAACCAGGCAACAGTGCACGGTATCATTTACTCTTTCGGAGGATGGACGAGGAAATGGCCGACTGCACCGAACACGAACGCAAGGCTGACGATTCATGCCACATCGGAATCCCACGCACGAAACGGTTTGACGCGCCTGCTTTCGAGCAGGCCATCCATGACCTCCTCCGTGCTTGCGGAATCGCCGCGGACACTCCCCACATGGAACGCACGGCCGAACGAGTTCGCGAACTGTGGCAATCCCGCCTGCTCGGCGGATACGACCTTGACCCGGCCAGCGTGCTCGGCAACGGTTTTCCCGACGAGCGAAAAGACATGGTCGTTATCCGCGGCATCGCGGTTCATGGCATCTGCCCGCACCACCTCGTGCCATTCCGCGGCGTTGCACACGTAGCGTACCTGCCGGGAGGCAGGCTACATGGATTCGGGCGAATTGCCCGGCTTGTCGATGCGATCGGGCATCGATTCACCTATCAGGAATGGATGACGCGGGACATCGCGAACGCCTTGATGAAACACGGTCAAGCACGGGGCGCCGCCTGCATCATCGAGGCCGAACAACTCTGCCTTTTGCTCGGAGAGGATCGTCGTGGCGACGAACGGGTGATCACCCAGGCGTTCAGCGGCGAATTCGACTCATCTCACCAACTCCGGCACGAATTCCTCGAAACGATAAGACGCGCTCGGCGCAATGACTAACAATTTACGCACCGCCTCTTCAAGAGGACAATTCGCATCCCTGCGCCATTAATTCCGGCTTGCCCCCATGCTTTCGCCCCATCGTTTTGAGTCCACATCGCATTCATTCACCGTCATTCACGCGGATCGTTTTCTTCTCGTTGTAAGCAAGCCGAGCAGACTGCTTTCAGTTCCGGGAAGGGGGGAAGAAAAGCAGGATTGCCTGATTTCCCGTGTACAGGCCGAATTCCCCGACGCGCTCATCGTGCACCGTCTCGATTACGACACCTCCGGCCTGTTGGTACTGGCCCGCGGCAAGGAAACACATCGCCAGCTAAGCATCCTTTTTCAGGAGCGAAAAGTCTCGAAGCGGTATGTCGCCATCGTCGACGGCCACCTGCAACAAGAGATGGGCGAGGTTCGCCTGCCACTCATCGTCGACTGGCCAAACCGGCCATTACACAAAGTTGATTTCGAAATCGGAAAGCCTTCGCTCACCTATTTCCGCCGGCTGTCCTATGATCCGGCCAGCGATTGCACACGGGTCGAACTCACACCGGAAACAGGTCGGACACACCAATTGCGCGTGCACATGCAGGCGCTTGGCCACCCGATCATCGGCGACCCACTGTACGCTGGGCCACCGGCCAAGGCAAAAGCCGACCGCCTCTTGTTACACGCCGAATTTCTCGCCTTCGATCACCCGGTTCACGGAAAACCCCTGTCTTTTCTCTGCCCACCTTCTTTCTGAGCCGCAAGCTCGAGCGGCGCGTCATCAACGACCAGAGAAACTGACGAAGTCATAATCAAAAAAATTGCGGGCATCGACTGCCACAGTTGGCAGCGATGCCCGCAACGGGCTTTCAGATCAACGTGACGTCTTAGCTGTTGTTCTGGGCTTGGGCTTTTTCCTTGACCAAGTCAGCACAACGACCGGCCTTCAGCACGGTGCTGCCAGCCTCATGACCAACGAATTGAGCAGCCAGGCGAGCCGTATCCATGGCCTTGAGCAGATCGACACCCGTATCGATGCCCATTTCGTGCAGCATGTGGATGACGTCTTCCGTGGCGACGTTGCCCGAGGCCCCCGGAGCGAACGGGCAGCCACCGAGGCCGGCAAAGGCACCGTCGAACATACGGACACCCGCCTGGATACCGGCGACGATGTTGGCCAGCGCCATGTCACGCGTGTTATGGAAGTGCATGACCCACTGCACTTCCGGGAAAGCCTGGATCATGTGCGTGCCGAGTTCGTAGACTTGGCGCGGGTTGGCCATACCGGTCGTATCCGACAGCGACAGCTCGGTGATACCGAGCTTGACGAAGCTGCGCACGACGTTTTCAACCTGCTCGACGGGAACCTTGCCCTGGAACGGGCAACCGAACGAAACGGAAATGGCGCCAGACAGCGTCATGTTGTTCTTCGCAGCAAATTCGCAGCAGTCTGCAAACGCTTCGACCATCTTGACCGGCGAGTTGTTGAAGTTTGCCAGGCAGTGCGCTTCGCTAGCCGAAACCGTCAGCTTGGCCTTGGTCAGACCCGCGTCGAAGGCACGTTGCACACCCTTGATGTTCGGCACGAGCGCACGATATTCGACGCCTTCGACCTTCTTCATGGCACGGCAGAGCGCGTCGGTATCGGCCATTTGCGGCACAGCCTTCGGGTGGACGAAGGAGCCAACTTCGATAATCTTGATGCCCGAGGCGACGACCGAATCAAGAAGCTGAAGTTTCTGTTCAACGCTCGGAATCGCTTTTTCGTTCTGCAAACCATCACGCAGACCAACTTCACAGATCGAAACCTTATCGGGCCAAGCCGGGATTGAATTGCTCATGCTACTTTTTCCTTTCGTATAAAAACCATAAATCCAGTCTGACCGACGACGCTCATCCAAAACTGCTTATCGCCAACCAGACGGTGGCTATTTTCTATTTTCGCGCTCGATCGCAAAAACGTAGTCACCACCTAAATCAATTAGACACTCTTCAAGACCAATCATTCGGTCTTGCCAACTTATCCACCAGCCACGTCAGAGTCGCCACCCACGCGCCGGAGCGATTGATTAAGCGCCTCCAACGCCTCACTCCCCGGGCACAGTTCCGAGTAGCAAAGCTGATTCAGCGGCTTTTCAACTGTATTCAGATGACGATGCAGATCTTCCGCATTGCTATCCACATACAAAAGCCCCGTGACGATTTCGCCCATGGACGCCCTCTCCTGGAGGTAGTTCATAGCCGCGACACGGTCAGACGGATCATAGTTCTCGTGAAGTTTGCGCAACAGCAAGACCGATCCATCGTGCTGAACCACCCGGCGCAACGACCCGGCCGGATACGAAGCCGTAATTTTATCACGCGGCAGGATCACATCCAGGCGGTTAACCGCTTCGTTGTGCTCGCGCACGTAATCGTAGCTACGGGTCGATCCAGCGTGATTATTAAAGGTCACGCACGGGCTGATAACGTCGATCAAAGCCGGACCGCGATGTCGCAATGCGCCCTTGATCAAGGGAATGAGCTGCTCCTTGTCCCCCGAAAAACTACGCGCCACATAACTGGCGCCGAGTTGCAGCGCCAGCGTCACGAGATCGATCGGCGTATCGCTGTTAATCACGCCGCGCTTGCTCTTCGAGCCCTTGTCAGCCGTAGCGGAGAACTGACCCTTGGTCAGACCGTAAACGCCATTGTTCTCGACGAGATAGACCATATTGACGCCACGCCGCATCGCGTGCGCGAACTGGCCAATACCAATGGAAGCGGAATCACCATCGCCGGACACCCCCATATAGAGGAGATCGCGGTTGGCAAGCGCGGCGCCCGTGAGAACGGACGGCATGCGACCATGCGTTGTATTGAAGCCGTGGGAGTTACCGAGAAAGTAGTCCGGCGTTTTCGACGAGCAGCCGATGCCCGAGAGTTTAGCCACGCGGTGCGGCTCGACGTCGAGATCGAAGCAGGCCTGAACAACGGCCGCACTGATCGAGTCGTGCCCACAGCCCGCACAAAGCGTCGAAATAGCCCCTTCATAGTCACGCTTTGTGTAGCCGAGAGCGTTGCGAGGCACATCCGGCCGCAACAGTTTAGGTTTAGCAAGATAGGTCATGAGGCCACCTGTTTGCGAACGGGAGTCACGCTGTGCTCCGAAATGACTTTGGCGATGTTCCCTGAAATGAAGCTGGCTGTAATCGGCGTGCCGTCATAGTGCAGCACACGAATCAACCGTTTGGGATCGAGCTCCTCTTCGTTGACGAGCAGGGTGCGCAACTGAGCGCTCTCGTTTTGCTCGACGACGAACACGTAGTCATGCTCCTCGATGAAGTCGACGACTTCCCTGGCAAACGGGAAGCCCCGCACGCGCATGATATCGACCGGCACTCCTTGTGCTTCCAATTGCGCGAAAGCTTCGGCCATCGCCGGACTCGTCGATCCGTAGTAAATCGCCCCATAACGGGTTGGCTGCGCTGCACGTTTCACGATCGGTGCCGGCACCAAGGTCTTGGCTGTCCCGAACTTCCGGCGCAGACGCTCCATGTTGTACACATAGTCCGTCCCGGCCTCGCTGTATTTCGCGTAAGCATTGCGGGTCGTACCGCGGCTGAAGAACGCGCCCTTCGTCGGATGCGTTCCGGGAATCGTTCGATACGGGATACCGTCTCCATCCACATCGAGATAGCGACCAAAGTTCTTGCCCGCTTCGAGTTCCTCGGCCGTCATTACCTTGCCGTAATCGTAGCGGTACTGATCATCCCAGTCGAACGGCTTACAAAGAACTTCATTCATGCCGATGTCGAGATCGGACATGACGAACACGGGGGTCTGCAAACGCTCCGCCAGATCAAACGCCTGCGCCGTGAACTTGAAGCATTCGTAAGGATCTTCCGGGAACACCATGACGTGCTTCGTATCGCCATGCGAAGCGTAAGCACACGAAAGCAGGTCGGATTGCTGGGTTCGCGTCGGCATCCCGGTGGATGGCCCGCCGCGTTGCACGTTGACGATGACAGCCGGCACCTCGGCAAAATAGGCCAGACCAAAAAATTCCTGCATCAACGAAATACCGGGACCGGAGGTGGCCGTAAACGCACGGCAGCCGTTCCATGACGCACCGATGACCATGCCGATCGAAGCCAGCTCATCCTCGGCTTGCACGATGGCATAGCGCGCCATGCCGTTATCAGGGTCGGTACGAAACTTCCGGCAATAATTCCCGAACGCTTCGATGACCGACGTCGACGGCGTAATCGGATACCATCCGGCAACTGTCGCCCCTCCAAACACAGCGCCGAGGCCGCACGCGTCGTTGCCGTTAGCAAAAACACGATCGCCAACCGCATCGGAGCGCACGACGCGCAAACCGATCGGTTCCGGAATACTCTCTTTCGCGTACTCATAGCCAAGGCGCAATGCCTTGACGTTAGCATCGATCAGCTTGTCTTTGCCTTTGAACTGATAAGCAATCAGACGCTCGACGACGGGAAATTCCATGCCCAACAACCACGTCAAGGCGCCGACATACATGATGTTCCTGAGCAACATACGCTGACGCGGTTCTGTGTACTCGCAATTGCACATTTCGGTCAGCGGAACTCCGATAACCGTGATGTCATCCCTGAACCGGGAACGCGGCAGCACTTTCGTCGAATCGTAAAGCAGATAGCCTCCGGAAGAGACTTCCGCGACATCGCGATCCCACGTTTGCGGGTTCATCGCCACCATCATGTCGCAGCCGCCCTTGCGGCCAAGCCAGCCAGCTCCCGAAACGCGCATCTCGTACCAGGTCGGCATCCCCTGGATGTTGGACGGGAAAATATTGCGCGGCGCGACGGGAACCCCCATGCCCATGACAGCCCGGGCAAACAATTCATTGGCCGAAGCAGAACCGGTACCGTTGATGTTGGCAAACTTGATAACGAAGTCATTACATGACTGGATTGAATTCGTCGCGCTCATGTCTTTGGCATCTCCGCACCGGCCTGGGCGGCCTCCAAAAAGAATTTCTGCATATCCCAGGCGCCCGTCGGACAACGCTCGGCGCACATGCCGCAATGCAGACAAATGTTTTCATCCTTGACCAAGACCCGGCCGGTCTTGAGGACATCCGACACATAAAGCGCCTGTTCCCGATTGCTGGAAGGTGCTTTCAGGCGACTGCGAAGGTCATCCTCCTCACCATTAGCCGTGAAGGTGATGCATTCGGTCGGGCAGATATCGGCACACGCATCGCACTCGATACAGGCTTTGTGCGTAAAGACCGTTTCGACGTCGCAGTTCAGGCAACGCTCGGCTTCGGAACAAGCCATGTAAGGATCAAAGCCGAGTTCCAACTCGAGTTTGATGTCTTGCAGCGTCTTTTCCAGCGACTTGACCGGCACTTTCTTGCGCCCCTCTTCGGACACCTGATTGTCGTAGCTCCAGTCATGGATACCCATTTTCTGGCTGACAAGATTGAACGTGGGCGGCGGCCGGTCGTTAAGGTTTTTGCCTTTGCAATAAAGATCGATCGAAATAGCCGCCTCATGCCCATGAGCAACAGCGGTAATGATGTTCTTTGGTCCGAACGCAGAGTCGCCGCCGAAGAACACATTCGGAATCGTCGACTGGAATGTCGTCTCATTCAGGACCGGCAAACCCCATTTATTGAATTCGAGGCCGACGTCCTTTTCGATCCACGGAAACGCATTTTCCTGACCAATCGCCACCAGGACGTCATCGCATTCCATGAACACATCCGGCTCGCCCGTTGGAACCAGCTTGCGGCGACCTTTCTCGTCGTACTCGGCTTTGACGATCTCGAAGAGAACGCCTTTCAACTTGCCGTTGTCGTGCACGAATTCTTTCGGCACGTGCATATTGATGATCGGAATCTGCTCGTGAATTGCCTCTTCCTTTTCCCAGGGAGAGGCTTTCATCTCGTCGAAGCCGCTGCGGACGACCACCTTGACGTCCTTGCCACCCAAACGGCGCGCCGACCGACAGCAGTCCATCGCCGTATTACCGCCCCCGAGGACGATCACACGCTCCGAAATACTTGTTGTATGGCCGAACGCCACGTTGGCCAACCACTCAATACCAATATGGATGTGCGCTGCCGCCTCCTGGCGCCCGGGAATATCGGCATCACGGCCACGCGGCGCGCCGGTCCCGACAAAGACAGCATCCCAGCCTTCAGCCAATACTTCCTTCAGACTCCCCACCCAATGGTCGAAATGCGCTTCTACACCGAGATTCAGGATGTAACCGCACTCTTCGTCGATCACACTGTCGGGCAACCGGAACTTTGGAATCTGGGTCCGCACCATGCCGCCTGGCCGTTTCCCGTTATCGAAGATCGAAACTTGATAACCGTGCAATGCCAGGTCACGCGCAACAGTAAGTGAAGCCGGACCTGCGCCGATACATGCGACACGTTTGCCGTTTTTCCCTACTGGAGCCTGTGGCAGACGTTCCTGAATGTCATCCTTAAGATCAGCTGCGACGCGCTTCAGTCGACAGATGGCCACCGGCTCCTTATCGATCCGGCCACGACGACATGCCGGCTCACAAGGACGATCGCAAACCCGCCCCAAAATTCCGGGGAAGACATTGGAGCGCCAATTGATCATGTAGGCTTCCGAATACCGCCCCGTAGCGATAAGGCGAATGTATTCGGGCACGGGAGTGTGGGCTGGACATGCCCATTGACAGTCTACGACTTTGTGAAAATAGTCGTGACCGCCGATGTTGGTCGGTTTCACGTACTTACAGACTCCAGTCACAGTTTCGAGAAGAAAATCGGCCTATGGGCACCAAGCCATTTTCGCACCGGTGCACTCTACCACCCCTCCCCGGCAAAGCAATACCGGCACTATTTCCGGAACAAAAAAACTGGATTAACCTTTCAAACCGGCCATAAAATCGAGTACTCTCGACCACTTCTCACTCACGGACTGGACTGTCATCAGGTAATCATCATGGCCTTACGCGCACTCATTTTTGATGTTGATGGAACCCTAGCCAACACCGAACGGGATGGACACCGCCCGGCATTCAATGCGGCTTTTGCTGAAGTCGGACTGCCTTGGCATTGGGACGAATCTTTTTACGGCACCCTGTTGGTCAAGGGTGGCGGCATGGAACGGCTTTACTTTTATGCCGAACATTTCGACCCGGCCACGCGGGCCCGACCGGACTTCGACAATCTGATGCAACGCGTCCACGACATCAAGACCCGGAACTACCAGCGCCTGCTCGCTGCTGGCGCCATTCCTCTGCGTGGCGATATCGGTCAACTGATCTGCGACGCGCGAACCGATGGTGTTCGGCTCGCCATCGCCTCCTCGTCCAGGGAGGAAAACATTGTCGGCCTGCTCCGCGCCAACCTGGGCCCGAACGCCGACGCGTGGTTTGACGCGATTGTGTCAGGCGACCTTGTAAAGGCCAAAAAACCCTCGCCCGACATTTACAAGAAGGTTCTTGAATTGCTGAACATCCCGCCCAGGGACTGCCTCACGGTGGAAGACTCGGCCCACGGCCTGGCCGCCAGCCTGGCTGCGGGGATCCCGACCGTCATTGCGGTCAGCGACTATACGCATGGGGAAGACTTCGAAGGCGCGCGCATGGTCCTGCACGAAACAGAACAGCTTTCGCTGGAAAAACTCCGCCTCTGGCACAAGACGGCCAGCACGTCGTAAGAACCGCGATAGCGCGAGTGCGTTTCCTCGCGCTATTGGTGCATCGGGTAGCGCCCTGGCAAGCGCAATACCCACAGTACCCATTTACACCGCCCGAAACGACTTTTTCACATAGATATCAAAACGGTTGGCCTTGCCTTCAAGGCAAAAAGTCGGCTTCCTTCCGGCAAGCACGGGCGCCTTGCGCGGACGCTTGACCACAACCCGGTGGGACGCAAGACCTTCCGCAACCTCGAGCAGCGCTGACGCATCATTGTCGTCGCCAACAAGCAATCGAAAAAGACGCATCTCCTTTTTCACCAGCGCACTCTTGTCCCGATGCGGGAACATCGGATCAAGATAGACAACCTCGGGCGGCAACCCAGACCAGGCTTGCATCAATTCAACCGCATCACCTCCGAGCAGCTGCATTCGTCCGGAAATTTCCCGCACCTCCTCATCCTGATTCGCCCTGATCAACGCGTCTTCAAGCAACGCGGCAACGATTGCATGGCGTTCGATCAAGAAGACGTCGCAGCCCAGCGATGCCAAAACAAACGCATCGCGACCAAGGCCTGCTGTCGCATCAAGCACTCGTGGGCGAATACCGGGCTGAATCCCAACCGCTTTTGCAATCATTTGCCCCTGCCCACCGCCAAACTGTCGGCGATGCGCCAGCACCCCCTCGACGAAATCGACACGCACCGGCCCAGAAGCACCGGGACCAACCTCCATCAGTTGCAGACCATTCAGACCGATCTGCAACGCGAAGTCCTCTTCACATTGCTCGGATTCACTTTCTTCGCTTAGCCCCAAGCGTTCGGCCAACTCGGCTGCTTTGGCAAGAAACTCCGGGGCCAACGCCTCAACACGCACTTTTGACAAACTTGATTCACCTCAAATCACGCCACCACTCAAGAATCACCTGCACAAAACCGGACAGGGCCTCAACTTTCACACAGCACCTCGCTCCATAAAAAAACGCCCCGGCAGTTTACCGCCGGGGCGTTTTCAAGTGCTTACGCGGAACGATTAGATGTTCACGGTTTCAGCGGCTTCCTTGAACTCTTCGATCTGGTCGAAGTTCATGTAGCGATACACGTCGGCAGCCTTGGCATTCACAGCCTTGACCTGCTCCATGTACTCAGCCGGCGACGGAATCTTGCCCATCAGCGAGCAAACCGCAGCCAGTTCGGCGGAACCGAGGAAGACGTTGGTGTCGATACCGAGACGGTTCGGGAAGTTACGCGTCGAGGTCGACATCGCCGTGCTGCCCTTGCGGATCTGTGCCTGGTTACCCATACACAGCGAGCAACCCGGCATTTCCATGCGGGCGCCGCTCTTGCCGAGGATGCCGTAGTAGCCTTCTTCGGTCAGGATTGCGGCATCCATCTTGGTCGGCGGAGCGATCCACAGACGGGTCGGGATGTCGGTCTTGCCGTCGAGAACCTTACCGGCTGCGCGGAAGTGGCCGATGTTGGTCATGCACGAACCGATGAACACTTCGTCGATCTTGGTGCCGGCGACTTCGGACAGCAGCTTGACGTCGTCCGGATCGTTCGGGCAAGCAACGATCGGCTCCTTGATGTCGGCGAGGTCGATCTCGATCACGGCCGCGTATTCTGCATCGGCATCGGCCTTCAGCAGTTCGGGCTTGGCGATCCAGGCTTCCATAGCCTTGACACGGTTGGCCAGCGTCTTGGCATCGCTGTAACCGTTGGCGATCATCCACTTGAGCAGCGTGATGTTCGAACGCAGGTACTCGATGATCGGTTCCTTGTTCAGCTGAACCGTACAGGCAGCAGCGGAACGCTCGGCCGAAGCGTCGGTCAGTTCGAAGGCTTGTTCAACCTTCAGATCTGGCAGGCCTTCGATTTCGAGAATGCGGCCGGAGAAGATGTTCTTCTTGCCCTTCTTCTCGACGGTCAGCAGACCTTGCTTGATGGCTTGCAGCGGAATGGCGTTAACGAGGTCACGCAGGGTGATACCGTCGTTCATCTTGCCCTTGAAGCGGACCAGAACCGATTCCGGCATGTCGAGCGGCATCGTGCCGGTGGCAGCAGCAAAGGCAACCAGACCCGAACCGGCCGGGAAGGAGATACCAATCGGGAAACGGGTGTGCGAGTCGCCACCGGTACCGACCGTATCCGGCAGACACATGCGGTTCAGCCAGCTGTGGATAACGCCGTCGCCCGGACGCAGGGCAACACCGGCACGGGTGCTGATGAAGCCTGGCAGGGTGCGGTGGGTCTTGATGTCGACCAGTTTCGGGTAAGCAGCGGTGTGGCAGAAGGACTGCATGACCAGATCAGCGGAGAAGCCGAGGCAAGCCAGATCCTTCAGTTCGTCGCGGGTCATCGGGCCGGTGGTATCTTGCGAACCAACGGTCGTCATCTTCGGCTCGCAGTAAGCGTTCGGACGAACGCCCTTGCCTTCCGGCAGACCACAGGCGCGGCCAACCATCTTCTGAGCGAGGGTGTAACCCTTGCCGGTATCGGCCGGTTCTTGCGGCGTCTTGAACAGCGTCGAAGCCGGCAGACCCAGCGCGGCACGGGCGCGAGCGGTGAGGCCACGGCCGATGATCAGCGGGATACGGCCACCAGCGCGGACTTCGTCCAGAATCACCGGGGTCTTCAGTTGCGATTCAGCGATAACCTGACCGTTCTTGAGCGCAACAACCTTGGTCGTGGCAGCATCAATCTTCAGCTCGATCTCGTCGCCCATTTCCATCTGGTTGACGTCGATTTCAACCGGCAGAGCGCCCGAATCTTCGAGGGTGTTGTAGAAGATCGGAGCGATCTTGCTACCGAGGGTCACGCCACCGCAACGCTTGTTCGGGACGAACGGGATGTCTTCACCGGTCCACCACAGCACGGAGTTGGCCGCCGACTTGCGCGACGAACCGGTACCGACCACGTCACCGACGTAGGCGATCAGGTTGCCCTTCTTGGCGAGATCAGCCAGATGCTGGATCGGGCCGCGAACGCCAGGCTGCTCAGGCTCGATACCCGGACGCGGGTTCTTGAGCATGGCCAGCGCGTGCATCGGGATATCCGGACGGGTGGTTGCATCGGGAGCCGGCGACAGGTCGTCGGTATTGGTTTCGCCGGTGACCTTGAAAACGGTCAGCTTCTGGCTGGCCGGAACTTCAGGACGCGAGGTGAACCATTCGGCATCGGCCCAGGACTGGATCACGCCCTTGGCGTTGGTGCAGCCCTTGTCGGCGAGCGCCTTGACGTCGTTGAAGTAATCGAAAACGAGCAGCGTCTTCTTGAGCGCTTCAGCGGCAACAGCGCCGACTTCAGCGTCGCCCAGCACGTCAACCAGCGGCTTGACGTTGTAACCGCCGAGCATGGTGCCCAGCAGTTCGGTGGCCTTGGCGCGGGAAATCAGGGCACAGGATTCTTCGCCCTTGGCCACTTTAGCCAGGAACTCGGCCTTGACCTTGGCAGCATCATCCACACCAGCAGGAACGCGGTAGGTAATGAGCTCGACCAGCGTCTGCTCTTCGCCCTTCGGCGGGTTCTTCAGCAGAGCGATCAGTTCCTCGGTCTGCTTGGCGGACAGCGGCAGCGGCGGGATGCCGAGCGCGGCACGTTCAGCGACGTGGGCACGATAAGATTCCAGCATGGAAACGTCCTTTCAATTAAACAAAAACAACGGGTAAGAAGAAACCTGAATTCGGGGCCGGTATTGTACTTCAAGCCCGCCCGGGAGACAGCACAAAGGATGATGATTTTTCGGAAGAATCTGAAAAGAAAAAACTGCGAATCCGGACACGCCTTGACGCAGCCCTTACGCCTTTATCAGCGCAAGGACCACCCTTAGGTGGCGTGTTCAGCCACCAACTCAACAACCTCGCCAGCGTAGCCGACCGACTGCCCTGGTCGCAGCTTCGCCCGCTTGCGGCTCTCGACTACGCCATCGACCGTCACCCTGCCCGCCTCGATTTCGGCATGGGCAAAACCGCCGGAATGACAAAGCCCGGTGGTTTTCAGCAACTGGTCGAGCTGGATATAGTCACCTCGCACCTCTAAAACAATCGACATATTTTCCTTTCACAGGGCCAGCGGCGGCAGGCCATAACGGCATCGCGCCCGGTCACAGGCATCGTCGCCGATGCCCAGCGGCGCATACGGCGCAAAATCCCGGCAGGGGCCGGGGCGTTGTTCGTAGATGGCACAGTGCACCGCGCCCCCTATTTCGCCTTCCAGCGCAACGCAACGGGGCGGCGCTTCGTCGGTACCGCGCATGCGAACCAACGTCGCCGTCAGCGGGACCGTCATCGCTTCCGGCACCCCCGCCCGTTCAGGCGACGCCAGATCATCACGATGAAAATCGACACGAAAGGCGGCACAGCATGCACCGCAACTCAAACAGGCAAAATCCGACACGAGACCGCCAATCCAAAAAGCACGGGCCGGGATTGTCCCCCAGACGTCACGCGACGGCAAACCTTTCAGCCGAGATGAACGATCGCCCGAAAAAGCGGGTGCCCCGAGTCCAGATACTTGCGCTCGAAGGGCGTAAGCGGCTGCCCAGTCTGATATGGCTCGCACGTCACCGTTTTTTGCGTCAAAAAATGGACGGCAAAGCAGAATTCTTCGACGTAAATTGGCCAGTTGCTCCGGCATTCAAGCACGCCACCCAGCGCCAGCATGTCGCTGAAAACAGGATGCCCATGCCAGCGGCGCGACAGATGGCCGATTTTTGGCCAAGGGTTCGGATAAAGAAGATAGTGACGATCCAGCCTTAGCCCTGCGTCGCGCATCAACCGCCAGAAATCGACAAGATCGGCGCGTACCAGATCAAGGTTTTCCGGCAGATCGGCCGCTCCGGGCCAACCCCCGGAATTGCGGCTCAAGCGCGATGCGGACTGATCGACGCCGATCACATAATGGTTCGGGTAAGCCTTGGCCAGCGCAACGCTGCTCTCCCCGACGCCGCAACAGGAATCGAGAATCAGAGGCGCGGCGGGAGCGATTTTCTGCCAGCGACGGAAACTCTCCTCGAACGCCACCCGGTTGTAATCGGCATACGGCTTGCGAAACGGCGCCGAGCGATGGCGCTCGAGCAACACAGGAAGATGGTCATGAATGCCGGTTTGGGCACTCGTCGGAATTCGGGAATTGGCGTACACAGCTAAAAACTCCTCAGGACAGCTCGCGCTCCGACGACACGACGACACCATGCAAACCAAGCACACGTACCACGTCGTCCACTTTGTGCGCCGTGCGCACCTCGCCATACAACGACTCGGCCTCCGGAAAGGTGTTGCGCAACGCCCCCAACCAGAGCTTGATCCGTCCCGGCACATAGCGCGGCTCGACCCGCCCCAGGAACAGCCGCCAGAATTCCGCCAACAACGGTTTCAATTCGAGCCAGTCGTCGCGGCGATCAGGTTCACCGACTTCACTGACTTCACCAGCCAATTTCGCCTTGATCCGTCGCACCAGAAAAGGATCGGCCACCGCCCCGCGCCCGATCATCACGTCGCGGCAACCGCTCACGGCGCGGCAGCGCTCATAATCCTCGGGCGACCAGACTTCCCCGTTCGCGACTACCGGAATGCTGACGCTTTCGCGCACGCGTGCAATCCATTCCCAATGGGCGGGGGGCTTATACCCCTCGACCTTGGTACGCGCATGAACCACCAGCGAAACCGCCCCACCCGCTTCGAGCGCCAACGCGCACGCCACGGTTTTTTGGGTATCGCGCACCCCGAGCCGCATCTTCGCCGTCACGGGGATAGTCGCTGGCACTGACTGCCGAACCGCCGAGACGATCCGGAACAAACGCTCAGGCTCTTCCAGAAGCATGGCCCCGCCGCCATGGCGATTGACCGTCGGTGCCGGGCAGCCGAAATTCAGGTCGATGCCGGCCGGTGCCAGCGCGGCCAGACGCTCCGCATTGGCCGCCATCAACTCCGGATCGCTCCCCAGAAGCTGCACGACAACCGGCGTTCCCGCGCGCGTCCGGCTGGCATTGTTCAACTCGGGAGCAATGCGCTGAAAAGTCCGATTCGGCAAGACCGACCCGGAAACGCGGACGAATTCGGTCACCACGCCATCGTAGCCGCCGACGCGCGTCAGCACGTCGCGCAGCACACAGTCGGCAAGCCCCTCCATGGGCGCCAGAAAAAGCTTGCTCATAAACTTGAATCCCGGGAAAACAACACAGATGGAAGAATCAGAACGCAGACAAGCGAAGAAAATCAGCCCAGACCGAGCATTTCCCGCGCGTGCTGCCGGGTAATCCCGGTAATCTCGACGCCGCCGAGCATGCGCGCGATCTCTTCGACTCTTCCAGCATCGTCGAGACGAACGACGCGGCTACGCACGTCGCCCTCCTGTTTCTGCTTGCTCACCTGCCATTGCGCATTGGCGCGTGCGGCCACTTGCGGCAAGTGTGTCACGCACAGCACTTGCCGTTCGCCACCCAACTCGCGCAAGAGACGGCCAACGACTTCGGCAACGCCGCCGCCGATGCCGACATCGACCTCGTCGAAAATCAGCGTCGGCACGCTCGCTTCCTTGCTCGTCACCACCTGGATGGCCAGACTGATCCGCGACAACTCGCCGCCGGACGCCACTTTCGCCAGCGGGCGCGACACGCTGCCAGCCAGGCCGGCGATACGGAATTCGACCTGTTCAAGCCCGTTCGCACTTCCTTCCTCGATCGGAACCAGCGCAATTTCGAAACAACCGCCGCCCAGCGCCAGTTGCTGCATGAAGCGGCTCACCTCGGCCCCCAGCGCTTCGGCCGCCTCGGCCCGCTGCTGCGACAAGCGCTGCGCCAGTTCCAGATATTTCCGTCGCTCCGTCTCGACCCGTCGTTCCAGCGCCTCAATATCGGCCGCCGCGCCGAGGTCGGACAGGCGCGTCTGCCAACGTGTCAGCAAGGCGGGAAGCTCTTCGGGCAACACACGGTATTTGCGCGCACAATCGTGGATCGCCTCGATGCGGCGCTCGACGTCGCCGAGCCGCTCCGGATCGAGCTCGACACGATCCGCATAGCGCCGCAATTCCGATACAGCCTCGGCGAGTTCCGTCTGCGCCGACTGCAACAGCGCCGCCACCTCGCCCAAGGCCGGATCGAATCCGGCCAGGCTGTCGATCCGGCTGACCACGGCCTCCAGCTGGACTTCGCAAGCGCCGTCATCCTCGGCCAGCGCCCCCAGCGCAAAACGCGTTCCCTCGGCGAGACTGGCCGCATGGGCAAGGCGTTTGTGTTCGCCATTCAGCGATTCCCATTCTTCGACCGAAAAGCCGAGACGCTCAAGCTCCCTGACCTGCCACTCCAACTGTTCCCGCTCTTGCTGCAGCGTCTCCGCCCCCGTCGCGGCCGCCAGCAGTGCGGACTTCGCCTCGCGCCATGAGCGCCAAGCCGCCGCCACATCATTGACCAGCGGCAGCAGGCGCGCGTGGGAATCGAGCAGGAGACGCTGGGCATCGTTACGCAGCAACGACTGGTGGGCATGCTGCCCATGAATATCGATCAGCGACTCGGCCACTTCGCGCAATTGCTGAACGGTCGACGGCGAGCCATTGAGGTAAGCACGCGAACGCCCGTTGTTATCCACGATACGGCGCAACAGCAGACCGTCCTCGCAATCAAGATCGTGCTCGCGCAGCCAGGCCGTCGCTGCGGGCGAATCCGCGAGGTCGAATTCGGCGCTCACCTCGGCCCGCTCACAGCCGGAACGGATCAGCCCGCTATCGGCCCGCTCGCCGAGCGCGAAAGCCAGCGCATCGACGAGGATGGACTTCCCGGCCCCGGTTTCGCCGGTCAATGCGGAGAAGCCTGCTTCAAATTCAAGCTCCAGTTGATCAACCAGCACAAAATCGCGAATGTTCAGACGGCGAAGCATCGAACGGCCCAGTCTTCAGTCAGGAATTCAGGGAGTTCTCGGCTGCTTGTTCCAGTGCAGTTTCTCGCGCAGCATGGCGAAATAACTGTAGCCGGGCGGATGCAGGAAGCAGATCGAGTATTCGGAACGCCGGAGGTGAATCGAGTCTTCAGGACGAAGATCGAAGGTCACTTGCCCGTCGAAGTGCACGCGCGAATCCTGGGCGCACAAGATGCGGATCTCCAGTTCGCTTTCATCGCCGACCAGAATCGGCCGATTGGTCAGGGAATGCGGGCACAGCGGCACGAGCAGGATGCCGCCAACGCGCGGATGCATGATCGGACCGTTGGCGGACAACGAGTAGGCGGTCGACCCCGTCGGCGTCGACACGATCAGGCCGTCCGAACGCAGATTGAAAAGAAACTCGCCATCGATGCGCAGCTCGAATTCGATCAAACGACCGATCGCCCCCTTGTCCACCACGACCTCGTTCAACGCGAGATTCGTGGCAATCGTCTCGCCGCCGCGCTTGATTTCACCGGCCAGCATCATCCGGTTCTCGGGCATGAATTTCCCGCCCAGCAGATCGTCGATGCAGGTCAGCATCTCGTTCCGCGCGATATCGGTCATGAAACCGAGATGGCCCTGGTTCACCCCCACCAGCGGAACACGGTAGCGGGCAAGCTGGCGCGCCGCGTTGAGCATCGTGCCGTCGCCGCCAAGGACGATCGCCATATCGGCCTGCTCGCCGATACGCGCGTAATCGCCGCTTTGCCAGCGCTTGAGGTCGGTTGATTCGGAAATACTCGCCGTCACTTCCTCGACGATCACCCGCAGGCCGCGCTCTTCGAGGCAGCGCCCCAACAGACAGAGCGATTCCGAGATTTCGCGGCTTTGATACTTTCCGATCAGCGCAACGGTTTTTGGCACAACCTTCTGGCACGCGGAACGAGGTAGAGAAATTTCATCCATGGGGCGGAATTAAACCATAAATTCGCACACCGACAGTTGCACGCCGGAGATTGCGGAGCGATATCATCTGCCTTCTGTCCACACGCACGAGGACAGACTCCGTGACCGTCGGGCGAGGGAATAGGCAACCTCCCGCATTTCCCCGAGTCACATGTCTGCTTTCCGCTTTATTTTGTAAAATCGCCCACCATGCTCGACGACCGCGCCAGAACACTGCTCAAAACCCTGATCGAACGCTACATTGCGGACGGTCAACCGGTCGGCTCGCGCGCGCTTTCCAGATTCTCGGGCCTTGATTTGTCGGCGGCCACGGTGCGAAACGTCATGGCCGACCTCGAAGACCTCGGCTTCATCGCCAGCCCGCACACCTCGGCCGGACGGATTCCAACGCCGCGCGGCTACCGGCTTTTCGTCGATAGCCTGCTCACCGTGCAGCCGCTGGAGACCGAGAAGATCCACGCCATCGAGGGGCGGCTACACCCGTCACAGCCGCAGCTGCTGATCAGCAACGCCTCGCAGCTGCTGTCCGGACTCACCCATTTTGCCGGCGTCGTGCTGGCGCCACGCCGCAAGTCGGTCAAGATCCGGCAGATCGAGTTTGTCGCGCTGTCCGAGAAACGCCTCCTGCTCATCATCGTTACGACCGATGGCGACGTACAGAACCGCATTCTGTTCACCGAACGCCCCTATTCGGGGGCCGAGCTGACCTCGGCCAGCAACTACCTGAACCAGTATTTCGCCGGCCATGACTTCGAGCACATCCGCAAGCGCGTCAAGGAAGACGTGCTCCGCCTGCGCGGCGACCTGCAGGATCTGATGGCCAAAGCGCTGGCCGCCAGCGACGAAGCGCTCAACGACGGCAGCGAACATTTCGTCATCTCCGGCGAACGCAACCTGCTCGAAGTCGAGGAGTTCTCGTCGAACATGAAACGGTTGCGCGAACTGTTCGACCTGTTCGAGCAGCGCACCGCGCTCATGCAACTACTCGACTCGTCGCACAGCGCCGACGGTATCCAGATTTTCATCGGCGGCGAATCGGGGCTGGCGCCGCTCGACGAATGCAGCGTCGTCACCGCGCCCTATGAAGTCGAGGGCCAGATCGTCGGCTCGCTGGGCGTCATCGGACCGACACGGATGGCCTACGAGCGCGTGATCCCGATCGTTGACATCACCGCGAAGCTCCTCTCATCGGCGCTCACTTACCAGGCCAGCGCCTGATGTCCGGACTCCTTCCCGAACCCGCGCACCAAGGCAGCAAAAATGGGGGCAAGACGGGCGTCCTGCTGATCAACCTTGGCACCCCGGACGAACCGACCACGCCCGCCGTGCGGCGCTATCTCAAGGAATTTCTCGCCGATCCGCGCGTCGTCGAAATTCCCAAGCTGCTCTGGTGGCCGATACTCAACGGCATCATCCTCAACCTGCGCCCGGCACGCTCGGCAAAGAAATACGCTTCGGTCTGGATGCCCGAAGGCTCGCCGCTCAAGGTCCATACCGAACGGCAAACCAAGCTGCTACGCGGCTATCTCGGCGCCGACGGCGAATCGCTCGTCGTCGATTACGCGATGCGCTATGGAAGCCCGTCGATCCCGGCCGTGCTCGACCGCCTGAAGGCAAGCGGCTGCACCCGCATTCTGCTGCTGCCGCTCTACCCGCAATACTCGGCGAGCACCACCGCCACGGCATTCGACGCGGCCTTCGGCTGGATGCGGACGGCACGCAGCCAGCCCGAAATCCGCACTGTCCGCAGCTTCGCGGACGACCCCGGTTATATCGCGGCCCTCGCCGCCAGCGTGCGCAGTTTCTGGCAGACGAACGGCCGGCCCGAACCCGGCAGTCGTTTACTGATGAGCTTCCACGGTATCCCGCGTTTTGCCATCGACAAGGGCGACACTTACCGCGACGAATGCGTGCGCACCGGCCGCTGCCTCGCCGAAGCTCTGAACCTGAACGACGGCGATTATCAAATCTGTTACCAGTCACGCTTTGGCCGCGCCGAATGGCTGCAACCCTACACCGCGCAGACACTTCAGCAACTCCCCGGCCAGGGCATCCGGCACGTCGATATCCTCTGCCCCGGCTTCCCCGCCGACTGCCTCGAAACGCTCGAGGAAATCGCCATCGAAGGCAAGACAACCTTCCTCGGCGCCGGCGGAAAAAGTTACCGCTACATCCCCTGCCTCAACGAAAACGATGCCTGGATTCGCGCCTTGTCCGGCTTGATCCAGAAGCATCTCAATGGCTGGCCAGACTAACGCTGCCTAAAATTTACTCAAGCATCGGCACCTTCATCCGTTAAAGCCTTACGCGGATTTACAGAAACAGGAGGTCGCCGTGAGAATAAGCAGTTCAGCGTTGCAGTTGGAAGCCAGCCATTCGTCGTTCCAACGACATGAAGTCAGCGAATCGCTGCGCGCCTGGGTTGGCAATGCCCGCCCCCGGGAGGCTGGCAACGCCACAAACGGCCGCAATGATGCGCAAACAGAAAAACTCTCCGCCATTGCGGCGCTCAGTTCGACACTCGCCACCAACCCTCTGAATACCGACACCGTCGATATTTCCGATGCAGCACAAGCGGCCGAAAGCAATCAAGCCAACGCCATCGAGGAAGGCTTCGAGGCCGCCGAGAACGACCCGATCGTGAGACTCATCCGGGCCATGATCGCCGTGCTCACCGGCGAAGAGCCGCGCGTCTTCAGTGCCAGCGAGCGACAAGGCGACAACGAAACCTACGCCCCGGCACGCGGCGCAAATCCTCCGGCCAGCAACACGCCGAGCGCCGGTTATGGCATCGAATACGACCGCCACGAGAGCTACACCGAGAGCGAAAGCACGCAATTTGCCGCCGCCGGTATCGTCCGCACCGAAGATGGCCAGGAAATCCGCTTTGCCATGTCGTTATCGATGTCGCGCGTCTACCACGAAGAATCGAACATCAGCCTGCGGCTTGGCGATGCCCGGCAGACCAAAGACCCGCTGGTGATCAATTTCAACGGCAACGCCGCCCAGCTGACCGACCAGCGCTTTTCCTTCGATCTGAATGCGGATGGTCAGACCGCCGAACAAATCAATTTCGTGACGCAGGGGAGCGGCTTCCTCGCCTTCGACCGCAATGGCGACGGCGCAATCACGAGCGGCGCCGAACTGTTCGGCGCGCTGACCGGCGATGGTTTTGCCGAACTGGCCCGGCTCGACGCCGACAGCAACGGCTGGATCGATGAAAACGATGCCGCGTTCGAAAAACTCGCCGTCTGGACGAAGGATGGCGACGGCAACGACCGGCTCGCGGCGATGAAGGAAGCCAACGTCGGTGCGATCAGTCTGGAGCGCGTTGCGACGCCGTTCGACATCAAGGACAGCGGCAACGGTCTACAGGGCCATGTCCGGACAACGGGGATTTATTTGCAGGAAAGCGGCGCGGCCGGAACCGTCCAGCAGGTCGACCTCACCGTTTGAGCCAGACGTTCAGGGCGGCGCCAGCTCGAGCACCGTGCCGGTGCCCCGCCCCTGAACGGCCGGCGGTCCCAGTTTTGCCAATGCCTGGTTGGCTCCGCGCAACCGTTCAAGCATCCTGATCATCAGCGTTTTGCGGAAACGCTCCTGCACCTCGTCCGAACTCAATTCCAGCGCCGCGCTGTTGATTTCGAGGAACCGGGTCGGTTCGAGCGTCACCACCGTCGCCATCCGCGTCGTCTCGGTCGGATGGAGGAAGGTCATTTCCCCGACCACCTCGCCGGAACCGAGCCGGCACAGCGAACGCCCATCGATCGACACTTCGACGAAACCCTTCACGATCACGCCGAAAATCCGGTTCTTGTCGCCCTCGCGAATCAGCGCCACTTTCTCGGAAAACTCGCGCCAGACGCTGATGCGCAGCACCTCCCACAACTCGATGTCCTCGAAATCGCGAAAGAACGGCAATTGGCGCAGGATCTCGAAGTGCGACGTGTCCTGCGCGGCGGCATTCTCGTCGTACATCTGATAACGAACCGTCGACAGATCCTTGGCGAACGCGGCCCCGTTGCGGTAACGGTTGTAGAGATCCTTTTCGAGCGCCTTCTTCAGAATCGGCTCAAGCCCGGCCGGCAGGTTCGGATTGAGCGCACACACCGACGGCGCATCCATATTGACGATCTTATAGACCAACGCCCCCTGATTCTGCGCCCGGAACGGCAAGCGTCCCGTCAGCAACTGGAACAACAGCACGCCGAGCGAATACAGGTCGGTTTTCTGGTTGAGCGGGTAATCCTTGATCTGCTCCGGCGACATGTAGGCCGGCGAGCCGACGCCCATGACGAACGTCGAATCGACATGCGCGTTTTTGTGCAGGTTGAGCGCCAGACCGAAATCGGTGATTTTCGGGTTGTCATCGGCGTCGATCAGGATGTTCGCCGGCTTGATGTCGCGATGCACGACACCTTGCCGGAACGCATGATCGAGCGCCAGGCAGCACTTGAAGATGATTCCGATGACGCGGTGCATCGGCAGGAGCTTGTTGATGGCGCAAAACTGCTCCAGTGAAGTGCCATCCACATACTCCATCACGATGTACGCCTGATCGTCCTCGACCGCCGCGTCGTAGATTTTGACGATGTTCGGATGATCGAGACGGCGGCCAACCGAGCTTTCGGTCTGGAAAAGTTTGCGCAAGCGGCGAGAAACAGCGGCGTTCTCTCCGCCAAAACGGATCAGCTTGACCGCTACCTCACGCTGCGAATCGGGATCCTGCGCAAGATAGACGGTCGCCGTCGCCCCTTTGCCGAGGGGACGGATGATTTTGTACTTTCCGATTCTTTCCGCCATCGTCTAACGATTCTTCATCTCGCTCCAGGAGCGCAAATCGTAGCAGTTTGGCACAGCGCCACAAGACCGCGAAAAAAGCCACCCCACCTCTTGAAACCGGACCAAACGCCCCAACATCGCTTTTCGTTAATCCGGGAGACATCCAACCATGCAAGCGCTAGACAAAGATACAACGCCTGAAGAAAACCAGAATCCGGCGGACGCCACGCCGGGTGCGAACGTGGAAACGACACCGAATCTTGAAGAAATGATTCGCCTCGCCGAACAGAAGGCGGAAGAGCACCACGACGCCTGGTTGCGCGCCAAGGCCGAGAGCGAAAACGTCCGCCGCCGCGCCCAGGACGACATCGCCAAGGCCTCCAAATTCGCCATCGAACGCTTCGCCGGCGAACTGCTCGCCGTCAAGGACAGCCTCGAAGCCGGTCTGGCCACGGAAAACCCGAGCGTCGAAAGTCTCAAGTCCGGTACCGAACTGACGCTCAAGCAACTCGTCGCCGCCTTCGAAAAATCCGGCCTCAAGGAAGTCAATCCGGTCGGCGAGAAGTTCGACCCCAATTTCCATCAGGCGATCAGCATGATCGAGGCCGAGCAGGAGCCGAACACCGTCGTTTCCGTGCTGCAAAAGGGCTACCTGATCGCCGACCGCGTGCTGCGTCCGGCGCTGGTCGTCGTCGCCAAGGCCAAGGCTTGAAATTAATCCACGCAGCCCCACTTAGGGCGTAACCCGACATTCCTCGGTATTCACGAATTATCAAAAAGGACTCAGACATGGGCAAAATCATTGGTATCGACCTCGGCACCACCAACTCCTGCGTTGCCGTGATGGAAGGCGGCAAGCCGAAAGTCATCGAAAACTCCGAAGGCGCACGTACCACGCCGTCGATCGTCGCTTACGCTGACGACAACGAAATCCTCTGTGGCGCCCCGGCCAAGCGTCAGGCCGTCACCAACCCGACCAACACGCTGTACGCCGTCAAGCGCCTGATCGGCCGCCGCTTCGAAGAAAAGGAAGTGCAGAAGGATATCTCGCTGATGCCCTTCAAGATCCTCAAGGCCGATAACGGCGACGCCTGGGTCGAAGCGCGCGGCAACAAGATCGCTCCGCCGCAGGTATCCGCCGAAGTGCTGCGCAAGATGAAGAAGACCGCCGAAGACTACCTCGGCGAGGAAGTCACCGAAGCCGTCATCACCGTTCCGGCCTATTTCAACGACAGCCAGCGCCAGGCCACGAAGGACGCCGGCCGCATCGCCGGTCTCGAAGTGAAGCGCATCATCAACGAGCCGACCGCCGCCGCGCTCGCTTTCGGCATGGACAAGAAACAGGGCGACAAGAAAATCGCCGTCTATGACCTCGGCGGCGGCACGTTCGACATCTCGATCATCGAAATCGCCGAAATCGAAGGCGAGCACCAGTTCGAAGTGCTGTCGACCAACGGCGACACTTTCCTCGGCGGCGAAGACTTCGACCAGCGTCTGATCGACTACATCATCGACGAGTTCAAGAAGGAATCCGGCGTCAACCTGAAGTCCGACGTCCTGGCGCTGCAACGCCTCAAGGATGCCGCTGAAAAGGCCAAGATCGAGCTCTCGTCGAGCCAGCAGACCGAAATCAACCTGCCGTACATCACCGCCGACGCTTCCGGTCCGAAGCACCTGGCGCTCAAGATCACCCGCGCCAAGTTCGAATCGCTGGTCGACGAACTGATCGAGCGCACCATCGAACCCTGCCGCATCGCCCTCAAGGACGCCGGCGTCAAGGCCAGTGACATCGACGACGTGATCCTCGTTGGCGGCATGACCCGCATGCCCAAGGTGCAGGACAAGGTCAAGGAATTCTTCGGCCAGGAACCGCGCCGCGACGTTAACCCGGACGAAGCCGTTGCCGTCGGCGCTGCCATCCAGGGCGGCGTGCTGCAGGGCGAAGTTAAGGACGTGCTGCTGCTCGACGTCACCCCGCTCTCGCTCGGCATCGAAACGCTCGGCGGCGTGATGACCAAGCTGATCAAGAAGAACACGACGATCCCGACCAAGGCGTCGCAAGTCTTCTCGACCGCCGACGACAACCAGTCGGCTGTGACCATCCACGTCCTGCAGGGCGAACGCGAAATGGCTTCGGGCAACAAGAGCCTCGGCCAGTTCAACCTCTCCGACATTCCGCCGGCCCCGCGCGGCATGCCGCAGATCGAAGTCACTTTCGACATCGACGCCAACGGCATCCTGCACGTTTCGGCCAAGGACAAGGCGACCGGCAAGGAAAACAAGATCAAGATCCAGGCTTCTTCAGGTCTGTCGGAAGAGGAAGTCCAGCGCATGGTGCAGGACGCCGAGTTGCACGCCGAGGACGACAAGAAGGCGCACGAATTGGCCGACGCCCGCAACCAGTGCGATAGCATGATCCACATGGTCAAGAAGTCGATGACCGAGTACGGCGCCGAACTGTCCGACGAAGAGAAGAGCAAGATCGAAGCCGCGATCAAGGAAGCCGAAGACACCATCCGTGACGGCGACCTCGAGACCATCAAGGCGAAGACCGAAGCGCTCGGCACCGCCGCCCAGAAGCTCGGCGAGAAGATGTACGCCAAGCAGCAGGCTGAAGCCGGCGCGGCCGGTGAAGGTTGCGGCAGCGAATGCGGCGACAAGTGCGACTCGAAGAAGGATGAAGGCGACGTCGTCGACGCCGAATACACCGAAGTCAAAGACAAGAAGTAAGGCGTAAAGAGTAATCGGGAGTGAGGAGCCATCCTCACTCCTTTTTCCGTACACTTCCGACTCTTTACCCCCATCTCCCTACGGTTTTCCCATGTCCAAACGCGACTTTTACGACATTCTCGGCGTCAACCGCGACGCTTCCGACGAAGAAATCAAGAAGGCCTACCGCAAGCTGGCCATGAAGTATCACCCGGACCGCAATCCGGACAACCCGAAGGCCGAAGAGCACTTCAAGGAAGCCAAGGAAGCCTACGAAATCCTCTCCGACGGGCAGAAACGCGCCGCCTACGACCAGTACGGTCACGCCGGCGTCGATCCGCAGGCCGGCATGGGCGGAGGTTTTGGCGGGTTTGGCGGCGGCGCGGGCGGCTTTTCCGATGCGTTTGGCGGAATTTTCGACGAAATTTTTGGCGGTGGCGGCGGTGCCCGGGGCGGCCGATCCAACGTCTATCGCGGCGCGGATCTGCGCTACAACCTTGAGATCACGCTCGAACAGGCCGCCTTCGGGACCGAGACGAAGATCCGCATTCCGACCATGGAGGTCTGCGATTCCTGCAAAGGCAGCGGCGCCAAGGCCGGCACGCAGCCGAAAACCTGCCCGACCTGCCAAGGCAGCGGCCAGGTACGTATCCAGCAGGGCTTCTTCTCGATCCAGCAAGCCTGCCCGAAATGCCACGGCACCGGTAAGTTCATCGCCGAACCGTGCGGCAGCTGTCACGGCGCTGGCCGCATCAAACAGCACAAGACGCTGGCGGTCAAAATTCCGGCCGGCGTCGACGAGGGCGATCGCATCCGGCTCTCGGGCGAAGGCGAACACGGCATCAACGGGGGCCCCGCCGGCGATCTGTACGTGCAGATTCACCTCAAGGCGCACAGCGTCTTCGAGCGCGAACAGAACGACCTGCACTGCGAAATGCCGATCAGCTTCGCCACCGCCGCACTGGGCGGCGAGATCGAGATTCCGACGCTCGACGGCGCCGCCAAGCTCAAGATTCCCGCCGAAACGCAGTCGGGAAAAATCTTCCGCCTGCGCGGCAAGGGCATCAAGGGCGTGCGCAGCCACGCGCCGGGCGACCTGCTTTGCCACGTCGTCGTCGAAACCCCCGTCAATCTCACCGAGCGCCAGAAAGAACTGCTGCGCGAACTCGAAGATTCCAGCAGCGATTCTGCCCTCCACAACCCGCGGGCCAAATCGTGGATGGACAAGGTGAAGGAGTTTTTTGCCGGCTGAGCAAAAGAACGGGGCTTCTCCCCAAAAAAATCTGCAAAATCAAAGCAAAGGCCTCCTCGGAGGCCTTTTTCATTACCCGCTGTTCCCTACCCAGACATCCGCCTCTTCCGAAAGCAATCCCGGAAGCATTTTGTAAAACTGCTTAAGGTTTTTCTGCCCCGACCGTAAATGTTGACAACCTGACTCTGTTTTGTTAGGTTGCGCACGTTGCTTAATTTTTAGGCAACTTGATTCGAAAAAAACCAGCGTCGGCCGTTGTGCCGATGCTGCTTGAAAAGGGCAAACCCGTCGAAAGGCGGGGACGCAAAATCACCGGTCTAAAGGGTTGAGTCACACTCAATGACAGCGGGATTGCCAGGCAGTGTTACCGCTCCTTCCCTTGTGGAAAGAGCACTATTTGCTGCATGCGATTTCGCGCTCATCCCCCGCGGCCATTGAACGACGGGCAGACAGATGAACGGATCGCAAGGTAACACCACCCACTCCCCCACGCCTCCAGCAGCAACGCAAGCCATTTGGCACGAACCTGTCCGGCGCCCGCCGTCACAACGGCGGCTGAAAATCAATTCGTCGCCCCTTGGCGACAACGCAAGCGACTGATTTTTGGTCAGTTTTCAGAAACAGACACCAACCGAGTCGCTTTCCCCCGACAACCACGCGCGGGAATTCCGCCTGAAATTTTAGAAATTAGCCTAACCAATTGTTACATATAGGAATTTTATATTTGGCATTGGTTTTGCTTTTGGCAGCAAAACTTTATCGCAAAGGAAGATGATCCATGTTTGACAAATCCAGCCCCTCCGCCAATTCCTCAGTATCGACCGCGTCCGTTCTTGATGCTTCCCGCCGACACATCCCTGCGGCGCTGGCTTTGACTTTCATGCTGGGCGCAGGCGCGATCCCGGCGGCAGCGCAAACAACCGCACCAACAGAAAAATGGGTTCCCGGCCGCCTGCTGGTACAGCCACGCGCCGGCCTCTCGGATGCCGAGTTCGACAAGATCCTAAAGCCGCACGGCGGCAAGCAGGTTGGAAAGATCGACAAGATCAATGTGCGCATCGTGCAATTGCCGGCGAACGCTTCGGAGAAAGCTATCGCTGCTCTCCTCAAACATAACAAACACATCAAGTTCGCCGAGCGCGACATGCTCGTCAAGGCCGAGGGCACGGCAAACGACCCCTATTTCGGCAGCGCGTGGCATCTCCCGAAAATCAACGCCCCAGTAGCGTGGGACAGCAGCCAAGGTTCAAACGTCACGATTGCGATCCTTGATTCCGGGGTCGACCCATCACACCCCGACTTGGCAGGAAAACTCGTGGCCGGCTGGAATTTCTTTGACAACAATTCCAACACGTCCGACGTGTACGGGCACGGCACCAAGGTCGCCGGCGCCGCAGCGGCAGCGACGAACAACTCTACTGGCGTCGCCGCAGTTGCCACCGGCGCGTCGATCATGCCGGTTCGAGTTGCCGGAACAGACGGTTATGGCTCATGGAGCGCGATTGCGAGTGGTCTGACATGGGCCGCTGATCACGGCGCCCGCGTCGCCAACCTGAGCTTTTACGGAGTAGAGACAAGTTCCTCTGCCGTAAGCGCTGCGCAATACATGAAGAGCAAGGGCGGGCTCGTAGTGACGTCTGCTGGCAACTACGGGACCGAGGCGACAATTGCCCCGAGCGACTCGATGATCACCGTATCGGCCACCGATACGGCAGATGTCAAGACAAGTTGGTCCAGCTATGGAAGCTTCGTTGACGTGGCCGCCCCCGGCGCCGGCATCTGGAGTACCGTCAATGGCGGCAGCTATGCCGCCGTTTCCGGAACCTCGTTCGCCAGCCCGGTCACTGCCGGTGTAGTGGCCCTGATGATGGCCGCCAATCCAGGTCTCGCTGCCGCCGAAGTTCAGAAGCGGCTGTATGCCAGCGCGCTTGATCTGGGCACGTCCGGCTTCGACAAATACTACGGCAACGGGCGCGTCGATGCCGCCGCAGCGGTCCAGGCCGCCAAGGTCGCCGCGTCGGTGGACAGTACTGCGCCGAGCGTCAGCATCGGATCACCGACGGCCGGCAGCACGGTGAAAGGACTCGTGGCCGTCGATGTCAGCGCAAGCGACAACGTCGGCGTAAGCCGTGTCGATCTATTGGTAAATGGAACCAAGATTGCCAGCGACACGACCGCACCGTTCGGCTTTAGCTGGGACAGCACGAAGGCAACCGATGGCAGTGCGACGCTTGCAGCCTATGCGTACGATGCCGCCGGCAACTCCGCATCGCGCAACGTGACGGTCACGGTCGCCAATGCAACTGCTGCGGACAGCCAGGCACCGGTCGCCACGATCAGCAATCCAGTTGATGGAAGCACAGTAGCCGGCGTCGTGGCCGTCAAGGCAACCGGCACGGACAATGTCGCGGTAACAAGCGTGCGTCTGTTAATTGACGGAAAACAGGTTGCATCCACCACAGGAACGAGCGTCTCTTACAACTGGAACACGAAGAAAGTCAAAGCAGGGACGCATACCATCGTGGCCGAAGCAGCCGATGCAGCGGGCAATAAAACGACCAAGAGCATTCAAGTCGTCCGCTGAAGGTGACTGGCCGGCGTCCTTCCTATGACGCGCAAACCACTGACCAAAAAAACCGCCGCATTTCGCGGCGGTTTTTTTGAATCCGGATCAGCCTTATACCCGGCGACGGATCCCAAACATCCCGAGCAATCCAAGTCCCAGCAATGCCAGGGAGGCAGGTTCAGGAATTTCTTGCGGTGGCGGGCCACCATCTTCAACGGTTACGAACAAATCCATATGAGAGATGTCTTTCCGGTTTACACCATCATTACCGTACATCCCCCACGTGCCACACAGCTCATAAATACCGCAAGCCGGGGACAAAGCTTCATCAACAAGGAAATACACCCACTTCGCATCAGACCCGGTTATCACTCCGTCCTTAATCGTGATCAGGAAATCGGTATTGGCTAGCGTGTAGCTAGGATCCAGAATATCGATACCCCAATTACCTTCCTTCGTTCCGCCATAGAAGTCGATCTTGAAGTCTGTTCCAAATGCAAGTGCCGGATTTTGCGCAACATTCTCGTCTTTCGAGACATGGAGATAATCGGCAGTCCCCGGTACAGCAAGATCAACGTTCGTGCCGTCCGGATTAACACCAATACCCAATCCGCAAGCCGACGCGCCATTCAGATAAGCATCGGGATTGGTTTCAGCAAGATTACAAACAAGAGCACTCGCCGCCCCGCTACTCAACAAACCAACTGCGGCAAACAGCGCTCCAACCGTGCAAGTCATCTTTTTCTGCAGAGTTTTCATGACAGCTCCTTCCATCTACTGCTTGAAAGTACTACTGAGGGGCAATGTTTCTTCCGCCCTGCCTTCGTTGAGCATGATTCACGCCACGCATTGCATCATATTGAAAAACATAAGGAATTTAATTTTCGGAAGAATCAAGTCAGCACTAAGCGTAAAAATTCCCGACAGGTTGCGATCCATTGCCAGGCTCTTCCGCTTAATGTTTCAGAAGGGACTTTTTCATTTAACCCCCCAATCGCTTGTGCCATACTTTGAACGGGCATCTCTAGCGGGAGACCGACAATGAGCGCAATCAGGAACAGACGAGCCTTTGGCCCGGCCAACCTCCACCCACACGGCTTCACCCTGCTCGAACTGCTGGTGGTCATGGCCATCATCGGCCTGCTGGCGGGTTATGTTGGCCCGCGTTTCTTCTCCCAGATCGGCAAATCCGAGACCAAGGTGGCGCAGGCGCAGATCGATGCTTTCGGCAAGGCGCTCGACCAATACCGGCTCGACGTCGGCCGCTACCCTTCGACCGATCAAGGTTTGCAAGCGCTGATGGCCGCGCCCGTGGGCGAGGCGCGCTGGCAGGGGCCGTACCTGAAGAAGGCGGTGCCGGCCGATCCGTGGGGCAAGCCTTATCAATACCGGCAACCCGGCGAGCACGGGGAATACGACCTCCTCTCGCTCGGTGCCGACGGCCAGCCGGGCGGTAGCGGGCCGGCGGCCGACGTCGGCAACTGGTAAGAATCGGGGCGCGCGATGCGCTACCGGGTGAAAGCCATCGGCCCCGATGCCGCCGTGGTCGAAACCGAGCTCGATGCGGCGAGCGAAGCCGAACTGCGCTCTCTGGCCGCCACGCGCGGCCTGAGGGTGTTGTCGTTGCGACGCATTTCGCGTCCGCGTCGGCGCTCGCGCTTTCCGCTGCAACTTTTCAACCAGGAGCTGCTCGCCTTGCTGCACGCCGGCATCCCGCTCACCGAGGCGATGTCGGCGCTGACCGAAAAGGAACACCGCGGCGCGGTGCGCGTCGTGCTGTCGGATATTCATACAGCGCTGCGCGAAGGGCGCACGCTGTCGAGCGCCTTCGAGGCCGAACCGCAGGCGTTCCCCGATCTGTACGTGGCGATGATCCGTGCTGCCGAACGCACCAGCAACCTCGACCTTGCCCTTTCCCGCTACATGACCTATCAGCAGCAGATCGAAGGTCTGCGCGGCAAGCTCGTCAGCGCCGCGATCTACCCGGTGCTCCTGCTCGGCGTCGGCGGGTTGGTGGTGCTGTTCCTGCTCGGTTACGTGGTACCGCGCTTCTCCCACATCTACGAGGATTTGGGCGGCGACCTGCCGTGGCTCTCGCGCCTCCTGCTCGACTGGGGGATGTTCGTCGAAGGGCACGCGCTGCTGCTCGGCGTTTTGCTGCTGGCGGTCATTGGTGCCCTGTCCGTGGCCGTGCGCCGACCGGCGCTCTGGGCAGCGGTCAGGCGCGAGGCTTGGCGTCTGCCGCTGCTCGGCGAGCGACTGCGCGTGTTCCATCTGGCGCGTTTTTACCGCACGCTCGGAATGCTCCTGTCGGGCGGCATTCCGGCGGTGACGGCTCTGGGCATGGTCGCCGGGCTGCTCTCCCCGGTATTGCGCGACAGCCTGCACACCGCCATCGCCCGCATTCGCGAGGGGCGCGCCTTTGCCGCGACGCTCGGCGAATGCGGTCTGACGACCCCGGTGGCGCGCCACATGCTGACAGTCGGCGAACGCGCCGGCAATCTGGGCGAAATGCTCACCCGCTCGGCGGAATTCCACGAAGAGCAGACGGCACGCGAGATCGAGTGGGCGACGCGCCTGTTCGGCCCGCTGCTGATGCTGTTCATCGGCTGCGCGATCGGCCTCATCGTCGTGCTCATGTATCTGCCGATCTTCCAACTGGCGGAGACTATCGGATGAAAACCCAACCCGCTTCGCCCTCCCCCGTCCGCCCATTTTCGGCGACCGAACTGGCCACCGCCCGCGCCGGCAGCGGCCGCGTCATTGACTCGCTGGCCGAACTCGAACCGCTGCCCGAGCGGCGGCTGGCGCGGCTGGCCGCCACCTGCGCCTTGCCGCTGATCGGTCATGCGCGGCTGCTGGCGCTGGCACCGGACTTCGCCGCGCTGCCGGTCGAAACGGCGCTGCGGCGCGAATGCGTGGCGTTGCGCGATGAGCAGCGCGCTCTGTTCATCGTCGTCGCCGACCCTTTCGATCAGGATCTGCTCGACGGCATCGCCGCCCGCCAGGCCGAACCCTTCACCCTTGCCCTGGCCGATCGCGACGAAATCACCGCCTGCCTGGCGCGCCATGAGGATGAAATACGGCAAGCGGTGGGCCTCAGCGAAGCGAGCGAAACGGCCACAACGGGCGATGCCGTGGAAGAGCTCTCGCTCAAAAGCATCAGCGCCGATGCCAGCCCCGTCGTCAAGCTGGTCAACTCGATGCTCTACGACGCGCTCAAGCAGGGCGCCAGCGACATCCACATCGAAGCCGTGCCGGGCGGGCTGGTCATCCGCTTCCGCATCGACGGCGTGCTGTCGCGGGCCGGCACGGCGTCGGGAACGGAACAGGCCGAGCAAGTCATCTCGCGCCTCAAGGTGATGGCGGAACTGGACATCGCCGAACACCGCGTACCGCAAGACGGCCGCTTCAAGGCGCAGACCGACGGACGCGAGATCGACTTTCGCGTCTCGATCATGCCGAGCATCCACGGCGAGGACGCCGTCTTGCGCGTGCTGGACAAGGAACATCTGTCGCGCGAAATGAGCGGCCTGACGCTCGAATCGCTCGGCTTTGACGCCGCCGCGCGCACGGTGCTGCGCCGGCTGGCCAGCGAGCCGTACGGCATGCTGCTCGTCACCGGCCCGACCGGCAGCGGCAAAACGACAACGCTCTACGCCCTGCTCGGCGAAACCAACCGCAGCCAGGAAAAAGTGGTGACGATCGAGGACCCGGTCGAATACCAGCTGACGGGCGTGCTGCAGATTCCGGTCAACGAGAAGAAGGGGCTGACCTTCGCGCGCGGTCTGCGTTCGATCCTGCGCCACGACCCGGACAAGATCATGGTCGGTGAAATCCGCGACGGCGAAACGGCCGAAATCGCGGTGCAGGCGGCGCTGACCGGCCATCTGGTTTACACGACGGTGCACGCCAACAACGTCCTCGACGTCATCGGTCGCTTCATGCACATGGGCATCGACCCGCACAACCTCGTCGCCGCCCTCAACGGCGTCGTGGCGCAGCGTCTGGTGCGCGTCAATTGCCCGCAGTGCAGCGTGGCCGTGACGCCCGATCCGGCTGCGATTGCCGATTCGGCGCTGGGCGATACCACGGGGTTTACGTTTCGCGCCGGTCAAGGCTGTGGCCATTGCCGCGGCTCCGGCTACAAGGGGCGGCGCGCGGTGGCCGAAGTGCTGCTGCTCGATGACGAAATACGCGAACTCGTCATCGCCCGCGCGCCGGTGCGCAGTCTGCGCGAGGCGGCCCGCCGGCGCGGCTTCCGCCATCTGCGCGAAGCGGTCATCGAACTGGTCGCGGCGGGAGTAACCACAGTGGAGGAACTGAATCGTGTCACGCTCCACGGCTGACTGGCTGCTTCGGCTCGAAGCCGACGCCTGGGTGCTGCACACGCCGGCGGGCGTGCAACGGCAGGCACATGACGGCGCGCCCGAGTCGGCGCTGGAGCGACTGGCCGGCGACACGGCGGCGCGCGGCACCCGTTTGCATACGGTACTCGGCGACGGCTGGCTGCGTTATCTGGTGATGCGCTGGCCGGCGGGCGTGCAATCGCGTGAAGAACGCGCCATCTACATGGCCTACCGTTTCGACGAAGTGCATGGAGCGAGCGAACCGGAATGGGCGTTCGCGCTCGATCGCGATGCCGTCAACTTCCCGGCGCTGGCCTGCGCGGCACCGGCGTCGCTGCTGGCCGCAATACAAGCCTTCGCCGCCGCCCACGGGTTGCGTCCCGGCCGGATCGTCGGCGACTTCGTCGACTGCTTCAACCAGCTTCGGCAGCGTTTCGACGAGCCGCCCGGCACACTCGCCGCGCTGGCGCTGATCCGCCCGGAACGGCTCACGGTGGGGCTGTGGTGCGACGGCCGATGGCAGGCGATACGCAGCCGCACAACGGGCAATAACAGCGCGGGCCCAAACAACGCCGCCGAGCTGTGCCACATGCTCGCCGGCTGGCACGCCGAACTGGCGCCGGAACAGACCGGCATGCTCTACGTGCAGGGCCCCTTGCCGGTGGTCTGCGCCGGCTGGTCCGTGATCCAGGAGGCCGCGCCATGAAAAAGCCGATTTTCAACGCGCCGGCGCCGCTGGCTTTAGACTTCAGCCCGACCCGGCGCCGCCCCGGCTGGCTCGGCTGGCTGGCTCTGGTTGTGGGCGCCGCAGCGCTGGGCGGAGTGCTGGGCGAGGCCTACTCAACCCACGTCGATCTGCAAGAGCGTGCATCCATCGTCGAACGACTGCGCGCCCAGTTGTCGGCCAAGGGCGGGCGCACGGCGACAGGCAGCTACGAGGCCGGGCCGGCGTTTGCCGTGGCCGCGCAGCTCAATGCCGACTGGGCGGGAATGTTCGCCGACCTCGCCCGGGCACAGGAGTCCGAATTCAATCTGGTCGAATTGCAGGCCGATGCCGCACGCGGCAGCGTGCGCATCGTCGCCGAAGTGCCTACACTGGAAGCAGCCTTCGCCTATCTGGAACGCTTGCGCGCCCAGCGCGTGCTGCGCTCGGCCACACTGGACAGCCACGCTCTCGTTGACGCAGGCGGCCGGATGGTGGTGCGTTTTACGGCAAGTGCGCATTGGGGAGCGGAACGATGACACCTACAGCCAGACTGCGCGAAAGCGCCCGACGCACACTGCGGCGGGCGGGTTGGCCGGGGTGGCTGGGTCTTGCCCTGCTGGCGCTGGCGTTCGCAATCGGCGTGGGCAATGACACCCTGAGCACGCAACGGCGGACGGCCCTGACCGCCGAGCGCGCGCAGCTCCTGCGCGGCGCAAGCGCCTCCGTCACCGGATCGGCCCCCGTGGTCGAGTTCCTTTCCGGTTTCCCGTCCGATCAAGCGTTGCCGCGCACTCTGGCACGCCTCTATGAGTCCGCCGACCAGCACGGGCTGAATGTCGAGCGAACCGAATACCGCAACGTGAATGAGGCAGGCACCCCGCTCTCGCGGGTATCGCTGCAGTTGCCGGCACAGGGCAGCTTTGCCGCCCTGTACGCGTGGCTGAACGAGACGCTGGGCTCCATGCCCGAAGTAGGCCTCGAATCGATCGTCGTACGCCACGCCGAGGCCGAAGCGGCGCAGATCGACGCCGAGGTCAGGCTGCTCGTATTCGTCAAACGGGAGTAATGGGGGGAGTACCGAGCGATGCGCGGAAATCTGGAGTCTGGGCGATGAGAATCCGGCCAACCAGCCGGCGTCCGCTGCTGTTCGCGGCCGCCCTGCTGGCGACGCTGGCCGCGACGTGGTGGGCCTCGTCGCTGGACGAGGAAGCGGAAGTCGTCTCCGGCCCTGCTCGGGGAGGCACGCCAGCGGCCACGCCAAGACGCGTTTCAGCGCCTCCCGGAGGGATGCTCGCCGTACGCCGCGCCCCGTGGCCCGAGGCCGGCGCCACTTTGATGCAGTCGCCGCCCCCGCCGCCCGTCGCCGTAGAAATGCCGCCGCCCGAAGCGGAAATTCCGCCGCTGCCGTTCCGTTTCATCGGCGCGCTCGGAGAGCAGGGCCGGCGATCCGTCATTCTGCTGGAAGGAAAAGAAGTGCGCATCGTGCGCGCTGGCGAGCGCATCGATGCCAACTACCGCGTCGATCGCATCACGCCGACGCGTGTCGAATTCACCCACCTGCCGACGCGCCAGCGTCAGGCGCTCGACATTGCCGATCATGAAGCCCAACCATAAAACCGCTTGTCGCCTGTTGCCACTGGCGTTCGCCGGGTTGCTGTCCGCCTGCATGACCAACTCGGCACTGGATCGCAGCCGCGTCGAATTCACCGACGGCGATCCAGCCACGGCCTTTTCGGCCCTTGAGCAACGCGTGCGTCAGGAACCACGCAATCTGGAACTGCGCGCCTACTATCTGCGCCAGCGCGAACGGCTAATCAGCGACTATCTCGCCACGGCCGAACAAGCGCTCACCGCTGGCGACCTTGATCGGGCCGAGCAAGCATTCCGACGCGTGCTGGAGATCGATGCCCGGCACCCGCGCGCTGCGGCCGGGATCGAATCCCTTGCCGACGAGCGGCGTCGCCAGACACGCCTGGCCGCGGCAGAAGCCGCGCTGGCGCGTGGAGACGCGACCACAGCCGAGCGTCTTGCGCGTTCGGTGCTGGCCGAAGTGCCCGCCAACACGGGCGCCCGGCGCCTGCTCCGCGAGGCGGACGAACGCCGCCTGCTCGAACAACCGGCAAACTCCGCGCAGACGCTTGGCGCGATGAACAAACCGGTGACGCTGCATTTCCGCGACGCGCCGTTACGCGCGGTGTTCGAGGTGCTGGCACAAGCGGCCGGGTTGAATTTCGTGTTCGACCGGGAAATGCGCGAAGACACCCTCGTCACGCTGATGGTGCGCAACAGCACGGTGGGAGAAATACTCAAGTTGCTGGCGACCACGCAACAGATCGAAACGCGGCTAGTGAATACGAATTCGGTGCTCGTCTATCCGGCGACGCCCGCCAAGCAGCGCGAGTACCAGGAACTCGTGTCGCGCAGCTTCTACCTGGCCCACGCCGACGCCAAACAGGTGCAGGCCATGCTCAAGCAACTCGTGAAAACGCGCGACCTGTTCATCGACGAGAAGCTGAACCTCGTGGTCATCAAGGACACACTGGACGCGGTGCGCTTGGCCGAGCGTCTGATTGCATCGCTGGACGTGGCCGAACCGGAAGTGATGCTTGACGTTGAAGTCCTCGAGGTCAACCGCACCAAGCTGCGCGACCTTGGACTTGAGCTTCCCGACGAGATCGGCTACGGCCTGCTCGCCAGCGGGGATAGTGGTGCACTGGTCACGGGCAACGTCAGCCTGCGCGATACCAGCGCACTGGTGCCTTACACGGTCAACCCGGCGGCGGTGTTGCGCATCCTGAGCGAGGACAGCGACACCAACCTCCTGGCGAACCCGCGCATCCGCGTGAAGAACCGTTCCGCCGCGAAAGTACATATTGGCGACAAAGTACCGGTGTTCACCACGACCTCGACGGCGAACGTCGGGGTGGCGGCGTCGGTCAGCTACCTCGACATCGGCCTCAAGCTCGATGTCGAACCCAGCGTGACGCTCGACGATCAGGTGGCGATCAAGGTCGGACTGGAAGTCAGCAACATCGTTTCCGAAGTTCCCGGCCCGGAAGGCTCGCTCGCCTACCGCATCGGCACGCGAAGCGCACAGACAACGCTTCGCCTGAAGAATGGCGAAACGCAGGTGCTCGCCGGCCTGATCAGCGACGAGGACCGATTGGGCACGCGGCGCATTCCGGGCCTGGGCGACTTGCCGGTCCTCGGGAGACTCTTCTCATCGCAAAACGAGAACGGCGTAAAAACGGAAATCGTCTTGCTGATCACGCCGCGCATCCTGCGCAACGTCGTGCCGCCGGTCTCCGCCCGCGATGAACTGCCGGCCGGTACCGAGGCCAGCATCGGCGCCCAGCCCCTGCGCATTGGATCAACCGCCCCCGGCGGCCTGAGCCTGCGAGTGGCGGGGACGGTGACTCCAGCGGCGGCGCTGCCCGCACCAATCGCCACGCCGGCCCTCCCGGCCCCCGCTCCCACCCCAAGCCCCGGCCCGGAGGGACTGGCGATACGCCTGTCCGGCCCGGCGACGGCCAAGGCGGGCGAAACGGTAGCGCTAAGCCTCGAACTCGGCGGACGCGGAAGCTACGATGGCGGCACGGCCGACATAACCTACGACGCGAAATTGCTCGAGCCGGTCGGAATCACCGCCTCGGCACCGGGACAGGCAAGGATTGCGCTACCTGCGGGAACATTACCGGCCAGTCAGCCAGTCACCTTCCGCGTCAAAGCCGAAACCGGCGGAATGGCCAGCATAGCCGTCACCGGGATCAACCTGGAGTTCGCCGGGCAGCGACTCGCCTCGCCGGCCAGCGCATCGACCACGATCACGATTGGACAGTGATGCACAGCGGGCGCGGCTTTACCCTCATCGAGTTGGTGGTGACGGTGGCCATCATCGGCATCCTCGCCGCCGGCGCGATGCCGCTCGCTGAATTGGGGGCGCAACGCGCGAAGGAGTCCGAACTGCGGGTCGCGCTGCGCCAGATTCGCGACGGACTGGATGCGTACAAGGCGGCATCCGACGCCCAACGCGTCGAGCGCAAGGCCGGCGCCTCGGGTTATCCGCCGGATCTGGCAACGCTGGTCAATGGCGTGCCCGACGCGGCCGTCCCATCGGGGAAGCGGATTTATTTCCTGCGCCGCATCCCGCGCGATCCGTTTCATGGCGATCCAGGCGTGCCGGCCGACAAGACCTGGGGCAAACGCAGCTACGCCAGCCCGCCACAAGCGCCGCGCGAAGGGGCGGACGTGTTCGACGTCTATTCGCTGTCGGAACGAACGGGGCTCAACGGCATCCCGTATCGGGAATGGTGAGGGAAGGAGTTGCCATGGCACGAGCCAGAAAAAGCCGTCTCGGGTTCACGCTGATCGAACTGCTGGTGGTCATGGCAATCATCGCCACCCTGCTGTCAATCGTCGCGCCGCGCTACTTCGACAATCTGGATCGCTCGCGCGAAGTCGCCTTGCAACAATCGCTCGCCGTGATGCGCGATGCGATCGACAAGTACCGCGCCGACACCGGTGTCTATCCCAAAGATCTGCAGGAACTGGTCAGCCGGCGCTATCTGCGCGCGGTGCCACGCGACCCCGTCACCGAGTCGACCAGTACGTGGCAGGTCGTACCGCCGCGCGAGGGCGAGGAAGGCGGCATGGGCGACGTACGCAGCGGCGCTCCCGGGCAGGCGCGTGATGGAAGCGACTATGCGAACTGGTAAGACCCGCCATCAGCGTGGATACACCTATCTGCTGGTACTGTTCCTCGTTGCCGAACTCGGCTTGCTGGCAGCAAAGGCCGGTGTCGTCTGGCAGGCCGTGGCGCAACGCGAGCGCGAGGCGGAACTGCTGGCGGTTGGTGGCGAAATGGCACGCGCCATGGCGCGTTATCGCGACGAAACGCCGGTGGGCCAGCCACCCTGGCCGACCAAGCTTGAGCAACTCATCGAGGATTCACGTTTCCCCGTTCCACGCCGTCATCTGCGCCGCATCTACCGCGACCCGCTGAGCGGGCGCACCGAATGGGGGCTGGTGCGTACGGGAGAGGCCATCGTCGGCATTCACAGCCTATCGACGCTCACCCCTATCCGCCGCCACGATCTCCCCCCCTACCTGGACGAGAGTGCGAAATCGGCGACAAAGTATTCGGAGTGGATCTTCCGGCCTGGCTCATCAACCCCTGCGACAGCGACGCCGTAAGCGCGGACGAGGAGAGCTTATCTTAAGCGCGCCGCCACGTCGTTCCCTGCGCGCTGTCCTCCAGCACGATACCGGCCGCCAACAATTCGGCGCGGATGCGGTCGGCTTCGGCAAAGTTTTTGGCCTTTTTGGCCGCGACCCGGTCGGCGATCAGCTGTTCGATTTTTTCCGCCGAATAACCGGCCGCCTCGTCGCCCCCCGCCCCGCCCGACGGCGTCGCTTGCAGAAACGCCTGCGCATCACGCTCGAGCAGCCCCAACAATCCGGCCAGCGCGCGCAGTTGCCCGGCCAGCGCGGGAGATTTGCTGCGATTGACTTCCGCCGCCAGATCGAAAAGGACGGCGCAGGCTTCCGGCGTATTGAAATCGTCGTCCATCGCTTCACGGAAGCGTTGCGCGTATTTCTCTTCCCAATCGACGGCCGACGCCGGTGCATCGACCGCGTCGACCGCTTTGAGCGCCGTATATAACCTGGCCAGCGCCTGCCGCGCATCGTCGAGGTGCTTGTCCGAGTAATTGAGCGGGCTACGGTAATGCGCACGCAGGATGAAGAAACGGACAACCTCGGCATCGTACTTCTTGAGTACCTCGCGAATGGTGAAGAAATTGCCCAGCGACTTGGACATCTTTTCATCATCGACACGCACGAAACCGTTGTGCATCCAGTAATTCACGAACTGGCAGTTGTGCGCCCCTTCCGACTGGGCAATCTCGTTTTCGTGGTGCGGGAACTGGAGATCCTGACCGCCGCCATGAATGTCGAATTGCTTGCCGAGCAGATCGGAACTCATCGCCGAGCATTCGATGTGCCATCCCGGCCGGCCACGCCCCCACGGCGACTCCCAGAACGGTTCGCCTTCCTTGGCATGCTTCCACAGCACGAAATCGAGCGGGTCCTGCTTGGCTTGATCAATATCGACGCGCTCGCCCGCCCGCAGATCATCGAGCGACTTGCCCGACAGCTTGCCGTACCCCGGGAACTTGCGCACCGAGAAATTCACGTCCCCATCGGTTGCCTTGTAGGCCAAGCCGTTTTTCTCCAGTTCACCGATCAATTCGAGCATCTGCGGGATGTATTCGGTAGCACGCGGCTCATGAGAGGGGCGTTCGACACCAAGCGCCGCCGAATCCTCATTCATGAAGGCGATGAAACGGTCGGTCAGCGCACCGATCGTTTCGTTGTTTTCCAGCGCCCGCTTGATGATCTTGTCGTCGATATCGGTGATATTGCGAACGTACGTCACCTCGTAACCGCTGGCCTTCAGCCAACGCTGCACCATGTCGAACACGACAAGCACTCGCGCGTGCCCCAAATGGCAGTAATCGTAGACCGTCATTCCGCACACGTACATGCGCACCTTGCCCGGCTCGATCGGCACAAAAACCTGCTTCTCCCTGCTCAAGGAATTGTAAATCTTCAACATTTTCAGCTCGCGAGACGCCGTTTCGAGATTACGATGGCGTTAGAAAAATAAGGAAAATCTTTGGGATTCCACGTGCTTCTTGTTAGAATCCGCGGTTGAATAATCAGGCTTTTGAGTATATCACACTCATGACTCCCCCCCTCCGAATGCCAGTACTGAAGCACCTTCCAGCCGTTTTTATCGGATTTTCCCTGCTATTTGGCACGTCTTTTGCCAGCGCCCAAACGCTGCCCGAGATTCAGAAACTGATGAAGCAAGGCCAAATGCCGCAGGCACTGGAAAAGGCCGATGCCTATATCGCCACAAAGCCGAAGGATGCCCAAGGCCGTTTCCTGAAGGGCGTCATCCTGACCGATTTGGGCCGCACCGGCGAAGCCATCACCACCTTCTCCAGGCTAACCGAGGACTACCCGGAACTCCCGGAGCCCTACAATAACCTGGCTGTTCTCTACGCCCAGCAAAAGCAGTACGACAAGGCCCGTGCCGCCCTTGAAATGGCGATCCGGACGCACCCGAGCTACGCCATAGCGCACGAGAATCTCGGTGATGTCTACGCAAAAATGGCAAGTCAGGCGTACAGCAAAGCACTGCAGATCGATGCATCGAACACGACGACGCAGACAAAGTTGTCACTGATCAAGGATCTGATCAGCGACACGACAAAGCCGCAAGGCGCCAAGCCGGCCCCCGCACCGGCCCAACCGACGACCAACGCTCCCGCCAAGCCCATCGCGCCAGAAAAGGGGGCCAGCGCAGTGAATAACCTGACGGCTTCGGCAACGGCGCAACCCGCCAAGCCCGTCGCCCAAGCGACAAAAGCATCCGAGAAGACGACCGAACCAACCGCGTCGCAGCCCCAGAGCGCTGCCGAAAAAGCCGTTACTAACGGCAGCGAGGAAGATGTCGCCAAGGCTTTGCAGACATGGGCCAAGGCTTGGTCGCGCAAGGACGTCAAATCCTATCTGGGAAGCTACGCAAAGAATTTCCAGCCCCCGAAAGGCATGTCGCGCAAGGCCTGGGAAGCCGAGCGCACTCAGCGGATAGGCAAGCGCGGAACGATTCAGGTTGACGTCGATAACATCAAGGTCTCGATTTCGGACGACACCGCCACGGTCCGTTTCCGCCAACACTACAACTCTTCATCACTCAAATCATCCACCAGCAAGACGATTGTCTTCGTAAAGTCGGGTGGTAAATGGCTGATTCAGCAGGAACGTATCGGTTGATGCGCTGGCTGCGCCTCGCCTTGGGCCTGCTGGCTTTTCTGGCCACCGGGCCCGGCGTCGTTGCCCGGCTTGAAGAACGCCCACGGACATTTTCGGACGCTGGTCCGGAAACGCAACTGCTCAAGGTCTTCGAGGAGATCGAGAATAACCGCTTGGCCAAGGCGCTCGAACGCACCGAAAACCTGTTGGCGCAATACCCGAATTTTCGTCTCGCCCACCTGATCAAAGGCGACCTCCTCCTTGCCCGAGGCCGGCCGATTTCCGAATTTGGCAACGCGGCCAACTCCTCTCGGAGCGAACTGAGCGACCTGCGCGAAGAAGCCGTTGTTCGCCTCAAGGCCTACCGAAATCGGCCGATGGCCGGCGATTACGTACCACGCTATCTGCTGCAAATGCAGCCCGACCAGAAGCACGCGATTGTCGTCGACACGCGCAAGTCGCGGCTTTACCTGTACCGGAACGATAACGGGCGCCCACGCTTCGTAGCCGATTACTACATCACCCAAGGCAAGCTTGGCGCGGGGAAGACCCGGGAAGGCGACAAGAAAACCCCAACCGGCGTCTACCATGTCACCGGCAACCTTTCCCCCAAGAAGGTCGGGGATTTCTACGGATCGGGGGCTTTCCCGATCAATTACCCCAACGAATGGGACAAACGACAAGGCCGCAACGGGCATGGTATCTGGCTGCACGGCACGCCCTCCGATACGTACGCGCGGCCTCCAAAGGCCTCTGACGGATGCGTCGTTCTCTCGAACACCGACCTGAACGCGCTGGCCAGGAATCTGCAAGTCGGCCTGACACCCGTGATCATCAGCGACTCGGTCGAATGGCTAACCCTTGATGACTGGCAGAACGAGCGCAAAGCACTGAACAACAAGATCGACGAATGGCGCCAGGACTGGGAGAGCCGCGACACGAACCGTTTCCTGCGACATTACTCGGCTAAATTCAGAACGTCGGACCAAACTTTTGACCAGTTCGCCAAGCAAAAGCATCAGGTCAATACGGGCAAACAGTGGATCAAGGTCAATCTGTCCAGTGTTTCCATGTTCCGCGACCCCGGTCAGGACGATCTTGCCGTCGTCACGTTCGACCAGGACTACCAGAGCAACAACCTCAACAATCGGATGAAAAAACGCCAGTACTGGCTCCGGGAGAATGGGGCCTGGAAAATTATTTACGAAGGGAATGCTTGATGCGATTCTGCCTTGCCAAACTTGTTCGCCATACCGCACTGGCTGCTTCAGCAATGTTTATCGCCGCAACGGTAACGGCCGCGCCGACCGTCGAAATGCAGACGACTCACGGCACTATCATCCTCGAACTGAGCCAGGAAAAGGCACCGGAAACCGTCCGGAATTTCTTGCAGTACGCGAAAGACGGGTTCTACACGGAGACCATTTTCCATCGCGTCATCAGCGGCTTCATGATCCAGGGTGGAGGTTTCCTGAAAGACATGGCCGAAAAACCGACCCGTGCGCCCATTGCCAACGAAGCCAAGAACGGACTGAAAAATCAGCGCGGTACCATCGCCATGGCCCGCCGCCCCTCGGCGCACTCGGCAACGGCCCAGTTTTTCATCAATCACAAGGACAATGCCGCGCTTGATTTTCCTTCGCCCGACGGTTGGGGCTACGCCGTTTTCGGCAAGGTCGTCAAAGGCATGGACGTTGTCGACAAAATTGCCGCCGCACCGACTACGACGCGTGGCATGCATCAGGACGTCCCCGTCGAACCCGTCATCATCCAGACGGTCAAAATTCTCTCTGACAAATAAGGAAATTACATGATCAAGCTGCACACCAATTTCGGCGTCATCGCGCTCGAACTCGACGCTGAGAAAGCCCCGGAAACGACGAAGAACTTTATCAGCTACGCCGAATCAGGCCACTACGACAACACCATTTTCCATCGCGTCATTGACGGCTTCATGATTCAGGGCGGCGGTTTCGAGCCGGGCATGAAGCAGAAACCCTGCAACGCGCCGATCAAGAACGAGGCCGACAACGGCCTGAAGAACAACGCTTACACCATCGCCATGGCACGGACCAACGACCCGCACTCGGCGACAGCCCAGTTCTTCATCAACGTCGCCGACAATGACTTCCTCAACTTCAGGGCACCAAACGCCAGCGGCTGGGGCTACTGCGTTTTTGGCAAAGTGACCGAAGGTCAGGATGTGGTCGACAAAATCAAGAGCGTCAAAACCGGAAACGCCGGATTCCACCAAGACGTTCCCGCGCAGGATGTCGTTATCGAGCGTGCCGAGGTTTGCTGAGCAAAACGCGCCAGCGGCCGCTTAACATCCTGCCAAGAGCGAAGACAGATTCGTGATTCATTTCCTGTCCGACCTGCATCTTTCGCCGCAAACCCCTAGCCTGACCGGCCTGTTTCTCGACTACCTCGGGAAACAGGCACGGGGGGTCGAACACGTCTTCATCCTCGGCGACCTTTTCGAAGCCTGGCCCGGAGATGATTGCATCGACGCCCCGGAGGACTCCCACCCGTCCCTGATTGTGAATGGACTGCGCCACCTGACTGAAAATGGCGTAAACGTATCGGTGATGCATGGCAACCGTGATTTTTTATTGGGCGAGGGTTTCGCAAAACGCAGCGGTTGCCGTTTGATTCCCGACCCTTTCACGCTTTCCTTGCCTGGCGGACAGTTCGTCCTGTCGCACGGTGATGCGCTGTGCACAGACGACCGGAACTACCTGGATCTCCGCAGACATATCCGGACCGAAGAATGGAAACGCGCATTTCTCGACCAACCGCTGGCACGACGTCGGGAAATCATTGCCGGTTTTCGCGTCAAAAGTGAAGAGTCAAAACGCGAAAAGCAAAAGCTTTCCCCATCCCTGATGGACGTCAATGCGGTGGCCACCGACGACTTCCTGCGCGCACATGGTTACGCCACGTTCATTCACGGCCACACCCACCGACCGGAGACCCATGAACACATGGTCGACGGGATACTCGTCGAACGCTGGGTTCTCTCCGATTGGCGCGACGACTGTGGGCAAATTATTTCCTGGGATGGCGAGAAACTTCGCAGAGAATACCTACGATTCGCCCCTCAATAATCTGCTAAGTGCAAGTACTTAGGAAGAGTTGCCCCGCCCATCTACGCCAAGGCTCAGTGTAGAATGCCGGGCCCGAATGAACCCACAGACACGATCCTGAATGAAATACATCGCACCCGAACTGTCGATCAACCTGCTAGAGCAAGAGATTGAGCGTAACGTTTCTGCCGCCCTGACGGAAGACGTAGGCGAAGGCGACCTGACCGCACAACTCGTACCGGATAATGTCATTGCCACAGCCACCGTGATCTCGCGTGAAAAGGCCATACTTTGCGGAACCCAGTGGTTTACTCGCTGCTTTGCGAAAATCGACGCCGATACCGAAATCATCTGGAAGGCAACTGACGGGGACATCATCCATCCAGGCCAGACCTTGTGCGAAATCAAGGGCAAAGCACGCTCGCTTTTGACCAGCGAACGTGCCGGGCTCAACTTCCTGCAAATGCTCTCCGGCGTTGCGAGCAAGGCTTGGCGCTACACGGAAGCCGTTGCTGGAACGGGAGCGAAAATCGTCGACACGCGAAAAACGCTTCCGGGCCTTCGTCTTGCCCAAAAATATGCGGTCGCCTGCGGCGGCGGATGCAATCATCGGATCGGCCTTTACGACGCCATCCTGATCAAGGAAAACCATATTCTCGCCGCTGGCAGCATTGCTGCGGCCATGTCGGCCGCAAAACAAGTCGCCGGAGCGGTCAATCGCTGCAAATTCATCGAGATCGAAGTCGAAACTCTGCAAGAACTGGAAGAAGCCCTTGCCGCCGGCGCTCAAATGATTCTGCTTGATAACATGACGCTCGACCAAATGCACGAGGCGGTGGCTATCACGAAAGGATGTGCCGTGCTCGAAGCGTCGGGCAACGTAAGCCTCGAAACGGTTCGCAGCATCGCCGAAACAGGCGTCGACCGCATCTCGGTTGGCGGCCTTACCAAAAACGTGCGCGCCGTCGACTTGTCGATGCGACTCCAGGAGTAGCTCTGCTCCGCCCGACCGGGCGGATAGACTCATTGGGAAACACAAAGGGCGCCGAGGCGCCCTTTGTGTTTCTTCAGCGAAGCATATGAACTGATGCCGCAAGGTGCGGCATCAGTTCCACCCGTCAGCTCATGCCAAGCTTCGCGACAATATATTGCTTCACAGCCTCTGTATCGACATCGAGAACCTCCACCCGCTGCGGCAGGTTCTCGATCCCCTGCAACCCGGCAGGACGGTCGGGACGCTTGCCGAGCGCTTCAACGATCGTATCCTCGAACTTGGCAGGCAAGGCTGTCTCCAGTACCAAGGTTGGCATATCGGGCGAGAGATTTTCCTGCGCCACCTTCAGGCCATCGGCGGTATGGGTATCAATCATCACACCGAACTTCTCGTGAGCATCGCGAATTACCGTCAAGCGATCAGCGTGACAACTTCTGCCGGAGACAAATCCAAATTCGCCCAGGCGTGCGAAATAAGGCGTATTCGACAAATCGAAACTCCCGCCGGCATCGACCTTGGCCCACATTTCACGAATGACCGCCGGATCTCGACCGACAAGATCAAATACAAAGCGCTCGAAGTTGGACGCCTTGGAGATATCCATCGACGGGCTCGACGTTGCATGCGTCTCGACCGTTCCACGCGGACGATAAATCCCGGTACGGAAGAATTCATCGAGCACATCGTTCTCGTTTGTCGCCAACACCAGGCGACCGATCGGCAGCCCCATCATGCGCGCGATATGACCGGCGCAAATGTTGCCGAAGTTTCCGGACGGCACGGCAAAAGCAACCTTTTCGTCGTTGGATTGGGTTGCTGCGAAATACCCCTTGAAGTAATAGACGATCTGGGCCGCGACCCGCGCCCAGTTGATCGAATTGACAGCGCCGATCTTGTATTTCGTCTTGAAGGCGTGGTCGTTGGAAACAGCTTTGACGATGTCCTGGGCATCGTCAAACATGCCGCGCACCGCAATGTTGAAGATGTTCTCGTCTTGCAGTGAGTACATCTGGGCGCGCTGGAACGGACTCATCTTGCCAAAGGGCGAAAGCATGAAGACGCGGATTCCGTGCTTGCCACGCATGGCGTATTCCGCGGCCGATCCGGTATCGCCGGAGGTCGCGCCGAGGATATTGATTTCCTCGCCACGCTTCTCCAGGACGTACTCGAAGAGATTACCGAGCAACTGCATCGCCATGTCCTTGAAGGCCAACGTCGGCCCGTTGGACAACTCCAACAACCCCAGGCCGGGACGCAACCAGCAAACCGGCGTGATTTCTTCGGAATTCCCCCCCGCACGCCCGTTGCAATAGACATCGGCGGTATACGTCTTGAAAATCAGTGTCTTGAGATCATCCGCCGGGATGTCGTCGATGAACTTCGAAAGCACCGCAAACGCCAGCTCGGGGTATGACATGCTTCGCCAAGCATCGAGCTCGGTCCGTGTCACCTGCGGATAGGTTTCGGGCAAATACAACCCGCCATCAGGCGCAAGCCCCCCCAAGAGAATTTCCGTAAATGATTTTTTGGGTGACTTTTCAAAATCACCCCGAGTCGAGATATAACGCATGGGAAGTTTAACTAATTAATAAATAAGCGGAATTATCGGTTGGCTGTGCAGTTTACCATGCCTCGCACCGCCGCCCGGCGGCGGCTTTCAGCCTCCGGCAAGGCGGCACAGGCATTCGCGATGCACATCTGCAATCCAATGGACGTACAAACCCGAGCCCTCCTGGCACTCAGACAAGCTCTTCCAAACGCAGCCGCGTTACTTTCCCGTTGACGACGGACAACTGTTCAATCCGCGCCAGCGCCGCATCGATGTTCTTCTCGCGTGTCTGGTGCGTCAACATGATGATATCGGTCTGTTCCTCGCCCTCGCCCGGCTCTCGCTGAATCATCGCGTCGATCGAAATCTGGTGATCGGCCAGAATGCGCGTGATGTCCGCCAGAACACCCGGCTTATCCTCAACCCGCAAGCGCAAGTAATAGCTGGTCACAATCTCGGACAACGGCAGCACGGGCAGGTCAACCATGGCGTCCGGCTGGAAGGCAAGATGCGGCACGCGATGTTCCGGATCGGCCGTATGCATCCGTGTCACATCAACGAGGTCGGCAATGACCGACGACGCTGTCGGCTCGGCGCCGGCGCCCTTTCCGTAATAAAGCGTTGCCCCGACAGCATCGCCCTTCACCAATACCGCATTCATCGCCCCTTCGACATTCGCGATCAGGCGCTTGGCCGGAATCAGCGTCGGGTGTACGCGCAATTCGACGCCCTCGGGCGTGCGTTTGGTAATGCCCAACAGCTTGATGCGATAGCCAAGTTGCTCGGCGTATTTGATATCGACAGCATCGAGCTTGCTGATCCCTTCGATGTACGCCTTGTCGAAAGCGACCGGCGTTCCGAAGGCAATGGCGCTCATCAGTGTCAGCTTGTGCGCCGCATCAATGCCTTCGATGTCAAAGGTCGGATCGGCTTCGGCGTAACCGAGTTTCTGCGCCTCCTTGAGCACCGCTGCAAAGGGCAACCCCTTGTCACGCATCTCGGAAAGAATGAAGTTGGTCGTGCCATTGATGATGCCGGCGATCCACTCGATGCGGTTCGCCGTCAGGCCTTCGCGCAGCGCCTTGATGATCGGGATACCGCCCGCCACGGCCGCCTCGAAGGCAACGGTTACACCCTTCTTTTGCGCCGCCGAGAAAATCTCGTTGCCATGCATCGCCAGCAAGGCCTTGTTGGCCGTCACGACATGCTTGCCGTTCTCGATGGCCTTCAACACCAGTTCGCGCGCCACCCCATAGCCACCGATCAGCTCGACAACGATATCGATGTCCGGATCAACAACAATACTGAATGCGTCATCGGTCACGCGGCAAGCGCCCGCCGTCACCTGCTTGGCGAGTTCGACATTCTTGTCGGCGACGGCCGTCACCTGAATCACCCGTCCAGCGCGGCGGGCGATTTCCTCTGCATTACGTTTGAGAACATTAAAGGTGCCGCCGCCTACCGTGCCAACCCCCAGAAGTCCAACATTGATCGGTTTCATCTCAAATCTTTCTTAAAACTGAACGAGGCGATGATTCCGCCCATTAAAAACATGTATGGCTAGACCTTCTATCAGGTTCCGTGCCGTTTTCTGTAACCTTCGAGGAAACACGCCAAGCGCGAAATAGCGTCATGCAACATCTCTTCCTGCGGCAGGAAAACAAGGCGGAAGTGATCCGTTCCCGGCCAGTTGAAGCCGCTCCCTTGAACGACCAGCACCTGCTGCTCACGCAAGAATTCGATCACGAAATCCTGATCGTCCTTGATCGGATACATTTCCGGATCGAGGCGGGGGAACATGTACATCGTTGCCTTCGGCTTGACGCAGGTAACGCCGGGAATCGAGGTCACCATCTGGTGCGCCAAATCGCGTTGACGACACAACCGCCCTGACGGCGCCACCAGATCGTTGATGCTCTGGTAGCCATCGAGCGCCGCCTTGATGCCGTACTGTGCCGGAACGTTCGAACACAACCGCATCGAGGCGAGCATTTCCAGCCCTTCGATGTAATCCGTCGCCGACGACTTGTCGCCGGAGATGACAACCCAGCCGGCGCGGTATCCGCAGGCACGGTAGTTCTTCGACAAACCATTGAAGGTAAAGGTAAGAACATCATCCGAGAGCGAGGCGATCGACACATGCTGCACGCCATCGTACAGAACCTTGTCGTACACCTCGTCCGCAAAGATGATCAGGCCAAACTCGCGAGCGATCGCAACGATCTCGCGCAACACGCTCTCCGGATAAAGCGCACCGGTTGGATTATTCGGATTGATGATGACGATGGCGCGTGTGTTGGGCGTAATCTTGGCCCGGATATCGGCGACATCCGGCATCCAGTCGCTCTTCTCGTCGCACAGATAATGACGCGCCGTCCCACCGGAAAGGCAGACGGCCGCGGTCCACAGCGGATAGTCCGGCGCCGGGACGAGCACCTCGTCACCGGAATTGAGCAACCCGTTCATGCACATGACGATCAGTTCGGAGACACCATTGCCGATATAGATGTCATTCAGGCCGACGCCCTTGATATGCTTCTCGGCCGCGTAACGCGCAATGGCTTCACGCGCAACGATGACGCCCTTGGAATCCGAATAAGCCGCCGCCTCGCCAAGATGCTCGATCATAGACCGCTGAATATCCGCAGGTGCGTCGAAGGCGAATGCCCCAACATTGCCGATATTGAGCTTGATGATCTTCTGTCCCGCATCCTCCATTCTTTGGGCCTGTTGCATAACGGGACCGCGAATATCATAGGAAACATGGGCCAGCTTGCGCGATTTGTAGACGGGCTTCATAACATTCAACCTTAGCGGCCCGACAACCCCAGGCCGTCCTCAAAATACCTATCGGATACCGGATCAGCACCCACGGTGCGTCTCGAATAAACCAACCGGCAAAAAGTTATAATCCTACTTTATCGAACCCAGCACCGCAATTTTATGAAACTGCAACTTGACCGGATTTCTGGCCGGTACGCATTCACCGGCTACGGAGACGGTTACGTCAAAGTCAATGCCACCCGCCACACCGGCAACCTAGTAGTGCTTCCCGATCGACTGATCGAAGGCTGGACAGAGTCGAATTTCGACACGCTATCCGTCAGCGATTTCGAATTTCTCGTCACGCTGGATGCCGAAATTGTCATTCTGGGCACGGGGAACCTGCTGCGCTTTCCGCCCCCCGAACTCCTTCAACCGTTCATGAAAGCCCGCAAAGGACTCGAAATCATGGACATTCAGGCAGCTTGCCGCACCTATAACGTATTGACCGGCGAAGGACGCAATGTCGCCGCCGGCCTCATCTTTGGCTAAGACAGCCGCCACCGGGAAATTGATCGGAACGCACCCGCCTCATGAGACGAATTGCCCTCAAAATTGACGTAGACACGTTCCAGGGAACGGCACTTGGCGTGCCAAAACTCCTGGAACTGCTTCAGCGCCACAACGCAAAAGCGTCTTTCTTTTTTTCACTAGGCCCTGACCACAGCGGACGCGAATCCCGTTCCGAGAGCCTTGTCCGATTCCATGGGCTCAGCACACGTCTTTACGGACGCTTCCTGCCGGGGCCGGCAATCGGAACGCGCTGCGCCACGATTCTCCGATCAACCCAAGAGGCCGGATTCGAAGCGGGAATCCATGCTTGGGATCGCGCAAAATGGGAAAAAAGAATCCAGACGGCCGACAACACCTGGGTTGAAGCTGCAATGTGCCAGGCTTGCGCCCGCTTTGAAGAGATTTTTTCCGTCCCGGCCAAATCGCACGCAGCCGCCGGATGGCGCATGAACCGGCACGCACTGCGCCTCACCCAGCGCCTCGGCTTCGCCTACGCCAGTGATTGCCGCGGCGACCACCCCTTCATTCCGGTCATCGACGGCGAGATAGTCACCTGTCCGCAGTTGCCGACAACCCTGCCGACAATCGATGAAATACTCGTTCTGGAGCCCGGCTTTTCGCCCGATCAAGCCGTTGACCGCCTTTTCCAACTCTCGAACGCGATCGCCAGCGACCACGTATTCACCCTCAGAGCGGAACTCGAAGGCTTGCAGTTCTTCAGTTCTTTTGAACGCCTGATTACGACGTGGGTCGACAACGGTTTTCAACTCGTTGCCCTGGAAGAGATCGCAGCAACGCTCGACAAAAAAACGCTACCTCGCCACACCGTCGTCTTTTCTGAACACCCGGGGCGCAAAGGATTGCGTTTAACGCAAGGCCCCTTGTTCTTGCAAGCATAAAAAAGAGCGGCTACTCGCCGCTCTTGCTGACTACGATTGCAACCTCTGAAATCTCAGTCCCGCTCCCCCGTGAGTGCCATCAGAAGATTAAGGAGATGGACAAAGAGGTTGTAGATATCCAGATAGACGGCAAGCGTCGCCGTAATGTAATTATCCTCGCCCCCATTCACGATCCGGCTGATATCGAAGAGGATGTATCCAGAGAAAAGAAGTACCGCAACACCGGAAATCGCCAGTGACAACGCCGGAATCTGGAAGAAGATGTTGGCCACCATGGCAAGCAGCACGACGACAAGGCCGATAAACAGGAACTTGCCAAGAAAGCTGAAATCCCTCTTCGTCACGGTGGCGATACCCGCCAGCGCAAAAAAGATCGCCCCCGTACCGCCCGCTGCCGTCGCAATCATCGAAGCCCCGTTGGAAAAACCCAACGCAACCTGAAGAATGCGCGAAAGCATCAACCCCATGAAAAAGGTGAAACCGAGCAGCAAAACGACGCCCATGCCGCTATTTTTCGTCCGCTCAATCCCCCACATGAACCCGAAGGCAACGCCAAGGAAAAGAAGGAAGGAAATCAGCGGGCTACCGGCAAAAAATGTAAAGCCAGCCTGCACCCCCACGACGGCACCAATTACCGTCGGAAGCATCGACAGCGCCAGCAACATATAGGTGTTACGCAAAACCCTATTATGTTGCAACGAAAGTTCCTGGGTAACCTGACCAGTCATGTGAACCTGAGGTTGCATCATTTTCTCCCGCAAAAAGAATAAATTAAGCGTACGTAAGACTAATTAAGAAAGGAATAAGTTTCAAGAATAACCGACTGACTCGAAACAAACGATCGCAATGACTCCTCGACGAACCAACGTGGTATCATTCGCGCCGCTGCAAAGGCAGCCTTCATCGGAAGCGTGGCAGAGTGGTTGAATGCACCGGTCTTGAAAACCGGCGTTGGTTTACGCCAACCGTGAGTTCGAATCTCACCGCTTCCGCCAGCCGCCTGCGCCTTGATACTCTCTCCCGCAACGCAGTCTTATTTGACTTGCCGCCCCAGGCAACTCCAAACGAGGTCGAAATGTTCTGCGCGACCACTTTCTCGCGACCGCTGACAGCATTTGCGCTTGGTATTGCGCTGGTTTTGGGCACACAAAGCTCATTCGCGATCCCGAAGGCTGCAGAGTCCCCCGATGCCCCGGTGACCCAAGGCACTAACCTGCTGGCAGAGAAGCCCTCTCCCAAACAACAGGCATCTGCCGCCCCCACTCGCCCCGCCGCTTCAGCCGGTTCTCTGCGTAAATCGAAGACAAGATCAACAAAGAAAACCCAAACTGTCGCCCGGCAAAAGCAATCAGATCGTACCTCCGCGAAGAAACGCCGCTAACACACCGTCGCGAGCGTAGGAATATCCAAACATCGGCTGCATCAACCTGCTCAATATGCCAAAAATCAATCTTCACCGGTTTCTCAGCGCTGTTTTCATGCTGTTGCTGCAACTCCCCGCCATAAGTCGAGCCGAGGGGCCACGGATGGAACTGACAGCCGGTTTCCACCGAATCGAGGCTGAAATTGCCGCCGACCAGGCCAGCCGGATGCAGGGGCTCATGCACCGGCAAAGCCTGCCTGTTAATCAAGGAATGCTTTTCGTGTTCACGCGCAAGGACCGCCATTGCATGTGGATGCGCAACACACTGATCCCGCTGTCCGTCGCTTTTCTTGATGACGACGGGAAGATTCTGAACATTGAGAACATGCAACCGAACACCGAGAGCAACCATTGCGCAAGCGCTCCTGCACAGTTTGCATTGGAAATGAACCATGGCTGGTTTGCGCAGAAGGGGCTGAAACCGGGGCAGAAAATAGGTGGCGTTGAAAAGTCGCCGCGCCCCTACTAATAGTTACCGGCAAACATGCCCGGCGGACGACGAACAAACTGGCTAAGCAAGCCTTTCCCCCAGTCCCAAACAGCCCCCTCTGCCTGGCTACGTGACCGGGGCTCCCTGACCAAACGCCTTCAAACAAAGGGGGCGTTCTCGGTTCACCTGATAACGCAAGGCCTCTCGCTTCCCACCGACGACGAAGCCTTCCTTTTAGGCCTTCCTCCCCGCAAGCGCGTTTGGGTCCGCGAAGTCGAGCTGTACTGCAACGGCAAAGCGCTTGTCTTTGCACACACGATCATGCCTTGCCGACCACGCGGCCCGCTCAACCGCTGGTTCGCCCGCCTTGGTAACCGTTCGCTTGGCGCGCTTCTCTTCACGCACCCGGGATTCCAGCGGGGCGAGCTCGGTTATACCGCCATCGACCGCCACCACCCCCTTTTTGCTCACGCCGCCAGCACCTTGTACCCCGAAGGATTGCCGCTTGGGCACTCGGCAAAGCTGTGGGCAAGGCGATCGCGCTTCGTCTATAAGACGCAAACCATCCTGGTAACGGAAATTTACTCTCCGGCCATTGCTTCGATCTGATCGCAGCCTCGCGCTCGCCAATAAAAGCTACGCCTTCCTGACAAATTCCGACTTCAGCTGCATCGCCCCGAAGCCGTCAATCTTGCAGTCGATATCATGATCGCCTTCGATCAACCGGATGTTTTTCACTTTCGTGCCGATTTTGATGACAGAGGACGAACCTTTAACCTTGAGATCCTTGATAACTGTCACCGCATCGCCGTCGTGAAGCTCATTGCCTGACGCATCGCGAACCACTCGCTGCTCGCTGGCGTTTTCTTCTGCCGCCTCCTTCGCCCATTCGTGGCCGCATTCGGGGCATATCAGCATAGCGCCATCTTCGTAAGTAAATCCTGAACCGCATTTCGGACACTGGGGAAAATCGCTCATACAAAATCCTTTCAATAGCCAATTGGCAACCATGCGCCCCAAAACCGGGCGCAAAAAAGCGCGGAAGGATAGCACCATGCCCCCCGGCCAGAGCGAATTCTTTTCGACAACCGCAAACCAGACATCTATTCATATAGAACAGCCGATATTCTTACCGAAGCAAAAAAGCTCGACACATTGCCCACCCATCTATAGAATCGCGCCCTTCGCGTTAAAAAACGTGAAAAACGCGCTTCGCGAACCTGGCCGCATTTCAAAGCCCTCCTGCCTTCTGGTGCATACGACAAGCACCGTCCTGGCACAAAGCTTTTGTGCCGAAAAGTCCTGAATTCTCTCGCCTTCCCGGGCCGAGTTTTTCGTCGCTATTTCGTTGGTTGGCGTTGCACTTCATTGCGATCGCCTCCTGTCCCGCAGGAAGCGTCACGCTAACTTTCCTGAAAGAACGACATGACTTTTGCAGAACTTGGCCTTCACGACACCCTTTTGAAAACACTGATCGAATCCGGCTACACCGAACCGACAGACGTACAAGCACAGGCAATTCCCGCCGCGCTCGAAAAACGCGACCTGATGGTTTCCTCGCAGACCGGATCGGGCAAAACCGCCGCCTTCATGCTGCCCGCCCTACATCACCTGGCTACACAGGAACGCCGCCCCTTCGTACCGCCGCTCCGCCGCACCCCGAATCAGGAGCGCCAATCTGCCCGCGCACGTGGCAAAGAACGGCCACGTTTCCAGACAGCCTTCCCGCGCGTCCTGGTTCTGGCGCCTACCCGCGAACTGGCGCTGCAGGTTACGGCCGCCACCGACAAATATGCGCACGAAATTCGCCACCTCAAAGCCGTCGCGATCCTCGGCGGCATGCCCTATCCGAAGCAGATGGAACTGCTGGCGCGCAATCCGGAAATTTTGGTCGCCACTCCCGGTCGCCTGATTGACCATATGGAGTCGGGAAAAATCGACTTCTCCGAACTCCAGATGCTCGTGCTCGACGAAGCGGACCGGATGCTCGACATGGGTTTCATCGACGACATCGAAAAAATCGTCGCCGCCACGCCCGAAAGCCGCCAGACCATGCTCTTTTCCGCGACGCTCGATGGCGCGGTTGGTCAAATCGCCCGCCGCATCACGCGCGATGCGCTGCTGATTCAGGTGGCCGCCTCCCACGCGAAACACGAGAATATCGAACAGCGTCTGCATTTCGTAGACGACCTCTCGCACAAGAACCGCCTGCTGGATCACTTGCTGCGTGACGCCGCCATCGACCAGGCCGTCGTATTCACCGCAACCAAGCGCGATGCCGACACCCTGACCGACCGCCTGAACATCGCCGGTTTCAACGCGGCGGCGCTGCATGGCGACATGCACCAAGGCGCACGCAACCGTACTCTCACCGCACTGCGCCGCGGTCAAGTGCGTATTCTGGTTGCCACCGACGTGGCCGCTCGCGGGATTGATGTGCCGACGATCACTCACGTCATCAACTACGATCTGCCGAAATTTGCCGAAGACTACGTGCATCGCATCGGTCGCACCGGTCGTGCCGGGCGGAACGGCCTCGCCATCTCGCTCGTCAATCACGCAGAACACTTCTCGGTGCGCAAAATCGAACGCTTCACCAAGCAAACGATCCCGGTCGAAACCGTTGCCGGACACGAGCCTACGCGCCCGATGCCAAACCGAAGCACGCGTCCAAACGGCGCACCGAATAACCGCCCGCCTCGCAAACCCAACGGCCAACGCGGCCAGCGCACTTTCAGCAATGAGAGCCATGGCAAACAGAATGATCGTCATGAGAGCCGTTCGCCCAGACAGGAAGGATTCGCCCAAGATGCAAACTCTTTCGCGAACACTCCACGCCGCGACGACGGTTTCAGCGCGCGAAACGGACGTCCGGCGGCCGCGGCGGCAAACAACCGCGGCAACCGTAAATGGTGACCGCTAGGCAGCCAAACCAGCGGAATGCAGAAACCCATGCACAAGGCATTTAATCTGCAAAAACAGCTGCCCAGCCAAGGACTCGTCCTGATATAATTTTCAGCTGTCTGGCGGCTCCGCCGGTCAACCAATCACAGGATTGTGCGTTGGATACTTGCTGTTATTTTTTTACTGATAGGAATGATCAACATGAAGAACTCGCTCCTCCTCGCCGCTCTGGTAGCCCTGACCCTCTCCGCTTGCAGCAAGCAAGAAGAAGCCGCTCCGGCCGCTCCTGAAGCTCCTGCTGCTGCTCCGGCTCCTGAAGCCGCTGCTCCGGCTGCTGACGCTGCTGCTCCGGCTGCTGACGCTGCTGCTCCGGCCGCCGACGCTGCTGCTCCGGCTGCTGACGCTGCTGCTCCGGCCGCCCCGGCCGCCGACGCTGCTGCTCCGGCTGCTGCCAAGTAAGAAATTCAGCTTTCTTGCAAAAAAAGCCGGCGCTTGCCGGCTTTTTTACGTCCAGGACTTGGGGATCAAACCAACTGGCGCCAACCAAATCCACCACCTTGGTCGGCAACATCAATCCACTGTTCGGCACAGCCCAACGCCCCCGCCAAAGCCGTAGCCGCGAGATGCGGCCGGTTATTCTGCTCGCTCAGATGAGCGGCCACAACATGTTGCAGACGACCTGTCTCGATTCCCTGTAGCAAAGCAGCCGCCTGGGCATTGTCGAGGTGGCCATAATTGCCTGCGATGCGCCGTTTGAGCACAGCCGGATAATCCGAAGACGCCAGCAAATCCGGGTCGTGATTGCATTCGAGAACCAGCGCATCACAGTGGTCCAGCATTTGAACCACATGTGGCGTCACTGTTCCAGCATCCGTGAGCACCCCAAGACGATGATTGCCATCGGAGAACACGAACTGCACCGGCTCGCGGGCATCATGGGGAACGGGAAACGGAAAAATTTCCAGATCGCCAATGGAAAAGCGGGAGTGGCTGTCAATCAAGCGACAATCGGGGAGAATTTTGGCGCCGGCCATCACGGCGAGATGGGTTCCATGCGTCAGATGAACCGGCACACCATAGCGGGCTGCGAATCTGGAAACACCACTCACATGATCGCCATGTTCGTGCGTGACCAGTACGGCCGTGATTTCTTCACACGCCACGTCAAGCCGTGCCAGCCGTTCTGCGGCAGAACGCATCGAGAAACCGCAATCGAGAAGGATCTTGGTGTCTCCGGCATCGACAATCAGGGAATTTCCCTGACTGCCGCTGCCCAGCGATGCGAAACGCATCACTTCAACTGTTCAAACAATAGACCGAGAATTTTCTTCGACGTTTCTGGCTGATCGACGCCACCTTCAGAACCAAGCACCTGAACTGTCGTAACTGAACCGGTGCCTTTCACGGAAACACGATAGCGAGTTTGCGGATCAGGTGCAGGCTCTTTCCAGAAAGCCAACTTGGAGAGCACGCCTTCATCTTTCTTCTGGTTGTCCGCTTCCGGATCGACATAGCGCACGAAATAAAGGCCGTTGGAGCGATCCCGGTCTTCAACCGTAAAACCAACACGGTCGAGGGCCAGACCAACGCGACGCCAGGCGCGGTCGAAAGATTCCTGAATCTCAAGCGTACCGGCACCGGCACCGCTCCGCACCAATCGCGCCCGGTCGGCCGGCTTCGCCTTGACCAGCGCCACCTCTGCCTCGGCACGCTTCTGGTCGCTGCCAAAGCGAACCATCAGGCGACGCAGCATTTCCGCTTCGAGTTCGGGATCAGACTCGCGTGGTTGCCACTTGGTCTGATCCTTTCCTTCGGAAACGTAAATCTCGTACATGCCGCGATGCGAGATGTAGATCTCGGTCGTTCCCGGTTCTGTTCCAGGCTCAAGACGCGTCCGGAATTTATCGCGCTCGGCTGTCGAATACAGCGAATCGAGGGCCTTGCCGAGCAGATCCCGAATGAAATCGGCACCGATCTTGGCACGGTTCTCGGCCCAATCGGTCTCCATCACCCCGGCCTCGGGAATCTCCTGCTTGATCAGAAAGCCGGTTTCCTGCCAGAACTCCTTGACCGTATCCCACAATTTTTCCGGCCTCTCGGAGACGACCAACCAACGCTGGTTACCCGAACGCTCGATGCGGACCTTATCAACGCTCGGCAAGACGTCGCTCTGTTGCGGGGTCGCCGCAGCCGTCGTGCGCTCCACGGTATACGCCGAATACGTCGCAGTTCCCTTGCCACCGGTATCCGGCACGACATAGCGATCGTCGCGCGTCGGCGACGTCAGATCGGGCGGTATTTCAAGCGTCGGCACTTTGTTCGCCGACGCTGATTTGTAATCGATTTTCTTCGATTCGATACTGAGGTTGCTGCACCCGGTTAAATAACCGGCCAGAACCAACACCAATGCCGAGTACATCGGCCGCAAAGCAACAGATTTCATCGGATTTCCTGAAAGGGCGAGATTAAGCGACCAAACCGGCCTGGCGCATGGCGGCGCGCACGCGTTCATGACATTCCGGGGAGAGCGGCGTCAGCGGCAAACGGATACCGCCTTCAATCATGCCCAGTTGCTGGCACGCCCACTTGACCGGAATCGGGTTGGCTTCGCAGAACAACTGGCGATGCAGGGCCAGCATGCGGAAGTGGAGCTCACGCGTTCTGGCAACATCGCCCGCCATCGCCGCCACGCACATCTCGTGCATCATGCGGGGCACCACGTTGGCAACGACCGAAATATTGGCTTTGGCCCCCATCAACAGGAGGTGACACGCGCTGGCATCATCGCCGCTGAACACCGAGAAGCCTTCCGGCGCGCGGGCAATCAGCTCGCAGCCACGGTCCATGTTGCCGGTCGCATCCTTGATGCCGATCACGTTCGGAATCTGCGCGAGGCGCAGCGCCGTGTCGTTGCTCAGATCGGCCACGGTACGGCCGGGCACGTTGTACAGAATGACCGGAATATCGACGGCTTCGGCGATCGCCTTGAAGTGCTGGTAGAGCCCTTCCTGCGTCGGCTTGTTGTAGTAGGGAACGACGGAGAGCGAGGCGTCGGCGCCGACTTTCCTGGCGAATTCGCTCATCTCGATCGCCTCGGACGTCGAGTTCGCACCGGTCCCGGCAATCACCGGAATCCGTCCCGCCGCCTGCTCGACAACGACGCGAATCAGTTCCTGATGTTCCTCCACATCGACGGTCGGCGACTCGCCGGTCGTACCGACGACGACGATCGAGTCCGTCCCTTCCTGCACATGAAAATCAACGAGCTTGCGCAGACTTGGCAGGTCCAGGCTTCCGTCCTCGTGCATCGGGGTGACAATGGCTACAACTGATCCTGAAATCGTCTTCATGAATTAAGCACCGAAAAGTTAGCACCAGAAAATAATTGGATGATTTTAACTGAAGGCCGGCGGCGCAACACGCACACCCAAATCAAAAAAACGCGGCCGATCGAATTCGGCTGACAGATTCGTGGTCGAAGCATGGCGACAAATGGCACTACAATCGAAAAACCGCCCCACATTCAGCGACAGAATCATGCCAGCCTCCGGAGCACACTCAACTAAAGAGAACTGAGATATTCAGTAGGGGCTAAGCGAGATATTTGTGGGACGTAGGGATTCTTAGCGGGATTTTACGGGCGTTCCAATTAAAGACACTTTTGTATTGCGCAACACTTCGGCGCTCAGAAAATTTTGCCGATTTTATTTTGCTGCGGCATTCAGGATGTCAAAAATAACGTCGGTTAATGCTCGCTCATCGTCAGGGGCGAGTGTTCCTGATTCTGGATCCGCGAAGAGCATTCCGCGACGCGCCATTTTTTTCGTCCCGAACTCGTGGAACGTGGCGTACCCCTCTTTGAAACCAACAGTCGCACTGGAGGCGTCGTGCTCATGGCTGATGTGTTCCAGCATGTCGCCAAAACGGTCGAGCAATCGCCTGTTTCCATCTTTCGGATAAGTTTTTTCCGTACTTGGTTTCCACGGAGACCATGGAACACCTAACGGATCCGTCTGGCTTTCAAAGCGCTCCTTTACCCTGTTCTCCATTTCCATGCCGAGAGCGCTCATCACGGGCGACAGATCATTCGTTTTTGCATACAGCTTCGCAAGCACGGAACTCAGTGAGTCGCTTTTAACTGTGACGGTAAGGCTCATGGCTGGACCGGCTTCTTGCGCAGGAAGTCTGGTATTGGCTGGATGTCTTCTGGCCGGGGGCGCGGCCGGCGTGGGGTCGTTTTGATAACGGCCTGGGTGACGGGATCGGTTTCAAAGTCTTCGATCTTGACCAGATCCTCGTAGCTCAAGCCACAAAATTCGCCGCCGGGGAAGACGGGAATCTTGAAGTCTCCGCAATCCGGGTAATCGGTACGGCCCCAAACGGAAATCTGTGATTTATCTTCATCAAAAAATACCAAAACCTGCATTACAGCCCCTTGCCTTCGATTGCCTTATACAAGGCCGCCCTCGTTTCTGGGAAGGCCGCCATCACATTCAGCAAGCTAGCGGTTCCTGACCCGTGGCGCAAGGCATAAAGCTCGGCGATTGTTTCCAGCAAGCCATTCGGAAATTTCTTGGTGAAATAGTCGATTTCTTTGGAAAACTCAGCGCCTCCATTGTCTCGGTAAGCCGCCAATGTCGACGCCTCCTTGCGCCAAGCGGCTTCCACCTCCGGAATCTTGGCCAGTTGATAAATCTCATCCAGGGCATGTCCGACTTCGTGCTGCAGAACGCTTGCGCCACGGCCGGGAAGCGCGGCTTTCCACGTATTGCTGGAAATATCGAAGGCCTGTTCCGCAATCAGAATCTGCCGTTTGGCGTAGCGGGTCAGTCCGTCGATCTGATCGCCGCTTGGGCCGGCAAGATCCGGGGCCGCACGGCTGATTCTATCGACCACATGAATCTCATAGCCGGCGCTGGCCAGTGCCTGGCGCGTGGCCTCGGGCAGCGCCAGGTGTGCATCGCTGACCTCGCGTGAGAATTCCTGAGCAACGCCCGGCGTTACGACCGGCTGCATTGCCGCCCTCCGAATCGGGGCCGGAAGATTATTCAGCTTATCGAGGCCAACCTTGTGCAAGCCGTCTTGCCGGGTGCGTGCCAACCCCGGGTTGTAATCGAACCCCGGCGCAATACCCAGAGGAACATGACTGATTTCGCCGGTGCGCTTGTTGGTCCATTCAACCAGACGTTCCGGCGGAGCCTTCGTATTGATCGTCCCGGCTGCCCGGCGCTTCTCGTATTCCCGCGCCGTCATTCCTGTCACCCGGCAGCGGCAGCGCCAGGCATTCGGTGGCCAGTGCGTTTCCCAGAACGGATCGTCGATCGGCAGCACGAGATTGTTCCAGGCGCGATGCGTCGCCCGCACGCGCGCATCGTCCTTGGTGATGTACCGAACGTACGGATGCGTCGAACGGTTGCGCCACGACCGATCCCACATGCCGGCGCTGTACGCCATGCGCGTGTTGGTGTCGTAAATCAGCTTGAGGCGAGCGTTATCGAACTTGGTTGTGACTTCCTCGCCGCTGGCCGGATCCTTCCCCTTGACCTCGCCCCACCAGCCTTCTTTCGCGAGCAGTGCCTTGATGTTGCGCGTCCAGTCACGGCGCGACAAATCGCCCTCGACAGATTTTGTGATCCCATCCTGAACCGCCTTCAGCAGATCCAGCCGTGCCAGACGGCTCACGGTGAATTGCTGACCATGCTCCTCATGCCATAAATCCTGCCAGGAGAATGTCTGCGTCAGCTGGCCGCGCGCTTTGAGATAGTCAACGGCCTCCTGAGAGGTCAGCGATTGCAGCTTGGCAAAGAGCTGCGCATCATGCTCAGGCATCGGTCGAGACCCCAGCGTTTCCGGCCAAACGTGCCGAGAAGGCAATGCGCGCCAGCCGTTCGCCGAGCACGTCTGAATTCATCCCTTCCAACAATGCCGGCAAGCGAGCAATCAACTCCTCTGCGGTTTCCCCTTGGCGCGCCGCCTCGGCCAGTGCCGCTTGCAAGGGCGCAATCATCGGGTCAAGCAGCGGCTCCCAGTCCATCAGTTCGGCATCGACCAGCGCATCAATCGCATCGCCGTGGGGATGACTATCCCCCTCCGCAAAACTCGCCGCCGCCCCATCCTCAACCTTCGCCACTTCATTTGCTGGCGATTTCCCGGAAGTGACGGCTGGAACCGGGGCCGGTGGCGTGTTCGGCACTGCCTTCTTCCGCCACCCATCGCCATACTTCTCCCGCACAGATTCTTCGGACAGCTCGAAGCCCATCTCCGCCACATTCTTATCGGTCTCGCTCTCTGCCTTCTTGTCCTCCTCTTCCTTGATCTGCCGATACACCAGGCACGGGGCCAGGCCGTTGTATTCGCAGATCCACGCGATCAGCGTCGAGTTGAGTGTCTCCGAGAGCAGATCGGAGTCGGCCTGCACCAGGTCAAGGCGGACCGATTGGCGCTCTTTGCTCGCGGCCGCCAAGGCACCGCCGCCGCTGGCGCGCGGCTCCTGACCCAGCACCACCTCGGCGATCCAGTCATCCATGTACTCGCACAGCGACTGCTGCGTCGTCACGCTGCCGGTCAGCTTGCTCTCCAGCAGCTCCAGCTGCATGCCTTCCGGGGTCATCACCACGCCATCGTTGCTGATCGCCCGCAACGCATCGAACAGCGTCGACTTTTCCTTCGGGCTGGCCGTGCGGGGGTATTTCCCCCATGGCGTCGGCGAGCCAAAGCGGTCGTTCAGCTTGTTCCAGCTGATGATCCCCTTGCGCTTGAAGAACACCGGCCAATACAGCTGCAAGCCGAGCCCTGTGCCGTACGGATTGTCATCCTCCGGATTGCAGCGATGCACGATGAACTTCTTTTCCGGCAACTCCACGCCAGTCAGCATGTTCTCCCGCGTCAGCAGGCGCAGCTCCGGGCCTGAATTCTCATCGGCCTGCACATACACAAAGCGGCGTTGGCGACGCTTGACCACCCGCGCCGGCACGATTCGGCCATCGCGCACCGTCCACACGATCTCGCCGACCGAATAGCCCATGATCAGTGCATCGAGCAAGTCGCGGCACAACTGATCAAAATTCACCGCCTGCAGAATATCCCGCAGCACCTGCGCGTCGGCCTCGCCGCCATCGGCAATCGGTTTGACCGTCCATTCGCGGCCCACCAGTGCCCCGATCCGCTTCTGAATCGTCGAAAACACCTTGCCATCGCGCTTCAGATCGCGATACATCTCGACGTTCTGCCCCTTCTCCAGCAGCAGCGGATCATTCGAGCGCAGCAGCCCCATGTAATCCGTCTCGAACGGATCGCGCTGCCGGTTGGCCACCTCGGTATCGAGCAGCGGCTTTGCTGTAGCGTCAGCCTTTTTAGACATAGAAGAATCCTTCCGTTTCGGTCACAGCCGCACGCGGCCCATCACTGGTGAATTCGATCGGTGCCGATGGATTGGCGGCCGCATGTTTGGCTAGGCCAAGCGCCCAAAAACGGTCAGAGTGGCCATCGGCCGTCCGCTCGGCGGTAAAGCGCACGTTGCCGGAGGATGTCACCTGCTTGGTGACTTGCCGCAGATCGGCGCGAATAGCCGGGTCGTACGGGATGCGCAGCTTCTTGTCTTCCATCGCCCCACGCACCGGATACGCCAGCGCCTCCTTGGTGCGCGTTGAGAAGGTCACCGCCTCGACGCGATACTCGCCGAACTGATCCTGCGCATCGTCCGCCCAGCCGATACCCAAGCCGGTCGCATCGACACAGGTCCGGTCGGCCATCTCGATCAATGGCCACAGCACCTTCTCCTGATCCGACTTGCGCATGTTCTGCAGGCAGATCACGCGGCGCGTATACAGCACGTCGCCCAGCTCCTCCAGCAGCCAGGCCACCGTCAAATCCTGCTTGCGGCCGATATCGATGCCGAGGAACAGGCGGCCGCCCTCGAGGCGCTGCCAATCGGCACCGCTCTCATACTCGGCGCTGGCGATCAGGTCATACTCAAGGAAGGCGACATCGTCGTCGGCCGGATTGCACATGTACTCCTGCTGGAACGACTCCTCGTCGGCGCAGCCGGAGCGGATGAAATCGAAATAGGCCGCCTCATCCATCGCCTGCCGCTCATCGTCGGCCGGCAGCATCTGCTGCAGCTTGAACAAAAAGCCCTGGTCGAGCGCGTCCTGCAGCGTCACCCGGTGCAGGCTGATCTTCTTCGGATTGCCGTGCTCCTTGACCTCGCGGATCAACTGGTTGAAGAAGTTGTGGCTGCCCCGGTGCGTGGAAATCACTTCCATCGAGCCGCCCCAGGTGATGCCCGGATACGCTTTCCGCGCTTGGAATGCCAACGGCGCGGGCGACGATAGCGGCGGAGTTCCCCTCGCTATCCGCAGCGGCAACCGCGCAGTACAACTCCTATGCCGAAAGGCCGACTGTTGCGATGTCGGCGGCGGAATGGCAGTACGCGGCGCCGGTTTCGATTGGTGCACAGGAAAACAGCCAATCCCCGCGCCGCGATGCTTCCGGCAGCGAGTCCCGATTTACGCCGGCAGACACCGCACAGGCCGGGGCGCTGTCCGCGATGCCGCTCGCGCTCGACGCGCTGCCTATTCAACACGCCGAGAAGCACGCAACAGCGGCGCCCGCCGCCTCGCGCAGCACCGCAGCGCACCAAGACGCCGCGCGGGATCGCCGCGCCTCCCGCGCCGCACATCACCAAGACGCTGCCCGCCTTCGCCAATCGCGCTCGGCGCGGCATCAGGACACGCTGCGCACCAGTCGCCGCGCGCTGGCGTCGCCGTATTCGTTCGGCAGCACAGCACATGGCGGCTTCGATTCCGTTGCGGGCGCCGGTGCTGACGTTCGCAGCTTCGCGCAGAGCTACGAGCAGAACGCTATCCGGCCAGCAGCTGGTAAGTGGGTCAAGCCAACAGAACCGGAAACGACTGGTTATGAGCCAACTGCCAATTTATTGTTTTTTCGGCCATCGGATGGCTCGGCCGCGTTGCTGTTCGGTAACGATGGCGATGCGCTCAGCGCTGCGGTCATTGTGCCGATCAGGAGGAGATATATTGTGATCAACACGCAGTCACTCATGCGAGTCGGTGATGGTTTGACGATTCCGGCTTCTGATATCAAGGTGTCGATCGACGTCGATTCATGGGCGTGGGGCTGGTCAGCGACGGTTCCTGGCGCGTATCTGTATGAGTTGCAGGCTGGGATTGGTGAGCTTGTTGAGCTGGAGGCGAATGTCAATGGGCACACATTCCGTTTGTCCGTCGAAACAATTCAGAGCAGTCGCAGTTTCGGAAAATCAACCCTATCTGTTTCTGGTCGCAGTCGTGCCGCCTGGCTCGCGGCTCCTTATGCAGACATCGCCAATCGTGCCAATACAACACAGATGACGGCGCAGCAACTGATGGCGCTCGCGCTGACGGAGAACGGCGTGTCTCTTGGCTGGGATATTGACTGGCAGATTACGGACTGGATCGTCCCCGCCGGCGTCTGGTCGCATTCCGGCACGGCCATTGAAGCGTGCATGTCGATTGCTGAGGCGGTTGGTGCCTATATCCAGTCAGATCCGAATGATCAGGTTCTGCGCGTACAGCCGCGTTATCCAGCGGCCCCATGGGGGTGGGACGATTTGACGCCGGATATTGAGCTGCCCGAGGATGTTTGCGTGACAGAGGGCATTGAGTTCGTCGATAAACCTGCCTACAACACGGTTTTTGTTTCCGGTCAGGCGCAAGGCGTACTTGGTCACGTCACTCGCGGCGGGACGGATGGAAGTCGTGCAGCCCCGATGATTATCGATCCGCTGGTGACCCATGCCGATGCGGCACGCCAGCGCGGTACGGCCGTTTTATCCGATACCGGCCGCCAGAAACTGATTTCGTTGAGCCTGCCGGTGCTTGAGGAGACTGGAATCATCCTGCCAGGCAAGTTGGTTCGGTATACAGAAAGCGGTAAAACCCACCTGGGTCTTTCGCGTTCGGTTGATGTCGAGGCCAAGTTCCCGAAAGTCCGTCAAACCATCATGCTGGAAAGCCATGTCCTTTAACCTATACGCACGGCTGCGCAATCTGTTTCCTGATGCCCGTCTGCAGGTCGGTACGGTTAGCGCAGTAAATACTGACTCGGTGACAGTAACGCTTCCCGATGGGGCGCTGCTGAGAGCGAGGGGGGGGGCAAACGTCGGCGACAAAGTTTATCTTCGCGACGGAGTGATCGAAGGATCCGCTCCAGACCTTCAGATCGTCGAGATCGAAATCTAGCCTTCTCAGTGGTAAATTTTGTTTGCTGTCGGTAAAGCTCTGAATTTCTGATTTATCTCGCACAGCGCGGCGCATTTATCGCGCGCGGCATTACTCAACGATCGACGCGGTCATCTCGGCCGCCAACCGCATCATCCTCGGCAAGGACACACAAATCCGGCTGGCGCTGGCCTGCCTGCTGGCGCGCGGCCATCTGCTGATCGAAGACCGCCCCGGTGTCGGCAAGACGACCCTGGCGCACATGCTGGCCCGCTTGCTCGGCCTGCACTTTTCGCGCGTGCAATTTACGAGCGACATGCTACCGGCCGATGTCATCGGCCTCTCGATCTACGACCGCGAACGCAGCGAATTCAAGTTCCTGCCCGGCGCGATCTTTTCGCAAGTGCTGCTGGCCGACGAAATCAACCGCGCGACGCCGAAAACGCAAAGCGCCCTGCTCGAAGCGATGGAGGAACGCCAGGTCACCGTCGAAGGCGAAACGCGGCCGCTGCCCGAACCGTTCTTCGTCATCGCGACGCAAAATCCCTCTACCCAGATCGGCACCTTTCCGCTGCCCGAATCGCAGCTCGACCGTTTTCTGATGCGCATCGAACTCGGCTATCCCGATCGGGCGGCCGAACGCGCCCTGCTGGAAAGCGGTGGCCGGCACGACACGCTCGCCGCCATCCAGCCCTGTCTGACGCCTGATCAGCTCCCGTCGTTGCAGCGCACGGCGGCCGATGTGCATGTTTCGCCGGCGCTGCTCGATTACCTGCAAGCCCTCGTCGAGGCCACGCGCACCAGCCAGCGCTTTGTCCATGGACTGAGTCCACGCGCGGCGCTGGCGCTGATCGCCGCGGCCCGTGCCTGGGCGTTCATTGACGGCCGCACGATGGTCATGCCGGAAGACGTGCAGGCCGTGTTGCCGAGCGTCGCCTGCCATCGCTTGCAGCTGAGCAACAGCGCCAGCCACGCCCGGCCCGAAGATATTGTCCAGTTGATCCGCTCGATACCGGTCGTCTGACGAAGCTCACAAAACACCGCATGGCCCGCACATTCGCTCGACCACTCCCGCTCACGGCGGCCTTCCGGCGCTGGCTGTTCCGGCTCGGCCCCGACAGCGATTTGCCGATCATCCTCACGCAGCGACGCATCTTCATCCTGCCCACCGGGGCCGGCGTGCTTTATGGCGTCGTACTGATCGTGATGCTGATCGGCGCGATCAACTACAACCTGAGCCTCGGCCATGCGCTGGTTTTTCTGCTCATGGCGCTCGGACTCGTCGCCATGGTGCACACCTTCCGCAACCTGCTCGGCCTGCGCCTCACGCCCGGCCCGGCCGAAGCGGTCTTCGCCGGGGAGACGGCCCGCTTTCCGCTTTTTGTCGAAAACCCGCGCCGGCATGCACGCTACGCGCTCGAACTTCACTTTGACGGCGCCGGGGAAACATTGCGCCTCGACGAAATCCCTGCCGGCGAGCAGCGTCTGGCCGTCATCGCATATCCAGCCATCCGGCGCGGACGACTCGTTCCCGGGCGGATCACGCTGGCCAGCCGTTTTCCGCTCGGTCTCTTTCGCACATGGTGCTACCCGCATCCGCCATTTTCCTGCCTCGTTTATCCGAAGCCGATCGACTCGCCGCTGCCGTTGCCGCTCGCGGCGGCCCAATCGGGCGAGCAGCCGGGCAAGAGCGGTCTGGAGGACTTTGCCGGACTGCGCGAGCGGCAACCCAACGAATCGCCGCGCCACATCGCGTGGAAAGCCGTTGCCCGCGATGCTGACCATCGGCCGTTGCTGGTCAAGCAGTTCGATGGCGGCGGCGTCGATGAAATCCGGCTCGACTGGGCAATGACGGATCCCGGTCTGGACACGGAAACCCGCTTGTCGCAGCTCGCCGGCTGGATCGTCGCTGCCGAGCGGCGGCAACAGCATTACGGTCTGCGCCTGCCCGGTCGCGAAATCGCCCCCGGACACGGCCGCCTCCACCGCGACACCTGCCTTGAAGCGCTGGCCCTGTATGGCGATTAGTCTTTTCCGCACCGGGCGCAAACTGAAGACTTCCCCAAGCGCCCCGCTGCTCGAACACGGCACCCTCCCCTGGCTGCTGGCCGTTGCACTGGCCACTGCCGGCCCGCACGTCAGCCACTTGCCGCCGTGGCTCTCGCTGCTGGCCGGCCTGCTTCTCGTCTGGCGGGCACTGATCTGGCAACGGAATGGACGGCTGCCGCCGCGCTGGCTGCTCGCCGGCCTCGTCATCGCCGGTTCGGCAGGCATCGCCTTTCAATTCCGCACGCTGTTCGGCCGCGAAGCCGGGGTCGCCATGCTCGTTTTTTTCATGGCACTCAAGCCGATGGAAATGAAGGCGCAGCGCGACGCCTTCGTCGTCATCATGCTCGGCTTCTTTCTGCTGGTGACGCATTACCTCTACTCGCAGAGCATCGCCACCGGCGTTTGGCTGCTCGGAACGGCCACGCTGCTGACGGCGACGCTGATCCGGCTGTCCGGCGGCGCGCAACCGGTGCGGGCGATAGTCAAATACGCCGGCCTGCTGGTCGCGCAGTCGTTGCCGTTGATGCTCGTTCTTTTCCTGCTCTTCCCGCGCGTATCCGGCCCGTTGTGGGGATTGCCGCTGGACGCCCACGCCGGCCTCACCGGGCTGTCCGACAGCATGTCGCCGGGATCGCTGAGCAATCTGATTCAGTCCGGCGCCATCGCGTTTCGCGCCCAATTCTCCGGTCAGCCGCCCGAACAATCGCGGCTTTATTGGCGCGGCCCGGCTTTCAGCCTTTACGACGGGAAAACCTGGCGCCCCGACCCGCCACCAGCGCCCAATCCGCGCTCCGCTACGCAACCCATCATCGAAGCCCGCGCCACGCCAATCAGCTACAGCATCACGCTGGAGCCGCACAACCAGCGCTGGCTGCTGGCGCTCGACCTGCCGGTGGCGCTGCCGGAAAACAGCACGCTGGCGCCAACATTCGAAGCGCTCGCCCGCGAACCCGTACGCAGTCGCGCCCGCTTCGCCTTCCGCTCCTCGCCCGACCATGTCGCCAACCGAAGCGAGGACAGCGCGATGCTCCGGCAAGCGCTGCGTCTCCCGCCCGGGCTCAATCCACGAACTCGAACGCTAGCCGCCGAATGGAAACAAGCGCTGGCCTCGCCCGAGCAGATTTCCGCCGCCGCCCTGCGTTTTTTCCGTGAAGAGCAGTTTTTCTACACGCTGCGTCCGCCGCTGCTCGGCCAGCACGCCGTCGACGAATTCCTGTTCGCCACCCGGCGCGGTTTCTGCGAACACTACGCCAGCGCCTACGTCGTGCTGATGCGCGCCGCCGGCGTCCCGGCACGCGTCGTCGTCGGCTATCAGGGCGGCGAAATCAACCCGGTCGACGGCTATCTGACGGTTCGCCAGTCGGACGCGCACGCCTGGGCCGAAATCTGGGTCGAGAACAAGGGCTGGCTGCGCGTCGACCCGACGGCGGCCGTGGCGCCTTCGCGTGTCGAGCGCGGCATCGGCGCGTCGCTCGGCGCCGACGAACCGCTGCCGGCGCTTGTCCGTCTCGACGCGGGCTGGCTGCAAACCCTGCGCCATCGCTGGGAAGCGGCCGACAACGCCTGGAACCAGTGGGTCCTCGGGTACAATCCGCAGCGTCAGCGCGAACTGCTCTCGCGGCTTGGTCTGGCCAATGCGGACTGGGCGAAAATGATCGCTGCCCTCGCCGCCCTGGGTGGTGTGTGCCTGTTGCTGGTCGCGTTCTGGACGTTGTATCAAGCGCCCGGAACGCCCGCCGAAGTCCGCGCCTGGCAGCGCTTTTGCCGCCGGCTCGAACGGTTCGGCATCCGTCGTGCGGCTTGGGAAGGGCCGTTCGACTTCGCCGCCCGTGTCGTCCGGGAACATCCTGACTTGGGGCCGCTGACGAACGAGGCTGCCCAAGCCTTCGCCGACTTGCGCTACGGCGCCGGCCGGCCCGAACAACTGAAACAACTGGAGGCGTGCAGCCGACGCATAAAAAGCATCCCTGCCTCCCGGAGAGAACGAGCTTGAAAAAGACATTGACCGCCGTGCTGATCGGCCTGATGGGAATTGCCGCCGCCGTTATTCCAGCGACCAGCCACGCCAGCAAGAACACCAAGAAAGTCGCCGCGGCCAAAGCAGCCAGTGCCCCCGCCTTCAGCGAATCCCAGGACGTTCACGAGTTCATCCAGACCATGCATGAACAGCATGGCTTCGACGTCGAACACCTGACGCGCCAGTTTTCGCGCATCCACAGCAACCAAACTGTCCTGCGCGCCATCCGTCCGGCCGCCGTCCCCGAACTGCAACGCTCCTGGCAACGCTACCGCGCCCGCTTCCTCAACGAACGGCGGCTCACCGCCGGCCTGCGTTTCTGGGAGGAAAACGGCGCCGAACTCAAGCGCGCCGAGGCCATCTACGGCGTCCCGCAGGAGATAATCGTCGCCATCATCGGCGTCGAAACGGAATACGGGCGCAACATGGGCAGCTTCAGCGTGCTGGAGGCGCTCAGCACCCTCGCCTTCGATTACCCGCCCCGCGCCCCGTTCTTCCGCAACGAACTCGAACAGTTTCTGCTGATGGCACGGGAAAACGGTTTCAGTCCGCTCGACTACAAGGGCTCCTACGCCGGGGCGATCGGCATTCCGCAGTTCATGCCGAGCAGCCAGCGCCGCTTTGCCGTCGATTTTGACGGCGACGACCGCGTCGACCTGCGCCGCAGCCCGACCGATGCCATCGGCAGTGTCGCCCGCTTCCTCAACATGCACGGCTGGCAGGCCAACGCGCCGGTCGCGGTGCCGGCCAGCGTCAGCCAGGATCCGGCGGCGCTCATCGCCGCCGGCATCAAGCCGACGCAGCCTCTCCAGGCGCTGCAGGAACAGGGCATCGTCGCGCTGACCAGCGCGCCCGTCGCCAACGACAAACCGGCCGCGCTGATCGACCTCGCCAGCCCCGACGAGCCGACCGAATACTGGCTCGGCTTCGACAATTTTTACGTCATCACGCGCTACAACAGGTCGAGTTTCTACGCGATGTCGGTCTTCCTGCTCGCCGAAACGTTGCGCGAAGCGCGCGTCACCACGGCCGGATGAATCGGACTCCCGAAGTTGCCATTATCGGCGGCGGCTGGGCCGGCTTGGCTGCTGCCGTCGAACTGTGCGCGGCCGGGGCACGCGTCGTCGTTTTCGAAGCGGCCAAACAGTTGGGCGGACGGGCCCGGCGCGTCGACGTTCACGGACACGCGCTCGACAACGGCCAGCACATCCTGATCGGCGCCTACCGCGAAACACTCCGGCTCATGCGCCTCGTCGGCGCAGACGAGGATGCCAGCCTCAAACGTCTGCCGCTCGAACTCAATTATCCGGGCGCCAATTTCCGCCTGCGGCTACCACGCCTGCCGAAGCCGCTTCACCTCGCCGTGGGCCTATTGAGCGCGCGTGGATGCAGCCTCGGCGCAAAATTTTCCGCCGCCCGCTTCATGCAAGCGTTGCAAGCCAGCGACTTTGCACTGACCACCGACTGCACGGTCGCCGAACTCCTCGACCGCCACAATCAGCGCGGCGCAATCCGCCGCCTGATGTGGGAACCGCTCTGCCTTGCCGCGCTCAACACCCCCCCGGAACACGCTTCCGCGCAGATCTTCGCCAACGTGCTGCGTGACAGCCTCGGCGGCAGTCGCGCCGACACCGATCTTCTGTTGCCGACGGTCGATCTCGGCCTGCTGTTTCCCGAACACGCCGCCCGCTTCATCGAACGGCACGGTGGCTCGATTCGACTATCCACGCGCGTCGAGTCCGTCACACGCAGCCGTGCAGACACCCACCTCTGCATCAACGGCGAATCATTCGCGCACGTCATCGTCGCTACCGCCCCGCAGCACGCCGCCCGCCTGCTGCAGCCCCATCCGGAAACCGAAACCATCGTCCGTACCCTGGCTGACTACTGCTACGAGCCGATCGGCACCGTCTATCTGGGCTACCCGTCCGAAGTTCGCCTTCCCTTCCCGATGCTCGGCATGGATGAAGGAAAACCGGGGCAATTCGGGCAATGGGTGTTTGATCGCGGACAACTCGGAGGCGCCCACGGAGTTATGGGATTCGTCCTCAGCGCCGAGGGAACGTGGGACGAGTGCGATAACGCAGTCCTCGCCGACGCACTGCACCGCGAGCTGCAGACGATGCTCGGACGATCTTTGCCGCCCCCGCACTGGCATCAAGTCATCCGCGAACGCCGGGCGACCTTCTCCTGTCGCCCGAACCTGCCGCGCCCACCTAGGCGAACCCCGGTGGGCGAGCTTTGGCTCGCGGGCGACTACGTCTGCGCTGACTACCCGGCAACGCTCGAAGGCGCTGTCCGGAGCGGCATTCAAACAGCATGCGAAGTGCTCAAGGCGACTAGCTGACTCCCCCCGGAGACCTCTGCCAAACCGCTTTCGACGCAGAGATCGCAGAGAGACAGAGAGCGCAGAGAAAAAACTGAGATAAAAGCAAGGAAAGAGTGCATGGAATCATGCATCACCCACTGGGTAAATCACGGGTTTTCTCTGCGCTCTCTGTACCTCTGCGATCTCTGCGTTAAATGCGGTTTCTAAAAAACCTCACACCGCATCCTTGCCCAACACGAGCCGCACGTCGGACCCTGGCCGTGGTTTTTTGGCTGGCATGAGCCGGGCTTCAAGGTTGGACACTGACATCAGAAGGCGGGCCGCCGGTTCGAAGCCGGGCTGGTACTCGACAACGGTTTCCCTGATGCTGAAAGAGTCGTAGTTGGTGATCCTCTTCACCGGAATATCGTTGCCCCGCAAAAACGCGCCAAACTTGCGGGCGAAGCCGGTGACACCATTGCCGTTCGAGACCTCAAAGCGCACGGAGGCAATGTTCACCTCCGGCGTGCTGTCCTTTTTCTCAGCGGCGGGACTGGCTGGCATGGCAGGAGGTGTAGCAGGTGGCATAACACGTTCAGCCGGTGCCGGTTCTGCCGACTTTTCCGGTGCCGCCACAGCGATCTTTACCGGCTGTTCGACATTCAGCGCGACTTCCTGGCTTGCGGACACGAGCACGAATTTGCCGTTGCTCGCCGGAGGCTCCGCCTGCTGCATCTGCGTCGATCCATTGCCCGAATTACCGGCAATCGGCGGCGGTATCACGACTTCCTGTTTTGGCTGGAGCAGTTGGGCGCCGCCCAGGTCGATTACGTTCGGCGGGCTTTCCTGCTGAGGCACCTGCGGCGCCGAGGCAACCACGGTAGGTATTTGCACTGGCGCCGGCTCTTCGAACGTCATTTCCGGTCTGGCCGCCATATCCAGCGGCAGCGCATCAAGCCGCCGCCATTTGACCACTTTTGCCAGCAACACGTCCGATTGCGCGCTGGCGATCCGCTCAAGATTCGACCAGCCACGCTCAAGCCGTGGATCGAGACCCAACGCTTGCCGCACAGAAGCATAAGCTTCGTCATAGCGCCCCTGCAGGAAATAGGCAAAACCCAGGTTGTTACGGAGATACGCCGCGCCCGGCGCAATGGCAATGGCCCGCTGGAATGAATGAATGGCCTTATCCAGCTCACCGCGCTCCCCATACAGGCTGCCCAAGGCATTAAAGGCGTCGACGTGCCGGGCATCCATCGAAATGGCTTTCAAATAAGCCTCTTCGGCCTGCACAAAACGCTGTTGTCCTTGGTAGTAACGCCCCAGTTGGTAATACGCCAGAGCATTTGCACCGCCGTGGCGAACCTCGGAAAGCGGCTTGACCTGAAGCGCCGAATGCATCTTGTCGGTTGACGCACAACCGGAACCCAGCGCTGCAATCAGCGCAAATACGATCAGTCGCAGTTTCATGACGACTCCTTTCTATCCCGCATCGAAGCGGGAGAAACCGGCAAATCGGTGCTCAACCACCACCCGCCATCGTCGGCAACAGCACGCGGTAAATCTGGATGAACGCCGGACCGAGCAGCACGAGCAGCAGCGAGGGGAAGATGCAGAAGATCAGCGGGAAAAGCAGCTTGAGCGCGATCTTGGCCGCCGCTTCCTCGGCGCGTTGGCGACGTTTCGTACGCAGCATATCGGAGTGAATCCGCAGCGCCGCCCCGATGCTGGTACCGAAGCGCTCGGCCTGGATGATCAAGGCGACCCATGCTTCGACCTCATCAACCCCCGTTCGGGTAGCGAGGTTGCGCAAAGCCCGTTCGCGGTCGCTGCCGGCGCGCAGCTCCAGCCCGACCAAGCTGAGTTCCTCGCTCAGCACCTCGCTCTTGTGCCGAATATCATCGGCCACGCGATCAAGCGCCGCCTCGACACCCAAACCGGCTTCGACGCACACCGTCATCAAGTCAAGCGCATCGGGGAACGTCTCGAAAATCTCCCGCTGTCGCACCATCACCAGATGCGACAAAACAAGGTTCGGCAGGTAGTACGCGATGGCCGCAACCACCAGCAAAACCACCAGCATCGAGTTCAGCCCCATTTTGCTGCCAATGAACGCGAGGTAAAGATAGACAAGGCCGGGCACGCAAATCGCCAGAATGGTCTTCAACCCGAAATAGACCATCGGCGCGGACGCGCTATGGATACCGGCATTCATGAAGCGCGTACGAATCCCGGATTGCTCCCACCCTTCTTCCGGAATCGACAACTTGCCGAACCGCGCCGTCAGCTTGGCCGCCCGCTCGACCCACTGGTTCGAAGCGCCGGGGCCTCGACTGGCAGCCGCTGGCGGCACCAGCCCGCGCAACCTCTCCTGCGCCGCCGTCGGCTGGAAGAACATCATGGCAAAGGCCGTAACGCCAAAAACGGCCAGGAAGATCAGGATTAAAAAGGCGATCTGTATAAGGCTCATTTTTCATTCTCCCGCAAGAGCGCTCGCATCATCTTTTTCAAACGCGGATCTTGATGATTTTCCGCATCCACCAGATGCCAAACACCATCAGCGCCACCGCCGCATAGACCAGATTCAAACCAAACGGATCGGTCCACAACACCTTCATGAATCCCGGATTGACCACATTGATCAGGATTGCCGTCGCAAAGGGCAAAAGCGACAGAATCCAGGCCGACAGCTTACCTTCCGCTGAAAGCGTCCGTATTTCCCCCATCAACTTGAGGCGCGCCCGCACGATCGCCGCGATGTTATCCAGCAGCTCGGCCAGATTGCCGCCGGTTTCCCGCTGGATCAGCAGTGCGACGACGAAGTATTGCAAGTCGGTACTTGGCACGCGCTCCAGCAGATTGAGCAACGCATCTTCCAGCTTGACGCCGTAGTTGATTTCGTCGAACAGCGTGCGGAACTCGGTGCCGATCGGGTCGGACATTTCGTCGCCGACCATCTTCAGCGCATTCGGGAAGGCATGCCCCGCCCGCATGGCGCGCCCCATCAGATCGATGGCATCGGGAAGCTGGGTTTCCATGCGCTGCATGCGCTGGGTCCTGGCATGCACTATGTACAAGATCGGGAGCGAAGCAAGCACCAATCCACCGACGATTCCGAACAAAATGCCACGCCCCGCATAGACCGGTACGAAGAAACCGGCGCCGCACAGCAGCAACGTCAGCAGCATCAGATCGCCCACCGTCATCGACACCCCGGACTGAACAATGATGCGATCAAGGGAATGAACGTGCGGCAACATCAGCAACAGGCGCTGAAATCCTTCCGAACGGCTCAAAACGCGCTGCTTGAGGATGGAAACATGGTCAGTCCCGTGGCCACCGGCAGACGCCGAACGCAGGCGACGCTCCAGACGTTGCGCCTCGGGGCCACGCTTCGCGTTCCACCACGTAAAAGCACCCTCGATGCCAAGCACCACGGCCACGAACACCGCCACACCGAAGAACAGAAAGATCGAATCGAACATTTCCTGCTCCTTTCTGGTTGATCACTCGAAGCGCCGTAACGGATCGAACAATTCGTCAGCCAGCGGAATACCGTACGCCCGCAGACGATCCGTAAAGCGCGGCCGGATGCCGGTGGCGGCAAAATGCCCCTGCACCACGCCCCCCTCGCCAATGCCGGTCTGCCGGAAGCAGAAGATTTCCTGCATGGTGATGATGTCGCCTTCCATGCCCGTAATTTCTTGCAGACCGATGACCTTCCGCTTGCCGTCCGTCAGCCGCGCCACCTGCACCACGACGTTGATCGCCGAGGCAATCTGCGAACGCATCACCTTGGGCATGGAATTGACGCCGGCCATGCCGAGCATGTTCTCAAGCCGTGTCAGCGCATCGCGCGGCGTATTGGCGTGGATCGTGCCCATCGACCCTTCGTGACCGGTATTCATCGCCTGCAACATATCCAGCGCTTCGGCGCCCCGAACTTCGCCGAGGATGATGCGGTCCGGCCGCATGCGCAGGGCATTGCGGACGAGAGCGCGCTGCGTCACCTCGCCCCGGCCTTCGATGTTCGCCGGGCGCGTTTCAAGGCGCACGACGTGCGGCTGTTGCAACTGGAGTTCGGCAGCATCTTCGATGGTGATGATCCGCTCATGCGCCGGAATAAAGCCCGACAGGATGTTCAGCAAGGTCGTCTTGCCGCTACCGGTACCGCCCGAGATCAGGATATTGATCTTGGCCTTGGTCAGCGATGCGAGCAGTTCTGCCATTTCCGGCACCAGCGTCTTGAATTCGAGCAGGTTCTCCATGGTGAGCGGAATAACCGAGAAGCGCCGGATCGACAGCACCGGCCCATCCAATGCCAGCGGCGGGATGATCGCGTTAACCCGCGATCCGTCCGGAAGCCGGGCATCGACCATCGGACTCGACTCATCGATGCGCCGCCCAACGCGCGACACGATCTTGTCGATAATTTTCATCAGGTGCGCATCATCGACGAACGTCACATCGCTTTGTTCGAGCACGCCACACCGCTCGACGTAAATCTGCTGCGAGTTATTGACCAGAATGTCCGAAATCGTCGGATCAGCCAGCAGCGGCTCGAGCGGCCCGAGACCGAGCATTTCGTACTGGATATCGCGTACGAGGCCGCGTCGCTCCTGCTCGTTGATAACCACGTTTTCTTCTTGCAGCAGCTTCTCGACCAGATTGCGCAATTCGTCGCGCAACCGCTCGGGCGTCAGGGTCTCCATCGCCTCCAGGTCGATACGGTCGAGAAGGGCCATGTGCATGTGGCTTTTCAGCTCCTGATAGGCCCGTGAATTGCGCGAGGCTGCGCGAGGAGAAACGTCACCGCGAATGTCCGCAGGATTGGTTCCGCCGAATGCCTCGAGTCTCTCTCTCAAACTCACGTTATCTCTCCCTGCGAATTTTCTTACTTGCGTGTTTTAGTGCGTGCTTAACTGCGCTCTTGTTCTCTACTGCGCCCCGCCCCTATTGTTGTTCTAGTAGTCAGTCACGCGGAAAACAAGGAGATCAGCACGTCATTCCGGCGAAAGCCGGAATCCAGCAGTGCCCCACTGGATTCCGGGTCAAGCCCGGAATGACGGTTTCTGTCAGGTCGTTTCGCTTCATCGTGACCACCTGCTAGCGTGAAAAAATTCGGGAAAACCAACCTCCGTTTGCTGCCAGCGTTTCCTCCGGGACAAATTCGCGCCCCATCTCGATCAGGAACTTGCTGATCGGATCGTTTCGATTCGCCTTGGCGATCGGAATACCGAGATTCACCGACGCCGCTGCCGCCCGGTAACTGTTCGGAACGACATACGCAATACGCCCATCGATCGCCTTCTCCAGATCGTCCAGCGTAAACTCGCCGCCCTTCTCGTAGCGATTAACGATCACCTTGATCTTCGACCGCGGATAATCGAGCGAACGGAAAATTGTCAGCAAACGCTTGCCGTCGCGCACGAACGGCAAAGTCAGCTGCATGACCGGGAAAATCATATCGGCGACATCCAGCACCTGAAGACTGACGCCGTTGAGCGAACGCGGCAGATCAAGCACGACGAAGTCGTAATGCAAGCGGGCGAGCCGCACGATGGTATCGATATGTTCGCGCTGCACGTCGGTCAAATGATCCGGATTGTCTGGCGCGGCGAGGACGAAGAAATTGGGGGCCACTTCCAGCATTGATGCGGCCAGCAACGAAGCATCGAGGCGATGGATCTGCTGCGACAACTCGGCCAGATTGCTCGGCGGATGCGACTCCGACACAAACATCGCCGCATCGCCGAACTGGAGGTTCAGATCGATCAACGCCACCCGCTTGCCATACTCCGTCGCCAGCACATAAGCGAAGTTGGCGGCCAGGAACGTTGCACCACTGCCGCCCTTGCACGACAGGAAGGCGAACACTTTCCCCTCAGGTGCTGCACTGCCGGTTTGTTTGATGCGTTTTTGCGAAAGACGGGTCAATGCGGCCTGCAAGGCATCGTGGCTGGCGTTCGAGGGAACGACCTCGCGCACACCGGAACGCATGGCGTGCATCAAAAATTCGGCCGACGTATCAGCCGAAATCAGCACGATGTCGATTCCCGGCGAAACCAGACTCAACGATTCGATGGCATCCAGACAACCGCGCGTCGCTTCATCGACGATCAAGACATCGGGTGCAGATCCGTTGATCACGGCGGGCATGGCTCCACCCGCAAAGACGCTCCCGGATATCTCAGCCGCCGGATTTTTCTCCGCCGCCGCGCGTCGGATGAACTCGAAACGGGCGCTGTTGTTGTGAAGGACTTTGATTTTCATGGCCTGATTCTCGTCAAGAACTCCACTGGTTACATTAGTTACATATCTCATTGCCGGTGCTGTCCATGAATTCGCGCGGCAATGTCGTCTGGAACGGCGGCAATGTCACCGACAGTGGCACAAAGGGAATAATCGTTTGATGAACATAATCGGTAAGGCGAACACGCACTTCTTTGCAGGTATCAATCGTGCACGTATTTGGGGCAGACGGCGGATTGAGATAGTCGATCTCGATCTGCGCATCGCTGAGGTTCGGAAGCATCCGCTGCATCCGATCCATGATATCCCCATCGCCCATCGAGCAAACCACGGCCAGACGCGCCCCCAAGCGGGTGGATTCGGCTGCCGCGTTCCATACCCACAACAGCCGCCCCATCTCCATAATGCCGATAAGCAGGGTAAAAAACACCGCCGCGACAAGCGCGAACTCGACTGCCGCCACACCGTGTTGTTCGCGAACCCGCGGGTGTCCGAACGAATGAATACTTGTTTTCACAATTGGCCTCGCATCGATGTACTGATGGCCTCGAACGTTATGTCAGGCATAACAAACTCGACAAACGAGTCGTATGGATAGCCTTGAATCCTCACCACAACCAGATTGATCGTGCCGCTACCGGTACTTAATGACGTCGTAACCCCGCCACACGTCAGAATCCGGTCACAAGTCTGCACCATGCCCGTGGTCAGCCCGGGGGCCAGCGGCGACCCCGAGCAATCGGGATTGCCGAACGCTGCCATGCATTTGGCTGTCGCGTGCTCGTTCGTATCGCCTGGCGTTTGCGACGTAAGGTAGCGGGCCGCATCGCGTACCGATTTAGTCAGCGTGTTGTAGGTGTAGATTGCCCGGCCATACTCGGTGATACCGAAAACAAGGATCACCAGTGGAATCAACAGAATGCCGAATTCAACCGCGGCCACGCCTTTCATAAGTTTGCGCATATCTGGCTCCCTTACTCATTTTCCGGGTCATTGCACAAGTGCCGGCACCATCGGCCCGACCGACGAAGGGCCGCCGACAGCGCCAGAGGTCGCACATGGACTACCCGGCGCATTCGAGGCGCCGAGATACTCGGCACTTACCGTCACATCCTGTCCCGATTTCTTGTACGGACTGAGCATCAAAATGCACGCATAACCGCGAATCGGCGACTGCTGGCCGCTCTCGAAATCCGCACAGGGCACGAAAGGTAACGTTACCAAGCGCCGATCCGCACCGTAATCATGCAACTGGGTTTGGCTTGCAGAACTTGACCCACCTGGATTCTCATCTGCCTGAACGGGCGTATTGGCTGCACGCGACGCCAGGAAGTTGTCAGTGGTACCCGAAGTACCATTGTAGGCATTCTCACCAAGCGGCCACGTCGTCGTGTTGTATGCAAACCCCGTGAAGTCAGGTGGTGCCGAAGTCAGATCGCCAGTCGTCACACCCCCGCCACCTTGGTAGATACCGAAACGAGTGTTGAAAGCCTTGCCGAGCGACGTGATGTTACCGGTCTGCCCGACGCATCCGGGGATAGGATTGCCCGGACTTGCACCGGCACAGCTACCAAGATTATTGGCTGGCAAATTACACTGTCCAGCACCTTCGAGCAGACATGCCAGTTCCTGCGCGCCGCCACCGGAGCAACCCGGCGTACCAGAACTCGGATCGAAGTCGATCCAGCGGAAGTTGCCCGTCAAGTCACTCATACCACTCCCGCCACCGGTTTCCTTGAAATTCATCGAATACCACTGACCGACGACATAGCCGAAGTCTGGCGCGGAACCGCCGTACCGATCACTGCACAGCGCCATCGGAATGGCACAATTGGTTTGAGCCGGGGTCAAGGTTGCCGTCGCCAAGGCATTAACATCTGCATCGTCTATTCCGAGAACCCGCATGAACCATAGCGGGATATTCGGACGATCAATGACACAACGAACGTACTTGGTAGTACCGGGTGGATTTGAGCTGGCTGATAACCAGGAGCCACCGGACAAAGAACTACCGAACGTCACCGCAACAGATCCGGCGACGATATTCGCCCCCTGGAATCCAACCCTGTTTTGCGTCGCAACCGTGATCCCCGCATTCTCGGCACGCGTGAAATTCTCTGCCGGAACAGGATCGCCGGTCAGTTCATAAGCCGCGGAAAGGGCGCAAGCATCAGCTGCGTTCTGCAGTTCGGTCTTGGTGACATAGAGCTGACCGGCATCCAGTGCCAGACCGGCAAACCCGATCAACACGGCAATGGAAAGGCCGACGATGATTGCCACCGCACCGTCCTGACGATTTATGGGCTGTCTCATTTGGCGCATGATTCTTGCCCCTTTCCTTGGTTCGTTCGTACCTAATCCGTTGAAACATTGTTCGAAATCAACGGAGTCAATGCCTCTGACGGCGGCTTGCGGAAGCTGTCACGATAGTTGTCGAGCGCTCCCTTGGCCGCCTTGCCGTCAAGCCCGGCGACCGGGTCCATGTTGCGGGACGCGTCCGGATTCAAGGTCTGCTGGGCCTTCAGCATGTTTGCCGACTCGCCGAAACGGGCATCCAGGTCAGGCGTTCCGGTTCCAGCGCAACCGCTCAGAATAACCAGGCCAGCAATCGCCAAGATTCGTGCTTTGCTCGTTTTCATTTTTGGCTCCTTGGTTATTTGACTTCGAAGCCGCCGGTTGATTCAGGCTCGGTCGTTTGGTCGGCTGGCTGCGTTGTTGTTGGTGGCGTACCTTCCATCCGCCCGTTCAGGAAGAACTCGGCACGGTTCGGCGGCACATAGCTATCGGTCGGCAGCCCGTAATTCGGCGGTAGCGGTTTGACGAGACGCGGCGTCACGACGAACACGAGTTCAGTCTTGTCGGTCTGGAAGTCGCTACTGCGGAACAGGGTACCGAGAATCGGAATTTCACCCAGCCCCGGGAAGGCCTTGATGTTGGTCGTCACGTTGTTCTTGATCAGGCCACCGATGGCGAAGGTCTGACCGTCGAACAGCTGGACCGTCGTCGAAGCCCGGCGCGTCGTGAAGGACGGCAGAACCGACAGACCGCTGACACCCGGCACCGTGATACCGACCCCTTGCGGGTTCAACTCGGACACCTCCGGACTGACCTTGAGATTAATCCGCCCATCACTCAACACCGTCGGTGTGAATTTGAGCGCCACACCGAACTCTTTCTCTTCGAGCGTGATCCCGCCATCATCATTTTGCTGTACCGGGATGAAGATCGTGCCACCCGCCAGGAAGCTGCCTTCCTGCCCGCTGATCGCCAAGACGTTTGGCTCAGCCAGAATCTTGACCAACCCGTTGTCACGCTGCGCATCAAGTGATGCGGCTATCGGATTACCCGCCGTCTTGAGTGCTGACAAAAAGCCGCTCGTATCAGTACGCCCGAAATTCGACAGCAGACTGTAGGCCCAGTCGCCACGCGACCAGGTGGCGGCGAATTCAACACCGAGCTTGTCGAGCAACGTGCGGGAGATTTCGGCCACCTTCACTTCCAGCATGACCTGCTGCGGAGCCGCCACCGACAGCATGTTGATGATGTTGTCGTGCGTCGAAGCGCGCCCGCCGGCGGAACCGCCCGACACCCGACGCACATAGGCGCCAGCGATATCGACGGCGCGATCGGCCGCAACGGCATCGCTGACCATCCCCGACAGCACCACCGAATCTGCCGCCGATGACACTTTGATCCCGTTCTCTGTCGGCAACAGTTCCTTGAACATGGCTGACAAGGAGGCGGTATCCATTCCCACCGCCACGTCGATCATCGTGCACTGTCCAGCGCGGTCGAGCATGATGACATTGGTCGATCCCACCGTCTTGCCCAGCAAATAGATTTCACGCGGGCTGAGCAGCAACACATCGACATCAGCAACGCCGGGACGCCGCGTGTTCTGCCGATTCGACCCAGGCGACCGGTTGGCCTGTTCGCTCTGCGCCCCCTCTTTCGGATGCGCGACCTGAGAATCCTCCGGATTTCCCAGCAAGATACGCGTCACCGGCGACTCAAGCTTGAGAACCGAGGCCTTGCCGACAGAAAGTTTGACGATCGGCCCCATCTCGACCCGCGCGCAGGGCGATCCGGCGGTCGGAGCAGGTGTTGCACGAGCCGGCGCCGCATTGACCGGGGCGCTCCCCAACGCCATGGCGAGCACTATCGCCGACGTGCTTAGCAAGAATTTTGCTGACATCATTTGATCCTCCCTGAATTTCGGCGATTCGAGTTAGAAGCATTCCGTCGTTTTGTTGGCGCCGCGAATCACTACCACGCATTCCTTCCCAGCGGCGGGTTTGGCAATTCTCCGTGGTGCGGCACGCTTGGTCGCCTTGGTGGGAACTGGCGTCGCAGTCACAGCAGGTGGCGGCATCGGCGTCTTGACAAAGAGTGAATCCTTGGTCGCCCCAGCGGTCCGGATTGGTTCCATATCCGTCTGGTTGCGCAACACGAGCGAGAGCGTACCAACCGACCGGGCGAGGTCGAGCTTCTCGGCCTGGTCCGGCGTTACTTCCAGCGTCACGGCATTGACCACCTTGGGTTTGGTCTCGTCACGACCTGCCTCCTGAGCAACGGCCAGAACAAGGATGTGCTCAAGGACGATCTTGGAGATGGTGCGATCCTTGTCGTTGCCCTTGGCACCTTCCTCCTGCGTGCTGACCATGATGTCGACGTAATTGCCGGGCAAAGCGAAACCGGCGACGCCGATGACATCATTCACGCGAACGGTGATGGCCCGTTTGCCTTCGCCGACGACTGCCGACAGCCCACCGCGGCTACCGACCGGAGCGAGCTTGCTTTCGAGAACCGGTTCGCCCCGGGTCACGGTGGTCTTGACGACGCGATCGACCAGCACTTTTTCATCGGTGAATGCCCCGGGCGGGACGCTGGAAGCTGGCCACTCGACCATCTGGATCATTTCCGGCGACAGGCGGCTACCGAGTTGAATATCCAGCACCGCCACGGCGATTTTGTTGCCCGAGTTCTGGCCTTGCTGCTGTATCCATTTCGCCGCCAGAACGACAGCCGCCAGTCCCGCAAGTAACGCGATCACCAGCATGACTACGCTTCGCATGTTCTTCATTTTCTTTCCTCCCTGATTAGGTTTTTGCCGGTTTTCGGAAAGCTTTTGGAAGCCCTTGAAATTCATTCTAGACCGATATTTTTCGATGTCACCATCAAATTCCATGGCTCCTTACGGTCGCCAAGCGAATCATTCCGAAGCGAAATAGCTATGCCATGCCCAGTCGATAAGCTGCGGAGTAAGCTCGACAGGCCATTCGCGGTAGGTCGCATAATCCCGCACTTGCGAGAGCAGGTCGCGCGGATAGCAGGCAAAGGTCGGACGCCCAAGCCGTCGATGCGTATTGAGTAGTGCATCAAAAGTCTCGGCATTGAACGTAATCCCGAATTCGTCGCACACATCGCGGAATATTCGTTCGTATTCGCTATCGCTCACGGCGCCGATGTGAATCTTGTACCCAAGACGGCGCAAGAAGGCCTCGTCAGCCAGCTTAGAAGGCGACAGATTGGTCGAGAAAACGAGCTTCACGTCGAATGGAATCTCGAAGCTCCCACCGGTATGCAAAGCGAGATAGTCGCGCCGGCGATCCATCGGCACGATCCAGCGGTTCATCAGTTCTTCCGGACGCACGATCTGGCGGCCAAGGTCGTCGATGATGTAGAGGCCGTTATTCGCCTTGACGTGCGACGGCGCCTGGTAATACCCGGAGGTGCGGTCGAAATGCAGGTCGAGCATATCGATAGTCAGTTCGCCACCGCTGATGGCGACCGGACGCGAACACGGAACCCAACGCCCATCAACGCGCAGACGATTGTCGAGACCACTTTTCTTCGATTCTGTATCGATTGGTCGGTGAATGATCGGATCAAACACCTGAATTATTTCCGAATCGACAACCAGGGCATAAGGCACATAAACCGTGCCATGGAGCAATCGCATCATGCTCTCGGCGAGGAATGTCTTGCCGCTGCCGGACGGGCCATAGAGGAACATCGGTTTGCCCGAGTTCATCGCCGTGCCGACCAGGTCGCGCAACTCCGCATTCACGACCATATTTCGATAGCATTCCTCGACATCGGCGTGGGTCACCCGCATGTCGGCAAAAGACTGGGCGCGAACCTGTTTGGTGTAGCTTTCCAGCGTTACGGGCGCTGCCCCGACGTACCGACAGCGACGCAAAAAATCGGTCGCCCGCGATCGCCCGTGCTCGGTGAGCCCGTAATCAGCGTCGCCGCTCGTTGAACCGTGGCGCAGCAGCTCGACCAGCCGCTCGGCGCGCATGAAATTACAGACCCCTTCCACGATCATGGCCGGCAACCGCAACTGTTGAGCCAACTCGATCAGGCTCATGTTGCCACGCAGATAAAGCGTCTTGACGATCAGTTCGATTAGCAGGTGATCGTTCAGCCCGGTCTCTTCCAGGCTGCGAGGGGCCAGAGGCGCCACATCCTTTGCTTGACCCAGTTCCGGAGCCTCGGCGAGCACTCCCTGATTTTTTTCGCTGTTCATCATGTCCTCTCCGTCCATTCTGTAACCAGCGACTTTTGGCCTTCACTTCTTGTTCTATTTGAACGGCCAGTCCTTCAGCATTGTCAGCCCTATCTGCAACCCGGTGCCGATGGCAATCGCCACCGCATAGGGCAATCTCCCGGTCGTTTGCACATCGCGCAATGACAGCCCGGAAGAACGGGCCGTAAACACTACCAATCCCATCAGCCGCAAGTTATCAATCACACGTGCCAGCGCCCCTGAAAACAACGCTGCCAACAACGACAACACACCGCCTGCCACAAAGGTCAGCAGAACCGCACCGACCACCGGCATCGGGCCAAGAAAGGCGCCGATCGCCGCCATCAACTTCACATCGCCGCCGCCCATGGCGCGGATCGCGTACAACGGCAACATCAACGCGAGTCCGACCAACGCACCGAGCAACGACTGACTTAACCCTAGCCCAACGCTGGTAGAAAAAAAGGCCGGTTGTGGAGCAAAGAGGCTGAAAGCCAAGCCCACGACCAGCCCCGAAGCAACCAGCCAGTTAGGTATTCGGCGGGTGGCAATGTCGTATCGAACCGCAAGCCCGAGCAAACACGCCACTGCTCCCGCCGATAGCCAGTAATTATTCATTTAGAGTTGTTTTCTCCCTATCGCAACGCAAAAGAACAGTCTAGGCAGCAAGAGCGGCAGCCAGTTCGTCACGGATTCTTTGAAAGACAAGAACCAAATTGTCACCAACTTCCGAAGTGGCAGTAATAATCACAACAGCAATCAGCGCAGCGATCAGACCATATTCAATCGCGGTTACGCCTTCCTCGTCGCGTACAAATGTCATCAGCTTTTTCATGATAGTCCTCCTTGACTGAACCCCACATTCCGCCCACCGGCGGCCACCCCATCAGGCAAGACCGCCGGCCTGCCTGAAATCCTGTTGAAGCCTCAACTGCCTGAAACCCTATTCAGTTCTGAACGGCAGCTGCAACTTCACGCGCAACAAACTCCCATAAACCATTCGCCGCCTGCCCCGTCCCCATCACGCTCGCCACGATTACGACGGCGATCAAGGCACCGATCAGCGCATACTCGATTGAGGTAACGCCGGACTCATCGTTCGCCAAGCGGCTAATCTTGCGACATCCATGCCGAATGGCTGAATTGGCTTGTTTCCACATTTCTGTCGCTCCCGGTTGAATGAATTATTTCCTTTTGTTGATTTCATTCTAGGAACGGCTCGCCGGAAAGAAACCGGACTCTTCAACCTATTTTTCGGGGAGGAGACTCCCGGCAGGACGTGACAAAAGTCCCATATGATTCGGCGAAAGCCTAACTCTCTGCCAGACCATGTTTGACGGCATAGGCAAACAGCCCCAGCCGGTTGCGCACGCCAAGTTTTTCGTAGATGAGGGTCAGATGGTTGCGCAGGGTGTGTTCGCTGATGTGCAGGGTGTCGGCGATAGCCAGGCTTTTTTCGCCTTGGCTGTTGACGACGGCGCGGATGATTTCCCGCTCGCGTGGCGTCAGGCTGGCGATTTTGGCGGCCTCGGGGTCTTTTTCACCGCCCTTGCCGGCTCCGCTGGACATCGCATCGAGAAGTTTCCCCATCATCGCCCGGTTGATCCAGACTTCGCCGGCGTGGACGCGTTCGATCGCCCGCAGCACGACGTCGGCGCTTTCATCCTTGCCGACGACGCCGCGCACACCGTGCAGGACGGAGGCCTGCAGCAGCGACGAATCCCGGCTGCCGGTCAGCAACAGCACTTTGGCCTCGGTCAGCTGCAGGAGCTCCGGCAAGGCGTCGAAGGAATTCTCGCCGTTGAGATCGAGGTCGAGCAGGATGATGTCCGGCTTGGCCGAAACGACCTTGGACAGCAGTTCGGCGCAGGTACTTGCCGTGCCGACGACCGCCATGCGCGGCTGTGCGCTTTCGACCAGCCGTTCGAGCCCCCACAGTACCGACTTGTGGTCATCGACGAGCATTACGCGAATCGGAGTCTGGTCCGCCGTCTGTTCTGTCATTGTCAATCGCCTTCTCAAGAGGACGTTTTGCCGCTTTTTGCGGCAGGCATGGGCACCCGGACCGTGACCGTCGTGATCGCCCGATCCCGTTTGATATCGACGGAACCGCCCAGATCCGCCGCCCGCTCGGTGAGCGAACGTGGCGTGAAGTCTAAATCAAGCGGCACATTGGCGTCGTTTTCGTTACGGATGCTGATCACCAGCTGGCCCTTGCACACCCGCAAGGCAATCCATGCCCGCCGTGCGCCTGTATGCCGCCGGATGTTGCTGAGCCCTTCCGACACAATGTGGAACAACTCGCCGGCCATGCGCCGACTGACCGGCATGTCGCCTTCGATATCCACCTTGACGTCGATGCCGAACAGTTGCCCGAAACGGGCCGCCTGACGCTGCACGGCGCTCGACAGCAACGCCCCGCCCTTGCCCAGTTCGCCGCGCAATCCGCTGACCACATCGCGCATGGTCATCAGCTCTTCGGTCACCATTTCGACCAGACGCTCAAGATCCTCTGCCACGGGATTGTTCGGCCCCGCGCGCCGCTGGACGGCTTCGACCGCGTACTTCAGGCCGATGTACGGCTGAATCGCGCTGTCATGCAGGTCGCGTCCGATCCTGGCCCGCTCGGCATCCGCCGCCTCGGCGGCGAGTTGTTCCCGCAGGTAGGCGTTTTCGAGCGATGGCCCAAGGTGCTCGACGATGAGTTGCAGCCTGTCGAGCAACTGAACGCTGACGCGGACCCCCTCGCCCGCCAGGATCAGGCGCATCCGGCCGACGCCCATCACTCCGAGTGGAACGGTCACCAGACGCCCGCGACCGATCAGGTCATTCAGCGCAACCAGCGTTTCGCGATCGGATGCACCCGGATCGGCCGGTTCGCCCGAAGGATCAAGCTCGAATTGGCGGTTGCAGTTCCACCAGTGACGCTCGCCTGACCAGCCGGCGGCGGCGTCCGCCGGCAAGGCCAGTGCGTGGTCGGCCAACAGGACGGCAACCTCGTGCGGCAACTCGGAGGCGCCCTCGTTTTCTTCCCAGCAAAAGATTCGGCACTTTCCTCCGAAAGGCCGCAGGACGAATATCGCCACCGACGCATCGAGATGCACGGCAATCTGCTCGAGCACATCGTGGACGATGCTGTCAAAGCCTCGCCGCGGGTTGAGCCGCTCCACCATCGATGCGGCAAGTGCCTGGTTCTTCTGCGTCAGCACCTCCATCCGCGCCAGCCCGACGAACATGGGACCGACGACAAACAAGGAAAGCGGCAAGGCGATGATCTGCATCCACGGCAGATGCGGTTCGCGCAGGGCGAAGATCGCCAGCGATGCAAAACCGCTGAAGGTCGCGATGATGATGCTCTCCCGATATCCCGTTCGCCACGCGGCGAAAAACACCGGGAAGAAGAGGAACAGGAAATAGTGCGTCCGCCCCTCGCCGGACAGCCACAACATCAGAAGGAACCAGAGCGCATCGATCCAGTAGAAAAGGCGGCGCTGGACATTCGCTGTCCCGTTCGCCGCCAGCCAGAGCAAAACGCTGGCATAAACACTGAAGCAGCCAACGGCAATCGACAGTCCGGGCGGTAGCGCGGGCCGCGCATCAAGCATCAGCAGGCCGGCGATGATGGCCAGCATCACGCGCAGACTTTCAATCAACCGGCGATAAGCTGACCTGGAAGCGGATCGGCGAGGAAGCATTTTTGTTTTGTTCTCCCTGGTTGAGAAGCGCTGCGTTTTTCGGCTCCACACTGATTTCAGTCTATGCGCCACGGCAGTGCCAGCCAAGTCCGAATTAGCACGTAATCGCTGCTATTTGAGCTTCATCTTGTGGGTAAGTGAATTTCTTGTCACCGCATTCGCTTTTGCCGCCTTGACAAGCTGTTTTAGCGCTTGTGGATCCACGTCCAGATCGCCTGCCGGATAGAGGTTGGGCAAAAGAGACCCGAGGGCATGCATCGGGAAGCCAACTCTTACCCGGCCTCTAGGAGTGTCCGAGACAAGAAATCCTTCGAGGACGAGCGCGTTAAGTACGTCTCTCGCAGTTCTCTCGGGCAGGCCGGTCAGACGGCTTGCCTCCATGCGGTCGAACTCTCCAGTGCTGAAGGCATGGAGAAACAGGTGTACAGATTCAGGCTTGAGGTCGAACCGCACTTTCCGGAAAAAATGCTCGGCTCTGAACCTGAAGTTGTCGAGTGCGAACATCCGGGCCATGAACTTAGCCTGATCGATAGCCGTTTGCATGGCGTATTCGCAAAACTCTGCCAACCTCTTTTCGGACAGGTTTCCACGTCCATCAAGATCGCCCATTCGAGGCTGGTCGGCCCCGGCGAGTTTCGCCTTGTATTCTTCTGCCGTTTTTGCGAATCCCCGGGAGATTGACCAGAGGCCCGCGCCATTAACGCCACACTCTCGAAGCATGGCGTCGATGGTGATTCGCGCGACACGACCGTTTCCATCAAGGAATGGGTGAATCCAAACAATACGATGATGGGCGAAGAAAGCAGCAAGAATTCCGTCCAGCTTGCTTATTCCCCCCTTTTTTGACCATTCAAGGCGGAGGCCGTAGACCTTTGCGAAGCGTTCCAGAAAGCCATTCAGAGAGTCTGCTCTGGGAGCTACATGCCTGCCGACATGGACGTCACGCTCTCGAAACTTTCCGGGTTCCATGTAGCTCCCGTCCTTGAGCGTCAGCATTTCCTTCGGCAAGTGCTCGCAGAAACGCCGATGAACTTCAAGAATAAACGGGAGTAGAGATTTTTGGTCGAGACACTGCGGCTTTGCCCATCGATCAGCTTCAATGTGAGCAAATGCAAGACTCTGCAAGTCCTTTTGCTCCATCTGCTCCTTTATCTCAAACAGAGCCTTCTCGATATCCATTGGCAGGGTGTGATGGCCCTCGATCAAGTTCGAGTAGTAACAGTTCATCCCCGAGACAAGCTCAGAGAGGCTTCTCGCTGTCGCGGGCACAACAGCCGCGTCCAAGCAGGCAGACGCCTCTGATAGTTCGTGCGCAAGCCCGATCAGTGAGTTGTAGGCAGGCCGGGAGCTATCAATGACTAGCGGTTCCATCTGAGCCGCATCGGCGTATAACTCAATCATTATTTTCCCTATATTTGCCGATAACTATGCCGATTATAGTCATAAATTATCAGATAGTTATCGTCGCATAATGGGCTATCTTTGCCGATATCTTCGCCGAAGTTAAAGCCGGATCGAACGGGGAAACCCGCCCCCGTGCTGAGTCATGCAACGAGGCCCTTCGATATAAAAAAGAGGGGAAGGCGCTGCCCTCCCCTCTTCACCTTCCTGATTCAGCGCTTGAGCGCCTTAGCATCTTAGCGCGGCGGTTCCGCCACAAAGATTTCAACGCGCCGGTTCATGGCCCGGCCGGCGACGGTGTTGTTATCGGCAATCGGCTCGCGCGAACCCCGGCCGTCGATGCTGATGCGGCTCATCGCCACACCGCGCGCAACGAGGTAATTGCGGGTCGCGCTGGCGCGGTTGACCGACAACGGTACATTCACCGAGTCGGAACCCGTGCTGTCCGTATGGCCGACAATCCTGACCGTCGTCACCGGATTCTGGTTCAGCGTCGTCGCAAAGCGGTCGAGAATCGGGCGCAGGTTCGGCTTGACGTCGTAACGGCCGGAGTCAAACGAAATGTCGCTCGGAATTTCCAGCTTGAGCTGGTTGTCGGCCGTCTGCGTGACGTTCACACCGGTCCCCTGGGTGGCCTGCTCCATCGCCGCTTTCTGTTCCTGCATGTGCTGCGACCAGAGATAACCGCCGCCCGCCCCGAGCGCGGCACCGATCGCCGCCCCCGTCGCGGCACTCTTGCCGCCACCGGAAATCCCGCCAATCACCGCCCCGGCCACGGCACCGATGCCGGCGCCCGTGGCGGTAGTGCGCTGCGTTTCGGTCATGTTGGCGCAGCCGGCCAGCCCGCCGGCACCGATCGTGATAGCCGCAATAGCCAGAATGATTTTTTTCATCGGGAAACCTCCTGTGTCGTTCATAACGAATTTCATTATAGGCAAGGATTTGACTTCACCATCAAGGCTCAAAAGAACCCAAATACACCGAGTCATCGCCTTGTTTAACTTGGTGAAACTTGGAGTTCCTGGTGGCTTGGTGGTTCGTTTTTTTTTCGCGACAACAGTCTATCGATCACGTCGCCGCATCGCGTGCAGGCGGCGGAACAGCCAGCTGCGCGGCGGTTCGATGCCGGTGCGGACGTAAATCAGCGGGCTCGGTTCGAGTTGGAAGCGCCGTTGCAACTCCTCGACGCCACGATCGCCCGCGAAAAGGATGCGATCGCCCGCCGTCAGAGGCATGTCGTCCGGCGGCAACGGAATCTCGGTTCTTTTGCGCAGGAGCAGCAACGGGACGGCATTGAGCCGTTCGGGCGGGCTTTCCGGGTTGATCAGCAAATCACCGATGCAGAACGGTGGTGCGACTTTCATCTCCAGCGCCTCGCGGATACCGGCGTAGGGGAGATAGCAATCGAATCCCCACATGAACGGCACGCGATCGCCGACGTGCGTTTCAAGCAGCGCCGCGGCCCGCTTCACGAGTTCGGCCGAATTTTCCGCGCTATCGAGGTGGCGCAGGAAGCGGATCAGCAGCGGCGAAGTCAGCAACTGGCGCGCCTTGTGGGCGACAACTTCGGCCTTGACGAAGCGCAACGGCGCCATCGAGGCATCGATCAGGGCCGCGTTAGCCATATTGACCTGGCGGATGACGACGTACAGATCCGATTTGAGGGAACGGGCGCGGGTGACGGTGGCGAGGTTGACCGGATCGTCGTCGGTACAAGCCACCAACCCGACGGCGCGCTCGATACCCGCCGAAACGAGATCCTCAAACACGCCGTCAGCGCGGCAGCCGGAGCCGCTGGAAGCTCGCAGGAGCGGATCGTTATCGACCAGCGAACAGGTATTGCCGGTTTCCGTGAGGGCCGTCTCCACATAGTCGGCAAAACTGCCTTCGCCGCAAATGACCCAATGGCCTTTCGGCAGGTTGAGCGAACCGGGGCGCGCGCCGCCGGGAATGCCGGTCAGCCATTCGATAACGCGCAGCTTCTCGGGCGAGCCCATGTCGAGCCGCATGTTGTGGGCGAATGATTCGTACGGATTAACGAGTTCGATCTTCTTGAACGATTCGAGGTTGGCGCGGGCGATCGGCGTATGCACGCGGGCGATGATGCGCAGCGACGGATTGAGCACCGTGCCGCCGATCGCTACGGCCTGGTTGGCGTCGTCGCTGGCCGCCATCGAGACCATGGCCAGGCATTTACGGTGCGTCACGCCAGCATCGACGAGCACATCCGGCAGGCGCGCATCGGCGGCGAGAAAAATCGGCGGATGCTCGAATTCGTCGATTTCGATGCGCGCCGCCCGATCCGCCCGCGCTTCGACGATGACCATGCGCACGCCCATGCGATCGAGCATGCGCGCCAGCATCATGCCGCTCTGGCCGTAACCGACGATAACGATGAACGACTCCTGCATTGCCGCGACGCGCGCCGCGAAACGCCGCCGGGTGATGGCATCGCGAAACGTCTGGTCCTGTGACAGGTGAAAGATGCTGCCGAGCGCATAGGCCCACGAAACGACAGTGGCGTAGATGCAGAACACGGTCCACGCCCGTTGCGCGTCGGTGAAGGCATGCGGAATCTCGCCGAAGCCGATCGTCGTCGCCGTATAGCTGACGATATAAAGCGCGTGGAAAAAGCCGAGCCGGACGCTGTTGCCCTCGGCATCGACGCCCGGAATGAGGACGAGCCCCCAGACCGAAACCGCGTAGGCCAAAACGAGGACGATCAGCGGCCGGCGCAAGCGGCGCAGGATGACGAAGAGCAGGTCGTTCACACCGCCTCCTTCTCGCTCAAATCGCCATTACCGCGTCTGGCGCAACGTTTCGCTGATCAGCAAGACGACCGAAATGAGATTGGCCAGCAAGGCACCACCGCTCAGCGAGACGACCGACGACATGGTCTGCACGTCCATCGGTGCGTGGTTGATGCTGACGTGCCACATCCAGACGAACGAGGCGGCCAGCAACTGCAGCATGGCGACGAGGCTCGTCGCCAGATGGGTGGCACCGAGATGGGTTCGGTCGCCGAACTTCATGATCAGGGCGATCAGATTGACGACCACGGCCGCGAACAGGTGGCCGGGCTCATGCAGGAGGCTGTTGCCAATATCCCCGATGAAGAAACCGAAGTTCAGCGTACAGGCGAGGATGACGAAGAAACCGAAGATGACTTTTTCAAGATTCATGGCGGGGACTCGCTCTGGTCATGGGTTACGGCCATCCTACTGGCTTGATATGGGACTGTAAATCGACCGGGAAGCTGCACCTCCGTCACACCCGCTCCAGAGGCGGCGCGACTTTGAACACTTCGGCGAGCGTCGTGACGCCGGCCGCCACTTTCATCGCACCAGAGATACGCAGCGGCTTCATCCCTTCCCGATACGCCTGTTCGCGGATTTTGGCGACTTCGACGTTATCGCCGATCAGCTGCTTCATGTCGGGCGACATCATCAGGATCTCGTACAGCCCGAGCCGCCCGCGATAGCCCGTCATGCGGCAGTCGAGGCAGCCGACCGGGTGATAGAACTGGCTCGGCCGGTTGGCTTTCCACGGCGCCACAAGGCGATCCCACAACGCCTCGTCTTCCGGCGTCGCCGGCCGCGCTTCCTTGCAGTTCGTGCACAGCACGCGCACCAGCCGCTGCGCCATGACGCCCAACACCGTCGAACTGATCAGGTAAGGCGGGACGCCAAGATCGAGCAGCCGGGTCACTGCCGCCGGCGCGTCGTTGGTGTGCAGCGTCGACAAAACAAGGTGCCCGGTCAACGCGGCCTGGATGGCCACCTCGGCCGTTTCGATATCGCGGATTTCGCCGATCATGATGATGTCCGGGTCCTGCCGCATGAGGGCGCGCACACCTTCGGCAAAATTGAGGTCGATCGCCGGTTGTACCTGCATCTGATTGAACGCCGGCTCGACCATTTCGATCGGGTCTTCGATCGTGCACACATTGACGGCGGGCGTCGCGAGTATCTTCAACGTCGAATACAGCGTCGTCGTCTTGCCGGAACCGGTCGGCCCGGTGACGAGAATGATGCCGTTCGGGCTTTCCGCCATCGTTTTCCAGCGCTTGCGGTCGTCGTCCGAAAAACCGAGTTCGCTGCAATTGCGTACCAGCACTTCCGGGTCGAAGATGCGCATGACCAGTTTCTCGCCAAACGCCGTCGGCAGCGTCGACAAACGCAGTTCGGCCTCCTGTCCGTCGGCCGTGCGCGTCTTGATGCGGCCGTCCTGCGGGCGGCGCTTCTCGACGAGGTCCATGCGGCCGAGAATCTTGATCCGGCTGACCATCGCCGCCATCACGCTCATCGGAATCTGATAGACCTGATGCAGCACGCCGTCGATGCGGAAGCGGACGATGCCGACCTCGCGGCGCGGTTCGATGTGGATGTCGCTGGCGCGCTGCTCGAAGGCGTATTGCCAGAGCCAGTCGACGATGTTGACGATGTGCTGGTCGTTAGCGTCGAACTGGCGGTTGGAGCGGCCGAGTTCGACGAGCTGCTCGAACGACGACAGCCCGGCGCTCTGGTTGCCCTGTTGAGTGGCTTTCTTGACCGAACGGGCGAGGTTGTAGAACTCGACGAGATAGCGGGCGACATCGAGCGGATTGGCGATGACCCGCCGGATGCGCCGCTTGCTGATGAATTCGATTTCCTTTTCCCAGTCGCGCAGGAACGGTTCGGTGGTGGCAACCACGATTTCCGCCGTCGTGGTCTGCACCGCGAGAATGCCGAAACGCGTGGCATAGGCGCTCGACATGACATCGGTAACGGCGCTGAAATCGATCTTCAGCGGATCGATGTGGTAATACTCCAGTCCGACCCGCGCCGCCAACCATTCGCCCAGTTCGTCGAGCGTCAGCGGACGATGCGGCGCCAGCAATGACTTCCACTTCTGGTCAGCGATGATTACCAGCGGATGGGCTCCCAGCCGTTTCAGACGGCTTTCGGCAACGAGGGCGTCCGCTTCCGGCTGGGCGGCGATGCCGTCCTCGACCAGCATCCGCAGCAGTTCGAGCAAAGTCAGCCGATGTTCCGGCTCGGAATTGGGCCTGCCGGGCTTTTTCGAATGCATACGACCCCCTGAATACGTAATCCGGGAACTATAGCCGAGCGCGCCGAGACAGCTCAATCGCCGCCGCGGAAAGAATCGGTAAATCGCGATTTTCGCGCGGGAACTGTCATCCGGAACTCGAGGTCTTCGTTATGAGTTGATCGGTTGAATTTTTGGGCCGCGTGCTACCTGCCTCCATCGCCGTAATGGCCATTGCTTCTATGACTTTCAGCTAATGGCAGAGCATGCCGGCTCTCTTTACAATTCAACGCCCGCCATTGATCTACGCGGCTTGACGCCGTTTTTCACCGCACAAGGAAAATTGATGAAACACCTGTTGATCGTCGCCGCCTTCGCCACCGTCCTCGCTTCACTCCCAGCCCAGGCGCAGCTCGGTCCGGCCGGCGTTCCCGGCGCGCCCGGACTCGTTCCGCCATCTGCCACCAAACCAGCGGCAAAAACCGAACCGAAGGCTAAAGTCGCAACCCCGTCCCGCTCAACCAAAGCAGCGGCCAAGCAGAAGGCCAGCGTTGAGAAAAAGTCGCCACTGCCCGATTGCAGCAAAACGGCCGAACCGGAGCGGTGCGAACGCCATCAGAAAGCCCGCCAGCTCTGTTCGGACAAGGAAGGCGACGCCCACTTGCAGTGCCTGCGCGACACGCTCGTGCCGAATAAATAGGCAGGAATCAGGTTTTTTCAGGGGCTCTGGCCCCACGCTGCGCGCCAAAGATCGACCTTGCGCGCCAAGGCAAGCGTATAAGCAGGGCTGGTGGAGGGAAGAACGTGGGTCTCGTACCCGCTCCCCATGAACCAGCGCTCGAATTTTCCCGAAGTTTTTCCGTTGAAACAGACGCGCCGCAAGTGCGGCGCACGCGTCAAAAGCTGTGCAAAATCGTTCGGCTCGCCAGACTGAATTGCCGAATCAAGCGCGCCTTCGCGCCGGCAGCAGCGATAGACATCCCAGACGCCAACACGATGCTGTAACAGGCGACGCTGCTTTTCCGCATAGTCGAGATCAGGCAGCGGCTCGTCCAGCACCGCGCCCATCACGCGCCAGAACTGGTTTTGCCGATGGGCATAATAATGCTGCGCGGCCAAAGAAGCCGGCGACGGAAAACTGCCAAGAATCAGCGTCTCGACATTGGCGTCGAGGATGGGTGGCAGACCGACGAGAGTGGATGGATCGGGAATCATCAATAACCGCCTTAAACGCAGAGGGCGCAGAGATACAGAGTTCGCAGAGAAAAACGAAGGGGCTTGCTTTCTCTGTGTTCTCTGTATCTCTGCGCCCTCTGCGTCAAAAGAGGTTTACTGCATCACTTCCCCGACAACGCCATCATCAAGTCGTTGATGCGCTTGACGAAGCCGGCCGGGTCTTCGAGCGTGCCGCCTTCGGCCAGCGTGGCCTGTTCGAGCAGCAGGTTAGCCCAGTCGTCGAAGCAGGTTTCCTCATACTTCAGCCGCTGCACCGCCGGATGCTTCGGGTTGATTTCGAGGATCGGCTTCATTTCCGGCGCCTTCTGGCCGGCGGCCTTGAGGATGCGCGCGAGATTGCCGCCCATGTCGTGCTCGTCGGCAACGACGCACGACGGCGAATTGGTCAGGCGATGCGTCACGCGCACGTCCTTGACCTTCTCGCCGAGCGTCGTCTTGATCTTCTCGATCAGCTCCTTGTACTCGTCGGCGGCCTGTTCGGCTTCCTTTTTCTCGGCTTCGTCTTCGAGCTCGCCGAGGTCGAGGCCGCCCTTGGCGACCGATTGCAGCGGCTTGCCGTCGAACTCGGTCAGGTAGCCGGTCACCCATTCATCGACGCGGTCGGAAAGCAGCAGCACTTCAATGCCCTTCTTGCGGAAAACCTCGAGGTGCGGGCTGTTCTTGGCGGCGGTGAAGGTCTCGGCGGTGACGTAGTAAATCTTCTCCTGGCCTTCCTTCATGCGCGACACGTAGTCGGCCAGCGACACGGTTTCGTCCGGGGTATCGGTATGCGTCGAGGCGAAGCGGAGCAGCTTGGCAATGCGATCCTTGTTGGCGAAGTCCTCGCCGACGCCTTCCTTGAGCACGCGCCCGAACTCGGTCCAGAATTTGGCGTACTTCTCTTTCTCGGCGGCTTCGTCGCTGTTGGCCAGCCCTTCGAGCATGCCCAGCACCTTCTTGACGCAACCGCCGCGAATCGTCTCGATGTCCTTCGATTCCTGCAGGATCTCGCGCGAAACGTTGAGCGGCAGGTTGTTCGAGTCAACAATGCCGCGCACGAAGCGCATGTACAGCGGCATCAGCTGCTCGGCGTCGTCCATGATGAAGACGCGGCGCACGTAGAGTTTGACGCCGTGACGGGCGTTGCGGTCCCACAGGTCGAACGGCGCCTTCTGCGGAATGTAGAGCAGTTGCGTGTATTCCTGCTTGCCCTCGACCTTAGCATGCACGTAGGCCAGCGGCTCCTCGAAGTCGTGCGCGACGTGCTTGTAGAACTCCTTGTACTGCTCGTCGGTAATTTCCGACTTCGGCCGCGCCCACAGCGCCGACGCCTGATTGATCGTCTCGTCCTCGTCGGTGACGACCTGCTCCTTCTTCTCCTCGTCCCACGTTTCCTTCTTCATCACAATCGGCAGCGTGATGTGGTCGGAGTACTTGCGGACGATCTGCTGCAGGCGCCAGCTCGACAGGAATTCGTCCTCGCCGTCGCGCAAATGGAGAATGACGTCGGTGCCGCGCCCGGCCTTTTCCACCATTTCGATGTCGTACTCGCCCTCGCCCGCCGATTCCCACTTAACGGCCTGATTGGCCTCCAGCCCGGCGCGACGGGAGATGACCGTCACCTTGTCGGCAACGATGAACGAGGAATAGAAACCGACGCCGAACTGACCGATGAGATGCGCGTCTTTCGCCTGATCGCCGGTCAGCGAGGCAAAGAACTCGCGGGTGCCCGACTTGGCGATGGTGCCCAGATGCTGCACGGCCTCGTCACGCGACAGGCCGATGCCGTTGTCGGAGATGGTCAGCGTGCGTGCTTCCTTGTCGAATGAAAGGCGGATTTTCAGCTCCGAGTCGTCACCGTACAACGCGCCATTGTTCAGCGCCTCGAAACGCAGCTTGTCGCAGGCATCGGACGCATTCGACACCAGCTCGCGCAGGAAGATTTCCTTGTTGCTGTACAGCGAATGAATCATCAGGTGCAGCAGTTGTTTGACTTCGGTCTGAAAACCCAGGGTTTCCTTGTTGGCACTCATCGTGTCGCTCCGTAGTTGCGTGAATTTTGATTCGGACATGGGAAAAGCCGGGGGAGCCCCCGGCAACGCGTCCGTAGATGGGGATGGCGCGAATCATTTCAAGCCCCCGCGCCGGAAGCAGGAAGGGATTTACGGCTCGATCGTCACGTATTCGACGACCAGCACTTCGACCTCACGCCAGCCGGCCGGGCTCTGGAAGCGCACCTGATCGCCCTCGCGCGCCTTGAGCAAGGCACGCGCCAACGGCGACACCCAGCTGATTTTGTTACGCGAAAAGTCGGTCTCATCGACGCCGACAATCCGGTAGGTCTGTTCCTCGCCTTGTTCGTCGCACAGCGTCACGGTCGCGCCGAAGAACACCTGATCGGTGTTCTCGCGCCGCGCCGCCGGATCGACAACCTCGGCGAGATCAAGACGTTTGGTCAGGAAACGGATGCGCCGATCGATTTCGCGCAAGCGCCGCTTGCCGTAGATGTAATCGCCGTTCTCCGAACGATCACCGTTCGATGCCGCCCAATGGATAACCTCGACCAGATGCGGACGCTCAACGCGCAACAGCTGATCGAGCTCATCCTTGATTCGCTTGTAACCGCCCGGCGTGATGTAGTTGCGTGTCCCTTGCGGCAACGCCAGCGCGGGCTCGACGCCCTCGTCGTCATCGCCGTCAGTTTCCCGGGTAAAAGCCTTGTTCATACGTAACACCAAACACGTCAGGAATAAGCAGAGCTGCAAATCATAACGCGGAGATTGCCATTTGGCGGGAAGCGTTGTCTTTAGCCGCAGGGGCGCCTAAGATTGTGTCGCTGTCGCACTGATCACCACCAGCCATCCAGCCTCCCGGCATCGCCGAGGCCTCAACCAACAACACGGGTGCCAAAATGATGCTGACCGAAGAAGAAACAAGCGCCGCCCGCGCCCAACTGAACGAGCTTCAGATTGAACACCGCGACCTGAATCTGGTGATCGAGCATTTGACGCGAGCGCCGGTTGCGGAGCAGGACCAGCTCCTCATCCAGCGCTTGAAGAAGCGCAAATTGCTGCTCAAGGACAAGATCTTCCAGCTGGAAGGAATGCTCGTACCGGACATCCTGGCCTGAAAACTATCGGCATCGCACCAACAGCGCGATGCCGATATGAAGATGGAGCCGCCGTGACCGATCATTCACGTCCGTACGGCCGCTCATGCATGAATCTTGATTAGAACAACACCTTTGCCAGACACCAGAAGAGCGCGGCAATAATGGCGCTGCAGGGAATCGTCAGAACCCACGCCCAGACGATGTTGCCGGCCACACCCCAGCGCACTGCGGACATGCGTTTGGTCGAACCGACGCCGACGATGGCGCCGGTGATGGTATGCGTTGTCGATACCGGCACGCCGAGCGCGGTGGCAAGGAAAAGCGTCATCGCGCCGCCCGTTTCCGCGCAGAAACCACCCACCGGACGGAGCTTGGTGATCTTCTGGCCCATCGTTTTGACGATCCGCCAGCCACCGAACATGGTGCCAAACGCGATCGCCGAGTAGCACGAGATAATCACCCACATCGGCAACGGATCGGACGATTTCGACAAGCCGGAGGCAATCAGCAGCATCCAGATAATGCCCATCGTTTTCTGCGCATCATTTCCGCCATGCCCGAGGCTGTAAAGAGACGCCGAAAGCAGCTGCAACCGACGGAACCATCGATCAACGCTCCGTGGTGTCGCTCGTCGGCACGCCCAGGAAACCAGAAGCATCATGATTGATCCGAGCAACATGCCCAGCATTGGTGAGACGAAAATGAACGCTACGGTTTTGAGCAGGCCGCTGGCAATGAGCGACGCTGGCCCGGCTTTAGCCAGGGCGGCACCGACCAGTCCCCCGATCAATGCGTGCGAGGACGACGAAGGAATGCCGTAATACCAAGTGATGACATTCCAGGCGATCGCTCCGACCAGCGCCCCGAAAATGACATAGTGGTCGATGATCGAAGGGTCGATGGTGCCCTTGCCGACCGTCGAAGCCACCTTGAGATGAAAAACGAAAATGGCAACGAAATTGAACGAGGCCGCCAGCAGAACAGCCGTCTGCGGACGCAGGACGCGTGTCGAAACCACCGTCGCGATGGCGTTGGCGGCATCATGAAAACCATTCATGAAATCGAACACCAACGCCATGGCCACGAGCAGAACAACGACGCCCATGCTGATGTTTAAAGTTTCCATAGGGGCACCGGTCAGGAGTTTTCGAGCACGATGCCTTCGATGATGTCCGCCACATCCTCGCAACGATCGGTCACTGATTCGAGGAGTTCATAGACGGATTTGAATTTGATCAATTCCCTGACATCCGGCTCTTCGCGGAAGAGTTTGGACATCGCACCACGCATCTCGCGATCCGCTTCTGATTCCAGTGCGTCGATTTCCTGACAAAGCTTCAGGATTTGCGGGCCGTTGTCCATTGACGACAACAACACGACGGCGTCGCGCATCCTCTCGCAGCACGCCAGTCCGAGCTTGCCGAGCGAAATGGCTTCTTCGGTGATGTGGCTGACGTTATAGAGCGAGACCGTATACGCCACGTCCTCGATCAGGTCGAGCGTTTCATCAAGCCAGGTGATGAGCTGATGGATTTCTTCGCGTTCGAGCGGGGTGATGAAGGACTTGTGCAACTGCTGCATCGTCTCGCGGGCGATCTCGTCGCCGCGGGTTTCGATCGCGTAGATCGTTTCGCAGTGTTTGGCCGCCTGCTCATCGGACTCGTTGCGGACGGTGAGCATGCTGACCAGTTCCCGGCTTGCCAACACAACCTGCTCGACATGCGAGTTAAATAGATCGAAGAATTTGCCCTCTTTGGGCATAAAGTGCGAAAACATAGTTTTATTTCAGAATTGTGACGGCGCATTCTACCACCCGGCCCTCTCGTCCATAAGGGGCACGGAGGCCGCGTCCTTCCGGCAAGGTTCCGATTTTATTGCGGCAAAACCAGCGGACTCAGCACGATTCGCCCGGCTTCCGGGTGATTGCCACCAACGCCTCGGCCGCCCCAAGCGGCAAATGGAACCGCACGTGATCGCTCAGCCGCGTCCCGGCCGGATTGATCTCGACCGTCGGCACGCCGTTTCGGACGGCGCGCATGACCGGTTCGGCAATGTAAGGAAAAACCGCGGACGTCCCGATGACAAACACCATATCGAAGCCCGTCGCCGATTCCTCATACAAACGCTGGAGTGCGCCATTGGGCAACGATTCGCCGAACAGCACGACTTCCGGGCGAACAACGCCGCCGCACACGGGACATACAGGGAAACCCGCCGCCCCCACGGCTTGCCTCGCGTCCGCCGCTTTGCCGCAGCGCGTGCAATGCCGCCTGCCGAGCGTGCCGTGGATTTCGATGACGTTGGTGCTACCCGCCAGAGTGTGCAGACCATCGATGTTCTGCGTCAGCACCACGACCTGCCGCCCCTTTTCGAGCGCCGCGATCGCCCGGTGAGCGGCGTTTGGTTCAATCTGGCGGCAATTGCGTTCAATCCGCGCCAGATACTTCCACGTAATATCCGGTCGCGTCGCGAAACATTCGCCCGACAAGGCATCCTCAATTGTCAGGCCGTCCTCCGTTTCACTGCCGTTATACAACCCGCCGACACCGCGATAGGTCGGCAAGCCGGAATCCGCCGATACGCCCGCTCCGGTAATGAACAACACCCGCCGCGCTGTCCTGAGTTCCACCGCGATATCAGCAACCATGTCCTCAACATTCATCGCCATCCGGGCATCCTCTTTTCATACCAAAGCGCATGGTATCGCGCCCCCTATACCCTGATCAGAAGAACAAAAAACCGACGCGTCAGTCTATTCTTCCAATAAAGTGATCTTGCCCTGGCACACAACTCCTGAACGAAGGAAACGATCATGGACGAATGGCAACAGCTCTCCAAGCACGACGAGCGGTTTGTACGATTCCTGCAATCGATCATCCATCTCGCCGTGAAGGCCCTTGCCGTACTGATGGTCGTCGTGATTATTTTCGGTGTCGCCGACGTCGTGTATGTCCTCTACACGCGCATTTCCGCCCACCCGTACCACTTGATCGACGTCAGCGACATTCTCGCCACTTTTGGCGCCTTTATCGCCGTACTGATCGCCATTGAGATTTTCATCAATATTGTCAGTTACTTAAGAGACGACGCTATTCAACTCGAAGTGGTGATCGCCACCGCCTACATGGCAATCCTGCGCAAGGTCATTGTCCTTGATTACAAGGAAACGGCGCCTGAATATGTCTTTGCGACGGCGGCCACGGTACTCGCTCTCTCTATCGGCTATTGGCTCATCGTCGCCCGCAAAAGCCGGACGCGGATTGTGCCAGGACAACGGGACCGGACAGCAAACGACTAAAAGCTTAGGCATTCATCTGACGACTGATCGACAACGGCCTTTTATCCTTCACGGCGCCAACACGACAGGCGCACATCGACGGTGAGTGACAAATCGGTCAGCGCAGCCGCCCGCTCTCGGCCCTCGGCACTTGCCCGATAGAGATGCGGCGTCATGGCCAGCAAATTGGCAATCCGCTCCTTGCCATTGATTTGCAGTGGGTAACGGACCGTTTCGACGGACACGAGGGTAAAACCCGGCGGCGCTGCCGCCGCGGACGGGCGCTCGGGCTTCAGGACCGGATAAATGACTTCGCGCAGTTCACGCAGATGATCCGGTCCGGCATCCACCTGCAGCAACAGTCCCCCCGGCTTGAGTACGCGAGCGAACTCGGAATAGACGGGGAAACCGAACATGCACAGAACACGATCAAGCGTTTCCGGCAACACAGGCAGATTGGCGTTGCTCCCCACCACCCATTGGATTGTTTTATCCTGCTTTGCGGCCGCCAGAACCGCCCATTTGGAAATATCGAGCCCGACAAGCGCGAGGCGCTGGTCACCCGCCTCCGCGACGAGCCGGCGCAGGTAGTACCCCTCCCCGCATCCAGCATCAAGGCAACTGAGCGTTGACGCCCTTGCAACATCAACGGTAAGTGCTGCGCGACTGACCGCTGCGGCGATCGGCTCATAATAGCCAGTATCCAGAAAACGTCGGCGCGCCGCGACCATCTCCTTGCTGTCGCCGGGATCGCGCGAACGCTTGTGCTGGACGGGCAGCAAGTTGATATAACCCTGGCTGGCAACATCAAAACTGTGGCCGGCCACGCATCGCCACGCCGAACCGGAGCAAGACAGGGGCGCTTGGTCCAGAGGGCAAGCCAGCGCTTGAAACGGAATTATGTTCATAATCGATAGCCTCGTACGGCCCGGAAACCAGGAGAACACATGCGCACTTATCTCAACAAAAAGAACGGAAAGCGTTACATCGTGCTGGCGGATGGAATTGACTGCACCAATGAGCGTGACGGAACGGCTGTCGTCATTTACGCCCCGGAAGACAAACCTGAATTGATCTGCGTCAGGGAAAAAACGGAGTTCATGAAAAAGTTCGATTTCGAGTCAGATAACCATTCCCCCTCAATTACTTTGGGACGTGAATAGATCAGTTCAAACACCAGAAATATCGACCAAAATCAGCGACACCCGGCCGGCCAGATATGTTTCTCCGTTGTATCGAGACAAAGAAGGCACGCCCGTAAATCGAACTCCAGCTGGTGATAATCGGGCTCCATGTAACGACACAGCTGATAAAAGTCCTTGTCGTGTTCGCGCACTTTGAGGTGCGCCACTTCATGCACAACGATCATGCGCAGGAATTCAGAGGGCAGCGTTTTGAATACGGAGGCAATGCGGATTTCGTGCTTCGACTTGAGCTTTGCGCCCTGCACCCGCGAAATTCTTGTGTGCGTTCCCAGAGCCTGATGAATCACATGGAGCTTGCTGTCGAATGCCACTTTGTCCGGTTGCGGGGCATTGCGCAGATATTCGCCCTTGAGTTCCTGCACGTAGTCGTAAAGAGCCTTGTCAGTACGAACCGAATGCATGCCCGGATATTTCCGGCGCAGCAAATCGCCAAACTGGCCCTGCCCGATCAGCAGATGAACTTGCTCGACCAGCGATGCAGGGTAGCCGGACAGATAATCAGGAATGGTTCGGGTAAACATGTAGCCAAGCCGGGGAGCGACTTTAGATATTTTCCACCCTCGTAGCCGTCAGGGCGGGAATTCAACGAACTTGTTGCAATACTGCACTAGCGAGACGAGATCGCCGCACGAACAACAGTAGCACACCGCATTTTGCACAAAACAAAAAAGCCCTTGAACATCAAGGGCTTTTTCTATCAACTTGGCGGAGAGGGAGGGATTCGAACCCTCGGTACCTTGCAGTACGCCTGATTTCGAGTCAGGTACAATCGACCACTCTGCCACCTCTCCAACAGGGGCAAGACTATATCACAAGACATGAAAAAATGCGCCATCTTCTTCTGATTTTTTCGCTTATTGTCGCCGGATGCGGCAAGGTTGTTCCCTTGCCATTCAACGAAAGCGGCGAACTTGTGATCTTGACCCGTGTGGGATCAACAACTTATTCGCCTGACTCGCCAAACACCTTACCGGGTTCCGGGAACGATGCAATGGGTTTCGAACACGATCTGGTGCAGATGTTTGCCGCCGATCTGAAGTCAAGAAGCCGTTTCGTTGTGGCCGCCAGCGATGACGAAGTCCAGACGCGCCTTCGGAATGGCGAGGCACATATGGCCGCCGCCTGGCTCGTTGCACCCGACGATCATGGGCTGCCTGCAAGTACGCCGTTCTTCGAAAGCCGGAACATACTCGTGACCCACGAAGCATCCCTTCCGCCCATGGAAATCAGGCAACTGGCGCACAAGAGCATCCACGTTGTCGCGGGATCCCGCCAGGAAACGGCATTGCGCAAAATCAGCGACGAGGTTCCCGGCCTTAAAGCCGTCGCCAGCCGTCAGCAGACGGAAATCGACCTCATGGAAAGGGTGGCTTCGCAGCGCATTGAAGCCGCCTTGGTCAACAACGCCGAGTTCGATATTGGCATCAACCACTTCCCTGTCCTGCAAAACGCCATGCAAATTGGCCCGTCGCGGCCGATTGTCTGGCTTTTCGCGCCCAACACCGACCCTGCACTGATTGCAAAAGCCAATGACTTCCTGGAGCGCAGCCGTAAGAACGGCGAACTGGATCGACTGAAGGATCGTTACTTCGGCCATGTAAACCGGCTCACCCAAGCGGACACCCTGCACTTCATCGAACGCGTGCAGTCGGTACTGCCGCGTTTCCGAAAAATGTTCCAGGATGCGCAAACAGAAACCGGCATCGATTGGCGCATTCTCGCGGCGGTGTCGTATCAGGAGTCGCAATGGGAACCACTGGCGACCAGTCCGACCGGTGTGCGCGGGATCATGATGCTGACCGAGGAAACAGCGGACCAACTCAACGTTTGCAACCGTCTCGACCCGGCGGAGAGTATCCGTGCGGGGGCCCGCTACATCAGCAGCTTGCGTCAATCGCTGCCCCCCGGCATTAGCGAACCGGACCGGTTGTGGCTGGCACTTGCTGCCTACAACCTCGGCATGGGCCACCTGAAAGCCGCCATGCACATTGCCGGCACACTGAATGCCGACCCCAATTCTTGGTACGAGATGAAGAAAGTCCTACCGCTTCTCGCCCAGCCAAAATATTACAACCGGCTCAAATCGGGACGAGGGCGCGGCGGCGAGGCGGTCATCATGGTTGAAAACATCCGCGTCTATACGGACATCCTTACCCGGCGCGAAATGGCTTTCTCATCGATCGACATTGCACCGGAGACAAGGACCGACAAGAGCGGAAAGCCGCGCAAGCTATTTGCGGCAAACCGCTAATCCGTCCTCGCCGCCGGCAGCCAGCCCGGCCTCACTCAAGCGCCGATCTTCTCCACGCCGCCCATGTAGGGACGCAATGCAGCCGGAATCGTAATGCTGCTGTCGGCATTCTGATTGTTTTCAAGAATGGCCACCAGCGTACGCCCGACTGCCAGCCCCGAGCCGTTCAGGGTATGAACGAGTTCGGGCTTGTTTTTCTCGTTGCGGCAACGCGCCTGCATGCGCCGGGCCTGGAAGGATTCAAAGTTGGAGCACGAGGAAATTTCGCGATAGGTGTTCTGCGCCGGAAGCCAGACTTCCAGATCGTACGTTTTGGCCGACGAGAAGCCCATATCGCCGGTGCACAGCGCGACGCGACGGTAGGGCAGTTCGAGCTTCTCGAGGATCGTTTCGGCGTGACGGGTCAGAGCCTCGTGCGCTTCGGTCGATTGCTCGGCGGCAACAATTTGCACCAATTCCACCTTGTCGAACTGGTGCTGGCGAATCATGCCGCGCGTGTCCTTGCCATACGAGCCGGCTTCGGAGCGGAAGCACGGCGTGTGGCTGACGAACTTGAGCGGCAAAGCTCCCTGCGCAACGATTTCGTCGCGCACGATGTTGGTGACCGGCACTTCGGCGGTCGGAATCAGGTACAGCGGATCAGCGTCTTCGCGCAGGATCTTGAACAGATCAGCCTCGAACTTCGGCAGCTGGCCGGTCCCGTACATGCTGTCCGAATTGACGAGGTATGGCACATAGACTTCGGTATAACCGTGCTCGGTGGTATGAACATCAAGCATGAACTGGGCAAGCGCGCGATGCAGACGCGCCAGCGGGCCTTTCATCAGCGAGAAGCGTGCGCCCGCAATCTTGGCGGCCGTCGCAAAATCGAGCTGACCAAGCCCTTCGCCGAGGTCGACGTGATCCTTGGCCGGGAAATCGAACGTCCGTGGCGTGCCCCAACGCTTGATCTCGACGTTGTCGGCCTCCGACTTGCCCACCGGCACGTTCTCCTGCGGCAGATTGGGAATGGTGGCGACAAACGCTTCCAGTTCCTTGAGCAGTTCGCCGAGGCGCTTTTCGTTGGCTTCGAGCTCGTCCTTGAGCGCAGCCACTTCGGCCATCACCGCCGATGCATCCTCGCCTTTCCCCTTGAGCATGCCGACCTGCTTCGACAGGCTGTTGCGGCGGGCCTGCAGATCCTGCGTCTGCGTCTGCAACGTCTTGCGTTCGTTTTCCAGCGTCTGGAAGGTGGCGCTATCGAGCGTAAAGCCACGCGTGGCAAGGCGCCCGGCAACGGCATCGATGTTGGTCCGCAACAGTTGTATGTCAAGCATGTCAGTCCTTAGAGTCTTTGATTTTCTTCGCCTGACGATCCAGCTCGCGCAGATGCGCGAGCTTTTCGCCAATCTTTATTTCGAGTCCGCGCTCGACTGGCCGATACCAGTCGACGGGCGGCATCCCTTCGGGGAAATAGTTTTCGCCGGCCGCGTAGGCGCCTTCTTCATCGTGCGCGTAACGATAGTTCTTGCCGTAGTCGAGTTCCTTCATCAGACGCGTCGGTGCGTTGCGCAGATGCAGCGGCACCGGCCGGGAACCATCCTTGGCGACAAAAGCACGCGCGGCATTATACGCGACGTAGGCGGCGTTCGATTTGGCGGCCATGGCCAGATAGATCACCGCTTCGGCCAGCGCCAGCTCGCCCTCCGGCGAACCAAGCCGCTCATACGTGGCCGCGGCATCGGTCGCAATCTGCATGGCCCGCGGATCGGCCAGCCCGGTTTCTTCCCAGGCCATGCGCACAATGCGGCGGGCAAGATAGCGCGGATCGGCGCCGCCATCGAGCATGCGGCAGAACCAGTAGAGCGCCGCGTCCGGATTCGATCCGCGCACCGATTTGTGCAGTGCGGAAATCTGGTCGTAAAACGCCTCGCCGCCTTTATCGAAACGACGCAAGCTCTGCGCCAATGTGTTATCGATGAAGGCGCCATCAATCTGTGTCCGCTTGGCAGTCAGCGCCGCCGTGCGCGTCTGTTCGAGCAGATTGATCAGGCGACGTGCGTCGCCGTCGGCCAAGCCAACCAGGCGCGCCCGCGCATCGTCGTCGAAGGTCAATCCCGCAAGGGCTTTCTGACAGGCGCGTTCGAACAACTGGCCCATTTCGTCGGCCGACAGCGGATTGAGCACGTAGACGGAAGCACGGGAGAGGAGCGCCGAGTTCACTTCGAACGACGGATTCTCGGTCGTCGCGCCCACCAGCGTCAGCAGGCCATCTTCGACGTAAGGCAGAAAGGCATCCTGTTGCGCCTTGTTGAAGCGATGAACTTCGTCGATGAACAGAATCGTCGCCCGCCCCGACTGCGCCCGAATGGCTTCGGCCCGTGCGACGGCTTCCCGGATGTCCTTGACCCCGGAAAACACCGCCGAGAGCGCGACAAATTCGGCATCGAAAGCATCGGCCATCAGGCGCGCCAGCGTCGTCTTGCCGACGCCCGGCGGCCCCCACAGAATCAACGAGTGCAGCTTGCGCGCTTCGAACGCCAGACGCAGGGGCTTGCCCGGTCCGATCAGATGCTGCTGGCCGATCACCTCGTCCAGCGTCTTGGGGCGTAACGCTTCGGCAAGTGGAACCGGATGGTCTTGAGCGAACAGGTCAGTCACTGATGACATCGACTCCGGCGGGCGGCGTGAAACGGAAACTCGTCGCCGGCAGCGACGGGTTGCGCTCAAGTTTTCCGAAGGACAGCGACGTCGTTTGCCCGAAATTGTCGAACAATTCCATCGCCTTCAGGTCGTTGCCGGCAAATCCGAGTTGCAACTTCTCGAAGCCGCTGTCCGCCGATTTCGGCGTCGCTTCCAGCCATTCCAGCCCTTCGCGCTCGCCGAGTTCGCGCAGATTGAAATCTTTCTCCAGGGTATTCGAACCGACGAGCAGCGCCGCCGGCGTACTGCCAAGCGCGGCACTCATTTTCTTGACCGTCACCTGGCGCAGGTCGGGGTCGTAAATCCAGATTTTCTCGCCGTCGCCAACCAGCAACTGGCTATACGGCTTTTCGATCTGCCAGCGAAACTTGCCCGGCCGCGAAACCATCATCACCCCGGAAGACATCTGGGGCCGCTTGCCGTTTTTGGCGACGACGATCTGCGCAAAACTGGCGCGCAAGGTTTTCGTGCTCTCCAAAAAGCGGTGCAGTTTGTCGATCGCACCCGCGTGAGCGGTCGCGAAGAAAAACATGCCGCATAAAAAAAGGAACAAGGATTCCCGCCGGAAAAACCATTTAGTCGAACATCTCACTCGCTGTGCCTCTGTGTTTCTGTGGTTAAACTTGTGCCAATCATTCTTCACTCTGGCGCGCCAGCACTTCGCGTCCGCCGCGCGCATCCATGGCCGAAACAAGGCCGGCCTTTTCCATCGCCTCGATCAGGCGCGCCGAACGGTTGTAGCCGATGCGCAAATGGCGCTGCACCAGCGAAATCGAGGCACGACGGTTCTTGAGCACGATTTCCACCGCCTGATCGTAAAGCGGATCGGCTTCCGCATCGCCCCCGCCCTCGCTCTCACCGTCGGCTCCGCCCTCGCCTTCGTCTTCGAAGCCGCCGCCCGTGAGCACGCCTTCAACGTAATCAGGCGCCCCCACTTTCTTCAGATAATCGACGACGTGGTGCACTTCCTCGTCGGCCACGAAGGCACCATGCACGCGCGTCGGATAACCGGTTCCCGGCGCCAGATAGAGCATGTCACCCTGACCCAGCAGCGCCTCCGCTCCCATCTGGTCGAGGATGGTACGCGAGTCGATCTTCGACGATACCTGGAAAGACATGCGCGTCGGAATGTTGGCTTTGATCAGGCCGGTGATGACGTCAACGGACGGTCGCTGCGTCGCCAGAATCAGGTGAATGCCGGCGGCACGCGCCTTCTGCGCGAGGCGGGCGATCAGCTGCTCGACTTTTTTGCCGGCCACCATCATCAGGTCGGCCAGTTCGTCGATCACGACAACGATGTGCGGCATTGACTTCAGCGGTTCGGGCGATTCCGGCGTCAGCGAGAACGGATTGGTCAGCGGGTTTCCCGCCTTCTCGGCATCCTTGATGCGATGGTTGAGGCCAGCGATGTTGCGCACGCCGATGGCCGACATCAGCTTGTAGCGTTTCTCCATCTCGCCGACGCACCAGTTGAGCGCATTGGCCGCCTGCTTCATATCGACGACAACCGGCGCCAGCAGATGCGGGATACCTTCGTAGATCGACAATTCGAGCATCTTCGGGTCGACGAGGATCAGCCGCACCTTTTCCGGCTCGGACTTGTACAAGAGCGAGAGGATCATCGCGTTGATGCCCACCGACTTGCCGGAGCCGGTCGTCCCGGCCACCAACAAGTGCGGCATTTTGGCGAGATCGACAACGACCGGACAACCGCCGATGTCCTTGCCCAGCGTCATCGCCAGCGGCGACGACATGTTGTGGTATTCGCTGCTCGAAATGATCTCGGAAAGCCGGACGACCTGCCGCTTCGGGTTCGGCAGTTCGAGCGCCATGCAGGACTTGCCGGGCACCGTTTCGACAACGCGGATCGACACCATCGACAGCGAACGCGCCACGTCCTTGGCCAGATTGACGATCTGCGCTCCCTTCACGCCGACCGCCGGTTCGATCTCGTAGCGCGTAATCACCGGACCGGGATAGGCAGCCATCACCTGCGCCTGAACGCCAAAATCGGCCAGCTTGCGCTCGATCAGGCGCGACGTGTATTCAAGCGTTTCCGGACTGATCTGATCGGTCGGCGGCGCCGCCGGTTCAAGCAGATGCAGGGGCGGCAGCAACCCGCCCTCGACGGCTTCCGGGAAAAGAAGCACCTGCTTTTCGCGTTCGATGCGCTTCTCGACCTTGGCCGGGACAACCACTTCAGGTACCGGCTTATCGACGATAATGACCGGCTCGCGCGCTTCTTCACGCCGCTTTTCCCCCTCGACGACCACTTCGCGCTCGCGCGCCGCTTCGCGCCCGATGCGCCGATCCTGCCAGCCATCGATCAAATCGCGCCCGCCCGTATAGCACCTTTCCAACAACGTACCGAAGTATTCAGCGGCCGTAAGCCAGGACATTCCCGAAAAAAGGCTCCAGCCGAGCGCCAGCGCCACCATCAGAACGAGTGTCGCGCCGGTGTAGCCGAGATAGCGAGCCGACGCGCCGCCGATTTCCATGCCAAGCACGCCACCGGGGGCGAGCGGCAACGCCCCCTCTAGAGAATAAAAACGGAGCGCCTCAAGGCCGGTGCTGGCCAGCAAGACAATCAGAAACCCCGCCAGCGCGATATACATCGGGCGCTTGTCCTCTGACGGCGGCGCATCCAGACGCCGATACCCCCACCAGACAAACGTAAGCAGCAGAATAATGAACCACCAGGCCGAACGACCGAACACGTAAAGCAGCAAATCCGCCAGCCAAGCCCCGCTCCGGCCGACCGGATTGTGCAGTGTCGCCACAGGGACGGCGTGCGACCAGCCCGGATCGTCCTGATGATAGCCCCCCAGGGCGAGGCCGATAAATACGGCAAGAAACGCCAAAACCAGCCAGCGCGATTCCTGCAGCACGACCGCAATCTTCTCCGGCAGCGGACTGGAGTGTCCGGCCCCTCGGCGAATCTTCCCAGCGTTTTTTTGCAACAAAACCATCTTTCCGATCGCAGCTAATTTTCAGGAGAGAAATTATAACGGCAGGCACGGTGCCTATTAACCAGACGTCACCGGGATCAGCTTCATCGTTTAAACAAACCGCTCAGTCCTCAAACGAGGCGAAATGATTTCGTCTGCGAAAAACGACCCAGTCTGTCGGTAGAATGTCGATCCATCCGCCGCCAGTGTTCATTGACCATTTGGCGGCGCTACCGTATCGGCGTTCGATTATAGGACAAGCGGAAACGCACGACCGGTACATTCGATGACACGTATCCACCCTGCTCTATGGCGGGGCAAACCAACAGAAAAGCGAAAGGGGAATCCCCATGTCCGAAGCAACCCGTCACTGCCCGTTGCTCATTCTCGGCTCCGGCCCGGCCGGCTATACGGCCGCCGTGTATGCCGCGCGCGCCAATCTCAAGCCAGTCCTGATTACCGGCATGGCGCAAGGCGGCCAGCTGATGACGACAACCGAAGTTGATAACTGGCCGGCCGAAGCGCAAGGCATTCAGGGCCCCGAACTGATGCAGCGCTTCGAAGAGCATGCCCGGCGCTTCGAGACGGAGATCATCTTCGACCACATCCACACCGCAAAACTGACCGAAAAGCCGTTCACCCTGATCGGCGATAGCGGCACTTACACGTGCGACGCCCTGATCATCGCCACCGGCGCCTCGGCGCAATACCTCGGCCTGCCATCCGAGGAAGCCTTCTCCGGCCGCGGCGTTTCGGCCTGCGCCACCTGCGACGGCTTCTTCTACCGCAACCAGCCGGTCGCCGTCATCGGCGGCGGCAACACGGCCGTCGAAGAGGCGCTTTACCTCGCCAACATCGCCAGCCACGTCACGCTGATCCACCGCCGCGACAAGCTACGTAGCGAGAAGATCATGCAGGACAAGCTGTTCGAGCGGGAGAAGGAAGGCAAAGTGACGATCAAATGGGACTCGACGCTCGAAGAAGTGCTGGGCGACAAGACCGGCGTCACCGGCATCCGCATCAAGAACGTCAAATCCGGCGCCAGCGAGGACATTGCGCTGACGGGCGTCTTCATCGCCATCGGACACAAGCCGAACACCGACCTGTTCGTCGACCAGCTTGCGATGGAAAACGGCTACATCGTCACGCACGGCGGTCACAACGGCAACGCGACGGCGACATCGATTCCGGGTGTCTTCGCGGCGGGCGACGTTCAGGACCACATTTACCGTCAAGCATGTACGTCAGCAGGAACTGGATGCATGGCCGCGCTTGACGCCGAGCGCTACCTCGACAGTCTCGGCGGTTAAGTTTCCAGCCCACGAGTCATTAAGGACGAATCGAACAAGCCCCGGCACAGCCCACAGCCTCGCCGGGCGTTCATCACATGCCAGACGTAGCCAATGCGCCAGCGACCGCCCACCGAAGAAATCAGCGCCGAAGACCTCGACGCCTTTCTTGCGGCCATCGAGGGCACGCAGCCGCTACGCACACCGGCGCGCGTCGTCCATGAGCCGCCGAAGCCACGCCCGCGACCGCGCCAACGCGAACTGGACGACATCGAGGTAATCCGGGAATCGCTGCATGGCCCATTCGAAATCGACGATCTGTTGGCCATCGGCGACACTTTTCTCCGCCCCGGCTTGCCCCGCGACGTCCTGCGCGACTTGCGGCGGGGGCGCTGGGCGATTCAGAACCATACGGATTTGCACGGAATGAACCGCCATGAGGCGCACGACGAAATCGCCCGTTTTCTCGCCGAATCGCGTCTCACCGGAAAACGCTGTCTGCGCATCGTCCATGGGCGTGGACGCGGCTCACCCGGGCGTGAAGGCGTCCTGAAACGGCTCGTAAAAACCTGGTTATCACGCCATCGCGACGTGCTTGCGTTCTGCCATGCCGCCCCATGCGACGGCGGTGAAGGCGCCCTCTGGGTTTTGCTCCGCGCCAACCGGGAACGATAAGCATCAAAACGGCAAACGATCAGCCCTCGCGCCAGAATTTCGCTGCCATCCCCGCCGCCATTCCCTTACCCGACCGAAATCCCGTCCAGCAAAAGTTTGACGCCTGACAACCCCAGGGCCGCCGTGGCAAACCAGTAAAACGGCCGCTCGGGTATTTTCGCCAAAATGCGCAATCCGAGCCAGACGCCCAGCGGCACGAGCGGCAACAACATGGCCGAGGCGATGAGCGACTCCTTCGTAAAAATACCGAGAGCGAGATACGTCGGGAGTTTGGCCAGATTGATGGTGGTGAAAAAATAGACCGACGTGGCCACAAAATTCTGCCGCGGCAACTGCCGGCTCAACAGATAAGCCATCACCGGCGGGCCACCGGCATGTGCCAGCGTGCTGGTAAAGCCCGACCCCGCTCCGGCGAGCCATGCAAAGAGACGTCTCGGAGGGCGTGCGGACTGCGCGCCACGGCTACGGCGAACCAGTCGGTCAAGCGCAAAAAGAACGGCAATCAGACCAACGGCAATTTTCACGAAACGATCGGGCATGACGCCGAAAGCCAGCGTGCCGAGGACGATACCCACGATGGCAGCGGGCAGCATCATTTTAAGGTCGGCCCAACTGGCTTTCCCGCGCCACGCCCCGATGCCGACCCAGTCGGTCACGATCAGCACCGGCAGCATCACGGCCGCCGCGTCGCGGGGCGATATCCAGATTGCCATAAGCGGCACGGCCAAGCCACCCAGCGCGCCACCCAGTCCGGATTTCGAAATTCCGGTGATCAGCACGGCAAAAGCCGCCACGACCCAACCCAACGAATCGAATTCCACCGCAGTTACTCCGAATCGGGCCTTGAACGCCCGTTCTTCAATGACGTTGATGCTCCAAAGCAAACGGCCCGCTAAGCGCGGGCCGTTTGTACTCGAACCTCAGGACAACTTAGACCGCCGCCTCGCCCGTCTCGCCTGTGCGAATCCGGATGACCTGTTCGACTGGCATCACGAACACCTTGCCGTCGCCGATTTTGCCGGTACGGGCCGCTTTCAGAATCGCCTCGATGGCGTTGTCGACCACGTCGTCTCCGACAACGACCTCGATCTTGACCTTGGGCAGGAAGTCCACAACGTACTCTGCGCCACGGTACAGCTCGGTATGGCCTTTCTGGCGGCCAAATCCTTTGACTTCGGCCACTGTCAGGCCGGTAATGCCAATTTCCGACAAAGCTTCGCGCACTTCGTCGAGCTTGAATGGTTTGATAACGGCTTCGATTTTTTTCATTGCAGTGGCTCCGGAAAAACGGGACGAATCGTACCAGAAATTTTGTTCAGTATGGATCAGCGTAGCGGTTGGTGATCGGGTAGCGCCAGTCCTTGCCGAAGCCGCGCGGCGTCACGCGGATACCGACCGGCGCCTGACGCCGCTTGTACTCGCTGATTTTGAGCAGACGCACGACGCGCCGGACATCGGCTTCATCATAACCGCTGGCGATGATCTCGCGCGGGCTAATGTCGCGCTCCATGTAGGCTTCGATGATCGCGTCGAGAACCTCGTAAGGCGGCAAGCTGTCCTGATCGGTCTGGCCCGGCTTCAGCTCAGCCGACGGCGGACGTGTGATGATGCGTTCGGGAATCACTTCGCCCACCGTATTGCGCCAGCGCGAAAGGCGATAAACGAGCGTCTTGGCGATGTCCTTGATCACCGCGAAACCACCGGCCATGTCGCCGTAGAGCGTGCAGTAGCCAACGGCCATTTCCGACTTGTTGCCGGTCGTCAGCACCAACGAACCGCTCTTGTTGGAAAGCGCCATCAGGATCATGCCGCGAATGCGCGCCTGCAGGTTTTCTTCGGTCGTGTCGGACGGCAGGCCGGCAAATTCCTTTTCCAGCATGGCAGAAAAGACCTGCATCGCCGGCTCGATCGGAATCTCGTCGTAGCGCACGCCGAGACGGTGAATCATGTCACGCGAATCGTCGAGACTGATGTCGGCCGTATACGGCGAGGGCATCATCACAGCACGCACTTTTTCCGGCCCCAGCGCGTCGACGGCGACGGCCAGCGTCAGCGCCGAATCGATACCGCCAGACAGACCGATGATCGCACCGGGAAAACCGTTCTTGCCGAGGTAATCGCGCACGCCGAGCACAAGCGCCTGATAGACCTCGGCCTCGACACACGACTCCAGCTCCTGCGATCCAGGGCGCAAGTCGCTGCCATCGTATTCGACAACCTCCAGCGCCTCTTCGAATTTGGCAAGCTGGCAAACAACGTTTCCTTTTCTATCGAGGGCGAACGAACCGCCATCGAACACCAGTTCGTCCTGGCCACCCACCTGATTGACGTAAATCATCGACAGGCCGGTACTGGCCAGGCGATCGCGCAAAACCTGCGTCCGCAGCCCCTGTTTGCCGATGTGGTAGGGCGACGCATTGAGCACCAGCAGAATTTCCGCACCCGCCGCCTGCGCCAGATCGGCCGGCCCCTCGACCCAGACATCCTCGCAGATGTTGATGCCGCAACGCACGCCGTTGAACGTCACGACACACGGCGTATCGCCCGTGTCGAAATAGCGCTTTTCGTCGAACACTTCGTAATTCGGCAGCCGTTGCTTGCAGTACGTGGCAACCCGCTTCCCGTCACTGATCAGCGTCGCCGCGTTGAAGCGCCGCCCATGCTGCAGGAGAGGATGCCCGACCAACAGCGAAATGCCATCCAGTCTGGCCGCCAACGCATCAAGCTCCTGTTCGCAGCTGGCGTAGAAATCGTCGCGCAGCAGCAAATCTTCGGGTGGATAACCGCACAACCCCAACTCGGGCGTCACCACGAGATCGGCGCCCAGCGTTTTCGCCCGCTTGGCAAAATCGAGGATGCGCGCCGCATTGCCGGCCAGATCGCCGACAGTAGCGTTGATTTGAGCGATTGCAATCTTGAGAGACATGAACGTGGCTCTAATTGAAAGGAAACGGCGTCAGGCCGCAGGCCAGGCGGCGAGGAATTCGCGCCAATGCGGCTTGTCGAGCCGCCCCAGCTCATCGCGCACGAAGGCGATTTCAGCCTCGTATTCAGCCCGCGCCATTTCGCCGCGCATGAGGCGGAAGCGCAACGCGACAAGATAGGTGTTCATCACATCGGTCTCGCAGTAATCGCGAATTCCCGCGATCTCGCCTTGCGACCAGGCCTCCCAGACCTTGCTGCCGTCCATGCCCAGCTTGCCCGGAAAACCGATCAACTTGGCCAGATCGTCGAGCGGCGCGTTGGCGCGCGGCTGATACATCGCCAACAGGTCCATCAGGTCGAGATGGCGCATGTGATAGCGGCTGATGTAGTTGTTCCACTTGAAGTCACGGCTGTCACCGTAGTCACCATCGCCGAGATCCCAGTAGCGCGGAGCCACGACACCGTGGATCAGGCCGCGATAGTGCAGTACCGGTAGATCGAACCCTCCGCCGTTCCAGGACACCAGTTGCGGCGTGAACTTTTCGATGCCATCGAAGAAGCGCTGGATGATTTCGCCTTCGCTTTGTTCCGGCTCGGCCAGCGACCAGACGCGCAGATCCTTGCCGGCGCGCAGCACGCAGGAAATGACGGCGACGCGCTGCAGGTAGTGCGGCAGGAAGTCGCTGCCGTTCTGCGCCCGCCGCTGCTGGAAGGCGAGTTCCGCCACTTCCGCATCGGACAACGCAGGATCGAGGTCGTGCAAACGGCGCAAACCCGGCACGTCGGGAATGGTTTCGATATCGAAGACGAGTACGGGAAGCATAAAGAATCTACCTGATCAGGCGGGAAAAACGCCGGTCGACAAATAGCGGTCGCCGCGGTCGCAGACGATACTGACGATCGTGGCATTTTCCAGCTCGTTCGCCAAGCGCAGCGCGACCGCCATCGCGCCGCCCGATGAAATACCGGCGAAGATACCCTCTTCCCGCGCCAGACGACGGGTCATTTCCTCGGCATCGGCTTGCGACACGGATTCGATACGATCGATGAGGGAACGGTCGAAAATCTTCGGCAGGTAGGCTTCCGGCCATTTGCGGATGCCGGGAATCTGCGAACCGTCTTCGGGCTGGCAACCGACGATGCAAATCGCCGGATTCTGTTCCTTGAGATAACGCGCCGAGCCCATGATCGTGCCGGTCGTGCCCATGCTGCTGACGAAATGGGTCACACGCCCTTCCGTCTCGCGCCAGATTTCCGGGCCGGTGCCCTCGTAATGGGCCAGCGGATTGTCCTGATTGGCGAACTGGTCGAGGATGATGCCGCGCCCCTCGTCGCGCATTTTTTCGGCGACGTCACGCGCCAGTTCCATGCCGCCACTCACTGGTGTCAGCACCAGCTCGGCGCCATAGGCACGCATCGTCTGGCGGCGCTCGACGCTCTGGTTTTCCGGCATGACAAGGATCATGCGATAGCCCATGATCGCCGCCGCCATCGCCAGCGCGATGCCGGTATTGCCGGATGTCGCCTCAATCAGCGTGTCACCCGGCTTGATGTCGCCGCGCTGCTCGGCACGCCGAACCATCGACAGCGCCGGTCGATCCTTGACCGAACCGGCCGGGTTGTTGCCTTCGAGCTTGGCCAGGATGACATTGCCGCGCGCCGCGATGGCCACGCCGGGCAAGCGTTTCAGCTGGACGAGCGGCGTGCCGCCAACGAAATCTTCGAGTGTCTTATACACGGGCATTCAACCATTGAACGTATTCGGAAACGCCCTCGTCGACGCTGGCAAACGGTGCCGCATAGCCGGCCGCCCGCAGCTTGGTCAGATCGGCTTGCGTGAAGCTCTGGTATTTGCCCTTGAGCGCCTCGGGGAATGGAACGTATTCGATGAATCCCTGCTGCAGGAGTTCCGTCAGCGACTGCTTCGGCGCGCCTTCGAGCGCCCGGCAGGCATTGACGTTGGCGACGGCGAGTTCGTTGAAGCTCTGCGCGCGTCCGGTACCGAGATTGAAGATGCCCGACTGCTCCGGATGATCGAGGAAGAACAGATTGACCTTCGCCACGTCACCAACGTAAACGAAATCACGCTTTTGCTCACCGTTGGCGTAGCCTTCGCAGCCTTCGAACAAGCGTACCTTGCGCTCGGCGCGGAACTGGTTGAAGTGATGAAAAGCGACTGAGGCCATCCGCCCCTTGTGCGTCTCGCGTGAGCCGTAGACGTTGAAATAGCGGAAGCCGACGATCTGGGCCGTCGCGCCCGGCAGGCGCTGACGAACAATCTGGTCAAAGAGGAATTTCGAGTAGCCGTAGACGTTGAGCGGGGCCTCGAACTGGCGCTCCTCGCGGAATTCACTGCTGCCGCCATAGGTGGCCGCGCTGGAAGCATAGAGGAACTGCACGCTCTGCGCCTGACACCAGTCGAGCAAGGCCAGCGAGTAGCGGTAGTTGTTCTCCATCATGTAGCGCCCGTCGCCTTCCATGGTGTCGGAACAGGCACCTTCGTGGAAGACGGCCTTGACGGCACCATCGAACTGGCCACTGAGCAAGCGTTCCAGAAACGCATCCTTGTCGAAATAATCAGCGATTTCGCAATCGACGAGATTCTTGAATTTTTCCGCGCGCTTCAGGTTGTCGACGGCGATGATCCTGGTAACGCCGCGCTCGTTCAGCGCCTTGACGATGTTCGATCCAATAAAGCCAGCCGCGCCGGTCACAATGATGTACATGATTTTTCCTCAGCTCAAAGCGTTTTCGAGTTCTTCGCGGGTAACGACAGCCGTCCCCAGCTTACCGACGACAATACCGGCCGCGACGTTGGCAATGTGAATCGCTCGCGCCCAATCGTCGCCCCTCGCCAGCATGACGCCGAGCGTGGCGATGACGGTATCGCCGGCGCCGGAAACGTCGAACACTTCACGCGCTACGGCCTTCTCATGGATCACGCCGCCATCATGGAAGAGCGACATGCCCTCTTCGCTGCGCGTCACCAGCAAGGCATCAAGCGCCAGCCTCGCGCGAAGACCATCGGCTTTGCTCTGCAATTCCGCCTCGTCCTTCCAGCGTCCAGCCACCTCGCGCATTTCGGAGCGGTTCGGCGTAATCACCGTCGCCCCGGCATAGGCCGAATAATCGTCGCCCTTCGGATCGACGAGGACGATCTTGCCCGCCGTGCGGGCCAGCCGGATCATTTCGCTGATGTGCGTCAGGCCGCCTTTGCCGTAATCGGAAAAAATCACGGCATCGCAATCGGGCAGACGCTGCTCGAATTCTGCCAGCTTGGCGCGCAAAACCTCGTGCGACGGTTGCGTTTCAAAGTCAATGCGCAGCAATTGCTGTTGTCGCCCGATGACACGCAATTTGACCGTCGTCGCCACTTCGTCGTCTACATGCAGGCTGGCATCAACCCCTTCGGCTTCAATGAGACGCTGCAGACTCTCGCCCGCCTCATCCCGGCCAACGAGCGCCAGCAACGAAACTCGCGCCCCCAGCGCCGCCGCATTGCGCGCCACATTCGCCGCGCCGCCGGGGCGTTCCTCGCTACGCTCGACCTTGACCACGGGTACGGGCGCCTCCGGCGAGATGCGCGACACGTCGCCAAACCAGTAACGATCGAGCATGACATCGCCGACAACGAGCAAGCGGACGCCCCAAACATCTCCTAGCTGCATGAACACTTTCCTTGATTCATGACCTCACGCTCCTTCAAAGCGCCTGATCGAACTCTTCCGTCCGCTTCGGCGAGTAGGTCTCCCAACCGCCACAAGCCGGGCAACGCCAGTAGAACTGGCGTGCCTTGAAGCCGCAATTATCGCATCGATAACGCGCCAGACGGCGGGTGTAACCCTGCACGATGCTCTTGGCCAGGTCGAGGTCGGCACGGTTTTCGGCCGGCACAATCAAAGCCCTCGCCTCGATCAGCTTGTCGAGTCCAAGCAACGTTGGGTTGCGCTTCAGCTCCTCGCGCAGCAGCGTGTAGGCAGCTTCAGCCCCCTCCCCCTCGAGCACCAGTTGGAAAACAACATCGAGCAGGTCGAGCGACGGGTAGCGCTCAAGATAGCCGCGCAGCAGTTGCAAGCCCTCATTACGGCGCTCCAGCTTGCGGAAGGCGTCGAGTAGACGTTGCGCGACCAGTGCCAGGTAGGGCGGATCCTGCTGCTCGATCCGCAGCCAGCAAGCGATGGCCGCGTCGTAGTTCTCCCGCTGAATTTCGATGTCGCCCTGCAGCAAGCTGGCCCGGACGCATTTCCGGTTGCTCTCGAGAGCCGTCTTCAGATAATCGGCCGCCGAATCGTAACGGGAGCGAATGAGTTCGGCCGCCGCGAGTTCACAGTAGTACTCGGCAATTTCTTTCTGCGTCGCCAGGGCTGGCAATTCTGCCGCGATCGCGATGGCCTTCTCCCAATCCTTCTCCAGCTGATAGATTTCCAGCAGATTGCGCTTGGCTTCTTCGGCCAAGGCGGACGTACATAGTTTGTTGTAGATTTCCTCGGCCCGATCGAGCAGTCCGGCTTTCAGGTAGTCCTGCCCGAGTTCGGACATCGCCTGAAGCTTCAGGTCTTCCGGCAAATCTTCCCGGTCGATCAGCGTCTGGTGCATGCGAATGGCTCGCTCGGTCTCGCCGCGGCGGCGAAAAAGACTGCCGAGGGCAAAATGCAGTTCGACGGTCTGAGGATCCACCTTCACTGCCTCGACAAACGCCTCGACGGCCCGATCCTGCTGTTCGTTGAGCAGGAAATTCAGCCCCTGAAAATAGGAGCGTGGCAACGACCGCGATTCTTTGACCAGATGGCGGATATCAATGCGGGCTGCAGCCCAGCCAAGCCCGAAGAACAGCGGAAAGAAAAGAAGCTGCCAGTATTCAAGTTCAATCATGTGATCAAAAGATCCACGTAAGGATTTTCCTTATCGACTACGCGTCAGCACGCCGCGCATCCTGAAACTGCTGAAGTTGCCGTTTCACAGCGGACAATTCGCGGCGAAGTCCGAGCAATGTCCCAAGAAGCGAAAACACCCCCAGGACGGCACCGAAAGCAAAGAAGGCGAGGACAATGATAATCAGCGGCGCCTGCCAAACCGCATCAAAAAAGAACCGGATGCTGACCGTCTCGGTGTTCTTGAGTGCAAATGCCAGCAGGAACAAAAAAATGACGATTCGAATCGCCCAGAGCGCGCCTCGCATTCTCAATGCCTCCCAAAGAAAAGGGCGGCAACTTGCGTTGCCGCCCTTTTTACTCTAACACAGCTTGGTCACTCAGACCGCTTGCAGCGCACTATCAACACGTTCTCGCAATTCCTTGCCAGCCTTGAAATGCGGCACCCATTTTTCCGGGACATCGACCTTATCCCCGGACTTCGGGTTCCGGCCGACGCGAGGCGGTCGATAGTTCAGCGAGAAACTGCCGAACCCTCGAATCTCGATGCGATCCCCTTTGACCAAAGCCTCGGACATCGCATCCAGAATCATCTTGACCGCAAAATCGGCGTCTTTCGCAACCAGCTGGGGAAAACGCTCCGCCAGCCGGGCGACCAGATCTGACTTGGTCATGCCGAGACCTTATTGCTGGCTGTTCAGCTTGGCCTTAAGCAGAGCACCAAGATTGGTTGTACCGGCACTGGCACTGCTCTCGGCCGAGAACTTCTGCATTGCTTCGTGTTGCTCAGCCTGATCCTTGGCTTTGATCGACAGGTTGATCGAACGGGTCTTGCGATCGATATTGATGATCATCGCTTCGACTTCGTCGCCTTCCTTGTAAACCTTGGTCAGATCGTCGATACGATCGCGCGACACTTCGGAAGCGCGCAGGTAGCCGTCCATATCGCCTTCCAGCGTGACAACTGCACCGCGAGCATCAACCGACTTGATCGTGCCCTTGACGATGGCGTTCTTCTCGTGGGTAGCGATGAAGCTGGTGTAAGGATCGCCGTCGAGCTGCTTGATGCCGAGGGAGATACGCTCTTTCTCGGTATCGATGGCCAGAACGACTGCCTCGACTTCGTCACCCTTCTTGAAGTTGCGGATGGCTTCTTCGCCCGCCACCGACCAGGAGAGGTCGGACAGGTGAACCAGACCATCGATACCGCCCGGCAGACCGATGAACACACCGAAGTCGGTGATCGACTTGATGGCGCCCTTCACCTTGTCGCCCTTCTTGTGGTTCATCGCGAAATCGTCCCACGGATTGGCAACACACTGCTTCATGCCGAGGGAGATACGACGACGCTCTTCGTCGATTTCGAGGATCATGACTTCGACTTCGTCGCCGAGCTGGACAACCTTCGACGGATGAACGTTCTTGTTCGTCCAGTCCATTTCGGAAACGTGCACCAGACCTTCGATACCCTGTTCGATTTCAACGAATGCACCGTAGTCGGTCAGGTTGGTCACCTTGCCAAACAGGCGGGTGCTCTGCGGGTAGCGGCGTGCAATGCCAACCCACGGATCTTCGCCGAGCTGCTTGAGGCCGAGCGAAACACGATTCTTGTCCTGATCGAACTTGAGAATCTTGGCCTGCACTTCGTCGCCCACGGCCAGAACTTCGGACGGGTGACGGACACGGCGCCAGGCCAGATCGGTAATGTGCAACAGACCATCGATGCCGCCGAGATCGACGAATGCACCGTAGTCGGTGATGTTCTTGACGACGCCCTTGACGATGCTGCCTTCCTTGAGGTTCGACAGCAGCGCTTCGCGCTCTTCACCGGCGCTGGCTTCAAGAACGGCGCGACGCGAAACGACAACGTTGTTACGCTTGCGGTCGAGCTTGATGACCTTGAATTCGAAGGTCTTGCCTTCGTACGGCGTGGTGTCCTTGACCGGACGCAGATCAACGAGGGAGCCCGGGAGGAAGGCACGGACGCTGTTGGCCATGACGGTGAGGCCGCCCTTGACCTTGCCGGTAATCGTACCGGTCACGAGCGAACCGTCGTTCAATGCCATTTCGAGGGCATTCCATGCGGCAACACGCTTGGCGCGGTCGCGCGAGAGGCGAGTTTCGCCGAAACCATTTTCGAGTTGCTCAATAGCAACCTGTACAAAATCGCCAACGTTGACTTCGATTTCGCCCTGATCACTCAGAAACTCTTCACGATCGATGTAGCTTTCGGACTTCAGCCCGGCATTGACGACCACAAAATTCTGGTCGATGCGCACGACCTCGGCGGTGATAACCTCACCTTGGCGCATTTCCTGGCGCGCGAGGCTGGCTTCAAAAAGATCGGCGAAATTTTCTTGCATGGTGGGATTGGCAGACATAAGAGAGATTAAAAACCGCAAAGCGGCGGGTTAAGTTAAAAAACAGCCACCGGCCGAAACGTCCCGCTTGACGACGGACAAACCAGAAAAGGCTACCCGACAAGCATTCAATCCAAAGGATGTAGAACTGGAGGGACGTCGAAATACGAACCGGCAACACCAGGAACGGCTCGGGAACACCCCGAACCACTCTTGCTACGAGGCCATCTTGCTCCACGCCAAAACGCGTTCCACAGTGTTTTCTATGGACAGGTCGGACGTATCAAGCAAATTGGCATCTGCACTTTGCTGAAGCGGCGCGACACTTCGTTGACTATCACGCTCGTCACGTGCGCGCAGATCCAGCAAAATAGGCTCGATATTAGCAGGCATTCCCTTGTCGATCAACTGCTTATAGCGCCTTTTAGCACGCACCTCGACGCTGGCCGTCAGGAATATCTTGGTGCCGGCGTCGGGGAAAACGACCGATCCCATATCGCGACCATCGGCAACCAGCCCCGGCGCCCGCCTGAACATTCGTTGCCGGAAAAGCAACGCGGCTCGTACAGCCGGCAACGCGGCCACCAGCGAGGCACCGGAAGAAATCTCTTCCGTGCGGATAGCCTCACCCACTTCTTCGCCGCCCATGCGGATCGAATCACCGGAAAATTCCACATCAAGTCCGGCCGCGATCCCGGCAACCGCCGCTTCGTCAGACCAGGCCACGCCGGCACGCTGCGCCGCCAAGGCAGTGAGGCGATAAAGCGCGCCGGAATCGAGGAAATGCCATCCCAGCACGGAGGCAACACGCGCGGCAATCGTTCCTTTACCGGACGCTGACGGCCCGTCGATGGCGATCACCGGAACCGGCTGAGTCACGCCAGCAAAGCGCTCGAAATAATCGGGAAACGTCTTCGCCACACACCCCGGCTCATTCACGCGCAAAGGCGCCCCGAAGCTGGCAAGCGAGAAACACATCGCCATCCGGTGATCGTCGTAGGTATCGATGCCGCAAACCGGCGACAGCAACGCACCACGGGGAGCGATCCGGATGTAATCCGCCCCCTCCTCGACGTCGGCCCCAAGCTTGCGCAACTCGTTCGCCATGGCGGCAATGCGGTCAGTCTCCTTGACGCGCCAGCTGGCGATGTTTTTCAACGTTGTTGGCCCGTCGGCAAACAGCGCTGCGGTCGCCAGGGTCATGGCCGCATCCGGGATGTGATTGCAATCGAGTTCGACCCCCTTCAAGGCGCCGGAAACGGGAGCACTGGCCTCAATCCAGTTCGGCCCCATTTCGACGCGCGCCCCCATCAGCGCCAGCGCCTCGGCAAAGCGCACGTCGCCCTGAATCGAATCGCGCCCCACCCCTTTGACACGCAACGGCCCCTTGCCGATCGCGCCGAGAGCGAGGAAGTAAGAGGCCGAAGAAGCATCCCCTTCGACATAAACGACGCCGGGGGAACGGTAAACGCTGCCAGCCGGCACAACGAACCGCTGCCAGCCATCACGCACCACCTGCACGCCGAAACGCGCCATGGTCGCCAGGGTGATCTCGATGTACGGCTTGGAGATCAATTCGCCCACGACTTCGATCGTTGCCTCGACCCCGGTCAACGGCAAGGCCATCAACAACCCGGTCAGGAACTGGCTGGAGACATCGCCCCGTATTTTCACCACGCCGCCAGGACGAATCTCGGCAGGACGAATCTCAAGTGGCGGAAAGCCTTCCTTCTCGAGACAAGTGACATCGGCGCCGACCTGACGCAACGCATCGACGAGATCGCCGATCGGGCGCTCATGCATGCGCGGGATGCCCGTCAGCGTGTAGTGCCCACCGGCCAGCGCCAGCGTCGCCGTCAGTGAGCGAAACGCGGTGCCGGCGTTGCCCAGAAACAGACTGGCTTGCTTTACCGGAAAATCGCCGCCAATACCGCTTACCCGATACGCATGATCGCCCAGTGCTTCCACGCCGACGCCGAGCACGGCAAGGGCCTCAAGCATTCGCGCCGTATCGTCAGACTCGAGCAAATCCCGAACTTCGGTGACACCTTCCGCCAGCGCCGCCAGCAGCAAAACCCGATTGGAGATACTTTTCGACCCGGGCAAGCGCACCATCCCTTGCGCCGAAAGCAGTTCCGGCAGATCAATATAGTCCATGTCTTACTTTGCCTTGCCTTCCGCCCAGGCGCGCCGCGCTGTCCGGGCAACATCAAATGTCTTTTCAAGCGCCGCCCCATCATCCTTCTGCAGGGCATCGCGCAATTCATCGAGTTGCGCCCGATAGCGGTCGAGTTCCTCGACCAGCGCCACACGATTGGCGAGACAAATATCCCGCCACATTTCCGGATGGCTCGCCGCGATCCGCGTGAAATCGCGAAAACCGCTTGCCGCGAAGCTGAAAAACAGCTCGCTGTTCTCACGCACCGCCAGATCGTGGACCAGCGCAAACGACAACAGGTGCGGCAAATGACTGACTGCCGCAAAAACGCGGTCGTGCTCGCTGGAAGAGAGTTCATGCACCTGTGCGCCGCACAATTCCCAAGCCCGGCGCACCCTGGCGACGTTATGCGCAGAATTTTCGGAAACCGGCGTCAGCACAACCTTCTTGTCGCGATAAAGATCGGCCCGCGCGGCCGCTGCGCCACTGTTCTCCGCCCCGGCAATCGGATGTGCCGGGACGAACTGCCCCACCTTCGCGCCGAAATGTTCGCGGGCGGCCGCGACGACATCCGCCTTCGTGCTCCCACCATCGGTCACGACGGTCTGCGGCCCGAGATACGGTGCAATCCGCGACATGATCTCGGGCATCTGACCGACAGGCGTGGCGATCAGCACGAGATCAGCGTCAACCACCTCCTGCCCCGGGTTGGCACCGACACGATCGATGATGCCAAGATGGAGCGCCTCGGTCAGCGTCACGAGGCTACGCCCAAAGCCGACGACCTCTCCGACCTGAGCAGCCGCCTTCAGCCCCAGCGCGAACGAGCCGCCGATCAGGCCGACGCCGAAAACGACGACCTTGCCGAATTCAGGCCGGCTGTTCATCCCGCGTGGCCTACCGCGGTAATAGCTTTCTCCAGCGCAGCGAGGAAGCGCTGATTCTCAACTTCGGTGCCGATGGTGACGCGCAGCCATTCAGGCATGCCGTAACCGGCGATCGGGCGCACGATAACGCCTTGCTGCAACAGCTTCTCATTCACGGCCGCCGCATTGCCGGCCTTGAAAGTGAGGAAGTTGCCGCCCGAGGGAATATGACCAAGATCCAGCCGCTGGAGTCCGGAGAGGATTTGCTCCATGCCCGCCCGGTTAAGTTCATAACTGCGCTTGACGAACTCGTGATCATCAAGCGCCGCCGTCGCCGCAGCCAGCGCGAGGTTGTTGCAATTGAACGGCTGACGGACGCGGTTCATCAGATCGGCAATTTCGGCCGACGCCAGCGCGTAGCCGATCCGCAATCCGGCCAGTCCGTAAATCTTGGAGAACGTGCGGGTGACGACAAGATTCGGGAATTCGGAAAGCCAACCGGAGATATCGACGCGATCCGCCGGGGGAAGGTATTCGTTGTACGCCTCGTCGATAACGACGATCACATCGGCCGGGACGGACTGCAGAAACGCTTTGAGCTGCGGATACGGCAGGAAAGTGCCGGTCGGATTGTTCGGGTTGGCTATCCAGACGAGGCGGGTATCCGGTCGAATGGCCGCACGCATGGCATCAAGATCATGTCCGAAGTCTTTGGCCGACACGGCAATGAGTTCGGCCCCGACCGACAGCGAGGCGAGCGGATAGACGGCAAAGGCGTGCTGCGAGAAAACCGTCGAGCGACCGGGCGCCAAATAGACACGGGCAATCATGTCGAGCACGTCGTTCGACCCGTTACCCAGTACGACCTGCCCGACCGGCACACCGGTATGGTGGGCCAGTGCGGCCTTGAGCTCGAAGTCATCGGGGTAGCGTTCCAGCGAACCGACCGCCTGCTCGACGGCGACCTTCGCCTTCGGGCTCATGCCAAGCGGATTCTCATTGGAAGCGAGTTTGACGATCTGGTCGACCGCAATGCCCATCTCGCGGGCCAATTGCGTAATCGGCTTGCCCGGCTGGTAGGGCGAAATGGCGCGAACGTAAGGCAACGACTGATCACAAAGTGCCATGGACTTTCCTCAGAAAAATTGAAATGTTCTGTGCGATATCAATAAACGGCCACGGGGTAGGAACCAAGTATTTTCAAGTAAGCGGCCCGCTTTTCCAGCTCGGCCAGCGCGGCGGCCACACCCGGTTCTACGCGGTGCCCGTCGATATCGACGAAAAATACGTATTCCCACAATGTGTGCCGCGCCGGTCGCGATTCGAGCCGGGTCAACGACACACCATGTTCCGAAAACGGCGCCAGCAGGTTGCATAGCGAACCGGTCTTGTTGGCCGCCGACATGATCAGCGACGTTTTGTCTCGACCGGACGGCCCGGTTTCCTGACGGCCCAGAACGACAAAGCGCGTCGTGTTGTTCGGCTCATCCTCGATGCAATTGGCCAGCACCGGCAATTGATAGCGTTCGGCCGCCGCCTCGCCGGCGATTGCCGCCGCGCCGGCCTCACTTGCGGCAAGCTGCGCCGCCTGCGCATTGCTGCCCACTGAGATGCGCTGCGCTCCCGGCAAGGAGCGGTTCAGCCATTCGTGACATTGCGCCAAAGACTGCGCATGCGAATAAACCTTGGTAATGCGGTCGAGCGAATCCTCCTTGGACAGCAAATGCTGATGGATACGCAGCACCACTTCTCCGCACACTTTCAACGAACTTGTCATCAGCAGGTCGAGCGTGCGCCCGATCGCGCCTTCAGTCGAATTTTCGATCGGCACCACGGCGTGGTCGGCATGCCCCGCTTCGACCTCGCGGAATACGTCGTCAATCGAAGCCTGCGGCTGAAGGTTACCGGCGTGGCCGAAATGCTTGGTCGCCGCACTTTCGGAAAACGTACCGAGCGGGCCGAGGAAGGCCACGCCGAGCGGCCGCTCCAGCGACAGGCAGGCCGACATCACTTCCCGGAAGAACCAGGTCACGCTGTCGTCTGACAACGGCCCAGGGTTCATTTGCTGAATGCGGCGCAAAATCTGCGCTTCGCGCTCCGGACGATAGATAAAACCGGCCTCGCCATGTTCGGCCTTGATTTCGCCAACCCGCTGCGCGCAGCGGGCCCGGCGGTTCAGCAAATCGAGCAACTGGGCATCAATGCCGTCTATTTCGGTTCGAACGATCGACAGTTGCTGGTGAAGCTCATCGCTCATGATATTGGCTTTCCTGATTATTCCTGTATGGGAGCTGAATCATCGCTGGCGGCATCATTCCCCTCCGGGCTGCCTTCTTCGCCGCCATCATCGTGCTCGTCATCCGACTCCACGATCTTTTCGAGCCCCGCAAGCTTTTCGCCCGGATCGAGCGCAATCAGCGTCACGCCCTGCGTCGCCCGGCCCAGTTCGCGAATTTCATGCACGCGGGTTCGGATCAGCACACCGCCGGTCGTGATCAGCATGATTTCGTCCTCATCCTTGACGAGACGGGCCGCGACGACCTTGCCGTTGCGCTCGCTGGCGGCAATGGCGATGACGCCTTGCGTACCGCGCCCCGAATGGCGGAAATCAGCCAGCACCGTGCGCTTGCCGTAGCCGTTCTCAGTGGCCACCAGCACCGTTTCCTGGTGGTTCTCGGCCACCAGCAAGGACAACACCTGCTGCCCCGCGCCAAGCTTCATGCCGCGCACACCGCGCGCCGTACGGCCCATCGGGCGCACGTCTTCCTCGTCGAACCAGACCGCCTTGCCGGCGTCGGAAACTAGAATGATGTCCTGCGTGCCGTTGGTTACTTCGACGCCAATCAGGTAATCGTCCTCGTCCAGTTCGACCGCAATGATGCCGGCCTTGCGCGGGTTAGAGAAAGCGGAAAGCGGCGTTTTCTTCACCGTCCCCTGTGTCGTACACATGAAGATGAAACGGTCTTCCACAAACTCCTTGATCGACAGGATGGCGTTGATTTTCTCCCCCTCTTCGAGCGGGAACATATTGACGATCGGCTTGCCACGGCTGGTGCGCGTACCCTGTGGCACTTCATAAACCTTGAGCCAGTAAACGCGGCCGCGGTTCGAGAAACAGAGGATGTAGTCGTGCGTATTCGCCACAAAAAGGTGATCGACGAAATCATCTTCTTTCATCGCTGCCGCCTGTTTACCGCGCCCGCCGCGACGCTGTGCGCGGTAGTCGGCCAACGGCTGCGACTTGATGTAACCGGAATGGGAAAGCGTCACCACCATGTCTTGCGGCGTGATGAAGTCCTCAATGCCGAGGTCTTGCGTATTGAGCTCGATCTCCGAGCGGCGCTTGTCGCCAAACTGGGCGCGAATGGCGGCCAATTCTTCGGAAATGATCTCGGTGATGCGTTCCGGGCGAGCGAGAATATCCATCAGATCGGCGATATTCACCAGCAACTCGGCGAAATCGGCAACGATCTTGTCGCGCTCCAGCCCGGTCAGACGCTGCAGACGCAATTCGAGGATCGCCTGCGCTTGGGCCTCCGAAAGCAGATAGCCGTTTGACGACAGGCCGTACTCCAGCGCTAGCCCCTCCGGGCGCGTCGCATCGAGCGACGCCCGTTGCAGCATTTCGCCGACTGTGGCCGACATCCACAATTTCGCCATCAGGCCACGCCGCGCATCGGCCGGCGTCGGCGAGGCCTTGATCAGGGCAATGATCTCGTCGACGTTGTCGAGCGCCACCGCCAGACCTTCCTGAATGTGCGCCCGTTCGCGCGCCTTGCGCAATTCGTACACCGTGCGGCGGGTGATGACCTCGCGCCGGTGCGACAGGAAGCAGTCAAGCAACTGTTTGAGGTTCAGCAAGCGCGGCTGGCCGTCGACCAGCGCCACCATGTTCATGCCGAAGGTATCCTGCAACTGCGTCTGCTTGTAGAGACAGTTGAGCACGACCTCGGGCACTTCGCCACGCTTGAGTTCGATCACCACGCGCATACCGGACTTGTCGGACTCGTCGCGCAGATCGGCGATACCCTCAATTCTCTTGTCGTTGACCAGCTCGCCGATTTTTTCGAGCAAGGAGCGCTTATTTACCTGATACGGCAATTCATCGACGATGATCGCCTGACGGTCGTTGGACCCCTTGATATCCTCGACGTGCGTTCGGGCCCGCATGATCACCCGGCCGCGACCGGTGCGATACCCCTCCCGAACTCCGGTCACACCGTAGATGATGCCTGCCGTCGGAAAATCCGGCGCCGGGATGATCTCGATCAGGTCGTCTACCGACATCTCGGAATTGCGCAACAGGGCCAAACAGGCATCAATGACTTCGTTGATGTTGTGCGGGGGGATATTCGTCGCCATGCCCACCGCAATCCCCGACGAGCCATTGATCAGCAGATTCGGGATGCGCGCCGGGAGAATTAACGGCTCCTGCTCGGAACCATCGTAGTTCGGACCGAAATCGACCGTTTCTTTTTCAATGTCCGCCAGCAATTCGTGGCCGATGCGCGCCATGCGGACTTCGGTGTATCGCATCGCTGCCGCGTTATCACCATCGACCGAACCGAAGTTACCCTGCCCATCAACCAGCATGTAGCGCAGGGAAAAGTCCTGTGCCATGCGCACAATCGTGTCATAGACCGCGGTATCGCCGTGCGGATGGTATTTACCGATCACATCACCGACGACACGAGCCGACTTTTTGTAGGGCTTGTTCCAGTCGTTGCCAAGCTCGTGCATGGCAAACAGGACACGGCGATGCACCGGCTTGAGGCCGTCGCGCGCATCAGGCAAGGCGCGCCCCACGATCACGCTCATCGCATAGTCGAGATACGATCGGCGCATCTCGTCTTCGAGGCTAATGGGAAGGGTTTCCTTCGCGAAGAGTTCTACGGGGTGTTCCATACTTGTCTATCCGGAAAGTTCCAGCAAGAACCAGACTTCGGCTTTTGTTGTCGTTTGAACAAACGACGGATTCTATCACGCTGGCCGCAGCCTATTCCCGACCGGCAAGCCAAAAGGAGCCCGTAACCACAAACCCGCGCTATGCTCACCGAACATTAAAAACACCACTTTCACCCCGTTCAACAACCCAAGCCACATGACCGCCATTGATCTACTCATCGAAGCACGCTGGATCATCCCCATTGAGCCAGCCGGCATGGTTCTCGAGAACCATGCCGCCGCGATCGACAACGGAAAAATTGTTGCCGTTTTGCAACAACAAGAGGCCCGACTTCGCTTTCTACCTCGCCAAACAAAACACCTTTCGCACCACGTTTTGATTCCAGGGCTCGTCAACTTGCACACCCATGCGGCCATGACACTGCTGCGCGGCATAGCCGACGACCTGCCGCTGATGGAATGGCTGCAGAAGCACACATGGCCGACCGAGCAAAAGTTCGTATCCCCGCAGTTCGTCTACGACGGCACCTTGCTCGCCTGCGCCGAAATGCTTCAAAGCGGCATCACCTGCTTCAACGACATGTACTTCTTCCCCGAGGCCGCCGCCAAAGCGGCGCTTGACTCCGGAATGCGTGCCGCCATCGGCCTGATTACGCTCGATTTTCCGACAGCCTACGGCACAGACGCTGACGATTATCTGGCCAAAGGACTCGCCATCCGCGACGTATTCCGAGAAGAACCGCTCATCAGTTTCTGCCTTGCCCCACACGCCCCTTACACCGTCAATGACCGGAATTTCTCGCGCGTTCTCGCCATCGCCGAACAGTGCAACCTCCCGATCCACCTCCACATTCACGAAACGCAACAGGAAATCGACGAAAGCATGATGAAATACGGCGTTCGGCCCATCGAGCGACTGCGCCGACTCGGATTGCTCGGCCCCGGACTCATCGGGGTTCACGCCGTCCACCTCACTCCCGATGAAATCTGCCTGCTGGCAGAACATGGCTGCTCAATCGCTCATTGCCCGAGCTCAAATCTCAAGCTGGCCAGCGGCCTTCCCGCCCTGATCAGCAATGCAGCGAAACAAGGCATCAACATCGGCCTGGGAACCGACAGCGCCGCCAGCAACAACCGGCTCGACATTCTTCAGGAAATGCGCCTCGCCGCCTTGCTGGCCAAAGCATGCAGCGGGCAAGCTAGCACCTTTAGCGCGCATGAGGTTTTACGTATGGCAACCCTCGGCGGAGCCCAAGCCCTCGGCCTTGACTGGCTTATCGGCTCAATTTCCCCTGGCAAATCCGCCGATCTTTGCGCCATAGAACTCGACAGTATCAGCCAACTCCCCTGCTATGACCCCGCATCGCATGTCGTGTATTCCGCGGGAAGGGAAAACGTATCAGACGTTTGGGTGTCGGGAAAATGCCGCATCAATTCCCGCAAACCAGTCGAGAACACGGAAATCAAGTTGAAAAAACTTGCATCCCTATGGCAGAATCAAATCCGTCCGCGCCAAGCTTGACTGTGTATTTAACCAAGAGGCATAACAGGCCATGCGGACAAAAGTTTTCCGCAGGCTTTTTACAAACAACGAGGTGAAATCAGATGAATAAAACAATCAAACACTCCATCGTAGCCGTAGTTGCCGCTACTCTCGGTATCTGTGCTTCGCTGGCCCAGGCACAACAAGCCACTGACCGCGTTTACGTCATTGACCAGCGCGGTGAAGTCGCCATGAGCGGCGCCGGCCTGTGCTGGCGCACCAACTTCTGGACCCCGGCCGCCGCCGCCAAGGATCCGGCTGGCTGCAAGTGCGACAAGGACCTCCTCCCGAAGGAAGTTTGCGAACCGAAGGCCGCTGCACCTGCCGCGCCTGTTGCAGCCACCAAGCCCGCCGGCGAAAAGGTCACGCTCGCTGCTGACGCCCTGTTCGACTTCAACAAGTCGACCCTGCGTCCGGAAGGCAAGCAGAAGCTTGACGGCGTTGTTGCCAAGTCCGGCAACCTGAACCTGGAAGTCGTTATCGCCGTTGGTCACGCTGACCGCATCGGCAGCGCCGCTTACAACCAGAAGCTCTCCGAAAAGCGTGCCGCCTCCGTTAAGGATTATCTGGTCAACAAGGGCATCCCGGCCAACCGCGTTTACACCGAAGGCAAGGGCAGCAAGCAGCCGGTAACCAAGGCTGATCAGTGCAAGGGACCGAAGAGCGCCAAGGTCATCGCTTGTCTGCAACCTGACCGCCGCGTCGACATCGAAATCATCGGCACCAAGAAGTAATTTCGCCGATATAAAAAAAGCCCTGCCTCGGCAGGGCTTTTTTGTTTCCACCAACAGGGAAACTCTGTTATGCAAAACGCCGACCCAAACGAACTAGACAAATTCAGCCAACTCGCTCACCGATGGTGGGATCCGAACAGTGAATTCAAGCCATTGCACGAGATCAATCCCTTACGCCTCGAATGGATTGACCGCCATGCAAAGCTGGCCGGAAAAAATGTTCTCGATATCGGCTGCGGCGGCGGCATCCTCTCCGAAAGCATGACCTGCCGCGGCGCAGAGGTAACCGGCATCGACCTTTCGGACAAGGCACTGGGGGTTGCCCGTTTGCACCTCCTGGAAAGCGGCGTCAATGTGGAATACAAAAAAATTTCAGCGGAAGAATTCTCCACACAGGCGGCAGGCACTTTTGATGTTGTAACCTGCATGGAAATGCTAGAGCACGTCCCGAATCCGGCCAGCACCATCGCCGCATGCGCGGCTCTCGTCAAGCCTGGCGGACACGTTTTCTTCTCAACGCTCAACCGCAACCCAAAAGCCTATTTACTCGCTGTCATTGGCGCCGAATACATCCTCAGGATGTTACCCAAAGGTACGCACGAATACGCCAAATTCATCAAGCCAGCCGAACTCTCGCGCTGGACCAGAAGTGTCGGACTGGAGCCCGATGAATTGATTGGCATGAGCTATAACCCGCTGAGCCAGCGCTACAGCCTGACCAATAACACTGACGTCAACTACCTGATGCACACCGTCAAGATGACTTGAACACGAATCGACGCGGGCGGGCACCCACGAGGAACGTATGCGACTCCGGACCGAACGGGCGGACAAACGCGCCGCCGCCATCCAGAGTCTGCTCGGCACCGCCAAACCCAATGGCTTTGGGCCGCTGACTTGGCTGACAACCACGCTGGAAAAACTCCCGACCTGCCCGCATTCGCAGACTGATAAGTTGCCGCCTCTCAAATCCCTACCGGAATAGGCGTGCGCTGAAAAGGTGGGACAGCAGAGGCTTACTTTTGTATGGACGCCGGTTGCAACCTTGGTCTGTTTCAGTTGCACTGCATCGGCGTTAGCTGCTTCCCGTTCCCCCAGAAACACGCCGCAAGTCGTTAGTCGAATTTTAAAAGGCGATTAAGAAGACGCTGATTTATTCGTCACACCGGCGAACACCGGTGTCCAGTCCGTTGATTTTTATGGATTCCGGCTTTTTCCCTGAATGACGGATCTCGAATTATCCGGTGCTTCCTCAATTCTCCAGCGCGCGCACTTTTACGGTCTTGCCCTTGACCTTCCCGGTTGCCAGCTTGCGCAGGGCTTCGCCAGCGATCTCGCGTGCCACGGCGACGTAGGTGGATTGGTCGGTGACGGTGATCTTGCCGACCTGCTCGCGGGTGAAGGTGCGCGTGCCGGGCGCTTCTGCCGTGAGCGCGCCGAGGACGTCGCCGGGGCGGATCTTTTCCTTGCGTCCGCCGAGAATCTGCAGGGTGACCATGGGCGGCACCGGGGCTTCGTCGTTGCCGCTCTGCAGCGAGCCGAGCGTGTGCCATTCGGGTTCGCTGCCGGTCATCCGGGCGATGGTGTCCACGCGGCGCCGGTCGCGCGGGCTGCACAGGCTGAACGCCCAGCCGTCCTCGTCGGCGCGGCCGGTACGGCCAATGCGGTGGATGTAGATTTCCGGGTCGGGCGTGACATCGACGTTGATCACCGCTTCGAGCTGGGCGATGTCCAGCCCGCGCGCGGCGACGTCGGTCGCCACCAGCACCGAACAGCTGCGGTTGGCGAACTGGATCAGCACCTGATCGCGTTCGCGCTGTTCCAGGTCGCCATTCAACGTCAGCGCGTGAAAGCCCTGGGCGTGCAGCACATCGAGCAAATCGCGGCACTGTTGCTTGGTATTGCAGAAGGCCAGCGTGCTGACCGGCCGGTAGTGCTTGAGCAGCGTAGCGACGGCTTGCAGGCGTTCTTCGTGCTTGATCTCGTAGAAGCGCTGGCGAATCTTGCTGCCCTCATGCTGCTCCGGCAATTTGACTTCCTGCGGCTGGCGCAGGAACTGGCTCGCCAGCCTGTCGATGCCTTCCGGGTAGGTGGCCGAGAAGAGCAAGGTCTGGCGGTGGGGCGGGCAGTGTTCGGCGACGTACACGATGTCGTCGTAAAAGCCCATGTCGAGCATGCGGTCGGCCTCGTCGAGCACCAGCGTGTTGAGCGCGTCAAGGCGCAGGCTGCCGCGTTCGAGGTGATCCATGAGGCGTCCCGGCGTGCCGACGACGATGTGCGCGCCATGTTCGAGACTGCCCCGTTGCGGGCCGATGGGGGTGCCGCCGCACAGCGACAGCACCTTGATGTTGTCTTCGAAGCGCGCCAGCCGGCGGATTTCCTGCGTCACCTGCTCGGCCAGTTCGCGCGTCGGGCAGAGCACCATGGCTTGCACGGCAAAGCGGCGCGGGTTGAGATTGGTGAGCAGGGTAATGGCGAAGGCCGCCGTCTTGCCGCTGCCGGTCTTGGCTTGCGCGATCAGGTCATGCCCGCCCAGCGAGATCGGCAGGCTGGCCGCCTGGATCGGCGTCATCGTCTGGTATTCGAGCTGCTTCAGGGCGGCGCGCAGGCCGGGCGACAGCGAAAGTTCGTCGAAGGAGCGTGCTTCGGTCGCGGCGAGGGGTGCGGTTTCGGTCATATCGGTCAGTCCTTGCGGCGGCGTGCGGGTAGTGGCTTGCGCTGGCGTTGACCGGGGCGCGGCTTGTCGCTCGCGCTGGTTTGAGGCTTGGGCGCCAGCAGGTTCTTGGCAGCACTATTGGCCGAAGCGCGGTGCGCCAGAATGGCGACGCAGACTTCCTTGGTCGTGAGCTGGATCGGCGCGTGCTCGCCCTGGGCGTTGTAGGCCGCCAGCTTTTCCTTGATGCCGGCGATGCGCTTGGTCGTGTCGGCGCTTCTCGATGGATTGGCCAAGACATTCTGCGCTTCCGCCGTCAGCGTGAACCCGCCATCCTGAGCGCGAATCAGACCGTGCCTGGCTAGGCGGGAGAAGGCTTCGACCAGCCGCACATCGGCGGGAATGACGCCCTGAACGATCTCGGTCGCCGCGACAATCTCGACAAGTTCGGCCGGCCGCCGCTTTGAGGAGAGCGCCAGAGCGAGTAACAGAAGAACATCAACATCGTGGATCGGTTGCATCGGATACCTTTTGCATGCGGTGAAGAGAAAGCCAAGAGATGCCGAGTGTACTGGATCAGGGAACCGCTGATTCATTCCCGTTTTCTGACTGAGGGTTCGGCCGGGATGAGAAAATGCTTTTGTTGTGGCACTGAAAGAGAGCAATGAGCCGGCAATCGAGTTTTCCCAAACTGCAATACGGAGAAGCGAAGAGGAAAGTCACGCGACGAGACCGGTTTCTGGCAGAAATTGAAGCCCCCCCGTGGGGAGAATTGGTGAGCGCGGTTCAACAAAGAAGTTTTTGGATGAGTGCTTCAAGCCGGATTTGACCTTCGAGACACTGCGTAACGCCAGCCTGAGATTGCCCGCACAGAAAACAAAAAAGGCTTGCATCGCTGCAAGCCTTGATATTTATGGTGGAGACGGGCGGGATCGAACCGCCGACCTGTTGATTGCGAACCAACCGCTCTCCCAACTGAGCTACGCCCCCATACGAGCGACTTTACTCGCTAGCTTTTCTTGCGTCAACGCGAAAGAGCAATCGCATAAATGCGTCAGTCATTTTCCCGTACCACACTGCACCGCAAAAATCCCCAAAACAGCCACCCTGACAAACAGGGGACACAGCCTGCGCTCAAGAGACTTGGATTTCGACGTTCGCCGAAATGATTGCACGGAGTACCTTCCTTGATTTGATTCAAACAACATTCATGCGATCGCACCCTTACCCCGCCCGGAAGCCTTCCCTCACTGCTTATTTTTCGCTACGATACAAAAATGAAGGAACCGGGGGCTTTGAGACGGCATCCCCCCGACCATACCGAGCGCACAAGGCACATTCGGCGCAACCGTTCTTACGGACACCAATTTTCAAGAGGCTTTTTGATGAGTGAACACATTCACTACGTTACCGATGACAACTTTGCAACCGAAGTACTGCAGTCCGCGCAACCCGTTCTGTTGGATTACTGGGCCGAATGGTGTGGCCCCTGCAAGATGATCGCCCCCATTCTTGACGACATCGCCAAGGATTACGCTGGCCGCCTCAAGGTCGCAAAATTGAACATTGATGACAACCCGGAGACACCCGCAAACTACGCTGTCCGTGGCATCCCCACGCTGATGCTCTTCAAGAATGGGAATGTTGAAGCCACGAAAGTTGGAGCCCTTTCCAAATCGCAGCTTTGTGCCTTCATTGACAGCGCCCTGTAAACTCACTATCCTCCTCGGCCTGAAAGCTTTCGCGTCGCACCTCACCTACAACGCAAGCACAAAAAGCGTCACACCAGCTTTCAGGCACTCTAGGCGCCCCCTCGCCAACCCCTCCGGTTTTACCCGAAACATCTCGCCGACCGCACCTCTGTCGCGTTCGCACCAAGCACACCTGGCTCATTCACTGACCTACACCGCTCATGCACCTATCCGAACTAAAAGCTTTCCATGTCAGCCAACTTCTCGACATGGCAGTTGCCAACAATATCGAGGGCGCCAACCGGCTCCGCAAGCATGAACTGATCTTCGCCCTGCTCAAGAATCAGGCCAAAAAAGGCGAAACCATTTTCGGAGACGGCACGCTGGAAACACTACCCGACGGGTTCGGCTTCCTGCGCTCGCCGGACACCTCGTACTTGGCCAGCACCGATGACATCTACGTCAGCCCAAGCCAGATCCGGCGCTTCAACCTCCACACCGGCGACACCATCGAAGGCGAAATCCGCACGCCGAAGGATGGCGAACGTTACTTCGCACTGGTCAAGGTCGACAAGATCAACGGCGAGCCACCGGAGGCGTCAAAGAACAAGATCCTGTTCGAAAACCTGACGCCACTGCACCCAGAAAAGCACATCAAGCTTGAACGCGAAATCCGCGGCGAGGAAAACACGACCAGCCGGATTATCGACATCATCGCACCGATCGGCAAAGGCCAGCGCGGCCTGCTCGTCGCCAGCCCAAAAAGCGGCAAGACAGTAATGATGCAGCACATCGCGCACGCGATCACCGCCAACCACCCCGACATCAACCTGATCGTCCTGCTCATCGACGAACGCCCGGAAGAAGTGACCGAAATGACGCGCTCGGTACGCGGCGAGGTCGTCGCATCCACCTTCGACGAACCGGCCACGCGTCACGTGCAGGTCGCGGAGATGGTCATCGAAAAGGCCAAGCGCCTGGTCGAGCACAAGAAGGACGTCGTCATCCTGCTCGACTCGATCACCCGCCTGGCGCGTGCTTACAACACCGTGCAACCGGCCTCCGGCAAGGTGCTGACCGGCGGCGTTGACGCCAACGCCCTGCAAAAACCGAAACGTTTCTTTGGCGCGGCGCGCAACATCGAGGAAGGTGGCTCGCTGACCATCATCGCTACCGCACTGATCGACACAGGCAGCCGCATGGACGACGTCATCTACGAAGAGTTCAAGGGCACCGGCAACATGGAAATCCATCTTGACCGCCGGATGGCTGAAAAACGCGTCTACCCGGCGATCAACGTCAACCGTTCCGGCACTCGCCGCGAGGAGTTGCTGCTGACACCTGACGTGCTGCAGAAAATGTGGGTGCTACGCAAGCTGCTTTACAACATGGACGACCTTGAGGCGATGGAGTTCTTGCTCGACAAAATCAAGGCGACAAAGACGAATAACGAATTTTTCGATTCCATGCGCCGCTAAGTCGAAAGTAAAACCTTTATCATTGCCAACCCCAAAAAAAACAAGCATAATCCGCCGTTTCCGGGGTCGACCACCGATGTGGCGCTTGTCCATCTCGAGCCGGCCAGATTTGACTTACAGGAATTTCCACAGATGAAATCCGATATCCATCCGCAATACAACGAAATCGATGTCGCCTGCTCGTGCGGCAACACCTTCAAGACCAAGTCGACTTTGAACCGTTCGCTTCACGTCGAAGTGTGCTCCGCCTGCCATCCGTTCTACACCGGCAAGCAAAAGATCATCGACACCGCTGGCCGCGTCGAGAAGTTCACCAAGAAGTACGGCTCCAAGCTCACCAAAACGGCTTAAGCTCGACTTCGAGTTCGCGCGAACTCAGCAGAAAAGGCAGCCCGACGGCTGCCTTTTTTATTAATTCAGACCAACCAGCCCCTCACCCGGACAGGCCATGCCGTTTCAACAGGAACACGCGACTACCAAAGGAATATCACTTCCGCCCACTGGCTGGGCGCTGGCCATTCTCCTCGTCGTTTACATCTTTACCGGCCTGATCGGGCACGATCCATGGAAACACGACGACGCGCTCACGATTGGCGTCGTGCATGACATTTTCCGCAACGGCAATTGGTTAGCATTCGAGCTGGCAGGCCAACCCCACCCTGACGCACCGCTCTACTACTGGCTGGCGTCGCTCTTCGCCCATTTATTCTCCTGGCTGCTACCGGTGCACGAGGCCGTGCGCCTGGCAAGCGGCCTTTCCACTCTTCTGACCCTCCAGTTCATCCTGCTCGCCGCACGAGAACTGCACGGCCGTGACTACGCGGCAGCGGCGCCACTCGCCCTCGCCGGCAGCATAGGCTTTCTCTACCACGCGCACGAAGCTCAGCCGATGCTCTCCGCGCTGACAGCGCACACCGCCGCCTACTGGGCTCTCGCCCTTTTCCCGCGGCGACCGGTGCCCGCCATGCTTATCTTTGGCAGCGCAGCAGGTCTCAGTTTTCTGGCAAATGGACTACTTCCGCTCGCCGCCCTCCTCCCGGTCACCTTAACCGCGCTCCTGCTTTCCGGAAACATCAGAAAATCCCTGCCTTATTTTCTCATCGCATTTAGCATCGCCACTATCATCGCCGCCGCCTGGCTACTGGCTTTGAATATCGAAGCACCCGGCAGTTTCGAGGCTTTCGTTCAAACCGAACTTGGCTCCATGCCCCAGGACAGGGCAATGCTTTTCACCCCGCTCAAATACCTTAACCTGCTGCTGTGGTACGCGTGGCCCGCACTCCCACTGGCCGCCTGGACGCTCTGGTCGAGACGCCGCCAGTTGACCGAACGATCAATTGCCCTGCCCACGCTCTCTTTTGGCGGTGTACTGCTCGTCCTGTGCCTGACTACCGACGTTCGCAGCGCTCCCGCTCTGCTGTTGCTCCCACCACTCATTCTTCTGACCGTGCCCGGCATCGCGTCTCTGCGACGCGGCGCTGCGAATGCGTTCGACTGGTTCAGCATGATGACCTTCTCGCTCTTTGCGGGGGTTGTGTGGATCGGCTGGAGCGCCATGGCATTCGGCTGGCCAGAGCGCCTCGCCCGCCAGGCAGTGCGCCTTGAGCCTGGATTCATCGGCCGCTTCGACCTTTACGCTTTCGTCTTTGCCGGCGCCGCCACGGCCGTCTGGTTCTGGCTCATCCTCACGAGCCCGCGCTCGCCGTTTCGCGGAATAACGCACTGGATGGCGGGCCTGACGTTGTTCTGGCTACTGCTCGTCGCGCTGTGGATGCCGTGGATCGATTACGGGAAATCCTACCGCCCCGTATCCAATGCACTCGCTACCGCCCTACCAAAAAAAGTAGACTGCATCGCAAATACCAACGTAGCACCAGCCATTCTGGCCTCGTTCGATTATTTCGATGACATCCGGACCATTCCCCAGAAAAGCGAATTGGCAACGAAATGCTCCTGGCTACTCGCACAAGGAGACATCCGCAAGCTCGGGTCGATCACCGAAGCGCGCTGGCGCAAGGCGTGGGATGGCAAACGGCCGGGCGACCGCAAGGAAAGCGCCAAATTCCATCTTTTCCGCCGAACGCCGAAGGCGGAATCGGCTACCGCACTTCCGCAAATCGAGACAGAGGATAAAGAGGCGCTGCCGAGCCTCTGAACCCGATGCCAAGGGCGTGACCGCGCATCCTTGGCAGCCACCGCCATCCCTTGTCGTCACAGCTTGATAAAGTGCTCGCGGTAATATTTCAGTTCATCGATCGATTCACGAATATCAGCCAACGCGGTATGCGCTGACTCCTTCTCGAACCCTTTGGCCACCTCCGGCTTCCAGCGGCGGCACAACTCCTTGAGAGTGCTCACATCAAGATTGCGGTAGTGGAACCACTCCTCAAGCTGAGGCAGGTAGCGCACCATGAAGCGCCGGTCCTGACCGATTGAATTGCCGCACATCGGGCTGGTCCGTTTTGGCACATATTCCTGCACAAACGCCAGCGCCGCCGCCTCAACCGCCGCTTCATCGAGGGTAGACGCCTTGACGCGCTCAATCAGGCCGGATTTACCATGCGTGTTCTTGTTCCACTCATCCATCGCATCGAGCAATTCGTCCGACTGGTGCACCGCCCAGACCGGCGATTCAGCGACCGTCTCAAGATTGCTATCGGTCACGATCATTGCCATTTCGATAATGCGATCACGCTCCGGATCGAGTCCGGTCATTTCCATGTCAAGCCAAACAAGATGATTAGCGTCTTGTGCCATATAATCCGCCCACGATTTTCTTATCCGATAAAGCGCTCATTCTAGCCTGATGCCCGATACACCACCCCTCGCCGCGAACTTCACACTCATTTTTCTCGCCACGCTTACGGTGACACTGGTGCTTCGTCTCTGGCTCGCCCGGCGACAAATCGCGCATGTCACCACACACCGCGCCGCCGTCCCCGCGCAATTCGCCGACCGGATTCAACTGGCTGCACATCAAAAAGCGGCCGATTACTGCGTCACGCGCACCCGCTTCGGAATCTTCGGATTGGTGATTGAAACCGCCGTACTTCTCGCCTTCACCCTCGGCGGCGGGCTGCAAGCGTTGCATGAATTCTGGGCACCGCGCCTGGACGGCCTCTTTTACGGCGTCGCCATGATGTTCAGCGTCATGGGCATTTCGGCACTGATCGACATTCCGCAATCGCTCTACGCCCAATTCGTCATCGAGGAAAAATTCGGTTTCAACCGGATGACCTTGAAACTCTACTTTGCCGATCTAGCCAAACAAACGGCGCTTGGTCTGGCCATCGGTACGCCGGCGCTGCTCCTCGTCCTCTGGCTCATGGCCCAAATGGGCCCGCGTTGGTGGCTTTACGTCTGGCTGTTCTGGTGCGGATTCAACCTGTTGATCCTTTTCATCTACCCGACCTGGATTGCCCCGCTGTTCAACACCTTCAAGCCGCTGGAGGACGACGCGCTCAAGAAGCGCATCGAGGCCCTGCTCGCCCGCTGCGGCTTTGCATCCTCCGGCCTGTTCGTAATGGATGGTTCGAAACGCTCGAACCACGGCAACGCCTACTTCACCGGCTTTGGCAAAACCAAGCGCATCGTCTTCTTCGACACGCTGCTCAACCGCCTCCAACCTGCCGAAATTGAATCCGTTCTCGCGCACGAGCTCGGCCATTTCAAGCACCGCCACGTCATAAAACGCATCGTGCTCATGTTCGCGATGGCGCTGCTATTCCTCCTCGCGCTCGGCCAACTCATGCAAGCCGAATGGTTTTTTGCCGGACTCGGGGTCAACACCCAAAACACGGCGCTCGCACTGATTCTCTTCTTTCTGGTCGCGCCCGTCTTCACCTTCCTGCTCACCCCGCTGATGAGCCTGCTCTCGCGCCGCCACGAATTCGAAGCCGACCGCTACGCCGCCACTCACGCCAGCGCCGACGACCTGATCCACGCACTGGTAAAACTGTACGAAGACAACGCCGCGACGCTGACGCCCGATCCGTTGCACTCGGTGTTCTACGACTCGCACCCGCCCGCCGCTTTGCGAATCGCCCGGCTAACTGAAGCGAAGCAAGCCACGTGAAGCTCGAAGGCACCATTGTCGCCGCGCATGGCCGGCACTATCTCGTTGAATTGGACAACGGCGAGACGCTCCCCTGCTTCCCGCGCGGCAAGAAAAGCGAACTGGCCTGCGGTGATCGCGTCACGGTTCAGCGTAGCAGCGACAGCCAGGGCGTCATCGAAGCCATCGCGCCGCGCCAATCGCTGCTTTATCGCTCCAACGAATTCAAACACAAACTCATCGCCGCCAACGTTTCCCAAATCATCATCGTAGTCGCGACCGAACCCTCGTTTTCCGACGCGCTCGTCACGCGCTGCCTGGTCGCCGCCGAAGGCCAAGACCTGAAAACGCTGATCGTGCTCAACAAATGCGACTTGAGCGAACGAGTAGACTCGGCGCTCTCGGTGCTCGCGCCGTTCACCAAGCTTGGCTACCCCATCCTCCAAATCTCCGCACGCGAGAAAACCGCTAGCGCCGAAGCATTGCGCCCCTTCCTCGTCGGCCACACCAGTGTGCTCGTCGGCCAGTCCGGAATGGGAAAATCGACGCTGATCAACGCATTGATCGAAGGCGCCAACGCCCGCACACGGGAAATTTCCGAAGCACTGGACTCCGGCAAACACACGACGACGCACGCCACACTTTACCGGCTCGACGCCGAGTCGATCCTGATCGACTCCCCCGGACTGCAGGAATTCGGCCTGAGGCACGTGCCGCCGGGCGACCTCGAACAAGCCTTTCCCGAATTCCGTCCGTATATCGGCCAATGCCGCTTCCGCAACTGCCGTCACGACCAAGAACCGGGTTGCGCCATCCGCGCCGCGATCGAAGCCGGCCACATCGACCCGCGCCGTCACACCAGCTTCCTGACCCTTTACGCCGAAGCGACGCGATAGACAAAGCCATACCACTGATAGGCGGCCGGATGCCCCCATGGTAAGCTCCCGCCCTTACTGCTTTCTGACCATTCACCAACCTTCTCAGTCCGCTTTATGAACACGCCCACCCAGCCCAACACCATCGGGCAAGAGGCTCGCGCCTTACTCAAAACCCTCGAAGAAACTTTTCCGGTGATTCGCGACCACGCGCCGCTTGCCATCGGCATCGACAAGCAATTGATCGCAAAACTGCCAGAGGTAAATCGCAAACAGCTTCGTGTCGCGCTAAGCATGCACACCAACTCGCTGCGCTACCTCAAGACGTTGGAGAAGGCGACACACCGGCTTGATCTCGAAGGCAACCCGGCCGAAGAAATCACCGAGGAACACCGCAAGCACGCCACCGAAGTACTTCGGGAACGCTTCAAGAAAAACGCCGAACGCATCAAGGCGCGCAAGGAAGCCGAAACGGCCGAACGCAAGCGCAACGAAGCCGAACGCCAGCGCACCGAGAAACTCAGCCAACTCGTCGAGAAGTTCAGCAAAACGCGGTAAGGAAAAAGCCGGCACTGCCATGGCCGGCCTGACCACCAAGAGCACCTTACCTGGCCGGGCATTCGGGGGGCAAAGCCGTTATAATTCAGGCTTTTTCCCTTCCCGTCTTGCCACCCCGTTCTCTCTGATGCTCGTTTATCGCGGATTCTCACACCCAGCGCCCAGCCCTACCGCCCTCACCATCGGCAACTTCGATGGCGTGCACCTTGGCCATCGGGCGCTGCTCGCCCGCCTGAACGAGATCGCGGCGAACGAGCAACTGCTTCCCGCCGTCATCACCTTCGAGCCGCACCCGCGCGAATTCTTCGCGCCCGAATCGGCCCCGGCACGCCTTTCCGCATTGCGCGAAAAACTTGAATTGATCGGCGAGGAAGGCACCGCTCTCGCCTACATTTGCCGTTTCAATGCCGCCTTTGCCGCGCAGACCGCGCAAGCCTTCATTGAAAACACACTGGTTGGCTGCCTGAAGGCAAAACACATCGTGATCGGCGACGACTTCCGCTTCGGCGCGGATCGCCGCGGTAGTTTCGCGATGCTTTGCGAAGCCGGCAAGCGCTACGGTTTCACCGTCGAAAGCATGGGCAGCGTGATTATCGGGGGCGAACGCGCCTCCAGTTCGTCAGTCCGCTCGGCGCTCGGCAAAGGCGACATGGAGCACGCCGCGCGCCTGCTCGGCCGCCCGTATTCGATCGACGGCCGCGTCGTGCATGGCGACAAGATCGGGCGCAACCTCGGCTTTGCCACCGCCAATATCCGCATCAAGCACGACAAGCCGCCGCTCCTGGGCGTCTTCGCCGTCGAAGTGCATGGGCTGGCCGACGGGCCGCACAAAGGCGTCGCCAACATCGGCGTCCGCCCGAGCGCCAACCGCCTGCCGCGCCCGTTACTGGAAGTTCATCTACTCGATTTCAATCAGGACATCTACGGAACGCACCTCAACGTACGCTTCCTGCACAAGATCAGAAACGAAGTACACTTTCCCGATTTCGACGCATTGAAAACGCAAATCTCCCGCGACGTCACGTCCGCACGACACTATTTCAAGCTCTGAGTAACCACCATGGCCGACTACAAAAACACGCTGAATCTGACCGACACCCCCTTCCCGATGCGCGGCGACCTCGCCAAGCGCGAGCCGCAATGGGTCGCCAACTGGCAGGAGAAAAAGCTCTATCAGCAGATTCGCGAGATTTCGAAAGGCCGGCCGCGCTTCGTGCTGCATGACGGCCCTCCCTACGCCAACGGTGACATTCACATCGGCCATGCCGTCAACAAGATTCTCAAGGACATCATCGTCCGTTCGAAGACGCTCGCCGGTTTCGATGCGCCCTACGTGCCCGGCTGGGACTGCCACGGCCTGCCGATCGAGCACCAGATCGAAAAGGTGCATGGCAAGCACATCCCCGGCGACAAGGTGCGTGAGTTATGCCGCGCCTACGCCGCCGAACAGGTCGAGCGCCAGAAGAAGGACTTCATCCGCTTGGGCGTCCTCGGCGAGTGGGACAACCCGTACCTGACAATGAACTTCAAGACCGAGGCCGACGAAATCCGCGCCCTCGGCAAGATTCTCGACAAGGGCTACCTCTATCAGGGGCTGAAGCCGGTCAACTGGTGTATGGACTGCGGTTCGGCGCTTGCCGAAGCCGAAGTCGAGTATGAAGACAAGACCTCGCAAGCCATCGACGTCGCCTTCGAAGTCCATCCGAACCATGCCGACAAGGTCGCCCAGGCTTTCGGCCTCACCCACCTGCGCGGCCCCGCCTTTGCCGTCATCTGGACGACAACCCCGTGGACGCTGCCCGCCAACGAAGCCGTCAGCGCCCACCCTGAATTCACTTACGACCTGATCGAAACACCGAAAGGTGCGCTGATCCTCGTCCGTGAACTCGCCGAAGCCAGCCTCAAGCGCTACGGCTTCAACGAAGGTGAGACGACGGTCATCGGCTCTGCCAAGGGGGCCGCGCTGGAACACGTCCTGCTCAAGCACCCGTTCCAGGAACGCGACGTCACCATCATCTGCGGCACGCACGTCACGCTCGAAGCCGGTACCGGCCTCGTGCACACCGCGCCCGCACACGGCGTCGACGACTACCTGATTGGCAAAGTTTACGGCCTGCCGGTCAATAACCCGGTTGGTGACGACGGTAAATTCCTCGGCAACACGCCGGCACTGTCTGTATCCGAACTCGCTGGCAAGACGGTATGGGAAGCCAACCCGCTTGTCCTGCAAGAATTGGAAGCCAAAGGCCGCTTGCTCAAAGTCGAGAAAATCACCCACAGCTACCCGCACTGCTGGCGCCACAAGACGCCGATCATCTTCCGCGCCACGACGCAATGGTTCATCGGCATGGAGCACAAGGACAAGGAAGACGCCGCCACGCTGCGCTGGATCGCCGAGCGCGCCGTCGACGAAACGCAATTCTTCCCCTCCTGGGGCCGTGCCCGTCTTGAGGCGATGATGAAGACGCGTCCGGACTGGTGCGTTTCCCGTCAGCGCAACTGGGGTGTGCCGATCCCCTTCTTCCTGCACAAGGAAACCGGCGCGCTGCATCCGCGCACGCCCGAGCTGATCGAGGAAGTCGCGCTGCGCGTCGAGAAGGCCGGCATCGAAGCCTGGTTCTCGCTCGATGCGAAGGAACTGCTCGGTGTCGAAGCGGACCAGTATCGCAAGATGAGCGATACGCTCGATGTGTGGTTCGACTCCGGCGTCACCCACTCCAGCGTCATGCGCGGCTCGCACGAAGCGCAATGCGCCTTCCCGGCCGACCTCTATCTCGAAGGCTCCGACCAGCACCGCGGCTGGTTCCAGAGCTCGCTGCTCACCGGCTGCGCCATTGACGGCCGCGCGCCCTACAAGGCGCTGCTGACGCACGGCTTCGTCGTCGACGGCAAGGGGCTCAAGATGTCGAAGTCCAAGGGCAACGTCGTCGCCCCGCAAAAAGTGTCCGACACGCTCGGCGCCGACATCCTGCGCCTGTGGACGGCGGCGACCGACTACTCGGGAGAACTGTCGATTTCCGACGAAATCCTGAAGCGCGTCGTCGAAGCCTACCGCCGCATCCGCAACACGCTGCGCTTCCTGCTCGCCAACACGTCTGATTTCGACGCTGCCAAGGACATGCTGCCGTTCGATGAATGGCTCGAAATCGACCGCTACGCGCTGGCCATGACGCGCCAGCTCCAGCTCCAGTGCGAAGCCGACTACGGCAAATACGAGTTCCACCGCGTCGTCCAATCCCTGCAAACCTACTGCTCGGAAGACCTCGGCGGCTTCTACCTCGACATCCTCAAGGATCGCCTCTACACCTCGGCCGCCAACTCGAAGGCTCGCCGCGCCGCGCAAAGCGCGCTCTGGCACATCATGCAGACCTTCGTGAAACTGATGGCGCCGATCCTCACCTTCACCGCCGAAGAAGTCTGGCAAACCCTCTCCGGCAACGCCGACGCCTCCATCATGTTCGAGACTTGGCAGCCGCTGCCGCAACTCGCCGACGAAGCGACACTCATCGACAAATGGAGCAAGATCCGCGGCTACCGCGCTGAAGTCACCCGCGCGCTGGAAGAACTGCGCATCGCCGGCAAGATCGGCTCGTCGCTGCAAGCCGAAGTCACGCTGCACGCCGACGGCGAAAAGCACGACCTCCTGACCTCGCTCGGCGACGACCTGCGCTTCGTCTTCATCTGCTCGAAGACGACGGTCCTGCGCGGGGAAGACAAGGTCGAATGCGCACCGCTCACGCACGGTAAATGCGAGCGCTGCTGGCATGTCCGAGAGGATGTCGGCAGCAACCCCGAGCATCCCGAAATCTGCGGCCGTTGTGCAAGCAACCTGCACGGCGAAGGTGAAGATCGTGCCTGCGCGTAGCATCAAACCGTGGCTGTGGCTGGCCGGACTCGTCATCCTGCTCGACCAGCTCAGCAAATGGATCGTGCTCGGCGCCATGCGACCGGGGGAGACGCGCTACGTCGCGCCCTTCTTCAACTGGGTGCTCGCCTTCAACCCCGGTGCCGCCTTCAGCTTCCTGTCGGATGCTGGCGGCTGGCAGCGCTGGTTCTTCACCGCTCTCGCCCTCGGCGTTTCCGGCTGGATCGTTTATCTGCTCCGGCAGCACCGCAACGAATTCCGGCTCTCGCTGGCGCTCACCCTCGTCCTCGGCGGCGCGCTCGGCAACGTGATCGATCGCATTCGCTTCGGCGTCGTTGTCGACTTCATTCAGTGGCACGCGGCCGGCTACTACTGGCCCGCGTTCAACATCGCCGACTCGGCCATCACGCTCGGCGCCGCCCTGCTGATCTGGGATCAACTTTTCGGGAAACCGACAAGCGACAACGCGGTCGAATCCAGTCCAAACCAAACAAAGTAGGCGCCTCATGCAAATCATCCTTGCCAACCCGCGCGGCTTCTGCGCGGGCGTCGAACGCGCCATCGCCATCGTCGAGCGCGCCATCGAAAAATTCGGCGCGCCGATTTACGTCCGGCATGAAGTCGTGCACAACAAGTTCGTCTGCGACAGCCTGCGCGCCAAAGGCGCCATTTTTGTCGACGAACTCGACGAGGTACCCACCGGTGCCACCGTCATCTTCAGCGCGCACGGCGTATCGCAAGTCGTGCGCGCTGACGCCGCCGCGCGCGGCCTGAAAGTCTTCGACGCCACCTGCCCACTCGTCACCAAGGTTCACCTCGAAGTCGCCCGCATGCGCAAAGAAGGACGCGAAATCATCATGATCGGCCACAAGGGCCACCCTGAAGTCGAAGGCACGATGGGGCAATGCACTGACGGAATGTATTTGATCGAAAAGGCTGACGACATTCGCGACCTTGTCGTTCAGAACTCTGCCAATCTGGCATACGTAACACAAACAACACTCTCTGTTGATGACGCCAGAGAAATCATCTCCGTACTAAAAACCAGGTTTCCAGACATAGCCGGCCCGAAGAAAGAAGACATCTGCTACGCGACGCAAAATCGGCAAGACGCTATCAAGGCGCTTGCAGATCAGTGCGATATCGTCATTGTTGTCGGCTCTCCTAACAGTTCAAATTCAAACAGATTGCGCGAAATTGCCGAAAAGTTAGGCAAGCCTGCTTATATGGTCGAACACGCCGCAGAAATCGATACCCAGTGGTTTTTAGGCAAAAAGGCGATCGCAGTTACTGCCGGCGCTTCCGCTCCTGAAATCCTCATCGAACGTATCGTCACTTACATCAAGTCCATTACCCCAGCGACCGTAATCGAGTTTGAAGGCAAAGAAGAGCGGGTTTCGTTTCCGCTCCCATCATCCTTATAGAGAACGAATAATCGACCTATCTTGTACGATTTTTTGCTGACGCCCCAGACTCCGAATTTGCGCCAAAGATCACCGACACAGGCGACAAAGCGAAACGAACACGGCTGCGTACAGATGTTGTATTGATCACCCCAGGGGAAAATCGAGTTTGCCTGAACGCCTGCTTGGCGTATTGGACAACGGGTTCTGGAAGGCTCGAACTCATTACCAGCACGTCGTCTACGACCCCATCAGAGGAAATTAGTAGCAGCAGTTCAACGCTGCCAACCAACCCCTGCGAACGAAAGCCGGGAGGCACCACGTCTATAGAATCAATCGGGCCTGGAGGAACGGTCAACACACTGACTGGGAGATAGCTATCAAGAGAAACCATCGGCAATGGCGAGAAATCCTTCAACGTCATTTCGCTTGATGTCGAAACAGCAGATTTACTCACTTCATCACTCACCCCTGATGCCGCCCCAGCCCCAAACTGCACTTCTTTTTTGTCATTAGTTGCCCCGATTGCCGCATCCGGAACGCCAAGCAACCGAGCAGTACCCGGCACTCTCACCTCTAACTTGCTACGCAACGCCTTTGCGGGAATGCTGTTACCGCCCAACCAACATGGACTCCACAGCAACGCTATGGCATGCACGAGCAAAGAGACTCCACATGCAAGAAAAATGAGATAACGCTGTATTTTCATAGAGATGTGATTATTACCCATCACCAGCACCAAACACCCTACGGCATCATCCGCTAATCAGCCCGACAACGCCTTTCGTCTGCAAACCCCTCCGCCTTGCAATACGGTTATCTACGATTGCAGTCTAGGAGGAGTCATGAGTACATTTCAGATACATCGGGGCTTTACGCTAATAGAAATGCTGGTAACGATTGCCGTACTAGCAATCGTTCTGGCGATTGCGGCACCGTCCTTCTCGACCATTGTAAAAAATAGCCGCCTCGCTACCGAAACCAATGACCTGATGTCGGATTTGGCGCTCGCACGCACCGAGGCGGCACGCAGAGGCCGCCGTGTTTCTCTGTGTATTAGCAATAACGGCACAACGTGCGCCACATCAGGATCAGACTGGTCCGGTGGGCGCATAATTTTTTCGGATGTTTCGCCTTACGGTCAAATCGATTCAGGCGACACGATCCTTCGCGTAGTTCCGTCAGCCTCAACGAAAAAGATCACCTTGACGGCATCAGGATTCAGCGAGCTTCGCTACCTTCAGTTCCGTCCCAATGGTGCATCATCCTCTTCGACAACAGGGGTTATCAAAATATGCGATGACCGTGCAGGATCCTTCGGACGCGAAATCGAAATCCTGATTACCGGACGCGTTTCATTAAAAACCACCACATCAAGTTGCTCATAAAACACCATGATGTATTGCCACAATAAAGCCAATTCTTCGGGATTTTCCCTGATAGAAGTACTCGTCACCGTTGCCATTGTCAGCTTCGGACTGATGGGCCTTATATCCCTCATGCTCAAAAGCTTGCAAGCCAACGCCACCTCCGGGCTAAGAACGATGGCAGTCGCCCAAGCCTACGACATGGCTGACAGAATGCGCGCGAATATGGCTGGCATAAAGGACGGGAGTTACAACGCTATCGTTCCCCCTGGATCAAGCTCCACGTGCCCCATCAACATCAATGGCAATGTTGGGGTCGCCACATCAACTCTTGGCTCTTGTGGGGCATGCACTTCGGCTTGCACAGCAGCCCAGATTGCCCAAAGGGACGCCTGTATTTGGCATGAGCAAAACAGCAAACTCTTACCCAAAGGCTCTGGAGCCGTCTGCAAGGACGGCAGCTCGAGCTGGTATGCCATATCAATCTCTTGGGACGAAAACAAGGGAGGCACTCCAAACAAGACATTTATCCTGAGATTTGAACCATGACTTCGTTTCCTTTAACAAAAGAACAACATGGCATAACGTTGGTTGAGCTCATGATCGCCTTGGCGATCGGCCTCTTCATGACTGCAATCATCGCCGGACTTTATCTGAGCATGCGTGGCAGCTTCCGTTACCAGGAGGACTTCGCCCGCCTACAAGAAAATGGGCGTTTCGCGATGGATGCGATCACCCGTGACATCCGCATGGCTGGCTACAATGGGTGCGGCGATCTGACGACATTCGCAAATGTCGTGAACGGTGGCAGTTCTAGTCCATTTCTGAATTTCGCTACCCCAGTCATTGGGTACGAAGGCGGTGTAAGCACATTCCCAAGCGCACTTACCGGCGCGGGAATAATTGCAGGAACCGATGCAATCGTACTTCTCGGTATTGATCCTTCAAATGAACTTGTGGTTCAGTCCCACAATCCGCCCTCAGCCCAGATCAATACAAATACCCACAACCTTCCCGCAGGAGAAATCTTGCTTATTACCGATTGTGCACACACCGCAGTTTTCCAAATGACAGGCCCCGCAAGTTCAACCAAGACAAATGTTGTGCACAACACAGGCACCGGCGCCCCTGGGAATTGCACTAAGTACCTCGGAGCAAGCTGCGGAGCAGAGAAATCCTATCAATTCAAGCCAGGCTCATCTCTGTTGCGGATCTACTCAAACGCCTACTTCATCGCTGCCAGCAGCGTCGGAAACGGACGATCACTGTACGTTCTCAGCCTTACGGGTCAAACAAATGGAACTCCCGAAAAACGAGAGCTTATTCAGGGCGTGGAAAACATGCAGATTACTTATGGAATTGACAGCAACGGGGATCGGTCAGCCGACAGCTTTGCTTCAGCAAACTCGGTAGCAGACTGGTCGAAAGTAGTTTCCGTGCGCGTTTCGCTGCTTGTCACTTCACTAAAGGACAACATCAGTTCATCAGTGCAGTCCTATGAATATAACGGGACAAACACTACCGCTTCCGACCGCAAAATTCGTAAGGTATTTACTGAGACAGCCACTGTACGTAACCGTACTCCCTAATCTTCAGGAGTTTCCAAATTGAAAAGTTGTGAGACCCACCAGACAACCCAACAAAGCGGATTTGTCCTTATCTCCGCAATGCTCTTTCTGGTCGTGTTGACGATTCTGGTCATTTCTCTCATGAGAACCAGCATTCTGGAAGAACGGATGATTAGCAATACGCGGGACTGGAATGTAGCCTTTCAAGCGGCTGAATCAGCCTTGCGTGACGCCGAGCGCGAAATCATCGCCGGCATCCGAATCAATGGTGAAACGGGATTTGTTTCCGGATGCAGTTCATCGTCGGACGCCAAAGGTGCTGGCCTGTGTTTGCCAAACCTGTGCACGGACACTTCTGCGTCAGGGGACTGTAGCCCGATCTGGGAAGAACTGGAAATAAAACAAAACGACACAGGGTGGATTTCTGGCGCAAACAGCGGAAAAAGCATCGCTTACGGAGATATCACAGGCGCTTCCTCGCTGAATGTAAGTGGTTCGCAGGCTGTCGGAGCACTCCCTAGATACATCATCGAAGTCCTCAAGATTCCCAACGCAGCCTCGCTCAAAACGTCCCAAGGCCAACCCGAGCAAAAATATGTCTATCGTGTCACCGCAGTGGGTTTCGGCAAATCCACGACGACCAGAGTAATGCTCCAGGGAAACTACAGACAATATTGAATTAGCAAACAAACCGATTTGCTAGGAGAAATACGTGATGCCCGATATTCGCCCATTGACAAAGACAATCTCGAAAACCATCCCATGGGGATTGCTCATTGCGCCGATGTTCATAACACCTGCCAACGCAACAAGCCTGGCGCAAGGGCCGCTATATCTGACAGCAAGCCAGCCCCCATTAGTCATGCTCACGATGGCTCGTGACCACAAACTCTATTACGAAGCATATAACGACTACTCCGACCTGGACGGCGACGGAATCATTGAACAATTTTACAAGCCAAGCATCGATTATCTTGGCAATTTTGACTCTTACAAATGTTACGACTACAGCGGCGGGATATTCACCCCGGTCGCCATAACCGCAAATAAGAAATGCACAGGCGCTAACGATGGCTATTGGAGTGGCGACTTTCTTAACTACTTGACCACATCACGGATAGACGCTTTGCGAAAGGTTTTCTATGGTGGAAAACGAAGCACCGATACCACAACACAGACCATTCTCGAACGCTCATTCATTCCTCAAGACGCTCATTCTTGGGGCAAGGAATATACAAGCGTAGCCTACGATGGTTACGACATACGCGAATACACTCCATTGAGCTTACCCGTCGTTGGTTATCGCCACATTTTTGCGAATGTTACTTTGACGTCTGATACGAGTCGCCCGCTACTGCGAGTGTTAAATGACAGCAAGTACCGCGTATGGGAATGGCTCTCAATCGAACAACCGGTGGCCGGAGACAAGTGTCTTTCAGGTAATAGCGGCCCGGCCTGTGCGACAAGCGCTGGCACGATCTGGTCCATTGTTCCGGCAAGCAACACTAATGGCCTGAGCAACATGACTCAGACGACCTACAACACAGCGGAAGAAGCTTCACCCACATCACAATCGGCCTTTGATTCGATGGAAGTTAACTATGGGACACTGTCGCGCCGTTGTGGAACAGGTTCCATAAGCAGCATAAATGGTTCGGGCAACCCATTTACCCAGGGGGCACCAACCTTAGGCACCTGCTCTAACGACAACTACATGACAGTCTTTACGGGCACGCTAAACACCCCGACCGCCGCCACTTACACATTCGGAATTGATGGCGACGATGCGATTGATCTGTTCATTGATGGGACTCAACGCATCGGTTGGTATGGCGGCCATGGAAAATCATCAGACCCATCCGCTCATTCGATCGATGTAACACTCGCCGCCGGAACTCATACGATCAAATTCCGCCACCACGAAAGAACCGGCGAAGACAATTACTATTTGTATGAGAAAATAAACGTACCGGCATCGGCCATTACGGATTACAACGTTCGGGTGGAAGTATGCAAAACCATCCCCGATGTAGGTACGGAAAACAACCGGGGAAGGGAGAGCAACTGTCAAGGCTACGGAACATCGCCAATCGTCTACAAGCCGACAGGACTGCTACATAAATATGGCCAGAATAACGGGATGTATTTTGGACTAATCACTGGATCGTATGACAAAAACACTAAAGGCGGTATTCTTAGAAAAGAAGTAAGCTCAATCGTTAATGAAATAGAAAGCTCCACAGGAAGCTTCAAGGAATCAGGAACAACATGTGGAGAATCAGGAACGAGTCAATGTGTAAGAGGCGTTATTGGCACTATTGACCGGCTCAAAATAACTGGCTTCTCACCATATAGCTATTCATGTGGATGGATTACAAACCGTCAAATCAATGATGGCGAATGCGAGATGTGGGGCAATCCTCTTGGCGAAATGATGTATGAAGGCCTGCGCTACTTCACCGGAAAAACAAGCGCGACGAGTGATTTTGTCGGCACCAGCACCAAAGATGATGGCCTTGGACTCCCGAAAGTCACCTGGGGCACAAACACAGACCCCTATGGAGCCAACAACTACCCAAGTTGTGCAAAGCCTTATTTCATGCTCGTCAGCGACGTTTATCCGTCGTTTGACTCCGATCAGGTACCCGGCTCTTATTTTGGAGGCTTCGCAGGAGACATCACAGAATTCAGCACAACGACTACCGGACAAAACATTTGGGAAATTGAGTTTGGAAGCGGTGTAACCAAGAACATATTTATAGGTCAGTCAGCTGGCACCTACGACGGCGCCCCAACAGTCAAATCAGCTGGTAGTTTCGGCAACATTAGAGGATTGGCACCGGGAGAACCTACCCGTCAAGGCAGCTACTCCGTAGCCAGCGTGGCCTATTTTGCAAAAACACATGACATAAACACAGCAACTGGAAACCAAAAAGCATCTACCTATTCGATTGCTTTAGCGCCAGCATTACCGAAAATCGAAATACTGGTGGGGGGCAAAAAAGTCAGCCTTGTACCCTTCGCAAAATCCGTCGGAGGTTCAAGCATCAGTGCAACACAGGGGGATTTCCAGCCAACGGATCAAATAGTCGACTTCTATGTTGAAACGATCAACAACACCACGGCAGGCAACACAAACGCTGCGGTGAATGAAGGACGCCCCTACTATAAGTTCCGCATCAACTATGAAGACGTTGAGCAAGGCGCCGATCATGACATGGATGCGATTGCAACCTACGAAGTTAGACTCAATGCGAACAATACCATTTCTGTTTCATTAAGCTCCGACTATGCGGCGGGCGGAATTATTCAACACATGGGATATGTCATCTCGGGCACCACTGCCGATGGCGTCTATCTTGAGGTAAGAGACGTCGACACCTCGGCTGGTTCCGATCCCGACTATTTCCTTGACACCCCCAACACTAGTGGAGCAGCACTACCGCTCAGCTCGTCACGTACGTTCACTCCTAGCAGCAATACAACCGCTGGTACTCTTTTAGAGGACCCACTGTGGTACGCCGCCAAATTTGGAGGCTTTTCCGATGCCAACAGTAACAACATTCCCGAAAGTACAGAATGGGACGCTGATGGCGATGGCGTTCCGGACAACTACTTCCTGGTTGTCAATCCGCTGAAGATGCAAACGCAAATGGATAAGGCAATGGCAAAAATCAGCGATGACTCGGGCACATCGGCGTCTTTATCGACAAATTCTTATTCGCTTCAGTCAGGCACTCTGATTTATCAGTCGCGTTTCAGGAGCGGGGTTTGGTCGGGCGAACTTAACGCCTACCCCGTTACATCCAGTGGATTGTCTGCTGTCACTTGGCAAGCGCAACAGCAACTGGCAACGGCTTCTGGCAGTAGCCGGACAATCTTGACGTATGACGTAGACAAAACAAGCGGCAGAGGCATTCCATTTCAATGGGATAGCATGACTAATAGCACGCCAATGACGTTGCGAACATCTTTGAACAAAAATGCTGGCGGCACGATAGACAATCTAGGTAGTGACCGCACCACCTTCTTGCGTGGCGACGACGTCACTGGTATGCGGACACGTCCCACGATTACCGGCACAACTACCGTCAACCGGCTTGGGGATATCGTCAATTCTCAAGCCCAATTTGTTGGGAAACCAAATTTTGGATATGGCGATGCGTCTTATGCCCTTTTTAGTAACACAAAGGCTAACCGCACAAAAATGCTTTATGTAGGCGCCAACGACGGCATGCTCCATGGTTTTAACGCGCTCACGGGGGTTGAACTATTAGCCTACGTTCCAAGTGAAATGTATCGCACCCGGAGCGGCGTACCACTGCTAAGTGCTCTCACTCGCAATGACTACGGGAAAGCAACCAATCCTCATCATTACTACGTAGATGGCACACCGACGTTTGGCGATATCTGCACAGGCTCTTGCGCAGGCGGCACAGGAGCAGATACATGGAAAACAATTCTCGTTGGAGGGCTTTCAGGAGGGGGGCAAGGAATATACGCGCTAGACATCACGAATCCGAGCAACTTCTCCGAGGCCAATGCCTCGTCCATTGTCAAATGGGAATTTCTAGACCACGACCACGACGGAAACTCTACCTCTGCAACGATTACAGGAGATTCTGAACTGGGTTATACGTATAGCCGCCCATACATCGTTAAGCTTTGTACGGAGAGAGATAACTCTTCGTCTGCCACACCGAAATTCTGTAGCACATGGAAATGGTATGTTGTTTTCGGCAACGGTTACCACAATACTGAGGCGGATGGCTATCGAGGCACCGGAGATGCGGCTCTGTACATTCTCGACGCAGACACCGGCTATCTTGTAAAGAAAATCGCACTAAACGAAACCGATGCCGCCAATCCTAACGGTCTTTCAGAGGTGGCACCTATCGACATCGATGCCGATGGAACAGTCGACTATATCTATGGGGGAGACCTGAAGGGCAACCTGTGGCGGATCGATTTCACATCCGACAATACAAATAGCTGGGCAACCGCTTTCGGGTCATCTTCGGACCCATTGCCACTTTACGTTGCCATGGACGAACAATCGACCCCGGCACGCCAACCAATTACCACAGCCCCCGACGTCATTCTGCATCCATCCGGCGGGGTAGTCGTAATTTTCGGAACAGGTAGCTACATCGCGAATACCGATCCTTCGACAACCCAAGTCCAGTCCATCTATGGCGTCTGGGACAAAATGAGCGGCAGCACCGTTTCCTCAACCAGCCACTCGAGCTTACAACAACAGACCGTCAACAGCTACACAGTTAGCACGGGAGGCGAATCGTACCGGACAGTTTCCTCAAACCCTGTTGCATGGGAAGGAGCAGGCGCAAAAGACGGCTGGTATATAAATCTTCCCGAGAGTAAGGAACGTATTGTTTTCAACCCACAAATTCTCGGCGGAGGCATTCTGAAATTCACCAGCACGATTCCCTCGGGAGATGCTTGCGAGGCAGGCGGAACGGGTTGGGACTATTACGTAGATGCGCTCACTGGTGCTCGACTACAGTGGTCAGCATTCAATGCAGTACAGGACATGCTGAATTTCGGCGGAACCTCGGCCTATGCAAGCGCACGAAAATCAAACGTTGGCATAACCCCATCAGGAACCCTGCTGATAGAGGGCCAAGGAATAGGCACAATCTATCAAGGAGGCAGCAATGGAGAAATGGATTCATATAAAGCCAACCTCGGACAAGCCGTCGCAGGGCGTATCTCTTGGCGCGAGATTTTGAATGACTAGAGGAAAAATCATGAAACAAAAAATACAACGTGGATTTACCCTCATCGAACTGATGGTCACAGTAGTCATCATCGGCATTTTGGCCAGCATTGCGCTTCCCAACTACACTGAATTCATGCGCAAGAGTCGTCGTAGCGATGGGAAAGCAGCCCTTCTTTCCATCAGCCAAGCTCTGGAGCGGTACTACACAGAAAATTCGACCTATAGCGCTCCGGCACTTAGCTCAACTTCAAGCATTGGAAACACTGTCTCTTCAGAAGAGTTTTACACCCTCGCATTCGACGCTGATCCGACCAGCGCGACTGTCTGTGGCTCAACTGCAAACACAAATCCGAGCTCCTCTTCCTACCGCATCTGCGCGACGCCGACAGGAGTACAATCCTCTGACAGTTGCGGCAAACTATCTCTAAGTAGCACCGGAGTTAAGACTGGCACCGGAACAGACTGCTGGTAATTCACATGCAGTCGTCCCGACAAACGCGCTGAGGAAACATTGGGCACAACAGATAGTTGACCTTGCCAAGCCCTAACAACTATAATACACCCTCTTCGCCGTTGTAGCTCAGTTGGTAGAGCAACTGATTCGCAATTGGATCAGCCAGCTATGGTACCTGATCTCAAAGGCTAGCAGTGCAAGGCTTCCGGCCCGCCGGCAGTCTGATGCTTGAAGCAGTTCAGACACGATTAAACAAGTTTTGGTTTAAGCCGCTTTAGCTCAGTTGGTAGAGCAGTTCATTCGTAATGAAAAGGTCGCCAGTTCGATTCCGGCAAGCGGCACCACTTGATGTAAGAAGGCCACCCTAACCGGGTGGCCTTTTTGCTGTGCGCGTAGCCAACTTCACCATAAGCGTCCATCCGTCCCACATTGAACGGACCAAGAAGGCTTGCAAGCGTTCCGTCGGCCTCTTCGATAATCGCGCAGGCCGTGATCTGCGCCTGATGCACATCGAGTCCGATGACGCGTTTGTGAAGCGCTACCAGTTCCATTGCTCCTCCCGTCGATTTACACTCCAAGGCGGAAGGCGGCGGGTGCCGAGACTGAAATTGCCTGAAGGCGACAAGTCGCCGACGGCCTGTTTAACTTGCGCTCTCTATCGAAGCAATGTAAGCGTTCTGCCAACGCCGTCTTGAAATTGAAACCGGAATCAGGCTGAAGCGTTGTCAGGCGAGGCGATCTGCGTTGCCACGGCCCAAGGCAGGAGTTCGTCGACACGATTGACCGGATGTTCGGC